>CAVPJQ010000026.1:0-87979 GCA_963705495.1 uncultured Gammaproteobacteria bacterium | reverse complement strand
GGATTTCATCGAAGAGATCGTCGATGCTGTGCACGCCGATCGCGTCGAGCATCGTGCGAATGTCCGCTTCGGTGTGGGGGATGAAAGGCATGTCGGAAAGCTCCTGGCCGAATGGCGGTAGCCGCCTGCGGCGGGAAGATCAGTTCGCTTCGCTCTCGAGATGCTTCGCGTAGGCATCGGCATCCATGAGCGTGCTGATGTCAGAGGCGCGCTTCGGGCGCAGTCGCATCAACCAGCCCCCTCCATAGGGGTCCTGATTCACGAGCTCAGGCGCATCGGCCAGCGCGGCATTGCTCTCGGTGACCTCGCCGCTGATCGGCGCGTATACATCTGAGGCTGCTTTTACCGACTCGACCACGGCACACGCATCCTCGGCGTCCAGCTGACGGCCCGCTTCCGGCACTTCGACAAAGACGAGATCGCCGAGAGCTTGCTGGGCGTGATCGGTGATGCCGACTTCCACCGTACCGTTGGCGAGCGTGCGCACCCACTCGTGTGCCTTCGTGTATCTCAGATCTGCAGGAATGTTGCTCATGACACCAAGGATCTCCCATTTCTGACGAACGGCGGCTTGACGACTCGAGCTGCCAGCAGCTTGCCGCGAATATCGACCTGCACGCTCTCGACCGTGACGGCGGGCACACGGGCGAGGCCGATCGAGCGTTCGAGCGTCGGCGAAAACGTGCCGCTGGTGACTTCACCCTCGCCAGCGGGGCCGGCGATCACTCTCTGATGCGAACGCAGCACGCCACGATCCTCGAGCATCAGCCCGACGAGCTTGCGGGCACTGCCCGACGCCTTCACCTTCTGCAGCGCTGCGCGCCCTATGAAGTCGCGCTCCGCGGGCTCCCACGCGATCGTCCACCCGAGCCCGGATTCGAGCGGATGGGTCGACTCGTCCATGTCCGAGGAGTACAGATTCATGCCGGCTTCGAGCCGCAGAGTGTCACGCGCACCGAGACCACAAGGTCTGATGCCCAGCTCGATCCACGCGTTCCAGGCGGAGACGGCGCGTGCTGCGGGAAGCATCACCTCCCAACCGTCTTCACCCGTGTAACCGGTGCGTGCGACGAACAGGTCCCCACATTGCGCGCCGAAGAACGTTCCAAGCGCGAGCGCAGTCCTGCGATGCTCGGCCGGGATGGCCTGCGCTGCCTTATCGCGGGCGTTCGGTCCCTGCACGGCAATCATCGCCAGGTCCTTGCGCTCGGCTACTTCGACGCCGTGGGCCGCTGCTTGGGCGCGGATCCAGGCGATGTCCTTGTCGCGCGTTCCGGCGTTGACCACGATGCGAAACCAGGATTCGGTGAGAAAGTAGACGATGAGGTCGTCGAGAATGCCCGCATCCTCGCGCAACATGCAGCTGTAGAGCGCCTTACCGGGGGTCTTGAGTCGCGCGACATCATTCGCCAGCAGATGGCGCAGGAATGGACGCACCCGCGCGCCTTTCAGGTCCGCGACACACATGTGCGAGACGTCGAACATTCCCGCATCGCGGCGCACGGCGTGGTGCTCTTCGATCTGCGAGCCGTAGTTGACGGGCATGTCCCAACCGCCGAAATCGACGATCCGGGCGCCGAGTTCCACGTGACGCGCATACAGAGGTGTCTTGAAGCCCATCAATCTCCCGAAAAAAAAGGGCGGCAGGCCTACATGGCCGGCCGCCCCTCTGTCCTGTGACCTGAGAGATCAGGCGCATTTGCGCCGCACCCCTTCGGTGGGTTGGGTCATCCGGCGCTCGATGGCGGGGAGGAGCAACCACTCTCCAGAGCTCGTCTTCGAGCCTGCCGTTCTGGTGCCTGAGCGTTTCCGGGCGGGTTGCGCCTTCGGCGATCCGGGCCAAGGGCCGGATTCTCTCCGGACGGGCTGCGACGAGTGGCCGGCATGATAGCCAAATCATCCGCTGCCCGCACCTCGCAGCTGTCGCGAGTACCGAAGGGCGAGTCCCGCGCAGCACAGGGCTGCGGCGACGGCAACGAGGTATCCCACCAGGCCGTCGAAACGACTGACCAGAAATGACCAGGTGCCATCGAACATGGGCGCTGTCACTTCGCGGAACAGTGCAATCACCGCGACGAACCCGGCATGCAGCCCGATGCTACCGCCGATGTGGCCCGTCAGGCGACGTACCAAAGCCAGGAGCAGGCCGACGAAGAACAGCGCCAGCGCTGCATCGCCGATGCGCGTGGGATCGGCGAAGGCGCTGAAGTAACGTCCGAGGATCACCCAGCCGCTCGTGAGGTTTACGTCCTCCGGCGCGATGCGAACCTTCTCACCGAGGAAGTGCACCAGCGAATACAACGCAGACGTGAGCACGGCCGCGCTCATCCAGTGACCCTGCCGCGATAGAGCGCTGAACATCGCCCCGCGAAAGAAGGTTTCCTCGATCAGCGCTACGACGAACCCGGCCAGCAGCGCACTGGGAATCGCAGGCAGCACAGCAGACAGGGCGCCGAAGTATTCCGGCCGCACGATGCGCACCTGGAGCGCGACGAGCACTGCACACACGCCAAGCATGAGCACCAATCCCGCGGCGAACCCTGCGAGCACGCTGCCCAGGAACACACGCGGCGGTGCGCCGTAACCGAGCGCCTCGCGATTGGCCAGATTCTCACGCCTGAACAGGAGCCACGCGCCAACCAGGAACGCGAGCATGGCAATGCGGTTGAATACCCGGTGCAGGGGAAATACCTGCAGCGCCGACAGCCCTTTCTGAACCAGGGGGCTGAAGGCCGCCGCGAGCAGCAATGAAGCCCCGATCAGCAGTACAAAGAGCGTCAACACCCAGGTCACTGATTGATTTCGCTTCACTGCAGTCTCATGATCCGATCGGGGTGGCGTTCGTCTGAACGCGGGGTCGAGCATGGCGGCGAAAACTGAAACGGACGAAGTGTACCGGGACGCGCGCTCGGCAGTCGCGGACTTCAAGTTCGACCAATCCGTTGCCACTGTCTTCGACGACATGGTGACCCGGTCCGTCCCCTTCTATGTCGAGATCCAGCGGATGATCGCGGAGATGGCACGGGATTTCGTCACGCCCGAGAGCAACGTCTACGACCTCGGCTGCTCGACCGGTACCACCTTCATCAACATGCATCGCAGCCTCGATCCCAGCGTCCGCTTCGTCGGCATCGACAACGCCGCCGAGATGCTCGACCGCTGCCGCAGCAAGTTGAGCCAGCACGGCGTCGACCGGCAAGTCGAGCTGCGGTGCGCCGATCTCAACGAAGGCATCGAGATCGAGAACGCCTCGCTCGCGATGCTGATCCTGACGCTGCAGTTCATCCGGCCTTTGCGTCGCAACCGGCTGCTCGCCGATATCTACCGCGGCCTCAACCCGCAGGGTTGCGTAATCGTGGTCGAGAAGGTGCTGGGGGAGGAATCGCTCCTCAACCGGCTCTTCATCGACTACTACTACGAGATGAAGCGCCGCCACGGCTACAGCGAGATGGAAATCAGCCAGAAGCGCGAAGCGCTCGAGAACGTGCTGGTTCCCTACAAGCTGCTCGAGAATCGCGAGCTGTTGCTGGAGACCGGCTTCAGCAGCGTCGACGTGTTCTTCAAGTGGTACAACTTCTGCGGTCTCGTAGCGGTGAAGTGATGGTGGCGCTCGGCCGGTTCCTGTTTCGCTACCGAAACATCATCTTTCCGTTCTTGTGCCTGCTGGTCCTGCTGCCGGGGCCGCGCCTGTTTGAGAATCCGCTGACGGCTGCCTGCGTGGGGGCAGCGTTTGCGATCCTCGGCCAGCTCGTGCGCGCCGGAACGATCGGGCTGCGCTACATCGTGCGGGGTGGACGTGGCGGGCGAGTCTATGCTGATGATCTCGTCACCGAGGGGATCTACTCCCACTGCCGCAACCCGATGTACGTCGGCAATATCCTGATCGTCATCGGTGTGGCGCTCGCATCGAACTCGCTGACGACACTCCTCGTCGCGTTGCCGCTCGTTGTGCTCGCCTACGCTGCCATCGTCGCCGCCGAGGAACAGTTCCTGCGTGACAAGTTCGGCGCCGGGTTCGAAGACTATTGCCGCGACGTGCCGCGCTGGCTGCCGCGGTTCAAGGGTCTGGGCACGACTCTCGCGCAGTCGCAGTTTCATTGGCGCCGGCTCCTCGTAAAGGAGTACGGCACACCCTTCGGCTGGATCGGCGTCCTGATCCTCGCGACGCTCTACAACCTGAGCCGTGATGGCTGGACTCCCGAGGAGTCGCGCATCGCAACGTCATTGCTACAGGTCCTCGCGGCCGCGGCGGCGCTCTGGCTCACTGTCTGGGTCCTCAAGAAGACCCGCATCGTGGTAGCAGACTGATGCGCGGCCAACGCAAGGTCGCGCGGCCCGTGCCGATCGCTACAGTGGAGCCCGCCGCGCCGGTACTTTCCGCAGCTGCAGCCCTCGACCTGGCCTGCTTGCGTGAGGAACTGGATGCGATCAACCAGGACCTACTCGCGCTGCTTGAGAGACGCGGCCGCATCGTGCACCAGGTGATGCAGATCAAGCGGGAGTGCGCGTTGCCCGCGCATGATCCGGAACGCGAGCGTCGGATGGTGGAAGCGCTCCTCAGCTCCGCATCCGACGTGTATCCCCGCGACGCGCTCGAACGCGTGTTTGCCACCATCTTCGAGGTTTCGCGAGCGCTCATGAGCAGCCCCGCCGCGAAATAGTGCGGCGCGTCAGTGCTCCGGCATGGAGCGGACGTAAAGAGGTGGTTCCGCCATGAAACGTCAAACATTCGCCCTGGTTACGGTGTGGGCCCTGACCCTGCTGGTGGCCTGCGCGTCTTCCAGCAACACGCGCAGCGGCAACGGCAGCATCGAGCAGGTACAACAGGCAGAACGGCAACGTTTCGCAGCGTTGACCGCACAGGACGTGGCGGCCCTCGATCCGCTGCTCGCGGATGAGCTGCTCTACTGTCACTCCAATGGTCAGGTCGAAAACAAGCAGCAATTCCTCGAAACCGTCCGTACCGGTCGGATTCGTTACGAGTCGATCGACGTGCACGAATTCCAGGCGCGTCTCTACGGAGAGGTGGCCATGGGCACGGGTTACATCACCGTTCAGGGCAAGCTCGGCGGCCAGCCCATGACGCTCGAGATTCGATACACGGACGCCTACGCCTGGCGAGCCGGTCACTGGCAGCTCATCAACTGGCAGTCGACGCGAATAGCGACAGCCCCACACTGAACCTGCGTTCGGCCCGCGAGCGGGCTGCGGCTGGCCTGGTGCGCTAGAATTCGTGCCTCCTCCTGAGAACGCCAGCCGATGCCCATCAATCGCCGCCACTCCATCGCCGTCCTGGTCGGCCGAGTTCAGATCGGCGGCGGCGCGCCCATCGTCGTCCAGTCGATGACCAATACCGACACCGCCGATGCGGAGGGAACCGCGCGACAGGTGAAATCGCTCGCGCTCGCCGGTTCCGAGCTCGTGCGCATCACCGTAAATACGGCCGAGGCCGCTGCGCAGGTGCCCGTGATCCGGGAACGGCTCGATCAGGCCGGTGTGAACGTACCGCTCATCGGCGACTTTCATTTCAACGGTCACAAGTTGCTCAAGGAGCACCCGGCCTGCGCGCAGGCACTGCACAAGTACCGCATCAATCCCGGGAATGTGGGGCGCGGCAGCAAGCGCGACCCGCAATTCGCCGAGATGATCGAGGTCGCATGCCGCTATGAGAAGCCCGTGCGCATCGGCGTCAATTGGGGAAGCCTCGACCAGGATCTATTGACGCGGCTGATGGATGAGAATTCGCAGCGTGCCGAACCGCTGGATGCCGTCGACGTAATGCGTGAAGCCATCGTCGTATCGGGCCTCGAAAGCGCGCGCCGTGCTGAAGAACTCGGTCTCAGGCACGACCGCATCATCATCAGCGCCAAGGTGAGCGGCGTGCAGGACCTCATCGCGGTGTATCGCAACCTCGCGGCGCGCTGCGACTACCCGCTGCACCTGGGCCTCACGGAAGCAGGCATGGGCTCCAAGGGCATCGTCGCCTCGACCGCCGCGATGGGCGTGCTGCTGCAGGAGGGAATTGGAGACACGATTCGCGTCTCGCTCACCCCGGAGCCGGGTGGCGATCGCACCAACGAAGTCATCGTTGCGCAGGAAATTCTGCAGACGATGGGACTGCGTTCGTTCATGCCGATGGTCGTCGCGTGCCCCGGCTGCGGGCGTACTACCAGCACGTATTTCCAGGAACTGGCGCAAAAGATCCAGGGTCACATCCGGCAGCGCATGCCGGAATGGCGCAAACGTCACGTGGGCGTTGAGGACATGACCGTCGCCGTGATGGGTTGCGTCGTCAATGGCCCCGGTGAGAGCAAGCACGCGAGCATTGGCATCAGCCTTCCGGGCACCGGCGAGCGCCCGGTCGCGCCGGTGTACGTCGATGGCGAGAAGACCGTGACGCTCAAGGGCGAGCGCATCGCCGAGGAGTTTCAGCAGCTCGTGGAGGAATACGTGCAGCGCAAGTATCCACAGGAACCCCCGTCATGACCGAGCTCGTCGATCGCAAGTGCGTGCCGTGCGAGGGCGGTGTTGCTGCCTTGACGCCGGTCGAAGCCCGAAAATATCTGGCCAAGCTCGATCC
Source organism: uncultured Gammaproteobacteria bacterium (assembly GCA_963705495.1). Taxonomy (GTDB): domain Bacteria; phylum Pseudomonadota; class Gammaproteobacteria; order Steroidobacterales; family Steroidobacteraceae; genus DATBVX01. The sequence goes on along the minus strand of CAVPJQ010000026.1, from coordinate 81,399 downwards.
CGCGTGGAGGCTTTCCGACGATGCGCGCCAGATCCGGCGCGAATTTCGCTTCAAGGATTTCTTCCGCACCATGAGTTTCGTCAACGCGCTGGCACACATCGCCAATGTCGAGGACCATCATCCGGACCTGGAAGTCGCTTACAACCAGTGCAACGTGCGTTTCACGACGCACGCGATCCAGGGCCTGTCCGAAAACGACTTCATCTGCGCCGCGAAGATCGACCGCCTCGCCCGCTAACGATGCGGGAGTAATCCGAGCCGGCCATTGGGTGGGGGGTTGTGCCAACTCCGGGCTGATCACGCCCGATACCGTGCCATCCGAAATTGCAAACCCGCAAACATTGCTCGCCCGGGTTGGCACAATCCCCCCGGACCGCAATGTCCGTCTCGTCCTGCCCTGAGAGTGAAGAATCTGGCGGCTTCGCCTCTTTGATTAAGGCAGGACGGTCTGGTCGCTGGGTAGGTGTGCCTCGAGATCGTGTAGCTAATGCCCTCTGTCCGGGCGATCAGCGATCAGACCGGATCCAATGAGGGCAAGCTGATCCATCGGCGTCTGATCGCCGCCCGGACTGAGGGTTCGCGCGCGACCTTGAGCGTTCCTCGCTCAAGTGTCGTCGCTGCGCATTTGCTCCACGAGCTCGAGGCACACCTACCCGGCGGCCAGAGCGGACTGTTCCCTACTCGCGTCGCAGCAAGTTCCTGTCGGCGATGAGAGACAGCTCGCAATTCGACAATTTCGCGCCCGAAACTTGCCGTGAAACAACATTCCTAGCTCGCGCCAGCGCTAGCGTGTCGGGCACCTTCTTCAAGGTACTTATGCGCAACCCGAATCTGGCTTTACAGAATCTGGCAGGTGAAAAGCAGCGCCCGGCTTCGCCGAGCGCGCGTTTCCGCGAGACGGAGCGCATGCTGTCGCCGTTCGAGGTGGACGCGTTGCTCACCGGTTCCGGACTGTTCGGCAGTCGTGAGCGGCGGGTGCTCACCGACTTCCAGGACAACCATTCCGGCGACTTTCACCTGTTCCGGATCTTCTGATCGGGCATCAGGCCCTTCAAGGCTGCACGCGATTCCGCGGGCGGTGTTGAATCGATCGCGGGCAATGGCATCGAGCTGAAGCGCCGCGCAAGCGCAATCCCCGCCTCGTCTCTCTCCCTCTCCCATGACCACTGCGCCTGTTCGATGAGCAGTGCGAGCTGCAGGCTTCGACCCAGCACCAGTGCGAAGCGGCGCGCATCAGCCTGAGTAGACTCACGATCACGGCTGACCGCAGCCCAGCGCTGGGCCCGCTCCAGGAGGTGGCGTGCAACCAGCATCGCATCCTCGAGGCGTGCATCCCGCGCACTGCCCAGTGCGCGCTCGAGACGCGCCCTCACCGCTTTCAATCCATGCGGCAGGTCGGTCCGCAGCAATGCATCGAGTGACAGGACATTCGTCGTCCCTTCCCAGATTGGCAGAACCTGGCTGTCGCGCAACAGAACCGGGAGCCCGGTGTCTTCGACGTAGCCGGCTCCGCCGAACGATTCCAGCGCTTCGCTGACGCACGCGACCACCTGCTTGCCGGTGACCAGCTTCGTGACTGGCAGGAGCAGCCGCAACAGATTGCGCCCAGCGTCATCGAGCTCACGCGATTCATCGGCTCCCAGCAGTTCCACCAACTCGAAAGTAAGGTGCAGAGCCGCCGCAAGCTCGGCCTGCATGCCCACCAGCGTGTCAGCGTGCAACGGCAAGTCGATCAGGCGGGCACCGAATGCGGTACGCCGCTGCGCATAGTCCGCGGCCAGCGCCAGGCCGCGGCGCATGAACGCGCAGGCGCAAACGCTGTTCCACACGCGGGTGATCTTGAGCATGGGCTCGATGTGACGCGTACCGTCTGCGGTGCCCGCGACCAGCACCGCCGGCGTCCCCTGCAGGGTCAACTCGGCAGTCGGCACCTTGCGGGTGCCGAGCTTGTCCTTCAGCCGCTCGATGCGGATGCCCTGCAGCAGTCCCGACGCATCGCGCGTCTCGACATAGAACAGCGCCAGCCCGCTGCCGCCCGGTCCGTTGCCCACCGGTCGCGCGAGGGTCAGTGCCATCTGCGAGCTCGCTGCGGAGGTAAACCACTTACGACCGTCGAGTCGCCACTGCCCTGCCGAATCGCAGGTTGCTGTGGTGAGCGAGGCGCCCACGTCGGAGCCGCCGGTCGATTCAGTCATCCATTGGCCGCTGGTCCAGAAGGTCGCCGGGTCTCGGCTGGTGAGATGCGGCACGGCGTGCGCCACCAGGCTTTCATTCCCTGACTCGAGCAGAGTGCGCGCGGCGCCATCTGTCATCGCGAGCGGACACGTATACACATCCGTCGAAGGGTGAAAGAGATACACGAGGGCGAACTGATGCACGCGTGAGAAGCGCCCATGACGCCGCTCGTACGGAATCGCCGTGAGCCCGAGATCGACCGACACTGCCTCAGCCCTTCGCCACAGCGGCGTGAGCTCGATCCGATCGATGCGGCTGCCCCACGCATCCCAGTGCGTGAGCCGCGGCTCAATAAGGCGATCGGCGAGCTGCAAGGCATGCAGTTCATCGCCAGCCAGAATTCCGGCGCGGTCTAGCTCCGGCTCGATGGCGGACAGTACTTCCGCCGGCAGTCGGCGCCTGAGGAGCGAACCCAGCAGCGTATCGTCGCGGTATTGGTTGCCGAGGCGCGGCGGGCTCTGAACGAACGGCTCCATCAGCGCACCTCGCGATAGCCTCCGGCCACTCCCGAGGGCGAGAGCACGATCTGCCAGAGCTGATTGCGCCGCGCGCGAAACGCGGCTGCGGAGCTGAGCAGCCAGAAGCGCCACATGCGGCGGAAGCGCTCACCGTACTGCGGTGCAATCTCGTTCCAGTGCCGCTCGAAATTGTCGCACCAGACCATGAGCGTGCGGTCGTAGTCGGGGCCGAAACTGTGCCAATCCTCGATCACCCACAGTCCCTCGGCGGCGCGCGTGATCTGGTTGCTCGAGGGCAGCATCGAATTCGGGAAGATATAGCGCTCCACCCACGGATCATTGGCCTCGACCGAAACGTTGCCACCGATCGTGTGCAGCAGGAACAGGCCGTCGGGCGCGAGCAGGCGGCGCACGGACGAAAAGTAGGTCCGGTAGTTGCGCACGCCAACGTGCTCGAACATGCCGAGCGAGAAGATCCGGTCGAATCGCCCGGCGGGGCCGGCCGAAAGATCACGATAGTCCTCGAGCAGGATGTTCACCGGCAACCCGCGACAACGCTCGATCGCGGCGTCCGCCTGGCGACGCGATACAGTGATGCCGGTGACTGTCACGCCATAGCGTTCGGCGGCGAACTGCGCAGCACCCCCCCAACCGCAACCGATGTCGAGCACGCGCATGCCGCGTTGCAGCCCGAGCTTGCGGCACACCAGGTCGAGCTTGGCTTCCTGGGCATCGTCGAGATTCTCTGCCGCACGCCAGTAACCGCAGCTATAGATCATGCGACGGTCCAACATGCGCTGATAGAGATCATCCCCGATATCGTAGTGACGCTTACCGACCACAAAAGCGCGCTGGCGTGACTGGGGATTGAACACCCGCGCACGCAGTCCTGCGATCACCTGGCGCCAGGTCGGCAACTGCTCATCGAGCCTGAAGCTAAATGCCCGCCGCAACATCTCGTCGAGCCGTGCGCAATCCCACCAGCCATCCATGTAGGACTCGCCGGCCCCGACAGAGCCCTCCGCAAGCACGCGGCGGAACATTCGCTGGTCGAGCACGCGAATATCCCAGGGTTGCTGGCCATCCACGGCGATGCCGGCGCGCGCCAGCAGCTCCGTCAATGCCCGTCTGTAGCCGTCGGTGCCCAACTTGCGTCGTCCACTCAGTCGTCCACAAGTGCGATCTGCGGCAGATCCCCTGCGAGGCCCAACGCTCGCCGCATGAACAGTGCCTTGGCAGGCACCACGTGGTTCACTGCGGACAGCCCCGTTCGCCTCAGAGCGCCGAGCAGCGGGTTGTCGTTGGAGAACAGTCCATTGAGCCCGTCGAGTGCACTCAGCATGAGGAGATTCTCGCCCTTGCGCCAGCGCTCGTACCTGCGCAGTGAGCGCAGGTCACCCGGATCGGCGCCTTCTTTAAGCGCCGCCGCGATGATCTGCGCCAGCGACGCGCAGTCAAGGAATCCCAGGTTGACCCCCTGCCCCGCCAGCGGGTGCACCGCATGTGCCGCATCGCCGATCAACGCAAAGCGCGGTTGAACGTAGCACTCCGCGTGCACACTGCGCAGCGGAAAATGGGCACGCTCACCCACCGACTCGACTCGGCCCAGGACACCGTCCACTGCCGCTTCGACGGATCGACAGAACTCTTCCTCTGGCTGAGCGACGAGCGCGACAGCCTCGTCGGGCGTCGTGGTCCAGACGATTGAACAGCGGCCGTCCTGCAACGGCAGAAGCGCAATCGGGCCTGTGCGCAAGAACCGCTGCCACGCCGTGTTGCGGTGTGAATCCGCGGTGCGAACATGGCAAACGACCGCGCGCTGGTGGCTCCCGGTCTCGCGTACTGCAATATGCATCATCTTGCGGGCGGGTGACTCGGCGCCGTCCGCGGCGATCGCAAGTGAGCTCGCGACGCGCGTGCCGCCTTCGAGCTCGACCGTGATCGAATCCGTTGCAGACGAAAGGCCCGAGACGCGAGCCTGGATGGTGCGAACGCCGGCAATCCGCGCCTGTTCGAGCAACGCCCACTGCAGCCGGCGGTTCTCGACGATATGACCGAGATTCGGCTGCCCAATCTCGGCGCAGTCGAATTCAATCGACCCCGCTCCTCCCGCCTGCCCCGCTTCATCCCACACGATCATCCGCTCGTAGGCACAGATCGGCCCGGCGACGATGCTGTCCCAAGCGCCGCACACGGTCAGGATGCGCTGGGTGGCGCGCGATATGGCAGACACACGCAGGTCCACCGCCGCGCTCGCTTCGGGCCGGGCGGGCAATCTCGCTTCGATCAGAGTGATCGCGGACGCCGGTGCTACCCCTTGCCTTGCAAGCAAGCTGGCGAGGCAGGCGCCCGCCATGCCGCCGCCGAGAATGACGATGCTCGTCTTTCCCTTCATGACAATGCGATGCCACGCGACAGCTTGGGCAGACGCCCCGCAACTCCCATGCTGAGCAGCGCCAGGGCACTTTTCGCCGGTGGCAGCACATCGAAGAGCAGCAGTCCCATGTCGCGCAGCGCCTTCACAGGCCCGAGCGGGCTGCCGAACAGGCGCACCAGCCCGTCGGTGAAGGCGATGACGCTGCGACGATCGGCACGTCGCCACTCATCGTAGCGTTGCAACACTTCGGCGGCGCCTGGATCGTCTCGCGCGTCCGCGATCGCCTCGGCGAGCGCCGCAACATCCCGCAGCCCGAGGTTGAAGCCCTGCCCGGCGATGGGGTGCAGGCCCTGCGCGGCGTTGCCGATGATCACGAGCCGTTCACCGATGCGCTCGTCGGCACGCGTCAGCGTGAGGGGATACGCATGCCTGCGTCCCACGCGCGTGAAGCGGCCGAGCCTGAACCCGAATCGTTCCTGTAAGGCCCCAATGAACGCATCATCGCTGAGCTGCAAGGTCGTTTCGGCGAGTTCGGGAGCGAGCGTCCACACGACGGTGCAGCGACCATCCACCAGGGGGAGCACGGCCAGGGGGCCGGTCGGTGTGAAGCGCTCATAGGCTACGTGGTCGTGAAAGCGCTGCGTTGCGATGTTCGTAATGATCGCGGTCTGTCCATAGTCCCACGACGTCACTTCGATGCCGGCGTGCCTGCGCACCACGGACTGCGCACCATCGGCTGCGACCAGCAGGCGCGCCTGCAGCTCGGTTGTTCCATGTTGCGCGTTTACGAGCAGTTTCACCCCGGTGGCATTGAGCTCGATCTGCTCGAGGCTCGCCGGACACAACAGTTGCACGTTGGAGTTGGACTGCAGCTCACGCCACAAGACAGCGCCCATACTCCGGTTGGCCGCAACATAGCCGAGCGCCGCAACGCCCTCCTCGCGAGCGTCGATGCGCGCAAAGCCGAAGCGGCCCTGGTCGGAAACGTGGATGCGCCGGATGGGGGCCGCATCACGCTCCAGGGTTTCCCAGATCCCCATGCTGGCGAGAATCCGCCGGCTGCCGTTGGAGAGCGCCGTGGTGCGCTCGTCGAAGCTGGGCTGAGTATCGGCTTGCAAGGGCACGGACTCGATCAGGGCCACGCGCAAGCCGAGCGGGCGCAGCGCCGTGACCAGGCTTGCCCCCACCATGCCGCCGCCGACGATCGCGATGTCGAATGATTCAGAGCCCATGAGCGTTACTGCAGGACTTGCGCCGTCGCTCTGAGTGCAACCTACGCCGCCTGCATCAGGCGTTCGATCTCATCAGGATCCTTGGGGAGCTGCCGGGTCAGCACCTCGCAACCATCTCGCGTTACCGCCACGTCGTCTTCGATGCGCACGCCGATGTTCCACCAGCGTCGGGCAGCCCCCTTGCTGCCGCCGGGCACGTAGATTCCCGGTTCCACGGTCATCGTCATGCCCGGTTCAAAGACGCGCCACTGCCCGTCGATCTTGTAGTCGCCGACATCGTGCACGTCCATGCCCAGCCAGTGCCCGGTCCGGTGCATGAAGTACTGCCGATACGCCTCGCTGCGAATCAGCGCGGGGACCTTGCCCTTGAGCAGCCGGAGTTTGACCAACCCCTGGGTGATGGCCCGCACGGCGGCATCGTGCGGCTCATTCCAGTGATGGCCGGGACGGATCTTGGCGATCGCCGCGCGTTGCGCGTGCAACACAACTTCGTAGACTGCCCGCTGCTCCGGGCTGAAACGACCGTTCACGGGGAAGGTGCGAGTGATGTCGGAGGCGTAGCAGTCGTACTCGCAGCCGGCGTCGATCAGCAGCAGATCTCCGTCCTTCAATTCACAGTCATTGGCGCGGTAGTGCAGGACGCAGGTGTTGCGCCCGGCGCCCACGATCGGCAAGTACGAGGTATCAGCGCGATTGCGACGGAACTCGTGCATGATCTCGGCCTCGACCTGGTATTCCATCACTCCCGGCTTGCAGAAGCGCATCGCGCGGACGTGTGCACGGCTGGCAATCTGTGCGGCACGGCGCATCGTGTCGAGCTCACCGCGGCTCTTGAAAAGTCTCATGTCATGTAACAGGTGATCGAGTGCGATGAATTCGTGCGGCGTCTGCGCGCTCTGTCGAACCTGCGCCCGCAGGCTATTCACCCATCCAACGACCCGCTGATCGAAGTCGTGATGCACGCCCATGGCGTAGTAAACGCGGCTGCGATGCTCGAGCAGGCCCGGGAGGATCTCATCGACGTCGGCGATCGGGAATGAATCGTCGGCGCCGAACTGACGCGTTGCGCCATCGGGTCCGGCCCGGCTGCCGTCCCAGACTTCCCGCGACGGATCGCGATCGCGCACGAACAGCACGTACTCGGCCTGGGCGCGTCCGGGAATGAGCACCGCAACCGCTTCCGGCTCGGGAAATCCGGTGAGATAGAAGAAGTCGCTGTCCTGCCGATAGGCGTATTCGACGTCGCCGTTACGATGACGCACGGCCGCCGCGGGCAGTATGGCGATGGCGTCCTTGCCCATCATGCGCATCAACTGCCGACGCCGGCGTGCGAATTCGTCCCGCTGCATAGAGCTCAGTGCAGCCGCTGGGGTTCGGGCTCGGCGGCATGGCGCTGTGGCTCGAGCTCGTCGTAGATGAGCTGCACTGCGACCCGCACGAATTCAACCAGCTCCGCGTAGGCCTGCTCGTCGGTCTCGGTGGGCTCGTCGGTGCTGAAACTCGCGTGACTGATCTCGGTGAGGTCCTGCACGATCTCACCTACGTCGCCTGGAAGGTCCGCGACGGAATGCACGCCACTCGTCCCGAGGCCGTACAGGAACCCCTGGCACCATGCGGCGAGCGCCAGTGTGCGACCGGACAACGGCTGGTCGTCATCGGGCAGGAGCGGCTCGAAGTGCATCGCTTCGCCACCCAGCGCCTGTCGCGTTTCGCTGTACACGGTCTCGAAGACACCGCGCCAGGCATTCACCTGCGCCGCATCCCTCACCAGCTCGTCCAGCCAGCTTTCGAGAGAGAATCGCGACTGTGCACACAGCGCCCCGCACAGGCTTCCATGTGCCTCGGCGGCCTCAGCGAGCGATCCCGTCTCGGCGAGAGTATCCTCGAGCTCCGGGAACCCGACGCTCAACATCAACTGCGCTCCTCCGGTAAGGCCTCAATGGTAGCACTCGCACGCCCAAGGGAAACTCTGCACAGAGTTTCTCTTTAGTTCACAGAATGCACCCGTCATTCGATTGACCCGCGTGAACCCACGGTTCTATATTTGTGCGCATGAATGATGCGGCTTCGAAGACGTCGGTCGATTCCGAGCTGAAGCGACTCGAAAAGCGCATCGACGACCTGGTGAGCGCCGTCGGCCAGCTGAAGGACGAGAATCGCGCCTTGCGCCAGCGCCAGGATGCGCTCACAGCGGAGCGGGCCACGCTGCTGCAGAAGAACGAGCAGGTACGTGCCAGGGTCGAAGCCATGATTGGTCGCCTCAAGGCGATGGAGCACGGTACATGAGTGAACACCCGGCGCGCATCAGCGTTCGGATACTGGAGAAGGAATATTTTGTCGCCTGCGGACACGAGGAGCGCGCGGATCTGCTCGATTCCGCCGAATACCTCAGTGTTAAGATGCGCGAGATCCGCGACAGCGGCAAGGTCGTGGGCCTCGACCGCATCGCCGTGATGGCGGCTCTCAACATGGCCAACGAGTTGCTGAAGAAGGGTCGCGAACAAACGGTCTCCGGCGAGCTGGGTGCTCGTTTGCGGCGCCTGACCGAGCGCGTCGATTCGGTCCTCGGCAAGGGAAAACAGTTCGAGCTTTGACCGCCCCCCGCGGGGCTCTTTTAAAAGTTTGGCGCCGCCTGCGGTGTTCGATAGGGACCGGGAATACCTCTCGACCCTAATTTTGAAACCCTTGGGGCCATGGCTTGCAGACAGCATTGTGCACGTCCGCCCGGTGCGGAAAGCCTTAAGTGTCCGCAGTCGCCCCACTTGTTGCTCTGGTTCGAGAGCAACGGTAACTAACGGCACAGGCGGGTGGCGCCATCCCTTCCACTGCAGCGCGTCAGACCTCTCTTGAAGGATCCATTTCGCGAGCAGATTCGCCGTGCCATGCGGCAGCGCCGCCGTGCCCTGACGGCAGAGAAGCGTCACGAAGCCTCAGTGGCTGCTTGCCGGGCCCTCGCCTCATCGAGACTTCTGCGACCGGGATCGCGCGTCGGCATCTACCTCTCGGTCCGCGGCGAGCTCGACACGGCGCCCGTCATCGGGCTGGCACGCGCACGCGCTTGTAAGCTGTACGTGCCGGTCATCGATCGACCCCGGCGTGGCGACATGATGTTTGCCGCGCTCAACGAATCGCTGCGGTACAACCGCGTCGGCATCCCCGAACCGCAGCGGCAGCATGCGCTGGTACCAGGCCGCCGCCTCGATCTCGTCATTGTGCCGATCGTAGCGTTCGGCCCCCGCGGCGAGCGCCTCGGCACCGGCGGCGGGTACTACGATCGAGCCTTCGCGTACCTGCGGCGCAGAGCGACATGGTTGAAGCCGCGCCTCGTCGGCCTCGCATACCAGTGGCAATGCGTCGACGAGCTCGTATCCCATCATTGGGACGTTCCCTTGACCGCTGTCGTCACGGATGAGGGTGTAGTGCACTTTCCGCGTCAAACCAGGAACCACTCATGAACCATTGGCTGCTCAAATCCGAGCCCAGCTCATTCGGCATCGAGCATCTCGCCAAGGCGCGCGACGCCACCACGTCCTGGAACGGCGTGCGGAACTTCCAGGCCCGCAATTTCCTGCGTGAAATGAAGATGGGCGATCAGGCGTTCTTCTATCACTCGAGCTGCGAAGTCCCCGCGGTGGTTGGAATCGTCGAGGTCACGCGCGAGGCGTATCCGGACCCGTCGGCCTTCGATCCAAAGGACGATCACTACGATCCCGACAGCGATCGCGCCAAACCGCGCTGGTACATGGTCGATGTGCGCCTGGTGCGACGCTTGCAGCGAATGATCACGCTCGAGGAGTTGCGCACGCACGCGCGGGCGAAGTTGAGTGACTTCGAGCTGCTCAAGCGCGGCTCGCGTCTGTCGGTGATGCCGGTGAGCACACGCAGCTGGAGCTTCATTCTCTCGCTCGAGTGAGGCGCGGCGCTCATCGAAGCGCGCGCGCAGCGATGACATGCATCATGCGAGCGAGCGACAAAGTTCACACGCGCTCTTGCTTGTCAATATTCATTTCGTGTATATACTCGACCCCGGACTAACCCGACACGGAGATCAACCATGGCAGCTAAAGCGAAGAAGGGTAAGAAGAAGGCCAAGAGAAAGGCCGCGAAGAAAAAGTAAGGCCCTTCGGATGCGGAACGGCGGTTGGAACTGAGAACACATTCAGCCAGCCGCCCGTTCTCGAATCCAAGATACGACGACTGTGCCCGCGCAAGCGGGCACAGTCGTCTCTGCAGTTCGAAAAACACTTGTTTTGCAGCCTCCGGTGCATCCTGACGATCGCAAGAAGCGCGCTGCGCACGCCGCGCTCGACTACCTTACCGATGGCATGATGGTTGGTGTCGGGACCGGTTCTACGGTCAACCATTTCATCGATGCGCTCGCCGGCATACGAGGACGCATCGCGGGAGCCGTATCGAGTTCGGACGCCTCGACCGCTCGTCTGAAGGCCACCGGGGTCGAGGTCCGCGACCTCAACGAGGTCGGCTCGCTCGAGCTCTACGTCGACGGTGCCGATGAGGCGACCTCGCACCGCCATCTGATCAAGGGCGGCGGTGGGGCGCTGACGAGGGAAAAGATCATTGCGGCCGCCTCGCGACGTTTCGTGTGTATCGTCGATGATTCCAAGCTGGTGGACGTGCTCGGGCGCTTTCCCCTCCCGATCGAGGTCGTGCCGATGGCGCGCAGCTTCGTTGCACGAGAGTTAGCGGGAATGGGCGGCCGTCCGGTGTGGCGTGAACGCTTCCTCACCGACAACGGCAACCAGATCCTCGATGTGCATGGCCTGACGATTCTCGATCCGCCGGCACTCGAGACCGAGCTCAACCAGATTCCCGGCGTAGTCACGGTAGGATTGTTCGCGCGCCGGCCGGCGGACGTGTTGCTGATCGGGCACGCTGGCGGCGTCAGGAAGCTCTGAGAGGAGCCCGGAGCACAGCGCGAGACCGCTCTGCACCCCGAGTTCCAGGCATTCCCGGTTCGCCAGTGAAAGACGTGATCAGTGAGCGCCTTGCGGGGCGACCTTTTCCGCGACCCAGCCCAGCACTGCACCGCCGACGAGATACATGACCAGGGAATCGACTCCCCACCACACCCAGATGGTCGACGGCAGATTGAAAACGCCGGACAGGGCCAGGCTGAAGGCGCAGTTGAGCAGGAACAACACGAACCCATACTTCAGGCCACGCAGCCAGCCGGCTCCGGTGAAGGTCGAGCGCACCTGACCATAGATCCCGGCCATGATGAGTGATGCCGATCAGGCCCGTGGTGATCCAGTAGGGCAACAGCGCCGTCATGTTCGGCGGCGTTTCGTTGAGTTCCGGTCGCCAGAACTGAGGATGCGCCAGGTAGACGGGCATCAACACTCCGTTGTGAATCAGCGGACCGGTGGCGAAGGACACCACCCACGTGGCGGCGTAGAAGGCAATTGCGCCAATGATGATGAGTTTCCAGTTCATGCAAAACCCCCGAAGGCATCAGTTGTTAGGATGAGAACAGCGAACGGGATGAACGGGCGCGGAGGAATCTAACTCAAGTGGCCATCCGGTGCACGCGCGGACGCGAGTTGAGCTGCACACCGCAACGCCGCAAACGCGTCAGCTGGCGACTGCGGCCTCGCGCGAGCGCGTCCGTCACGTAAAGCGACATCTGATCCGCAAGCTCACGCTCCGCCATCAACACAGTGCCGAAGCCGGCCTCGTGCAGGAATTGCGCTTCCGCATCGCTGTGAGTGCGCACAACCGAATCCAGGCGCGCGTTGCGGGCGCGCGCGTGCTCGAGAATGCGTCGCGCCTGGAACGCGTCCGGAATCGCGACCACCAGCATCCTTGCCACCTCCGGGTGTGCCTGGGCGAGAATTGCCTCCACCGAGGCGTCGCCACGCACCACCGGAATCGCCCTGCTCGCGCAAGTGCTCGATGAGCTCACGGTTCTGCTCGATCACGACGAACGGCATCCCGCGTTCCTTCAGAACACGGCCGATCTCGCTTCCTACCCGACCGAAGCCCACCAGAATGACGTGATCGCTGAATATCGCCGGCCGCAGCGTCGCCGTCTGTCCCGGGGTCGCGGGCTAACCCGTCGAGCACACGCGCGAGCGGTCCAATCGACGTCAGCGCTCGTCCGAGAGGCTCGCTCAGCTTGAAGAACAGCGGATTGAGAGTGATCGAGAGCAGTGCGCCAGCGAGAATGAGGTTCTGCCCTTCCGCGGGCAGCAACTTGAGCGACACCCCAACGGCCGCCACGATGAACGAAAACTCGCCGATCTGCGCCAGGCTCGCGGAGACCGTCAACGCCGTCTTCAACGGATAGCGAAATGCGAGCACGATGAGAAACGCCGCCACCGACTTGCCGACCGTGATGATGGCGACGACCGCCGCGAGTTGCAGCGGACGTTCGACGACGATTGCGGGATCGAACAGCATCCCCACCGAGACGAAGAACAGCACCGAGAACGCGTTCTCGAGCGGCACCGCTTCGGTCGCGATGCGGCTGGTGAGCTTCGATTCGTTCATGATCACGCCGGCAAAGAACGCCCCAAGAGCGAAGGACACGCCGAACCCGATCGCGGAGACATACGCGATGCCGAGAGCCACCGTGATCACGAACAGCGTGATCAACTCGCGCGACCCGCCGTCGGCGACCCGCGCGAACAGCCACGGAAACAGCGCGCACACCGATGAAGTGAATGGCGGCAAAGAAGATGCCGATCTTGACGAACACGATGCCGAGGTCCTTGCCCACTGCGAGCCAGTCGACCGAACCCAGCGCGCCATTCTCGGTGTGCAGCGATGTGGCGATCACCGGCAGGGCGATCAGCGTGACGACCGAGGCGAGATCCTCGACCACCAGCCAGCCCACGGCGATGTGACCGTTGACAGTGTCGAGCAGGGCGCGCTGCTCGAGCGCCTTGAGCAGCACCACGGTGCTCGCTACGGAAAGAGCGAGGCCGAACACGATGCCGCTCACCAGCGGCCAGCCCCACGACGTTGCGACCGCGGCGCCGAGCACCGTCGCGGCGACGATCTGCGCGATCGCACCCGGAACCGCGATGCGCCGCACCGCGAGGAGATCGCCGATGGAAAAGTGCATCCCGACGCCGAACATCAGCAGGATCACGCCGAGCTCCGCGAGCTGCGGGGCGAGATTCATGTCGGCAACGAAGCCCGGCGTGAACGGGCCGACCGCGATGCCGGCCAGCAGGTAGCCGATGATCGGCGGCAGGCGCAGACGACTTGCGAGGAAGCCGAGCAGGAACGCTACCGCCAGGCCGACGGCGATCGTTGCGATCAGTGGGACGTGGTGCGGCACTCGTTACAACTCAGTTGCGAGGTGAGCGAGTCGAAGATACCCAAAAAAACTGAGCCCGCCATATGGCGGGCTCGTGTTTCCTGGCTGGGGGACTAGGATTCGAACCTAGGTTGGCGGAGTCAGAGTCCGCAGTCCTACCGCTAGACGATCCCCCAAGAATCGAATTTCGTAAGACCCCTCGCCCGGCCCTCTCCCCGCTTCAATCAGGGAGAGGGAGTCGACAGCCCCGCCAGGGAGTGAGATCAGCGCTTCGAGTATTGCGGACGGCGACGTGCCTTGCGGCGACCAACTTTCTTGCGCTCGACTTCGCGCGCATCGCGCGTCACGAAACCCGCCTGTCGCAGCGGCTTGCGCAGCGTCTCGTCGAATGCGATCAACGCGCGCGTAATGCCGTGACGAATCGCACCGGCCTGGCCGGTGATGCCGCCACCTTCCACCTGCACCGAGACGTCAAAGCGATTCGCGAGCTGCGCCAGTTCGAGCGGCTGGCGCACGATCATGCGGCCCGTTACACGTCCGAAGAACTCCTCGATCGTGCGATCGTTGATCGAGATCTTGCCGGTGCCCTGGGTGATGTAGACGCGGGCGGTGGAGGTCTTGCGGCGGCCCGTGCCGTAGTAGCTGGTGGCGGTGGTCATGCGCTGATTCTGCTCGGTTGTTATGACGGTTACAGGCTCAAGGCCTTGGGCTGTTGGGCCGTGTGCGGATGCTGATTCCCGGCGAATACGTGCAGCTTCTTGAACATCTTCCTGCCCAGCGGATTCTTGGGCAGCATGCCCTTCACCGCGAATTCGATGGCGCGTTCGGGATGCTCCTTGAGGAGCTTGCCGAGTGCAATAGACTTGAGGTTGCCGAGGTAGCCGGTGTGATGGTGGTAAACCTTGTCTTCGAGCTTCGTGCCCGTGACACGGATCTTCTCAGCGTTGATCACGACCAGGTGATCGCCCATGTCGACGTGTGGTGAGTAGTCGACTTTGTGCTTGCCCTTGAGCCGATGAGCAAGCTGCGTGGCGAGGCGACCGAGGGTGCGGCCCGAGGCATCGACGACATACCAGTCGCCGCGCACCTGACCCGGCTTGGCGAAAACCGTGTTCATTGGCTTGGTTCGAACTCCGTGAGCCGCGCCCCGCCGGCATTGGGGGTCCGCGAAAAAGGCCGGAAGTTTACTGAAGGGATGCCGGCTTTGCAAAGCAAAAGGCCGGGGACCGGACGAGAAGCCCCGCTTGGGGGTCGGGCCCATATATAATGAGTCCGTGCCACGTAAGTCATTGTCGGGATTGGATCTGCTGCTCGCCGAGGCGGATCGCGCGCTCAAGGCCCTGGGTTCTTCGGCGACCGCATCGCGCCCCAATCCCGCCGGACGGCCTCTCGGCCCTCCGCTGGATGAATCCGAGCGGCGCCACGCTGCCGGACTCATGCGCGTCAACCACTCAGGTGAGATCGCCGCGCAGGCGTTGTACCAGGGCCAGGCACTGACCGCGCGCGAAGAAGAAGTGCGGGAGAAACTGCGCCGGACCGCAGAGGAAGAAGGCGATCATCTCGCCTGGTGCGAGGAGCGCCTGCGCGAACTCGATAGCCAGCCGAGTGTCCTCAACCCGCTCTGGTACGCCGGATCCTTCGCCATCGGCGCCCTCGCCGGCACGCTTGGCGATCGCGTGAGTCTCGGTTTCGTGGCTGAAACCGAGCGCCAGGTCGAGGGCCACCTCGATGAGCATCTGCAGAGACTGCCGCCCAACGATGAGCGCAGCCGCCGCATCCTCGAGCAGATGAAGGAGGACGAGACCCGTCATGGTGAGAGCGCACGGGCCGCGGGAGGACGCGAGCTTCCGGCGCCGGTGAAGCTGCTGATGAGGCTGACATCGCGCGTAATGACGCGTACTGCGTACTGGATCTGAAGCCGCGGTCACGCGTGCTTCGCTTGCGGTCCCGTACCTTCTGTAATACAAACGCGGGCTATGCAGCCCGACCGCGGGGGAGATCGTATGGAAGAAGGGGCTAAACCGCTTAGCGACATTCCGGCCATCAATCGTTTCCTGAGCTACTGCCGCATCCGCACGGTGCCATCGAAGACTGTGGTCATCCATGCCGGCGACCTGCCGGACATCCTGTACTACATCATCAGCGGCTCGGTCGAGGTGATGATCGAGGACGAGGATGGCAACGAGATGGTGCTGGCCTACTTGAACAAGGGGCAGTTTTTCGGCGAGATGGGCCTGTTCTACGAACAGCCGACACGCAGCGCCTGGGTGCGCACGCGTCAGCAGTGCGAGCTCGCGGAAATGACCTATCCACGCTTTCGGCAGATCGCCGCCGAGAGCCCCGGGCTCATCTTCGAACTGGCAACGCAGCTCGCGACGCGCCTGGATCGCACCAACCGCAAGCTCGGCGATCTCGCGTTCGTCGATGTGACCGGCCGTGTGGCGCACGCGATCATGGACCTGTGCGGCGAGCCGGATGCAATGACGCATCCAGAGGGCATGCAGATCAAGGTCAGTCGCCAGGAGTTGAGTCGCCTCGTCGGCTGCTCACGCGAAATGGCGGGACGCGTGCTGAAGGTGCTCGAAGAACAGGGCCTGCTCAAGGCTACCGGCAAGACCATCGTAGTCTACAACGCGCGGCCCAAGGTGAAGACTCGCCCGGTGATCGTGCCGACCAAGCCGATGATGCACGACAAGACGGCCGCGGTGGATGACGACGACGATGACGATGATTGGGATGATGACGAGGAGGACGAAGAGGAGAAATAGGCGCTGACCGCTCCGGGCACGTCCCGGAGGTCAGCGGTTGCGCCGCCCCTTGGCGATTTCCGCCCGCATCTCGCGAATCGTCGCCGCGTAGTCCGGGCTCTCGAAGATCGCTGACCCTGCCACGAATGTGTCGGCGCCTGCCCGGGCGATCGCACCGACATTGTCGACCTTCACGCCGCCGTCGATCTCCAGGCGCACCTCGCGCCCGCTCGCGTCGATACGCGAGCGCACCTGTTCGAGTTTCGTCAGGACCGAGGTGATGAATTTCTGTCCGGCAAATCCCGGGTTCACCGACATCAGCAGGACCATGTCGATCTTTTCGAGCGTGTGGTCCAGCCAGTCGAGAGGCGTCGCCGGGTTGAACACCAGGCCGGGCTTCGCCCCGCTCTCACGAATCAGTGCGATGGTGCGATCCACATGTTCGCTGGCCTCCGGATGGAAGGTGATGAAGGTAGCCCCGGCGCGCCCGAAATCCGGAATGATGCGATCGACGGGCTTGACCATGAGGTGCACATCGATTGGCGCCGTGATTCCATGCTTGCGCAGCGCCGCGCACACCAGCGGTCCGATCGTGAGGTTCGGCACGTAGTGGTTGTCCATCACGTCGAAATGAATCAGATCGGCGCCAGCGGCGAGTACGCGCTCGACTTCCTCACCGAGACGCGCGAAGTCTGCTGACAGGATCGAGGGCGCAATCAGGTCAGTACCGGACATGGCTGCGGCTACTTCATGTTGCGATGGGTTCGAATCGTCTCATAGGCCTCGCGAATCCGCTGCGTTTTCTGCTTGGCCAGCTCCTGCATCGACTCCGGCAGGCCGTTTGCCACCAGCTTGTCGGGATGATTGCGGCTCATCTGGCGGCGATACGCCTTGATGACTTCATCGTCGCTGGCCGTCGCGGTGACCTGCAGCACCTCATATGCCTCGGCCACAGTATCGCGAGATTGCGTGGTGCCAGGCCGCTGACCGCGCTGCAGGCGCAGCAGCGCCTCGAGATGTGCCAGTTCGAACCCTGAAATGCCAAGCCAGCGCGACACGTTCTGCACGATCGGCCGCGCCGGTCCCTGCATGTCGCTGCCGTCGAGTGCCGCGCTCAGCTGAATTTCGATGAAGTAGCGCAGCAGGTCCTGGCGCCGGCCACAGACCGAGCGCAGTTCGCGCACCGTCCGTTCGAGCTCGAATCCGGCTGCCTTGCCCTCGGTGAAGAAGCGGATCGCGGCCTGAACCTGCTCCTCCGACAGGCGCAGGTGCTGCATGACCCCGCGGGCCGCACGAATCTCGCGCTCCGAGACTCGCCCGTCTGCCTTGGCAATGCAGCCCATGACAGCAAACGTGCTGCGGAAAAAAACCGCGCTGACGATGCGCGGGTCGCCCTCGCCCGCTGCGCCTTCGTCATCCTCGGCGTTGCGATCGTACTGATGACCGAGCAACACGCCGAGCAAAGCCCCGATCGGCCCCGCTCCTACGACCGCGCCGATGAGCCCGCCGATGACTTTTCCTTTCCACTGCATGCGGATTTCTTGACCGTAACCTGAACCGGGCGGCAACATGCGCCCCTCGCCGTCCAGTGCGGTTATCCTACCAGTGACCATTCCCAGCGCCTCGCGATCCATGTCTGCGACTGTCTTTCATTCCAACGTCAGGGAGCTGCCCCTGATTCATCGTGGCAAGGTGCGCGACATCTATGCCGTCGATGATGCCCACATGCTCATCGTGACGACTGATCGGCTGTCAGCCTTTGATGTCGTACTTCCGGACCCGATCCCGGACAAGGGCCGGGTGCTCACGCAGATCTCCAATTTCTGGTTCGGGCGCACGACGCACATCGTGCCCCATCAGCTCGTACAGTGGCCGATCGCGGACATCATTCGCGATCCCGCTACGCTCGAGCTGCTGCGGGATCGCAGCGTCGTGGTCCGGCGCCTCACGCCGTTGCCTCTTGAGGCGGTGGTGCGCGGTTACCTGATTGGATCCGGCTGGAAGGATTACCAGCGCGATGGCGCCGTGTGCGCAATTGCGCTTCCCAAGGGTCTGCGCATGGCCGACCGGCTCCCTGAGCCGATCTTCACCCCTGCAACCAAGGCACCTTCCGGACAGCACGATGAGAACATCGGCTTCGAAGCCGTGGTAGCAGCTCGTAGGACGGCAGCGCGCCGAGGAGGTGCGTGAAAAAACGATCGCCCTCTACCGTTTCGCCGCGGACTACGCCGCCACACGCGGCATCATCATTGCCGATACCAAGTTCGAGTTTGGCACCGATGCTGCAGGGAATCTGGTGCTCATCGATGAGGTGTTGACGCCCGATTCCTCGCGCTTCTGGCCAGCCGATACCTGGAAACCCGGCTCGAGCCCACCGAGCTTCGACAAGCAGTTCGTACGTGACTACCTCGAGACGCTCGATTGGAACAAGCGCGCGCCCGGCCCGCATCTGCCGCCAGAGATCATCGCCAAGACCAGCGAAAAATATCGCGAGGCACTCGAACGCCTGACGAGCTAGCCGCACCACGCGGCGATCACGCGGTGAATCTCGTCCACGCCGTCGGTGAGCGCCGCTGGGCCCGGCTGGAGAATGATCGAGGACTTGATCTCGTAGAGGTTGCCGTTGCGAACGGCGGGAACCTCGCTCCATCCGGGTCGGGCCGCGACTCGTGCGGGTTGAAACTTCTTGCCACACCAGGAGCCGAGGATGAGGTCAGGCGCGCGTCGCGGCACCTCGGCGACATCGGCGATGATGCGGTTGCGCGCCAGGGGCTCGACGCTCAGCTCCGGAAAACAGTCATCGCCACCGGCAATCCCGATCAGTTCCGACACCCAGCGGATGCCGGAGATCTGTGGATCGTCCCATTCTTCGAAATAGATGCGCGGCCGTCGGGGCAATGACGCGGCGGCAGCGCGCACACCCGCGACGTGCCTTTCGAGCCGCTCCACCAGCTGCGCCGTCTTCGCTTCGCAGCCGATCATGCCACCGAGCGTGCGAATCATTCCGAAGATGCCCGCAACGCTGCGGTGATTGAAGACATGCAGATTCAATCCCGCCCGAATCAGTTCCGCGGCGATGTCTGCTTGCAGGTCGGAGAATCCCAGCACCAGGTCAGGTTCGAGCGCGAGAATCCGATCGATCTTTGCGCTGGTGAACGCAGAGACCTTCGGCTTCTCCTTGCGCGCACGCGGCGGTCGCACGGTGAAGCCTGAAATGCCGACGATGCGCCGCTCTTCACCGAGCAGATAAAGCGTCTCAGTGGTTTCCTCCGTGAGGCAAACGATTCGTTCGGCGTATTCGGTCGACATTGGTGTGCGAGAACTCTAACGATGCGCTTGGATGCTTGCCAGCCGCCACGCTGCCATGCAAGGCTCGCGCAATGTTTCACCTCCAGAAACGCCTCGAACGAGCGCTGTTTGAGCCGTCCGGGCCAGCCGCCGAGGAACCCTGGGCTGAGATCCTGCGACTGCTGCGCTATCCGTACGCCCTGATCCGCGACCTGTGGAAGGGCGATCTGAATCTGCGTGCGATGAGCCTGGTTTACACGATGCTGCTCGCCATCGTGCCCCTGCTCGCATTCGCCTTCTCCGTGCTCAAGGGCCTGGGGTTTCATCACGAGCTCAAGCCGCTGCTCTTTGAATTTTTCCGCCCGGTAGGCGAAAAGGCGGGCGACCTGACGGATAAGGTAATGGGATTCGTCGACAACATTCAGAGTGGCGTGCTGGGATCGCTCGGCCTGGCTTTTCTCATCTACACGGTGATCTCCACCATCCAGAAGGTCGAGGAGAGTCTCAATTTCGTCTGGCGTGTCGAGCGCCCACGCAGCTGGGCACGACGGGTCAGCGAATACCTCAGCCTCATGATCGTGGGGCCGATTCTGACTGTGGCCGCACTGGGCTTGACGGCGAGTCTCGGGAGCTCGTCGATAGTTCACTGGCTCCATTCGTACGAGCCCTTCGGAACCATGATGTACGTGATTGGGAAGATCGCCCCCTACCTGCTGGTCACGGCATTGTTCGCATTCATGTACTCCTTCATACCCAACACGCGGGTGCGCGCCACGCCGGCGCTCGTCGGTGGGCTTACGGCAGGAGTGCTGTGGGTGCTCGCCGGCGCTGCATTCGCCGCGTTCGTTCGCTACGTTTCCAGGCTCACTGTCGTGTATGCGGGCTTCGCGATCGTCCTGACCGCGCTCATCTGGTTATACCTCGCGTGGCTGATCGTGATGATCGGCGCACAGATCTCGTTCTACGTGCAAAACCCGCACTACCTGCGCACCGGCCAGGTCGAAATCCGCCTGGCCAGCAGTCTCGCCGAGCGCCTGGCGCTCAACGTCATGATGCTGGTGGGTCAGGACTACCGCACCGGCAAGCAGCGCTGGACCACCAACACTCTTGCGCAGCGCTTCGATATTCCGGGAGCAACGCTCGGCATCATCATTCACGCGCTCGAGAGCGCGGGCCTTCTCGTCGCGACCGAGGATGAGAACTGGATACCCGGCCGCGACCCGGGCGAGATCACGGTCGCAGAAATTGCCGACGCCGCGCGGCGCCACCAGGGCGGTGAACCGCGAGTTCACCCACGCGGAACGCGCGTGGCAGACGAGCTGGCCGCCGAGATCGACTCCGCGATCAAGGAACGATTCGAAGGCAAGACGCTGCGGGATATGGTCGAACGCCACGCGTCATAAGGTCTGCAACCAGGGCCGCCGAGCAGACATAATCTGGCGCCATTGCAGCCGCCCACCGCCCCATTGGTGACGGCGCTCGCAGATTTACGGAATTCCAAGCGCTGCCGGCGTTCGCGCCGCAACGAGGCGCCGGCGCTGTGAATGCCGTCGTTCTGTTCAATCGCCATCCCGTTGATGCTACGCAGGATGGCCAACAATGACCCCTTTTCTGCCCTGCGCGGGCCTGGGAAAGCCGCGTTTTTCGAGCCCTATGCGCGCCTCGTGCAAGTGCTCTATCCGCGCGCCCGCGGCGTCATTTTCTACGACGCGGCGGGCAAGATGGTGTGGCAGAAGGACGCGGACGTTGAGGGCACTCTTTCGGGACAGGTGAAAGCCCTGGTGCAGGAGGCTGCGGACCCGGACAAGAACCGCCGCAGCGGCTCAGAGCGGCTGCTGAACGACTCGACACCCGCTTACCTGCTGTGGCTGCGTGATGAGCGCGAGGCTCCCCTCGGCATCCTCGGCGTGACCTGCAAACCCCCCGCCGGCCGCACGCCGGCCGCGACCATCGGCGAGGTCGAAAAGACCCTGCAACCGATCTTGCAGTGTGTCGCGCGCGAGCTCGCCACGCTGCGCAAGCTCCCGAGCAATAACGTCCAGGATCAGACGGCTTCGAAGCTGCAGCACTTCGAGTGGCTCGCCGACCAGGCACTGCCCCTCATCAATTCCGCGACGAGCACCGAGCCCCTGCGCGAGTTGCTCGCTGCCATAGTCTCGCGCACTGACTCCGCGCTGGGTGCAGTGGTTGTCCCCGACAGCTCCATCCGCGTCATCGTCGAGTCGCCGGGCTGGAGCAGCGAGACTGCAAAGGACGCGTTGCGCCAGGCTCACCGACAGGTGCTGTCATGGATACAGCTCGAACGACGGACCTTTCTCAGCAGCAGGCCGTTCAAGCAGGACACCGATCGTGATCCGGATGAGGACTCGTTCGGCGGACTGCAGCCAGAACTAGAGCCCGAGCCGCAAGCTGCCAAGGATTCCGGCTCGCTTTCGTATCACGTTATTGCCACACCGATCCTGCAGCGCCCAGACCACCCGATCGGCTATGTGGCACTGTTGCGCTCGCCCTTCGCGTCCGAGTTCGGTGATATCGAACAGCAGCTCCTGGAGCGGATCGGACCCCTCATCCCCGCACTCGTAGAGCGCGACTACGACTCGATGACCAACCTGCGCTCCGCCGCGGGGCTCGAGCGCGCCATGCGCTCGCTGCCGACTACCGAGAGCACCGGCGCCAGCGTCATCTTCTTCGACATCGTCGGCCTGGGTACGTACAACCGCGAGCGTGGGGCGCCGGAAGCCGATCGCCTGATTCGCCACGTTGCCAAGATTCTGCGTCCGCCCCAGGTTCCCGAGGCGGCAATCTGTGCGCGGCTCGAGGGTGGCCACTTCGCCTGCCTGCTGCCACGCCACGATGCGGAAACGGCGCAAGAAGTTGCGCAACGCGTCCGCGAGGCTGCTGGCAAGCAAAATCCCTCCAAGCGTTCCACTGATCCGCGCGTGGAGCTTCGCAGCGGCGTCGCCGCGGTCACGCCGACAGCAGCGGGCTTGCGATACGCACTGGTTGCGGCACGCGCGGCGGCCGCCCCCGCACCGGTCGCGAGCGGTGTCAATACCCGATCCAGCGCCGTTCAAGCGCCTGCCCTGCAGCAGGATTCCTCGCGTGTCCTGATCCCAGTGCGTCTGCGCGAGGCGCTGCGCGACAATCGACTGAAGCTCTTCGCGCAGCCCATGCGCCCGGTGCGCGATCCAAATCGGCCAGTGCGTCTGGAGCTGCTGCCGCGAATCGTGGACGAGCGCGGCAAGCTGATTGCACCACTCGAGTTCCTGTCCACCGGGTCAGATCGCGATGCCATCACGGAACTCGACCGCTGGGTCATGAGTGCGGCGCTCACGGCAATCGCAGCCCGGTCGTCGCCCCCCGGCTCACGGACCATCGAGGTATCGCTCAACATCTCGCCGCGCTCGCTCGAGATCGCCGACTTTCACGATTGGATGGCGGAGCAACTGCGTCGCAATGTCCTGCCTGCCGAGCAGTGGCTATTCGAGATCGCAGAGACCACCGCAGCCAACCACGGCCGTGACGTGGCGCGCTTCGCCAAGCGCATGTTGCGCGCCGGCGCACGCATCGTGATCGACAACGTCGGTGGCGCTGCCTGCGGGCGCCTGCAGGCGCACGGCGCGAGCTCCATCAAGATGGATGGCACGCTGCTCAAAGACGTGGTCAAGGACGTGCGGGCACAGCGCCTGGTCGAGGCACTGGCCCAGTGGGCGACTGCGAGCCGCATGGACACGGTGGCGGCGCAGGTCGAGAACGAGCAGGTGCGTGATTGGCTGGTGCAGCTCGGGATCGACTATATCCAGGGATACGTGGTCAGCAAGCCGCAGCCCATCGAAGACGTGCTCAACGATTTGCTCGGCTCGAGCTCCCAGAGCGCCCTGTTCGGCTCCTGAACCATCCCCTAGTCCCCCGCAATCGTCATCTCACCGAGCAGCACCGAGCCGGTACGTACGGCGCCGCGCAGATCAACATCGTTTCCGACCGCGACGATGCCAAGCAGCATGTCGCGCAAATTGCCCGCGATGGTGATCTCGTGCACCGGGTACCGGATCTCGCCACGTTCGATCCAGAATCCCGAAGCGCCGCGGGAGTAATCACCGGTGACCATGTTGACACCCTGGCCCATGAGCTCCGTCACGAGGAGCCCCGTATCCATACGGCGCAACAGCGCCTTCTGATCCTCCGTACCGTGCGAGACCAGCAGGTTGTGCACACCGCCGGCATTGCCCGTGGTCTGCAGGCCGAGCTTACGAGCCGAGTACGCGCTCAGGATGTAGCCCTGCAGGATCCCGTCCTTGACCAGCTCGCGATCGTGGGTCGCGACACCCTCGTTATCGAAAGCGGAGCTCGCAATGGCCTTGCGGATATGAGGGCGCTCTGAAATCTGCAGAAAGGGGGGAAACACCTGCTGTCCGGCAGCACCGAGCAGGAACGAGGAGCGTCGGTACTGGCTTCCGCCACGGATCGCGGCCAGGAAATGGCCGAAGAAGCCCCGGGACAGATCGGGGTTGAACATGACAGGGGCGCGCCGCGTTGTCAGTTTGCGTGATCCGAGGCGCGCGACGGTACGTACTGCACTCTCGCGCCCCACCTGCTCCGCGTCCTCGAGCTCACGCCAGTCGCGCGCAGTCGTGTACCAGTAGTCGCGCTGCATTTCTTCGCCTTCACTGGCGACCACAGCGCAGCTCACGCTGTGCGAAGTGCTCTGGAAGCCACCGATGAATCCATGGCTGTTTCCGTAAACACGCGTACCGTGATGTGTGCCGAGCGACGCGCCCTCGGAGTTACGCACGCGCGGATCGACGGCGAGCGCGGCCGCTTCACACGCGCGGGCAACCTCGATCGATGCCTCAGGTGAGATGTCCCAGGGATGCGAGAGTGCCAGGTCGGGCAGTTCGCGTGCCATCAGTTGCGCATCAGCCAGTCCGGCGCAATCGTCCGAGGCTGTAAAGCGCGCAATGCTGCAGGCCTTGAGCACCGTCTCGCGAATCGCTTCGCGTCTGAGGTCGGCGGTGCTCGCCGAGCCTTTGCGATGATCGAAGTACACAGTGATCCCGAGGCCGCGATCGCGCTGGTATTCGAGCGTATCCACCTCACCCAGCCGAACCGTCACGCTCAAGCCGGTTTCGACGCTCACTCCGACTTCCGCCTGGTTCGCGCGCTCGGCGCGCGCTTCTTCGAGCGCATAGGCGACCAGACCTTCAAGGTCCTTGTTAGTAAGCGGAACGATGGCTTGCTCTTCGGCTGCCATGATTGAACCTGTGAGACCAATGGAAGGGCCGGCATTCTAGCCGCCGGATTGCCAACGCGCACCCGTCACCGGATACTCGGCGCCCGCATGATCCGCCGACGTCACGATGACCAGGAACCTGACGAGGAACGCCCCAGCAAGGGCGCACGCAAACGCGCGTCACAGGAGCTGCAGGGCCTCGGCGAGCAGTTGATCGATTTGCCCGACTCGTTGTTCGAGACTCTGCCGTTGCCGGAGAACTTGCGCGACGCCATCCTCGCCGCCCGGCGGATCCCGAGCCACGGAGCGCAACTGCGCCAGCGTCAGTATATCGGCAAGCTCATGCGCAAGATCGACACCGAGCAGATTCGCGCGGCGCTCGAAGCACACCGACAGAAAGAGAATGCGGCGACACGCCAGTTCAAACGCGTTGAGCAATGGCGCGAGCGGCTGCTGCGCGATCCCGCAGCACTCGAGGAACTGCTCGCCGAGCACCCGCGCGCCGACGCGCAGCGAGTGCAGAAACTGCTCGCGGCTGCCGGTGAGGAGGCTCGACACGGTGGCGCGCCGCGAGCGGCGCGTGAGTTGTTCCATTACCTGCGCGAGATTCTCGACTCGTCAGCCGGATGAGAGCGCTCAAGTCAGCGGTCGCTGCGAGCGTGCGTGCTACAATTCCCGCATGAAACCGCTGGTCGGCATCATCATGGGCTCCTCCTCCGACTGGGAGACGATGCGTCCGGCAGCGGAAATTCTCGAGCGGTTCGGTGTAGCACATGAAGTGCGTGTCGTGTCCGCGCATCGCACGCCCGACCTGCTGTTCGAGTATGCGAGCAGCGCACAGCAGCGCGGCCTTGAAGTGATCATCGCCGGCGCCGGTGGCGCGGCGCATTTGCCCGGCATGACAGCCGCAAAAACCACTCTTCCGGTGCTGGGCGTCCCGGTCCAGTCGAAGACCCTGAGCGGTCTCGACTCCCTGCTCTCGATAGTGCAGATGCCAGCGGGAGTGCCGGTGGCGACGGTCGCGATTGGCAGCGCCGGGGCGACGAATGCGGGACTCCTGGCCGTCGCCATCCTCGCTAACAAGCATCCCGAGATCGATCAGGCGCTCAAGGCTTTCCGCCAGACCCAGACGCAGGAAGTGCTCAAAGCCGGCGATCCCCGCCGTTCCACGGCTCCTGCAGGATGAGAATCGGCATCATCGGTGCCGGCCAGCTTGGACGCATGCTGGCCCTGGCCGGTTTTCCCCTGGGGCTCAGGTTTCGGTTCGTCGATCGCAGTGCCGACGCTTCGGCCGCGCAGGTTGCGCCGATCCTGACCGGCGAGCTCAACGATGTCGCACTGCTGACGAAGCTTGCGCGCGAAGTCGATGTCGTCACGTTCGACTGGGAAAATGTCTCGGCGGAAGGCCTGGCTGCCATCGAGGCGCAGACGGCCGTGCTGCCGCCGGCGGCTGCACTCGCGGCCTCGCAGGATCGGCTCAGCGAAAAGCAGCTGTTCCGTCAGCTCCGCATACCGACTCCCGCGTTCGCCGCCGTCGATTCAGCGGCCGATCTTGCGCGGGCCGTGCGCAGGATTGGGCTGCCCGGCGTGCTCAAGACATGCCGGCTGGGCTACGACGGCAAGGGTCAGAGAGTCCTGCGCAACGACGCCGATCGATCGGCCGCCTGGTCGGAGCTCGGCGGGCAGGCTCTCATTTACGAGGCGTTGGTAGATTTCAGCCGCGAGGTTTCGATCATCGGCGCACGCAGCCGCACGGGCGAGATTCGAGTCTACCCTCTCGCGACGAACATGCACGTGGAGGGCATTCTCAGCTACACGAGCGCGCCGTACGTTCAACGCTCGCTCCAGAGGCTGGCTGAGCGCCACCTGCGCAGCGTCCTGAGACACTTCAACTATGCCGGGATTCTCGCCATCGAGTTTTTCGTGGTGCGCGGCCGTCTGCTGGCGAATGAAATGGCGCCCCGGGTCCACAATTCCGGTCACTGGACCATCGAGGGCGCTGTCACCAGCCAGTTCGAGAATCACCTGCGCGCCATTCTCGGTTGGCCATTGGGCAGTACCGCTGCCACCGGGCATTGCGCCATGCTCAACTTCGTCGGGACTCTGCCCGACCGGACCCTGTGGTTGAGCGAGCCCAACCTCCACTTCCACGATTATGGAAAGGAGGCCCGTCCGCGGCGCAAGCTTGGCCATTGCACCGTGGTGGAATCCAGCGCTGCGCGGCGCGACCAGCGGCTGAAACGGCTTCTGCGGCTGCGTGAACGCCCGATTTCTGCTGACTGAGGGATTTCCCTTACACTTGATTCAAGACTGGCACGAGGACGTGCCGCCCGGGTCGTGAAGAATGTATCTCGAGCTGTTCAAACTCAATGAGCTGCCGTTCCGCCTCAGCCCGGACCCCGCATTCCTCTATCTGAGCAAACACCATGCACGCGCCAAGGCGTACATGGAATCGACCATCTGGTTCACCGACGGATTCGTCGTCATCACGGGCGAAATCGGTTCTGGAAAGACCACGCTCATCGAGACGTTCCTGCGCGAGCTGGAGAAGGACGTGATCGTCGCCCAGATCAACCAGACGCAGCTCTCTGCCACCGAATTCCTGCAAGCGGTGCTGGTGCAGTTCGGCTTCTCGCCCTTCAAGATGAAGAAGGCCGAGGTGCTGAGCACGCTCAACAATTTCCTGATCGAGCAATACGCCAACAACCGCAAGGTGCTCCTGATCATCGACGAGGCGCAGAACCTGACCCACAAGGTACTCGAGGAGGTCCGGCTGCTATCAGGCATCGAAACCACCAAGGAGAAGGTGCTAAGGATCATCCTTGCGGGCCAGCCGGAGCTCAACGATAAGCTGAGCTCCCCGGAACTGGTCCAGCTCGCTCAGCGCATCCGGCTGCGCTTTCATCTGACGCCTCTGTCGAAGGTGGACACGCGTGCTTACATTCAGCACCGCCTCGAGGTTTCCGGCTCACAGGGGCGCCAGATCTTCAGTGATGACTGCCTGCCGTTGATCTACCGCTATACGGGTGGAATCCCCCGGCTCATCAACACGGTGTGCGACACCGCAATGATGGCCGCCTATGCGCTGGACAAGGACCACGTGGATCCTCCGGAAATCGAAACCGCGATTCGCGAACTGCAGTGGGGCGAGTATTCCGCACGCAGCCACCGCGTGCTGGTGCCCACCGTCGAAGCGGTGCAGAGCAGCGACTCATCGGCCCATGTCGCGCGCGTCCTGATCGGTTTCGAGGGCCAGACAGTGCTGGAGCGGCTGCTGAGACCGGGCCGTGTGATCATCGGCCGGACCAGGGACAACGATCTGCCGATCGACAGTAAGTTCATCAGCAGGCATCACTGCCAGATCATCACCACGCCAGAGAGTTGCGTGATCGAGGATCTCAACAGCACGAACGGAATCTACGTGAAGGGCAAGCGTGTCCGTAAGCACAATCTCAACGATGGAGACGTCGTGCAGATCGGCAAGCACGAGATCACGTACATCGACGAGCGCGCGCACAAGCAGCAGCGCCAGGAATCCGAGCCCGTTGACGTCCCCGCTACAGCGGGTGAGCAGGCCTGGGGGGAATAGTGATTGAGCGGGCCGACGGCCCGAGTCTCACCGCAGCGAATTCTCGTCGAGCGGAGTGCCCCGGTACTCGCCACGCTTAGCGCGATAATCGCGCCGCTTCAGAAGCACGACGAGGCCTCCCAGCACGCACAGCACGGCGAGCACCAGGAGGATGTCTGACCAGGGATGGCGCGCGATGAAATACGAGCCTGCTGCCGCACCGATTCCCGCACCAATGTAGAGATACGGCAGCGCCTCGTATAGCGGCCTCGAGAGTCTAACGACGCGGTTCTCCATGACCGCAATCGTAGTCAATCGTCAGCAACGAATAAACAACTCGGAGCGTGTGCGTTAGCGGCAGAGGCAGCTGCCGCGGGCGCCCCACAGACGGGCTGGATAGCGAGGCGTGGAGCCGTGCCCCTGTAGAGGCGTGCGGTTGGCCGGGGCAGCGCTGCCGGCTCGCTTTGCGGGGTTTCGCGAACCAGGCAGGATCGGCTGCGACTTGCGGGACATTCTGGTCTCAGCGGCGGCGGCGCGAGGACCCCGAGAACAGCCCGAACACCCGCTCCATGAAGGAGGGCTTCAGGCCCTTCAGATCCAGGTCCTTGCCGGGATTTTCCACAGGCGTTGCCTGCAGTGCATTCAGCAGATCGGTCGGCAGCGTCATTTTGAACGAGCCGGTCATCGAGGGATTCGGCGTCATCGTCGTACCACCCAGGTGACAGATTTCGCTTCGAACCTTAGAGGCGAATCTGTCAACAGGGTGTGCTGACGTTCACGCGGGCGGGAAAATAGTCAAACGGGCGCGCGCCGCTGCGATAGCGATCACGCACCCGCGAGGATATGACAAATGCTGTCCAGCTATATCTCCAGGAAAAACACGTCGACCATCACCGCCCTCTTCGGCCGACCCGTGGTCGCGGCCCAAGCCCAATAGGGCAGGATGTTTCCCGCAGGGTCGTAACGCTTGCCGAATTTCGGGATGGTCTCGAAGGACGTGATCCCCAGGCGCTCCGGCGTGAGCATCTCATCACGTGTCGATATCCCGTCGGCATTGATATCGCGCCACAGTCGCAGTGCCGACCAGATCGCGTCGTCCTTCGTGATGTAACCATCGTCGTTCCCGCCCAGCGCGATCGAGTCGTACTGCGCGAGCCCGACGAAACCGTTGGGTGCGTTGGTACCTGCGAAGAACAGGGGCGTTCCTACTCCGAAGAGCTCACCGCCATTGTCGACGATGCCATTGCCATTGCGATCGAGCGCCAGGAAGGCTTCGTCGCCGCCCGGCCTCACCCACTGGACGTGATTGGGAATCCCGTTGTTGTCGACATCGAAGTAAACCCCGACGCCAGCAGCGCCAAGCTCGATCCCGTTTCTGCCGACGTCCACGACAATCGGACTACAGGTTGCCCACGCGTTGGCACAAGGCAGGACGATGGACAGGACGAATGCGGCCCTGATGCGCGAACAGGAGAAGCGGTTCATGTGTGGTCCTCCCTGGACCGATCATGGAGGGGTGCAGGTGCACGACGGGCATGGCAGCCCGCCGCCAGGGGGCGGCGGAGGTGGTGGCAGTGGCTTCATCATGACGAACTGCCGAGTGTCGGCCTGAGTACTTTCAGTACCCCCCGATGTGAGACCGAAGGAGAAACCGAAGCCAGTGCCCGTCAAGCCCGAAACAGCTTCCGTAGCGCGACCCCGATACTTGAACTGACATTGATGCGTTGAGCCTGGCTGCCAGGAATTCCAACCCTGAATGACATACTGGGTCGGTACAACCGCAGGCACGGTTACGGTCAGCACTATCCCGCGAACCAGGACATTGGCCTGGCTGGCACCGTTCTCAGCTTCGATGGCGCCATTCGTCTGGCCCTCGCAGATAAGCGTGTAGCCGCCACCGACACTGAGCACCCGTTCAGATGTCTCCCCTCGCACGACCAAGCCGACTTGCACTTGGTTCGTCACGCCCACCTGATGCGGCGGCGTGGGTGTGGCATTGACCGTCAAGGCTGCGTTTGCCGTAACACTCGACGTTAGGGACAGAACCGCCGTGTAAACCGTCGCCCGGATCATGGTCGTACCTCCATTTTCTCCTTCTCCGCTTCCAGCAGGCGCAGGTAGTCACCCGACACGAACGGCTCTAGTTCGTGATCGGACGATTCAGGGTCAGAAGGGCGCATTGCCATGACACCCTGTCGCTCCATGAAATAAGAATCGAGTATTCGCTGACGCTGGCGATCCAGAACGGCCAGCAGACCCAACGCCCATTGCCTCGTGGCTTCAGATGAATTGCGCGTTCCTTGATACACGAACGCCTGAACCTGCGACTTGTCCATCTTGTGCTTGCTAAGCGTGTATGAATTGACCTGAGCTGCGAAGCTCTCGACAAGCGGAATGTTCGCGGCTGAGGCGAGTCGCTCGGGACGATCCATGGTAGCTATGTAGGCTTTCATCGCCGCGACATCCGAGTCACGAAAGCCACGCTGCTTCAGCTCCACTGAATGAGATTCGAACAAGTTCGGATCAAGGAGCTCGGTGAGCCGAGCGTCCAAAGGATCCCACTGCGGGAAATTCACGACATCTATCGAATACGAGCCATCGCCTTTTGGCGTCACTCCGTATTCAGCGAGGTCGACTGGAGCCTTCCAGGTCTCCATTGCCGCACCGAGACGCCACTTTGTGTCGAACCACTTCGAATGGGCGCTCTGATCCTTCACGATCCCCGCGGGCGACTTCGCATTGACCCGCGCGTACGTATCGAAGTAATCGCGGATCACTGCCTTCAGTTCCGCATTGCTTGGCGGAGGCGGCGCCTTGACCTTCTCGTCGAACCTGGCGGCTTGCACTGAGCCAAAGAACGCGCCGAACTGCACAGCTGCGAGGAGCAGGACACCGAAGAGCCGCAACCCGCGGCGAATCGAGCCGTTGCGCCGATCTGTATTCGTGGGTGAGGAACGTCGCGTGTGTTCGCTGGCCATGGTATCTGCACCTCCCTTTCCCTGATCACCAGGCGGCTGCGTACCGCCAATCGCCCCTCGGTCGGGCCGTTGCTGCAGCAAGGGCCCTGTCCGAGGGCGGCGGCGTGCATCCTGCACCTGACACGGACGGTCGATGTCCTTCCGCGCGAGCAAGTTTCGCGCTCAGCGGTGGACGCAGCTAGGAATTTTAGGAGTGAGTTTCCACAGAAATGTGGAAACCGATTGCAAGAGGCAGGGCCGTAGCGCTCGGAGCGCCGCCCGTTCGATCAGCTCGTGCCGCCCACCGTAAGCGCATCGACCTTGAGCGTCGGCTGTCCGACGCCGACCGGCACGTTCTGACCTTCTTTTCCGCACACGCCCACGCCTTCATCGAGCTCGAGATCGTTTCCCACCATGCTGACGCGCGTGAGCACGTCGGGGCCGTTACCGATGAGCGTTGCCCCCTTGACCGGCGCGGTCACTTTGCCATCCTCGATCAGGTAGGCCTCGCTCGCGGAGAAAACGAACTTGCCCGAGGTAATGTCGACCTGGCCACCACCGAAGTTGACTGCGTACAGGCCCTTCTTCACCGAGCGGATGATCTCATCGGGATCGTGAGGACCGGCAAGCATGTAGGTATTCGTCATGCGCGGCATCACGACATGCGCAAAGGACTCACGTCGGCCGTTGCCCGTCGGCTGCATTCCCATGAGGCGCGCGTTGAGCTTGTCCTGCAGGTAGCCCCTGAGCACGCCTTTCTCGATCAGCGTCGTGCATCGGGTGGGCGTGCCCTCATCGTCGATGTTGAGCGAACCACGCCGCGCAGCCAGCGTTCCATCGTCCACGACAGTGCACAACTCGGACGCCACGCGTTGCCCGATACGATTCGTGAATGCCGAGGTGCCCTTGCGGTTGAAGTCGCCTTCCAGGCCGTGGCCGATCGCCTCGTGCAGCAGCACGCCCGGCCAACCCGGTCCCAACACGACCGGCATCGTGCCCGCTGGCGCCGAAACTGCCTCGAGATTCACCAGCGCCTGGCGGACGGCCTCGCGGGCGTGGCCGATGCAGCGCTCCAGAGTGATCTCGTTGAGACCAAAGCGCCCGCCGCCGCCACTGAACCCCTGCTCACGCCGACCGTTCTGCTCGGCAATCACCGACACGTTGATGCGGACCAGCGGCCTGACGTCTGCCGCCATGACGCCGTCGCTCGTCATCACCAGTACGACTTCGTGCAGCCCGTTGAGCGATGCCATGACCTGCACGATGCGCGGATCCATGCGGCGGGTCTCCGCATCGATGCGCTCCAGCAGGCTGACCTTGTCTGCATCGGTCATCGTCACCAGCGGATCGATCGGCAGATACAAGCGATGTCCGGCGCGCGGCGTCCACGCCTGAACCGCCCTGGGATCGCCCTGACGGGCGATCGCGCGTGCCGCACGCGAGGCTTCTTCCAGCGCCGGCAGAATGATCTCGTCTGAATACGCGAAGCCGGTCTTCTCGCCGCTCATGGCTCGCACGCCAACACCTTGTTCTACGCTGTGGCTGCCATCCTTGACGATGCTGTCCTCGAGCGCCCACGACTCTTCGCGTGATAACTGAAAGTACAGGTCCGCGTTATCGATCGCGTGGCCCATGAGTGAGCCGAGCACGCGCGTCAGACGACCCTCGTCGAGGCCTGACGGCGCAAGCAGGGAATCACGGGCGATAACGAGAGGATTTTCGCTGGCGGGTTTCATCATTGCGGGATCGATCAGCTCGTGAAGATGCGATGCTCGAGCGCCGGGAACGAGCGGCGCACTTCCACTTGCCGCTCGGGATCGAGTTCGGCGGTGACAACACCCGCGCCGCGCGGCAGGCGCGCCAATATCCGTCCCCAATAGTCCACGATCATCGTGTCTCCATAGGTCTCGCGCCCGTTCACATGTACACCGGCTTGCGCCGGTGCCAGCAGGAAACACAGGTTTTCGATGGCGCGGGCACGAAGCAAGGTTTCCCAGTGGGCGCGGCCGGTTGGTGCAGTGAACGCCGAGGGCAGGCTGAACACTTGCGCGCCCGCGGCCGACATCTTTCTGAACAATTCCGGGAAGCGCACATCGTAGCAGACGGCAAGTCCGAGCTTTCCCACGGGGGAATCGATCACCACCGGCTCGCGGCCATGCACGATGGTCGCGGACTCCCGATATTCCTCGGCCTTGTCCGGCACCTTGACGTCGAACAGATGAATCTTGTCGTAACGTGCGCGGCGCTCACCGCGCTCATCGTAGACGAGGCACGCGGCCGCAACTCGCCCGTCAGAACCGGCGCGCACCGGGATCGTCCCACCGATGATCCACAGCTTGAGGCGTCGCGCGGTGGAGGCGAGAAATTGCTGAATCGGTCCATCGCCATCGACCTCGGAGACCGCGAGCTTGTCCGCTTCGCTCCGTCCCATGATGGCGAAATTCTCAGGCAGGCCTGCGAGCGCGGCCCCTTGGGCAGCAGCGTCCTCGAGCAGCCGTCCGGCCGTGGCCAGGTTCTGCGCCACTTCCGGACCTGATGTCATCTGGATGGCGGCGATCCTCCTCATCCTTTCTCCTTCCTCTTCTCCACGACGTGCAACGCATTCTCGGTCTTCTTGACCTCGGACGCCTCGACCCGCTGCACGTTCGGACTCTCCCACGGACCCGTAATGCGGTAGTAGCCGCGTGCCATGCCCTTGAGAGGCTCCTTGAAGATCTGCGAGAACAGGAGCATCGCGGCGCCCACAGCCGGTCCACCCGCAAGCAGACCCGCGGCCGGCAACGACTGGCCGAGGCTTCCCGTGACTACCACGGTCTGATCGTAATCGTGTCGCCAGAGTCCGGTGCGGCCGACCATGCCGATCTCCGCGGCCGGTCCCTTGAGCAGCAGATTCTGCGTGTAGGCATCGCCCGACTCGAGCCTGAAGTCGCCGTGGATGCTGTCGAAGGCGAAACCCTTATCGGTAAGGTCCGAGAAATCGAGCGACAAACGTCGCGGCAGCGTGGCGATGCTCAGCAACCCGAAGACACGGCCCGCGCCGGGCTGAACGTTGAGCAGTTGTCCGTCCTGCACTTCTACTTTCATCGTGCCGTTCAGTCGCCCCAGGAGTGTAGCGCTCGGTGCACCGGGCCAGCTCACATCCGCCTCGAGTAAGCCATGTTTCGCTGCCAGCCCCGGGCCGTAGCCCAGATCCACCAGGGTCTGCTGCATATCTGTGCTCTCGAGCTTGAGTTTCAAGTCCCCGCGCTGACCGGTCGGGGGGTTGGTCCAGTTTCCGGTTGCGGTGATCTCGTGGCCCGCTGATTTGGCGGTGAAGGACTGCAGACTCAGCCCATCGGGAACTCGTTTGATCTCGGCGTGCGTCGCGCCCAGATGTTTGCCGTACGCATCGAATTCATCGACTGACGCGGTGATATTCGGCCACTGCCGCGGGTCGGCCTGGTTGTCGGCGACCTCCTCGGAAGAGGAATCCACAGCTTCCAGGCCCAGGCGTGTCATGTTGATCACGAGCGGCTCATCGCCCGTCAGGTTGAAAGGCACCTGAACCGTGCCCTGCGCTTTCGGGCCGTCCACTGTCACAGACCACGCGCTCTGCGTGGGTATCAGGTTCCCACTCACATCCGGAAAGCGAATGCCGAAGATCTGCAAGTCGCTGACTGTGAGCTCGACGCTGCGCAGGTAGTCCGACAGGGCGCCCTTGCCTTTGCCGCTGGAACGCAATGCGAGCCATTGAGACACGTCGAGACGCTCGACATTGCCACGCACTTCGAGGCCCGGAGTCGATGGCAAACGTGCATCATTTTCGCCGAGGCGCACGCCACCGCGATCGAATCTCCATCCGGAACGATCGCGCTGGAAGCTGAGTTGCGAGCGTACGTCATTGCCGTAGGTCGCGCGCACCAGCGCCGTAGAGGCCTCGGGCCACTGCACTTCGACCCGTAGTGGACGCACTTCACCTGAGGGCTTGGCGAATGGTTCGGGAAGATTGATTGCAGCGCCCCGAAGGGACGAGTTGATGCGCGCCGTGACTGGGCGTCTGGCGGCCCCCTCCGGCTCGTCGCCGTAGTCCATGGGGATGCGCATCACGCCGCGCCAGTCGAGCGTGCCATCGGCGGACAGTAATTCTGAGCCCTCGAAAGCCTGGCGCAGCGCCGGGACCGGGGTCTGCGCGCGAACGTGGATCACATTGTCGGGATGTTTGCGCCCGGCGGCCACTTCCGGGGAGAGCTCGATGTGTGCCGGCCCGCCGAGATAAGTCGCGCTGAGATCCGTCGCACTCAGCAGCTTGTCGTTGAACTGGATGACACCCTGCAGCTCCTGCAGCACATGCGCCGTATCGACGAGCGACAGAGATGTCTCGTTCACCTGCGCAGTGACAAGGACCTTGTGCTGTTCCATGTTCTTGACCGGCAGCAGGATGTCGACCGTTGCTGCGACAGGCCCTTTGCCACGCAGATCTGCGAACAGGCTCCCCAGGTCGTCGGCCAGCGGGCTCTTCTGCAAGTAGCCGAGAGCATCGCCGACGTCCCCCGTGGCGTGTCCGTTGATGGTGAGCTCGCCCGTTTTGAAGTCGACGAATTGCGCTCTGGAGTTCTCGACTCTCAATCCATTGAGCGTCGCGCTGCGGACCACACCCGTGAGACCCGCGTTCTTGAATTCGATGTCCGCGGCGAGATTCTCGAGATCCGGCCAGCCTTCGGCATAGTGCAGGCGCATGCCCGCGACCGGGAAGCTGATGCGAAATTGGCCCTCGCCGTCACGGAACGGAAAACTCCGCGTCGGACCGTCGAAGACGAACTCTCCGGACGGCGCACGGCCCGCCAGCGCTGCAGCATCGAGCCACGCGAGAACTCTTTCCGGCAGCTTGTCGATGGGCAAGTAGCGCCATGCCTCGGTGAGGACCGCGTCCCGAAAGCGGCTGTTGATCTTCAGAATCGGCGAGCTCGCATCGCCAGGCAGCAGCAGGTCGAGGTCTGCCTGGGCGTTGGCGTGTGCATTGCGCACGGCGAAGGTACGCGTTGAAACTCGCCAGCCTTCGGTCGAGTGCTCCCAGTGAATGTCCCCGCGCGCGAGGTCAGCACTCAACGGTCCACGGAACTTGTGCGGCATCGAGAACACCACCGCCTGCGAGTCGATCGAGGCGCGTCCGGCAGTTTCGGTGGTGGTCATCTCACCGCGCAGGCCACGCAGGCCGGGCGCAGCGCCGATCGGAGCAAAGCCCAGCTCGGCAAAACGCGCCGTCGCCTGGTAGCGCGCAGGCGCCGAATCACCCGCCGCGT
Organism: uncultured Gammaproteobacteria bacterium; assembly: GCA_963705495.1. Classification (GTDB taxonomy): domain Bacteria; phylum Pseudomonadota; class Gammaproteobacteria; order Steroidobacterales; family Steroidobacteraceae; genus DATBVX01. The sequence continues at coordinate 44,743 of CAVPJQ010000026.1, read as the reverse complement.
AGTTCAGCTTGAGCGCGCGGATTTCGCCTTCAGGCAGTAACTCCGTCACGCGGGTACGTAAAGTCCCGGCAGGCGCCAAGGTGGCGAGAGGCAGTAGATTCTCCAGGCGCAGGTAGTTCGCCTCGGCCTCGAGGCGGACGAGCCCGCTGTCGCTGCAACTCCACGCCGCGGAAATACGCGCCGGCTCCCATGCGTGAGCGCGTGTGACGAGCCTTACGTCACGGCCAGTCACGCGCCATAAGCCACTCTTGCGCTCCAGTCGCACATCGCCAGAAAGGCTCGAATAGGTCGTGTCGCTCGGCCAAGCGCTCGAGGCCGGAATCAACACGTCCGCAAGCTGCACCTGCACAGAAGCGCGTGTGATCTGAGCACCCACGAAGGCGGCCGTGGCGCGAATTCGGCCGCGGCCGGCATCGGGCACGCCGAGCGCGCCACTCAGAAACTCGTGCCACCCTCTCAGGTCTATACCGTTGGTCTTGGCGTCCACGCGCCATCCCAACGATTCCGGCGTAGCGAGATCGCCGTGTGCCTCGGCTTCGAATGCCAGCCGTGTTCCCATCCGATTCGGGAGATCAAGCTCGCCTTCCACTTCGAGGTCATGGCGGTCGCGTCGCAACCCGACCTCCACGCCTCTCAGGATCAGGTCGCTCAGCTTCCCCTGCTGGTCGGTGAAAGTGACCTTGGCATCTTCGATGCTCAGCAGCCCGGTGGGCAGGTCGTCGATCTTGAACCGGTGCTCACTGTCCTCGAGCGCCGCCTGTCCTTCGAGCTCGATGCGACCATCCGCGGTCCGGACCACGCCGATCTCCGGCTGCAACAACGTGATCCGCGCCGGAAGCATTTCGGCATGCAGCAGCGCACGCCAGATGTCGAAGCCGATGCTGGCGGCGTGCGCCTTCGCGAGGAGCGGTCCACCCTTTGGCGCCAGCACCGCCACATCGCGCACGAACAGTTCCGGCCCGTAGAAGCGCCAGCGCGCATCCATGCTCTTGAAGCGGACATCCAGGTGCGAGGTCTCATTGACCCACGCCTGGATCTGATCACGATATTGCGGCAGGTGTGTGATCGCGATGCGCATCGCGCCGACCAGCAGCGCAAGCAGGATGATGAGGCCGCCCGCGGTCCCCGCGACCCAGCGCACGACGCGGCGCGCAACGGGCCGTTCCGGGGTGGGCGTCTCGGCCACAGCTGCGCTCACATCAGCACCACGTCGAACTGGTCCACGGAATAGAGCGCCTCGGTCTGCAGGCGAATCGGCTTGCCAGCCAGCGCCTCGAGCTCGGCGAGTGCAGTCGACTCCTCGTCCAGCAACAAGTCGATGACATCCTGGTGGGCGAGCACCAGCAGCCGCTGAAATTCGAATTGACGGTTCTGGCGCAGGATTTCCCGGAAGATCTCGTAGCAGACCGTTTCAGGCGTCTTGACGAATCCGCGCCCCTGGCAGGTCGGACACGGTTGGCACAGGAGGTGCTCGAGGCTCTCGCGCGTGCGCTTGCGTGTCATCTCGACCAAGCCCAGCGGCGACACGCTTGAGATGCTGGTCCGCGCATGATCGTCATCGAGTGCTTTCTCGAGGGCCTGGATCACCTGCCGGCGGTGCTCCTCTTCGTGCATGTCGATGAAGTCGATGATGATGATCCCGCCCAGATTGCGCAGCCGCAGCTGGCGCGCAATTGCGAGTGCGGCCTCGAGGTTGGTGCGGAATATCGTCTCTTCGAGGTTGCGATGCCCTACGTACGCACCGGTATTGACGTCGATCGTGGTCATCGCCTCGGTCTGATCGATGATCAGATGTCCGCCGGATTTGAGCAGCACCTTGCGATCGAGCGCCTTCTCGATCTCCTCCTCTATCCCATGCAGATCGAAAATCGCCCGCGGTTGCCCATACAACTCGATCTTGGCGGCACTTTCGGGCATGAACATGCGAGCGAAATCGATCATGCGCTGGTGCGCATCCGCATTGTCGACGCTCACCCGTCCGACGCCCTCATTGAGCAGATCGCGCAACACCCGCACCGGCAGCGGCAGGTCCTCGTGCACCAGTTGTCCGGCACTCGCCCTCAGCCCCTTGTCACGAATGGCCTCCCAAAGCCGTTTGAGAAACAGCATGTCGGCACGCATCGCTTCGAGTGACGCCCCTTCGGCAGCGGTACGCACGATGTAACCGCCGGCATCTTCGGGTGTCGCGAACAATCCCACCGCCTCGCGCAAGCGCCGTCGCTCGTCCTCCGCTTCGATGCGGGAGGAGATACCGATGCCGCGCCCTTTGGGCATGTAGACGAGGTAACGCGACGGAATCGAGATGAAGGTCGTCAGTCGCGCACCCTTGCTGCCGATCGGATCCTTGACTACCTGCACCAGTATCTCGTCGCCCTCCGCCACCAACTCACGCACGTTCTCAGTGCGTGGCAGCTCCACGCCTTCCTGATCCGTGGCAGGCTTGGCAATGTCGGAGGCATGCAGAAAAGCGGTGCGTGCGAGCCCGATCTCGATGAATGCGGCCTGCATCCCGGGCAACACCCGCGACACGCGCCCCTTGTAGATGTTGCCGGTAAGTCCGCGCCGGCTGACACGCTCGATGAAGACTTCCTGCAGCACGCCGTTCTCGACCACGGCGGCACGTGACTCGCGCGCAGTCGAGTTCACCAGGATTTCCGCTGTCATTACCGGCGAGGCGTTTGCATCCATAGCTCAAATCCCGCGCGCTGCAACAGTTCTGCGGTCTCGAATAGCGGCAGGCCCATGACGCCCGAGTAACTTCCACTCAAATGCGCGATGAACATCGCGGCATGACCCTGCACAGCATAGGCGCCAGCCTTGTCCGCAGCCTCACCGGTCTTCCAGTAACGTTCAGGTTCGCCCGGCGCGAGCGCCCGAAAGGTCACTCGGCTCGCACTCAGACGTGTATCGAGCCCCACCGGCGTCCGAAGTGCTACTGCAGTCAGCACCTCGTGAGTGCGTCCCGACAGTCGCCCCAGCATGACCGAACCCTCGGTTTGATTGCGCGGCTTGCCAAAGATTTCACCCTCGAGGACCACCGCGGTATCCGCCGCCAGGACTGGTTTGCCCTCCGCTGCGGCGAATCTCGACCAGGCAGTCTCGGCTTTGGCGCGCGCGAGCCTGAGAACGTAATCGCGGGGTTCCTCTTCAGGTTGACGCGACTCGTCGATATCCACTGCACGCACCAGGCAAGGCACTCCTATCTGGTCGAGAAGTTCCCGCCGGCGCGGGGAGGCTGATGCGAGGTAGAGAAGTCCGGCTGACATGGCCGGCGAGGTCCTTATTACCTTGCCACCCAAGCGGTTGTGCGGCTGACCGCGAAGCTGCCGCAACCGAGGCAGGATAGCATCCTGGGCCCCAGTCGATGAACGAGATATGAACGCCTGGACGGCAGCGCCCGAGCTACAGCGCCCGCCGCAGAAGGGGTGACTGCGGCTCTATTTACTGCTTGTCCTTGCCCTGGCCGAACAGGCGTGACCAAAGCGAGGAGTTCTTTGGAATACGCCGGATGGCGCTCTGCGAGAGAGCGACCTCACGCGCCTCGTCGTAGAGCTGCTCGCCGAGCGTCCGGTGACGTCCTGTGGGCGCGCTGTCGACTGAGCCGCGTGGCTTGCGCGCGGTCTTTGGAGTCGAACCATTGCCACGGGCGGGCGTACTGCTGGATGGCGTGGGCCCAGATTGAACTGCGCCGCGCTTCGCGGCGAGCGTTTCCGGCTCCGCCTTCTTCACCGGCTTAGCCTTGCGCTCCGCGAAGCGATCATGCTCGGCAATGCTCACGCGCTTGACCGCGGCGCCCTCGAACGAAGCGCCCAAGTATCCGGCGACGGCTTGCGCCGAGCTTTCAGCTGAGAAGAAGCCGAGTCTCAGGCTGTGCAGGAACTTGCCCTGGTCGATGCCTGAAATCGAATAGAGGCGATACTCGTCGAAAATATCGATGTGCGGAAGCGACTCGACCTTGACCGGATCTTCGGACAACGCGAGCTGCACCGCGAACCATTTCGACTGCGAGTCGTCGTTGAGTTCGAGGGGAGTCAAGGCTCGCAACGTCTGTGTGCTGTCCATATCCTCGACTGGCGCGTCGAAGATCACCACGGGCCGTTTGATTGCCGGTGCAGCCGGCGGCGCGGGAGGCGCGGTTTTCGTCGGCGCCGGCCGGTTCTTGACCTTGAAAATGCTCTCAGCGGGCAATTGTGCAGCCGGGGCAGATAGGCGCGCGGGCGGCGCAGCCACAGGCTGAGCAGCCGCTGTCGTTACCGGCACCTCTACGTGCGACTTCGCGACAGGCGGCGGGGCACGTCGCGCCGGTATGACTTGCTCAACCATCACCTCGTCGAAAACCTCGCTGAGCGCGGGAGCGGTTGGCGGCTCCGGCACCAGCTCCAGTTCAAGCGCGACCGCCGGGGCGGCGCTTGGTGCCTCGTCAACCTTGGCGGCAGGTTCGGCGGTCGCCGCTGGAGCCTCAGCAACCACAGAGACTTCCGCAGGCAGCATCAGCTCGAGCTCAGACTCGATGCCAGCCGCAATCGCGCCGATAGACACATCGGCTTCGGCCGTGCTCTGCAGGGTCGGCGCCAGCGAAGGGACTTCCGCCTCTTGCACCGACGCTGGAGCTGAGGGAGGCGATTCGGCTGTGGCGACCTGGGTGAGCGTCGGAATCTCATCCTCGACAGTAGTAGTCGTGGCTGCAGCAGGCTGAGTCTCGGGCTCGGCCTGCGGCGTCGAAACCGGTGAGATGCGATCGACGCTCGAGGTCTCTGCCGCCGCCTGCGCGGCCGGAGGCGCAACGGGCGCAGGCAGCGGCGCAGGAGCCACAGCAGGTATCGAAGGACGCTTGTTCTGGCTTGCACGCAGCGTGTTAATGGGTTGGGTCAGTAATGCAATGATGTCGTGCGCGGAGATCGCTGGCGCCTCGGACTCTGTCGACGGCCGTGTTGCGATTGCCTTTGGCTCCGGCGCGACTTCCTTTGCCGGCTCTTGTTTCGCTGCTGTTGGCTCGACGATCTCCTTTGGCTCCTGCTCGGCAGCAGGAGGTGTGCCGGGCGATTCGAGAGCGAGCACTTCGACCGTGGGTGTGTCGTCGTCGAAGATGCGATCGATGAAGTGCAGATCGATCGGGATGTCTGCGTCCGGGACCTCGTCGTGCGCCGCAGGCGCCTCATCGAGGCGCGGGTGTGTCACGATGTTGGCCTCGTTGTCCACATCCGCCGACGCTTCGATCCGCTCGGGCGCGCTCGACGGCGCGGGCTGCGCCGCTTCCGCGAGGACAGCTGGGGGATCGACTAGCGCCGGAGACTTCGCGGGCTGGTTGGCCTCGACGGGCTGCGCCGGGATCAGCGCGGGTATCGGCGTCGGGATCTCGAGCTTCGTAGCGACCGGCTGACTCGCCGCGGGTGATGCGACTGGAGGCGCCGCGACGTTTGGCGCGGGCGCACTCGACTTCGTGACGGGTCGCGGAGCATGGTGCTTCGCTTCGGAAGACTTGGAATGCGAACGCGAGTGTTTCGAGCCGTGGCCGGGTCTCGCTGCGTGGCGTGCATTGTTCTGATGGGGGTTCTTGCCGGGCGCCGGCTGCGGCTTGCCCGGTGCTGACGGAGGCTTGTCAGATCCGACCGGAGCAAGAGCCGCAAGCAGAATCGACTCTATGTCGATTTTCTCTTCCTTGATTGCGCTCAGCTGAGCCACAGGGAGCGCTCTTTTGGGCTGGCCATGCTCATGGCCATTACGTGTCGCCGGTTTGTTTCGCTGAGCTCCGTGCGTATCAATGCCGCGAGCGTGTGCAGCGTGATCGCGCCGAACATCCTTTTTCTTACCGCGCCGACCCGAATCGCTGCGAACTGCGTTGCGCGCGTGGCCATGACCTGGCGAATTCTGTGCGGCCGCCACCACCACGGGCTCCGCCTTTGGTGGGCGCGGGCGCGCCGGGTTGAAGCGCTGATCATCTTCAGTCGCATTGGTTGCGAACGCGCTTGGATAACGCTCGCGCAGCGCTGCGAGGGCTTCATTGGCTGCGGCAGGTGTGTCGAAGAACCCAAGGCGCAGGCGGAACCGGTCGCGCCCATCCTCCTTGCGGGAGAGCTGGTAGAGCTTGAGCTTTTCGAATCCTGAGACGCCCGTGGCGGGAATGCTGATGGGGGCGGTGGAGGCGCTGAGATTGATGACGAACGGACCCGGGCCCTCGAGAGGCGGAGTCTCGACTGGCGTGACGAACAAGTCGTCAATGCTCAGGTGCCAGAGATCCTCGGCCGCGCCTTGCGTCATTTCAAAAGAACTCCTCGAACCAGATTCCACAAGTCAAGTACCAGCCTCCAATGGGGCGGTTCGCTTGTCGGTTCGCCGGTGTTTTGTCGTCGGAGGGGGCGAACTGGATTTTCAACAGCTGAGGCGCTTCGGGCAAGGAGAAGCGTCGCCTGCCGCCGACAACCGCGTCGCAGATTTGACAGGATCTTCCGGGCGCGACCTGCTTATGTCACAAGGCGAATCAGCGCCTTCCTGGCGACTCCCAGCGCGTCACACACTGTCAGGCCCGATGATACGGATGGCCCCTGAGCAGGCTCAGAGCGCGATATAGCTGTTCAACGACGACGATCCGGACCAAGGCATGCGGTAGCGTCAGGGCTGACAGCGACCAGCGCAGATCGCTCCGTTGCAGGCAATCGGGTGCGAGTCCGTCGGGCCCACCGATGAGAAAGGTGAGATCGCGACCCTCGCGCATCCGATCCTTGAGCCAGGCGCTGAGTTGCTCAGTGCTGAACAGCTTTCCGTGGACATCGAGTGCCACCACGAATGCATCGGTGCGAATGGCGGCCAGCACTCGTGCACCCTCGTCGGCCAGTGCCCGCACCGTGCTTCCCGCGCGCGCGCGCCGTGCCAGCGTGATCTCGCGCAGCTCGAAGCGGATTTGCGGCCCGAAGCGGCGGACATAGTCCGCCACGCCAGCATCGACCCAGTCGGGCATCCGGGTACCGAGCGCGAGCAGCTCGATTCGCATGCGCGCAGCTTACTGCATCGCGGCCCCCGTTCCGGACGCGGCAACTGGAACGTTCAAGCGGGTGATGGGTGACTGTGGGAGTTGCTCCACAGCTTTTCCAGTCCGTAGAACTCACGAACGCGCGGCAGCATGATGTGCACGAGCACGTCCGGCAGGTCGACGAGGACCCATTCCCCATCGCGCTCCCCCTCGATTCCGAAGGGTCGAAAGCCTGCCTCTTTGGCCTTCTCGATCACCCGGTCCGCCACTGAGCGTACGTGACGGTCGGAGGTGCCCGATGCAATCACCATGATGTCGGTGATGTCGGTGAGCGAGCGTACATCGAGCACCTTGATGTTCGCCGCCTTCAGTTCCTCAAGCGCCTCGACCACGACCGTTTCGAGTGAGCGCCGCGTACGCGTGCGTGTGCGCTTGATTGTGGATGCTGTCATGCCGGGGTGTTGCCTCCTTTGGGTGACAAGAAATCAGCGTTGGGGTGCAGTGTAGCAGCGACTCTCCAGGATGATCCGGCGCACGCTGTCGGGCATCAGAAAGCGTGGATCACGTCCCGCCGCAACCAGGTTGCGCACTTCAGTGGAGGAAATTTCGAGCTGCGTCACAGCGTGGATATAGATGCACCCGGCCCGCGATTCGTGCAGATCGCCGATGCGGCCGGTGCCGCGGTCCACGAGCAGTTCGCCGAGCGGCCCCATGCCGGGTGCTCGCCACCCGGGGCGGTGTGCAACCACCACGTGGGAGAGCTGCAGGATTTCACGCCATTGATACCACTTCGGCAGCCCGAGAAATGCATCCATGCCCACGATCAGACATAGCGAACGATCTGGGTGTTCCGCACGCAAGGTGGCCAGCGTATCCACCGAATATGACGGTCCTTCGCGGCGGATTTCGCGGTCATCAACCAGGAATCCATGCTGGCCTTCGGTTGCGGCCTTGACCATCTGCAGGCGTACTTCGGCGTTCGCGACCGGCGACTCACGGTGGGGCGGGTTGCCGGCGGGCATGAAGCGCACCTCGGTCAGCCTGAGTGCCTGCAGCAACTCGAACGCGGTGCGCAGGTGACCGTAGTGGATGGGGTCGAACGTTCCACCGAAGATGCCAATCGGATTCATTGCCGGGGCAGGCCTGCTACTCGTTCACGCGGCGTCTGAGAGCGTGCTCACACCGGCGAGGCGCGCAACCAGCATGGCGAGTGCATCCCAGGGATCTCCGACTTGCCTGCCCTTGATGGTGCGATCAACTCTCACGGCCATGCGCACGAATTCGCCGATTGGAAGGTTGCGCACTCGGTGCGCAGCGGCGAGCAGCCCCGGCTGTGGGCGCTGCCATCCCGGCACTGATGCGCCGCTACTCTCGCGGGACAGGTGTTGCCACAGCGCACGCAGCTCGCGGGTCACGGCCCAGAGTACCAGTGTGGGCTCGACACCCTCCCCTCTCAATCCATCCAGAATCCGCAGCGCGCGCCGCCCATCACCCCGCAACATGGCCTCACCGAGCTGAAACACGTCGAATCGAGCGCTGTCGGCAACGACCTGCGAGAGCGATCCGGCATCTACGGCGCCGGGCTTGACGAGCAGCGCGAGCTTGTCGATTTCCTGTTGTGCCGCGAGCAGGTTTCCTTCGGCGCGTTCGGCCAGGAGCGCCGCCGCTGCGGGTTCGGGGACCAGGCCCCGGATGCGCATGCGCGCTGCAATCCAATCCGGCAGTCGACCTGCATCGATCGGCCAGACCTGCACCCAGACGGCGTCTTGCTCGAAGGCCCTGACCCATGCGCTCTGCAAAGTTTGCCGCTCGAGCTTCCCCGAGGAAACCAGCAACAGTTGATCGGGCGGTGGATTGGCTACCAGTTCCTGCAACAGCTCAGCGCCCTCGCCAGGCTTGCCGGTCGGCATTCTCACATCGAGAACGCGCCGCTCGGCAAACAGCGATAGCGCCTGGGTCTCGGCGCGCAGCTCGTTCCAGTCGAAGCCGCGTTCCACGAAGAACACGCGCCGTTCCGTGAAGCCCGCTTCGCGAGCCTTGCGTCGGATCGCATCGGTCGCCTCGGCGGCGAGCAGCGGCTCGTCACCGGACACGAGATAGGCAGACTTGAGATCGCGGGCGAGATGGCCTGAAAGCCTATCAGCGTTGAGCTTCACGAGCGCAAGCCTACCGAGACTGGATGTCCCTCGCCACTGGGGAAGCCGGCCCGGGTCATTTCGCGCCGGCCTCGCCCGCAGTCCACCTCAGCGGCCGTCAGAACAAGGGGCCATCGTCCTTCCCGAGCATGGCGCGGCGAATCATCGGAATCGGTGGCCCGCCATACGAGAGGATCTGATCGTGAAAATCGTGCCAGGCGGCACGCCCGCCCCGGCTCGCGCTCCAGTCCGCGCGGAGCTTGCGGATCATGAGCTTGCCCATGGTGTAGTTGAGATACGCCGGATCATAGGTACCCCGCGCAGCCTGTTGGCGCGCAGTACCCGCGTCCTGAAAGGCGCTCTCACGGAACATCTGCTCGGATTGCGCGACCGTCATGCCGTGCGTGTGCAACCCGATCGCCGAGAGAAACCGCACATTGCGCAGCAGAGCATTGGAGAGTTGCCCGATGTGCGTCTCGGGATCGCCGTTGCCGAAATCCATCTCCCACATCATCTCTTCGGCGTAGTGTGCCCAGCCTTCTGCGAAGGCGTAGCCGACGAACACGCGCCCGACGATCGAACCGGAGCGGTTCGAATGCAGGAACTGCAGGAAATGCCCGGGCCAGACCTCGTGCACTGAGGTGAACAACAGATCGGCACGCCCGGGAATGTAGTCGCGCCGCTCCTGCTCGGACCAGTTGGGATCTGGCGGGGCGATGTAGTAGGTCGCCGGCAGCCCTTTCTCATACGGACCGGGGATATCGATGTAGGCGGAGTTCGCACGGTTGTAGGGCGGCGCCTCGGCCACACGTGCCTGCTCATCGCCCGGAATCGTCACCACCTCCTTATCGAGGAGGAACTGCTTGAGGCCGGCGAGCTGTTGCCGCGCGCCCTCCACGGCCCCGCCGGTCGGCTTGTCTGCATCCATCTTGGCGAAACACACCGCGACCGATTTGCCTGGCGCGTACTTCGCACACGCTTCGCGCAGAGCCGCGAGATTGCGCTCCAGATCGGCGCGCCCAACCGCTTCGAGGTCGGCGAGTGGTGTGGTGACCTGTTCCGTCATTCGGATCATGGTGGCGAACTTCTCCGCACCCAATGCGAAGCTGGCGGTGGCTGAGGAACGCTGCGAATCGAGCCAGCCTCCGAGCTCGCGCATGGCTGCCGCCGCACTCGTGCTCGCCTGCCTCAGGTCACCCTGGAGCGAAGCGTCCGTCACGCTGGCGAACGTCGCCGGAGCCTCGTGCTCATAGAAGTCCGCAAAGCCATTGAATGCAGACACGCCGCGTTCCAGGAGCGGCAGCGCGAGTGGCGCACGCAGATTGGCCTTGATCTGCTGAGTCGCGCCCGGAATCGCACGCAGGTAGGCGATGTATGCACGCATGCGCTGGTCGAGGGGTGCGTACTCGCGGGTGAGATAGGGTGCAGGATCCAGACCGTCGCTGATCCAGTCCAGGTAGAAGGCGGGATTCTTGAACGGCGCCTCGGCGACCTCCAGCCAGAACAGGTCGCGATCGACGCGGGCGATGAGGTAGTCGCGCTCGAAGCGCTCCGATTCACTGAGCGCCGCCTCAGCGAAGGCCGCCGTCGCATCGTGTGCCGCGTGCAGGCGCTTGATCTCCACCGCTATACCGGCCCCGCTCCAGTCCGGGAGCCGTCCGTCAAATTCGTGCCGCCCCGAGGTCACGGCAAACACGGGGTGAGCTTTGAAGTACGCCTCGAGAAACTGGTCGCGATAGGCAGACCATGACGCGGCGGAAGTCGTCGCAGCCGGAGGCTGGCTGGACGTCTGTTCCGATTTCCCGCAGCCAACAGCGCTCAGTGCCAGGATCATTGGCGCGAGCAGCCGTAACGTCGAGATCCATCGGCTTGAGGTCATGCAGGTTTCTCCGTACTGGTAAGTGACAGCCCCGGGGCGCGTGAAATCGGCGGAGTCTACACGCACCGCCAACGCCGGCCTATGCCGTGCCGTCGTCCCGCACAGCGATGCGCTGGCACGATTGGAGACACACAATGTCTCGACGCCGCCAAGCTGTGCCCGCCGCAGTTACAGCGGTCGCGGCCTCCGTCGCTCGATTGTCAAGGCTGGGTGGTGTTGCCTGCAGGTAACGCCTGGCGGTTTTGCGTGCCCCTCACCCTGCATTACAAGTGCCGGGATTTACAGCCCTATGCCACTTCACGCGGCATTGGCACGGCAGCTGCATCATCAGTGCAACCCCGGCGCGCACTTCACGCACGCAGGGAAGACGAAGTGAACCTGTCTGTAAGGAGTACTCATATGAATTCGATCATCAAAGTTTCCGCATTGGCCATTGTGCTGGCCGCTGGGGCAGCCTTTGCACAGCAGAGCCCGGCGCCCGCAGCGACCGGCACCACGTCGATGGACTATTCGAAGCTGGACACGAATGGCGATGGCGTGATCAGCAAGGATGAGGCCAAGGGCGATCCCGCGCTGTCATCCCAGTTCAGCACGCTGGACGCGGACAAGGACGGCAAGCTGAGCAGCTCTGAGCTGGCGAAGGCCGGCACGAAGGGCAAGGAAGGATACTAATAAGTAGCCTTCTCGCTATCGCGGCGGCTTTTTGTACGCCGCGACCACGGCACAGCGGGTTTTCCCGCTGTGCCGTTTCTATTTTTCGCAGCCACGTGTAATTGTTGCCGCTCTCGCAGCGGTGTTAGGCTTGCGCCGCCGCTGCTGCCGGGGGTGCGCTCAATGCCGACACTGTTCGAAAAGATCATCGCCGGAGAGCTGCCTGCTGCGGTGGTGCACAAGGATGAGCGCGTTACCGCGTTTCGTGACATCCGCCCGGCCGCGCCGACGCACATTCTCATCGTGCCGAACAAGCCGATACCCACCGTCAACGATATCGCCGACGAGGATGAAGCCCTCATCGGGCACATGGTCATCGTTGCGCGGGATCTGGCGCGAAAGGAAGGCATTGCGGACAACGGCTATCGGCTGATCATGAATTGCAACGCGCATGGCGGCCAGGAGGTGTATCACCTGCACGTGCACCTGCTTGGAGGACGGCCTCTCGGGCCCATGGTGCTGAGAACATGAGGCGTCGCGCGAAGCAGCGACCCGCCGCGCCGCGCAAGACACCCGCAACCCGCAAGTCCGCCCGCGCGGCACGCGCCGCCCCGCGCAGCAGACGGCGCAGTCTGTATCCATCCATCGACCCGTTCCGCACGGGAATGCTGCGCGTTTGCGCGCTGCATGAGATTTATTACGAGGAGTGCGGTAATCCGCGTGGCAAGCCCGCACTCTTCGTTCATGGCGGACCTGGCGCTGGCGCCGGCAAGGATTCGCGCCGCTTCTTCGACCCGAAGCGCTACCGCATCGTGCTGTTCGATCAGCGCGGCTGCGGTCGCAGTCGCCCGCACGCGAGTCTCATCGACAACACCACGTGGCACCTGGTCGAGGACATCGAGCGGTTGCGCAAGCATCTGGGCATCGAGCGCTGGTTGGTTTTCGGTGGCTCATGGGGCAGCACACTCTCTCTCGCGTACGCGCAAACACATCCGCAAACCGTCACCGAGCTCGTGCTGCGCGGCATTTTCCTGTTGCGCCAGGCGGAGATCCGCTGGTTTTACCAGCAGGGTGCCAACGCAGTGTTTCCCGATCCGTGGGAGCAGTATCTGGCACCCATCCCACCGTCAGAGCGCTCGGACCTCGTGGCAGCGTTCTATCGACGACTCACCGGCGATGATCCGAAGGTGGCCCTCGATGCGGCAAAGGCGTGGTCGATCTGGGAAGCAGCCACGAGCTATCTGCGTGTGAACCAGCAGAACATCGCGCGCTGGAGCGATGACGAATTCGCGACGGCCGTGGCACGCATCGAGTGCCACTACTTCGTGAATCGCGGCTTCTTCCAGCACGAGGACCAGTTGTTACGCAACGTCGGCGCCATCCGCCTTGTACCGGCGGTGATCGTGCAGGGACGCTACGACGTGGTCTGCCCGATGATGAGCGCATGGGATCTGCATCGCGCCTGGCCGGAGGCCGAGCTCCACGTCGTGCCCGATGCCGGACATTCCGCGATGGAGCCGGGAATCCTGCACGAGCTGGTGAGCGCCACGGATCGCTTTGCCGGCCGCTGAGCCGGCCCGGGCACAATCGTCCGGTTACTCTCTCACGCAGCCAGTCGGTCGCTCATCTGCGTCAATCAGCCCCTTCTGCAGCAGCCAGTCGCGCGCGTCCGTGGCGTCCTGCTCGAACCAGGCTTGCGCTGAACCGAGTCGAAACGTGTAGCCCCACGAGTCCATCTCGGTCAGCATGCGCGCGCGGCCGTAGTGTGGGACTTGATCAGACAGCAGGATCTGCAGGTAGCAAACGGCATTCTCCTCGATGTATTCGCCGCCCGCGTCGGTATCGAGCCCCGCGCGGTGCTCCGGCGTCATGCAGATGTAGTGCGCCGCCTCGTGCAGCACCGAATGCAGCGGCGTGTCGAGGCGTGCGAACAACTTGTCGCCTTTCAGTCCGGCCTCGGTCTCGCCCCAGTATGAGCCCGGGATCAGCTCGCCGGCCGCAATCAGCCTGAGCTCCAGCCCGTAGCGCGAGAGCAGCGTCGCCACGACGATGCGTGGCACCTGGGCGAGCGTTACTACCGGTACGGATGACAAGGATTCGGCTCCACGTCCCCTGGAGAGGGCCGAGGCTCGAGCTTGCTAGAGGCTGGCCAGCCGGCTCATCACGATCCCTGTCAGATCGCGCGCCAGCGCCTCGCGCAGGATGACTTCTTCGTGTTCCTTCGCCAGCAAGGTCGTTTCGTCGAAGCTGTAGTCGCGCGTCAACGTCAGTGTCTGCGAGGTGAGGAGCTCTTTCCCCTCTGCAGTCACCGAATACTTGATGGTGTAGAAGATTTCGTACTCGGTCGGCTTGTTGGCGGCCGACACGGAAAGGACGCGCTGGCCGGTCTCATCGTGCTCAATGTGCAGCACCGCAGTGGCGGCAGCACGGTCCGGCGTGATGGTCGACCCGCTCGCCTGCAGCGAGCGCTGCAGCGTGAGGAGAAAGGTGCTGCGCTCGTCCTCGGCGTCGAGGTAGGTCATTTTCATTGCAGCGGGCATCGTGGTCGCACCCTGCAGGTGAAAACCGCAGCCGCCAAGCAGCAGACCCGCGGTAACGATCAGGGCGTACGGCCGCAGTCCCGCGCCTCGCCTCTCGGGGCTGAAGCCCTTGACGGCTTTCCTAGACAACCACATTGACGAGCTTGCCCTTCACGATCACCCGGCGCACCGGCTTGTCCATCACGAAGCGCTGCACATTTGCATCAGCCAACGCCGCTCGCGTGATCGCCGCTTCGTCCGCCGTGGCAGGTACCTGGATGCGGCCGCGAAGCTTGCCGTTGACCTGCACTACGATCTCCAGCACCTCCTGCGTGAGCGCGGTCGGGTCGGGCTCCGGCCAGCGTGCATCGATCACCGCACCCCGCTGACCGAGCGCCTGCCACAGTACATGACAGACATGCGGCACGATCGGCGCAAGCGTAAGTACCACGATCTCGAGGGCTTCCTGCCGCACCGCTCGGCCACCCTCGCTGTCATCCTCGAACCGCGCAAGTGCATTCATCAGCTCCATCACCGCGGCGATAGCCGTGTTGAAGGTGCGTCTGCGCCCGACGTCGTCCGTCACCTTCGTCAGCATCTGGTGTGTCAGGTGCCGCACTTCGCGCTGCGCGCCTGTGAGGCTTGCGTGATCGATCTTTGCCACCAGCGCGGAAGGGGCCACTCCCTTGTTGACATGCTCATGCACGGCCCTCCACAGGCGTTTCAGGAAGCGATGCGCTCCCTGCACTCCTTCATCTGACCACTCGAGCGTGTCCTCCGGCGGAGATTTGAACATCATGAAGAGCCGCACGCTGTCGGCGCCGAACTGCTCCACGAGCGCAGTGGGATCGACGCCGTTGTTCTTCGACTTCGACATCGTGCGCATGCCTTCCCACACCACCGGCTGGCCGTCAGCGACGAGGACCGCAGCCGCGCGGCCGCCCTTCGAATCCATCTTCACGTCTACGTCTGCCGGATTGAAGTAAGTGACACGACCGTCCGCGCCGGTGCGCGAGTAGATGTTGTTGAGTACCATGCCCTGCGCGAGCAGATTCATGAAGGGTTCGGAGAACTGCACCAGGCCAAGATCACGCATCACACGCGTCCAGAAGCGAGAGTACAGCAGGTGCAGGATCGCATGCTCAATGCCGCCGATGTATTGGTCCACCGGCGCCCAATATTGCGTGCGCTCGTCGACCGCAGCACTCGGATTGTCATGGCTGGCGAAACGCATGTAGTACCAGGAAGAATCGACGAACGTGTCCATCGTGTCGGTCTCGCGGCGTGCGGGGACGCCGCACTTCGGGCACTTGCACTCGTAGAAGGCAGGCGTCTTTGCCAGCGGATTGCCGCTGCCATCGGGCACCAGGCCTTCCGGCAGCACGACAGGAAGATCACTGTCGGGTACCGGCACATCACCGCAGCCCGGACAGTGCACGATGGGTATCGGGCACCCCCAGTAACGCTGACGCGAGATGCCCCAGTCCCGCAGGCGCCAGACTGTCTGCTCCTCGCCGAGCCCAAGCGCCTGCAGATCGCGCGCAACTGCAGTGACAGCCTCATCGTAGTCGAGCCCGTCGTACGGGCCGGAATTCACGCAGCGGCCATAGTCTGAGTACCACGGCTGCCAGCTCTCAGTGGAATAAGTGCGCCCGTCGACGTCGATGACCGGGCGGATGGCGAGGCCGTACTTGCGGGCGAACTGAAAGTCACGCTCGTCGTGGCCGGGCACGCCCATCACTGCGCCCTCGCCGTACGCCATCAACACGTAGTTGCCGACCCAGACTTCGATCGTTCCCTGCGTCAGGGGATGTGTGACGAAGAAACCCGTCGGCACACCCTTCTTTTCCATCAGCGCGAACTCGGCTTCCGTCACGCCGCCGGTTCGGCACTCCTCTATGAAGGCCGCGACGCGCGGATTGTCGCGCGCGAGCCGGGTCGCCAGCGGGTGCTCGGGCGCAATGGCGACGAACGTGGCGCCCATGATCGTGTCGGCGCGTGTGGTGAAAACGCGCAGCAACTGCCGCGCAGCATCGATCTCGTACGGAAAACCGAAGTTGACGCCCTTGCTCTTGCCGATCCAGTTCGCCTGCATGAGCTTCACCCGCTCGGGCCAGCCGTCGAGCCCTTCGAGTGCGCTGAGCAGTTCCTCCTTGTAGTCCGTGATGCGCAAGTAGTACATCGGGATTTCGCGCTTCTCGACCGGCGCGCCGGTGCGCCAGCCGCGTCCGTCGATCACCTGCTCGTTGGCGAGCACGGTCTGATCGACCGGATCCCAGTTCACGACACCCGTCGTCTTGTATGCGATGCCGCGCTCGAGCATCCGCAGGAACAACCATTGATTCCAGCGGTAATACTCCGGCTGACAAGTCGCGAATTCGCGTCGCCAGTCGATCGCGAAACCGAGCGACTTGAGCTGCGCGCGCAGGTACGCGATGTTGTCGTAGGTCCATTTTGCCGGTGGCACGCTGGCCGCGATCGCCGCGTTCTCTGCCGGCAAACCGAACGCATCCCAGCCCATGGGCTGCAGCACGTTGTAGCCACGCATGCGCATGTAGCGCGTGATCACATCGCCGATGGTGTAGTTGCGCACATGCCCCATGTGCAGCCGTCCGCTCGGGTACGGGAACATGCACAGGCAGTAGTACTTGCGGCGCTGGGTATCCTCGGGCGCCTGGAGCAGCCGCTGCTCATCCCAATAGGCGCGTACCTGGGACTCGAGCTCGGCGGCGTCGTAACGTTCCTGCATGGATACTTCGTAAAATCAAGGTCTTGCGGAGAGCGCGCAAGGATACACGACCTCCGCTAGAAAAACGACGCTGCTACGGCGGCTGCGGCGTGAACTGCAGCGCCGCGCCACACGCAGAGCGCGGGCCAACCCAAAGCCCACCGTCGTCTCGCGGCTGAAACCGCACTCGTGCGCGCGTGAGATAGCCAGCGGTGCTCGCGATGTCGCGTACCGTCACCTCGAATGCAGCCAGGCACGGCAATTTGCGCACCCCGGCGCCGGGATAGTCTGCGACGAAAGTGTGCCGCGTCGTAATGCGCAGGCGCTGCGTGCCCCATTCGAAGCGCTGATCTCCCTTGTCCCCGCGCGGCTCTTCCCGCAGCAGCGCCCGGTACAGTTGCGCCGTGCGCTCAGGGTCTGGCGACACGATGGTCGCACCAGTGATGGCGCTCGCGGTGTTCGGGTGCCCCATCACTTCCTGCTGAAACACGAGCTCGGGGGTGTGGTTGTGCACGAAGCACACCAGCCCTTCGGGCGCGCTGCGTGCGGCCAGCGTGAACCAGTGAAACTGCGCGGCTCCTCTGCGCGAGCCATACGCCACGTCGCGGGTTGCGATCGATACGGCCGAAGGCTCGAGCCCGACGGCGCGACAGCGCTCGGCGTCCGCGTCGATGTCGGTGCTGGTGAATGCGAGAATTTCGAGGCCCTGGTGACGACGCACATAGGCCGATACCGGGTGCTGCAGACCCTCGCTCTGCAGCGTGGAGAGCTCCACGTAGCCCTGCTCGAGGACCGCGTGCGAGCACAGCTGCTGCAGTGACTGCCGTTCGCCGGTCTTCGGGTCTGCCTGCATGAGGAGCTTCGGCGGCGTCGTGATGAACCCGAGCCGCTCGAACGAGCTCTGCAGGGCCGCGACGTCGCGGCCGACGAGACCCACGTGATCGATCCTGATCATTCGCGCGACTATACTAGGCCGGTCGCGATCACGCCGAGGTACGCCGGCCCAGCGCTCGCAATCACCGGCGCCGCAATCCGCCGCTGCGAGCGAGTTCAACCATGGCGGAGCTCATCACCGGCCTCACCGATTTCCTGCTGGCGGCGCTTTGCATCGCCGGCGCCAGCTCCTTCGCGCGCCAACCGTCCTGGCAGTTGCGCGGGCCAGTGATCTTTTTCGGCGGCTTTGCACTCGCAGCGCTTGCCGGCGGGATCTGGCACGCTTTCTTCAGTGACCGACAGGACCTGGCGCAAGCCATCGTGTGGTGGCTCTCGATGCTGTTCGCAGGCATAACCGCCGCCGGCCTGGCCTTGATCGGCATCGATTTGCTCGGTGCGAGACGCGTGCGATTGATCATGATCATCGTCGCGGGCCTGCTGGCCGCCTACGCCGTGCTGAGCTGGCAGGATCCCCGCTTTCTGCTCAGTCTGATCGCAACCGTCGCAGGCACCTTGCTGTGTATCGCCGGACTCCTGCGCCGTGTGCACTCACCGGGTTCATTGCTGGTGCTCGGCGGACTCGGCATCTCCGTCGTCGCGGCGATTGCGCAGCAGCGCGGCGTCGCGATCGATCCAGCGCGATTCGATCACAACGCCACGTATCACCTCATCCTGCTGCCGGCGTTAGGGCTCATCTATGTCGGCCTGCGCCGGCTTTCGGGAGAACGGCGGTAGTGCAACGCTACCAGGCGATGCCATAGTCCTCGCCGTGATTGCTCGAGCCGCCCCAGAACGTGCCGTGCGCGCGATCGAAGTAGATCGCGTTGATCGGGCCGGAAGTGCGCTCTTCAAATTCCAGCTTGTATCCCATGCGCCGCAGGTCCTCGCGCACCCAGGGCGAAATGGATTCGTTGAGCGTGAGGCGCCCTGGCATCGATTCGTGCTCGCCAAAGGAGTCGCGCATCTGGTAGCTGGTGATGTTGGCGGCCTCGGTCGCTTCCTGGACCGTCATGCCAAACTCGACCACGTTCAGAAAGAACTGCAGCAGGTTCTGGTCCTGCGTGTCTCCGCCCTGCACGGCGAAGGAAAGGAACGGCTTGCCGTCTTTCAAGGCCAGCGTCGGTGTCAGGGTTGCACGCGGCCGCTTGCCGGGCTCGACCACATTGAAGGGATTGTCGGTCGCATCGAGCACGAAACTCTGCATGCGCTGGCTCATGCCGATGCCAGTCTTGCCCGCGATCACTGCCGGGAGCCACCCGCCACTCGGCGTGACTGACACGACCCAGCCCTTGTCGTCTGCCGCTTCCACGCTCGTCGTGCCGAGGCGAAAGTGGCGATCGAACTCGGCCTGCGTCCTGAGATCGGGCATCTTGCTGTGCCATTGGTCGAGCAGCGATTGATACGGATTGGTCTCGCCCTGGAAGGGATAGGGATCGCCGGGGCGGATGTCTGGGTTGTTGCGATCGGTCGCCACAAGCTTGGCGCGCTCGCGCGCGTAGTCCTTGGATAGGAGCCCCTTGATCGGCTCGGCCGGCGGGAAGTACGGATCGCCGTAATAGAAATCGCGATCGGCGTAGGCAAGATTCATCGCCTGGTAGAGCGTGTGAATGTAGCGAGCGCTGTTGTAGCCCATGGACTTCAGGTCAAGCGGCTCCAGCAGGTTGAGCACCTGCAGCATCACGGGGCTTTGAACCCAGGTGGTGAGTTTGTAGACCTCGATGCCCTTGTAGTTCACATGCACCGGCTCCTCGAGATGCACCTTCCAGTTCGCGAGATCCTGCTGCGTGATCAGACCGCCGACGTCCCTCGACCCGCGAACGAACTCCTGGGCGATGTCGCCGCGGTAGAAGCGCTCGTACGCAGCCATGATCGCGGCCTTGCGATCCTTGCCCGACGCTCTCGCCTGGCGTTCGGCTTGCACGAGTTTGCGCAAGGTCGCCGCGAGATCCGGCTGACGGAAGATCTCTCCTGCTTCGGGAGCTTCGCGCGCTTGGCCCGCATGCACCAGCAATGTCCGCTTCGACTCGGGCCACTCCTTGATTCGCTCCTTGTTGCGCTCTATCGAGTCCGCCGTTTCGCGCTCGATCGGATAGCCATCCGCGAGCGCAATGGCCGGCGCGAGCACCTCCTCCAGACTCAACGTTCCGAACTCGGCAAGCATCGTCATGATCCCGCCGGGTGTGCCAGGCGTCACGGCGGCGAGCGGTCCATATTCGGGCGGATATTTCATCCCGCGCGCGCGAAAGAATTCCGGCGTCGCGCCGGTTGGCGCCACACCGAGTGCATTGACGCCGATCACGTTGCCGGTGTTCGGGTTGTAGATCAGCGCCTGCGTTTCGCCGCCCCAGCTCAATACGTCCCACATCGTTGCGGTTGCAGCGATCATGGCGCACGCCGCATCCACCGCATTGCCGCCTTTCTGAAACGTGATGGCGCCGGCAGTGGCCGCCAGCGGCTTCCCGGTGATCGCGACCCAATGCTGGCCGTGCAGCGGTGGCTTTTGCGTCTTGGCGGACGCACTCAGCGGCGTCAGGGACACCGCGCAGGCGAACGCGACAATCGTCGGCCACCACACTGCGGAACGTAGCTGCATCGCTTTCTCCGGTTCATCGATCGCGAGGGCGCGAATTATGCTGCTTCTTCCAGCAGCTTCACCAGCTTGTGGAGCGCATAGTTGATCGGGGTCGGGACACCGAGCTCCTCACCGAGGCGCACGACGTACCCGTTCAGCGAGTCGATTTCCGTACGCTTGCCGCGCGCAATGTCCTGCGCGGTCGACGACAGTGCGTCGGGCATCACCTCGCCGAGCCTCAGACCAGCCGCGATTTGTTCTTCGAGATCGATGTTGACGCCCGCTGCATTGGCCACCGCCACGGTTTCCGCGGCCACGCGCGTCAACAGAGTTCTGGTCCCGGGATCGCGCACGATTCGACCATAGCGCGCGCGCGCCAGCGCCGAGATCGCGTTGTAGGTGCAATTGAGGACCAGCTTCTTCCACAGTGTCGACCCTGATATCACGCGTGACGGCGCAAGGAATGTCGGCGCGGTTGAAAAGCTCCGCCAGCGCATCGATCTGCTCGGCCGGCACCACTTGCAACGGATCGCCAAGCACGAGATCGCCGCGGCTGCTCTGCCGCACATGACCGGGCCCGGCCATCTCGGCGGCGACGTACACAGCTGCTGCGAGCGCGTGCAAACCGGCGGCGGCGTGCATGCGCTCGACATTGTCGACGCCGTTCTGCAGGCTGACCACGCGCCCGCCGCTCAGCAGCCGCGGTGCGAGCATGCGCGCCGTCTCATCGGTATCCGTAGTCTTCACGCAGACGAGGACGACTTGAGAATCCATAGTGGCGGCGATGTCGGTCGAGGCAGCAACGCGAATGCGTTCCCTGACCCGGGTCCCCTCGAGGTAGAGCCCATCCCGATTGATTGCGTCGACATGTGCGGCGCGCCCGATCAGGGTCACTGAGGCGCCAGCGCGAGCGAGCATGCCGCCGTAGTAGCAGCCGACCGCCCCCGCTCCGACGACGGCGACTCGAGGCCACGCCTGTGCTGCCACTAGCGATTCTCCAGCACGTTGTCAGCGGTCCGCGCGCGCTGCTCTACCGCGGCCAGGCGACGCCGCTGGATCACAACAACCAGCGTCAGGCCGGCAACACATAGCAGTACGGCCGGTACGTTGCCCCAGGTTGCATACGGTGTCAGCCCGGAGCGAGGTTGCACGGTCGCGCTCAACACCGCCGGCTGAAATTGTGGGATGCGCTGCACGACTGCGCCGCGCGGGTCGATGATCACAGTGATTCCGTTGTTGGTGGCGCGCAGCATGTAGCGACTGGCCTCGCGAGCACGCATGCGCGCAATTTCCAGGTGCTGGTGAGGGGCGGTCGAATCACCGAACCACGCATCGTTGCTGACATTGACCAGCAGCGTTGCCTCCTTGAGGACGGCAAGTTGCTGGCTGCCGTAGGCGTCCTCGTAGCAAATCGTCGCTCCGAGCTTCTCCCCGGCCGCAACCAGGGGCGGCTGCTCCGGATCGCCCGCAGTCATGTCGACATACGGCAGGCTCATGAGGCGCATCCACTTGCGCACGAAAGCAGGCACGGGAAAGAACTCGCCGAACGGCACCAGGCGACGCTTGTCGTACCAGGTCAGTGTGCCGTTCACTGCGACGACCGAGTTACGGTACTGATCACGCGTGAAGTCATAGCGCAGGATGCCGATGATGAGGTCGGAACCGCGCGCCTGCGCATCGCGGTAGAGCTGGTCGAGGTAGTCCTTGAGCTCGTGCTCCAGCGCCGGCAACGCCGCTTCCGGCCACACGATGATCTGGCTGCCGAAAGCCTTCTCACTCAGCGCGCGATAGAGCGTCAACGTCGCGTCGCGATTTTCCGCCTGCCACTTGAGATCCTGCGAAATCGCACCTTGCACCAGGCTCACCGTCACCGGCCCGCGTACCGGGTGTGCCCAATCGATTCGCGACAGCACGGCACCGCCGACCCAGATTGTGAGGACCACGACCCCGGCGGCGATCCGTTCGAAATTGGAACCGCGCAGCAGCAGAACCAGCGCACCCGCCGACACCAGAACCAGCAGGCTGATGAAGTAGACCCCTCCGACCGGCGCGTAGCCGGCGAGCCAGGTATCGATCTGGCTGTAACCCAGGGCAAGCCACGGAAAGCCGCTGAGGACCCAGCCGCGCAGCCATTCCATCAGCAGCCACATCGCCGGTACACCAATCAGCCAGCGAAGTGTTCCGCGTGCTGGAAGCCAGCGCATCGACGCGTAGCCGACGGCAGCGTGGTACAGCCCCATGACGGCGACCAGCCCGAGCATCAACAGGAACGCGACCCAGATCGGCGCCTGTCCGAATACATGCACGCTGGTGTAGAGCCAGTAGGTACCGGCGAGAAAAGTGCCGGAGCCGAACCAGAAGGCCAACCACCCGGCACGGCGCGGCGTCGTCGACTCCCACATCAGGAACAGGGCGGCCGGGCACAAGACCGCGAGCGCAAAGAACTCGAGCGGCGCGAAAGCAAGCGACAACGCGGCACCCAGCAGAAAGCTGAGCGCGGCCGCCCACCGGTCAATCGCTCGCGGCAGCCTCATTCATCCACGCGCGTCGGGATATCGCGGGGCGTCGTCAAGCGCAAAGTATCGATGCGGCGCCGATCAGCGCGCAGCACCCGGAATTCGAGACCTTCCACCGTAATGACCTCGCCCCGGCGTGGCAGGCGCCCCAGCTGGTGAGTGATCAGGCCGCCGATGGTGTCGAACTCATCGTTGGTGAACTCGGCGCCGAAATACTCGTTGAATTCATCGATGCGCGTGAGCGCCCGCACCACGAACTGGCGCGGCCCTTCGCGCCGAATCGGCTGGTCGTCCTCGACATCGTATTCATCATCGATCTCACCCACGATCTGCTCGACGACATCCTCGATGGTCACCAGTCCCGAGACTCCGCCGTACTCGTCCACCACGATCGCCATGTGATTGTGGCTGCCGCGAAATTCCTTGAGCAGCACATTCAGGCGCTTGCTTTCCGGCACCACGATGGCGGGACGCAGGAATTCCTTGATATCGAAGTCCAGGCGCTCGCCCGTCTCGGCGAAATACTTGAGCAGGTCCTTGGCGAGCAGGATGCCGACCACCTGGTCGCGATCCTCGCCGGTGACCGGAAAGCGCGAGTGTCCCGACTCGACCACCACCGGCAGGATCGCTTCCGGCGAGTCGTCCCGGTGTATCACGACCATCTGCGAGCGCGGAATCATGATGTCGCGCACCTGCGTGTCCGCGACCTCCAGCACCCCTTCGATCATCGACAAGGCATCCGCATCGATGATGCCTCGCTCACTCGCCTCGCGCAGTTCCCGGCTGAGCTGCTCACGGTCGCGGGGCTCGCCGCTCTTGCCCTGTCTGAGGCGGCGCAGCCAGCGCCCGGTCGTGCTGGTGCTGTGAGGATCGTCAGCCATATGGGTCGGGATACCCCAGGGTTCGAAGCACGCCCACTTCGTAACGCTCC
Source organism: uncultured Gammaproteobacteria bacterium (assembly GCA_963705495.1). Lineage (GTDB taxonomy): Bacteria > Pseudomonadota > Gammaproteobacteria > Steroidobacterales > Steroidobacteraceae > DATBVX01. The sequence continues at coordinate 20,912 of CAVPJQ010000026.1, read as the reverse complement.
ATGCGTCGCGCGTCCTCGCCCCGCTCGTGGTCGTACCCGAGCAGATGCAGCGTCCCGTGCACGATCATGTGCGCCCAATGCTGCGCCAAGGACTTGTCCTGTGCACGGGCCTCCCGTGCCACCACTGGCGCGCAAATCACGAGATCACCGAGCGGGCGCGTACCATCCGCCTGCGGCACCGTGGCAGGGAACGACAAAACATTGGTCGGGCGATCCCTGCGCCGATACCGGCGGTTGAGCCGGCGGCTTTCCGCAGCGCCAACGACGCGCACGGCGAGATCCCAACGCCCGCGCTTGCGCCCAAGTGCTTCAAACGCCCAGAAGGAGATGCGGACGCCCGAGGGCACCCACGGCTTGCGGGTAGCAAAGTGCACGCTGACTTCCAGCGATGGACCACGGGGCTGCGACCGCTGACTGCGGATGGCAGATTTCCCGCCTCGCGGTTTGAGCCCCGAGGCTGCTGGCCTGTGCTTGCCGGCGCTCACGTCTTCTTGTCCTCGTAGGCCTGCACAATCCGCTGCACCAGCGGATGGCGCACGACATCGCGGGCAGTGAAATACGTGAACGCCACTCCCTCGACGCCACTCAGGATATCGATCACATTCTTCAGACCGGAAGCACGGCCCGCAGGCAGATCGGTCTGCGTGATATCGCCGGTCACGACTGCCTTGGACCCGAAACCGATGCGCGTGAGGAACATCTTCATCTGCTCGGCCGTGGTGTTCTGCGCCTCATCGAGAATGACGAACGCGTCGTTGAGCGATCGTCCGCGCATGAAGGCGAGAGGGGCAACTTCGATCACCGCGCGCTCGACCAATCGCGCCACCCGATCGAACCCGAGCATCTCGTAGAGCGCGTCGTACATCGGTCTGAGATACGGATCGACCTTCTGCGCCATATCGCCCGGCAGGAAGCCGAGTCGTTCTCCGGCCTCGACCGCAGGGCGAACCAGCACGATCCGTCGCACCCGATCGGCCTGCAACGCTTCCACGGCACACGCCACCGCCAGATAGGTCTTGCCGGTGCCCGCCGGGCCGATTCCGAAGGTCAGATCGAAGCGGCGAATGTTGGACAGGTACTGCTGTTGATTGGGGCCGCGCGCGTGGATGCCGCCGCGATGGGTGCGCACCAGCAACTCGTCCTCGGCGCGCGGCTCGCTCGCGGGCTCATCGGTCATGCTGCGCTCGCGCAGTGAAAGGTGAACGCGCTCAGGTGTCACCTCCCCTTCCCGCGTGAAGGCGAACAACTGCTTGAGAATCTGCTCGGCATCGGCCGTCGCAGTCACACCGCCGGTGACATGGAAATGATTGCCACGATGGCTGATGTCCACACCGAGGGTCTGCTCGATCTGGCGCAGGTGCTCGTCGAGCGGACCACACAGGCCCGCGAGCCTGCCGTTGTCCGCGGGTTCGAGCTCAAAGTCGCGCGTGGCAATCTGTGATGCCAATTCCCTTCCCTAGCCCGACGCCCGCAGCGCTTCGCCGGCGGAGCCAGCCTCTGCCGCGACCAGCCGGCCGCGCAGGCTGTTCTTCAAGGCTTCCGTGATCGAAACATCCACGAATTGGTCGATGAGCGAGGCAGGGCCATCGAAATTGACCCAGCGATTGTTCTCGGTGCGTCCTGCGAGCTGGCGTGGATTCTTCTTCGCCGGCCGTTCAACCAGGACTCGCTGGACGGTGCCGACCATTCGCTCGCTGATCGCGCGCGCGTTGGCATTGAGGCGCTGCTGCAGGAGCTCGAGGCGTCGCTGCTTCTCGGCGTGCGGCACATCGTCCGCAAGCGCGGCGGCCGGCGTCCCGGGACGGCGGCTGTAGATGAAACTGAAGGACTGGTCGAAACCCACATCCTCGACGAGGCGCATGGTGGCCGCGAAATCGTGCTCGGTTTCGCCGGGGAAGCCGATGATGAAGTCGGACGACACCACGATGTCCGGTCGTACCTCGCGCAGCCTGCGAATGCGCTGCTTGTACTCCAGAGCCGTGTAGCCGCGCTTCATCTGCGTCAGGATGCGATCCGAGCCGCTCTGCACCGGCAGGTGCAGATGCGCGGCGAGCTTCGGCACGCTCGCATAGGCTTCGATCAGGCTATCGTCGAACTCGGCGGGGTGTGAAGTCGTGAAGCGAATGCGCTCGATTCCATCGAGCTCCGCGACGTAATGAATGAGTGTCGCGAGATCGGCATTGCCACCATCTGCCGTCGCGCCCGCGTAGGCATCGACGTTCTGTCCGAGCAACGTTACTTCGCGCACCCCTTGTGTCGCGAGCACGCTCACCTCGTCCATGACCTGTTCGAACGGGCGGCTCATCTCCTCGCCACGCGTATAAGGAACGACACAAAACGAGCAGTACTTGCTGCAGCCTTCCATGATGGAAACGTATGCGCTGGCACCGGCCGCTCGCGGCTCGGGGAGCCGATCGAATTTCTCGATCTCCGGGAAGCTCACATCGACCACGGCTCGGCCGCGCGCCCTGACTTCCCGAATCATCTGCGGGAGGCGATGCAGCGTCTGCGGTCCGAAGACCAGATCGACCCAGCCAGCGCGCGCAGTGATCCCCTCGCCCTCCTGGCTTGCCACGCAGCCGCCGACGCCGATGATCACGTGCGGGCGGCGTTGCTTGATCAGCCGCCATTCACCCAGGAGAGAGAAGACCTTTTCCTGCGCTTTCTCGCGCACTGAGCAGGTATTGACCAGCAGCACGTCGGCGTCGCGCGGTTCTTCGGTGAGCTCCAGGCCCTCGGCGTCACGCAGGACATCTGCCATGCGGGCAGAGTCGTACTCATTCATCTGGCAGCCGAAGGTCTTGACGAATAGCCGGCCGGGCATTGAACGCTCGCTGGGAGAGGGCCGGAGAGGTTAGCGGGTTGATGTGAATAATTGAAGCGCTGCCTGGCGCATGAGGTGCCGGTGCGCAACCGCTGAAACCATGCGAATCAGCCAATTAGGCGGCCCAGGGGCTGCGTGCGGCCAAAAGACATCCGGCAGGCTGCAGTCATGCCCTAAATGGCTAGGGGGCCCGGCAGCGCTTGGACATAAGACAGTGCCATCGGGCTGGATCAAATGTTTTTGAGAGTGATTCGCATTTGCAGTACTATCTGAGTACTTCCGGGCAACCCATGAAAGCCACAGACCAAGCACCATCGCGCCTGAGCGAGCTCGCGGTAGATGACACCGCGTATGTCGCCGCCGTCGATCCACCGCGTCACGCGGCGGGCGCAGCGCTTGGGCAACGACTATCCGAGCTGGGTTTTTTCGTGGGCGAGCGCCTGCGCGTCGTCGCTCGCGGGCCGTTCGGTGGCGAGCCCATCGCGGTACGGGTCGGGACCTCCACGTTCGCCCTGCGGCGACACGAAGCCGACTGCATCCGGATCGAACGCACGCAACCGGAGGCTGATTCAGCGCCATGACGTCTTCCGCCGCCGCGTCGACGAGCCCACTCGTCGCGCTCGTTGGCAATCCCAACTGCGGCAAGACGGCCCTCTTCAATCTGTTGACCGGCAGCCGACAGAAGATCGCCAACTACGCCGGGGTCACCGTCGAGCGCAAAGAGGGCACGCTGCAAACCTCGGGCGGGCTGAGCGTTCGCGTGCTCGACCTTCCAGGCTCCTACAGTCTCAATCCAAGCAGCATCGACGAGCAGGTCGTGTGCGACGTGTTGTTCGGTCGACGCGCCGGCGAGCCCGTGCCCGACTTGCTGGTCGCTGTGGTGGATGCGACGAACCTGCGCCAGCACCTGCGCCTGGTACTGGGACTGAAGCGACTCGGGCGTCCGCTCATCGTTGCGCTCAACATGGTGGACCTGGCTCGCAAACGTGGCCTCGACATCGACACCACAGCGCTCGCACGTGAGCTGGGCGTACCCGTGGTCGAAACTGTGGCTGTGCGCGCCGATGGCAGCCTGCGCCTCGCGGAACGACTGGAACGGGAAGTGCAATCGCTCCCTCCGGCAGCATCGCCAGCGGTCACCGCGATCCAGTCCAATACACTCGATGACCATCGCGAGGTGCAGCGCATCCTCCTCGCCATTGGCGCTGACCGGGAAACTGCGATGCTGCTGAGCGATCGCATCGATCGCGTGCTGCTGCATCCAGTGCTCGGAGTCGCAATCCTGGGCGTCGTGCTGTTCCTGATCTTTCAAGCCGTTTTCAGCTGGGCACAGCCGGTCATGAATGCGATCGACGCCGGCGTGAGTCACGTTGGCGCATGGCTCACCGCTACCCTGCCCGCGGGGCCGTTGCGCAGCCTTCTCACCGATGGGGTGGTCGCCGGCGTCGGCAGCGTCCTCGTGTTCCTGCCGCAGATCGTGATCCTGTTTTTCTTCATCCTGTTGCTCGAGGATTCCGGCTATCTGCCCCGCGCCGCGTTCCTTCTCGATCGGCTGATGGGCGGCGTAGGACTCTCGGGCCGTTCGTTCATTCCGCTGCTATCCAGCTTCGCATGTGCTATTCCGGGCATCATGGCAACGCGCACGATTCCCAGTGCACGTGACCGCCTGGTCACGATCATGGTTGCGCCTCTCATGACCTGTTCGGCGCGGCTGCCCGTCTATGCGCTGCTCATCGCAGCATTCATCCCGGCGCTCACGGTGGGCCGCTACTTCGAGCTGCAAGGATTGGTTCTTTTCGTCCTGTACGTCGCCGGAGTGGCCGGTGCCATGCTCGTGGCGTGGCTCCTCAAGCTCGCAAGCTCACGCCGCTCGTTCCAGGCGTTGCAGATGGAGCTGCCCGCTTACCACTGGCCGAGCCTCAGGAACCTGCGCATCGGTCTGTGGCAACGCGTCGAGATCTTTCTGACACGCGTGGGCACGATCATTCTCTCGCTGATGATCCTGCTGTGGTTCCTCAGCTCCTTCCCCGCTCCTCCGCCAGGCGCGCAGGGACCGGCGATCGAATACAGCCTGGCAGGACGCCTCGGCGCGGCGCTGGCCGTGATCTTCGGGCCGATCGGGTTCAACTGGAAGATCTGTATCGCGCTGGTCGTCGGGCTGGCGGCCCGTGAGGTCGCGGTGGGCGCACTGGGAACAGTCTATGCGCTGTCTGCAGCGAAGCAGGATGTCGCCGGTGACCTCATTCCGATGATCTCTTCTGAATGGGGCATCGCTACCGCGCTCGCGCTGCTGGCCTGGTACGTTTTTGCGCCTCAGTGTCTCTCGACCCTCGCGGTCGTGAAGCGGGAGACCAACTCCTGGCGCTACCCATTGATCATGGCCGGGTATATGTTCCTGCTCGCCTACCTCGCCGCAGGCACGACTTTTCACCTCGCCCGCGCGCTTGGAGCGTGACGTGTCGCACTGGATGCAAGTTTTGCTCGTAACGCTCGCCGTCACGGCGAGTGCGCTCTATGCGATCTACGTGCTGATGCCGGCGAGCTGGCGGCGGGGCGTCGATGCGCTGCTGGATCGCGTGTTGCCGGAGAATCTGCGGAGGCGGCGCGCCTCGCGTCTTTCAGGATGCTCGGGCTGTGCCAACAACGCAGCTGCACCGCGTGCCGAGACGCGAATCTCCACACACCAGATCGAACGTCGCGGCTAAGCCACCCCAGGAAAGGCACCCGCCAAGGACAAGGGGATTCAGGTCTTGGGCTTGCGGTAGAGGTGGACGAAGCGATCCGTCTTGCCGCGGATCGCCGGGTCGAACACGATCTTGCTGCGATCATCGTTCGCATTGCGCAGCTTGTCGTAGTGACCCTCGTAGACGAAGCCGTGACTGGTGATGTCCTTGATCGCGAAATCTTCATCAATGCGGTGCAACGACAGAGCGACGCTGGCGCCCGCCCCAGCCTTGGCCGCGTGATCCACGATCATGAATACGCCGCCCGGCTTGAGCGCCGTATGGATCTGGTCGAGAAAGTGAGGCTGATCAATCTTCGGCCATCCGTTGAGCGGATCGGCATAAAACAGGTCGTGGTAGGACATCACGATCGTTGCGGCATCGAGGGTCGCCGTGCCCAGCTGCAGATCGCAGCTTTCGATGACTGAGCGCTTGACGTTCTTGAGGCGCTCCGCCTGGCTGAAGCGTGCCTTGATATCATCCTTCGCGTAGTCCTCGTAGGGCACGTTGTTGACCATCAGCACTTCGCCAGCCGACCCGACGACGTAACTGATGAGCTCGCTGTAGTAGCCGCCGCCGGCGAAGATATCGGCAACGTGCATCCCGGGCTTGAAGCCTGCGAATGCCATGACCTCAGCAGGACGCTCGCGCGCGTCGCGTTCGAGGTCCTTGGCACTTCGGCCCGCGTGCGCAACGGCCTGTTCGTAGACCGCCGTTTCCGGCGCCGCCAGGCAGACGGATGCGGCGACGATCAGGGTCGAAGCGAACAAGGCGCGCATGGTGATTCCTCGGGCTAGAAGGGAATGTCGTCGTCGAACTCGGTGTCACGCTCACCGCCGCTCGCGGCAGGCTCGGGGGCAACGCTGCGTGCTGGTCTTGTTTCCGCACCCGCACCCGCACCCGCACCCGCGCCGCCGCGGCCGCCCAGCATCTGCATTTCGGCAGCGACGATTTCCGTGCTGTAGCGATCGTTCCCCTGCTTGTCCTGCCACTTGCGGGTGCGCAAGCGCCCTTCGATGTAGACCTGTGAGCCTTTGCGCAGGTACTCGCCCGCGATTTCAGCGAGTCGGCCGAACAGCGCCACCCGGTGCCATTCGGTGCGTTCCTGCCACTCGTTGGTCTGCTTGTCCTTGTACGACTCCGACGTCGCGAGGCTCAGGTTCGCTACCGACATGCCGCTCGGCATCGACTTGGTTTCGGGATCGGCGCCGAGGTGGCCGATGAGAATCACCTTGTTGACGCCGCGAGCCATGGAAGCCTCCGAGACAGAAGTGAGATCGTGAACGTGCCGAGGGTCACTCGGGCGGTGAAGGGGCGCTATTCTATGCGCCGCCACCGGGGGATGCATCCGCAACCCTTGCGGAAAGGGACAGAAAGGCGGGTAACTCCACCCATCCACTGAAGTCGGACCGGACCCGACTTTGCGCCGAACTTGAGGCCACGCGTATAGTACCCGGCTGGCATTTTTGCCGCCCGACGAGCACTTGTACGGCCTGTCCATCACGCCGCCGACCAGTTACGCGATGTCCGTTATCCGCATTCGTGGCGCACGTACGCACAATCTCAAGAACATTGAGGTCGAGCTGCCGCGCGACCGGCTGATCGTATTCACCGGCCTCTCGGGATCCGGCAAGTCCTCACTCGCATTCGATACGATCTACGCCGAGGGCCAGCGTCGCTACGTCGAATCGCTGTCGACCTACGCGCGGCAATTCCTCTCGATGATGGAAAAGCCGGACGTGGACACGATCGAAGGTCTCTCGCCAGCGATCGCCATCGAGCAGAAATCCGCCTCGCACAATCCGCGTTCGACCGTCGGCACGGTCACCGAGATCTACGACTACCTGCGCCTGCTGTACGCCCGCGCGGGAATCCCGCGCTGCCCGGAGCACGGCCAGGAGCTGGCGGCGCAGACCGTGAGCCAGATGGTGGATCAGGTATTGCGCATGCCAGCAGGCGCGGCCCTTCTCCTGCTCGCGCCGGTGGTCACCGAGCGCAAGGGCGAACATCTGGAAACACTCGAAGAACTGCGCGGACAGGGTTTCGTACGGGCACGCATCGACGGAAAAGTCGCCGAACTTGACGACCCGCCGAAGCTCGACGCCCGGCGCAAGCACACCATCGAGATCGTGATCGACCGCTTCAAGGTGCGCGAAGACCTGGCGCAGCGCCTTGCCGAGTCGTTCGAGACCGCCCTCAACGTCGGTGATGGTGTGGCGCGTATCGCCTGGATGGACGAGCCGGGTCGCGAAGAGCTCGTGTTCTCGGACCGCATGGCATGCTCGGTCTGCGGATACAGCCTGTCCGAGCTCGAGCCACGCCTGTTCTCGTTCAATAACCCGATCGGCGCGTGCCCGACCTGTGACGGGTTGGGGGTCAAGCAGTTTTTTGACCCGCAGCGAGTCGTGGGTCATCCCCACCTGAGTCTCGCCGGTGGCGCCGTGCGCGGCTGGGATCGTCGCAATGCCTATTACTTTCAGTTGATCCAGGCGCTCGCCCGGCACTTTGACTTCGATATCGAAACGCCGTGGGACGAACTGGATGAGAGAGTGCGGCAGATCCTTCTGTACGGCAGTGGCGAGGAACAGGTCGAGTTCCGCTATCTCAATGGCCAGGGCGGCACGATACGGCGCCGGCATCGCTTCGAAGGCATCATTCCGAACCTCGAGCGCCGCTACCAGGAAACCGAATCGATTACGGTTCGCGAGGAACTCGCCAAATATCTGAGCAACCGGCCCTGCCCGGAATGCGCAGGCACTCGACTCAATCGCGCGGCGCGGCACGTCTTCGTCAACGGGATGAGCCTCCCACAGGTGACGCGCCTTTCGGTCGGCGCAGCCCTGGCGCTGTTTTCAGAGCTGCGTCTGGAAGGCTGGCGGCGCGAGATCGCGACGCGAATCGTCAAGGAGATCGCAGATCGCCTGCGATTCCTTTCCAATGTGGGTCTCGACTACCTGACCCTCGAGCGCCGGGCCGAAACCCTCTCGGGTGGCGAAGCGCAGCGCATCCGGCTCGCGAGCCAGGTGGGGTCCGGGCTGGTTGGCGTCATGTACATTCTCGACGAGCCTTCGATCGGCCTGCACCAACGCGACAATCAGCGCCTGCTCGAGACGCTCGTGCGCCTGCGGGACCTCGGCAACACGGTGATCGTCGTCGAGCACGATGAGGAGGCGATTCGCAGCGCCGACTTCGTGCTGGACCTCGGTCCGGGGGCCGGCGTGCACGGCGGTGAAGTCGTGGCACAAGGGACGCCCCGCGACATCGAGGCCAACCCCCACTCCATCACCGGGCAATATCTCGCTGGCCGACGGCGGATCGCGGTGCCCGCGCGCCGCGTGCCGCGCGACGACCGCGTGCTGCGTGTGATCGGCGCGAGCGGGAACAACCTGCAAAACCTCACTGCGGACTTTCCGGTCGGACTGATGACCTGTGTGACCGGCGTGTCCGGGTCGGGTAAGTCGACGCTCGTCAACGACACGCTGTACCGCCATATCGCGGCACGGCTCAACGATGCCACCTACGACGCCGCGCCATGTGAGCGTATCGAAGGTTTCGAGCACATCGACCGTGTCATCGACATCGATCAGAGCCCGATCGGCCGTACGCCTCGCTCAAACCCCGCGACGTACACGGGACTCTTTACGCCGATCCGCGAACTGTTCGCCGCCGTTCCCGAAGCGCGTGCCCGGGGATACGAGGCAGGCCGCTTCAGCTTCAACGTCAAGGGGGGACGCTGCGAAGCGTGCCAGGGTGACGGCGTCATCAAGGTGGAGATGCACTTTCTGCCTGATGTTTACGTGCCGTGCGATGTCTGCAAGGGCCGGCGCTACAACCGCGAGACCCTCGAGGTGCGTTACAAGGGCAGCAGCATTCACGAGGTCCTCGACATGACAGTGGAGGATGCGCGGCGTTTCTTCCAGAACGTGCCCGCCGTCGCCAGCAAACTGGAGACACTGATGGACGTGGGGCTGTCCTACTTACGACTCGGGCAGAACGCGACCACGCTATCGGGCGGCGAAGCGCAGCGTGTGAAACTCGCGCGCGAACTCTCCAAGCGCGCCACGGGTCGCACGCTCTATATCCTGGATGAGCCCACCACGGGATTGCACTTCCACGATATCGCGCAACTGCTGCGCGTGCTCGAGCGGCTGCGCGACGAGGGGAACACCATCATCGTCATCGAGCACAATCTCGATGTCATCAAGACCGCTGACTGGATCGTCGATCTGGGCCCTGAGGGCGGTGATGGTGGCGGTCGCCTGGTGGCGGCCGGGACGCCGGAACAGGTCGCGGCCCACCCGAATTCATATACGGGAAGCTATCTGCGAAGAGCGCTGGAAAGCGGCGATGAGTCCCGAGGCGCGAGACGACTGGCGGTCAGCGGTTAGTGAGAGATGTGGGCCAACCGCCGCCCGCCAGCCTCGTAAGCAATCAGCGGCCCCAGCACTCTGTCGCCGGAGCGGTCCCGGTCACGAGTCGGTCACCCCGATGCGAAAGCCGAAACGTTCCGCACTTCGCGTCCGTCGCCTGAGTTCCCTGCGGAACGGCGAGCAAAGTGAAGCCCGTGTTGTCCACACTCACAAAACCAGCAGGAGGGGCGGGATCGAAGTTCACTTGATACGTGCCATCCGGCGTTGCGAGTGGTAGTACCAGGCAACCCGCATAGGTCTGGGTCCGCGTGAAGCAGCGTTCCAGATTCTGAGCCGTCTGCGTCAGCATCGTCTTGGCGCTGGTGCGATTGGTGCGGATGATCTGCTTGCGATAACCAGGAATGGCGATGGCCGCGAGGATCGCGACTATGACCATCACCACGACCAGCTCGATCAGGGTCACGCCACGCTGACGACGAATGCTCATGAGATCTCCTTAGCATCTCCCGCGCCCTCTCCCAGATGGAAGAGGGCTGCAGGAATGTTACCTATCTGATCTGCCGCCATGACTGGCGCCCGAGCGCGTTGGCGCCGGGGTTTTCGATCGTCATCTGGATGTTGCCGGACGTACCCGGAGTGTACTTGTACTCCGCCTTCTCGCCCGCGAGGATGCCGGGCTTCGGCGTGATGCCCACTTCCGATTGCAGGCCACTCATCGGCCCTGTGTAGGTCGAGCCATCCGGAAGCACCGTGGTCACGAGGTCCTGGTTGTCGAACTTGCCGTCACGGTTGACGTCGAAGGGCGGCAGCTGCAGGTGTGAGCCTGTCAGCGCATCCATCTCCATCAGCCAGCTGGTGCCACCCGAATTACACGGATCCGCGTCCGGAATCAGGGTCGTGAAGATGACGCGACCGTTGCGCAGGATGGAATCGGTCACCTGCATCTCGCCCTTGAAGCCAGCCGGCGGCGGCAGGCCAGGCGTACCCGAGAGCAGATCCATGTACCAGCCGCGGGTGTTCGCGGCCGCCGGATTCTGGCTCGTAACACGTACAGGCGCGGTGTACGTCGTGTCATCCGCGGTGCTGACCGGGTCGCTGCCCGAATTCGTGAACGTGAACATCTTTTCGACCAGGATCTGCTGCGGCGTGAGCGTTGGGGCGCGGCCGACCAGCGGGTCGGTGGCACCGAGGTTCGGATCGATGATGCCGTAGAAGCTCTGTGTTCTCTGGTTGGCAACCACTGTCGGCACGACCTTGTCGTTCGCCTCGAGGAACTTGCCCGTTCCGAACAGCACCACCATGCCGGCACCCTTGGGGCCACGCCCGACTTCCGGACGCGAGGTGATCGGCTGGCGCCGGCCGGCCGAATCCTGTGCGACATAGAGCGGCACAGGCGTGGTGCCCGAATAGTAGGAGACGTCCCAGTTGGCCGAGTTGCCATCGGGGAACTTGAACTTCCAAATGTTTCCGAACAGGTCACCCGCGTAGGCGAAGTCGACCATCGAATCGCCGTTCAGATCGACGAGTGCGGGAGTGGCGAGACCATTCGGCCGCGACTGGGCCAGCGGGTCCTGCGCGGCACCGTACTTAGTATCGATCTTCTTGATCAGATTGCCGGTCTCGATGTCCACGATATAGAGGACGGCGTTGCCGGTGGCGCTGACCGCACCGCCAGCAGCTGCATCGTTCTCAGTGTTGTTGTAGCCGTTGCCGAACACCGCCACCCATTTGCCGGGCGTGCCGCCGTTGTTGGGCATGCGCACGATCGCCGGGCGGCTGTAGGTGTAGCCCAGGTCAGCGTCATTGTTGTTGGCATTCGCGTCGCCGTCCTTGTCGCTGAACTGCCAGCGGAAGATGCTGTTGGCGTTGTCTTCGCTCGCAAACAGGCCGGGGTTGGTGATGTCGAGGCCATAGACACCCTGGCCACCCTTGTTGAGGCCGCCCACCAGCACGGTATGCCATGCGCCGCCGTAGAACACATCGCCAACCGTTGGCGTGCCGTCCACGAAGTAGCGATGGGTGTACGTGGGCTTGGTGAGTTCGGGCAGATTTCTGAACACCTGGCCCGGGATAAACGCCATCTTTTCGATGCCCGTCGTGGCGTTGAAGGCATGCAACATGCCGTCGTTGGCGCCCGCGTAGACGATTTTCTCGCGACCCGCCCTCAGTGTGCGGAACGCGGAGTACGGCGCAGTCTCGAGCGCATCTGCGTAGAGGAACGCCGGCTTGCCGACGAACACCGGTGCGGAGGAGACGATGTCGCCCAGGACATTGCGAACCGGCAGCACCGGGCGATTGCGGAACACCGGCGCCACGTTGTTGACGCGGTCTTCCCGTGCGCCATCGCCGCGGATGTAGTTGAGACGATACTGGCCCCAGTCGTTCGGTGCGGAAGGATCGGTCAGCCGGAGCTGACTCTTGCGTGTCGCATCCAGGATCGTGCCTGCGCCAGTCCAGCGGAACTTGGCCGCAGTGCTGTTGCTGTTGACGGTGATGATGCTGCGACTGTCGGGTGCCGGAATGACCTTGCCTGCATCCCATTCTTCCGTGGTGGCGAGCGTGCCATCCATTGCCACGGGGAACGAGAGCAGCTGGCCCGACCAGTCACCGCTGTTGAATTTTGCCTGGTACACGCGCGTGTCGCTCGAGATTGAACCCGAGTTCACCGATGCAGATGAAGCGGAAGCGACTCGCGCAACGATTTCCTTGAACGCCTTGGTCAGCTGGGCATTCAGCGTGAGGGCGTTGGTCACCAGGAAGTAGTTGTCCGGGTCGCCATCGTTGTCCTCGTCCCACTCGCTGCCGAGGTTGGGCATCTTGTTGTTGTCCTGGTCCTGGAAACCACCCCACTTGGCGGCATACCAGAGCGGATCCTTGAGCATTTCTCCGCTCGGAGTCGATCCTGGCGCGAACGTGCGCTTGTGGACCAGCGGCAGCTCCTTGCCGTCCTTCCAGGAGTCGGCACCCGCGTCCGGCGCCGGGGGCGTGCCCGTGAATGCATCGGGAGTATCGAGGAAGTAGTCCGGATCGTTGTTGGCGTTCGTGTCGTGGTCACGCACCTCGAAATAGATGCCATCCCGATCGCTGCCGGAAATCACGTAGCCGAGATGTTGGATCAGGCTGCCCGCTGCATACTCGGACGTAACGGTCACGTCGACAGATCCGCCGTTCACTTGGTATTCGTAGACGGCGATCGCGTCCATGTCATGGTCGGCACCCTGCTCCACGTCCTCAAAGTTGACGCGGAACTTGCCGGACGTCGCGGTGAGCGAATCAACGTAGAAATCGACGATCTGGTTGGTGGGCTGAAAGTCCGTGCGTGCAGGCGAAACGGTATCCCCGCTCACACTGCCGGCAACGGTCTTCGCGAACGGCACCAGCGTGATCTTGCGTCCGTTGACGGGAATCTCGATCCGCGGCAGGGGCGAAGCGAGCGCAACTGCGAACGTCGACGCCTTCTGCTCCCCGCTGATCGGATTGAGGTCCGTGGTGACACCATAGTGTGCGACGCTCGCCGAGTAGTAGCCACCCTGCTTGGTCGGCTCCTCGGGCGCGAGACCGCGGATATCGCCCAGGCTGCTCACATCCTTCGCCGTCGGCGCGTAGTCGTTGTTGGCACCCGACTGGCCGATGAAGATCTTCCGGGTTCCACCGAGTCCAGGCTCGTTGTCCCAGATTGTCTGTCCCTCATTCTTGACGTTGAGTCCAGCCAGGTCACCGGTGAAGCCCGCGCCGAAAGCGGTTCCGGGCAACTTGTCGGTGTCGTACGACGGATTGATGTCGCTGACCACGGTTTCGAACGGTTTGGCGCAGCGCGGGTTGGAGCTGTAAGGATCATCCCAGGTAGCCACTGGCAAACCGCCACCCGGGAGTGAGACTTCTTCACCGGCACCGAATGCCGCGGCGAATGCGCCCGTGGCGCCCTGCTTGCCCGCGAAATAGCGCAGGCCCTCGTACATCATCTCGCCGATCGGGTTGCCCCACATCTGGCACTCACCGGCTGTAATCGGCCCGGCGACGTTCCAACCGCAGTTGTACTCGTAGTTGCCGGCGAAGCCAGTGGTGCGCAGGCGATTGAGTGTCTGGATGATGCCGGTCACCCCGGTATTGAAGGTGCCATCGGCAGTATTGATCTCGTTCGCGATCGAGCCGACGGTGCGCCTGAGCACGCCGCCGTCGGTGTTGAGGGAGTAGGAGCCCGTGATCAGGCCGAACTTCATCAGTTCGGTGCCTGCGCCACCGGGGGCTTCGCCGAAGTCCTGTAGAAGACCGGTCGGCTTGTAGCTCGGCGTACCGCCATACGGTTTGCAGTTGGACTCCACCGTATTGGCGCCGAGCGAGCTATCGCAGACCTTGACCCGAACCTGGTAGTCGGTGGGCAACGGGTTGAGCGTTGCGCGATCTTCGGAGCCGTTGGCCTTGTTTCCGACCACGACCTGGTCGTTGGCGACCGGCCGCTCGATGCTCACCCAGTTCCAGATCTTGAGCGGGGCGCCCGCGGAGTCCTTCTGGTTAGTGATCACACGCAGCAACGGGTTGGTCTGTCCGAGCAGCGTCGTATTGGCGAACAAGTGGCTGGAATTTGCTGCGGGCAAGGCGAGCGGCGTGTAATCGCGGAGGTCGTAACCGTCCTTGGCAACACTTTCGTAGGATTTGCCCCAGCTGTGCGCGTCCTGTGGCAGCAGTGAGCGCTCCAGGACCGTCAACGTCGCCGTGTCGGTGGAACGATAGCCACCGTAGAGCACTTTGCGCAGCGCATCGATGCGGCTCATGGTGACGTAGTTCAGCCAGTCACCACTCCATTGCCCCGAGCACTTCTTGTTGGCCGTGACCGAGGCGGGATTGAAGCGGTTGTTGCCGCTGTCATAGGTGTAGCACTTGAAAGAATCGAAGTAGCCGAAGTAATTGATCTTGTACGTGCCATCCGGATTCTGCAGATAGCCGTCATAGCCGATGTCGAGCGTGCCATCGCCATCGAGATCCGTATGGTCGTTGTACGCCTCGTAATAGAGCTTGTGGTCGCGGCCCATGACCAGCATGTTGAGCGGTGCCACCGTGCCATTCAGAAACAGTGGCGCGTCGCTGAGGACGGGCACCGCTGCAATGGCAGTTCCCGCCTGGATCGCGGTGAGAGCTGCGGCGGCAGCAGCGATCAGCAGTCGGGTGTAGAAGGATTTGACGCTCATGTCAGCTCTCCGGTAACCGGTTCTGTGCAAAGGGGGCGTTGGTCAGAAGCGACGCGTGTACGTGGTCTCGAGAACCGCACGAGCGGTCTCGTTGCCACCGAATGAATGGGCGCTCACGCGATAGAAATCGCGGCCTTCGGGCGGACCGTGACCAGTAGTCAGACTGTCTGGAATGAAGCCGAGCTCCTCGGTCACACTGAGCGGATCGATGGTCACATCAGCGACCTGCTTGGTGCCGGCGACGCCATATTCCTGGCCAGTAGCCACCCACCAGGCCTTGTCGCGATCGCGGATCGGCGTCGCTAACATGCCGTCGATGACGTTACGCTGCCATACCGTGCACGGCAGGGCGGAGCAGCTGTCCGGGCGCGTGACCATGACACGGATGCGGTCTTCGGCATCACGCAGGCCGGCTTCAGCGCCCTGGAACGCAAGATTGATGTTGCGCGTGTTGCCAGCCATCCGTTCTTCCATGCCGGTGGTCTGCATCGCCGCAAGGCCGAGCAGCGTCATCACCAGCAGCAGCAGCAGGCTGACGACCAGGATGGCGCCCGACTGACGGGACCGGGGAGACTGCATTTGCATGGGATTACTCACTGGAGTTTCAGATGGCGACGTTGCGCAACGCCGCGGTAGTGGTGAACAGCATCCGCTGGCGGTGGTCGTTGAAGGGACCGACGTTGGTGCCGAGCACGTTGTAGGTCTGGGTGTCGAAGTCAGTTCCGGATTGCTCCGAGCGCACCAGGAGGGAAACCGACACGCTGACGATGTTGGCCCAGTTGGTTACCGCATTCGCGGCGACGTAGTTGTTGACGATGCGATCCGCATCGGTGTCCTCGCCGTAGACAATCTGCAGCGCCTGCACGCCTTCGACCAGTTCCTCTGGCGTGTTCGTGCCGATGACCCGCCACAACGAGTTGTTGCGCACGTAGTACACGACTGTCTGCATCGGGATCAGCCGCGCATCTCTCTGATAGACATAACTGAGGTTGTTGGTGGAGTTCCCGGGACCGGCGGCTGTCGCGCCACCGGCGGCGTGCTGGACTACCGGCGGCGCATTCCCGGTCACCTGGAATACGGTCGAGGCGTTGCAATCGGTGATCATCATGATCTGGTTTGCGACCGGAGCCACAACCTGTGGATTGTCAGTCGCATTCGCCAGGTTGTTCGTTACGCGTTGCGAAGTTCCTTCGCGCTGCGCCACCCGCAGCAGGATCGCGTCGCTCCCACCCGAGGGCGCCTGGGCCGCTGGAATCACGGCGGTCGTCAACGCAGGAGTCCAGGAACTCGGGCCCGTTGATTCAAAACCCTGCATCGGTCGCGAGTAATCCCACAGCAGCGCTGTTGGCGTGTTGAGTGTGGTGTTGAAAGGCACTGCTTTCGCGCAGCCCATGTAGCCCGAAGCACGGATATCCCTCACGATCAGGTCGAGAGCCATCCGGCCGTTTTCCTGCAGCCGAGCGGTCTTCTCATTGGAGAGATACGTGACCTTCGAGCTCGCGAAGATCGAAAGCACGCCGGCCATCAGGATCATGCTCAGCGTCACGGCCACCATCAGCTCGACGATACTGAAACCACGTTGCATCTGATTCTTCATGACTGCCTCGGGTCGCATGACTTACAGCCGCGTGTCGGTGACGAACTGCACCGGGGCTTCAACGCCGCGTGAGTCGTCCCAGCGAATCGTGATGCGTACGATGTTCGGATCGCCCGTCACCGCGGGGTCCGTCGTAATCGCGCCGTCGCCGGCCGGGAGCGTGGCCGCCAGCGCGTTCTTCCAGGCCACGATGTCGATATCGGCCAGGGTCGCGGGTGCGCCCGGCGCTGCGCCGAGGGCGATGTTGTAGCCGCCGCCAACCGCGACGGTGCGGTTGGCACGCATGCGGTCCGCAATGTCGTAGGCGAGCGCGGTCGCCTGCGAGCGCGTGTGCGCGGCGTGATTGTTGCGCAGGCTGGTCATCTGCAGAGCCGCGACACCGAGCAGGCCGATCGAAAGCACCAGTAACGCGACCAGTGTCTCGATCAAGGTCATCCCGCGCTCACGACCATCGTTCATGGTGCAAATCATGTTCATGGTTTCACGACTCATTTGGATCTCATTACGGACACACGGCCTGTGCCGTGCTGATGCGTCCCGCTGTGCTCACGGTGATGCAACGCGCGCTCGTGGCGGGCGCGCCACTCTTTAACAGAGAGAAGTTGGTCGCCGCGATCGGACTCGGCATGCCAGTCGAGGTGTACTGCACGAAGTTGCGTGCCACGGAAACCGGCGCCGTACCCACGACCGAATTGAGCTGCAAGCCGCCCTGAACCGCGGGCCACACCTGCAGCACCTCATCTCCGGCGTTGACCTGGCCAGCCGCGCCACTGTCGGTGAAAGCGATCCAGCCCGTACCCCAGGTTGCGCTCCCGGCGCAGCTCGTGCCGTTGGTGCTCGAGCAGACGCTCACCGGTATGCCGCGCTTGATCGACTCGCTGCGTGCGACGTTGAGCGCCGAGACCAGTTCGTTGGTCTGGGCGGTAATGCGGTTGTTGCGAATGATCTGAACAAAGCTCGGCACGCCCACGGAAAGCAGGACGGCCATTACTGCAATGGCGGTCATCAGCTCCAGCAGCGTGAAGCCCTTGGCGGTGGCGGTGTGTGTACGCATGGCGCGCGTTATCGCTGTGCGCGCCGCCACACTCAAACCGACCCGATGATCGGTTTCAACGCACGGACGAGTGGTCGCCCGGCGGAATCAAGTTCACATTCCAGTGGGGAGTGATGCGGTACTCAGAATGAGCCGACCAAACATAAGGCGCGCAGCTTGTCATAACCACGCTCCTTATTCTTCTTATGGGTGCGCGCGCGCTTGCGAACTCCGCGCGCTAGCTCAGGCGCTGCGCCTCATCATCTTGCGGATTTCTGCAAGGTGCTGCTCTTCCGCGGCGATCTGCGCGCGCGCAAATTCCTCTAGCATGATGCTTTCACCGGCCACGAGCGACAGGAGCTTGCGGTACTCGGCCAGCCCTACTTCCTCGTGCGCCAGTGCTTCCTTGAGAATGTCGTCCACGCTGTGCTTGTGAGTCTCGAGCAATTCGCCGATCTTGAGCGACGGGTGACCCCCCAGCGCCGTGACGTGCTCGCCGGTCAGCACAGCGTGCGCCATGGACTCCGTGGATTGAGTCCGCAACCATGCGGTGATCGGAATGCGGTGGTGACCGAAGATCATGAAGCTGTAGTGCAGGTAGCGCACGACGCCCGCCAGCTCGAGCTCCAGGATGCGATTGAGCGTCGCGATCACCGTTTGTGTATCCAGCGAAACTGCGCGCGCCTTGTTCATGGTCAGAGCTCCTCGGGGTTTAGCGGATCCGGGTGACGGATGTGGTCCGGTTGTTGCCTTTCTGTTGCAGCCGATAGGACTTCATGAGACCGCGCTTGATGATGACCTCATCGCCCACGCTGAAGGCGAAGTGCCAGTCGTATTCTCTCTGTTGCCAGACCTGGCCGTTGTCGAGCGTCAGGACATATTCGCCTCTTGGTTGAGCGTCGAGCTTCGCGATCCGGGCCTGCATTTCGTCCGGACCTTTGGGCTCATCCGCCTCGCCGGCGGGTTTTCGGCCGTCCAATCCGAAGTCATCGAGATCGACGGTTGCTGAGGTGGCAGCCGTGGCAGTAGCCGCAGTTGTGGCGGCAACCCTGCTCTGTTCTTGTGGCCGCTCCCTGGAATGCGCAAACAGCTTGTCGTAGCACTGCAGTCGTTCGGTATCGGAATCGATGGCGGTACAGCGCGCGATGTCGGCTGGCGCCTGCGCGCTGGCCACACTGCTCACCAGGAGCGCAACCACAAACTGCAGAAGCCCCCTCACGAGCGCTTCTCGCCGTTGCGTAGCGCTGGACTGTTGATCGAGCGGAACACCTGCCGCACCTCTCCGTTGGTAATTCGTTCCGTGTACTGGCCGCGCGTGTACCCGGCAATGACGTCGCGCCAGAAACGCACCGCGCCGGCATTGCGCAGGTACTCCGTCACTTCCCACTGTCCGGAAAAACGATTGAGGATGAGTTGCGCAGCGTCGCGACCGATTCCGAGCCGACGGTATTTCGCGAGCACGAAGAACTCCGACATCCGGTAGTCGATCGTGGGCTTGCCGCTCGCAACATTGACCGGGCGCACGACCAGCGCGAACCCTGCAGGAGTATCGGACTTCAGGATCAACAGGGGATGAGCCCGATCATCGGCAAACCAGCGCGCCAGGAGGTCCGGCTCGCGGTGACCGAATTCGCCCAGCACCGGAAAGATCCCGGTGTTGAGCATGGCAAGATCGTTCAGATAGTCGCGGTAGGCGCCTTGGATCCACTTGCGGTCGTCGGACGACCCTTGCGCATCACGGATACTGACCGCCACTTGAACCTCGATTGGGCCGCAGCGCGACTGGAGGAAAGCTCCGGCCCTTCGAACTCGCCCGGGCAAGTAAACCTGCCCGGGCTGTCCGAATTTGCATCAGCAATTACTGCTGAGGCGCGGGCTCCGCCGGAGCAGGAGCAGCAGCGTCGGCGGGAGCCGCATCGGCCGCCTGGCCAGCTGCATCGGCAGCTGCGCCGGCCGCATTGCCTGCTGCGTCAGCTGCCTGACCAGCGTCACCGGCCGAGTCAGCTGCCTGTTTAGCAGAGTCAGCAGCCTGGTCTGCAGCGCCGCCACCGCCGCCGCAGGCGCTCAGCAGAAGCGCCGCAGCGAGGGCGCTAAGAGCAGATTTGATCTTCATCTCGTTACCCCGAAAGGATTGGAAAGTTTATGGATCCGCCGACAGAGGCAAACTAGTTTTGTCTCGTTAATTCACCTTATCGCGGCCGCGAATTCTAGAGTGTTTACCCGGCTTTTTAAACTGGAAACGGAATGGGTGTCGGCACTTTGCGACGCGCAGGACTCGATCCGCAGATGTCGTGCTCGGGCCGTGTATTGTTAACTCAATTTGCAGTCGCGCTATGCTGCCCCGAGCAGCGTTTGAGGGGTGCTCAAACTCGCCGCGGTGATCAAGCAACAGCTCTCACGCGCACCAAGTGCCGGCCAAGCCAACGTTACTAACCGCCATCACAAGCACATTCAAAGAGTTGCAATGCAATTCTCATCTCCAATGACTACGACAAGTCCGCATGATCCGGGTGCACTCTTCGCCGAGCACCTGCGCGAGATCACTAAGCGCAGCGACCGTGCGCTCGAGGCGGCGCAGGCCGATCGGCTCGTGATCTACTCGGGGGCCCAGTCGATGCTGTTTCTCGACGATCAGGCCTATCCGTTCAAGAGCAATCCACACTTCAAAGCCTGGGCGCCGATTCTCGACAATCCGGACTGCTTCATCCTCTACTCGCCCGGGACGCGTCCGATCCTCTTGTTCCACCAGCCGGTGGACTTTTGGTACAAGCCGCCGGCGCTGCCGACCGGGTTCTGGGTCGAGCACTTCGACCTGCAGCCGATCGCATCGCTGGCCGACGCACGTCCTCACCTGCGTGTGGCGCTCGAGCGCAGCGTGTTTGTGGGCGAGTTGCCCGCGGCAATCTCTGATTGGGGTTTCGGTCAGGTCAACCCGCAGATCCTGCTCGATCGCCTGCACTACGAGCGTGCGACCAAGACGCAGTACGAGGTCGAGTGCATGCGTCGCGCCACCGGGATCGCGGTTCACGGGCATCGCGCCGCCGAGCGAGCGTTTCGTAACGGCGAATCCGAATACGGGACGCACATGGCGTATCTCGAAGCGTGCGGCCAACGCGAAGAGGAAATGCCCTACAACAATATCGTCGCCTATGGGGCCAACGGCGCAGTACTCCACTATC
>CAVPJQ010000025.1:0-223951 GCA_963705495.1 uncultured Gammaproteobacteria bacterium | reverse complement strand
CTATCCTGGCTCGCCATCGGCTCCGGGCTGGTAGCGCTCGTGTCCTTACTTCTCATGTCCGGAAAGGGCGACCAATTGGGCGGCGCTGGCCTGTTGAGCATCTGGCGACGGTCGTCCTTTCCATTTGGCTCTTTGTATTTGCGGTTCGTCTGGTACAAGCAGACAACTAGATATCCCGACATGGATCATTGGTTCGAAGTATGAGCGAAGATCTGCGGCCTCCGGTCTGGGTGGGGCATGTCGTCCTCTACACAAATCGACTGGACAGTTCCGCGCAGTTCATGCGCACGATGGGATGCGGCCGGTGTATGAGGGGACAGATGTGGCTGTCTTCGAGCTGCGCGGCGGTACACATCTGATACTGCTCCCGAAGGACGATGTGCTAACGGGCGACGCGCCATTCGATCTCATGGTCGAGGATCTACGTGCGACTCACGAGCACTTCACTTCGCTCGGGCTCGCTCCAACGCCGATCGAGGCGTTGCCATCGATCGATCACGAATTTTTCCCGTGTCCGGGAACCGGCAGGGCATCTGATCACTTTCTACTCAAGTCATGTCTCAGGCCCGGTCTAGCGCCGCCGTGAGTCCTTGATCCATGCCGCTGCTTCCTACGGCACTCTACAGGAAGAAGAGGTGCAGCTATCGACGTTCGGAAGGCTGCTTCAGGGGCACAAAGATCGAGCTCCCGGGATTCGAGGCGTCGCGGGTGAGGATCACGGACCCGCAGGTCGTGGCCACGAGCGGCAAGACGCATCATGCTAACGTGACGTTCAACGGCAAAAACGACAGTCGTGTCAATGGCACAGTCTTTGAGATCACTGACGCTGAACTCTCCGCGGCCGATGAGTACGAGAAACTTGCTGCCTACATCCGGATAGCCGCAATGCTTGCTTCGGGTAAACAGCCTGGCTGTACGTCGACGCGCGCTCTGCGCCGGAGGCCCTGTGCACTCCAAGATGTTGAGCGCAGCCGCAGCGCGTCGGCCCGGCTGCGCGAAGGGAACCGGCGATTTGCCGCAAACCAAACGGCGGCGTCGTTCCTCTCCAATCCCACACGCCGTGCCGAGCTGATTGCCGGGCAGGAGCCGTTTGCCGTCATCCTCGGCTGCTCGGATTCGCGCGTCCCTGCGGAGCTCGTTTTCGATCAGGGGTTCGGCGACCTGTTCGTCATCCGGGTTGCAGGCAATGTCGTTGCGCCTTCGCAGGTTGGGAGCGTGGAGTTCGCCGCGTCGCGTTACGGGACTCGGCTCGTCGTCGTCATGGGTCACTCGCAATGCGGCGCCGTCATCGCGACATTGGAGGAACTGCAGGGGCATGCAAGCAGTCAATCGCGGAACCTGCGCTCGATCGTGAACCGCGTGCGACCAGCGGTCGAAACGCTCTTCGCCTCGCGAAGAAAAGACGATGCGGAAGCACTGCTGCACGATGCAGTTCGAGCCAATGTGCGTTCATCGGCAGATCATCTACGGCATGGCTCGGAACTTCTGGAGCAGCTCATCCAGCGGGATGGGCTGATGGTGGTTGGAGCGGAGTACTCCCTGGAGACGGGCATCGTCGACTTCTTCGATGGCTGTCCATGAGGACCGGAAAACATGGACCGTGATGAGCAAGAGATACGCCAGCTGGTTGTCACGTGGATGGCGGCAACCAAGGCAGGTGACATCGACACTGTGCTGAGCTTGATGGCTGAGGACGTTGTGTTTCTCGTGCCCGGCCAAGCGCCCATGCGGGGTCCGTTCTCAAGAAAGAGAAAGGCAAGTGGTTGATGAAGCGCGACGCGAACATGTTGGCCCCCGTGGCGGGTCAGGCGCGTTAGACGACGCGCAGAGGTGTCGCGTGGAGTTCTGGTTCGAGTTTGGGAGCACGTACTCGTACCCAGCGGCCTTTCGGGTTGAAGAAGCCACTGGCAATGCCGGCGTTGAACTCTTAAGCAGGTCGCGTTGATGCTCTACATGGTGGTCGAAAAGTTCAAGAACTTGGTGCGGGAGCCGAAATCTACCGCCGTGCGAGAGAGCGCGGCCGCCGTCCCCTGCAGGACTGGAGTACATCGATAGCTGGGTGGACGTTGAGTTCTCCACGTGTTTTCAGTTAATGCGCATCGACGATCCCGCACTCTTTGCGGTGTGGATTCGGGCCTGGAGCGATCTCACCGACTTCGAAGTGATTCCGGTGCGTACCTCCGCCGAGGCTGCTGCGCTGATGCGGGGCGAGACGCTGGACTCTCGGTAAATGCGGGCTCCGGATCATGAAGAAGTGCTGCGGTTCTGGTTCCCACAGCAGATGGGCGAGGATCACGCGACCATCGTGCGCCAGTTCGAGTGGTGGTTTCGCGGCGGAGCGGATGCGGCGATCGTCGAGCGATTCACGCCACTATTGGAACAAGGCAAAGTCGGCGGCCTCGATCATTGGTCGAACGCGCCGCGATCGCGCCTCGCGCTCATCATCGTTCTCGATCAATTCTCTCGATCAATCTACCGGGGCAGGAAGGAAGCGTATGCGCAGGATCCGAAGGCGATCGGCCTCGCACTGGAGGGCCTCGAGCTCGGCCACTACGCGGCACTTGAAGCCCGTGGGAAAAAACCTTCTGCATCTTGCCGCTAGGACATTCAGAGGAGCTTGTGCATCTGGATGCCGCAGTCAAAGTTGCGGAAGAGCTGGCGGAGCAGGCTCCAGTGAGCATCCGCAAGTTTATGGACCATTCGGCCTCACAGGCGCGGGGACACCGGGAGGTGATCGCGCGCTTTGGTCGCCAGCCCCCATCGCAACGCAATCCTGGGACGCCCCTCCACCGCCGAGGAGATCGGGTCCCTGGCGGCGGGTCAATTCGTGCATCAGCGTTCATTGCCGCCCTAGACTCTGGGCGCATATCAATCGAGGATTACCATATGATCGTTCGTGTCTGGACGGCCGAGGCATCGGCCGCAAACGTCGAAGCGTATGTTCGGCACTTTCACGATGCCGTTCTGCCGGAGCTTGCCCATATCCCGGGTCACGCTGGCGCGTACCTCCTGCGACGCAATGTCGGACCACAGGTTGAACTCCTGACGCTGACACTGTGGGAGTCGATGGACGCAATCGAGCGATTTGCAGGGACCCCGTCCGACAAGGCGATGATCGCGCCAGCGGCGCGTGCGATGCTGCAGAGATTCGATTCGACGGTGCGGCACTTCGATGTCGTGCATGCGCCGCCTTGATAGGAGCGCAACGGAAATGCTGAAAATCCGACAGATCGATCATATCGTGCTGCGCGTAGTCGACGTTCAGGGCGATTGTAGGTTCTACGTGGGTGTGCTGGGGTGTGCACCTGAAAAGAATCAGGAGGAGATCGGCCTGTCCAGGTGAGCCGGGAGCTCACTGATCGACTTCGTGCCCGTCGATGGCAAACTGGGCCGGATGGGAGGAGCACCGCCGGGCCGTGAGGGCCGCAATCTCGATCACCTGTGCTTGCGAATCGACCCGTTCGATGCAGCGGATGTCACCGCGCGATTGCAGGAACGAGGCGTCGAGGTGGGCCCGGTCGCGTCTCGTTACGGCGCCGAAGGGTTCGGGCCGTCGATATACGTAAAAGACCCTGAGGGAAATACCGTTGAGCTGAAGGGTGGGCCGTGGAGTTGACTCGGAGCGTGATCCATCAATCGTAAGGAAGTCATCGATGCGTGTTCTTTTCATTCTGGGCGCCGCGCTCGTGACGGCATCTTGCGCCAACAGCAGTGCTTTCAGCGGCACTTACGTCGGCAACGAAGCGGCATCCGTAATGCCCCCTGACCAGAAAGTACCACCCCCAATTTTCGCCTGGTCATTGAGGATGATGGCGTCGCGGTCAAAACCGTACAGACATTCACCGCCGATTCGGGCGAGACCGTGCGACTCGTATGGCAGGGAGAATGCGATGGCAAGGAGCGGCCCGTTGAAGGTGCTTTGCCGCCGGGCATGCAACTGAGCTGTCGTCGCTCCGCGGGCGCGCTCGGTCAACACGGTCTCAGGCGCCGATCTATCAGGTACGGCCTGGACATATGTTGAAACGTGCGTCCTGGAATCGAAGATACGCATGACCTGTAAGGGAAACATGCAGGATGAGAAGGGCCAACCGCTGCCTTTCTCGTATGCATTCGATCGTCAGGAGTGAGTTCCGGCCATGCTGAAGTGGAGCGCGGCGGTCCTTTGCCTGTGCTTTGCGATCAGCGATCAGGCCGCTGCGCACCTGAGCAAGGAGACATTCGCAAGCGGGGGCCAGAAGCGCTCCTACTCTGTTCATTCCTGAAACCCTCGAGGCCGATCAGCCAGCGCCCGTGGTGCTGATGCTGCACGGCTCCTACAGCGATGGCCGCGAGCTCACCAGCAAGTGATCGACATACGCCCCACGGCGCGATGGGCTAATTCTCGTCGGTCCAAACGCTTTCGACTGGACACGCTGGCAGATACGCATCGATACCCCGGAATTCATGCGTGATGTGATCGACGAGGTGGCGAGGAAGCATCGCATCGATCGCCGCCGCATGTACCTGTTCGGTCATTCAGGCGGCGCGGTGTATGCGCTCACGCTCGGCATGCTGGAATCGGAGTACTTCGCCGGCGTTGCGGTCTACGCTGGCGCGTGGCGTGACAAGAGCAACTTCGAGGCGCTCGCGGCGGCGCGCCGGAAAATTCCGGTGCTGATAATGGTCGGTGACAAGGATCAGTACTTTCCGCTGAATGTAGTGAAGAAAACGGTTGCCGAGATACAGGAGGCCGGACATCCCGTAACCCTGAGCGTCTACAGGGGTCACGGCCATTCATACGAAGATCTGGCGCCCATCATCAACAAGGCAACATCGGAATTCCTGGAACCGATCGAACTGGAAGTTACTCCACACTTTCAGTCCTACAGCTAGAGCGGGGCTGGGCGACTGTGTACATTGCTTGGCTAGTTTCCCTCAGGGAAGTAATCAAGATGTATATGCGGCGGCGGCATCTGTTGTGGTTGTTCAGCCTTCTCCTGGCTGGCTGCGGTGGTGGTGGCGGCGGCGGTGGCGGTGGTGGAGGAAGCTCGAATCCCTGGACGATGGGTGTGTTTCCACCCGCCACGAACCTGGCTGCGAAGTGCGTGGCCCCGCGCACCGGCACCGATCCGGCGACCGGTCGCGCGTTTCCCGATGTGCGCGGCACGGCCACCGATGAAAAGATGTGGCTACGCTCTTGGACGAACGATCTGTACCTCTGGTACAGCGAAGCGCCCGACCTCGACCCGGCTCCCTATACCATTGCGGACTACTTCGATCGGCTGATGACTTCTGCGGTGACGCCGTCCGGCAATCCGAAGGACAAATTCCACTTCACGTTCTCCAGTGCCGAATGGTTTGCGCTGTCCCAGTCGGGAGCGTCAGCGGGCTACGGCGCTCAATGGGTTCTGCTTTCCACCGTGCCGCCACGACGCGCGGTCGTGGCAGTATACCGATCCGAATTCGCCGGCCGCCCCTAACCTGTCGCGAGGTACCGAGATTCTGACGGTCGATGGCGTCGACCTGGTTAACGCCAACGATCAGGCAAGCGTCGACACGCTCCGTCGCCGGCCTCTCTCCCGACCCGCCGAACAAACCATAACTTCACGGTGCGGGATGTCGGGTCACAGAGCATCCGCTCGATCACGATGACCTCAGCGATCGTCATTTCGACGCCCGTGCAGAATGTCCAGGTCATCACGACGCCCATCGGACCAGTCGGCTACATCCAGTTCAACGATCACATCGCGACCGCGGAGGACCAGCTGATCGATGCAATCGAGACGCTTCAGAATGGGTCAGTCACCGATCTCGTGCTGGACATCCGGTACAACGGCGGCGGGTTCCTGGATCTCGCGAGCGAACTCGCGTTCATGATCGCTGGTACCGGCCGAACGGCAGGAAAGACTTTCGAGCAACTGCAGTTCAACGACAAACACCCGGCACGTGATCCCGTAACCGGCGAGTTGTTGGCGCCCATTCCATTTCATGATGCGACTGTTGGCTTCGGAAGCACGAGCGGACAGCCCCTCCCGATGCTGAACCTCGCCCGCGTCTTCGTGCTGACTGGCAGCGGCACCTGTTCGGCGAGCGAGTCGATCATCAACAGCCTGCGCGGCATCGGGGTTGACGTGATCCAGATCGGCTCTACGACGTGCGGGAAGCCCTATGGCTTCTATCCGCAGGACAACTGCGGCACGACGTACTTCTCGATCGAGTTCAGGGGCGTCAATAACGTGGGATTTGGCGACTACACCGACGGGTTCTCGCCGGACAACACCGTGAGCGGCGCTGGAACACGGATTCCCGGTTGCTCAGTTGCAGATGATTTCAATCACGCGCTGGGCGATCAGGCCGAAGCCCGACTCGCCGCGGCCCTCGGCTATCGGATGAGCGGTGCGGCGGCGTGTGGGCCTGCGACCGGCATCGGGCCGCGCGCTCTCGCAGTCGAGATGCCAGTCGAGGACGGCGTAATGTTCAAATCGCCTTGGCTTGAGAACAGGATACTGCGTAGGTGAGCCTGGCTCGCACGCTGGCGGCGATTGCGATTGCGCTCGGAACCTGTGCGTGCGGCACATTGCCTGCCGGGACTGATCTGCCGGCGGTCATCGACTCGCCGACAGCGCAAAGCCGTGAAGAGCTGCAGCAGATAGTTGCGGGCGCGCTCAACAACGCGCCCGTCACTCTCGCCGATGACGCGCTCACCCACGAAAGCCTGCTGCTCATCGAGCGCAACCAGGCGCGCGACGCCAAGGGCGTGCCGCTGAGCGGGCGTGAGCTGGGCCGTCCGGAAAAGTTTCAGCTCGTGAAGAATGGCAAGGACTGCGTGCTGATCCACGAAGCCAGCGGCAAGCGCTGGACGCTCAAGCACGCCAAGTGTTCGCCCATTTGAGCGAGCGGCAGAAATCGCTTAGCGTTCGAATACTGATGACCGAGACTGCGACACCGATCGATCTGCGCTCGGACACGGTGACGCGTCCGTCGCCGGGTATGCGCGCTGCAATCGCCGCTGCCGCGGTTGGCGATGATCAGTTCGGCGAAGACCCCACCATCAATCTGCTGCAGGAGCGAATCGCCGCTCTGCTCGGCAAGGAAGCGGCGTTGTGGCTGCCTACCGGCACCATGGCGAACCAGGTGGCGTTGCGCGTGCTCACGCGGCCGGGCGACGATGTCATCGTGAGTCGTGGCAGCCACGCGGTGTGGCATGAGACCGGCGGATCCGCAGCCAATGCTGGTGTGCAGTTCACGGAGATTGGCGGCAACGGAATATTCGATGCCGCGGAGTTCACCGGCGCGTGCAAGCCGCGCGGACACATCATCTATCCGCCGACGACGCTGGTCGAAATCGAAAACACACACAATCGTGCGGGCGGCGTGATCTTTCCACAGGACACCGCGACGCAGATCTGCGAATTGGCGCGCGAGCGCGGTATTGCGACCTATCTCGATGGCTCACGATTGTGGAACGCCGCGGTGGCTACCGGCGATTCGTTGGCCACTCTGGCGGCGCCTTTCGATCTCGTGGCGGTCGCGCTTTCGAAGGGTCTCGGCGCGCCGGGCGGCTCGCTGCTCGCTGGATCGCGCGCTTTGATCGCACAGTGCGTTCGTTACCGCCGCATGTCCGGCGGGGCCATGCGCCAGGTTGGCATCTTTGCAGCCGCGGGACTTTATGCACTCGATCACAATCTCGATCGATTGCGCGAGGATCATCAGAATGCCCAATTGATAGGGCGGCGCCTGGCAGCGAGCAAACGCGTCATGCTCGATCTCGCTACTGTGCAGACAAACATCATCGTCTTCGGCCTGACGGAAGATGCGCCGGATGCAAATGTGATCGTGGCCGGCGCGCGCCGTCACGGCGTGCTGATCTATGCTTTCGGGCCGAGGACAATCCGCGCCGTCACACACCTCGATGTGTCGCAGCAACAGTGCGAGCGCGCTGCCAGGATACTGGTCGATCTTATCAGCGGCTGAAGGAGCGCCCCGAAATGATCGACGCGCAGCAGTTCATCGCGGGCCGAAACGCCTGCGTCTCATTCAGCGGTGGCAAGGATTCCTGTCTCGCGTTGTGGCGTGCGCAGCGAGCGGGCCTGAAAGTGCGCACTCTCATCAACGTGCTCGAGGAGACTGGCGCACGCAATCGCTCTCACGGCATTCCAAAACCTCTCCTGCAGGCGCAGGCGAACGCGCTCGGTTGCGAGCTGGTGGCGCCCGTGGCCTCGTGGCAGGACTACGAAGCGCAATTCACTGCGACGCTGCGCGAGCTGCGTTCGGGCGGCATCGAGATTGCGATCTTCGGCGACATCGACCTGCAGGCTCATCGCGAGTGGGAAGAAAAAGTCTGTGCTGCGGCGGGCCTGAGCGCATATCTGCCGCTGTGGCAGGAGTCCCGTGAGCTCATCGCCCAGGAAGTGCTGCGGGAAGGCTTCGAGGCGTACGTCGTATGCACCGACAGCCGCTATCTTGCCGATGAGTTCTGCGGCCGTCGCTACGATGCGAAATTTCTCGAGGATCTCCCGCCGGGCGTCGATGCCTGTGGCGAGAACGGCGAGTTTCACACCTTCGTATTTGACGGGCCGATGTTTCGACAGCCGGTAAAGTGCGCCGTCGCCGGCTTCCAGGACTACACCGCGCCCGCATCGCTCGGCGGCGTGCGCTATCGCTTTGCAACGCTGGCCTGACGCGGGCTAGCTGCTCTTGCGCTCCGGCGCTTTCATCCCCGCAGCGATGCGCGTCCGGGCCTCTTCCATGCTCAGTGCGCCACGATTGAGGTCGAGAATGGTATCGACGATCAGATCAGCCTGGTCGGCATGCAGCTCGCCGAGGTGCGCGGTGACAATGCGGCTCTTCGCGTCGACAAACACAGTGCACGGCAAGCCGATCGAGCCGAGCCCGAAAGCACTTGCGGCATCGAGTCCATCCTCTTCGCCGATCAGCAACGGGTAGTTGATACCGGCTTCCTTCGCGTACGGCAGCACCTTGTCGCGAAAATCGACCGCGATCCCGATGACGACGACATCCTGCGTGGCGCGCGCCGCGCTGAGAGCCTTGAGCATCGGGATTTCGCGCCGGCAAGGCGCACACCACGTCGCCCAGAAGTTGATCACCAGCGTCTTGCCGTCCCATTCAGTGATCGAGCGTGACTTCCCCTCGAGGTCATCGAGGGAGAAAACCGGCCGCATCTCGGGAACCGGCTTGGCCGCCGCGACAGAGATGTCGGAGCCTTCCGCAGCCGCAGCCACAGGCGGCGGAGCCGCGGGCGTCTCGTGCATCACGCGATACGCGCCGAAGCCGATCGTTGCGGCTGCAATGATGGAAACGGCGATCAATACGATATTGGCGGTGCGGCTCATGTCGCGGGGCTCGCGACCACCTGCGCGACCTGCCTGCTGAACTTGTCCGCGTTGGAGTAGCCCACCTGGCGGAACTGGCGCTCGATGCCATCCGCGCCGAAGAACACGATGGTGGGGGGGCCGAAGACGCCGAAGCGCTTGAGCAACGCCTGATCGTCGGCGTTGTTCTCAGTGACGTCCGCGCGCAGCAGCCACATCGGTGTCAGCACCGCTTTCACCTTCGGGTCGGGGAACGTGTACTTCTCCATTTCCTTGCACGAGACACACCATTCGGCCGAGAAATCCAGCATGACCGGGCGGCCCGCGGCCTTCGCCGCCGCGAGTTCGCGATCCAGATCGGCTACGGAACGCACCCGTTTGAATTCGAGTCCGGACGAAGCGCTGGCCGCGCTCGAGCGTCCGGCGCCCACACCCTTCAGGGGTTGGAAAGGGTCGGAATTGCCGGCAGCCGCTCCGACGAGCATCAAGACGCCCCACAAGGCAACAACCGCGCTGACGCCCCGACCCAGCCAGCGTGCACCCGACACGCTCCGACTAGGCCGGAACGCGCCAAGCACAAACACCGCGATCAAGAGCAATACACCCCACAAGGCGAGTGCCACGGGACCCGGCAGGATGCGCTGGACCATCCAGATCGCCACCCCGAGAAACAGGACACCGAAAAAGCGCTTGACGGTTTCCATCCAGGCGCCGGCTCTTGGCAGGAGCTTTCCGGCGGACGCTCCGACGATCAAGAGGGGCGTGCCCATGCCGATGCTCAGTGCAAAGAGTGCGAGTGCGCCCCGCACCACATCACCCGCCTGGCCAATGACCACGAATGTTGCGACGAGCGGAGGTGCGACACAGGTCGTGACGATGAGTGCGGAAAGCGCGCCCATCACGGCGGTGCCGATGTAGCTGCCCGCCTTCTGGCGATTACTGAGCCCGGCGAGGCGCGTCTGAATTGCCGCGGGCACCTGCAGCTCATAGAAGCCAAACATCGCGAGCGCGAGGACCACGAACAGCAGCGCAAACAGCACGAGGATCCAGGTCTGCTGAAAAACGGCCTGCGCCTGCTGACCGGCGGCAGCGAACGCCGCCCCGGCAACGGTGTACGTAACAGCCATGCCCAGGACATAGGCGAGGGAGAGCGCGAAAGCCTTGCGCGTGGTCACATTGTTGCCGTGTCCGGCAATAATGCCGGAGAGAATGGGGACCATTGGCAACACACAGGGTGTCAATGACAGCAACAAACCGAAGCCGAAGAACGTCGCAAGGACCAGAAGAATGTTCCCGCTTTGAATGAGCCGCGCGAGCCGGTCCTGCTCGGAGACCAGGCTGCCGCTCGACGGGCCCTTCACGCCGAGCGCGGAGGCATCAACCGGTACCAACGAGAGTTGCAGCGTCTTGGTGATTGGTGGGTAACACAGCCCCGCATCGGCGCAGCCCTGGTACGTCACCTTCGCCGCGAAATTGCCGGCGGCCGGAGAGGCCCGCGAAAACGGTACGTCCGCTTCGAGGAACTGGTGATAGACCTGCTGGGTGCCGAAGTACTCGTCGGTCTTCTCGTCACCCTGCGGCAGATCGGGCGTGCCGAGCTGGACGATCTGGCTGTCGCTTGACGCTTTGATCTTCGCCTTATAGAGGTAGTAGCCCTCGGCGATGATCCAGCGCAAGTGCAGGGTATTCGGGCCTGTCACCTCGCCCGCAAAGCGGAACGCTTCATCGGGCGGCAGGAATTCATCCTCACCGCTCGAGTTGCCGCTGAGGATCGGTGGGTTGGCGGCGCCCATCGCGGTGTTTGCGAGACCAGCGCCGGCGAGCACCAGCAAGGCGGCCAACAATCGCAACAGTCGGGATTTCACTCGGGCTTCTCTCCTCAAGGCGCGAGATTCTGACCCAGCCATTCGAGGTAGCGTTCCGAGCCACCCGTGATCGGCAGCGTAATCACTTCGGGAAGTTCCGCCGGGTGCAGTTCCTCAATTCTCCTGCTGAGTCGTGGCAGCAATCGCTCGCTGGTCTTGATCAGGAGGAGCGACTCGGTGTCGGTTTCGAGCTTCCCCTTCCACCAGTAGGTCGAGACCATGCGGCTGAGCCGGTTGACGCAGCTCGCCAGGTGTTCCTCGACGAGCGTAGTACTGATACGGCTTGCGACCACATCCTCCGGGCAGGTGCAAAGCACCAAAATGTACTTTTCCGCCATAGAGTTACGTCATCGAACAGGGTCGGCCAAGCCGCCCCGGAGGATACCGACCGATGGCCCTGCTGTCATGTACGAAGTCCTCGCTGCGCCTTGATTTTCAAGCTTTCGCCACTATGATTGGCAGCCACGTCGGGGGAGTGCTAATAACATTTCTCTCGATTCTGTCAAACAAACTCAATCTAGAGGAGCTGGAGCCCATGAAGATTAGACCGCTTCATGATCGTGTGATCGTCAAGCGCCTGGACGAAGAGCGTACTTCGCCCGGTGGCATCGTGATTCCTGACACCGCGACCGAGAAGCCCATCCAGGGAAAGGTGATCGCCGTCGGCAAGGGCAAGATCCTCGAAGACGGCAAGGTACGTCCGCTCGACGTCAAGGTCGGCGACAAGATCCTGTTCGGCAAGTACAGCGGGACCGAAGTGAAGGTGGACGGCGACGATTATCTGGTCATGCGTGAAGAGGACGTCATGGCCATCATCGAAGGCAAGTAAGCCTCGATCGACAGCAACGAACTCAACTCACGACATCAGAATTCTTAGAGGATCATTCAAATGGCTGCGAAAGAAGTCAGATTCAGCGATGACGCCCGACAGAGAATGTTCAGGGGCGTGAACATCCTGGCGAACGCCGTCAAGGTGACGCTCGGCCCCAAGGGTCGCAACGCCGTGCTCGAGAAGAGCTTCGGCGCTCCGACCGTGACGAAGGACGGCGTGTCCGTCGCGAAGGAAGTCGAGCTCAAGGACAAGTTCGAGAACATGGGCGCGCAGATGGTGAAGGAAGTCGCGTCCAACACCTCGGACGAAGCCGGTGACGGCACGACGACCGCGACGGTGCTCGCGCAGGCAATCATCCGCGAGGGCCTGAAGGCCGTCGCCTCGGGCATCAACCCGATGGACCTCAAGCGCGGCATCGACAAGGCCGTGATCACTGCGGTCGAAGAGCTCAAGAAGCTCTCCAAGCCCTGCAAGGACCAGAAGGCGATCGCGCAGGTCGGCACGATCTCGGCGAACGCCGACGAGAGCATCGGCAAGACGATTGCGGATGCGATGGACAAGGTCGGCAAGGAAGGCGTGATCACGGTGGAAGAGGGCTCGGGCCTCGAGAACGAGCTCGACGTGGTCGAGGGCATGCAGTTCGACCGCGGCTACCTGTCGCCGTATTTCATCAACAACCAGCAGAACCAGACCGCCGAGCTCGAGAATCCGTACATTCTTCTGTACGACAAGAAGATCTCGAACATCCGCGAAATGCTTCCGCTGCTCGAAGGCGTTGCGAAGGCGGGTCGTCCGCTGCTCGTGGTCGCCGAAGACGTCGAGGGCGAGGCGCTCGCGACGCTGGTCGTGAACACCATTCGCGGCATCATCAAGGTCGCGGCCGTCAAGGCCCCGGGCTTCGGTGATCGTCGC
The DNA here is from genome assembly GCA_963705495.1 of uncultured Gammaproteobacteria bacterium. GTDB lineage: Bacteria > Pseudomonadota > Gammaproteobacteria > Steroidobacterales > Steroidobacteraceae > DATBVX01. The sequence goes on along the minus strand of CAVPJQ010000025.1, from coordinate 211,031 downwards.
AAGGCGATGCTCCAGGACATCGCGATCCTGACCGGCGGCCAGGTGATCTCCGACGAAGTCGGCCTCTCGCTCGAGAAGGCCTCGCTCAATGATCTCGGTGAGGCCAAGAAGGTCGTCGTCGAGAAGGAAAACACCACGCTCATCGACGGGCACGGCAAGAGCGCTGACATCAAGGCGCGCGTCGGCCAGATCCGTCAGCAGATCGAGGAAGCGACCTCGGATTACGACAAGGAAAAGCTCCAGGAGCGCGTGGCCAAGCTCTCCGGCGGTGTCGCCGTGATCAAGGTCGGCGCTTCGACCGAGATCGAGATGAAGGAAAAGAAGGCCCGCGTCGAAGACGCGCTGCACGCAACCCGTGCGGCCGTCGAGGAAGGCGTGGTCCCGGGCGGCGGCGTCGCGCTGCTCCGCGCTCAGAAGGCGGTCGAGAAGCTCGAAGGTGCGAACGAGGATCAGCAGGTCGGCATCAAGATCCTGTCACGCGCGATCGAGGAGCCGCTGCGCCAGATCGTCGACAACGCGGGCGAGGACGCCGCGGTCGTGCTCAACAAGGTCAAGGAAGGCAAGGGTAACTTCGGTTACAACGCCCAGACCGGCGAGTATGGCGACCTGATCGAGGCCGGCATTCTCGACCCGACCAAGGTCACGCGGTTGGCGTTGCAGAACGCGGCTTCAGTCGCGGGTCTGCTGCTCACCACCGAAGTGATGGTGGCCGAGGCTCCGAAGGAAGAAGAGCATTCCCACGCTGGCCCTCCGGGCGGCATGGGCGGCATGGACATGTAAAAGACCACCCCAGAAAGTTTGCCGAAGACGGCAATACTTTCTGGGGGCCCGGTGAAAAGACCCAAGACGAAGATCAAGAGCCCCGCTTCGGCGGGGCTTTTTTTTGCCCGTGTTTTTTCTCGCCCCAGATTCTTTCGCCCTAGAATCGGTCCCCATGAGCGATCTCGAGCACGGCGTTGAGCAGTTGCCGCCGGCGTTGCGCCCGGCGGCGCAACGCATGCTCGACAAGCTGGCCGAGAATCCAGATCTCATCCACGCGCTCGCAACTGCGCCGGCCGAGGTGCAGTCGAGTGTTTCACGTGTGTTCGCGGTCAGCGATTTTGTAAGCGCTGCTTGCACGCAAGATGCGAGTCTGATCCCGGAACTGCTTTCTGCACCTGGGCTTCTCGCTTCGCGCGAAGCTGGCGCTGCTGCGGCAAACCTGGCGCGAGCGGTCAAAGAAGCCAGTGCTGAAGAAGAGGCGATGCGTGCCCTGCGCATTTGGCGTCGGCGCGAACTGGCGAGAATTGCGTGGCGTGATCTCGCTGGATGGTCAAGCGTTGAGGAGACGCTGCGGGATCTCAGTGAGATCGGCGAGGCCGCCGTCCAGCGTGCTTGTGAGTTCGCGACCCGAACCCAGGCGCGGATCTACGGCACCCCTCGATCCGCAGCGGGTGAGGCTCAGTCGCTCGTCGTTCTCGGCATGGGGAAACTCGGCGGCCGCGAGCTCAACTTCTCGTCCGATATCGACCTCGTGCTGCTGTTCCCCGAGGCGGGGGAGACGGACGGACGACGCTCGATCAGCAACGAGGAATTCTTCACGCGGGTCGCGCGTGGCCTGATCAGGTTGCTCGATGCCGTGACGGCTGATGGCTTCGTTTTCCGGGTGGATACACGCCTCAGGCCATTCGGTGACTCTGGTCCGCTGGTGGTGAGTTTTGGTGCCTTGGAGAACTATCTGCAGGAGCACGGCCGCGACTGGGAGCGCTACGCGTACGTCAAGGCGCGCGCACTTACGGGCGTCGAAGACTACGAGCTGCTGTTTCAGCAGGCAGTGCGGCCCTTTGTCTACCGGCGTTATCTCGATTTTGGTGTATTCGAGTCGTTGCGTGCGATGAAGGAACTGATCGCACGCGAAGTCGCGCGACGAGAACTGCGTGACAACATCAAGCTCGGTCCCGGCGGTATCCGCGAGGTCGAGTTCATCGTGCAGGCGCTGCAACTCCTGCGTGGCGGAAGCGATCGACGGCTTCAGTCGCAGTCGTTGCTGGCGGTGCTGCCGCTGCTCACCGGTCAGAAATTGCTGCCCGCGCAGACGGTCGCGGAACTCAGGGATGCCTACCTGTACCTGCGCCGCCTCGAGAATCGTTTGCAGATGCTCAATGACGAGCAGATCCACATCCTGCCGGATGAGCCGGTGTCCCGGGAGCGCTTGTGCCTTGCGATGGAGGTCCAGAGCTGGGAGGCGCTCGGCGGCGAGCTGGAACGGCATCGTGCAGCGGTGACGCGCCAATTTCAGTTCCTGCTTTCCACTTCAACTCCGGAAGCATCCGCGCCGGCACCGGCGCGCGAGCTCGAGGCATTGCTCGAGGGTAACTCCTCGCCCCAGACCATGGAGGCGAGCATCGAGAAGCTCGGCCTTTCGGATGCGGCGGCGCTCGCTGCGCAACTGGACGAGTGGCGCAAGAGCAGTGCCGTGCAGCGGCTCGGGGAGACAGCGCGCCGCCGCCTGCAAATCCTCATGCCTCGATTGCTGACCGCGCTCAAGGAGACTGACGATCCGCTCACGACGCTGCGTCGGACGCTGCGCATTCTCGAAGCCGTCGGCAGCCGCAGCGCGTATCTCGCGCTTCTCAACGAGAATTCGGCCGCACTCAGACGCCTGGTGCAGATCTGTGCGCGCAGCGAGTTCCTCACCCAGCAGATTGTCGTGTTTCCGTTGTTGCTCGATGAGCTGGTGGATGAGCGGGTTCTCGATGAGCTGCCGAGCCGCGAGCAATTCGCCAGCGAGATTCGCGCGCGGCTCGAGCATGTTCCGGATGCAGATCCTGAACACCAGGTCGAGGCGCTGCGGCAATTCCAGCGCGCCGCTGTGTTCCGCGTGGCGCTCGCGGATCTCACCGGACGCCTGCCGGTGATGCAGGTCAGCGATCGTCTCACCGACATCGCAGAGCTGATCATCGGCGAGGCAATGCAACTCGCGTGGCAGCAGGTCACTCGGCAGCACGGCATACCGATGTGCGGAACCGCGGAGGCATTGCGGGCAGCGAGTGTTGCTGCGATCGGTTATGGCAAGCTGGGAGCACTCGAGCTCGGTTATGCGTCGGACTTGGATCTGGTCTTCCTGCACGATTCCGCGGGTGACGTTCAGCGTACCAATGGGGCGCGTCCACTCGAGAACGGCGCGTTCTTCCTGCGACTCGGGCAGCGGATCATCCACCTGCTGACGTTGCATTCCGCAGCAGGCCGGCTCTACGAGGTCGACATGCGTTTGCGGCCGAGCGGCAAGGGCGGGCTGATGGTGACGCAGATCGATGCTTTCCATGAGTACCAGAAATCGGAGGCCTGGACCTGGGAGCATCAGGCGCTGCTGCGCGCAAGAGCGGTGGCGGGCGCCGATGACCTGCGGCGCCGGTTCGAAGACATCCGTGTCGACGTGCTGTGTCACCACGTCCGACGCGACTCGCTGCGTGAGGAAGTCCGCAAGATGCGCGAGCGGATGCGCGCCGAGCTCAGCAAGGCGCGTGGCGGCCAATTCGATGTCAAGCAGGACCCCGGAGGCATTGCGGATATCGAATTCCTGGCGCAGTACTGGGCGCTCAAGTGGGCGGATCGTTACCCACCGCTGATCATGTTTTCGGACACCATCCGCCAACTGGAATCGGTTGCCTCCGCCAACCTGGTCGAGCAGGCGACGGTGGATTCACTGACCGGCATTTATCGTGCCTATCGCGCAACCTTGCATCACCGCTCGCTCGAAAATCTGCCGCCGGTGGTCGAGAACAACGAGTTTGTCGCGGAGCGCGGCCGGGTGATCGCCATCTGGGAAGCGGCAATGTCAGGGGCGTGATCCGCTATACTTTGCCGCCAATCATTGCCCACGGCATCGAGGACAAAGAGTGGCCGCCACCGAACCCACGAAGCGCACGCTGATCCAGCCGAACGCCCAGAACCAGTACCAGGTCACGCGCGAGGATCTGCCACTGTCATGCCCGATGCCACAGATGTATCTGTGGAACTCACACCCTCGGGTATATCTGCCGATCGAACCGACCGGTTGGGCGAAATGCCCGTACTGCGGCGCGGAATATACGTTGACGAAATGAACGCGGGCGGCGAGGTCAGCGCCTCAACTGCCCTTGCCGTAATCCTTGTAGGATTTTTCCTCAACGATCTTTGAGCCGAGCCTCACGTTGATGTGCTTCTTGATGGCCGCGCGCTCATCGTTATTGATATAGACCGCGCGCGCCAGTTCGATGAAACGCGCATCGAACACACGGCGCGACTCGTGATCACGAATGTCATCTTCGATGTCCCAGATACGCGCGTTCACTCCCTCCAGTGCTTTCTCCTCGGCGACGAGGTCGGTGCCACGCGGCACGGACTCGCGCCAGGTGACCTCGAGAAGTTCAAGCTCGTGGCGTACGTTGGCAAGCTTCGCAGCGTCGGTCATGCGCTGAGCTTTGATGCGCAGAATCGTGATCTTGTCGATCAATTCCCCTGGGGAGATCGGAACCAGGATGGTGTTCATGCCCACTTCCTGGGCTGCTTGCCCCGTTGACTCATGAACTTGTCGAGCTTGCGCATCACGTCCTCGGGCTTGATGAGGTCCATCACGCCCGGTTTCTCGATCTTGGTGGTCCAGGCAATTTCGCTCGCCGGGCGACCGAGGTACTTGCGAGCCGCTTCATCGTACTTGTTCACGCACCACGAGCGGCTCAGATACGGGCCACTGCGTTCCGGGTTGGTCGCGGCGTAAAGACCGATGACCGGGGTCCCGACTGCGGTCGCCATGTGCACCGGCCCGGAGTCCGGGCTCAACAGCACGTCAGCACGCTGCAAGAGGGCCAGGAGCTGCGGCAGGGTATCGCGGCCGACCGTGTTGATGAGCGGCTGTTGAGCCGCGCTCTCGATGGCCCGGGCCATATTTCGCTCGGTGCTCGTCGGGCCGCCCGTCAGGACGACTCGCATGGAGTGCACACGCGCCGCGTGCTCGGCGACCTGGGCGTAGTATTCCGGACGCCAGTTGCGCCGTGCATGGCTCGAGCAGGGACTGATGACCAGCGTCGGTCGCTGGTCGTTGATGATCTGCGCGGCATAGTGGCGCGCGTCCCCCGGCAGCGGTATGCCCCAGCGCAGCAGGCGGTCGTGCGCACCGAGTGCCTCTGCAAAAGCGAAGAAGGTGTCCATCACGTGCTCACGTGCACGAGGCGCGATGCGATGCGTAGTGAACAGCCACTGCAACTCGCGTGCTCGCGCCCGATCGAAGCCGAGCTTGACCGGCGCGCGTACATAGCTGCTGAGGAAGCTCGCGCGCAGAGCGAGCTGCATGTGCAACAGCAGGTCGAAGCGCTGCTCGCGCACCGAGACACGAAAGTGCTTCAGATCCCGGAACGCGTGGCGCTTATCGAAGGTGATAAACTCGATCTCCTGAATGAGACCAAGAAGCTTTGCTTCGACCTTGCCGATGATCCACGTGAAGCGCGCGTCCGGCCAGGCTTGCTGGAGCGTTCGCACCACCGGCAGCACGTGACAGACATCGCCGATGGCCGAGAGCCTCAGGATGCAGACATTGCGCGGGGGCTTGGAGAGAATCACTGGAATCGAATGACCGCGAGTTGCGCTTCGCCCGCTTCGGTGGTTGCTGATGTGCGTCACGTGCCGACGCGAGACGGCGCCATGCTATATGACGTCTCCCGGGTGGGCAACGCGACCCCCGCGATCTTCGATGTCGATGCCTGGCGTGCCACGGGCGCACTTGCGGCGACGAGCGCTGGCCGGGGTGCAGCCTTCTTTATTACGGCCGATGGTCACGAGTGGGTGTTGCGACAGTATCGCCGCGGCGGCTGGATCGCGCGCCTGACACGGGATCGCTACATGTGGACGGGCGCGGCGCGCACGCGCCCGTTTCGCGAATGGCAGTTGCTGCGTGACTTGCACGATGCGGGATTGCCGGTTCCGGCTCCGGTCGCAGCTCAGTACCGTCGCGGCATTCTGACGTACCGCGGCGATCTGATCACCGAGCGCATCGCCCACGCCCAGCCGCTGTCTTCCCTGTTGCAGCAAGCGCCCCTTTCAGCCGCCGTCTGGCAGGCGATAGGAGCATGCATTCGTCGCTTTCACGACGCGGGCGCCCGCCACGCCGATCTCAACGCTCACAATATTCTGCTCGATGATCACGGCAAGGTTTTCGTGGTCGACTTCGATCGAGGCTCGCGCCGCGCGCCGGGACCCTGGCGGATCGCCAATCTCGCGCGCCTGAAGCGCTCACTGCTCAAGATCTGCCGCGACCTGCCCGCGGATCGTCTCGACTCGCGCACCTGGAGCGCAATTGCGGAAGGCTACGACGATGCCGAGGTGACGAGCCGGGCGGGGATGCGCTGAGCATGCGCTTCATCTACATCGCGCTCGCGTACCTGCTGGTGCCATTTGCCTTTGCGACCGTGCTGTGGCGTGGTTTCAAGGACCGAAGCTATTGGAAGAATCTCAATGAGCGCTTCGGCTTCGGGCGCCGCGAGACGACGGCGACCATCTGGGTGCACGCGGTATCGATGGGAGAAGTTCAGGCCGCGGCACCGCTGGTGCGCGCACTTCGATCCCGCTACCCGCACATGCCGTTGGTGCTGACGACGATCACGCCGACCGGGGCGCTGCGTGGCCGGAGTCTCTTCGGCGAGGACGTCCATGTCCGGTTTGCCCCGTACGACCTGCCTGGCTGCGTGCGCCGCTTCTTTGACCGCGCCCGGCCACGGCTCGCAGTAATTCTCGAGACGGAGCTGTGGCCGAACCTGTATCGCGAATGCGGAAGACGAAGCGTACCCCTGGTGCTGGCGAGCGCGCGTATCTCGCCACGATCAGTGGGGCGATATCGCCTGCTCGTGAGTCTGTTCCGGCAAACGTTGTCGCACGGCATCGTCATCGCGGCTCAGAGCGAGAACGACGCGCAGCGCTTCAAGTCGATCGGTGCCAACCCACGCCGTACACACGTGATTGGCAACATCAAGTTCGATTTCGAGTTGCCGGAGGGAGTGGCAGCGGCGGGGAAACAACTGCGCGAGCTGCAAGCGCCTGACCGCCAAGTATGGATCGCCGGGAGCACTCACGAGGGCGAGGAAGACGCAGTGCTCGACGCACACGTGCGCGTGCAACAGCAAGTCGGCAACGTCCTGCTCGTGCTCGTGCCACGCCACCCGAGTCGCTTCGAGTCGGTTGCGAACACACTGCGCAAACGTGCGTTTCGCTTCGTCAGTCGCAGGGCCGGCGGCGGCGTTCGACCGGAGACGGAAGTCTGGCTGATCGACACACTCGGTGAGCTGCTGACGTTCTACGCCGCTGCCGACGTCGCGTTCGTCGCCGGCAGCCTAGTTCCGATCGGCGGGCACAATCTGCTGGAACCCGCGGCACTTGGAGTGCCGATACTGACCGGGCCCTACAACTTCAACAGCGAAGATGCCGCGCGACTGCTCCTCGAGGTCGGTGCCGCACGCGTGGTGCACGATGCCGACGAGCTCGCGACCCAGGTGACAAAGTTGCTCGAGGAGCCGACAGAACGCCGACGCATGGGCGACGTCGGCCGTCGGGCGCTCGATGAGAATCGCGGCGCGCTGAGGCGCCTCCTGGATCTGATCGACCCGCTGGTGCGCCAGTAAGAACCGCGATATCAGCCCGTGGGCGGCTGAGTGACCGGCTCGGAGGGCGGTGTTTGCGGATTGGTGCCCGACGACGGTGGCATCGGCTGGGGCTGCACAGTGGGCGATGCCGCAGTTGCAGTTAGCCACTGGTTAACCTCGTCGATGTCCTGCGCTTGCAGGGTACCGGCCGCGCGCTTCAGACGAATCACATTCAGCAGATAGTCGTAGCGGCTGCGCGCGTAGTCGGTCTCGGCCTGCGCCAGCCGGCGTCGCGCGTCGAGCACGTCAACCGCAGTGCGAGTGCCGACTTCATAGCCGGCCTCGGTAGCCTGCAACGCCGTGCGGCTCGACTCCAGTGCCTGTCGCAATGCCTGCACGCGCGAAAGCTCGGAGAGCACACCGAGGTACGCATCGCGCGTTTCGCGCTCTGTCGAGCGGGCCGTCGCCTCGAGGCGCTCGCGCGCGGCGCGATGCAGGTAAACTGCCTCACGCACGCTGGAATTCACGGCGCCGCCGCTATAAATCGGGAAATTGAGCTGCAGGGAAATCGTATCGTCCGTGAAATTGGAGTCGGTCGGACCCCGGAGCGAAGTGTTGGAGGTGACATCCACCGTGGTGGTGGTCTCGTTGCTGTCGAAGTCCGAGTGGCTCGCCACCAGGTCGAGCGACGGCAGATGTCCGCCGCGTCGGATCGAAATCGTATCGCGCGCGATTTCGGCGGCGAGGCGGCTCGAAATCAGGCCCGAGTTCTGGTCCATCGCGGTCTTGACCCACTGCTCCTCGTCCTGCGGGTCCGGCGACCTGAGGGGCATCGCTTCGGAGAGCTTGGAGAGCGACTCGAAGGGATCGCCGGTCAGTTCGCGCAATTGTTCGTGCGCACTGGCGAGCGAACGCTTCGAAGCGATCACCACCGCATTCGCATTGTCGAACGCGGCCTTCGCTTCCTGCACGTCGGTGATCGCGATGAGACCGACCTCGAAGCGCTTGTTGGCCTGCTCGAGCTGGCGCGAGATGGCATCACGCGCTGTCGTCGCAGCCTGCAACGTATCCTCTCCGGCAAGCACGTCGAAATATCGCTCGGCAGTGCGCACCAGCAGGTCCTGCTGCGCGACCACGTAGTTCGCCTCGGCCTGCGCCACCTGTGCGTCGGCCTGCTTCAGCGTCATCCAGCGATCCCAGCGGAACACCGACTGGGTGAGACGGAACTCGTACTGCGTCGTGTCCGCCTCCGATTCCTGGGTTGTCGGAACGTTGATAATGGCGACGTTGCCGGCAGTGTCCGTGAAGCGCTGCGGGAACGTTGACCCGCCGTCCCGTTCAGTCCTGCCGAGGCTGCCGAGTGCCACGACCTGCGGGAGCAGTTGACTCAGGGCCCGAGGTTTCGCCTCGAGTGCCGCCAGCCGATTCGCCTCCGCCTCCCTCACGAGCGGGTCGTTCTGCGCGGCGCGCTGATAAACCTCAAGTAAATCAGCGGTATATGCAACTGGCGGGACAAGCATGATGGCCAGCACAGAGATCGCAGCGCGAGTTGGTCCGTTCATCCGGTTCCCCTTCTTGAACCTGGCAGTCCCCAAGGACAACTAGTGTTGTATAAGACTATATCACCCAGCAATACCCGACAAGGCGCGTCGGACATCCGCAGTGATGAATTTGTTCAATATTCGGGAATCGAGGGGTCGAGCTCTCGTGACCAGGCAAGGATGCCTCCGGTGAGATTGGCGACCGACTTGAATCCCTGTTGTTCGAGAAATCGCGCAACTTCGAGGCTGCGACGGCCCGAGCGGCAAATGACGACAGTCTCGCGCTCCGGGTCGAGTTCCTTGATGCGATCGCGGACCTGGCCCATTGGTATGTGGACGACGTCCGGGACACTCGCGACCTTCAGCTCCCAGTCCTCGCGCACATCGAGAAGCACGGCGCCCGCAGCGCGGCGTACCTGAAATTGCGTCGGCGTGATTTCGCCCACCATGACTCAAAACAGAAAGCGTGGCGGTTGCGATGCGTTGATCAGCGGCTCGATCACCGTCTCGAACAGGCTCTCCTGCACCCACTGAGTCTCAGAAGCACGGCGGATCAGGCGCGCTTCCATCACCGGGGATTCCCCTACGACGACCACCAACCGACCGCCGATCTCGAGGGCGCGCTCGAAGCGGCGATCGTAGACGGGCAAGGAGCCGGTCACCGCAATCGCGTCGTAGCGTCGTGAGTCATCGAGCGTCATGGCGTCCTGAGCTTCAACCTGTACTCCGCTGACGCCTGAGGCACGCAGGTTTTCCTTCGCAAACTCGCACAGGTCCGCGAAGATCTCGACGCTGTGCACACTTGCGCCCGAGTCGCGCCAGGCACGCCGCGAAAAAGCCGCTCCCGGTGCCGATCTCGAGTACGTCGTCGGCCGGATCGAGCTCGAGCGCCTGCAGAAATCGACCTTCCACCTTAGGTGCGAGCATGAATTGTCCGTGCCCGATCGGGATCTGCGTGTCCGCGAAGGCAAGCTCGCGGAACGCTTCGGGCGTGAACAATTCGCGGCGTACTTGGGCAAGGGCTCCCAAAACACGCTCGTCGAGCACCTCCCAGGCACGCACCTGTTGCTCGATCATTTGCCTGCGCGCAATTTCGACGTTCATGATTCGTGTCGATGGAATCCGGGCCCCTGTAAACCTGCGCCCGGCCTCGAAGAAGGTTGCACAGGTTACGGAGTTTCATAGGGTCAAACAAGCGCGGTGCCACACCGAAACTCAACCATTATGGTCAAAAGCAGGCAGGCCCGAGGGGGCCATCGGCTATCCTTGTGACCAGAAGAGCGCGCCAGAACAAGACGTAGCAACGCGCCACCACTACTCCCGGATGTCACAGAGGTCAGCCAGGGCCTCGGGATCGGAAGGCTCCCCAGAATCGACATGCCAACGCTTGTAATTCTCACGCTGGCCCTGGGTTTGATAGCAGCCGGCGCGTTGGCATTGTATCTGCACAAGCGCCGGGAGTTGCGTGCGCTCGATGCGTTGACCGAAAAGCTGACCCGCATCGCAGCGGCCAGTCGCTTCGACGAACGACTCGAGCAGGATTCGGAGCAACCACGCATCGCGAGCGCGGCCTCCTCGATCAATCAATTGCTCAGTCGCCTCGATTCCGGCGGCCAGAAGCTGCAGGAGCGCGATCCTCTGTTTCACCGCCTCGTCGAGTCGGTCCACGAAGCGGTCATCCTGCACCGCGAAACGATCGTACACGCGAATTCACGCTTCGCTGCACTCACCGGGTTGAGCGCGCAGGAGCTGAGCGGGCGCAGGCTCGACGAGCTGGTTCCGTCTGATTACGTCGAGCTCGTGCGTGAAAACACCCGTCGCATGCTGGCGGGGGAGCCTGCCGCCCAGCGCTACGAAATCGAGCTGGTTGGTGCGCAAGGCCAGGTCAGTCGTCTTGAGCTCTCGGGCTCGTTGATCGATTCCGCCGGCGAACCGACGCTCCTGATCACTGCTGTGGAGATGACACCACGCCGCGGGGCCAGCGCACCGGAACAGGAGCGTTCGCGCGCGCTGGCGACGCTGCAGTCGATCGGCGAGGGCGTGATCACGACCGACAAGCGCGGCCGGATCGACTATATGAACGAGGCGGCCGAAAGATTCACTGGCACGACCGCGATGCAGGCCATGGGCCACGGACTCGATGACATCGTAAGTCTTGTGAGCGAGACCGACCGGCAATCGCTGGCGGACCCGGTTCGTCAGTGCCTGGCGAGCGGCGCGCGCGTGTCGCTGGGGCGCAAGGCGCTGCTCCTCGCCCGCGGCACCGGCGAGGAGCACTACATCGAGCTCAGCGTCTCCCCGCTCCACAACGTCCAGAACGAGGTGATCGGCGCTGCCGTGGTGCTGCACGATGTCTCCGAGCAACGCGGGCTCGCACGCCAGATGTCCTACCAGGCGAGCCACGATGCGCTCACGGGCCTCGTCAATCGACGTGAATTCGAGCGGCGTCTGCAGGAGGCGCTCGACAGCGCGCGTGCCGGTGAAGCGTCGCACGTGCTCTGCTATCTGGATCTGGATCGCTTCAAGGTCGTAAACGACAGCTGCGGGCACCTGGCCGGCGACAACATGCTGCGCGAGGTCGCGGCGCTGCTCAAGGATGCGGTACGAGACTCCGACACGGTGGCGCGCATCGGCGGCGATGAGTTCGCGATGCTGTTGATCGGATGCCCGCTCGAGAAGGCGCGCCAGATTGCCGACGATGTCTGTCGTGCCGTGACCGACTATCGATTCGTGTGGAAGGACAAGATCTTCAACATCGACATCAGCATCGGTCTCGTGGAGATGGGGCGCGAGAGCGGCTCGACCGACGAGCTGCTGGGTGCGGCCGACTCGGCCTGCTATGTCGCCAAACAGCAGGGCACGCGCGTCAACGTGTACTCCGCGCGCGATGAAGCCGTGGCGCGGCACCGGGGCGAGATCCACTGGCTGCAGAAACTGCAAACGGCGCTGAAGGAGAACCGCTTCGAGCTGTACGCGCAGCCCATCGTTCCGGCCAACAGTGAGGTGCACGACGGCCCGGCGCTGGAAGTACTGGTGCGGCTCAAGGATGAAAACGGCGAGCAAGCCAGTCCAACAGAGTTCCTGCGCGCGGCCGAGCGCTACCGCCTGATGTCACTAGTCGACCGCTGGGTGGTGCAGACGGCCCTTTCCGCACTGGGTGGCGGGGCAGTGCGCCTGCCAGCGGAGAACAGCATCGCGATCAACATCTCTGGCCAGACGCTCGGCGACACCCAGTTCCTGGAGTTCGTGGTCGACTGCCTGGACCGCACCGGTGTTGCTCCGACGCAGGTGTGTTTTGAGGTCACGGAGAATTCCGTGATCGCCAACATCGATCACGCGCGCCGCTTCATCGGCGTCCTGCACGGCATGGGTTGCCAGTTCGCGCTCGATGACTTCGGGCGCGGCATGGGCAGTTTCTCGAATCTCAAGAACCTGACCATGGACTATCTGAAGATAGACGGCTCATTCATCCGCAACCTGGCGCGCGACTCGGTGAACCAGGCGATGGTGACCGCGATGATCAAGCTCGCGCGCACCCTGAACTTCAGAGTCGTTGCGGAGCAGGTCGAAGATGAGGCGGCACTCGATGCCGCCCGCAAGATGGGCGTCGACTTTGTGCAGGGCTACCTGATCGCGCGCCCGCAGCCGCTGCTCGCCAGCTGACGGCCGCAGCTTCGCTACAGCAGCGGCACCAGCAGCAGCGCGACGATATTGATGATCTTGATGAGCGGGTTGATCGCTGGACCTGCCGTGTCCTTGTAGGGATCGCCGACCGTATCACCCGTGACCGCAGCCTTGTGGGCATCCGAGCCCTTGCCGCCGAAGTGCCCTTCCTCGATGTACTTCTTGGCGTTGTCCCAGGCGCCGCCACCGGTGCACATCGAGATCGCGACGAACAGGCCCGTAACGATCGTTCCGATCAGCAGCCCACCGAGGGCGCGTACGCCAGCGCCAGGACCCATGAGCCAATTCATCACCACCGCGAGGACAATGGGCACCAGGATCGGCAGGAGCGAGGGCACGATCATTTCCTTGATCGCGGCCCGTGTCAGCAGATCGACAGCCTTGGAGTAATCGGGCTTCGCCGTACCCTCCATGATGCCCTTGATCTCGCGAAACTGCCGGCGCACTTCATTCACGACCGAGCCCGCGGCACGACCGACCGCCTCCATCGCCATGGCGCCGAAGAGGTACGGCACCAGACCGCCGATGAACAGTCCGATGATGACCGCGGGATCGGATAGCTCGAAGGACTGCAACTTGCCGAGGGCGGCGAGGTTGTGCGTGTAGTCGGCGAAGAGGACGAGCGCAGCGAGGCCGGCGGAGCCGATCGCATAACCCTTGGTGACGGCTTTGGTGGTATTGCCCACGGCATCGAGCGCATCGGTGATCGTGCGCACATTCTTCGGCAGACCGGCCATTTCGGCGATACCGCCGCCGTTGTCCGTAATTGGACCGTACGCGTCGAGCGCGACGATCATGCCGGTCATCGACAGCATCGCCGTTGCCGCGATCGCGATCCCGTAGAGATCCCCGAGCGTGTACGCGCCCCAGAGGGCGAGCACCACGGCCAGCACCGGCAGGGCCGTGGACTTCATCGAGACCGACAGGCCCGCGATGATGTTGGTTGCGTGTCCAGTCTGCGAGGCGGCTGCGACGCTGCGCACCGGCCCGTATTCGGTCGAGGTGTAATACTCGGTGATGATGATCATGGCCGCCGTGAGGCCAAGACCGATCAACGCGCACCAGTACAGGTTCATGTGTTCGGCGCCCATGATCTTCAGCGTCACCGGATAGAAGGCAATCGCTGCAATCACGCCCGAGACCGTGACGCCCCGGTAGAGCGCCGGCATGATCTTGCCGCTCGAGCCCGCGCTGACGAAGAACGTGCCAACGATCGAGGCGACGATCGAAACGGCGCCGAGTACCAGCGGGAAGAGCACCGCGTTGATACCTGCAGCTTGCATGACGAGGCCGCCCAGCAGCATCGTCGCGACGACGGTTACCGCGTAGGTTTCAAAGAGGTCCGCGGCCATGCCCGCGCAGTCACCGACGTTGTCTCCCACGTTGTCGGCGATCACCGCCGGATTGCGCGGGTCATCCTCGGGAATTCCCGCCTCGACCTTGCCGACCAGATCCGCCCCTACATCGGCGCCCTTGGTGAAGATGCCGCCGCCGAGTCGCGCAAAAATCGAGATGAGCGAGCCGCCGAACGCCAAGCCAATGAGCGCGTGCAGTGCCGTGTCGTCGTTGCCCGTCAGGTGCCGCACGAGCATGTAATAGCCCGCGACCCCGATCAGGCCCAGGCCCACGACCAGCATTCCGGTGATGGCACCGCCGCGAAACGCGATCTTGAGCGCGGGATTGAGGCCGACACTTGCCGCCTGTGCTGTGCGAACGTTCGCGCGTACCGAGATGTTCATGCCGATGTAGCCCGCCAGGCCCGAAAGGATTGCGCCAACGGCGAATCCGCCCGCCGTCACCCAGTTGAGGATGAATCCCAGCGCGACGAACAGAACCACGCCGACAATCGCGATGGTCGAGTACTGACGATTGAGATAAGCGCGGGCACCGGCCTGCACGGCCGCGGCAATTTCCTGCATGCGTGCGCTACCCGCAGGCTGGCGCAGCACCCATTGCACTGAAAAAACGCCGTACAGGATCGCAGCAACGCCGGCGGCGATGGCCACCCACAGGGCCACTTCAGGGGTCATAAGAACTCTCCCGGAATCAGGAACTTGTTTTATCTATGGATGAGGCGCGGCGGGCCGCAGCCCCAAAAAAGGGGCGGAACTATAGCACAAACGGGATGCCGAGCTTGCGCGGGACGGCGGCGCCCTTGATCTCGACATACACCGGCAAACCGTTGCGATACGGCGGGTAATCCTCGCCTGCGATCAACGGCTCGAGGTAGCGGCGGCAGGCGGCCGTAATCCCGAATCCATTCTCGGTGATGTAGTCGCGCGGCACCTTCTTTTCCTGGTTGGCGACCGCTTCGAGTGGCACGTGGCCGATCGACCAGCGATACGGGCGATGAGACTTGCGCACGATGGTGGGCATCACCGCATTCATGCCCTTCACGGCGAATTCGACTGCGGCCTTGCCCACGGCATACGCCTGCAGAACGTCCACCCTGGAGGCGATATGGCGCGCCGAACGTTGCAGGTAGTCCGCGACCGCCCAGTGATACTTCAACCCGAGATTGCGCTTGATGAGCTCCGCGATCACCGGACCGACGCCGCCGAGTTGCGTGTGACCGAACGCGTCCTTGGTGCCCGCTTCGGCGAGGAACCTGCCATCCGCAGTGGCCGCCCCCTCGGAGACGACGATCACGCAGTAACCGTAATCAGTCACACACTGTTTGACGCGAGCCAGAAACCTGTCCTCTTCGAACGGGATTTCCGGGAACAGGATGATGTGTGGCGGATCCCCGGGCCTCGAACCCGCCAATCCGCCCGCAGCCGCGATCCACCCGGCATGCCGGCCCATCACTTCGAGCACGAAAACCTTGGTCGAGGTGCGCGCCATCGACGCCACGTCGAGCGCGGCTTCGCGCGTCGATACCGCCACATACTTCGCGACGGATCCGAAACCGGGGCAGCAATCCGTGTGCGGGAGATCGTTATCGACGGTCTTCGGCACACCGATGCAGGTTACGGGGTAGCCGAGTTGCGCGCCGATCTGGGACACCTTGTGCGCGGTGTCCATCGAGTCGTTGCCGCCGTTGTAGAAGAAGAAGCCGATGTCATGCGCACGGAAGACCTCGATGAGCCGCTCATACTCGGCCTTGTTCTTGTCGAGGCCCTTGAGCTTGTAGCGCGCCGATCCGAACGCGCCGCCCGGCGTGTGCTTGAGCCCCGCGATGGTCGCGGCACTCTCCTTACCGACATCGATCAGGTCCTCCGTGAGCGCGCCGACGATTCCATCGCGGCCTGCGTACAGCTTGCCGATATGCCCGCGCGCCTTGCGTGCAGCTTCGATCACGCCGCACGCCGAAGCGTTGATGACGGCGGAAACGCCCCCCGACTGCGCATAGAAGGCATTGCGAGGCTTCGATCGCATCGGTTGCGCCCGTTTCTTCGCTGGCATGGCTGGCTCGTGAAAGGTTTGTGAGAAAAAGGGCCGAAAGAATAACCGATCCGCGCCGGCCCCAGCATCCGCCTGGAACTGCCCTGGCGTTTGACGCGTCCGGACTCAGTCGGTACGGTACCCGACTTTCGCGTGGGCGCCGTTGCGCGCCGGCCCGTAAGGAAACAAGGGAGAGCGGTTCAGCATGAGAATCATCCTGCTCGGTGCGCCGGGCTCCGGCAAGGGTACGCAGTCGCAGCGGCTCGCCAAGAAATACCGCGTGCCCCAGGTTTCATCGGGCGATCTGTTGCGCGACGCCGTGGCTCGCGCCACAGCACTCGGCGTGCGCGCCAAGGCGGCGATGGATGCGGGCGAGCTTGTGTCCGACGACCTCGTGCTGGCGTTGATTCGGGAGCGCCTCAGCAAGGCGGATGCGCGGCACGGCTTCATCCTCGACGGTTTCCCGCGCAACCTGGCCCAGGCTCGGGCCTTGAGCGGGATGCTGGCGCAAATCGGCCAGCCGATCGAAGCAGTTGTGCTGATGGACATCGACTCCGCAGTGCTGATGCGTCGCTTGACGGGACGACGCAGCTGTCCACGTTGCGGGCGACTGTTCAATATCTATACATCCCCGCCGGATGCGGGCACGCCGTGCGCAGACGGAGGCCACCAGCACGAACTCGTGCAGCGGCCCGACGACAACGAAGAGACCATTCGCAATCGCCTCGATGTCTACACAGCGCAAACGCGTCCTCTCGTCGAACACTATCGCGCCTGCGAATTGCTGCGCACGGTCAATGCCGAGGGTGAGATCGACGAAGTATTCAAGCGCCTGGAACAGGCGCTGAGCGACATACCGGCGCGAGTCACAGTGAAGCGCGCAGTGCGACGCGTTGCACCGCGGCGTGCCAGCGTCGCGCGGCGCAAGAGCGCGGCGCCCCGCAGGGCGAAGAGCCCAAGAAAAAAGCCGGGTTCCCGTACGCGCGTCGCCGCGAGTCGCTCGCCTCGCAAGAGCACCCGCGCACCGAAGCGCGGCGGCACATCCAGACGACGCAGTCGTGCGCGGCGCTGACTGGCCCTGCAGCTGCCCTAAAGCGCTTTCAGGAGCGCATCACCGATCACTTCGCGACGCCAGCCGCGCAGCGGCTCGATGTCGGCATTGCCCGCTAACAGCTGCTGCAGGTCGCGTCGCGTCGCAAGCAATTCCGGGCTGAGCTTGAGTTGCTCAGCAACGCCGCGCACGGTCGCGGCCAGGTGCTTGAGCCGTCGCTGCTGTTCCGGGTCGGGTCGCCCGCGGGACATTGATCGCGGCGTGGCGTTGAGCTGCGCGGTCGATCGCACGACTGAGGTGAGCTCATCGGCGCTCTTCTCCACCAGTCCGCGCGGCACTGCCCCCAGGCGTTCGAGCGCTACGCGATCCTCCGGTAGTGCGCGCACCATCTCATGCAGGGCGTCGTCGGAAAGAATCCAGCCACGCGGGCGATTGCGCCTGATCGCACGCTCCTCGCGCCAGCGCGCGAGGCCCTTGGCAGTCGCGAGCCGACGCGCATCGAGCGCATCGATTCCTTTAAGCCGCTGCCAGGCTTCGTCCGGCTCGATGCGTCGGATACCGATCGCGAGCTGCCGGCTCATCTCGCTGTGGAACCAGTCGAGCCGGTGCAGGCGCTCGAGCTCCGCGCTCAGCGTATCTCGCAGCGGCAGCAGGTAGCGTACGTCCTCGGCTGCGTACGAGAGCTGCGCGGGGGTGAGTGGGCGCGCCGCCCAGTCGGTGCGTGAATGGGTCTTATCGAGTGTGACGCCGAGAAAGCGCTGCACCAGCTCGGCATACCCCACCTGGGGCGGCAGGCCAATCAGCGCAGCGGCGACCTGAGTGTCGAACAGGTGCGTGGGTGGACTTGCAACCCTGGTCAGCAACGCCTCCAGGTCCTGGCGCACCGCATGGCCGACCTTGACGGCAGAGGTCTGGCCCAGCAGCGAATCAAGAAACGCGAGATCGGAAATCGCCAGCGGATCGACGCAGACGATGAGTTCAGCGGTTGCGAGCTGCACCAGGCAGAGCTGCGGGTAGTAGGTGCGCTCGCGCATGAATTCGGTATCAAAGGCATACAGCGGCGCGGCCCGCAATTGCGGTGCCAGCGCCTCGAGAGCGGCAGAATCATTGATGAAAAGCGCTGCGGACATGGAGTCGGCGTCTACCCGTGTACAATCGCGCCGCGAATTCAGTTCGCAGCGGCTGAGCGCGCATTATCAGTAGCCCAGCCATCCGTTGGAAGCGCAGCGCGATGCACGTACACATCCTCGGTATATGCGGCACCTTCATGGGAGGCATCGCGGCGCTGGCGCGAGCTCGCGGGCACCGCGTCACGGGCTCGGATCGCAACGTCTATCCGCCCATGAGCACACAACTGCGCTCGCTCGGCATCGAGCTGATCGAGGGCTACGATCCGGGGCAACTGGAACCGGCGCCTGACATCGTCCTGGTCGGCAATGTGATGACGCGCGGCATGCCGGTGATCGAGGAGCTGCTGAATCGCGGCCTGCCGTTCACCTCGGGTCCCCAGTGGCTCGCTGAACACGTCCTGCGCGAGCGCTGGGTGCTCGCCGTGACCGGGACCCACGGCAAGACCACGACTTCGAGCCTGCTCGCCTGGATTCTGGAGGATGCGGGTCTCGCACCGGGATTTCTCATCGGTGGTGTCGCGGCGAACTTCGATGCCACGGCGCGTCTTGGCGAGGGCCGCTGCTTCGTGATCGAGGCCGACGAGTACGACACGGCCTTCTTCGACAAGCGCTCGAAGTTCGTGCACTTGCGTCCGCGCACGCTCCTCATCAACAACATCGAATACGATCACGCGGATATTTTTCCCGACGTCGCCGCAATCCAGCGGCAGTTTCACCAGCTGGTGCGAATCGTGCCCGGCGCGGGCCTCATCTTGTGGAACGCAGCCGATCACAACGTGCGTGAAATGCTCGAGATGGGTTGCTGGACCGCGCGTGAGGCATTTGCGCGCACCGCGGCGCCCGATGCACGCTGGATGGCACGCGTCGCACCAGATGGAGACTACTCGCGTTTCGAGGTGCTCGAGGACGGCAGATCGCACGGCTTCGTGCAGTGGTCGCTGATTGGCGCGCACAACCTGGAGAACGCACTGGGCGCGATCGCCGCTGCGCGCCACGCCGGCGTTGCGCCGAGGCAGGCTATTGCCTCGCTCGGTCGCTTTGCTGGCGTGCGCCGGCGCCTGGAAGTGCGCGGCGAGGTCAACGGCATCACGGTGCTCGACGACTTTGCGCATCATCCCACCGCGATCACGGCGACCATTGATGGTTTGCGCCGGCGCGTGGGCAGCGCGCGGATCATTGCAGTGCTCGAACCGCGCTCCAACACGATGCGGATGGGCGTGCATCGAGACACTCTCGGACCCTCTCTCGCCGCTGCTGACGAGGTGTGGCTCTACGCGCCGGCCGATCTCGGCTGGGATGCAGGCGCTGCGGTTGCCGGACTTGGCGCGCGTGCCCACCTCGCCCGGAGCATCGATCAGCTCCTTGAAACTCTGCCGACACGCCTCAGGTCCGGTGACCAGGTGCTCATCATGAGCAACGGCGGATTCGGGGGCTTGCACGAGCGGCTGCTCGCAGCCCTGCGTAGCGGGCTTCGCACAGCAGGCGCGGAGGGCAATTGAACGAGCGGCAAGCAGGGCCGATCGCCCTCGCCATGACGGGCGCATCCGGCGCGCAATATGGCCTGCGCTTGTTGCAATGTCTGTTGGATGCGCGGCGCAGCGTCTGGCTCACTCTGTCAAAGCCCGCACAGATGGTCATCGGCATGGAAACCGCGCAGAAACTGCCGGGCCGGATGAGCGAGATCGAGCGCTACCTCAGCGAGACTCATGGCGCAGCGACCGGCCAGTTGCGCGTCTTCGGCCCGGAGGAGTGGACCGCGCCACTCGCGAGTGGCTCCAATGCACCGCAGGCGATGGTCGTTTGCCCCTGCAGCATGGCCACCGTTGCCGGCATCGCGCAGGGGACGAGTCGCAATCTGATCGAACGAGCTGCGGATGTGATGCTGAAGGAGCGACGCCCCCTCATCGTGGTGCCCCGCGAGACGCCTCTTTCGATCGTTCACCTCGAGAATCTCCTGCGCCTGGCGCGGGCTGGTGGAATCGTGTTGCCGGCGAATCCCGGCTTCTACAATCGTCCGCAAACGGTGGCTGAGGTCGTGGATTTCGTGGTCGCGCGCGTCCTCGATCATCTCGGCGTCGAGCATTCGCTGATGAAGCGTTGGGGCGAGGAGCCGGCGCAAGAGTAGAACGCGGGGTGAGACGCCCGTGCATACCGATACAACTGGCAATTCCACCGAAGAACTCGCGCTCTTCCCGCTCAACACGGTGCTGTTCCCTGGTGGCCCGCTGCCACTCAGAATTTTCGAGCCGCGCTACCTCGACATGGTGCGCGAGTGCCTGCGCGAGCAGCGCGGCTTCGGTGTGGTCCTGATCCGTGCCGGAAGCGAGACTGGCCCCGCGCAATTCGAGGCGATCGGCACGCTGGCACGCATCGTGGACTTTCACGCGCTCGCCGATGGCCTGCTCGGGCTGACGACCTTGGGCGAGCGGCGTTTCAGGGTGCAGACGCATCAGTGCCGGCGCGACGGCCTGCATGTCGGGCAGGTGCAATGGCTCGAGATCGAGTCAGCGCAGCCACTTCCCCCTGAATTCCAGCACCTTCCCGCGGTTGTAGAGACGCTGCTGAATGAAGCTTCTGACCTGTACGCACACCTGGAGCGCAGACCCGATGATGTGAGCTGGGTGAGCTGCCGCCTGGCGGAGCTGCTCCCACTCACCTTGCCGTCGCGACAGTTCTGCCTCGAGCTCGAGGATCCTTTGCAGCGCCTGCGACTGTTGAGTGCGCTGATCAAGTCCCCTGGCGATTGACCGCCGGTCGGAATCGAATCGACGTGAACACGGTCTGAATGCGAACTGACACGCCGGCCTCGCAGCTGCTTCGATAGCTGTACACGGACGGGCCGTACATGGATAGCAGGGAGTCATCATGGACGAAGCGACTGCGACGAAGCTCATCGAGACGCTTGCGACGGGTGTAGATCCGCTCACTGGCGAGGCATTCGACCCGGACAATCCGTGCCAGCATCCCGAGGTCGTGCGTGCCCTGTGCCTGGCGGTGCGCGCGCTCGACGAACGCCGACTGCGTCTGGAGCGTCAGAAAGCGCTCCCGGCAAATGTGGGCAAGCCCTGGTCGAGCGAAGAAGACACGCTTCTGGTCGAGGGCTTCAACGCGGGCAGGAAACTGGGCGAGCTGGCAATCGAGCATCAGCGCACGGTCGCGGGCATCCAGGCACGGCTGGAAAAGCTGGGACTGATAGAACCCACGAATCAGGCGGCGCGGTGGGGCAACCGCATGGATCGCAGTGGCCAGCGGGCCTAGCTTTCCTAGACCCTGCCCCAGTAGCCGATGCGCTTTCTGATCTTGAGTTTGCGCCAGGGATTCAGCGGCTTGCGCTGCGGGTTGCGCGCACCCGCAGCGATGAAGGCATCGACCGCATCGAGTACGCGCTCGCTCGAACGACCGTCGCGGTATGGATGGATGGCGTCGGCATACGCACGGATCTCGCGCATCAACTCGGGCGGACGCGCGAGCGCGCGTTCGATCGCCGGCAGCAGTTTCTCGGGTGCATCGATGTCGATGAGCTGCGGCCCCGGCCTGCGGTTCATGAAGGTAACCACCGGCTTGTAGGTCAGCAGAAACTCGTTCAGCGCCGAGGAGGTATCCGAGATCATCATGTCGGCGCGCGGGAAGAGATCGAGGATGTTGTCCTCCGTCGTGTAGTGCAGGTGCTGGCCTTCCAGCGCGCGATATCGAGCCACGGTTTGCGGGCTCGTCTTCGGATGCAGAGCGACGAGCCAGTGCCAGCGGCCGCTGCCGGAGAGCGCGCGGATCGTATCGTAGAGCTTGTTCGCAGCGCTCCACGACGGTGAGAAGGTCGAGTGATACAGGATGACGGGCCGCTCGCGAACCGGAGCAGGCGTGGCGCCGCCGTGCTGGCGCATATAGGCGTCGAACTTCGGCCAGCCCGTTTCGTGAACCGCAAAGTGACCGAGCCTGCGTGCCATGTCCTCGAAGGCCCGTGTGTCGCGCGGCCCGGTCGTGCAGTACAGGTCGAAGAACCCACGAATGTAGATGTGCCGCGGTTTACCGGCGTCGAAGCCGTGGAATACTTCCACCTTGACGCCGGGGAAAAAGTGCGGCACGGCGTTGCTCGATGTCAGCACGGCGATCGGCTCGAACGCACGCACTTGCGCAGTCGTGCGCAACAGGCGCTCATCGTCATGCAGTTCTGCGCCGCCGGGCCCGTCGAAAAACCAGGCGGACTCATCGCCGCGTCTTTGAATGGCAGCCTGCAAAGGCCGCAGGATCGCCAGCGCGTAGCGCTCCGAGCCATACAAGAGGTAACGCTTCGACATCTGCGGCTTACGGA
Organism: uncultured Gammaproteobacteria bacterium; assembly: GCA_963705495.1. Lineage (GTDB taxonomy): Bacteria > Pseudomonadota > Gammaproteobacteria > Steroidobacterales > Steroidobacteraceae > DATBVX01. Next base: position 188,343 of record CAVPJQ010000025.1, on the reverse strand, counting down.
TCCAGTCCACAGCGCTTGAGCTGCAGCCCGGCCAGCTCTACCGAGGCCGGATTGCGCTTCATTTCGTAATACCGCATGCGTTTGTAAACCGCGTAGGACGCCGCCACCTGCGCAACGATGTAGCCGCGCCAGCCGTCCAGGAACGCAAGGCGCAACACGTAGTCCTTGAAGAACGCAGCGATGAACACCAGCGGGCACAGCCACATCTGCACCGGACGGCCCCGATCGAGCCAGTCGCGCGCCTTCAACTCCGCGTAGCGCACGCTCTTCAAATACCTGTGAACAAGGGTCGGATTGTGCAAATGAATGAAAGGATGGCGGAAGGATTCCGTCGACCCTGAAAAGCGCAACGATTCGTGTACGCGGGCATCGGTCCAGCGGGCGCGGCCGCGGTGATACAGGCGGCCGAGGCGCTCACCGACCATGGGCCGATACCAGTGCATCGGTGCGCCCATGTACCAGGTGCTGCGGCGGAGAATTGCTCCCGCTGCGGAGGATTGCAGCAGGCGTGGCAGCTTTTCGCGCATTTCCTGCACCAGCTCCGGCGATAACGCTTCGTCAGCGTCGAGCGCCAGGATCCATTCATGATGGGTTTGCGTGGTCGCGAAATTGCGCTGCGGGCCGAAACCGAGCCAATCCTGATGAACGACGCGAGCGCCGTGCGCAGCGGCGATCTGCTGTGTGCCGTCGGTGCTGCCGGAATCGACGACGAGCTTTTCCTCCGCAAACGGCACGCTGTCGAGACAGCGCCCGATCACCGCAGCTTCGTCGCGAGCGATCACGAGCAGCGTGACGGGAAATTTCTCCGCCGACGCCATGCCGGAAGTTTCACACAACCGTCACAACGAAGGAAAGGGCCGCACCTGAACTAAGGGACGCAGCAGTCTCAGATCAGGATCTGAAAATGCGGCGCACCCACGCCTTGAGCCACAGCGGCCGCCCTCTCCACTGCTGAACATGAGTGTCCTGTTCGCGCGCCGGCAGGGTCTGAAACAGCAATTGCGCCCACTGGCGCAATATCGCCTCACTGGTGAAATCCGCGGCGCGGCGCTGCGCGTTGGCAACCATGGCCGCATAGCGGTCCGGATGCCCGAGCAGCACGTCGACAGCCTGCATAGCCTCACTCAAGGACGAGATTTCGATGTAGTCCTGCTCGCTCCGGCGCAGTTCGCGGAAAGCGTACTCCGGGCTCAGGAGCGCTGGCACACCCGCGAGCCAGGCGTTGTAGAGCTTGGCGGCGGGCTTGCGCACATGCAAGGCGCGGTCGGGGGGGCGAATCGCGACGATGAGATCAATCTCGCGATAGTCGTTCCAAGCGGTCACGGCTCGGTCTCGTTGCGAGCCGCCGTAGCGCGGAGCGTCGCACGCCCAGTCAATTCCCCGCTGGGCGAGAAAGTGCGGCCAGCGCTCGTTGCGAAAATCCTGGTGCAGGTTGCCGATGAACCCCTTGTAGGCCGCGCGCTGCAGTAGGTGACCGCGCGAGGCATCGCGGGGAATCAGGCCAGGTTGGGGCCAGAACGGCACAAAGAACCGCTTGCGGCCATCGATATAGCGGCCGTTCTGCAGTACTTCCCAATCAGCGATCAAGGCCGGACCGACGTCTTCGCGAATTCCCAGCAAGCGCACTTCGTCGGTCCGTCCGCCGAGCCGCTTGAGAATGCGCCGTTGCTTGGAGCTGAAAACGAGCAATCCGCGCTGTGGCCAACGATCTGTGAGCTCCACCTCGTAGCCGGCCCGGCGCAGGCGCAGGTAGGTTTGCAGGATCCAGGCCCGTTCGCCGGTCTGAAATTCACCGAAATCACGCTCCGGATCGAGTTCCCTGAGCGCATCCAGCCGCGACTCACCGTGTAAAAAGAATGCGACGCGCATCGACCTCGATCTCAAATCGCCGCTTGCGGCGCGTCCGGTATGATAGTGAAGTGCATATCCCTGACACCATTCGGTCCGGGGTCATCGAACTGGACGGGATCGAAACGAAGGGAGCGCAGGCTCGACTGGCGGAGTAGCCCTTGGCGCATATCGAAGTGATTCAGGACGACATCACAACGTTGCGCGTCGATGCGATCGTCAACGCCGCGAACTCGCGGCTCGCTGGTGGCGGTGGCGTGGACGGCGCAATTCACCGCGCGGCCGGGCCGGAGCTCATGGTGGAGTGCCTGGCAGTGGGTGGTTGTCCCACGGGTGAGGTGCGCATCACGGGCGGCTACTGGTTGCCGGCACGTCATGTCATCCACGCGGTCGGGCCGGTGTGGCGCGGCGGGGATGCGGGTGAGCCGGGGCTGCTCGCCTCGTGCTACCGGCGCTCGATGCAACTCGCCGGTGAGCGCAATCTGCGTAGCATCGCGTTCTCCGCGATCAGCTGCGGAGTCTATGGGTATCCGATCGATCAGGCCGCGCGCATTGCAGTCAGTGAGGTGACGAGTGTTCTCGACCAGCAACCGAGCATCGAGTTGGTGCAATTCTGCTGCTTCGGCGAATCCGTGACGCGCGCGTATCTCGATGCTTTGCATGCGCACCAGAGCCTGGCTCGATGAACGCTGCGCCGCGAATTCTGTTCGTTCCGGTAAGTGGTGCCAAAGGAGCGGGCGAGTACTTCCGTTGCCTTACGATCGCCCAGCGCATTCGAGAGCGCTGGCCCACCGCTGAGATCCGGTTCATGGTCAGTCGCGCGGCGGGCTATGCACATGAAGTGCCGTTTCCCGCGGTGCTGATCGATCGCTCGCCGACCTACGAATCACAGGCCGTGAACCGTGCCATCGACGATCTGCAGCCGGGGGTCGTCATATTCGACAACGCCGGGCGCGTGGCGCAGCTGAGACATGCACGCCGTAGCGGCGCACGCACGGTGTATGTCAGCTCGCGACCCACGACCCGCTGGAAGGGCTTCCGGCTGCGACGCATGTGGCAGATGGATCAGCACTGGCTGTCTGGACCCAGATTCCTCAATGGCGAGCTTTCGGCGTGGGAAAAACTCAAGCTGTCGTTGGTCGGCTCCGTGTCGATCGTGCACCTCGATTCTCTGTTTCCGCCTCCGGACGAGACGCGCGCACTCGCGTATCGGGGCCACCTGGGACTGACAAAGGACTCGTATGTGTTGTTCTGCGCCGGTGGAGGCGGGCATGAGCACCGAGGTCTGTCTGCATCGGAGGTCTTTGGGAGCGCCGCGCGCGAAGTGGCGCGCGCCAGCGGGCAGCGGACCGTTTGGGTGCAGGGCCCGAACTACACGGGCACGCTCGCGCCGCCAGACGGGCTGCTGTCCCTCGGCGCGCTCAGCGGTCCACAGCTCATCGACCTGCTGAGTGGTGCGCGGGTCGCCGTCATCAATGGCGGGAGCCTGCTGTCGCAGGCGCTGGCGCTCAGAGTTCCATGCATTGCGGCACCCGTGGCCGGTGACCAGGATGCACGCATTGCGGCCTGCGCGGCGCGAGGATTGCTGCTCTCCACCAGCCTCGAAGTCGATGCGCTGGTGCAGACGGCTCTGGCGCTTCTCAAGGACCCGGCACGGCTCGATGAAATACGGCTGCGACTGGGGCAACTGGATCTGAACAATAGCGTCGACGTGGCTCTCGCGGCGCTGGAGCGCTTGCTGGGCGAGAGCAGCGCCCAATGAAGGCCTATATGTGCGTCATCTGTGGCTTCGTTTACGAGGAGGAGAAGGGCGATCCGCTCCGGGGTATTCCGCCGCTGACGCGCTGGGAAGACGTTCCGCTTTCATGGCGCTGCCCGGATTGCGGCGCCGGCAAGGAAGACTTCGAGATGATCGAGATCTAGGGCTGCGCAGACTACTGGCGTTGCGCTGGATGGCCATGCGCGCGCAGCAGTTCGATCACGCTGTCCTGCCCGACCAGGTGCAGTGCACCGACAACGATCAGGTAGTTCTGATCGTTATCGAGCAACGCGCCGATCTCGTCGGCCCATTTGCGGTTGCGATCGACGATAAGCGAACGGTACAGATCGGGAAACCTGTCGAAGTCGTGTACCAGGATCTTGGCCAGGGCGGTCGTGTCTCCGCGCGACCAGTTGCTGATCAACTCGTCCGCTTCTTCGGCCATGTCGGTGGCTTCATCGAGGGACACGATGAGGAACTCGCCCTGTAGTTTCATCGGCAGCGAGTCCAGCGCCGACAGCTGATCGGCGAGGGTCTCCAGGCCGCGGATCTCCTTTCCATCCTGATGCGCGCGTTGTGCGAGTCGGTGCTCGACGCCCGCCGCGGGGTCGAGGCCGAGCTTTGCGAACTGCACCTGGGCAATCGTGATCGCGACCACCCAGGGCTCGAGTTGCGCGAACTGATCCAGGTCGAGCCCGAGATCGAGCGCCTGCTGATGGGCGCGCCCGTAGGGTTCCGGGCCGAGAATGTCGCGCAGCGTCTGTTGCTCCGGCAGCAACCCGCGCTCCAGCGTGAACTGTCCTGCTGCCTCGGGATCGAGGTCGTCGAGGTCCACTTCCATGTAGATCGCGTTTGCCTCCTTGTAGGCGCGCAGGACCGATTCCGTCAGGGCATCGTCAGTTGCGCGCAGCACGTGCACGGAGGCGAGGAGGTAGACGGAGTTGTGTCGCCCATCGATGCGCCAGAGCGGCGGATGGCCGTCGGCCAGCGCAGGACATGCGGCGAGCCAGGCACAGGCAGTGAGGAGGGTGCCGAGCGGCGCCCTCATGAGGTGAAACCGTCCACCCACACGACGGACGTGGCGATGCTGCCGTCCGGCTTGAGTTCCAGCCAGCGGTAGCCAGGCGGGCGCCGATCGATCGCGAACAGTTCGCTTAACGGCAGGAACTGGGCGCAAGTGGACGGCGCACTCAGCATGCGCACGCCGTTGCGCTCGCTTTCATAAGTCTGGTGAACGTGTCCCCACAGCACCGCACGCACGTTCTGGTGGCGGTCGAGAATCTCGAAGAACTCGTCTGCATTCTCCAATCCGACCTTGTCGAGCCAGTTGCTGCGCATGCGCACTGGATGGTGGTGCAGGCAAACGAGCCCGTGCGATCCGGCGTTTTCGGTCAGGGCACGGTTGAGCAGCTCGAGCTGCGCCGGGGCGAGCCGCCCACGGGCCTTGCCGGCGATGAAGCTGTCCAGCATGACCGCGAACCAGCCCGGCCAACGCGCTACGCCGCCGAGCTGAAAGGGTGCACCGTCCAGGACGCGAGCCATCGCGGCCGGTTCGTCGTGGTTGCCGGGAATGCAGTAGACCGGAAGCCCGAGCGATGCGAACACGTCCCGAAACCGCTCATAGCCTTCCGCGTCATCCTGAACGAGGTCGCCAGTGGCGAGGATGGCATCGCACGGCCAATGACGCGCGCGCGCGTGCTCGATGGTCGCCAGGAGCGAAGCGTAGGTGGCGACGCCACGGAGCTTGCCGTCGGCATCGCCGTACAGATGCGGATCCGTGAACTGTATGAGACGCACGCTACTCATCGTCTGGGCATTCACCTGCGTGCGAGAGCGCACGACGGAGCCTCGAACGGGTCACATTTCAGCGGCAGATAATAGCAGAGGGGTCAGCGCATCAAGGGTGATGCAAGTCGCGTGCAATCGGGCAATTCAGCCTCGAAAGCAACCGTGAGTTGCGCGCATTGTGACGCAGACCACTGTCACCTCGGGGCGACAGTGGCCGCGCCTTCATCCCTGCAGCTTCAATAGCGATAGTGATCCGACTTGTACGGTCCCTGCTTGTCGACGTCGATGTAGCGTGCCTGCGTGTCGGTGAGCTCCGTGAGCTGTGCCCCAAGCTTCTTCAACTGCAAACGCGCGACTTTTTCATCGAGTTTCTTCGGCAGGATGTATACGCCGATCGGGTACTTGCCGGGGCTGCCCCACAGCTCGATCTGCGCCATCACCTGGTTGGTGAACGAGGAGGACATGACGTAGGAAGGATGTCCGGTACCGCATCCCAGGTTCACCAGCCGCCCCTCGGCCAGCAGGATGATCCGCCTGCCGTCGGGGAAGATCACGTGATCGACCTGGGGCTTGATGTTTTCCCAGCGGTACTGCTTCAGCGCCGCGACATCGATTTCGTTGTCGAAGTGACCGATGTTGCACACGATGGCATTGTGCTTCATGCGCTTCATGTGCTCTTGGGTGATCACGTGGAAGTTCCCGGTGGCGGAAACGAAGATATCCGCCTTGTCAGCCGCATCGTCCATGGTCACGACCCGGTAGCCTTCCATCGCCGCCTGCAACGCACAGATGGGATCGATCTCCGTCACCCACACCTGCGCCGAGAGTGCGCGCAGGGCCTGCGCCGAGCCCTTGCCGACGTCCCCATAGCCACACACGACCGCGATCTTGCCCGCGATCATCACGTCAGTTGCCCGCTTGATGCCGTCGACCAACGACTCGCGACAACCGTAAAGGTTGTCGAACTTGCTCTTGGTAACGGAGTCATTGACGTTGATCGCGGGGAAGGCGAGGGCGCCTTCCTTCGCCATCTGGTAGAGCCGCTTCACGCCGGTGGTCGTCTCCTCGGTCACGCCGCGGATCGCCTTGAGGCGCGTCGAGTACCAGGTCGGGTCCTTCGACAGCATGTGGCGAATCGCGGCAAAGAGAGCTTCTTCCTCCTCGCTCGTGGGCTTGCTGAGGAGCGAAGCGTCGCGCTCCGCCTTCGACCCCAGGTGCACGAGGAGTGTTGCATCCCCGCCGTCATCGAGGATCATGTTGCTGTGCCCGCCATCAGGCCAGTCGAAGATGCGGTGCGTGTAGTCCCAGTATTCCTTCAGCGACTCGCCCTTCCAGGCAAACACCGCTGTGCCACTCTTCGCGATCGCCGCTGCAGCGTGATCCTGGGTGGAGAAAATGTTGCAGGAAGCCCAACGTACCTGGGCGCCCAGGGCCTGCAGCGTCTCGATCAGCACCGCAGTCTGGATCGTCATGTGGAGCGACCCCGAGATGCGTGCGCCCTTCAACGGCTGTACCGGGGCAAACTCCTCCCGGATCGCCATCAACCCGGGCATCTCGGTCTCGGCGATCGCAATCTCCTTGCGACCCCAGTCCGCCAGCGAAAGATCGGCAACTTTGAAATCCGCAGAATTGCGGTTACTTATAACAGCGCTCATTGATATCTCCGGTTCGATAGTGAATCGAAACGGGCGCCGTTGTGTACACAGCTTCTCCTGCCGAGCCTCGCGCGACCTCATGATCGCGTTGCAGCGCCCCTCGGCGGGCGAAGCCTTTTGAATGAAGCCCTGGCCTAGGCCACCTTGCCGCGTACACCAGCTGCCGCAGCGAGGGCTGCCGCCCGATCCGTGTACTCCCAGGTGAATTCCGGTTCCTCGCGGCCGAAGTGCCCATAGGCCGCGGTCTTCTCATAAATCGGCCGCACCAGGTCGAGCATTTCGCGCAGGCCGAAAGGCGTGAGATCGAAGTGCTCGCGCACCAGCTGTGTCAGGCGCTCACGCGACAACTTGCTGGTGCCGAAGGCCTCGACGCTGATCGAGGTGGGTTCGGCGACACCGATGGCGTAGGACACCTGAATTTCGCAGCGCTCCGCGAGCCCGGCGGCAACGATGTTCTTCGCGACGTAACGCGCGGCATACGCTGCTGAGCGGTCGACCTTTGAGGGATCCTTGCCGGAAAACGCGCCGCCACCATGGCGGGCCATGCCGCCATAGGTATCGACAATAATCTTGCGCCCGGTAACGCCGCAGTCACCGACCGGTCCGCCAATCACGAAACGACCGGTGGGATTGATATGGAAGCGTGTGGCGCGATCGATCCATGCGCTGGGCAGCACCGGCTTGATGATCTCCTCCATCACGCCTTCGCGCAGCTTCTCCTGCGTGACGTCCGGGTGGTGCTGCGTTGACAGCACAACCGCGTCGATCCCGACCGGCTTGAAGTCTTCATACCGCAGGGTGATCTGGCTCTTGGCATCCGGGCGCAGCCACGGCAGCTTTCCGCTGCGGCGAATGTCGGCTTGGCGCTTGACCAGCCGGTGCGCGAGGGTGATCGGTGCGGGCATCAGGACATCGGTCTCATTGCTGGCGTAGCCGAACATCAACCCCTGGTCGCCCGCGCCCTGTGCTTTCTCGCTTTCGCGATCGACGCCCATTGCGATGTCCGATGACTGCTTTCCAATGGCGTTGAGCACGGCACAGGTTGCGCCGTCAAATCCCATCTCGGAGCTGTTGTAGCCGATGCGCAGGATCGTCTTGCGCACCACGTCCTCGAGATCGACCCAAGCGCTCGTCGTTACCTCACCGGCGATGACAACGAGACCCGTCTTGATCAGAGTTTCGCAGGCCACGCGCGCGCGACGATCCTGCTTGAGCATGGCATCGAGCACGGCGTCGGAGATCTGATCCGCGATCTTGTCCGGATGACCTTCAGAGACCGATTCAGAGGTGAACAGGTATGAGTTCGACATTCGCGAAACCCGCACGGGATCAAGGGGGTGGAAAGTATAGCGATTGGACTCGCAAAGGCCAGTAACCGGCGCTCAGAACGGCACAGGAGCGCGCATGTTATTGACCCGCTTGCCGTTGCCGCAGGGGGTCGCATGTTGGACAATGCGCGGCTTTCATCCGCAGGGGAACTCATGTCCAGCCGCCGCGAGCTTGCCAACGCGATCCGGGCACTCGCCATGGACGCAGTTCAGCAGGCGGCTTCCGGTCACCCGGGGGCACCGATGGGCATGGCGGATATTGCCGAGGTGCTGTGGCGCGATTTCCTCGCACACAATCCGGGCAATCCCGGCTGGTGGGATCGTGACCGCTTCGTCCTCTCGAACGGTCACGCCTCGATGCTGCTTTACTCTCTCTTATATCTCACCGGTTATCCCGTGCAGCTCGATGAGCTGCGCCATTTCCGGCAGCTCGGTTCACGTACCGCCGGACATCCCGAGCATGAAGTCGCGATGGGTGTGGAAACGACCACAGGTCCGCTCGGCCAGGGACTCGCCAACGCCGTGGGAATGGCGCTCGCGGAGAAAATTCTCGCGGCAAGCTTCAATCGTCCCGGATACCCGGTGGTCGATCACCACACCTACGTCTTCGTGGGCGATGGCTGTCTCATGGAGGGCATCTCGCACGAGGCGTGCTCGCTCGCCGGTACCCTCAAGCTCGGCAAGCTCATCTGTTTCTATGACGACAACGGCATTTCGATCGACGGCGAGGTCGAGGGCTGGTTCACGGACAACACGCCCGAGCGCTTCGCCGCGTACGGATGGCACGTGGTTGCTGGGGTCGATGGCCATGATTCGGAAGCCGTGCGACGCGCGATAGAGGAAGCGCGCGCGGTCAGCGATCGACCCTCGATCATCTGTTGTCGCACCATCATCGGCTGGGGCGCGCCCAACAAGCAGGGCACTGAAGCAACTCACGGCGCGCCGCTCGGCGCTGACGAAGTCGCCGCCGCACGCCGCACGTTGGGGTGGGAGCATTCGCCGTTCGTGATCCCCGATGAGATCAAAGCGCAATGGGATGCGCGCCAGCAGGGCGCGCGCCGTGAAGCGGATTGGCAGCAGTTGTTCGCGGGCTATCGTCGCGAGTTCCCGCAGCTCGCCGCCGAGTTCGAACGTCGCATGCGTGGCGAGCTGCCAGCGTCGTTTTCCGAGGCAGCTGCAAAATGCATCGCCGATGCCGTCCAGCAGGCGGCCAACGTGGCGACACGCCAGTCCTCACAGGCGGCACTCAATGCGCTTGGACCGATCCTGCCGGAGCTGATCGGAGGTTCCGCCGATCTCACCGGTTCCAATAACACGCGGCGCAAGGATTCGCGCACCATCACGGCCGACGATGCCTCGGGCAACTACATCTATTTCGGGGTCCGCGAGTTCGGAATGACTGCGATCCTCAATGGATTGGCGCTGCACGGCGGTTTCATTCCCTACGGCGGCACCTTCCTCACCTTCTCCGACTACGCACGCAATGCGGTGCGCATGGCCGCGCTGATGAAGCAGGGCTCGATCCTGGTCTATTCGCACGACTCCATCGGGCTGGGCGAGGATGGTCCGACTCATCAGCCCATTGAACACCTGGCCACACTCAGGCTCATTCCGAACCTCGAGCTCTGGCGGCCTTGCGATGCGGTAGAGACTGCGGTTTCCTGGCAGGCGGCGATCGAGCGCCGTGACGGCCCGACCGCACTCGCGCTCACACGACAGAATGTCGCCCACCAGCCTCGCTCGCCGGATCAGATTGCCGCGATCAGGCGCGGGGGTTATGCGCTGATTGAGTGCGAAGGCACTCCCGAGTGCATCGTGATGGCGACGGGCTCGGAGGTCGGCATCGCTGCCGAGGCGGTTCACGAGCTCACCAAGCGCGGCCGTCGCGTGCGCCTCGTATCGATGCCCTGCTTCGAGACCTTCGCGCGCACCGATCCGGCCTATCGCGAGCGAGTGCTGCCGTCTGCGGTTCGCAAGCGAGTCTCTGTCGAAGCTGGCGTCAGTGCGATCTGGCGCCAGTTCGTGGGCGAAGAGGGTCGTATCATCGGCCTGGATCATTTCGGAGCTTCGGGCAAGGGGCCCGACCTGTTCAAACATTTCGGCTTCACCGCCGGGCACGTGCTCGAGACGGTGGAGGAACTTCTCGGCGCACGCTGAAGTGCGTCGTCAACGCGGAGAGACAAGACATGGCGATCAAGGTAGGCATCAACGGTTACGGCCGCATCGGCCGTAACATTCTGCGGGCACTCTACGAGGCGGGACGACAGAAGGAGATCCAGATCATCGCCCTGAACGATCTTGGAGATGCCAATACCAACGCACACCTGACGCGCTATGACACGGTGCACGGCAAGTTTCCGGGCGAGGTGAGTGTCGATGGCAATGCCATGGTCGTGAATGGCGATCGCATCCGCGTACTCGCGGAACGCGACCCGAGCAAGCTCCCCTGGGGCGAGCTCGGCGTGGAGTTCGTGCTCGAGTGCACGGGCCTCTTCACGAGCAAGGCCAAGGCCAGCGCACACCTCAAGGGCGGTGCCAAGAAGGTCGTCATTTCTGCACCCGGCGGCGACGACGTCGATGCCACCATCGTGTACGGGGTGAATCACCAGGTGCTGAAATCCAGCCAAACGGTGATCTCCAATGCGTCGTGCACGACCAATTGCCTCGTGCCGATCGTGAAGGTGCTGCATGACAAGATCGGTGTACTGAGCGGCATCATGACGACGGTGCACTCGTACACCAACGACCAGGTGCTCACTGACGTCTATCACTCGGATCTGCGCCGAGCCCGCTCGGCCACCATGTCGATGATTCCGACCAAGACCGGCGCTGCGGCCTCCGTCGGCCTGGTGTTGCCCGAACTCAAGGGCAAGCTCGACGGCTTTTCGGTGCGGGTGCCCACCATTAACGTGTCACTCGTCGATCTCACCTTCAGTGCTGCGCGCAAGACGAGCGCTGACGAGGTACACAGCCTCATGAAAGCCGCGGCGGCGGGCGGAGCCCTCAAGGGTGTGCTCGCTTATAGCGACGGTCCGCTGGTCTCGGTCGACTTCAATCACGATCCCGCCTCATCCACCTATGACGCCACGCTGACGAAGGTGATCGAGGGCACCCTCGTCAAGGTGTGCGCGTGGTACGACAACGAGTGGGGCTTCTCCAACCGTATGCTGGACACCACCTTGGTCTGGTCCAAGGCGAGCTAGGCACTGCCATGAAACTGCGGCGCATGGCGGACCTGGATCTGCGCGGCAAGCGCGTCCTGATCCGGGAGGATCTCAACGTGCCCATCAAGGATGGCGTGGTCACGAGTGACGCACGCATCCGCGCCTCGCTTCCGACCATCGAGCTCGCGCTCAAGGCCGAAGCTCGCGTGTTGCTGCTGTCACATCTCGGGCGACCGGAAGAGGGCGTGTACAGCGCGGAATTCTCGCTCGCGCCGGTGGCCGCGCGCTTGTCGGAGCTATTGGGTCGCAAAGTGCGCCTGGAGCGCAACTGGCTCGATGGCGTTGAGTGCGCGGCGGGCGATGCCCTGTTGTGCGAGAACGTGCGCTTCAACAAGGGCGAGAAGAAAAACAGCGATGAACTGGCCAAGCGCATGGCGGCACTGTGCGATATCTTCGTCATGGATGCATTCGGCACTGCGCACCGGGCAGAAGCGAGCACGCACGGAGTGGCAAAGTTTGCGCCTATCGCCTGTGCCGGACCGTTGCTGGTCAACGAGCTCGTCGCGCTCGAGACGGCGCTGGAAAAGCCCGCGCGCCCGATGATGGCGATCGTCGCGGGCTCGAAGGTTTCGACCAAGCTCACGGTGCTGGAATCGTTGCTCGCCAAGGTTGATCTGCTCATCGTCGGCGGCGGCATTGCCAACACATTCCTCGCTGCAGCCGGCTTCCCGGTAGGGAAGTCGCTCCACGAGGCGGAAATGGTGGATATCGCACGCCGGCTGATGGCCGAGTCCGAGAAGCGCGGTACGCAGATTCCCTTGCCGACCGATGTCGTAGTCGCCAGGGAGTTCTCGGCGAAGGCCGAAGCCGATGTCAAGGACGTGGCGGCAGTTCGCGCCGATGAAATGATTCTCGATATTGGACCGGACACCGCGGAGCGATTCGCGGGCCTGATCGGTCGGGCGGGCACGATCATCTGGAATGGCCCGGTCGGTGTGTTCGAGTTCGATCAGTTCGGTGAAGGCACGCGTGTGCTCGCGCAGGCGATCGCGCGCAGCCCGGCATTCTCGCTTGCCGGCGGCGGTGACACGCTGGCCGCGATCGAGAAGTACCAGGTCGAGGAAGGGATCTCATACATCTCTACGGGCGGCGGCGCATTCCTGGAGTTCGTCGAGGGCAAGAAGCTCCCCGCGGTCGAAGTTCTCGAACAGCGAGGCGAATAACGCGCATGCAACGTCGCACCAAGATTGTGGCGACCCTCGGGCCGGCGACCGATGATCAGGCGGTACTGGCCGCGATGATCCGTGCCGGCACCGACGTGGTCCGCGTGAACTTCTCGCACGGCAAGCCAGAGGACCACGCGCGCCGCATCGAAGTCGTTCGTGTTGCTGCGGCGAGCGCGGATCGCTACGTGGGCGTGCTCGGCGACCTGCAGGGGCCCAAGATCCGCATCGAGCGCTTTGCGCAGGGCCCGGTTGCGCTCACCGAAGGCAATGCCTTTGCGCTGGATGTCTCACTGGATCCCGCAGCCGGAGACGCCAGGGCCGTCGGTGTCGCCTACAAGGATCTGCCGCGCGATGTGCGTGCGGGCGATGTCCTGCTGCTCGATGACGGGCAGATCGTGCTCGAAGTTGAAAAGGTCGACGGGCCACGCATTGATACGCGTGTACGCATCGGCGGCACGCTCTCGGATCAGAAGGGCATCAATCGCAAGGGCGGCGGGTTGTCTGCCGGCGCGCTGACCGAGAAGGACCGTGCCGACATCCGCACCGCTGCCAAGCTGGGCATCGATTTTCTCGCCGTTTCGTTCGCCCGCGGCGCGTCCGATATCCTCGATGCACGGCAATTGCTGCGCGATGCCGGTGGCGAAGGCTGCATAGTGGCCAAGATCGAACGGAGCGAGGCGATACAGAACCTGCCCGCGATCATCGACGCGAGTGACGCGGTAATGGTGGCGCGCGGCGATCTCGGCGTGGAGATGGGCTACGCCGAGCTCACCGGCCTGCAGAAAACCATCATCCACCAGACGCGCAACCGCCATCGCGTGGTGATCACGGCTACGCAGATGATGGAATCGATGATTCACAGTCCGATTCCGACCCGCGCCGAAGTGTCCGATGTCTCGAACGCGGTGATGGATGGCACCGACGCGGTGATGCTGTCCGCGGAGACTGCAGTCGGCAAGTATCCGGTGAAAGCGGTCGAGGCGATGGCCGAAGTGATCCGCGGCGCCGAGAAATATCAGCTTGCGCATAGCCGCGTCCGGCACCGCGTCGAGGGTCAGTTCCAGGGCACCGATGAAGCAATCGCCATGGCCGTGATGTACACCGCCAACCACCTGCGCGTGCGTGCGATCGTGGCATTGACCGAGTCGGGATCGACACCGCTGTGGATGTCGCGCATCCGCTCCGATATTCCGATCTACGCGTTCACACGCCACGAGGTCACGCGCCGCAGGGTGACCCTGTATCGGGGTGTATATCCGGTGCCTTTCGATATGACCGACATAGAGCCTCGCGTGCTGTACGCGGCAATTTTCGATCAGCTTCTCAAGCGCCAGCTGGTCAGCATCGGCGACCTGGTGATTCTCACGCAGGGTGAGTTCTCGGGGGTGGCGGGCGGAACCAATACCATGAAGATCATCAAGGTCACGGCAGGCTGAGCGTGCGGCCTGTGCGCCGGTTGCTTGCAGCCCTGGCGTTCGCTCTCGTCGCTCTGTTTCTCGTCGTCTACGCCGCGCTCCGCGCCAGCCTTCCGGCTCTCGATGGAGAGCGTGGGGCTGCGATCGAATCCGCTGTAGAGATCGAGCGCGATTCATTCGGTGTGCCATCGATCCGGGCCGCAGAACCGCCGTGATATCGCGTGGGCGACCGGCTACCTGCATGCACAGGATCGGTTCTTTCAGATGGATCTGTCGCGACGGTTCGCGGCCGGTGAGCTGGCAGAGCTCTTTGGTGCCATCGCGCTCGAAGAAGATCGGCGCATGCGGATTCATCGCTTCCGGCGCGTGGCGCAGCAGGTGGTCGCGCGCACGAATCCCGAAGAGCGCGCACTCCTCGACGCGTACGTCGCAGGCGTCAATGCCGGGATCGAATCACTCGCCGGCCGGCCCTGCGAATACTGGCTGCTGCGGACCAAACCTCAGGCCTGGCGAGCCGAGGACTCGATACTGGTGGTGCTGTCGATGTATGAGCAACTCAACTACTCGGCTTTCGCCGCCGAGTCCTCGCGCGGGCTCGTGCATGACGAGGTGCCGGCGGTGCTGTATCGCTTCCTGTATCAGCGCGGCACCGAATGGGATGCGCCGCTGGGCGGCGTACCGATGCCGCCAGAGCCGATTCCATCGCCGGACGAAGTAAACCTGCGCGGCCAGGCGCTCGCGCAGACGCAACCGCTCGTCTCTTCGGATGAGGAGGGCCTGCGCCCCGGCAGCAACAATTGGGCGGTCGCGGGAGCGTTGACCGCATCCGGGCATGCGTTGCTCGCGAACGATATGCACCTGGGCCTCGGAATACCGAACACCTGGTACCGCGCTCGCTGGCAGGTGATGCCGCCAGCCGGTGGCACTGCGGCGATTGATATGGCGGGCGTGACGCTGCCGGGGGTGCCAGTCATCGTCGCGGGCAGCAATGGGCACGTCGCCTGGGGTTTTACCAACAGTTATGGCGATTGGACCGACCTCATCGTGTTGCGCGAGGACGCTGCGCACCCGGATCAGTACGCAACACCCGGCGGTTATCGCGCGTTCGAGCACCATCGCGAGACGATCAAGGTCAAAGGGCGGGGGGATGAAGCGCTCGATGTGCTCGACACTATCTGGGGACCCGTGTTCGATCGCGATCATGCCGGGCGGCGCCGCGCCGCTGCCTGGATCGCACAAGCGCCCGAGGCGACCAATGTGACCCTCGCCCAGCTCGAATCGGTGCAGGATGTGGCGAGCGCACTCGATGTTGCGAATCGTGTCGGGGCACCACCACAGAATTTCGTCGCTGCCGATGAGCGCGGCAACATCGGGTGGACGATCATGGGGCGCATACCTGTGCGGGGGTCCGGTGATTCGAGCATTCCCTCGGACTGGTCGCAGCCCGGCGGCGGCTGGTCCGGGTGGCTCGAGCCTGATCGTTATCCGCGAATTCTCAACCCGGCTGGCGGGCGCATCTGGACGGCAAACGCCCGCGTCGTGGATGGCGCCGCCTTGCACGTGATCGGCGACGGCGATTTCGAGCTCGGCGCACGTGCCAGGCAGATTCGCGATGATCTGCTGCAACTGAAGTCAGCAACCGAAGCGGACATGCTCGCGATCCAGCTCGATGATCGCGCCGTGTTCCTGCAGCGGTGGCGCTCGAAACTCCTCACGCTGCTCGATGGGCCGGCACTTGCCGGGCATCCGGCGCGCGGGCAATTCCGCTCCCTGGTCGAGAAATCGGCGGATGCTGCCGACGTAGGTTCGGTGGGATATCGGCTGCTGCGCGCCTGGCGCAATTCTGTTCAGGGATCGGGTCTTCGCAATGCTGACCGCGAGCGCGCGTCGACCCGATGCGGATCCCGACGAGATTCGGATCGCACCTCAATTCGAGGGACCGCTGTGGCAACTGCTCTCGGCGGAGCCTGCACACCTGCTGAGCCAGGAGTATGCGAGCTGGCGAGACCTCGAGCTGCGCAGCCTCGATGCCGCGATCGAGGCGCTACTGCAGGATTGCGGCACGCTCGAGAAGTGCTCGTGGGGGAAGCGCAATCGGGTGACCGTGAGCCACCCGCTCGGGCGGGCAATCCCAGTCCTCGGATGGCTTCTGAACATGCCGACACACGAGTTGCCCGGCGATGCCAGCATGCCACGCGTGCAGGGGCCGCGTTTCGGTCCTTCCGAGCGCTTCGCCCTCTCACCGGGGCGCGAAGCGCAGGGCGTACTTCCATATGCCCGGCGGTCAGAGCGGACATCCCTCTGTCGCCCTATTACCGGGCAGGGCACGACGCGTGGGCAGAAGGACGACCGCTAGCGTTCCTGCCAGGCCCCGCCGAACATCACCTGCACATTCACCCTGACGTCAGTCGTGCGCCTGCTGCAGTGCCTGCAGGTCCTTGAGCACCACTTGTGAGTGGCCCTTCGGGTCCACGTGCTCGTAGTGTTTCGCGACCTTGCCTTGCGGATCGATGATGAAAGTCTCGCGGGCCGCGAGCTTCATTCCGAACAGACTTCTCAGAACTCCGTAGTCTTTCGCAGTCTGCTTGGTCGAATCGGCGAGAATGGGGAAAGGCAAACCATGCTCCGCTGCGAATTTCTTGTGAGAAGCGACGTCATCAACGCTGATGCCGACGACGGCCGTGCCGGCCTTCTTGAACGCGAAGATGTTGTCGCGGAAGTCGCACGCCTGGGTCGTACAGCCGGGAGTCATGTCCTTGGGATAGAAATAAAGCACCAACCACTGCCCGGCGTAGTCAGAGAGACTGTGCCACTTGCCTTCCTGGTCCTGCAGCTTGAAAGCAGGTGCAGTCGAGCCGACCTGCGCTGCCGCTGCCGCGGTGCCGTTGACCATGAAACCAATTACCATCGCGAACGGGAATATGGTCTTTCGAACCGCAACGCGCGCATGAAGGTCTCCGCAGGTTGCTGCGTGGCGCTCATCTTAGGCAGCCTCGCCATGAACAACCACTGAATGCCAGAACTCCGGGGCTGCATGAGCGACGTGCCGAAAAAGTACGGCCTTGATACTGACCGGCGGAGGTGCACGTGCGGCCTACCAGGTCGGCGTGCTGAAGGCGCTGGCGGAATGGCTGCCCGAGGACAGTCCCGTGTCCGTTTCCCATCATTGTCGGCACATCCGCGGGCGCTGTGGCGGCCATCGCGCTTGCGGGCCGTTCGGGACGCTTCCGGGCGGCCGTCAACGCCCTCGAGCAGGTGTGGGCCAACTTTCACGTCGAGCAGGTATTTCGCGCCGACACCCTGAGCATGCTGCGCGCGGGACTGCACTGGCTGCTCGCGTTCGTCTCCAGTGGCCTGCTGCTACCACCGCCGAAATCGCTGTTCGACAACGCTCCCCTGCGTGAGCTGCTCAGTCGCACGATGTCGTTTCGGGGCGTGCATCGCTCGATAGCGAAGGGCAGGCTCCGTGCCGTCGGCGTCTCGTGCCACGAGTTTCAGCAGTGGACGTTGCGTCACTTTCTACGAGGGCGCTCCGGAGCTGCGTGACTGGGAACGGATTGCTGGCGGCGGGCAGCGCGGCCGCCTTGGCCTGGACCACCTGATGGCGAGCTTGTCGATCCCGTTCCTGTTCCCGGCCGTGCGCCTGAACGATGAGTACTACGGCGACGGCGCCATGCGGCAGACCAATCCGCTCAGTCCGTCGATCAACCTGGGTGCCGACCAGTTGCTGGTGATCGGCGTACGACAGAGCGGGCTGAGCAGCGCGTTCGGCAAGATGCGGATCGGTGCGGCGCCGACGGCGGGTCAGATCTTCGGCTACATGCTCGACACGTTGTTCATGGATCAGATCTACGCCGACATCGAGCAGCTCGAGCGCCTCAATCAGCTTGTACTGCATGCACCAGTCTCATTCGCCGGGCTGCGGGCCATCGACGCGATGGTGCTGGCTCCGAGTCAGGATCTGCGCGAGGTTGCCGCGCGGCACGTGCGAGAGCTTCCGCGATCATTGCGGGCGTTGTTGCGCGTGATCGGTGGCCACACAGCGATGACCGGTTCGCTGGCGAGTTACCTCATGTTCGAGGCGGGTTACACGCGCGAGCTCATCAGGATCGGATACGAGGACGCCTGCGCGCAACGCGAGCGCTGCTGCGCCTCGTGCAGCGTCACGGCGAAGCGCCACATCCTGCCCGCGATCTCAAGCCGGCGCACAAGCGACACGCGCAGAGCGTTCCAGATCGCTAGGCGCGCGATTGCAGGGCGGGCTCGGCGGGGTCGGAAAGGCTCTCGGGCAGGGCGTTGTGGCGCGCGATCACGTGCGGGTGCTTTTCGCGAAAGCGTGCGGCCAGGCGATCGACGATGTACACCGATCGATGCTGCCCGCCCGTGCAGCCGATCGCTACGGTGAGATAGCGGCGGTTGTTACGCTGATAGTCTGGAATGCGCGACTCGATGAAGCGCGCGATCTCCTCGATGAGGCGCTCGACATCCGGGTGTGACTCGAGAAACCGGATCACCTCCGGGTCGCGCCCGGTAAGGCGGCGCAAGGTCGGCTCCCAGTACGGATTGGGCAGTGTGCGCGAATCGAACACGAAATCCGCATCGCCAGGCAATCCGTGCTTGAACCCGAACGACTCGAACATGATCGACAGCCGCCCCTCGTGCCGCTGCTCGACACGTTTGCGGATCAGCTCCCGTAATTCGTGCACACTCATGCGTGTCGTGTCGATGACGAGGTCGGCGGCATCGGTCACGGGTTCCAGGAGCCGGCGTTCCGCGCCGATCGCTTCACGCAGGCTGACACCGTCGCTGCTGAGCGGGTGCTTGCGGCGCGTCTCGCCGTAGCGATTGAGCAGTGCGTCGTCGTCGGCATGCAGGAACAACACCTCGCACGCGATGCCGGCACGCCTCAGCTCCTGCACCAGCATCGGCACCGTCGCGATCTCGGCAGGTCGATTGCGCGCGTCGAGGCCGACCGCGATGCGCGCGTACGCCGGCTCAGGACTCCTGACGGTATGGGAGATGAAGGGCTTGAGGAGCGCGGCCGGAATGTTGTCGATGCAATAGAAGTCGAGGTCTTCGAGCATGTGCAGCGCCACGCTCTTTCCGGACCCGGACAGGCCGCTGACGATGATCAGGCGCATGGACGCTGCGATAACCTCTACGACAGTCGCGTCTTCTGGGCTTCTTCGGCGTGATGATCGGTGAGCTTTTCCTTGTGCTTCTTCACGCAGCGATCGAGCTTGTCTGCCAGCAGGTCGATCGCGGCATACATGTCCTGGTCCACCGCGTCCGCGTAAATCTTCCCCCCGCTCACCAACACAGTCGCCTCGGCCTTCTGACGCAGCTTCTCGACGGTCAGGATGCAATGCACATCGATCAGCGAATCGAAGTGACGCACGATCCGCCCCAGCTTCTTGCTGACGTAGCCGCGCAGCGCGGGCGTGATGTCCACATGATGACCGGTGAGATTGAGCTGCATGGCACGCTCCTGTTGTGTCTGGTTGTTACTTCAACGGGCACCGTTCGCCCGCTTGCGCTCATTGGAGGGCGCAAGCTGCATCGCCTCGCGGTACTTGGCGACCGTGCGGCGCGCGACCGGAATGCCTTCCTGCGAAAGAAGCTCAGCGATTTTGCTGTCACTCAATGGGTTGGTTGGGTCCTCCTGGGCAATCAGCTTGCGGATCTTGGCGCGGATGGCGGTCGATGAGGTCTCGGTGCCGTCATCGCCCGCCACGTGGCTTGAAAAGAAGTAACGGAATTCGTACACGCCGCGTGGCGTGTGCATGTACTTCGCGGTGGTGACACGCGAAATCGTCGATTCGTGCATCTCCACTGCTTCGGCGACATCGCGCAGGATCATCGGCTGCATGGCCTCATCGCCCTGGTCGAAGAACGCGCTCTGCCGCTGCACGATGCAGCGCGCCACCTTGAGCAGTGTGTCGTTGCGGATCTCGAGACTGCGCAGGAGCCAGCGCGCTTCCTGGAGTTGCGCGCGCAGATTGGCGTGATCAGCCGAGCGGCCGAGCATGCCGGCGTAGCTCTGATTGACGCGAATGCGCGGCAGCGTTGCCGGGTTGATCTCGACCGACCATCCGGTCTCGGTGCGACGGACGAACACGTCGGGCACGACGTACTCGGCGGTGCCGGCGTGAATCGCCGAGCCCGGACGAGGATGGCACGAGCGTACCAGCGCCAGCGCGTTCTCCAGCTCTTCGTCGCTGACCCGCAGATGGCGCTTGAGCAGTGAATGCTGTTGAGCGGCGAGCTCATCGAGATGGCTTTCCGCAATCCTCAATGCCAGGTCCAGTCCAGGCGTCTGCGGATCGAGCTGCTGAAGCTGCAGGGTGATGCATTCACCGATCGAGCGCGCGCCCACACCCGCCGGGTCGAGACTCTGCACCTGGCCGAGCACGCGCTCGACCTCCGCGAGGTCGCAATCGAGCTCCGGGAGCAGGCTCTGGCGGATCTCTTCCAGGCTGTCGGTCAGATAGCCATCGTCGTTGATGGCATCGACCACGGCACGGCCGATGGCGTGGTCACGAGGGTCGAGCCGCGCGAGCTCGAGCTGCCACGCCAGGTGTTCCTGCAGGGTTTGGGTACGCTGATCGGAGAATTCCTGGGCGCGATCCTCGTCTCCACTCCAGGGTGTCTCGGATGGACCGGTGCTCTGCTCCGCCCATGAATCGTCGGTGATCTCGACCTCGGCCGTCGGCTGGGTCTCGCGCACTTCCGCCGTCGGCTGGGCGCTGTCGGTCGGAGTGGCCTCGAAACTGCCGGTACCCGTCTCCGGCACTTCGTCCAGCGACTCGAGCATCACGTTGTTCTCGAGTGCTTCGCGGATGTGGGCCTGCAGCTCGAGCGCGGGCAACTGCAGAAGGCGGATCGCCTGCTGGAGCTGCGGGGTCATCGTCAGTTGCTGACCCAGCCTGAGCTGCAGCGTCGGTTTGAGCATCGGGGATTGAGCCGGGTCCTTGAGAGGAGTCTAGAGTTTGAAGTCCTGCCCCAAGTACACATCACGAACCTGCGGATTGGCAAGGATCTGTTCGGGAGAACCCGCGGCGATCACCGTGCCCTGATTTACAATATATGCGCGCCCGCAAATTCCCAATGTTTCCCGCACGTTGTGATCGGTGATGAGCACGCCGATGCTGCGGCTGGTGAGATGGCGAATGATGCGCTGGATATCGATCACCGAGAGCGGATCGACGCCCGCAAACGGCTCATCCAGCAGCATGAAGCGCGGTTCAGCTGCGAGAGCCCGCGCGATTTCCACCCGGCGTCGCTCGCCACCGGACAGGCTGATCCCCATGCTCGAGCGAACGTGACCGATGTGCAGCTCCTCCAGCAGCGATTCGAGGCGCTCGTTGCGTCGTGAGGAGTTCAGGTCGGAGCGGGTCTCCAGGATCGCAAGGATATTGTCCTCGACGGACAGCTTGCGGAAGACCGAAGCTTCCTGCGGCAGGTAGCCGAGCCCGAGCTGGGCGCGACGATGCATTGGCAGCGCCGTCAGTTCCTTCTCGTCGAGATGGATGCGGCCGCGCTCGCACACGATCAGGCCAACGATCATGTAGAAGGCGGTGGTCTTGCCGGCGCCATTCGGGCCGAGCAGACCCACGACCTCGCCGCTCGTGACTTCGAGCGACAGATCCTTCACTACCTGGCGCGACTTGTAACTCTTGGCAAGGCCGTCAATCCGCAACGTGCTCATCAGGGACGATCCGTCGTCGTCGGCTTACGCTCGACACTGCGCGGATTGATGGTGATGCGCACGCGCTCGTCGCCCTGATCGGAGGCGTTGGCGAGCACGCGCTGGTCGCGGATGCTGTAAACCAGGGTCTGGCCCCGGATGTCGTTGTGGCCGTCCGTGAGATAAGCGTCCTGCAGCATGCGAACCGTCTCGGTCGTGAAATCGTATTCGATCGACCCGGCGCTCCCGTGCGCGACGTCTTCACTGTTTTCAAGCTTCTGCTCGAATTGCGCAGGCGATCCGGTAATGACCGCGCGCGCGATCTCATTGCCTGTAAAGGTAACTGCGGCTTCATCCGAGCTCAGGGAGCCGCCCTCGACTGAGATCTTGACCTTGTTGTGGAATACCCAGCGGCTGTTCTCGAAATTAAGACCAGTCGCAGTGGCCTCTTCGGCTTCGACGCTGGTCGTGCCCTGCGACACCCGGACGTTGCGGAACAGGAGCGTGTTCTTCGCATAGTCGAAATCGGAAGACTCGGCGTCCACGTTGATCGGCAGATCGGAACGCTTCGGCCCGGCACCGTTGCCGACACCCGTGAGCAGCAGCAGGCCGAGCGCCAGCGATACGGCGGCAAGCCGATGCACAGGCGCGCCGACCTGGCGGCGTTCAGCGAACAAAGCGGCCATGGACGCTCGATTCTAGCTTGAGCTGTTCACCCTTCAAGTCAGCCGTCAACCCCATCGTGCTGAGGCGACGCGATCCCCACTCGATGTCCACTCGCTGCCGCGTAGTGGCGATATGCGTCTCGGTGTCGACGCTCAGCCGAGAAGTGCGCACCACGGCGCTCGGCGAGGTGGGCTGCGGCTGGCCTACGATCTTGACGTCGCCGGCCAGGTCGAGCGTGCGTGAGCCCGGCGGTACGAACCCATGCGCCGCGGTCAGCGTCCAGTCGTGTGCCTCGACGGAGTGATAGACGAGCTTGAGGTCGTCCATCTGCACGCTGTTGTCGGTCGGGTCCTGTTGCAGACGCGCGGCCTCCACCTGATACAGGGGCTTGCCATCGCGGCCCATTTCCACGATGCGCGCGCGCTTCATGTAGTAACCCGGCTGCGGCGGTTGTACCTGGACCGAAGGGCTGGAAACATCCTGGGCGCGCCGCCCCGTCAGCAGGCTCGCGATGGCTACCACCAGCAGCGCGAGCACGATGAAGACGCGCCAGATCATTGCGCCGTGCGAGCAGCGAGGAGCCAATCGCAGACTTCACGGACTGCTCCGCAGCCACCGCTCAGGGTCGTGACGCGATGAGCCGCCGCGCGTACTTCCGTATGGGCGTCGGCGACCGCGATCGCAACGCCGGCGGCGCGCATCAAGGCAAGGTCCGAGCTGTCATCGACGATGCACAAGGCCTGTTCGCGTGAAAGGCGCCGTTGCGCAAGCAAGCGGTCGAACGCTGCAACCTTGTCTTCACATCCCTGCTCGAGGAACTGAATGCCAAGCTCGCGACAACGGGCGCTCACCGCTTCGGAACGCCGGCCCGAGATTACGGCGATATCGATACCCGCGCGCATCAGCTGTTTCAGCCCGAAGCCGTCACGCACGTGAAAGACCTTGAGTGCTTCGCCCTGCGCATCGAAGTACAGGCGCCCGTCGGTCATTACTCCGTCGACATCCAGCACGACCAGCCGAACGCGCTCCAGCGGCGTGCCCGCTCGAGCTGCGGTCGACACGATCACATCACTCCGGCGCGCAACAAGTCATGTACGTTCAGCGCGCCGACCAAAGTGCCATCGGCATCGACGACCGGCAGCGCGGTAATGCGATGCTCTTCCATCACGTGCACGGCATCCGCGGCAAGGGCTTTCGGGCTAATCGTCTTGCCGCCGCGGGTCATCACCTCATCCATGCGGGTCGCGTGCACATCGACCTGCCGATCGAAGGAACGGCGCAGATCACCATCGGTGAAGATGCCCAGCACGCGCCGGTCGGCATCAACAATAGCGGTCATGCCGAGACCTTTGTGCGACATCTCGACCAGGCCCTGTGCCAGGGACGTGCCAGCGGCCACCATCGGGATGTCTTTACCGGTGCGCATGATGTCTTCGACGTGCAGCAGGAGCCTGCGGCCGAGGCTTCCACCCGGGTGCGAGCGCGCAAAGTCCTCCTCGGTAAAACCACGATGCTTGAGCACCGCGACCGCGATCGCATCACCCATGGCAAGCGTTGCAGTGGTGCTCGCCGTAGGCGCTAGATTGAGCGGACAAGCTTCGGCCGGAACGCTCACGTCCAGATTGACCGTCGCAGCGCGGGCCAGGGTTGAGTCGGGATTGCCGGTCATGGTGATGAGTGCGACTGCGAGCCGGCGAATATGCGGCACGAGCGTGACGATCTCGGCGGTTTCACCCGAATTGGAAATCGCCAGCATCACGTCCTGGCGCGTGATCACTCCAATGTCGCCATGGCTGGCCTCTGCAGGATGCAGGAAGAAAGCGGGCGTGCCGGTACTGGAGAGAGTGGCAGCAATCTTCCCGGCGATGTGTCCCGACTTGCCCATGCCGGTGACGATCACGCGACCCTTGCAATCCAGGCACAGTCTGCAGGCGCGGGCGAACGCAGCGTCCAGCCGCGGCACGAGTGCGCTGACGGCTTGGGCTTCGGTCTGTAGTGCCTGTCGTCCGAGCTCCAGCAGCGCATCGTCCGTGAGCGAGCCGGGGACGGCACTGGGCGAATGAGTTTTTGCGGCCATGATGACGAGCAACCATGATACATCGGGAAGCGTGGCGGGGCGTGCGGGTTGCGCGTGCATGACCCCGCCGCTGAGCCAGGCTTCAGGTTGCGAGCGTTTCTACACTTGGCGCGATCCACTAATATGGCTGGCACTCACGCACCGGACACGATCCATCCGATGACCGCCGATCAAGTCGCTGCCCTGATTCGCACCGGGCTTCCGAACGCCACGGTGCGGATACTGACCGACGATGACACTCATTTCGAGGCGCTCGTGGTCGCGCCGCAGTTTGCAGGCAAGCGCAGCATCGCGCGTCACCAACTCGTATATGCTGCGCTGGGCCCGCGCATGGGCCGTGAGATCCACGCGCTGTCGATCAAGGCATTCACGCCCGAGGAATGGGCGGCGGCCGAGGGGCGTGAAGCGCAGTGAGCGGCTCGGCCTGAAAGCGCACAGGAGCGGCGGAGTGGATAAATTACAGATCGCCGGCGGCATCCCCCTGGAGGGGGAGATCCGGATCTCGGGTGCCAAGAACGCGACCCTGCCCATTCTCGCCGGCACACTGCTGGCGGACGGCACCGTCACCATCGGCAATGTGCCGCACTTGCAGGACGTGACGACCACGATAGAGCTGCTGGGCCGCATGGGCGTGAGCGTCACGATCGATGAGCGCATGCGCATCGAGGTCGATCCCACGACGATTCGTGAGTACTTTGCGCCGTACGAGCTGGTCAAGACGATGCGCGCATCGATCCTGGTGCTCGGCCCGCTGCTGGCGCGTTTCGGCCACGCCGATGTCTCGCTGCCCGGTGGCTGTGCGATCGGTGCACGGCCGGTCAATATTCACGTCGCGGGATTGCAGGCCATGGGCGCCGACATTCACATTGAGAACGGCTACATCAAGGCGCGGGCCAAGCGGCTGCGGGGCGCGCGACTGGTGCTGGAAACGGTCACGGTGACCGGCACGGAAAACCTGATGATGGCTGCGACGCTGGCGGACGGTGAGACCGTCATCGAAAACGCGGCGCGCGAGCCCGAGGTCGTGGACCTCGCGAATTTCCTCAACAGCATGGGCGCGCGCGTTCGCGGCGCCGGTACCGACACGATCTCGATCGAGGGCGTGGAGCGTCTCACGGGGACCAGCTACGAGGTGCTTCCCGATCGCATCGAGACCGGCACGTATCTGGTCGCGGGTGCGATCACTGGCGGGCATGTGCGCCTGAAGAACACGCGCCCGGATCAACTCGATGCGGTGCTCGCCAAACTGCGCGAAGCTGGAGCCCGCATCGCTACGGGTGAAAACTGGATCGAAGTCGACATGCGCGGCCGGCGCCCACAGGCGGTCGACGTACGCACCGCGCCGTACCCTGCTTTCCCGACCGACATGCAGGCGCAGTTCGCGGCGCTTAATACGGTGGCGAGCGGTGTGAGCACGATCACCGAAACCGTGTTCGAGAATCGCTTCATGCACATGCTGGAAATGAGGCGCATGGGCGCCGAGATCCGTCTCGAAGGCAATACCGCGATCATTCGTGGCGTGCCAAAGCTCACCGCGGCACCGGTCATGGCGACCGACTTGCGTGCTTCAGCAAGCCTGGTGCTCGCAGGACTGGTTGCCGAGGGAATGACGCAGGTCGAGCGCATCTACCACATCGATCGCGGCTACGAGTGCATTGAGGAGAAGCTCCAGCAACTCGGTGCACGCATCAAGCGCGTTCCCGGCTGACCTTCAGGTTGGTGAAGGCTGGCCGCGCTCGACGACCTGAGCGTGCATGTCGAAGCGTTGGCCGCGCCGCAGTCCGCGGATTCTCACAGTTGCGCCCGGTGCAAGTCGTGCGACGTAAGAAAGAGCCTCCTGCCGGGAGTGCACGGGCTCATCGTCGAGCCGCGTAATCAGATCGCCGGGGCGCAGTCCGGCACGCAACGCCGGGCTGTCGACATACAGGTTGGCGACCAGCACGCCGCCGTCAGGGGCGCCGAGCGCGCGCGCCTGTTCGGGCGTCAGATCCTGGGGCACGACCCCAAGCCATCCGCGGATCACACGCCCGTTCTTGAAGATCTCCTCCATGACTCCACGCACCAGATTAACCGGGATCGCAAAGCCGATACCCTCGATGCCTGCGTTGCGCGCGAAGATGGCAGTGTTGATGCCGACCAGCTCTCCAGCGGTATTCACCAGCGCACCGCCGGAATTGCCAGGATTGATGGCGGCGTCCGTCTGGATGAAGTTCTCGAAGCGCGCCACGCGGAGCTGTCCCACACCGGTGGCGCTGACGATGCCCTGGGTCACGGTCTGGCTGAGGCCCACGGGATTGCCGATCGCGAGCACGACGTCGCCCACTCGCAAGGTGTCAGAGCGTCCGAGCGCCATGGCGGGCAGGTTCCGCAGACCAACCTGCAACACCGCGAGATCCGTGTCGGCGTCCCGCCCCATCACTTTGGCATCGGCGACGCGCCCGTCAGCGAGCTGCACCTTGATGACCGACGCCGCGTCGATGACATGGTTGTTGGTGACGATGTGCCCTTCGGTATCCAGGATCACGCCTGAGCCGAGACTACGCTCGCGGCGCTCCCGATACCCCTGCCACGTGTCGCCCAACAGATCCTCGAGCTGCGGTGGCAAGGACGGTTCTGCGACCACCCGGTCTGCGTACACGTTGACTACCGAGGGTGCGCTGCGGGCCACGGCATCGGCATAAGTGCTGGCGGGCGCTCCGACTGCCGCCTGCGGCTGCAGAGTGCTGGCGGGCTGTGGCGTCGGTTGCCGGGCCCGCAGCAACTCGGGACGCACCATTATCACCACGAAGGCTGCGGCGAGGCCCACGATTACGAACCGCACTATGTAACCCAACAGTCGGGCAATCGGTGTCATTTGCAGTTGCGTGGAACGCGTTCTCTCGAGGCTTGCATGCGCGCTCGAGCGCGGCACGCGTCCGGGAGGGGTTGATGATTTGTGTATAATGCCGCGCTTCCCGCGGATTCGAAACCGGTGCGGCTCTCGACGCCCGCGCCGGGCGATAAACGCGCGCTGTCGGACCAGATCACACGCCAGGGGAGACGGGATGACTGAAGAGGTTGATCCGAGCCGACGCCAGTTCCTGACTGCGGCCACGATGGCGACCGGTGCAATCGGAACTGCGTTCGCCATCGCGCCGTTTGTTGCCTCATGGAAGCCAAGCGCACGCGCCAAGGCGCTGGGCGCTCCGGTCGAGGTCGACATCAGCAAGCTTGAAACCGGAGCGATGATGACGGTGCAGTGGCGCAAGCAACCCGTCTGGATCGTTCATCGGACCAAGGAGATGCTCGATCGCCTCACGGCGAACGATCCCAACCTCAAGGATCCGAAGTCTGACAGCCCGGATCAGCCGGCCTACGCACACAACGAGCAGCGCGCCCGCAAGCCCGAGTACCTGGTGCTGCTGGGCACCTGCACACACCTGGGCTGTCTTCCGAAGCAGCGCTTCGCGGTCGGCGTCGGCGAAGGTGGGCCCGATTGGCCCGGTGGCTGGTTCTGCGTCTGCCACGGCTCTCGTTTCGACATGGCGGGGCGTGTGTTCCAGGGCTCGCCGGCTCCAGTCAACCTGCGCGTGCCCCCGTACGATTTCATCAGCGACACGAGGATCCTGATAGGTGCCGACGAGGCATCCAACCAGGGAGCTGCCTGATGGCCACCACTACGCAGGGTGCGGTTGAGGGCAGGGGTCGCTGGGCGGCATTCGTCCGCTGGATCGATGCGCGGCTTCCGGTCACGGAGTTCTGGAAATCGCAGTTGACGGAGTACTACGCGCCCAAGAACTTCAACATCTGGTACTACTTCGGTTCGCTCGCGCTGCTGGTGCTGGTGGTGCAGATCGTCACCGGCATTTTCCTCACGATGAGCTACAAGCCGTCCGAAGCGGAAGCGTTCGGCTCGATCGAATACATCATGCGGGAAGTCGAGTGGGGCTGGCTGATCCGCTACATGCATTCGACCGGCGCTTCGGCTTTCTTCATCGTCGTGTATCTGCACATGGTCCGTGCCCTTCTGTACGGTTCCTACAAGAACCCGCGCGAGTTACTGTGGATCATCGGCATGCTGATCTACGTGTCGCTGATGGCTGAGGCATTCTTCGGCTACGTGCTGCCCTGGGGCAACATGTCGTTCTGGGGTGCCCAGGTGATCGTGTCCCTGTTCGGCGCGATTCCCGGCTTCGGCCCGGACCTCGCGGAATGGATCCGCGGCGACTACGCCATCTCCGACGTTACTCTCAGTCGTTTCTTTGCCCTGCACGTCGCGGCGCTGCCGCTGGTGCTGATACTACTCGTGGTCGTGCACGTCACGGCGCTGCACGAAGTGGGGTCGAACAACCCCGACGGCATCGAGATCAAGAAGCACAAGGATTCGAAGGGCAAGCCGCTCGACGGCATCCCGTTCCATCCGTACTACACGTACAAGGATCTGGTCGGTGTCGGCGTGTTCCTGATCCTCTTCGCGATCGTGATCTTCTTTGCGCCGGCACTCGGGGGCCTGTTCCTCGAGCACCCGAACTTCGAACCGGCAAACCCGCTCAACACACCCGAGCACATCGCGCCCGTGTGGTACTTCACGCCCTACTACGCGATCCTGCGAGCCGTTCCCGACAAGTTGACCGGGGCGGCGCTGATGGGAGCGGCGGTGCTGCTCTTCTTCTTCCTGCCGTGGCTCGATCGTTCCAAGGTGAAATCGATCCGCTACCGCGGCTGGCTCTTCAAGCTGTTCCTCGGTGCGTTCATCATCGCGTTCATCGGACTCGGGTATCTCGGACTGCAGCCCGCTCAAGGATCGTACGTCATCGCAGCGCGTATCTTCGGCGCCGTCTATTTCCTGTTCTTCTTGCTGATGCCCTGGTACACCAGCGTGGACAAGACCAAGCCCGAGCCCGAGCGGGTGACCTACCATGCGTAGCGGCGCGCTCGTGCTTCTGGCACTGCTGGCGGGCAGTGCACTCGCGAGTGAGAGTGGCGGCGAAGCCTGGCGCGGCTGGCACGCCGGCAGTGACATCGCCAACAAGGCTTCCCTGCAGCGCGGCGCACGCAATTTCGTCAACTACTGCCTCGGCTGTCATTCGCTGCAGTACATGCGCTACAACCGCGTGGCGGAGGACTTGGGGCTTACCCAGGAGCAGATGAAGAGCAACCTGATGTTCACTGGGGGGCGCCCGTTCGATGTCATGAACAGCGCCATGCCCCCCGGCGATGCGGAGGCCTGGTTCGGACGCGCACCGCCGGATCTGTCGCTCACCGCGCGCGCCAAGGGGCCGGACTACATTTTCCAGTTCCTCAAGACTTTCTACCTGGATCCGGAACGGCCGACCGGCGTGAACAACCTCGCGCTCGACAACGCCGCGATGCCGCAGGTGCTCGCCGATCTGCAGGGCACGCAGAAGGCCGTGTTCGTGCTGGAGAAGAAGAGCGATGGCAACGGGGAGCAGATGGTGCGCGTGTTCGACCATTTCGAGCAGGTTGCGCCGGGCCGGCTGAGTGCAGCCGAGTTCGACGAGTTCGTGCGCGATACGGTCAATTTCCTCGACTACGTCAGTGAGCCGATCCGCGCCAAGCGCGAGTCGCTGGGTCTTTGGGTCGTGCTGTTCCTGATCGTCTTTACGGGATTCGCCTGGGCGCTCAAGAAGGAAATCTGGAAGGACGTGCATTGAGCGCCGGGCTCACACCGTGACCGCCGGAGGATGACCGTGGTGTCCAGCCGTCGCGCGGTAATGACATTGTTTTCTTCGGCCAGCGATCCCAGCAGCCATCGCACCCGCCTGGTGCTCGCCGAGAAGGGCATCAACATCGACATCATCAATGTCGAACCCGGTGCATTGCCTGAGGACCTGCTCGATCTGAACCCGTATCACAGCGTGCCCACATTGGTCGACCGGGACCTTGTGCTCTACGACTCCCGCGTGATCATCGAATACCTGGATGAGCGCTTTCCACACCCGCCCCTGATGCCTGTCGACCCGGTGACGCGTGCGCAGTTTCGCCTGGCGCTATACCGGATCGAACGGGACTGGTATGGCCTCGCACAGCAGATCGAACAGGAGCCCGATCGCAAGCAGGGCGTGCGATTGCGCAAGATCCTGCGCGATCAGATCCTCGCGAGCAGCGAGGTATTCAAGGCCAAGCCATTTTTCCTGAGCGATGAGTTTTCGCTCGTAGATGCCACGATCGCGCCCGTCCTGTGGCGCTTGCAGGCGTACGGCATCGACCTGCCGCCGCAGGCGCAGGCGATCACGCGCTATGCCAACCACATCTTTACCCGCTCGTCCTTTCGTGAAAGCCTCTCGGATGCTGAGCAGGAGATGCGGATCTGAGCGATGGGAACTGCACCGACCCCAAGTGTTACGTCGCGGCGTCCGTACCTGCTGCGGGCGATGCACGAATGGATCAGTGACAACCGGCAGACGCCGCACCTCGTCGTGGACGCCGAAGCCGAAGGCGTCGAGGTGCCGCGCCAGTTCGTCAAGGACGGCAAGATCATCCTCAACGTGAGCCATGGGGCGACCAGCGGGCTGAAGCTCGGCAACGACTCGATCGACTTCACCGCGCGCTTCGCGGGCGCCGCACGCGCCGTTCACATTCCGATGCGGGCGGTGCTTGGAATCTACGCTCGCGAGAGCGGGCAGGGGATGATCTTCAACGACAGTGACCTGTCGCCGGAACCTCCGGGCGGCAAGCCGACGCCGGGTCCGGAAGACGGTCGGCGCTCGCATCTCAAGATCGTGAAGTAGGTTTGAGCCGCGCGTCATCGTGCGCCGCTGCGCCCCGAGAATCAATCCGCCGCGAACGCTCCCTTGATCCATTCCGGTGCGTTCAATGCCGCGCACGAATTGAAAGCGATTACGTCGAAGCGCACCGGCAGGTGGCGCAACTCGCGCCTCGCGAGCAGCAGGTGCCGGGCCGCGCGCGTGATGCGTTGACGCTTGTGACGATCGACGCTGACGCTCGCGCCGCCGAACTTGAGGCTGCCGCGAGACCGGACCTCGACGACCACCAGGACGCCGCCATCGATCAGTACCAGATCCAGCTCCCCGAAGCGGCAACGATAATTCTGCGCGATCAGCTTCAGGCCGTGGGCGATGAGCAGATCCCGCGCTGCCAGTTCGGCTATCGAACCCTGCAAGCGACGATCCATGTCGCACGAGCCCGAGCGGGCGCTCAGTTCGTGCCCGTGGTCGGCGCCGCGCCGCTCAACGTCAGGGCATGCGGCCTGCCATCATGTATCTGGGCCCAATCGAGGTCGCGGCGGATGCGGCCGTTGGCATCGACCGATAGACGACCAGTCATTCCGCTCACGACAGCGGCACGATTGGACTGGGAATTGCGCAAGGTTGGGATCAAGCGGTAGGCATCGAATCCGAATGCATACAACCGACCGCGACGATTGGCGCGGGCCGGCCAAACGCTGCGAACTGCATTGCGCAGCTGCTCGGAGATCGGATCAGTGCCGATCATCCAGGGCATGTCCGGGAACATCATGCCCTCCAGATCGACATTCGCAGCCTCATCGGGCTCGTAAGCGTCGGACGTGGAATACATCGGGATGTCGCCGGCGTAGTGAAAGCGCAGCTGCGGACGGATCAGCCGGCTATTGGCTGCCTGCGCGGCGACGAAGATGAAACCGATATCGCCGCGGCGGCGGGGCTCGAACTCGAGCTTGGTGCCGAGCGTCCCGGAGAGCCTGGCGTAACGATCGCGGCTCTCGGAGATTCTCAGCAGTTGCTGGATGGCCACGGTGTAGTCACTCTCGGAAGTGCTGTAACTGCCGCGAGCGATCAGCTGCCCGCCCCCGAGCTCCAGTTCCTCGGTGAACGCTGCGAGAACGCGGCTGCCCCATTCACCCGAGGGAACCAGCGCGACACCGCGCGGGTGGCCGTCTGCGATGGCGCGACGCGCGACTTGCCGGGCTTCATCCTCCGGCGCGAGTGCGAACTGGAAGAAGTTGGACGGCGCAGCAGTGCCGTCCGGCAGGAAGTTCAATGCCAGCACCGGAGCGCGACCGTCGGCGATGGCTGCGGCTGCGGTGACTTCGTCCTTGGTCAGGGGCCCGACAATGAATTGTGCGCCCTCGTCGAGCGCCCGTAACACGGCCGAGCTGACATCGACGTTCGCGACGTCGTAGATGCGCACACGCGGGCGTTGAGTGGCGTCCTGCTGGAAGTAGGCAGACAGGAACCCGTCGCGCACGGCAGTCGCGGCCGCTTGCTGGCGCCCCCCGAGCGGCAGCATCAGAGCGATTTGTGCGGGGTAGTCCACGGCAACGGTCGATTCGCTCAACAGATCGTCAAGGATGCGGCCATTGGCCGGATGCAGCGGATAGCGCGAACGCCAGGCGCGCAGTGCCGTGGCGCCGGCAAACGGATTGCGATCGAGTTCGCGTAGCGCGCTGCCAAACTGCAACCAGCCGGCGAGCACAGGGTCAGCGCCCGCTGGCGCTGTGAGTGGTGCCCCGCGCGCGGCGGCGTCACGCAGGCCGGCAACGATCATCCGCCGGTTCTCTTCGATTGCAGCGTTGCCTTGCAGTGCGCGCTCCCGCGCCATCAGCGTCTTGACGCCCGCGACTGCATCGCCGAGCGCAAACTGCGCACGCGCCTGCAGGGCGAGCGCATCCGCGGCGGCTTGCGGATCGGTCGGCGTTCCGACTCGTCGCAAGTTCTCGAGCGCGCGTTGCGGGTTCTTCTCAGCCAGCGCGACCTCCGCCGACACCAACGCATGGGTGGTTGCCTGCTGACCCGTGACTGCAGGCGCGATCGTTGCGAGCACGCGTTCCGCCTCGGGATAGGCGCCGGCCGCGCTCCATTGTCTTGCGGCTTCCAGGTACAGGTCTGCCTGCTTCGCTCCCGTCGCTTGTGCAGCGAGGCTCTCGTACATCTGCGCGGCATCGCGCGGCTTGCCTTCGCGCACCAGGCGTTCGGCTGCGGCAACGTCACCTTTGGTGGCGCTCGTGGGGCGCACATAGGTCGAAGGGCAGCCGCTGAGGAATATCAAGATGAGCAGCAGGCCGAATGCGCCACCGCGGCGCAATCCGGGTTGCATCAACCATGGACCTCCATGCACGATCGAAACCTCGCTGTCGCAACCTCAGGGGCTGATTATAGTGTCCAGGCAGCGCCGGCCGCGTTCGGAAATCGAAGCCGGAAGCGACAATTCACATGCACCGTCGGTACGCGGCGTGCTTTACGTCGTCGCAACGCCGATCGGAAATCTCGGTGACCTGAGCGCTCGGGCGCGCGAAGTGCTGCTCGCGGCCGATCTTGTCGTTGCGGAGGACACGCGCCACTTCAGCCAGCTGCTGCAGACAGCTGGAATCGCCAAGCGCACACTCTCTGCGCACGAGCACAACGAGGCGCAGCGCGTGGCGGAGATTCTGGCCGCGCTCGAAGCTGGCAGGAGCGTCGCTCTCGTCTCTGACGCGGGCACGCCTTTGATCAGCGACCCTGGATATCGGATCGTGCAATCTGCTGCTCGCGCCGGGTATGAAGTGCGCGCCGTCCCGGGTCCGTGCGCCGCGATCGCCGCGCTGAGCATCGCGGGCTTGCCCACCGATCGTTTCGTATTCGAGGGATTTCTCCCTGCCAAGGCCGCGGCGCGCCAGGCGCGTTTGAGCGACCTGTCTGGCGATGCTCGCACCCTGGTCTTCTACGAGGCGCCCCATCGTCTGCAGGAGGCGCTCGCCGAGATGTGCGAGTCCCTGGGTCCGACGCGCGAAGCCGTCGTGGCACGCGAAATCACCAAGGCATTTGAAACGGCATATCGGGGAACCCTCGCGGCGCTCGCCGAGCGAGCGCAAGCGGACCCCAATATGACGCGCGGCGAGATCGTGATCGTCGTGCAAGGCGCAACTGCGCATGCGGCTACGGACGAGCCAGAGCTCGAGCGTGTCCTGGCGGAGTTGCTCCGGGCACTGCCCGTATCGCAAGCCGCAGACCTCGCTGCCCGTATCACGGGCGTGAATCGCAATCGCGCCTATAAGACGGCGCTGGCACTCAGCAAGCCCCGGTCTTGAGGTGTTGCGCTGGAAAGGTCAGCGGCTATCGCCTATCGTGCGCGCCGGAGTCGGCCAGGCAGTCGCGGCACGCGTTGAGCGTGCGGAGGAAAGTCCGGGCTCCTAGGGCATGGTGCCAGGTAACCCCTGGGGGGCGTGAGCCCACGGAAAGTGCAACAGAAAAGACACCGCCTAAGCGCTCTCGCGAGCGCCGGCAAGGGTGAAATGGTGCGGTAAGAGCGCACCGCGCCGGTGGCAACACGCGGCGGCAAGGTAAACCCCACCTGGAGCAAGACCAAATAGGGAAGCAGGCTGCGAAAGCGGCCACGTGCGGCCCGCACGGCTTCCGGGTAGGTCGCTTGAGCGGCGCGGTGACGCGTTCGCCAGATGAATGGCTGTCCACGACAGAACCCGGCTTATCGGCCGACTCTTTTCATGGCGCGGGGCGCCAACATCTACCGGGGTTCGCTTCGCGAACCCCGCCCAAGAAGGCACATAAGTCTAGAGGGGGAGGCGCGGAGCGCCGCCTCTGGTCGGGGTTCGCAAATGCGAACCCCGCCCGAGATATCCATAGCTAAGAAACCAGTGGTCGCGCGGCCCTGCACCGGGGGTCCGTTCTGGAAGCCCCGCAAATGGCACGCAATTTTCCCGCTACGGTCGATTCTTCACTCGTCCTCTGAGCTACCGTCCGTAAGCAGTTGTTTGCGCAGCGCATGAATAAGTCATGCTGCGTTGCAAACTGTGATCTAAGTCACTGTCCAGCCGAAGAAAAGCGATTGACGACCGTATTTGCCCTCCCTATAGTGGCGTTCGGTGGGAGAAAGTGGGAGGAAATGGGAATAACACCCGCCCAAAGCCATGTTTCGCGGTGCAAACAAGGTCACCCTGGATTCGAAGGGCCGGATGGTTATGCCGACCCGCTATCGCGATCGCATCCAGGAACGCAGTCAGGGTCGCTTGATCGTCACCGTCGATCGCGACCAGTGCCTGCTCATCTACCCGCTGCCGGATTGGGAGGAAATCGAGCGCAAGCTCATGCGCCTTCCCTCCCTCCACCCGCAAGCACGTCGCCTGCAACGCCTCATGGTGGGTCACGCCACTGATCTGGAACTCGATGGTCACGGCCGCCTGCTGTTGCCACCGAAATTGCGCGAATTCGCCGATCTGTCGCGCCAAGCGGTGTTGATCGGCCAGGGGAATCGATTCGAGTTATGGGACGAGGCGCGCTGGAACGAGCGTCGCGACGAGTGGCTCAAAGGCGAAGAGCCCGGCACGGATCTACCGGCGGAGCTCGAATCGCTTTCGCTGTAGGAGCGCGGGGACCCGCGAAGTGATGAGTCACGCGCCGGTGCTGCTCGATGAGGCACTGGCGGGTTTGGCAGTTCGACCGGACGGGTACTACCTGGATGCCACGTACGGTCGCGGGGGGCATGCGAGAGCAATTCTGATGAAGCTGGGAGCCTCCGGACGGCTGTGCACCGTCGATCGCGATCCCGAAGCCGTGGCCTCGGCCGAACAAGCCTTCGGTCACGAGCCGCGGGTGCATGTCTCGCGCGGCAGTTTCGGGACTCTGGCTGAACTCGTACCAGGCGATTGGGCCGCGCGCGGGTTCGACGGCATCCTCTTCGATCTCGGTGTGTCTTCGCCCCAGCTGGATTCGCCCGCGCGCGGCTTCAGCTTCATGCAGGACGGGCCGCTCGACATGCGCATGGATCCGCAGTCGGGAATGAGCGCTGCCCAGTGGCTCGCGCAGGTCAACGAGCGAGAACTCTCACGCGTGATCCACGAGCTCGGCGAGGAGCGATTCGCGCGCCGCATCGCGCGCGCGCTTGTGGCGCACCGTCGTGAATCGCCGATCTCACGCACCACCGAGCTTGCGGCGATCGTCGCGGCGGCGGTGCCGACGCGCGAACCCGGCAAGCATCCAGCAACGCGGACATTCCAGGCGATTCGCATGTTTATCAATGCAGAACTGGATTCGCTCGCCCAGGCGCTGCCCGCGAGCCTGAAACTGCTGGCGGCGCGCGGGCGCCTGGTCGTCATTTCGTTTCACTCGCTGGAAGATCGTGCCGTCAAGCAGTTCATGCGCCGGCATGCGACGGTCGATCCGGTTTATGCGGGCCTGCCCAACATCCCGCCACATGCCCGGCCGAGCCTGCGCATCGTGGGCAAGGCCGTGAAGCCATCGCCCACAGAAATCGCCGCGAATCCGCGCGCGCGCAGCGCCGTACTGCGCGTCGCCGAGCGCATCGCGATGAGTGAGGCTGCATGAGCGCACGCCGTCTCCTGGTGCTCGCTGTTCCGCTGCTGTGGCTCGGTACGCTCGCATCGGCTGCGGGCGTGGTCTATTGCAAGCACCGCGCGCGCGATCTGTTCGTCAGGCTCGAAGCGCTCAACGCTGACCGCGATCGGCTGGAGATGCAGTGGGGACAGCTGCAACTCGAGCAGAGCGCGTGGTCCACGCATGCATTCGTGGAGCGTGTCGCCAATGCGCGGCTGAAGATGTCGATTCCCGCACCGGACAGCGTGCACATCGTCAAGCCATGAGAATGTCAGGATCACAACGTGCCGCGCCGGCGACTCCGCTGGCCGTGCGACTGTATTTCATCCTCGCGCTGCTGATTCTCGCGGCTGCCGCCCTCGCCGCGCGTGCTGTGGATCTGCAGCTCATGGATCATGGCTTTCTGACCGAGCAGGGCGATGCGCGCTACTCGCGTGTCGCGGAAATCACCGCGCACCGGGGCACGATTACTGATCGCTACGGTGAGCCTCTCGCGGTCAGCACGCCGGTCGACTCGGTGTGGGTGAATCCACAGGAACTGACTCAGTCCGCAGATCAGTTGCCACGTCTGGCACGTGCGCTCAAGCGCGATCCGCAAACCCTGGCACGTCACGTCACGAGTAACCTCGACCGGGAGTTCCTCTATCTCGCCCGGCACCTGGAGCCCGACCAGGCTGCGCGCATCAAGGGGCTCGGCATTCCGGGCGTCTACACGCTGCGCGAATACCGTCGCTACTACCCGGCGAGCGAGGTGACCGGTCACTTGCTCGGCTTCACGAGCATCGACGATGCCGGCCAGGAAGGACTCGAGCTCGCCTATGACCACTGGCTTGCAGGCGAGGACGGCGCCAAGCGCGTCATCCAGGACCGATACGGACGCGTGGTCGAGGATGTCGAGAGCATCCGTGCGGCGCGCCCGGGCAAGGACCTGGTGCTCAGCCTCGACCTTCGGATCCAGTACCTCGCCTATCGAGAGCTCAAACGAGCGCTGATCGAGAATCGCGCCCGCGCCGGCTCGCTCGTGGTGCTCGATATCGCGAGCGGCGAAGTGCTGGCGATGGTCAATCAACCCGCTTTCAATCCCAACGATCGTGAGCAGCTGGCAGTCGGTCGCTATCGCAATCGCGCGGCGACCGACATTTTTGAGCCGGGTTCCAGCATCAAGCCGTTCGTCATGGCGGCGGCGCTCGCATCGGGGCGCCTGCACGACGACAGCGTCATCAACACCGCGCCGGGATTCGTGAAGGTCGGCATCAAGGTCATCGAGGACAAGCACAACTTCGGCAACATCGACCTCGCCACGATCCTGGCAAAGTCGAGCAACGTGGGCATGGCCAAGATCGCCCTGCAGCTCGAGCCGCAGCAGATCTGGACCACCCTCGATGCGCTCGGTTTCGGACAAGTGAGCACTAGCGGATTCCCGGGCGAATCCGCCGGCCTGCTCACGAACTTCAGGCACTGGCGGCCGATCGGCATCGCCACATTGGCTTACGGCTACGGCTTGTCCGTGACGCCCCTGCAACTCGCGCACGCATTCGCCACGCTCGGCGGCGGCGGTATCGCGCGCCCGCTCACCTTCCTGCGTATTGATCAGCCGCCCGGCGGCGAACGCGTACTCGATGAGCACGTAGCTCGCTCGCTCGTGCACATGCTGGAGTCGGTGATCACGCCCGAAGGCACCGGCATGCAGGCGGCGCTCGCCGGTTACCACGTGGCAGGAAAGACTGGCACAGCGTGGAAAGCGACTGCCGGTGGCTATTCGACGGACAAGTACATGTCGGTCTTTGCCGGAGTCGTGCCGGCAAGCGCGCCACGCCTCGCCGCAGTGGTGGTCATCGATGAGCCCGGTGGTACCAAGTACTACGGCGGCGATGTGGCTGCGCCGGTGTTTGCGGGCGTGCTGTCCGGCGCTCTGCGCCTGATGGCCATTGCACCTGACGATCTGCCGCCTGCGACGTCGACAACCCTGGCGCGCGTGGAGGTCGAGCCATGATGGCTCAGGACCTCGAGGCGCAGCCGGTGACGTCCCTCGCACGCCTGCTCACCGGAGTCGTCGAAGTGCCGCGCGATGTCGAGGTCACCGATATCACGCTCGACAGCCGCACGGCGAGCCGCGGGGGTTTGTTCGTGGCTGTGCGCGGCCTCAAGAGTCACGGTCTCGAGTATCTCGATCGCGCGCTGGCAGCGGGGGTCAGTGCGGTGGCATGGGAACCCGCGCCGGGAGTCGTCGCGCCCGTGGTACCTGCGTCGGTCGTGACGCTCGCCGTCCCCGATCTTGGTCGGCAGCTCGGTCGCATCGCGGACCGATTCTTCGAGGCGCCATCCGCGCAGTTGCGCATCGCCGGTGTCACCGGCACGAATGGCAAGACGACCAGCTGCTGGATCCTCGCCCAGGCACTGGATGCGCTGGGATTGCGAGCGGGCTATTCAGGCACGCTCGGATACGGTCCGGTCACTGCACTCAAGCCCTCTACACACACCACGCCTGACTGCATCAGCGTGCACCGCCAGTTGTCGGACCTGCACGCGATGGGCCTGCGCTATCTGGGCATGGAAGTTTCATCGCATGCATTGGCCCAGGATCGTGTTGATGCGGTGCGCTTCGATACCGCGGTGTTTACCAACCTGACGCGTGATCATCTCGACTTCCATCGCACCATGGACGCCTACGCGCTCGCCAAGGCGCAACTGT
Organism: uncultured Gammaproteobacteria bacterium; assembly: GCA_963705495.1. GTDB lineage: Bacteria > Pseudomonadota > Gammaproteobacteria > Steroidobacterales > Steroidobacteraceae > DATBVX01. Next base: position 148,772 of record CAVPJQ010000025.1, on the reverse strand, counting down.
TCGCATTTCCGACGCTCGAGCATCGAGTCATCAACATGGGCGATGCCATGGGTCGTCGCATCGCGCAAAGCCTGCCGTCTGCGCAGCTCGTGACGGCCTTCTGGTGTGGCGTCGGCGAATACCGTGAGGCCTGCGATTCCTACGTGCAGGCGCGCTCCGTGCGTGCCGGGAGCGCGGGGCTGGAAATCGAGTTCGATTCGAGCTGGGGGAGCGGCGTCCTGCGTTCGCGGCTGATCGGCGAATTCAACACCGAGAATCTCATCGCCATGCTCGCGGTGCTGCTGCTCTGGGAAACGCCACTTCCCGAAGCGGTGCGCGCGCTCGAGGCTGCCACGGCTCCGCCCGGACGTATGGAGACCTTTCGTGGCGGGGCCGGGCGCCCGGTCGCGGTTGTCGACTACGCTCATTCTCCGGATTCCCTCGGCAAGGCCCTGCGCGCGGCACGCAGGCATTGTCGCGGGCGCGTGTGGTGCGTGTTCGGTTGTGGTGGCGACCGAGATCCTGGCAAACGTCCCATGATGGGCGCGATTGCGGCGCAGCTCGCCGATGAAATCGTGCTCACCGACGACAACCCGCGGACCGAGGATCCCGCCCGTATCGTCGAACAGATCGCGAGCGGCATCGGCACCGAGGTTCCGGTGCGGATCATTCCCGAGCGCGCTCGCGCTATCGCCACGGCACTGGGCGAAGCGGGCGCGGCGGACATCGTGCTGATCGCGGGCAAAGGCCATGAGGAACAGCAGATCTACGGCACGGTCGCGCGCCCGTTCAGCGATCGCAGCGAAGTCGCGCGGATCCTGGGAGTGCGCGAGTGAAGCGCACACTCGCTGCCGCTGCCGCAGCCTGCGCGGGGCATCTGCAGGGCGAGGATCGCGCTTTTGCGGCCGTTTCGAGCGACACGCGCACCATTTCAGGCGGTGACCTGTTCGTAGCGCTGCAAGGCCCGCGCTTCGACGGCCACGATTTCCTCGATGCCTGCCAGCGCGCGGGCGCCGCGGGGGCGATCGTGTCGCGCCCGCTCGCGATCCAGCTTTCCCAGATCATCGTCAAGGACACTCTCGCCGCACTTACGGCGCTGGCGCATGCCTGGCGCAGCCAGTTCACTTTGCCCCTGGTGGGCGTTGCCGGCAGCAACGGCAAGACCACGGTCAAGGAGATGACGGCCTCGATCCTCGGCCGCATGGGCCCGTGCCTGGCGACTCGCGGCAATCTCAACAATCACATCGGTGTGCCCCTCACTCTGATGCGGCTCGAAGCCACGCATCGCACGGCAGTGATCGAAATGGGTGCGAATCGCGCCGGCGACGTGAGTGCGCTGGCGCAAATCGCGCGCCCCACGGTCGGCCTCATCACCAATGCTGGCGCGGAACATCTCGAGGGCTTTGGAAGTCTCGAAGGTGCAGCACGCGCGGAAGGCGAAATGGTCTCCTCTCTCGATCAGGCCGCGACCGCCGTGATCAATGCCGATGATGCGTATGCGCCCCTGTGGCGTCGCATGTCCACTGCGGGACGCACGCTGACTTTCGGCCTCTGGCCCAAGGCCGATTTCCGGGCGACCGACATCACGCAAGTACTCGACGCGGACGGCGCCTCGCTCAGTTTCACCTTGCACACGGCCACCGATCAGGTGCCGGTGCGGCTCGGCCTCGCGGGCCGGCACAACGTTGTCAACGCGCTGGCCGCAGCCGCGGCTGCAAACGCTGCGGGAGCGAGCCTCGAAGCGATTGTGTCGGGACTCGCGACAGTTCGCGCCGTGAAGGGGCGGCTGCAGCGAATTGCCGCCGCCAATGGCTGCTGGCTGATCGACGACACCTACAACGCCAATCCAAGTTCAGTGCGCGTGGCGCTCGAACTGCTGCGTGAGCTCGATGCGCCGCGCTGGCTGGTGCTCGCCGACATGGCGGAGCTCGGCGAGTACGCCCAGCGCAGTCACACGGAGGTCGGCACCCTGGCGCGCGAAGCCGGTGTTTCACGCCTGTTTGCGGCCGGTCCGTTGAGCGCACATGCCGCAGAAGCCTTCGGCCGCGGCGCCGAATGGTTCCCGGATGTGGAGGCGCTGATTCGTCGCCTCACGGTGGAGATCCAGCCGAACGTCACGATTCTCATCAAGGGCTCACGCATGAACCGACTCGAACGCGTCGTCGAAGCGCTCACCTCCGTTGCTCCGGCGGCACGGGCCGGCTGAGGAAGACCTCGAATGCTGTTGCTCCTGGCGGAATACCTGACGCGCTACCAGTCCGGGTTCAATGTCTTCAGTTACCTCACGCTGCGGGCGATCCTGGCAGTGATCACGGCGCTTGCCATCGCCCTGCTCGTGGGTCCGGGTCTGATCGAGCGCCTGACGCACCACCAGATCGGCCAGCGCGTGCGCGACGACGGTCCGCAGTCGCATCTGCCGAAGGCGGGCACGCCCACGATGGGCGGTACGCTCATTCTGGTGGCGATCGCGGTGAGTACGCTGCTGTGGGCCGATCCCCGCAATCACTATGTCTGGATCGCCCTCGGCGTGACGATGGCCTTCGGCCTGATCGGGTTCTACGACGATTACCTGAAGCTCATCGTCGGCAATTCCAAGGGGCTCGCCGCGCGTTACAAGTATTTCTGGCAGTCCCTCGCCGGGCTCGCCGCGGCGATCGCCCTGTACCTCCTGGCGCACAGCCCGGCGGAGACCTCGCTCTACGTGCCGTTCTTCAAGCATGTCGCGCTGCCGCTCGGCGTCGGCTACATCGTGCTCACCTACTTCGTGATCGTGGGCACCAGCAACGCGGTGAATCTCACCGACGGGCTCGACGGTCTCGCGATCATGCCGGCAGCGATGGTCGCCGGCGCGCTCGGCATCTTCGCGTACGCGACCGGCAATAGCGTGTTCGCCGGCTACCTCGGGATTCCCTACATCGCGGGCGTGGGGGAGCTGCTCATCTTCTGCTCGACGATCGTCGGCGCCGGGCTCGGCTTTCTCTGGTTCAACGCATATCCCGCGCAGGTCTTCATGGGCGACATCGGAGCACTCGCCCTGGGTGCGGCGCTCGGGGTCACCGCCACGATCGTCAGGCAGGAGATCGTGCTCATCATCATGGGCGGCCTGTTCGTGCTCGAGACCGTGTCGGTGATCCTGCAGGTCGCCTCCTACAAGCTCACCGGCAAGCGCATCTTTCGCATGGCGCCGATTCATCACCACTTCGAGCTCAAGGGCTGGGCGGAACCCAAGGTGATCGTGCGCTTCTGGATCATCAGCCTGATCCTCGTGCTCGCCGGGCTGGGGACGCTGAAGTTGCGATGAAAGCCGCCGTGCGCAAGAAACCCGCCACCCATGTCCAGCCACGCGCCCGCCGCACGGTGATCGTTGGTCTTGGACGCACCGGGCTTGCGTGTGCTCGCTATCTCAGTGCCCACGGTGCGCGCGTCGCGATCACCGACAGTCGCGCCGAGCCACCGGAGCTCAAGAACCTCGGCGAGCTCGCGACGCACCTCGACATCCGGCTGGGTGGATTCGATACCAAGCTTCTCGAAGACGCTGCGCAGGTCGTCGTCTCACCGGGCGTCTCGCTATCCGAGCCCTTCCTGCGCGAGGCGCTCATGCGCGGTATCGAGGTGGTCGGCGACATCGAGCTCTTTGCGCGTGCCGTGCGCGCGCCGGTTCTCGCGGTCACTGGCACGAACGGCAAGAGCACCGTCACTACGCTGCTGGCGCTGATGGTCGAGGCTTCCGGCCGGAGCGTCCGTGCCGGCGGGAATCTCGGCGAGCCGGCGCTCAGTCTTCTGGAAGGGCCCGTGCCCGACTTCTACGTGCTGGAGCTGTCGAGCTTCCAGCTGGAGACCACCGAGTCACTCGCATTGCGGGCTGCGGCGGTACTGAACGTGTCGCCCGACCACCTGGATCGCTACGCGACACTCGCGGATTACGCCGCCGCGAAGGCGCGCATCTTCAGGAATTGCGAGCACGCGATCGTCAACCTCGACGATCCGCTCGTCGCGATCATGGGGCCTGCGGATCAGCGGCGGCTCGGCTTCAGCATCGTTCCCGGACGCCAGGCCGAATTTGGCCTGTGGCGCGCCACGAATGGCGAGTTGTGGCTGGCCCGAGCGGGTGAGCCACAGCTCGCGTTGCGCGAGATGAAGCTCGCCGGCCTTCACAACGCCGCCAACGCACTCGCTGCCCTGGCGCTTGCATCGGCAGCCGGCATCGAAGAGGACGCGGCCGTTTCGGTCCTGCGCACCTTCGCGGGGCTGCCACATCGCATGCAATGGGTCGCCGAACGCCGGGGGGTGCGCTGGATCGACGATTCGAAGGGCACGAACGTCGGCGCGACGATCGCAGCCGTCAGCGGCATGACGGAGCCGCTGGTCCTGATCGCGGGCGGCGAGGGCAAGGAGCAGGACTTCAAGCCGCTGGCTGCTGCATTTCGCGGCAAGGTTCGCCACGTGATCCTGATCGGCCGTGACGCGCCGTTGCTCGCTGGCGCACTGCAGGGCGTGTGCTCCACGGAAGGCGCCGCGACGTTGCCGGAGGCGGTGCAACTCGCCGCGCAACTCGCCGAGGCTGGCGACACGGTTCTGCTCTCGCCCGCATGCGCAAGCTTCGACATGTTCCGCGACTACGCCCAGCGCGGCGAGGTCTTTGCGGCGGCAGTCCGCGGGCTCGAGCCATGAACGTCGCAGCACTCAAGTTTTCGCGTTCCATGGGCCGCACTTCACGTCTGACATTCGACCCAGTGCTGGTATCGAGCGCGCTGGCGTTACTCCTGCTCGGGCTGGTGATGGTGACTTCCGCTTCGATCTCGATCGCGGATCGCGAGCTCGGTTCGCCGTTCGCGTTCCTCGAACGCCAGCTCCTGTTCGCGAGCGTCGGCTGCTCCCTGGGCCTCGTGGCATTCGCGCTACCGACGGAAATCTGGGAGCGCGTCAGCTTCGCATTGCTCCTCATCGGGCTCGTATTGCTGGTGCTGGTCCTGATTCCCGGCCTCGGTCATGCCGTCAACGGGAGCCGACGCTGGCTGCGCATCGGCATGCTCAATTTCCAGGCCTCGGAGCTCGCGCGCCTCTTGATCCTGATCCACATCTGCAGCTATGCCGTGCGCCGCCACGAGGAGCTGCGCTCGACGTTGAAGGGTGTGCTGAAGCCGCTCGGCCTGTTGGCGCTGGCGGCGTTGCTGCTGCTGCTGGAGCCGGACTTTGGTGCCGCAGCCGTGTTGCTGATTACCGGTTTTGCAATTCTCTTCATCGCCGGGATTTCCTGGCGACAGGTTCTGATCGTGCTGGGTATCGGCGGCCTGGCGCTCGGCGCGATCGCGGTGTCATCCGCGTATCGCGTGCGCCGGCTGACGACGTTCCTCGATCCCTGGTCGGATCCCTTCAACAGCGGCTTTCAGCTCACTCAATCGCTGATCGCGATCGGTCGCGGCGAGTGGTTTGGTGTGGGCCTGGGCGCAAGCGTGCAAAAACTGTTCTACCTGCCCGAGGCGCACACCGACTTCGTGTTTGCGGTCCTGGCCGAGGAGCTTGGGCTGGTGGGTGTGCTGCTGGTTCTGGCGTTGTTCGTGCTCCTGGTCTGGCGTTGCTGCCAGATCGCGCGCCAGGCCGGGCAAGCGGGCCGCATGTTCCAGTCCTATCTCGCCGCGGCGTTCGGGATCTGGGTGGGCCTGCAGGCGTTCATCAACATCGGCGTGAACATGGGCGTGCTGCCGACTAAGGGATTGACGTTGCCGCTCATGAGCTATGGACGCAGCAGCCTGCTCGTGACGCTGCTGTGGCTCGGCATCGTGCTGCGTATCCGTCACGAGTGTGCGGCCGCAGGGCGGCTGGCCGTGCCGCGCGCGGAACCGGCGCGATGAGCACAGCGGTGTTGATCATGGCAGGCGGCACCGGTGGTCATGTCTTTCCAGCACTCGCAGTGGCCGAGCTCCTGCGCGAGCGCGAATGCCGCGTCGTTTGGGTCGGTACGCGTCGCGGCCTGGAAGCGCGCATCGTTCCCGCGAAGGGATTCGCGATCGAATGGCTGAGCGTCTCGGGGCTGAGAGGCAAGGGATTGCTCACCTGGCTGCTCGCGCCGGTTCATCTCGCGATCGCACTTGTCCAGGCCTTCAGCATCGTCCGACGTCAGAAGCCAGCCGTGGTGCTCGGCGTCGGCGGCTTTGCAACCGGTCCCGGTGGCGTCGCGGCCTGGTTGCTCGGCCGGCCACTCGTGATTCACGAGCAAAACGCAATCGCCGGCCTGACGAATCGCTGGCTGGCGCGCATTGCGCGACTGGTGCTCGAAGGCTTCCCCGGAAGTTTCCCGCCCGGCGTGCGCACGCATTGCATTGGCAATCCGGTGCGTCGCGAAATCGCCGCACTGCCGGCGCCCGAGTCGCGGTTCGCGGTGCGAAGTGGCGTCATACGCCTGCTCATCATCGGCGGCAGTCTTGGCGCGCGTCGCCTCAACAGCAGCGTCCCACGTGCAATTGCGCTCCTGCAGCGCCAGGGCCATCGCTTTGAAGTGTGGCATCAGGCTGGGGAACGCGGCATCGAGGAGGCGAGGGCTGAGTACTCGCTTGCCGGCGTCACTGGGCGCGTCGAAGCCTTCATCGATGACATGGCGGGCGCCTATGGTTGGGCCGACCTCGTGATCTGCCGCGCCGGCGCCCTCACCGTCGCAGAGCTCGCAGCGGCAGGCGTTGGCGCGTTGCTGGTGCCATTTCCTCACGCGGTCGACGACCACCAGACGCACAACGCGCGCTTTCTCACCGAGGCTGGCGCGGCGGTGCTGATTTCCGACCAGGACTTCGAGCCGGCGTTCCTCGCCGCGGAACTCGCTCGTCTCGCGGGCGATCGCCTGCAGCTTCTCGACATGGCGCGGCGCGCGCGGACCCGTGCCATGCCGCACGCCGCGGAATCGCTGACGCGTGCAGTACTCGATCTCGCCGGGCACGCGCCATGACACCCCAGCATCGGCGTACCACCGACAACCGCATGCGCCGCATCCAGCGCATCCATTTCGTCGGTATCGGCGGCAGTGGCATGGGCGGCATCGCCGAAGTGCTCATCAATCTCGGCTACGACGTGCAGGGCTCGGACCTGAAGCCCAACGCCGTCACCGATCGTTTGCGTCAGCTCGGTGCGCAAATCGTGTTCGGCCACGCGGCGCAGAACGTCGGCACAGCCGATGTCGTCGTAGTGTCGAGCGCGGTTCTCACCGAGAACCCGGAAGTGCAGGCGGCACTGGCGCGGCGCCTGCCGGTCGTACAGCGCGCCGAAATGCTCGGTGAGCTGATGCGGTTTCGTTACGCCATCGCAGTAGGAGGCACCCATGGTAAGACGACGACTACGAGCCTGGTCGCCAGCGTTCTGGCCGAAGGCGGAGAGGATCCCACTTTTGTAATTGGAGGCCGACTGAAGAGCGCCGGGTCGAATGCCAGGCTCGGCGCGGGTCGCTACCTGGTGGCCGAGGCGGATGAGAGCGATGCCTCGTTCCTGCATCTGCAACCGCTGATCGCGATCGTCACCAACATCGACAACGATCACCTCGCTACGCACGACGGCGATTTCTCGCGCCTCAAGCAGAGCTTCGTCGAGTTCCTGCACAACCTGCCGTTCTACGGGCTGGCAGTGCTGTGTGCCGACGATGAGCACGTGCGCGACATCCTGCCGCGCGTCAGCCGGCCGATCGTGACCTATGGCATCGAACACGAAGCGGATGTGCGCGCGTACAACATCGAGCGTCACGGCTTGCGTACCAGCTTCGAAGTGGCACGGCCCGGCCGTGCCAGCCCGCTGCGGGTGACCGTGAATCTTCCCGGCACGCACAACGTTCTCAATGCGCTCGCGGCGATCGCGGTGGGAACCGAGCTCGGCATCGGTGACGAGGCGCTGGCGCGCGCGCTGGAGAACTTCCAGGGCATCGATCGGCGCCTGCAACTCATCGGCGATGTCGGCACCGCACACGGACACATCACGATCGTCGACGACTACGGTCATCACCCCACGGAGATCGCGGCCACGGTGGAGGCCGTCCGGCAAGGCTGGCCAGGGCGTCGCGTGGTGCTGGCCTTTCAACCACATCGCTACACGCGCACCCGCGACCTGCTCGATGACTTCGCGCGCGTGCTTTCGGGCATCGATGTGCTGCTGGTGACCGAGGTTTACGCCGCGGGCGAAGCGCCCATCGCGGGCGCCAATGGGCGCGCGATCTGCAGGGCAGTGCGCTCGCGCGGGCAGGTGGAGCCGATCTTCGTCGAGCGCCTCGAAAGCCTGGCCCAGGCGTTGGCCGATGTACTGCGCGACGGCGATGTGGTCTTGACGATGGGCGCTGGAAACATCGGCGCGGTGGCCCACGAGCTGCCGAAGCAACTCGCCGCTGCAGCCGGCGCGCGAGGCAAGCACAAGTGAACGCAGTCGCCGTCACTGCCGCTTTTGCGGGTCGCGTCGTGCACAACGAGCCGATGTCGCGTCACACCTCGTGGCACGTCGGCGGTCCTGCGGAGACCTATTTCGAGCCGCGCGATGCCGATGACCTCGCAGCATTCCTGCGTGCCTTGCCGGTGGAGGTCCCCGTGCACTGGATCGGCCTCGGCAGCAACGTGCTGGTGCGTGACGGCGGGCTGCGCGGTGTCGTGATCTCGATGCACGGCACACTCGATGGGCTCGAGCGCCTGAACGAAACCGAGGTGTGGTGTGAAGCGGGTGTTGCCTGCGCACGCATCGCGAAACAGTGCGTGAAGTGGGGCCTTGGCCCTGCGGAGTTCTTCGCCGGAATCCCGGGGACGCTCGGTGGCGCGCTCGCCATGAATGCGGGCGCGTTCGGCGGTGAGACCTGGCGGCACGTGCTCGAGGTCGAGACCATCGATCGCCACGGCGTCAGGCACAAGCGTCCGGCGACTGAGTTTCGTGTCGGCTATCGCAGCGTCATCGCGCCCGCCGCAGAGGGCTACCTCGGAGCGCGGCTCGCGTTCGAGCACCGCCCCGAGGCGCACCAGGACGAAATCCGCGACCTGCTCGCACGACGCAAGCAATCTCAGCCGATTGGTGCCTGGAGTGGCGGCTCGACATTCACCAATCCGCAGGGCGATCACGCCGCGCGGCTCATCGACTCGGCTGGCCTCAAGGGCTACCGCATCGGCGGCGCGTCGGTGTCGACCAAGCACGCCAACTTCTTCATCAATGAGGGCCAGGCGACGGCTCGCGACCTCGAGGAGCTCATCAAGCACGTGCAGCGCACCGTCGAGCAAGTGCACGGCGTGCACCTCGAGCCCGAGGTGCGCATCATCGGAGAGCCCGCTTGAGCGCGAGCCGTATTGGCGATGCACGCGGGTCGGCCCGCGTAGCGGATGCGCGGGCCTTCGGGCGGGTCGCCGTGCTGATGGGCGGCACTTCCTCGGAGCGCGAAGTGTCGCTCGACTCTGGGCGCAACGTTCTCGAGGCACTCAAGTCTCGCGGTGTGGACGCGCACGCCGTCGACGGCATTCCCGCTCTCATCGAAGCGCTCGCCGCGCGTCGCTTCGAACGAGTCTTCAACATCCTGCACGGCGGCGACGGCGAAAACGGCGTGCTGCAAGGCCTGCTCGAGGCCTTGAAAGTGCCGTACACCGGGTCCGGCGTGCTGGGTTCGGCACTGTCGCTCGACAAGATTCGCACCAAGCAGGTCTGGCTCGCGCTCGACCTGCCCACTCCGCGTTACGCGCGCCTGGAGCGCGGCGGCGATGTGGAGAAGGTGGCGCGCTCGATCGGATTACCGCTGATCGTCAAGCCCTCACTCGAGGGCTCGAGCGTCGGCGTGAGTCGCGTGTTCAATCCCGGTGACCTGCCGCGTGCTGTGGAACTTGCCGCACGCTATCCCGGCGAGTTGCTCATCGAGCAGCTGATCGAGGGCGGGGAATACACGGTTGGAGTCCTCGGCGCCGAGGCGCTGCCTTCGATCCAGATCGTGCCGAAGGGCGAGTACTACGACTATCACGCCAAGTACATCGCCGAGGACACGCAGTACCTGTGTCCGGGACTGAAGGGCAGCGCGGAAAAGGAAATTAAGGCCCTCGCTCTCGCTGCGTTCGAGTCGGCCGGCTGCGCGGGATGGGGCCGCGTCGACTTGATGCGCGATGAGCGCGGCCAGAACTTCCTCCTGGAGGTCAACACGGCACCGGGCATGACCAGTCACTCACTCGTACCCAAGGCAGCACGCGCGGTCGGTATCGACTTCGAGACGCTGGTGTGGCGGATCCTGGAGTCGAGCTTTCGAGGGCAGGACTGAGCCATGCTGAACCTCAGGAAGCGCAATCGGCGCCGGCTCCCGCAACGCGAGTGGCGTATGCCCGCGATCGACTGGCGGCGCATCAGCGCGGCGCTGGCGTTCTTCGGTCTTGCCGCTGCGCTCGCCTACGGGCTGATGCTCGCGCTCGATCAGCCGATCCATGTCGTCTCGGTCGAGGGCAAGTTCCAGCGCGTCTCTCCGGTGCAGGTCGAGCAGGCGGTCACGCATGGCTTGCACGACGGCTTCATGTCCGTGGATCTGGAGAAGGTCCGCCACCGGGTCAAGGAGCTGCCCTGGGTCGATGAGGCGCGTGTACAGCGCCGCTGGCCGAACGGCTTGCGTATCGAGATCACCGAACAGGTGGCTGCCGCCCGGTGGGGTGATGCGGGCCTTCTCAATACGCGTGGCGAACTGTTTCTCGAGAACGCGCGGCACGTACCACCGGAGTTGCCGCAGCTCATCGGGCCCGCGGGCAGCGAATCGCAGGTCGCGCAGCGCTACCTGTCCGCGCAGGGGCGCCTGATCGAATGCGGTCTGCGGCTCGCAGCGTTGCGGCTCGATGCGCGCGGCGCGTGGCAACTCGATCTCGCCAACGGCATCAGTGTCCGGCTCGGCCGCCGGCAGGTCGACGACCGCTTCGATCGCTTCATCCAGGCAGCCGTACCGACCATTGCCGGGCGGGCCGAAGACGTCGCTTACGTCGACATGCGCTACAGCAACGGATTCGCGATCGGCTGGAAACGCGGCGGCGTCGCCAGGACGGACGAGCTCGCCAAACCCAGGCCGGTCACACCCGCGGCCCACTTCACTGCATGAGGAAGCTGACTGCACATGTCCCGACGCTCTGATCGAAATCTCCTCGTAGGCCTGGATATCGGCACCTCGAAGGTGGTGGCGATCGTGGGGGAGATGGCGACCGACTCCAGCATCGAAGTCATCGGCATTGGCTCGCATCCTTCGCGCGGCCTGAAGAAGGGCGTGGTGGTCAACATCGAATCCACGGTGCAATCGATTCAGCGCGCGGTGGAGGAAGCGGAGCTCATGGCCGGATGCGAGATCCATTCGGTGTACGCAGGCATCGCGGGCAGTCACGTACGGAGCCTGAATTCGCACGGCATCGTCGCGATTCGCGACAAGGAAGTGACCGGTGGCGACGTCGATCGCGTCATCGATGCCGCCAAGGCAGTCGCGATCCCCGCGGACCAGAAGATCCTTCACGTCCTGCCGCAGGAATTCATCATCGACAACCAGGAAGGCATCCGTGATCCGATCGCGATGTCGGGCGTGCGCCTGGAAGCGAAGGTGCACATCGTCACCGGCGCAGACAGTGCGGCACAGAACATCGTGAAGTGCGTGCAGCGTTGCGGCCTGCACGTCGAAGACATCGTGCTCGAGCAACTGGCCTCGAGCTTCGCGGTGCTCACGGAAGATGAGAAGGAGCTCGGCGTGTGCCTGGTCGACATCGGCGGGGGCACGACCGATCTGGCGGTGTTCTCCAACGGCGCTATCCGCCACACCGCCGTGATCCCGATCGCGGGCGACCAGGTGACCAATGACATCGCGGTGTCGATGCGCACACCGACGCAGTACGCCGAGGACATCAAGCTGCGCTACGCCTGCGCGCTGTCGCAACTTGCCAATCCCGACGAAACCATCGAGGTGCCGAGCGTTGGGGACCGGCCGTCACGACGCCTCGCGCGCCAGACGCTCGCGGAAATCGTCGAACCCCGCTACGAGGAGCTCTTTGGCCTGATCCGCGAGGAGCTCAGGCGCTCCGGATTCGAGGAAGCGATCGCGGCTGGTGTGGTCATCACCGGTGGCAGCGCCAAGATGGAAGGCGCTGTGGAGCTCGCTGAGGAAATTTTCCACATGCCGGTGCGGCTTGGTCTGCCGCAACACGTCACGGGCCTGGTCGAAGTGGTCAGCAATCCGATCCATTCAACTGGCGTCGGCTTGCTGCTGTACGCGCGCGCCAATGTGCACGGCGCGCTGCGCGAAAAGCCGATTTATGGAGGCGTTAAGAGTGTGGTCGATCGAATGAGGGCTTGGTTTCAGGGAAATTTCTGATGGGGAATTTCTGATGCGACGAAAGGGCAGGCGCGTCAAGCGCAAAGAGCCTCGCGACAAATCTCGGGAGAGATCTCGAGTGAAATCTCGAGCGAAATCTCAGGCTGAATCTCAAGAGAAGAGGAGAGCGTTCATGTTCGAGTTGATGGATGCCTATAGTCAAAGTGCAGTGATCAAGGTGCTGGGCGTCGGCGGCGGGGGCGGCAATGCGGTCTCGCACATGGTCAACTGCGGTATCGAGGGCGTGGATTTCATCTGTATCAATACGGATGCGCAGGCTTTGAAGCACTCCCGGGTGAAGAGCTCACTGCAGATCGGATGCAACATCACCAAGGGTCTTGGCGCCGGCGCAGATCCGGAAACAGGACGTCAGGCCGCGATGGAGGATCGCGACCGGATCATTGAGATGATCGAAGGCTGCGACATGCTGTTCGTCACCGCAGGGATGGGCGGTGGAACCGGCACTGGTGCAGCGCCAGTGGTAGCGGCCGTAGCCCGCGAGCTCGGAATACTCACCGTCGCCGTGGTGACGAAGCCCTTCGACATGGAGGGCAACAAGCGCATGCTGGTCGCCGAGCACGGTATCGCGGAGCTCGGCAAGTACTGCGATTCGCTCATCACGATCCCGAACCAGAAACTGCTGACCGTGTTGGGGAGCGACACCACCTTGCTCGACGCCTTCAAGGCAGCCAACCAGGTACTGCAGGGCGCGGTTCAGGGCATCGCTGAGCTCATCACCCGGCCGGGCTTGATCAATGTGGACTTCGCCGACGTTCGCACCGTGATGTCGGAGACCGGCATGGCGATGATGGGGTCGGGAGCTGCGAGTGGCGAGGAACGGGCGCGCGAGGCGGCGGAGGCCGCGGTATCGAGCCCGCTGCTCGAGGACATCAACCTCGCTGGTGCACATGGCATCCTGGTGAACGTGACCGCCGGCATGGACCTGTCGATCGGCGAGTTCGAGATCGTCGGCAACACGGTCAAGAAGTTTGCCTCCGACGACGCCACCGTCGTGGTCGGCACCGTGATCGACGCGGAGATGAAGAATCAGATCCGCGTGACGGTCGTGGCAACCGGTCTCGGCCGTCCTACAGTGCGGCACCAGCAGCAACACCAGCACCAATCGGCCGCCGCGCAGCCGCAGATGCGGGTCGTTCAGCCTCGCACGCGTGCACCGCTGACGGGGGCGGACTACGCAGCGCTCGACAAGCCCACCGTGCAGCGCCAGAGGGCGGTAGGCGACGGCATGCGGGTCGACATGAGCAGCGAGGATCTGCTCGACATTCCGGCGTTTCTGCGCCGTCAGGCTGATTGAGATGGGCGATGGGTGAACTTGTTGTGAACGACAGGTGCCGCTCAAGCGACGCCGGGGAGGCAGAAACTTAAGGTCCAGAATTGGCGGACTTTTTGACCTGTGATACGGTAGCGCCCCTTTTTAAGTCAAAGGCGGGGTCGACTCCGGGGCGCGTCGACCGCAATGCGATGGCCCGGGCGTACAGGCGTCCGGCCAACGGCCGCCGTGTCGAAGCGGGCATGGTCAATCAACGAACCCTCAAGAACAGCATCCGCGCCACGGGTGTGGGACTGCATACCGGCCAGAAGGTCCTCATGACCTTGCGGCCGGCGCCCGCCAACGTCGGTATCGTTTTCCGTCGCACCGATCTCGACACGCCAGTCGACATCCGTGCGCACGCCGAGAACGTTGGCGAGACGATGCTGGGCACCACGCTGGTCAAGGACGGCATCAAGATCGCCACCGTCGAGCACCTTCTATCTGCGTTTGCGGGGCTCGGCATCGACAATGCCTTCGTCGAGGTGAGCGCTCCTGAAGTGCCGATCATGGATGGCAGCGCCGGCCCGTTCGTATTCCTGCTGCAGTCCGCCGGGCTTGAAGAGCAGAACACGCCCAAGCGCTTCGTGCGCATCAAGAAGAGTGTGCGTGTCGAGGAAGGCGACAAGTGGGCGCGCTTCGATCCATTCGACGGTTTCAAGGTGAACTTCGAGATCGAGTTCAATCACCCGATCTTCAAGAAACACTCCCAGGTCGCTTCGATGGATTTCTCCACCACTTCGTTCCTAAAGGAAGTGAGCCGGGCACGCACTTTCGGGTTCATGCGCGACCTGGAAACACTGCGCTCACGCAATCTCGCGCTCGGTGGGACGATGGACAATGCCATCGTGCTCGATGATTTTCGCGTTCTGAACGAAGATGGACTGCGTTACGAGGACGAGTTCGTCAAGCACAAGATTCTCGACGCGATTGGCGATCTGTACCTGCTTGGTCACAGCCTCATCGGCGAATTCAGCGGCTTCAAGTCCGGTCACGCGCTCAATAATCACCTGCTGCGCACGCTGGTCGCGAACACCGAAGCCTGGGAAGAAGTCACGTTCGAAACCGCAGCGGATGCGCCCATTTCTTTCGTCAGCGCGGCAGCGACCGCGTGATGCATGTCAGCGCCAGGAGCGCGACCCGATCGTCGGCTCATCCCGTCTGCGGCTGGACCTTCACTCGAACGCGCTCGATCGGTGTTCCAGTCGTTCGCACCAGTGCGTCGCGGACTCGCGGGATCTCGAATCGCAGGCGCGCACAGAACGCGGCGGAATCCACCCAGACGGTGAGTTCCCGCTCGCGCAATGCAGCCGCTGTGATGTGCTTCGCAAGAGGCTCGGCAAGTGCTGCGCGCACGGATTCCTTGAGGGCGATCGCAGTTTTCGCGCGACTCGACAAGTGCTGCAGGCGGGGGGCGCCGCCGCGGATGAGTTCACTTAATGAGCGCGGTTTGTGCACTGCGATATGGTAAGACTGAGAAGCAGTTGGGGATGGATTCCGTTGTCTTGCTGCGATTGCTTGGGCATAGTCTATGCGACTGTATAAGGGCAAACTCACCGAAAGGTGAGGACGCAAAGCTACCGGTCTAAGGCGTGAGCTACGACAGCGGGGTTGCCAGTTTGAACAACTTGAACAATGACTTGCGACGCAGCCCGTGTGCTGTTCCGGCGACCAGGGTAGGGATTAGGGGAGCCGGTTCCCGAAGGACCGACCGCTGTTTGGAGCAGGTCGCATGAATGTGATCATTTTCGATCGCCTCCGCGGGCATGCCCGCGAGCTGAACCTTGCGCATCCGAAGGCGATTGCTGTCATCGCTCTCGGGGCGGTAGTGCTGCTTGGCGGAGCCTTCTTTGCCGGTCGCCACTTTGGCCTGCGCGACGCTGCGGTTCAACCCGCGGCCCAGGTTGCAGAGTGGTCCAGGAGACTCGCCACGCAACAGGCGCAGGTCGCGGAGACGCGCCGCGTCCTGCAGGAACACATCGATGCCCTCGCGAAGCGCGTGGGCCAGATGAACGCTCACGTCATCCGCCTCGATGCACTCGGCCGGCGCCTCACACAGATGGCCGACATCGATGAGCGCGAGTTCGACTTCGGCAACCCGCCGGCCCAGGGTGGACCAGAAGCCGACAGCCAGGGAGAAGCGGCACAGATTCCGGAGCTCACCGCGATGATCGACGGCCTGTCGCACCAGATGGATGATCGCGAAGTGGAGCTCGGCGTGCTCGAGAACCTGATCCTGAGCCGCAACCTCAACGAACAGATCAAGCCCAAGGGTCGTCCGGTGACGGACGGCTGGATTTCTTCCTACTTCGGTTCGCGCTCCGACCCCTTCACGGGCTACACGGCCGTGCACAAGGGCGTGGACTTCGCCGGGCGCTCGGGCGCACAGGTGGTCGCTGTGGCCACGGGTGTCGTGACCTGGTCACGTGAGCGATTTGGCTACGGCAAGATGGTCGAGATCAATCACGGCAATGGTTTCGTCACGCGTTACGCACACAACGAGCGCAACCTCGTGTCGGTGGGCGAGACCGTGCAGAAGGGCCAGCCGATCGCGCTGATGGGCTCCACAGGCCGCGCGACCGGACCGAACCTGCACTTCGAAGTGCTCCGCAACGGCCGCCAGGTCAATCCGCTGCAGTTCGTCGGCGGACGCTAACCTCCAGTACAATACGCGACCTTTGATTCCGGCCAGCCTCTGAGCGAGGCCAGGCCTTTGTATTGCTGAAGGAAATTCGATCGTGTGGCAGTTCTTCAGGCGCGTGTTCGGCAGCCGTAACCAACGGCTGCTCAAGTCCTATAGCCGGTGGGTCGAGCAGGCTAACGCGCTCGAGCCGGCCATCCAGACGCTGACTGACGAGCAGCTGCGCGCGAAGACCGAAGAGTTTCGCAAACGACTGGCCGAGGGCGCGACACTCGTCGACCTGCTCCCCGAGGCGTTCGCCTGCGTTCGCGAGGCGGCCCGCCGCGCTCTCGGCATGCGGCACTTCGATGTGCAGCTGATCGGCGGCATCGCCCTGCACGAAGGCAAGATTGCGGAGATGCGCACGGGCGAAGGCAAGACGCTCGTTGCGACTCTTCCTGCGTACCTCAATGCGCTGGCCGGCAAGGGCGTGCACATCGTCACCGTGAACGAGTATCTGGCGCAGCGCGACGCGGACTGGATGGGTCCGGTGTATCGATTCCTCGGCCTCACGGTCGGGGTGATCAAGAATGCACAGTCGCCGGTCGAGAAGCGCGAGGCGTATGGCACCGACATCACTTACGGCACCAACAATGAATTCGGCTTCGACTACCTGCGGGACAATCTCGCGTTCCGGCTCGAGGATCGCGTGCAGCGCGCCCTCACGTACGCGATCGTCGACGAAGTCGATTCGATCCTGATCGACGAAGCTCGCACCCCGCTCATCATTTCCGGCCCCGCCGAAGAGAGCACCGAGCTCTACATCAAGATCAATGCTCTCGTGCCGCGCCTCAAGGTGCAGAAGGCGGACGACGACGTCCTGCCGCAACTGCAGGAGCAAGCGAGAGCCGCAGGAGAACCGGAGCCCGAGCCCGGTGATTACACGGTGGATGAGAAATCCAAGCAGGTGCATCTCACCGAGATCGGCCACGAGCGGGTCGAGCAGCTGATGGCAGAGGCAGGGCTGCTGCGTGAAGGCGAGAGCTTGTATGACTCGGCGAACATCCGCCTGATGCATCACCTCAATGCGGCGCTGCGCGCCCATTCGCTCTACCACCGCGACGTCGAATATATCGTCCGTAATGGCGAGGCGATCATCGTGGACGAGTTCACTGGTCGCACGATGCCCGGCCGACGCTGGTCAGACGGCCTGCACCAGGCGGTCGAAGCCAAGGAAGGCGTGCGGGTGCGCGAGGAAAATCAGACCGTCGCCTCGATTACCTTCCAGAACTACTTTCGCATCTACTCGAAGCTCGCCGGCATGACCGGTACGGCGGATACGGAAGCGTTCGAATTCCAGCAGATCTACGGCCTCGAAGTGGTCGTGATTCCGACCCACAAGCCGATGATCCGCGACGATGCCGCGGACCTGGTCTACCTGTCGCAGAAGGACAAGTTCCAGGCGATCATCGATGACATCCGCGAGTGCATGCAGCGCCAGCAGCCGGTGCTCGTCGGCACGACCACGATCGAAACCTCCGAGTTCCTGTCGGGGCTTCTCAACAAGGAGGGCGTACGCCACCAAGTGCTCAATGCCAAGCAGCATGAGCGCGAGGCGCACATCGTCGCGCAGGCGGGACGCCCCGGCACGGTAACGATTGCGACCAATATGGCCGGCCGCGGTACGGACATCGTGCTGGGCGGAAACCTAGAAGCCGAGCTGCATGCGCTCGAGAATCCGGAACCCGACACGGTCGCGACGATCAGGCGGGAGTGGGATGCCCGTCACGAGGCGGTCGTGCAGTCAGGCGGCTTGCACATCGTCGGCACCGAACGGCACGAATCGCGCCGCATCGACAACCAGCTACGCGGCCGTTCGGGCCGACAGGGCGATCCCGGGTCGAGCCGCTTTTATCTGTCGCTCGAAGACAACCTGATGCGCATCTTCGGCGACCCGAATCGCACCAAGGCGCTGCTGTCGCGGGTTGGCATGAAGGAAGGCGAAGTCATCGAGAGCCGCATGCTCTCGCGGCAGATCGAAAAGGCGCAGCGCAAGGTCGAAGCGCACAACTTCGATGCGCGCAAGAATCTCCTTGAGTACGACGACGTCGCGAACGATCAGCGCAAGGTCATCTATCAGCAGCGCACCGAGCTCATGGCAGCGGAAGACGTCGCCGATGCCGTCCGTGGCATCCGGGAGGAAGTCGTCAATACCCTGATCAGCACGTTTCTGCCCCTCGGCACATTGCCGGAGCAATGGGACATCACGGGCCTGACCGCGGCACTCGAGCGCGATTTCACCGTGCGATTGGACATCAGAGGCTGGCTGGATGCTGACACGGCGCTGGACGAGCAGGGGTTGCGCAAGCGGATCGTCGATGCCGTCGATGCTGCTTATGAGCAGAAGGTCACGCAGCTCGGCGCACCGGCGATGCGCTACTTCGAGAAGGCCATCATGTTGCAGCAGCTCGACGTGCACTGGCGCGAGCACCTGGCTGCCATGGACTACATGCGCCAGGGCATACACCTGCGCGGCTATGCGCAGAAGAACCCGAAACAGGAGTACAAGCGCGAGGCCTTCGAGCTCTTCAGTGCGATGCTCGAGCGCATCAAGTTCGATACGGTCACCATCCTCTCGCGCCTGCAGGTGCGCAGCCAGGAGGAGATCGATCGCGAAGAAGAAGAGCGTCGCAAGCGCATGGCGAGAGCGTTGCAGGCCCAGCACGCTCAAGCACAGTCTCTGACTGCGCCGGAGGAGCCCGAGGGAGCGCAAGGCCCTGTCAGTCGCGCAGCCGAGGCCGCGCCACAGGCACCCTTCGTGCGCGGCGGGCGAAAGATCGGCCGCAACGAACCCTGCCCCTGTGGATCGGGGAAGAAGTACAAGAACTGCCACGGCGCATTGGGCGCCTAGCCTTCGCCTTGCGTACCGTGCGAGTTGTCGCGGGAGGACTCTTCGATGCGACCGGACGCGTACTGATCGCGCAGCGCCCGGTCGGCTCCCAGATGGCAGGGCGCTGGGAATTTCCTGGCGGAAAGATCGAGAGCGGCGAGAGCGAGCTTCAGGCGCTGAGTCGGGAGCTCGCCGAAGAACTCGGCGTGACGCTCGTCAGGGCAGAGCGAATGTTGCAGTTGACTCACGAGTACCCGGAACGGCGTGTCGAGCTCAACATGTGGCTCGTGACCGCTTATCAAGGCGAGCCGATGAGCCTTGATGGCCAGGCGCTCAAATGGGTCAAGCCGGCCGATCTCGTGAACGAAGATCTCCTCGAAGCCGACCGGCCGATCGTCGCCGCGTTGATCGATCTCGCAGCTAAGGGTTCTTCCCCTTCAGGTTCGCGTCGAAGAATCTCCTGATCATTTCGTACGCATGCGGCCCAGTGTCCGCATGGCGCAGCAGCGAGTGCTTGCTCCCCGGATAGGTCATCACGTCGAAAGGCTTGTCGAGATCCTGCAGGCGCTTGAAGAGCTTCGTGCTATTGGTGAAGAGCACGTTATCGTCTGCCATGCCGTGCATGACGAGGAGCGGCACACGCAGGGCCGCGGCGTACGGCAGCACATCACTGGCGTCATAACCGGCAGCATTGTGCTGCGGCAGGCCGAGATAACGCTCCGTGTAATGCGTGTCATACAAGCGCCATTCGGTTACCGGAGCGCCTGAGACGCCCGCCTGGAAATAGTCCGGAGCGGTGAACAGGCACATGAGCGTCATGTAGCCGCCATAGCTCCAGCCGAAAACACCGATGCGCTGCGGATCCACGAACGGCAGCGAGCGCAGAAACTTCACACCTTCGACCTGATCGGCAACCTCGATCTGCCCCATGCGCTGGTGGACAACCGACTCGAATGCGACGCCCCGAAAGCCACTGCCACGGTTGTCGAGCGTGAACACGACATAGCCACTCTGGGCCAGGATCTGGCGAAAGAACTGCGGGCCCCACGCGCGCCGCACGTTCTGCACACCGGGCCCACCGTACACGTCCACGATCACGGGGTACTTCTGCGCTGCATCGAAGTGCGCCGGTTTGAGCATCTGGTAGTTGAGCGTTTGCCCGTCGGGCGCCCGCAACGTGCCAAATTCAGTCGGGACGTGCGCGTCTCGATAGGGAGCATACGGGTGGGAGTCGTTCAGGGAATTGTCGATCAGCGTTTTGATCAGGCCGCCATCGATACGCCGCAACTGCACCCGCGGTGGCCGCTCCGGATTGGAATACAGCTCGAGAAAAAACTTGTGATCGGGCGACATGGTCACCGTGTGCCAGCCGGGTTCCCCGGTGATGCGTGATGGGGGGAAGTTGCCGCGCAACGGCGCCGCATAGAGGTGGCGTTCTAGCGGACTCTCTTTATTGGCCATGAAGTAGATACGCTCTCGCGCCTCATCGACATCCACGAGGGCGCGTGACCCGCTATCACCGACCACCATCCAGTTGCCAGCGGTCAACGGCCGAATGAGGTGACCGTCGAGGTCGTAGAGGTACAGTTGCTGATAGCCGCTGCGCTGCGAGGCCCAGATGAACTGGCGGGACTTGCTGAGAAACGTCAGCTCGTCGTTGAGGTCCACCCAGGTGTTGCTGGTTTCGGTCAGAAGAGTACGTGCGCTGCCGCTCGTGACGTCGATCTTGAGCAGGTCCAGGCGCCGCTGATCACGAGACTGGCGCTGGGCTGCGACGTATCGGGAATCCGGCAGCCAATCGACGCGCGCGAGATAGATATCGGTCTCGGCGCCCAGGTCGAGTCGCGTGACTGCCCCGTTCGTGAGCTCGATCGACCTCAGATCGACGAGGGCGTTACGCGTGCCGGCTGCCGGGTAGCGTTGCGTGTAGATGGAGACCTCGTCAGCGTCGATCTCGAGACGCTGCTGTTCGGAGATCGGACTCTCGTCGACACGCGCGTAGGCGATGCGTCTCTCATCGGGCGACCACCAGTAGCCGGTGTTGCGCCCCATCTCTTCCTGGGCGATGAACTCGGCCATGCCGTTCTTGATCGCCCCACCGCCGTCGATCGTCAGCGCTCGCTCCTGTCCGGTACGCAGGTCGAGCACGAACAGGTTTTGCCCACGGATGAAGCTGACGTAGTGACCGAGAGGAGAGAACTTGGCGTCCGTCTCCGCCTCCGAGGTTTGAGTCAGCTGGCGTGCGGCCTTGTCGGCAGGTGCGCGCAGGTCGTAGTAGTAGAGATCGCCACCGAGCGGAAAAAGCAACGCCTTACTATCCGGCGCAAACAGATATTCGACAATCCCCGACAGCGCGGAAATGCGCTGGCGTTCGCGACGCTGCCGTTCCTCATCAGAGAGTCGGCCCTCATCACGGACCAGCGCACGCGAATCCACCAGCAGTCGCGTCTTGCCCGAGCCAAGGTCGTATTCCCACAGGTCGAGACGATCCTTGTCGTCGGCCTTGCCCTGAAGGAACGTCACCCGCTGCGCGTCCGGCGAAATACGCGCCGCGCGCAGGGACGGTCCGCTCAGATCCGGTGCCGAAAAGATCCGGCTGATCGGCAGATCGCCAGCGTGCGCAGCGGCGAAACTGCTGAACAAGGGCACCAACGAGAACAGGAATGGTCGTAGTGAAGTCATCCGTGTAGGCTGCGCGCAAAAATTTCGGGGAGTTTAGGCATGAAGAGGGGACTGATCCACTACAACCGTATCTGTACTGTACTGACGGCTGCGATGCTGCTGGCCGCGTGCGGGCATACTCCGGCCCCCGAGAGCTCGCCGGCGGCTGGTCTGCAATATCCTGCAGCGCCACGCGGCACCCAGGTCGATCAGTACGGCAGCGTGAGCGTGGCGGATCCCTATCGTTGGTTCGAAAGTCTGGACAGCGCGCAAACGAAGGCCTGGGTCAGCGCAGAGAATAGCCTCTCGCAACCCTATCTCGAAGCGATTCCGGCACGCGGCTGGATCAAGCAGCGACTCACCGAGCTCTGGAACTATGAGCGTTTCAACATTCCGGTGCAGGAGGGTGGACGCTATTTCTGGCTGCGCAACGACGGCCTTCAGAACCAGAGCGTGCTATTTGTCGCCGACAGCCTGCAAGCCACGCCACGCGTCCTGCTCGACCCGAATGCCTTGAGCCCCGACGCTACGGTGGCGCTCGCCGACTTTCAGGTGAGCCCCGATGGCCGCTATCTCGCCTATGCGCTTTCCGATGGCGGCACGGACTGGAAGACCTGGCGCATCCGTGATGTCACGACCGGCGAGGATCTTAGCGACGTTCTCAAGTTCGCGAAGTTCACGCAGGTTTCCTGGGAGCGCGACTCGAGCGCCTTCTTCTATAGCCGCTATCCGTTGCGCGCGGATGGGTCGGGCGACGATTCAAAGCAGATCTCGGTCTATCGGCACAAGGTCGGCGACCCTCAGTCCCAGGACCTGTTCGTCTATGCGGTCACTGACCACCCGTCACGCAATCCGTACGCGCAGGTGACCGAGGATGGGAAGTATCTGCTGATCAATCTCTTCGACGGTTACCAGACGAACGGCGTCTACTACACGCCGCTGCCGGTACAGGCTTCTACCAGTGGCGTCGCCACTGTGCGGCTCCTCGATGATTGGCGGGGACTCTATACGTTTATCGGGTCGGAAGGCGCGGTGTTCTATTTCTTAGTGACGGCGGACTCGCCGCGGGGGCGGGTGGTCGCGATCGACACGCGTCGCCCCATGCCGAAGATGTGGCGAGACGTGGTTGCCGAATCGACTGATGCCATCCAGGTGGCGAGCTATGTCGGCGGCAAGATCGTCGTCACCTACCTGCACGATGCGCATTCGCAGGTGAAGGTCTTCGATATCAGCGGAAGACGGCTCAATGAAGTCTCATTGCCGGGGCGGGGCACCGTCGATGGTTTCCAGGGGCATGGCGACAGTTCCGAGACGTTCTTCTCGTACACGGACTACCTGACCCCTGTCTCCGTCTATCGCTACGACGTCGCCGTGAATCATGCGGAACTGTTTCGCGCACCGAAGATCGCGGCGAGTACCTCGCGTTTCGTCACCGAGCAGGTGTTCTACTCGAGCAAGGATGGCACGCGCGTGCCGATGTTTATCACGCATCGATCCGACCTGAAGAAGGACGGCCGCACACCGGCTCTGCTCTATGGCTACGGTGGATTCAGCAATCCGCTCACGCCCACCTTCAGCGTTCCAGTGCTGGTGTGGCTCGAGATGGGTGGCACATACGCGGTCGCGAACCTGCGCGGTGGCGCTGAGTACGGTGAGGCGTGGCACGTCGCTGGCACCAAGGCCAACAAGCAGAACGTGTTCGATGACTTCATCGCGGCGGCGCACTATCTCGTCGAGCAACGTTACACGTCGAAGGAGCGGCTCGCGATCCTGGGGCGTAGTAACGGCGGGTTGCTGATCGGTGCCGTGATCACCCAGGAGCCGGGGCTCGTTGCGGCGGCGCTGCCGGCCGTCGGAGTGCTCGACATGCTGCGCTATGACACCGCGAGCGCGAATGCCCGCCAGTGGTCGAGCGACTACGGCCTGAGCGAGAACGCGCAGGACTTTCAGGCGCTATATGCCTATTCGCCGTACCACAACGTGCGTCCGGGTACCTGCTATCCGCCAACACTGATTACGACCGCGGATCACGATGATCGGGTCGTGCCCTGGCACAGCTTCAAGTTTGGCGCTGCGCTGCAGGCGGCGCAGGCTTGCAAAAACCCCATCCTCGTGCGCGTAGAGACGCGCGCGGGCCATGGATCCGGCAAACCGGTCTGGATGCAGATCGAGGATTTCGCGGATCAGTGGGCGTTTCTGACGCGAAATCTGCAGATGCAACTGCCGCAGGTGGCGACGGCGCCAGAAGGTGGTGGGTCGAGGCAAGCACCGTCACCCTGACGCGAAGTCAGCTGCGGTCGGGCTCGGGCGAGTCGTCGTTCTTATCGTCGGGGGCCTCGGGCGGGATGGTGTCACCGGCGATGCCGCGTTCCTCGCTCAGCCAGGCACCGAGATCGATGAGGCGGCAACGATCGCTGCAGAACGGCCGGAATGGCGAGGATTCGGACCACTGCACGGGTCGGCCGCAAGTCGGACATTTGGCAATGACCGGGGACATGCGCCCCTCAAGTGCATGAGGTCAGAACGAAGCGGACATCCTGCTCGGACTGCACAGCGCGCTGGTTGAGCTCCTTCCAGCTCATGAACCGCAGGTTACAGCGATAGTGGCTGCCGCTGATCTCCGGATACAGGTCGGAGTCTGACGGCAGCAGGATCCGCAGCAGCTGGATTGGGTTCTCCCGCTCGAAGTTGATCTGGTACTGGCCAGCCGGCGCGATCTCTTCACGCGGGCGGGCGTTCTGCCGCGTCACCCAGAGGATCTCGATCACCCCATCACACAGCGGACGCACGACCTTCATCCATTCCTCGAAAGTCGCCATGCGCTGCTCGGCCGGACGGCTGAGCCAGAAGCTGTAGTCCGGCAGGTCGAATTCGCAGGTGCCGCCGGGTATCGCGCTGCGGTGCTTGATCGCGGCAAGGAACTCCGATTCGCGCAACGATTGCATGAAATTCGCGCCCATGCTGACCAGCTCGCTGCGCAGCCGGATCAGATTCGACATCACGGCGCGCAGCCGACCTGCATCGACACCGGGCTTGGATTGAAATTCGTTCAAAGCCTGCACGTGCCGCTCGAGTTCCTTGATGACGTCACTGCGAACATCACCGCGCGCAGTGATCGCGAGAATCTCCAGGAGGCTCCCGACCGCGGCGCGACTGCTCCAGGGATTGGGTAATTCGTTGTGATACAGGGCCTGCGAATACAGGAATTCGAGGCGCAGGAACGTGCGCATGCGCTCATTGAGCGGCTGCTCGTACACGACGAACTGGCTCGCCGGCTCCGCCATGGGCTCCATACGGGCGTGGGAGGTCATTTCAGTATTTCGCGACGGTCAGTCGTCGGCTCGAGGACATTGCCCTATTCTGCGGCAGTTCGAGCACGAGTGTCACCCGAGAAATTCCTGTCGGCTTCAGCCGACAGGTTGCCAGCGGCAGGGTGCTCCGGAAAATTCAGCGTGCGCGCCCGTCGGCAGCGAGGCGAAGATAGCGCTCGTGAAGCCGCTCCACCTGCGATTCGAGGTCGGCGAGCGTACCGTCATTCGTGATCACGTCATGGGCCTTTGCCAGTCGGGCCTGTCGCGGTGCCTGTACGGCTATGATCGCGTCCGCCTGCTGCCGATTTTCCGCGTCTCGCTGCAGCAGTCGCTCAACTTGTCGTTCCTGAGGCACATCGACCACCAGGATGCGATCGACATCGTCTTCGAGTCCGCCTTCCACGAGCAGAGGAATGACCAGGATCTGGTACGGGCCGCCGGCTCGCGCCGAAAGCCGCTTCAGCTCACTCAGGATGATCGGATGCAGAATGGACTCGAGCTGCTGGCGCCGGGTGGGATCGTGGAATACCAGCTCGCGCAAGCGGCGACGATCAAGTGCTCCGTCGGCGCCGAGGATGCCTCTGCCAAACGCGTGGGTAATTGCCTCGAGGGCCGGCTGGCCAGGGGCGACGACAGCATGCGCGATTTCGTCGGTGTCGATCACGGGTACGCCACGCGCGGCAAAAAGACTGGCAACCGTGCTTTTGCCGCTGGCTATGCCCCCAGTAAGGCCGACGCGTAGAACGCTCACGACAGCCATTATCTGCTCTACTGGAGCTCCGCCACAGAGCTGCAGGCCCGGGTCATCCCGCCGTGTGCAATCCCGTCATGTGCAGATAGCGATCGATCAGATCGGGTCCCCACAGCAGCGCGATCCAGCCAGCCGCTGCGAGGTACGGGCCGAACGGAATCGGCACGTCCCGTCCATGGCGTTTCAGGACGATGAGTGCGATGCCGACTACCGCACCGACCGAGGCAGCGATCAGGATGATCAGGAGCAACATCTCCCATCCGAACCACGCGCCAAACACCGCGAACAGCTTGAAGTCGCCATAGCCCATGCCTTCCTTGCCGGTCAGAAGGCGAAACAGGTGATACACGGACCAAAGGCTCAGGTAGCCCGCCGCCGCACCGATGATGCTGCTGCGTGGGTCGACGGGAAAGGAGAAGGACGTCTGGCTGAGGTACGCCAGGCTGATGAGCAGGCCGATCCACAGGAGTGGCAACGTAATGCTGTCGGGCAGAAGCTGGTGATCGATGTCGATGCCCGAAAGGGCGATGAGGCTCCACGTGAAGATGAGCGCCGCCAGCAGCTCCCACGAAAGACCGAAGCGCCAGGCGACGAATGCCGATAGCACGCCACTGGTGAGTTCAACCAGGGGATAGCGGACCGAAATGCGAACGCCGCAAGCGGCACATCGCCCGCGCAGGAACAGGTAGCTGAGGACGGGGATGTTCTGCCAGGCGTGAATGGGGGCCCGGCAGGCAGGACAGCGGGATCGCGGGGTCAGCAAGTTGAAGGGCGCATCGCTCCCCGGCGCTGGCGTCGAAAATGCTGCCTCGATGTGCACGGCCGGTTCGTCACTGGACCGCGTGTACAGGATGGGCGCCTCAGCCGACTGGGCGCGCTGCTCGGTGGCGTCTGCGGATGCCTTGATGTCTCCCTTCACCGCCTCGAACTCTGCACAGTGCCGGCGCCATTCATGCTCCATCATGATCGGCAGGCGGTGTATCACGACATTGAGAAAGCTGCCCACCAGCAGGCCGAGGACGGCGACGATCGCAATCAACAGCCCAGGATTCGCTTGCAGGAGCTGCGCCACTGTCATCGCACGGTCTCCGTGATGCCGGCAGCAAAACGAGTCGACCAGAAACGCGAACGCCGCGCGAGGGCGCGGCGTTCGATGAGGGTCCTGCCAATCCCGATCAGACGACCGAACCCAGCTTGAAGATTGGCAAGTACATCGCGATCACGAGGCCGCCGACCAGGACGCCGAGGATCGCCATGATCAGCGGCTCGAGCAAGCTGCTCATGCTGTCGACGGCGTTGTCGACATCCTGCTCGTAGAAGGTGGCAACCTTGCCGGACATTTCGTCCAGTGAGCCCGACTCTTCGCCGACTGCAATCATCTGAACGACCATGTTGGGGAACAGGCCCGTGTTTTCCATTGCACGCTGCAGGCGCTGGCCCGTAGACACCTCGTCCTTCATGCGCAGCACCGCCTGTTCGTACACGATGTTGCCGGTTGCGCCTGCTACGGATTGCAGCGCCTCTACCAGGGGGACACCCGCGCTGAACATGGTCGACAGCGTGCGCGCGTAGCGCGCGATCGCTGCCTTGACGAGAATCGGCCCGACCACTGGCAACTTGAGTGACATGCGGTCGATTGCCTCGCGCAAAGCGCGCGAGCGCTTCTTGAGATTGATGAATCCCACTATGGAGGCAATGACAACGATCGCCATCCACCAGCCCTGGTCCTGGACGAACCGGGACGCATTGATGACCATCTGCGTAAAGGCGGGGAGATCTGCGCCAAAGCCCTTGAACAGGGATTCGAACTGCGGGATCACGAAGATCAGCAGAATCAGGGTCACAATGATGGCGACTACCATCACCGCGGCAGGATAGAAGAGCGCCTTCTTGATCTTCTTCTTCAGGGCCTCGGTCTTTTCCTTGTAGGTCGCAATCTTGTCGAGCAGGCTCTCCAGAGCGCCCGCCTGTTCACCGGCCTCCACGAGATTCACGTACAGATCGTCAAAATACAGCGGCTGCTTGGCGAGCGATTCATGGAGAGATGTTCCGCCCTCGATGTCAGCCTTGATACTGAGCACCAGCTTCTGCATCGCGGGCTTGTCGTGGCCGTTGCCGATGATTTCGAAGGATTGGACGAGAGGAATGCCTGCGGTGAGCATCGTGGCAAGCTGGCGGCTGAATATCGCGACGTCTTCAGGAGTGACCTTGCCACCCCCCTTGAAGAGGTTGCTTTGCTTGCTGATTTTTACCGGAACCACGCCCTGACGGCGCAGGTCGGCACGCAGGGCCTGCTCGCTCGAGGCGAGGCTACGCCCCTTGAGCTTGTTGCCCTTCTTGTCCTTACCCACCCAGTTGAACTGGATGTCCTTTCTGATCGCTGTTGCGCTCGCCATGAACGTGTGCCCTCTATGCGCCCTTCATCGAGATTTCGCCCTGTCTACTCTACGGTTACCGTGTTGACTTCATCGAGGCTCGTCAGACCGTCTTTGACCTTCTGCAATCCTGCACGCCGCAAGTCCCACACGCCCTCGCGCTCGGCCTCTTGAGTAATCTGATGAGAGTTGCCGCCCTCCATGATGATCCGTCCGATGGCCTCGCTCACAGGCATGACCTGGTAGATACCTACGCGCCCTTTGTACCCATCGATACACTGGCTGCAGCCCTTCGGACCGAAGATTGTCAGTCCTTTCTTGATGTCATCGTCGGTGAAGCCTTCCTTGTGCAGGGCCTCAGCAGGCACATCGAGCTTCTGCTTGCAATTGGAGCAGAGCTTGCGCGCGAGGCGCTGCGCAATGATCAGGCTCACCGAGGTCGCTATGGCGTAGGGCTTCACGCCCATGTCGACCATGCGGGTGAGAGTCTGAGGCGCATCGTTGGTATGAAGCGTTGAAAGTACCAAGTGGCCCGTTTGCGCCGCCTTGAGCGCAATCTCGGCGGTTTCGAGGTCACGAATCTCACCGACCATGATGACGTCTGGATCCTGGCGCAAGAACGCGCGCAGTGCCGAGGCAAAGGTCAGCCCCACCTTCGGGTGGACGTTCACCTGATTGATGCCGGCCATCTGGATTTCCGCCGGGTCCTCGCAGGTCGAGATATTGCAGTCTTCCTTATTGAGGATATTGAGACCGGTGTAGAGCGATACCGTCTTGCCGCTACCCGTCGGTCCGGTGACCAGGATCATGCCCTGCGGCTTCGCCAGGTACTTGAGATAGAGCTCCTTCTGGAACGGCTCGTAACCCAGCGCATCGATGCCGAGCATCGCACTGGACGGATCGAGAATACGCATCACGATCTTTTCGCCGAACAGCGTCGGACAGGTACTCACGCGAAAATCGATGGCGCGATTCTTTGACAGGCGCATCTTGATGCGGCCGTCCTGAGGCACACGACGTTCGGCGATGTCGAGCCGCGACATCACCTTGATGCGCGCGCTGATCTTGGTCGTGAGCTGGACCGGCGGATTCGCGACTTCCTTCAGCACGCCGTCGAGCCGCGTGCGGATACGGAAGGTCTTTTCATAGGGCTCGAAGTGAATATCCGAGGCACCTTTTTTGATGGCGTCCAGCAGGATCTTGTTGACGAAGCGAACTATCGGGGCATCTTCTACGTCATCACGCGTGACTGCGTCACCGGCAATATCGTCCTCGCCGGCCATGACATCGAGGTTCTCGAGGTCGAAATCGTCCTCGGCGAGATTCGGCATCGCCGTGTCGACCTGCTCCAGCGACTTGTTGACGGCTGCCTGAAGCTTGTTGTCCTCGACGACTACGGCCTCGATTCCAAGGCCGGTGGCGAACTTGATCTCGTCGATGGCGTGCAGATTGGTCGGGTCGGATACCGCGAGGAACAGCCGCTTGCCACGCCGCACGAGCGGCAGAACGCGGTGCTTGTTCAGCAACTTGTCACTGACCAGCTTTACCGTGTCGAGCTCGATGCTGGCGGCGTCGAGGTCGAGCAGGGGAACGCCAAATTCGTGGGACGCCGCAATTGCGATTTCGCGAGCATTGGCGGCGCCACTGTTGACCAGCTGGGTAACCACACTGATGCGCTTTTCCTTGGCCTGCGCCATGGCCTCCATCATCGTGGCTTCGTCGATCAAGCCATCCTGGACCAGTCTCTGCGGCAGACCGCCCAGTGGTGATTTGCTGGCCCCGAGCGCCATCATGGCATTGTCATTCATTGGCTTAGCAGCTCAGACAGCAGCGCGCCCCGTTGCTCAAACTGGCCTCAAGTCTACCGATCCGGGACCCCGGATCAATTGTTAAATCGGCTCAAGATACTCGCACATCCCCGATTGCGGCCAGCGTGACTGGCCTCACAGCCAGTTACGGAAGGCCTGACTTTCGGCGGGATATGAAAAAGAAAGCCCCTCGTGAGAGGGGCTTTCCGGGTCTCGAAGAGACCGATACTTACTTACGGACGGCAGTTCGCAGGCAAGTACTTGTTGGCCACGTTCGTGAGGCCAGTCGCAGCCGGGGCAGCCGCGCCCGCAGCGGGCTGGTGCACCTGGGTTGCGCCAACGTTCTGGCCGCAGAGCCAAACCACGTCCTCGTTGCCGGCACCGGCCAGGCCGCTAAGCGCGGGCTGCAGCGCGAGCGTCTTGGTGGTGATCTTGGCATTGGCCTGGAAGCCGCCGCCAGCCGTGTACGTGATCACCAGAGTTCCGGCCGTGTTGATGTCGACCTTGCTGACGTACTTGCCGCTGGGCAGCTCGCCCGCCGCATGACCCAGCGTGCCGGCGCCACCGACGATCGCCGTCGGCCACTGGCCATACTGAGCGTAGTACTCAGCGATTTCGGCCTTCGCCGAACCCGCGAGGTTCAGACCTTCCGTGACCTGCGAACGAATCGTGTAGTCCTGGTAGGCCGGAATGGCGATGGCCGCCAAGATGCCGATGATCGCGACCACGATCATCAATTCGATGAGGGTAAAACCCTTCTGCACTTGCTTCAGCATTTGTTACTCCCGATAAGAAAACGTCTATGCACAAACAACGGCGCGAGAACGCCCGTGCCATCATTGGTGCAAGGCATATGCCACCCACCGTGGAGTCCACCAAGCCCTTGAAGCTAAGGCTATTTCTGATCGAAGCACGGAAGCAATTTGACCTAAGACTGTCGACGGGAACGGACGGGAGCGACGCGTCCCGTCAGGTACTGACAATTATTGTCAGTCCCGTCGTCGCTCCGCGACTTCGGGCCCCGGGGTCGCTATCTGGAAGCGACCGGGCGCGGCTGGGCGGACGCCGCCTCCCGCGCCATCTGTGACAACCATCTGAGGGCGAGTCCGGCAGCTGGAGCCGGTGATGGCGGTGCAAGGCGGTCGATCAGTTCCAGTGCCTTCTGCGGCTGGTTGGTTGCGATCTGGCTCGCGGCGGTTGCGATCAGGACATCGGCAAACTCTGCCGGTCGCGTGAATTCGTTATCTGAGGCCAGAAGCTCGGCACCGAGCTGCGCAATGGAGCCAACGTCCCGTTTCGCGATCGCGTGCAGGACCTTGAACAGCCGCTCGTCCTGGCCTGCCAGGAACTGTGCGCACGCGGTCTGCCCCAGCTGACCCCAAATGTCGTTCAACTCACTCGCGTTCAGGACCGATGTGGTCTGTTCCGCCACGAAGTACACGGAATCCATCCACGCACGTTGCACGGCGGGCTTGGCGCATTCTTCTTTGGAACTTCTGAGCGCCAGCAGCATGCGTGTCGCTTCAGGCGCCAGCTGGTCGTAACGGGAAGTCTGCATACCGTCGAGAATTGCAGTCGCATTTCTGACCAGCGCATTTCTGGACAGGTTGGCCTGCTCATTCAATACCGTGGGGCCGCGCGCCACCATGGAGCCTTCGAGCAGCTCGAAAAAGGGCAGTGGCAGGGACTGCAGCCCGACGAATTCCGCCGCATTTCGTTTGAGGATGCGGGTCTTGGGGGCATTGAGATCGACGAATGGGAAGTAGTCTGAGTTCGCCGGGACACCATACGTGTGCATCAGCGAAAGCAGATAGCGCTTGTTACCGAGGAATCGATCGCTGAAGTCGGTGATGGTCGTGACGCCCACACGTGCCAGCTCCGCGCGCATGGTCGGCGTTGAGAAAACACTCGCATCCGGGCTGCGCAGTGTCCCCTGTCTTGTCGCCACGATCAGCAGGTTGCTGTCGTCCGCGTTATAGATGACAAAGTCCTCGAAGTGCGGAGCCAGCGCCTTGATGACCGACACGACGATTCCCATGTCCGCTTCGTAGGTCTGGATCCATTGCACCAGGATCCCATCCTCTTCAAGGTAGCGAGTCAGGTGTGCGTAGAACTCGTCGGAGAACAGGGTTGAAACGCCGCTGACCCACGGGTTCGATGGCTCGGACACAATGACGTCGTACTTCTTGCGGTGGACTGCAAAAAAGGTCTTCGCATCCTCGAAGTAGATGTGGCTGCGCGGGTCGAGAAACGTCCTTTGCACCTTCGGCATGAAGCCCGCTCGCGCTGCTTTCGCCATGAGTGGCTCAATCTCCACCGAGTCCACTTCGCGCACGCGATCGCTGGCGAGCAACACATGAGTGGTGAGCCCGGAGCCTATGCCGATATTGGCGACGTGAACCGGATTGGGATGCACGGCGATCGGCAAGGCGCCCGCCAACACCATCGTGATTTCATCCGGCGATGCCTTCTCATGTCGCATTTCGATCGCGGCGTCCGGCTTGCCATTGGTTGCGATGCTGACCACCCCATCGGCGTCCACCAGACTGACCGTG
This sequence comes from uncultured Gammaproteobacteria bacterium, assembly GCA_963705495.1. GTDB lineage: Bacteria > Pseudomonadota > Gammaproteobacteria > Steroidobacterales > Steroidobacteraceae > DATBVX01. Next base: position 116,185 of record CAVPJQ010000025.1, on the reverse strand, counting down.
GCGGTCTTGCCGTGCTCGAGGAACAGGACCTTGACGCTGGAGTCATGCCTTGGTGTTCCCCGACGAAAGACTCCGGAGGTGAGTTTGGCCGGATCGAGAACGACGAGGCCGATTGTCGCCACTACTGCGGCCGCGCCAAGGGCGGCGGGCAGCGCGACTGACCGAGCGTTCGTTGTGCCGCTGGCGCTGGCGAGATACGCGGTACCCAGGACCAGCTGCAGGATAGCCCCGCTGATTACGATGCCCTTGACACCAATCGTTGGCATCAGCACGTGTACCGCCACCACGACTCCAACAATGGCACCCGCGGTGTTCCAGGCATAGATCGCGCCAATGGCTCGCTCCCCAGTGCCACTGCGCAACAGCACGTTCGTCATGATCGGCAAAGTCATGCCGCAAAAGAACGTGGTCGGTATCATCACCAGCATCGCAATGACGTGGCCTGCGATGTTGAATCCTACGTAGCCCTGGGTGGTCGACGAGAACATCTGATACGCATAAGCCATCAGATCGAAGCTGGCGTTGTAGACCGGTAAGGACACGAGCGCGACTATCGCCATGACAAAGAGAATTCCCCCGAGGTACCGGGTCGGATTCCTCAGCCCGTCGATGCGGCGATTGATCCAGAGCCCGCCGAGCGCGATGCCGAGGATGAATGCGCTCAGCATGAGTTCAAAGGAGTGAGTAGAGCTGCCGAGAACCAGGCTCAACATTCGGATCCACGCAATCTCGTAGAGAAATGCGGCGGATCCGGTCACCGCGGCACCGATCAGCATCCAGCGGACAATGTTGCGCAACTCAGGTTGAGTCGACGCGACGATCTGAGGCGGTGGCGTTGCTGGCTCCGGCTGGGGCTGGTACTTTGTAATCCCCCAGACAGTGAGCGCCAGTGCGATATTGAGCAGCCCGGCGGTCATGATCGTGCCGGGGAGGCCGACGGCACCGATGAGATAGAAGCCACTGACCAATACCCCGAGGGCAGCACCGAGGCTATTGGTGAAATAAAGCATTGCCAGCGTCTGGCCCGAGCGTTGCGGATAGCGCCGCACTACCGCGCCACTCATCAGGGGGAAGGTCATTCCCAGCAACACCGATTGGGGCAGGATCAGCACGGTTGCGAGTGTCCACTTGCTCAACTGCGCCGCGCCTACCGAGTCCACGGCCGGCAGCAGCACATCGAATGCCCAGGAAGTCACGACTATCGAGGTTCGGTGGAAGACCAGGCCCAGGAGCCCGATCAGGCCTTCGATCAATGCGTACCCCAGCAGCAGGTTCGGGATACGCGCCGAGGCTCTCGACATGATCCACGAACCGATCGCCATGCCACCCATGAAGATCGCCAGCACCAATGTCTGCGCGTACGCCGCATGCCCAAGAAAGAGCTTCAGGTAATGCGACCAGATTGATTCATAGATGAGCCCCGCAAACCCCGAGACGGTAAAGATGGCAAACAGGAGTTTGCGACCACGATCCGGTGCTTCAGCCATCTCGGCTCCTCGGGTGCTGAACGCTTGAGTTCGAATGCGAGGGGGAACGCAGGCGCACTCGCTCGGCTTCGCCTGCAGGTTCGCTATTCAATGCCCAACTTCTTGATGCGGTAACGAAGCGCTCTGAAACTGACGCCCAGCAGCTTGGCCGCCGCGGTCTTGTTATAACGGGTTTGCTCCAGAGCCTTGATGATCGCGTCTCGTTCGATGTCCTCGAGCTGCTCACCAAGCGGCCCCGCGCCGGACGATGCAGATGTCGGGTTCAGGGCTGGCTCGCGCAGCTGTAGATCATTGGCCGTTATGGCATTGCCGCCGGACAGGGCCATCGCGCGTTCCAGAATGTTCTCCAGCTCGCGGACATTTCCCGGAAACGAGTACCCGGTGAGTGCTTCCACGGCGTCGGGTTCGAGTGCCGGCGCCTCGACTTTCGTGCGCCGCGCGAGTCGGCGCAAGATTGCCTCGGCGAGCTCGGGAATGTCGTCCGGACGCTCACGCAGCGCGGGCACGCGTATCTCGATGACGTTCACGCGATAGTACAGATCCTCGCGGAATGCGCCTTCGGCGACGAGGGTCGAGAGATTGCGATGGGTGGCACTGAGGATTCGCACGTCGATGGGAGTCTCACGCTGCTCACCGATCGGGCGCACGGCCTTCTCCTGGATGACGCGCAGCAATTTCACCTGCATGTGCAAAGGGAGGTCGCCCACTTCGTCGAGGAACAGCGTTCCGCCTTCAGCCGACTGCACCATGCCCTTCTTGTCGGCAACGGCGCCAGTGAAACTGCCGCGCTTGTGACCGAAGAGCTCACTCTCCATCAGCTCGGTCGGAATGGCGCCGCAGTTCACCGCGACGAACGGACCATCGCGCCGCGGCCCGGAGTCATGGATAAGTTGCGCTACGAGTTCCTTGCCCGTGCCCGATTCGCCATAGATGTGCACCGGGGCCTGGCTGCGAGAGACCTTGGCGATGGTGTCACGGAGCTGCTGCATGGCCTTCGATTGCCCCAGGAGCCTGGGTCCATAGATCGTCGTCGACGTCGAGTCACCATCGCCCGTTGAGATCCGGATCGCCGAACTGACCAGCTTGCGCAACCCCGCAAGGTCGAGCGGCTTGGAAACGAAGTCGAACGCGCCGAGCTTCAGGGCGCGCACGGCTGATTCGACGTTGCCGTGCGCTGTGATCACGGCTACGGGTACGGTTGGTGCGTTGGATTGAATCCATTCGACCAGATCCAGCCCATTGCCGTCGGGGAGGCTCATATCCGTCAGGCACAGATCGAAATGTCCCCCGCGTAATAGTTTCTGCGCGGAGGCGACGTCGGACGCAGTTTTTGGCTCGAGCTCCATGCGGCTGAGAGTGATCGAGAGCAGTTCCCGGATGTCCGGCTCGTCATCCACGATCAGCACAATCGGCTTGGGCATCTCAGGCTCTCAGCTCACGCGCCTGCCAGCGTTGCGGATCGGAGAAGATAATACGAAAGATGCTACCGCCGCCCGGACGAGCCTCGTAGAGCAACAGGGCGCCATTGCACTGGCAGAGTTCGCGAGCGATGAACAGCCCGAGGCCGGTACCACTCTGACCGCTGGTGAAGAACGGCTCGAAGATGCGATCCCCATGCTCCTTGGCGATTCCAGGCCCACGGTCGGCGACCTCGAGGTATGGGCGCCCATTGCCGGCCATGCGTCCACAACGCAATTCGATCGTTGTGCCCTCCCCAGCGTATTTCAGTGCATTGTCACAGAGATTCCAGACCACCTGATGCAGGTGAGTCGGATCGACCCTTACCTCGATGACATTGCCATTAGGCGTGATCAGCAGTCTGGACTCCGGGGCTTGAGTCGTCTGGCAGAATTCGGCGCGAAATTCTTCCAACCAGTCCGACAGAGTCAGGGTTTCCGGGCGTGTCGAATCGCGCCGCGAGAGCTGCAGCATGTTGTTGATGATCGTGCTCACGCGCTCGCCATTGGTGCGGATGATTTCCGTGAGTCGGCGTTCCGATTCGCCCACGGACGCTTCGGCGAGCAATTGTCCCGCGTGGCTCATCGCCCCGACCGGGTTGCGGATTTCGTGCGCAATGCTGGCACTCAGCCTTCCGAGTGCCGCGAGTTTCGACTGCTGGAGTCGTTCTGCCAGAAGGCTGGTGTCTTCCAGAAAAACCAGCACCGGTCCGGGATTCTCGGCACCGAGGGGCGCAAAGTGTGGCTCGATCGCGCGCAAGCCGTCGGCGGCCACAAACGAGGTCGGATTCGTCGGAGCCGTGTGTGGATTCTGCCTCCAGGTCGACAGGGAATAGAGCAGGCGAGGGTGCACTTCGCCCAGCAACGCGCCCGGAATGGCACTTCGGTCACCGAGGATTTCGGCTGCAGATTCGTTGATCAGACGGATACGATCCGCAGCGTCGACCACGAGGATGCTCTCGCGCAGGTGCTGGACAATGTACTGCGATAGTTCCGCGAGGTTCGCCAGATCGACGTCCTTCTGACGAACCAGCTCCTCAGATGCCCTGATGCGCTCTCCAAGCGGCAATACCGCCAATGCAACGATGAATAGAGTGACACCCAGTACGCCGGCGCCGGTGTAGTCCGCCATCGAGGCATAACCCGCGAGCTGCGCGGCGAGCTGCTGAATGAGCAGTGCGATCGCTGCCCCGGCAGCGATGACGAAAGCGCGTCGTGTGATCAGGGTCACGGATGCCACAGGAATGACCAGCAGCATCCCAAGACCGCTTGCGACACCACCGCTCGTGTACAGAAGCAGGGATACTCCCACGACGTCCAGCGCGATGTGCACCCAGGCCTGCTGTTCGAGGCTCGGCCAATGATTCTTGAGCGCCGCAATCATGAGGGTGCCGGCGGCGAAGTACGCAAAAACGACGTTCTGGAAGAGCTCGGGATCAGCCCAGCCGACGCTGGTGGCTTCTGGCAGAAGGTAGTGAAGCGAGGCGAGGACCAGCGGCACCAGGAGCCGGAAGAGATTGAGGAGACCGAGCACGCGCCACGCCAGTGCGGCCTGTGCGGGTCCCTTGGTTCTCACCATCGTTCGCGGCTGCTCGCGGGCGTAATTGGTGGCGCACTCTACCATGTCCGTCTTGCATCAAGGAAAATAGCCGCCCACTTTCAGGCGATCGCGAGCCAATGAACCTTCACGAGTATCAGGCCAAAGAGATCTTCTCCAGTTACGGGATTGCAGTTCCGAAAGGCCGGGTTGCGTCGACCGCCGAGGAAGCGGTGAACGCGGCGCGCGAGCTTGGCGGCTCGCTCTGGGTCGTGAAGGCGCAGGTTCACGCCGGCGGGCGCGGCAAGGCGGGCGGAGTCAAACTTGCCAAGGATCTCGATGCCGTGCGCCGCGCAGCAGCGGCGATGCTGGGCCATCCTCTCGTTACGCGACAGACCGGGGCGGAAGGATTGCCCGTCAATCAGGTGTATGTCGAGTCGGGCTCGCAGATCGCGCGCGAGATGTATCTGAGCCTGGTGCTCAACCGTGAGCGTGGCCAGATCGCCTTCATCGCCTCGGCAGCGGGCGGGATGGATATCGAGGAAGTCGCCGCTCATTCGCCGGAAAAGATCATCACCGTCAACATTCACCCGGCCGCGGGACTGCAGGCCTATCAATGCAGGCAGCTCGCATTCGGTCTCGGGTTCGCCGGTTCACAGCTGGACGAATTCGCGCGCCTCGCGCAGGCGCTCTACACGCTGTACGTCGACAAGGATGCGAGCCTGGTCGAAGTCAATCCCCTCATCGTCACGGGGGAAGGCCGCATCGTCGCACTCGATGCCAAGATCAACATCGATGCGAATGCTTTGTTTCGCCATCCGGAGTTGGGGACGCTGCGTGATCCGACCCAGGAGGATGCGATGGAGCGCGAGGCGAGTGAGCACGATCTCAATTACGTCTCGCTCGATGGCAATATCGCCTGCATGGTGAACGGCGCCGGGCTCGCAATGGCGACGATGGACCTGATCAAGCTGCACGGCGGTGCGCCGGCAAATTTCCTCGATGTCGGCGGTGGAGCAACCAGTGAACGCGTCACCGCCGCGTTCAAGCTGATTCTCTCCAACGCGAAGGTGCGCGCGATCCTGGTCAATATCTTCGGCGGCATCGTGCGTTGTGACGTGATCGCCGACGGGATCATCAACGCGGTCAGGCAGGTGGGCGTGAAGATCCCAGTGGTGGTGCGGCTGGAAGGCACGAACGCCGACGTGGCGCGCAAGCGCCTCGCTGCGAGCGGGCTCGCCATTACGGCGGCGAGCGATCTGACCGACGCGGCAACCAAGGTCGTGCGGCTCGCCGCCCGGTCGCACTGAGGCTTCAGATGAGCATTCTCGTCAACAAGAAAACCAAGGTGATCTGCCAGGGCTTCACTGGCAAGCAGGGCACTTTTCATTCCGAACAATGCATCGCCTACGGAACCCGGCTGGTGGGTGGAGTGACGCCCGGTCGCGGCGGCCAGAGACATCTCGATCTTCCGGTTTTCAACACCACGCACGAAGCCGTCGCCGCAACGGGTGCCGAAGTGAGCATGATCTATGTGCCGGCGCCGTATGCCGCCGATGCCATACTCGAAGCGGCGGACGCTGGAATAGAGCTGATCGTCTGCATTACGGAAGGCATTCCAGTGAACGACATGGTTCGCGTGCAGGCCGCGCTGCGCGACTACGCCTGCCGTCTCATCGGACCGAACTGCCCTGGTGTCATCACGCCGGGAGAATGCAAGATCGGGATCATGCCCGGATTCATTCACAAGCCCGGCCGGGTGGGTATCGTGTCACGCTCCGGCACGCTCACTTACGAGACCGTCTACCAAACGACCCAGAACGGTCTTGGTCAGACAACCTGTGTCGGCATCGGCGGTGACCCGGTGCGTGGCATGAACTTCATCGATGTTCTCGGCCTGTTCGAAAAGGATCCTGCCACCGACGGCATCATCATGGTGGGTGAGATCGGTGGGAGCGACGAAGAGGCAGCCGCTGCCTTCATCGAGAAGAATGTCCGCAAACCGGTCGTCGCATACATTGCGGGCGTGACGGCCCCCCCTGGGAAGCGCATGGGACACGCGGGCGCGATCGTCGCAGGTGGGAAGGGCACGGCTGCGGAGAAATTTGCGGCCCTCGAGGTCGCGGGCGTCAGGACTGTGCGTTCGCCGGCAGAGCTCGGTAGCGCCATGTTTGACCTTCTAAGGCGCCGATCGCCGCAGGCCGTGCGAAGCAGTCGAGCTGCACCGTCCGCGAAGAAGCGCTCGAAGCGGGCCTCCCCCGGCACGAAGGCATCGACACGGAAGTCGGTGCGCCGCATGTGAGCACGCGCGACGGCATACGCGTCGCCCTCGCACAGCTCGATCTGTTCGTGGGCGATGTCGATGGCAACGCCCGCCGTATCATCGAAGCCGCTTCTCTTGCCCGCGACCGCGAGCGAGCCGACGTGATCGTTTTTCCGGAGCTGGCGCTCTCCGGCTACCCGCCCGAGGACCTGCTGTTTCACGCGGGCATGCGACGCCGTGTAGCCGATGGCCTGGCGCGTGCGCGCGAGGAGATCCGCGGCATCGCTGCCCTGTTCGGCTATCCAGAGTATGAGCAAGGCCGCATCTACAACTCCGCCGCGCTCGTGCGCGATGGCGAGTTGCTCGCCAATCACCGCAAGCAATGCCTGCCGAACTACAAGGTCTTCGATGAGAAGCGCTATTTCACTGCGGGCACCGAAGCAACGGTGATCGAGCTCAATGGGAGACGCGTCGGGCTTCTGGTCTGCGAGGATGTCTGGGAGCCGGAACCAACACGGGCTGCCGTCGATGCCGGCGCCGAAGTACTCCTGGTGGTCAATGCATCCCCATACGAGCTGCGCAAGCAGGTTGAGCGGGAGACCATCGTCCGGGATCGTGTGCGTGAAGTCAGTTGTCCATTCGTCTACACGAATCTCGTGGGTGGGCAGGATGAACTGGTCTTCGACGGTCACTCGTTCGTGATGGACGCGGCGGGCGAAATCACGGCCCGGGCCCCGGCGTTTGCCGAAAGCATCATCAGTGTTGAGCTGCAGACGAATGGCAAGCGGTTGGTGCCGGTCCGTGGCGAGGTTGCGCCTTACCAGAGTGACGAGGCGAGCGTGTACAGCGCGCTGGTGCTCGGAGTGCGTGACTATGTCGAAAAGCATCGTTTCCGGGGCGTCGTCATGGGGCTGTCAGGCGGAATCGATTCGGCACTGACTCTCGCGATCGCCGTCGATGCGCTCGGCGCCGAGCGCGTGCAGGCGGTCATGATGCCGTCTCGCTATACGGCGGCGATGAGCATCGAGGATGCGACCGAGCAGGTTCGTCGCCAGGGCGTCAAGCACAGCCTGATTTCCATCGAGGGCATGTTCGAAGCGACTCTCGCGGCGCTGAAGAGCGAGTTCGTCGGAACTTCTCCCGACAGCACCGAGGAAAACATTCAGGCCCGATGCCGTGGTGTCCTGTTGATGGCGATTTCGAACAAGACCAGGCGCATGCTGCTGACCACGGGCAACAAGAGCGAGATGGCGGTCGGATACGCGACGCTCTACGGGGACATGGCAGGCGGGTTTGCGCCGATCAAGGATTGCAGCAAGACGCTCGTGTATCGGCTGGCACGCTACCGCAATTCACGCGACGCGGTGATTCCGGAACGTGTGCTGACACGTCCGCCCTCGGCGGAACTGCGGCCGGATCAGAAGGATACCGATGCCTTGCCGCCATACGAGGTACTCGACCCGATACTCGAGGCCTTCATCGAAGAGGACCTGTCTGTCGAGCAGATCATCGCGCGGGGTTTCTCCCGCGAAACGGTCATTCGTGTTCTCGACATGGTGAAGCGCAACGAATACAAACGGCGCCAGGCGCCCCCCGGCGTGCGCGTGAGCGGGCGCGCGTTCGGGCGTGACTGGCGGTATCCGATTACGAGCGGCTATCGACTGAGGAGCTGACCCCGCGAACTGACGTCGGTACCGGTCTCACTACCAGACCGCCCACCATTTCTTTTTCTTGTCCACGCGCTGTGCCGTCTCGGGGAAATTCTCCCGGTAGACACTCGCCGACTGTTCCGCAAGGTCATCGAGACCGACTTTGCGATACGCATCGGTCATGATCTCCAGAGCACTCTTCACCGCTGGCGCGCCGTCATAGTTCTCGACCACGTACTTGGCGCGCGCGACTGCAGCGAGATAGGCGCCCCGTCGTAAGTAGTAATCGGCGACGTGCACCTCATAGTTCGCCAGGCGGTTGCGCAGGTAGAGCAGCCGCAGGTGCGCATCGCTTGCGTACTCGCTCTGCGGATAGTTCGTGACTACGGTCTGAAATGCGGCAAAGGACTTGCGCGCATCACTCGGCGGCCGTTCGCTCAGGTCCACGCTCAGCCAGCGCTCCAGGATATTGGGCGTGCGCTCGAAATACACCAGCCCCTTGATGTAGTTTGCGTAGTCGCAGCGCGGATGCGCCGGGTTCTCGCGGATGAACTGGTCCGCGGCGTCGATGGCGGATTCTGACTGGTGATCTTTGTAATACGCGTACATCAGGTCGAGGCGTCCCTGGCGCGCGGCATCGCTGAAGGGATAACGGGCATCGAGCGCCTCGTAGACCTTGATGGCGTTTCCGTAGTCGCTTTCCCTGAGGAACTTGGCGCCGCGCTCATAGAGCACGTCCGGGTCGCCCTGCATTTCCTTGCCGGTGCTCCGGCAGCCACCAAACGCCAGTGCGAGCAACAGCAGCGGCACCGCAGTTCGCAGTGATCGAATCAACAGCACCGGCACGCGTTGCCTCCCCCAAAAAGTGGCCGCAAAGTATAGCCGAAGGGCGCATCCTCTGACGGCCGCAATGACAGACAAGTTCCAGACGCACGAACTTCAGATCCCATCCGAGCTGGCCGGCCTGCGCCTGGACCAGGCGCTGGCGCAGCTGTTGCCCGAATATTCACGTTCACGCCTCAAGGAATGGATCGAAGCCGGGCGTGTCAGCGTCGACCGGCGCACGTTGCGGCCGCGCGACGTCGTGAGTGGCGGAGAGCGTGTAGCGGTGCAGGTCGAAGTCGCAATCGTTGCCGCAATCGAGCCACAGGCCATGGATCTCGACCTCGTGCATGCCGACGCGCAGCTTCTTGTCATCAACAAGCCCGCCGGCCTGGTAGTACACCCCGGGGCCGGCAATCGCACCGGTACTTTGCAGAACGCGCTGTTGCACTTCGATCCGGCACTCGCAACGCTGCCGCGCGCCGGTATCCTGCATCGGCTCGACAAGGATACGACCGGCCTGCTGGTGGTAGCGCGCACCATGGCAGCTCACACCGAGCTGACGCGTCAGATGCAGCAACGCGAGATCGAGCGTCGCTACGAAGCCGTCTGCACGGGCGTGATGACCGCCGGTGGGACAGTCGACAAGCCGATCGGGCGTCATCGTTCCGATCGAGTGCGCATGGCGGTGCGCGAGGATGGACGCGAGGCGATCACACACTATCGAGTGCTCGAACGCTTTCGCGCCCATACGCACGTGCGCGTCAGCCTGGAAACCGGGCGCACGCACCAGATCCGCGTACATTTCGCGCATGTTCGTCATCCGCTGGTCGGCGACAGGACCTATGGAGGCAGACTCCTGCTACCGCGTGGCGCGACACCAGAGCTGGTTGCAGCCCTGCGAGATTTCCCAAGGCAGGCGCTGCACGCCGCGGAGCTGAAGCTGCACCACCCACAGAGCGGTCTCGCGGTCGCATGGCAGGCACCCTTGCCCAGGGACTTGCGCGAGTTGCTTGCTACCTTGCGCGAGGATGCCGCCAGCGTCTCGAAAGCGAAGTGAGCACCATCGAGTTCATCGTTCCACAATGGCCTGCGCCGCCCCGCGTGCGTGCCGTTTCCACGCTGCGCTCGGGAGGCGTAAGCGCGCCGCCGTACGACACGCTGAACCTCGGCGAACACGTCGGGGACGAACCGGATGCCGTGGCCGAGAATCGCCGACGCCTGTGCGATCAGCTCGGCATCGACGAGGAGCCCTACTGGCTCGATCAGGTGCACGGCACCCAGGTCGTGCGCGCCGGCGTTGCCGGCGCGCACCCAAGCGCCGATGCCGCGATTGCAGATGAGCCCAATCGCGTCTGCGCAGTTCTGACCGCGGATTGCCTGCCCGTGCTACTGGCACGAACCGACGGCCGGCGCGTGGCGGCGGTTCATTGCGGCTGGCGAGGTCTCTCAGGCGGTGTGCTCGAGTCAACGATCGCGGCGCTCGATACCCCGCCACGCGAACTGCTCGCCTGGCTGGGGCCCGCGATCGGACCCGAGCACTTCGAAGTGGGATCCGAAGTCCGCGAAGCCTTCATGCGCATCGATCCTTCTGCGGTGACGGCATTTCGTGCCAACGCGCGCGGGCGCTGGATGTGTGACCTGTACCGGATTGCTCATCAGCACCTCAACAGAGCGGGCATCGACGCCATCTTCGGCGGCGGACGCTGCACGTTCGAGGAAGCGTCGACCTTCTTCTCGTTTCGACGCGATGGGCGTTGCGGGCGGATGGCAACGTTGATCTGGATCGAATGAGATACCGGAGGCCTCGACGAGGGGCGGCGGTTTCGACTCACATGCTACGATCCTGTTGATGTCGACACTTGCCTGGATCATTACGTTTACCGTCCTTGGTGGCGTACTGAGTGTACTCATCGCAGGTCTGGTGCTGCTGCTGCCGGCCAGCCGGCGCACCGCCGCGCTTCCTCACCTGGTGAGCTTCGCCACGGGCGCGCTGCTGGGCGCCGCACTCCTCAAGTTGTTGCCGCACGCGATCGAAGGTGCGGGGCTGTCCAAGCTTCACCTGGTCACGCTGTCGCTGATCGGGGGCATCTTCGCGTTCTTCGTGCTGGAGAAGCTGGTGTTGTGGCGCCACTGTCACGAAGCGGATTGCGATTCGCACACTCCATCCGACAAACAGCGCGACTACGCTTCCGCGATGCTGATCCTGGCGGGCGATGCAATCCACAATGCGCTCGATGGCGTGATGCTGGCAGCGGCCTTCCTGACCGATGTACGCCTCGGAATCGTCGCGGGAATCGCCGTCATTGCTCACGAAGTCCCACAGGAAGTCGGCGACTTCGCAATCCTTCTGAACGGCGGCCTGTCCCGCGCCCGAGCGTTGACGCTCAACCTGCTGACCAGCCTCACGTCGGTGATCGGCGGAGTCGTCGGGTACTTCGCGCTGAGTCACGCGATGGGGCTGCTGCCCTACGCCCTGGCAGTCACGGCGGCCTCACTCTTATATGTAGCAGTGGCGGACCTCATTCCGGGCCTGCACCGGCGCACCGATCCGGTGGCGGGCGTGCAGCAGGTGGTCCTGATCGCCATCGGGATCGCGGTGATCGTACTCACCGATACTCACTGACCCCTCCCGAAAAGCGCATTGATTTCCTTGGGTGCGGCACTACATTGTCCGGGCTGCCTCGCCCGGAGCATCCCGTATGCGCATGGACAAACTGACAACCAAGTTTCAGACGGCACTGGCCGAGGCCCAGTCGACGGCGCTTGGGCGGGACCACCAGTTCATCGAGCCCGCGCACCTGCTGCTCGCCCTGCTCAACCAGCAGGGCGGAAGTGTGCGGCCGCTCCTCGAGAAGGCCGGCGCCAACGTCTCGAAACTGCGCTCGGAGCTCATGGCGGCACTCGACCGCCTGCCGAAAGTCGAGGGCACCGCTGGCGAAGTGCACGTTTCGAATGATCTCAGCCGACTTCTCAATGTCACCGACAAGCTTGCCCAGCAGCGCGGTGACGAATACATCGCTTCCGAACTCTTCATCCTTGCAGCGTTTGAGGATCGGGGCACCCTCAAGACCATCCTGCGCGACAGCAATGTCGTGCGCGGGGCGGTGGAGAAGGCGATCGAAGAGTTGCGCGGCGATGAGAAGGTCCAGGATCCGAATGCCGAGGAAAGCCGGCAGGCGCTCGAGAAGTACACCGTCGATCTGACCGAGCGCGCCGAACAGGGCAAGCTCGACCCGGTCATTGGGCGGGACGACGAGATTCGCCGCACCATCCAGGTGCTGCAGAGGCGCACGAAGAACAATCCCGTGCTCATCGGCGAGCCGGGCGTCGGCAAGACCGCAATTGTCGAAGGGCTTGCCCAGCGGATCATCAACGGCGAGGTACCGGAGAGCCTCAAGAGCAAGCGCATCCTCGCCCTCGACATGGGCGCGCTGATTGCGGGCGCCAAGTTTCGGGGTGAATTCGAAGAGCGGCTCAAGGCAGTGCTCAACGATCTCGCCAAGCAGGAGGGCCAGATCATCCTGTTCATCGATGAGCTGCACACTATGGTCGGCGCCGGCAAAGCCGAGGGCGCCATGGATGCCGGCAACATGCTCAAGCCGGCACTCGCGCGCGGTGAATTGCATTGCGTTGGCGCGACGACGCTGGATGAGTATCGCAAGTACATCGAGAAGGACGCGGCACTCGAGCGACGTTTTCAGAAGGTGCTGGTCAATGAGCCGAGCGTGGAGGACACGATCGCGATCCTGCGCGGCTTGAAGGAGCGCTACGAAGTGCACCACGGCGTGGAAATCACCGACCCCGCGATTGTCAGCGCCGCGACGTTGTCACATCGCTACATCGCCGACCGGCAACTCCCTGACAAGGCGATCGACCTGATCGACGAGGCAGCCTCACGCATCCGCATGGAGATCGACTCCAAGCCCGAGTCGATGGATCGCCTGGAGCGACGCATCATCCAGCTCAAGATCGAGCGCGAGGCGCTCAAGAAGGAAAAGGACGAGGCTTCGAAGAAGCGCCTGCAGGCGCTCGAAGACACGCTCAAGGGGCTCGAGAAGGAATACGCCGACCTCGAAGAAGTCTGGAAGGCCGAGAAAGCCGTAGTCCAGGGTACGGCACATATTAAAGAGGAGCTGGAGCGCGCGAAGCTCGAGCTCGAAACGGCGCGCCGCGCGGGAGATCTCGGGCGCATGTCGGAGCTGCAGTACGGCCGCATTCCGGAGTTCGAAAAGCGCCTGTCACAGGCGACTGAAGCCGAAAAGAAGGGCACGCAGCTCCTGCGCAATAAGGTCACCGAAGAAGAGGTGGCCGAAGTCGTATCCAAGTGGACCGGCATTCCGGTCTCCAAGATGCTCGAAGGCGAGAAGGAGAAGCTCCTCAAGATGGAGGAGGCGCTTGAGCGCCGCGTCGTCGGGCAGACCGAAGCGGTGCACATCGTTTCGAACGCCATCCGTCGTTCGCGTGCCGGACTCTCCGATCCGCGCCGTCCCAACGGCTCATTCCTGTTTCTCGGGCCCACGGGCGTCGGCAAGACCGAGCTTTGCAAGGCGCTGGCCGAGTTCCTGTTCGACACCGAAGAGGCGCTCATCCGCATCGACATGTCGGAGTTCATGGAGAAGCACTCGGTCGCGCGCCTGATCGGTGCTCCGCCGGGATATGTCGGCTACGAGGAAGGCGGTTACCTCACCGAAGCGATCAGGCGCCGGCCGTATTCCGTCATCCTTCTCGATGAGGTGGAGAAGGCCCACCAGGACGTCTTCAACGTCCTGCTCCAGGTTCTCGATGATGGCCGACTCACGGACGGGCAGGGGCGCACGGTCGACTTCCGCAACACCGTCATCATCATGACCTCGAACCTGGGCTCGCAGGTCATCCAGGAAATGGCCGGAGAGGCCAATTATGTGCGCATGAAGGCTGCTGTGATGGAGATCGTGCAGCAGCATTTCCGTCCCGAGTTCATCAATCGCATCGACGATATCGTGGTGTTCCATCCGCTCGGCAACGAGCAGATCCGGCGCATCGTCGATATCCAGCTGGGGTATCTGCGCAAGCGGCTGCTGGAACGGGACATCGAGCTCAAGCTCGACGACAAGGCGCGCGATCTGCTCGCCGAAGCCGGCTACGATCCGGTGTACGGCGCGCGGCCGCTCAAGCGTGCGATCCAGCAGCAAATCGAAAACCCGCTGGCGCAACAGATCCTCAAGGGCACCTTCGGACCGGGCGATCGCATCCTCGCCACGGTGCGCAACAGCGAGCTCGTGTTCAACAAACAGACCTCGCGTTGAGAGGTGCCGGGTTTAAGTTATTCAGTTATTCGGTTGTTCCTGATTGTGGGCAATGACCGAATAACTGAATAACTTAAACCCGGCACCTCTTATAATGAGTTGATGCCGTTCTACGAATACCAATGCGATGCGTGCGGACATCACCTCGAAGCGTTGCAAAAGATTGCCGAGGCGCCGCTGCGCAAGTGTCCCGAGTGCGGCAAGTCGAAACTGCGCCGGCTGATTTCCCCGCCGGTTTTCCGCCTCAAGGGCTCGGGCTGGTACGAGACTGACTTCAAGTCCGACAAGGAAGGCAAGCGCAACCTCGCGGGCCATGCCGAAAAAGATGAGGCCAAGATCGCTACGACCGATGCCAAGCCGGACGCTAAAGCGGACGTGAAGGTTGAGCCAAAGGCGGATGCGAAGCCGGAACCGAAGCCGGAGCCGAAGCCTGAGGCAAGTGGGAAGCGCACGAGCGTGGCAGTTTCCAAAACCACGGCCAAGCGTACAACTCGGCCAAGCCACAAGAAGCGCGCCGGCAGGCGCTGACAAAGCGGTCTTCGCAGCGGCACGGTTCTCACCGTGCCGCCGGAAGAACGTCTACGGACTAGAACGTGAAGCGAGCGAACACGCCATACGCGGTCGCGTCGTCGGAGTAACCGACCCGCGCACCGAGTGAGAACATGTCGGTGAAGTCGTATAGACCACGAAGCGCCAGCCCCGTGTCGCTACCGTCCCCGACATCCACGTACTCGACCGCGCCGGTGAGATCCAGCCGTTCGAGCATGCGTCCACGCACACCCGCCGAGAGCATGTAGCCATTCTCGTCGGCGCTGGCGTTGCCGATCGGCGTGTTCACCTTGACGCTCTGGTCGACATAGGCGAGCTTGCCGACGAAGTCGATATTGTCAGCCATCGGAAAGTGGCCGCCGAAGCCGACCGTGACCTGGTCGAGGTCAGCGTCCCCACCAGCTTCATCGAACTTCGAGGTGGAATACTCCACGAAGCCCAGCCAGCTGGTGCCGAAGCCGAGCGACCCGCCGAGGAAGTAGCTGTCGCCTGCGTCGATGCTGTCGAGATCGACGCGACCGATGCCGCCTTCCGCATACGAGTAGCGCAGATCGTCTGCATGCGCACTAGCGATGCCCGCCAGCGCGACTACACTCCAGATAAACTTTCGCACAAGTCCTCCTTGGTTAAGTCCAATTGCGAAACAGAGCACGTGGCATCATGCCCACCTGCGTTCCAACAGCAAGAAACGCGGCTCGAGACTGTGGACCGAATCACATGTACGGGCGTGGTAGAAATGCGACGGTTTGGGCGCCAGCACCGCTTCTTGCTACCATTCGCGCCCTTTTCGGGTGAGCTATGCGCAGCCATTACTGCGGTCAAGTCAACGAGCAACTGATCGGCCAGGAAGTCAGCGTCGCGGGCTGGGTCCATCGGCGTCGCGACCACGGCGGAGTGATCTTCGTCGATCTGCGCGATCGCGAAGGGTCTGCTGCAGATCGTTTTCGATCCGGACGCCAAACAGGTCTTCGCCGAAGCCGAGCGGCTGCGCAGTGAATTCGTCGTGAGCGTTCGCGGCCTGGTGCGTGCGCGTCCGGCGGGCACGGCGAACGCAAACCTCGCCTCGGGACAGGTGGAAGTGATCGCGCGCGAGCTCGAGCTCCTCAATCGGTCCGAGCCGTTGCCATTTCAGCTCGACGAGACCGTCAACGAGGAGATCCGCCTCAAGTACCGCTACATCGATCTGCGACGCGAAGTGATGACGCAGCGTTTGCGACTGCGTCACGCGGTCACCCGCGCGATGCGCAGCTTTCTCGATGAGCACGGCTTCGTCGACCTCGAGACGCCGATGCTGACCAAGGCGACGCCGGAGGGCGCGCGCGACTACCTCGTGCCGAGTCGCACACATCCGGGGAAGTTCTTCGCGCTCCCGCAGTCACCACAGATCTTCAAGCAGCTCCTCATGATGTCGGGCTTCGATCGCTACTATCAGATCGTGCGCTGCTTCCGCGACGAGGACCTGCGCGCCGATCGCCAGCCGGAGTTCACACAGCTCGATGTCGAGACCTCGTTCCTGAAGCAGGACGAAATCATGGCGCTGATGGAAGCGCTCATGCTGCATCTGTTCAAGGCGGTGATGGGTGTGACGATACCCGGGCCGCTGCCGCGTCTTTCATACGCCGAGGCGATGCGTCGTTTCGGATCTGACAAGCCCGACTTGCGCAACCCGCTCGAGCTCGTCGATGTCGGCGATCTCGTCAAGGACAGCGAGTTCAAGGTGTTCGCGGGACCCGCGGCCGATCCGAAGGGACGTGTCGCCGCGCTGCGCGCCCCCGGCGGGGGCAAGCTGTCGCGCAAGGAGATCGACGATTACACCGCTTTCGTGGCGCGCTACGGCGCCAAGGGCCTGGCTTACATCAAGGTGAACGATCACGCGAAAGGTCGCGAGGGTCTGCAGTCGCCGATTCTCAAGTTCCTGAGCGATGCAGCCGTGCGGGGCATTCTCGAGCGCACACAGGCACAGACCGGCGATCTGGTTTTCTTCGGCTCTGACACGGCCAAGGTGGTGAACGATTCCCTCGGCGCATTGCGGATCAAGGTCGGTCAGGACCTCGGGTTGGTCGCCTCTGGCTGGCGCCTGCTCTGGGTCATCGATTTCCCGATGTTCGAATGGGACGAAGAGCAGAAGAGATGGGCCGCGATGCACCACCCCTTCACCTCGCCACGCAATGACGATCCCGCGGCATTGAAAGCGGATCCCGGCAAGGCCACTGCGAATGCGTACGACATGGTGCTCAACGGCACCGAGTTGGGTGGCGGCTCGGTGCGTATTCACCGCCAGGAGATGCAGTCGGTCGTGTTCGAGCTGCTCGGCATCGGTGCCGAGGAAGCGCGCACGAAGTTCGGTTTCCTGCTCGATGCGCTCAAGTTTGGCTGCCCGCCCCACGGCGGCATCGCTTTCGGCCTCGACCGACTCACCATGCTGATGGCGGGCGCCGACAGCATTCGCGATGTCATCGCGTTTCCCAAGACCCAGACTGCCGCCGATCCGCTCACCGAGGCGCCGACCGAGGTGAGCGAGGAGCAGCTTCGCGAGCTCCACATTCGGGTGCGCACACCGCCAGGCAAGTGAGCGCGCACGACACCGCGGTCGTCTTCGTCCATGGCTTGTGGCTCACCGGCGTCGAGTCCACGCTCCTGCGCCGGCGCCTCGCCAGCAACCTGGACTGCATTACCTACACCTATCGCTACCCGTCGGTTTCCGCGTCGATGCAGGACATCGTCGATCGCCTCGGCGAATTCACATCGAGCCTCAATGCCAGCACTGTGCACTTCGTCGGTCACAGCCTCGGCGGCATCGTCCTGCTGCGGTTCTTCGAGCAGGCGTCGACTGTGCCGCCGGGGCGAATCGTCCTGCTGGGATCGCCCATCCGTGGCAGCCGCGCTGCACACCATGTCGCCCGCTGGCCGCTCGGTGCCGCGATCATGGGCCGAAACATCGAAGCCGAAGTCCTGAAGGCGCCGGAACGGCGTTGGGACCGTCAGCGCGAGGTGGGTGTCATCGCCGGCGACCTGTCACTGGGACTGGGGCGTCTGTTCGGTGAACTGGGCCGACCCAACGACGGCACGATCTGCGTGGAGGAAACGGAACTTCCCGGTGCTGCCGATCGCATCGTGCTCCCGGTGAGCCACACCGGCATTCTGTTTTCGGTCGAAGCCGCGCGTCAGACGGCCGCCTTTCTGGCCACAGGCAGATTCAACGCCAGGACGTCAGCGTAACGCCGCGAGCAGTCGCGCGATGAACTCCGGGCGCTGATCGTCCTTGATCCAACGCACGACGACGACCAGGTCGTGTTCCGGATCGACGTAGATCATGTTGGCGCCATTGCCCAGGTGCATGATCACGTTTTCGGGCGCCGCGGGCACGGGTTTTCGTCCGGTGTTGAGAAACCAGTTCATCACTCCGTACGTGGGCTGCAGATCGGTAGGCGTGCTGGCGAAGCGATACCACTTCTCTGAATAGATCTGGCGCGCGCCCCACTTGCCTCGATTGAGGCACAGCAAGCCAAAGCGCGCCTGGTCCCAGGCGCTGATGAACATGCCGCCGCCCCAGTGCCCGCCCCCCGGCACGGAATGCATGCGCTTGCCCTCGATCTCGACCCAGGAATTCTCGTAGCCTTCCCAGTGCCAGGAGTCGCTGGCGCCGATCGGGTCCATCACTTCGCGTTTCAGAACTTCCGGCAGCGGCTGCTTCCACACGTGTAGTGCGGCGAGCGCCAGCAGATTGACGCGGACATCGTTGTACTCCCAGGCGGCGCCCGGCGCCGCGACGGAGAGTGTGGGCCAGGCGAGCGGGTTGTCGCCGCTCGGGTCGATCCGCCCAATCGGGTTTCCCCCACAACGTGCCCTGCCAGTTGCTCGTCTGTCGCAGCAGCTGATTCCAGGTGATCGGCCGGTTGTGTTCCGACTCGAATGGGCCTGCGGGAACATAGCCGCGCACCGGATCGTCGGCGCTGCGAATCTTGCCGCGATCGAGCGCGATGCCAACGAGTGTCGACAGGAAACTCTTGGTCACGCTGAAAGTCATGTCAGCGCGATCCGGCTCACCCCATTGGGTAACGAGATAGCCGTGGCGAATGATGAGTCCGGTCGGCGCTCCACGCGGCTCGGTCGGACCGATCTGGGCATCGTAGGGTTCGCGCGCGAAGTTCAACGCCATTGCAAGGCCCAGGTCGCGCGGCGCGGGAGACTCCTGTGCGATCGCGAAATCCACAGCCGCCTGCAGCTTCGCCGGATCGAAGCCGGCTTTGTGCGGTGATTGCGCTGCCCACTCCGCGTCCCGGCGGCGGCAGATAGTCTGCAGCACGCGCCGCGCCTGCAAACAGGCTGAGAGCAGCGACGACCAGGGCTCGCCGGCATTCAACGCGCTGCCCCTTCATTGCTCTATGCCCGCTCTGGCCTTGAGTGCGTAGAGGGCTTCGAGCGCCTCGCGCGGTGACAACCCGTCGACGTCGATGGCGCTCGAGAGCTTCCATGACCACATCTGCTCGCGGATCGCGAGGCGCCATCTCGAGAGGCAATTCGCCTTGTGGGCTGGCAATCAACTTGCTGTCCCGTTCGCGCTCGAGCGCCTCGAGATAGGCGCGCGCTCCACCGATAACTTCACGCGGTACTCCGGCGAGTGCCGCCACCTGCAGGCCGTAGCTGCGACTCGCCGGGTCCTTCCTTGACGGCGTGCAGAAACACGAGCTGATCGCCGTGCTCGGTGGCATCGAGGTGAACGTTCACGCAGCCTTCGGTGCTGCTCGCGAGTGTCGTCAACTCGAAATAGTGGGTCGCGAACAGCGTGTAGGCACGGATTCGGGTCGCGATGTGTCGTGCCGCGGCCCACGCCAGCGACAGGCCGTCGAACGTGCTCGTGCCGCGACCGACTTCATCCATCAACACGAGGCTCTTGTCGCTCGCGTTGTTGAGAATGTTCGCCGTCTCGGTCATCTCGAGCATGAACGTCGACTGGCCGCCGGCAAGGTCGTCCGATGCGCCGATGCGCGTGAAGATGCGATCGAATGGTCCGATCACGGCGCGCTCCGCTGGCACGAAGCTGCCCATCCCGGCCAGGATCACGATGAGAGCCGCCTGGCGCATGTAGGTGGACTTGCCGCCCATGTTGGGCCCGGTGATCACGAGCATGCGCCGCCCGTCGCGCAGCTCGAGGTCGTTGGGAACGAAAGGCTGCGAGGCGAAGGCTTCGACGACCGGATGGCGGCCCGCGACGATTTCAAGGCGCGTGGCTTCGGCGAGCTCCGGTTTCGACCAGCGCAGCGTCACGGCCCGCTCGGCGAGATTCGTGAGCACGTCGAGCGTCGCGAGCGCTGCGGAAGTGGCCTGCAACGCCGGGAGTTCCGCGATCAGGCTCGACAGCACGGCATCGTAGAGCTCGCGCTCGCGCGCCAGTGATCGCTCGCGTGCGCCGAGCACCTTGTCCTCGAATCCCTTCAGCTCGGGAGTGATGAAGCGTTCAGCCGACTTTACGGTCTGGCGACGCAGATAGTCCGCGGGAACACGTTCGGCCTGTGCTCGGCCCACCTCGATAAAAAACCCCTGGACGCGGTTGTAGCCGAGCCTGAGGGTAGAAATACCCGTACGCTCGCGTTCGCGGCGCTCGAGGTCGAGCAGAAATTCCTCGGTGCGGCTGCCGATCTGGCGCAACTCATCCAGCTCCGCGTCGTAACCCACGGCGATGACACCGCCATCGCGCAGGAAATGCGGCGGCTGATCCGTGATCGACTTGCGTAGCAGCCCCGCGGTGTTCGGGTGCGAGCCAATGCGTCCCCGCAGCTCGATGACCAGCGGCGAATCGATCTCCTCCAGCAGCGCCTGCAAGCCGGGGAGGAGTGCGAGTGCGGCACGCAGTTGCACGAGGTCACGCGGCCGAGCGGAACGCAGCGCTACGCGCGCCAGAATCCGTTCGATGTCCCCGACCTCGCGCAGCATGCGATGGATGTCGGCAAACCTGGCCGTGCCGATGAGTGTTTCGAGTGCGTGATAGCGGTGCGCAAGCAGTACCCGATCACGCAACGGACGATGCAGCCAGCGGCGCAGCTCCCGACCACCCATCGAGGTGGCGGTATGGTCGATCACCGCGGCGAGCGTGCACTCCGGCCGGGCACTGAGCGAGGAGTCCAGTTCCAGATTGCGGCGGGTGGCCGGATCGAGGATGAGCGCGTCTTCGCGTGTCTCGAGGTTGAGACCGCGAATGTGCGGCAGCGCCGATTTCTGCGTGTCGCGCACGTATTGGAGCAGCGCGCCCGCAGCGCGTACGACGAGCGGGCGGTCGGCGCAGCCGAATCCCGCCAGGTCCCGCGTGCCCAGTTGAGTGGCGAGAAGTCGTGCTGAGCTCTCCAGATCGAAGTGCCAGGGCGGCCGCAATCGAGTCATTGCACCTGAAGCCGGATGGCTCGATTCCTGGTCTTCACTCAGCAGCAGCTCCGCCGGTTTCAGGCGCTCGATTTCAGTCTCGAGTGCATCCGAGCCGGTACCTTCCAGCACCGTGAACCGTCCGCCCGCAAGGTCCAGCCATGCGAGCCCGAAACGCTCGCCATCTCGCAGTACTGCTGCGAGCAAGGTATCGCGCCGTTCATCCAGCAAGGCCTCATCGGTCACGGTGCCAGGTGTAACGACCCGAACCACCTGTCGCTCGACGGGGCCCTTCGACTTGGACGGATCGCCGATCTGCTCACAGATCGCGACCGATTCACCCTTGCGCACCAGGCGCGCCAGGTATCCGTCCACGCTGTGCACCGGTACGCCGGCCATCGGGATGGGCTGGCCGGCCGACTGGCCGCGCGAAGTGAGCGCGATATCGAGAAGCTTCGAGGCTCGCCGGGCGTCCTCGTAGAACAGCTCGTAGAAGTCCCCCATGCGATAGAAGAGGAGTGCGTCCGCGTGCTGCGCCTTGACACGCAGGTATTGCTGCATTACCGGGGTGTGCGCCAAGTTGTTGTGAAGCAAAGGGGAATCCGCCCGGGTGTCTAATTACTCTGGGCGATTGTCTAAAACTCGGGGGGAAAAGTCAGAACTTCCTGACGCAGGTTCACAATACAACCCGCAGAGCTCATATGAACGCTATCAAGGCGAGCAGACCAAACCATGCTTGAATTCCTCTTCGATCTTCCGCTGGTAATCACCGGGCTGGCGATCGTTGCGTCACTGTGCCTGTTCGCGATTGGCGGATTGCTTCTGGTTCGCCGGTGGGTGTTGCCGCGTCTGCAGATACTCGCCGAGGACTCTGAGTTTAGCGGCGCCATGGTGCAAG
Source organism: uncultured Gammaproteobacteria bacterium (assembly GCA_963705495.1). Classification (GTDB taxonomy): domain Bacteria; phylum Pseudomonadota; class Gammaproteobacteria; order Steroidobacterales; family Steroidobacteraceae; genus DATBVX01. Next base: position 93,878 of record CAVPJQ010000025.1, on the reverse strand, counting down.
GCGTGATGGTCTTCTACGGGCTGTCTGTGGCGTTGATTGCGGTGAGCGTCTTTCAGACCTACTCCGACGTGTCGAAGATCATTTCACAAGAGGCGACCGCCGTGGCCGCGCTTTACCGCGACGTAAGCAGTTATCCCGAACCCATCCGCCCTGAGTTGCAGAAGGAACTGCGTGACTACGTGGACGACCTCATCCATCAAGCCTGGCCGCTACAGCAGCGCGGACAGATTCCGTCCGGTGGCGTCGAGCGCATGAACCGCTTTCAAGGGATTCTGAACAAATTCGAACCGGCGACAGAGGGCCAGAAAATCCTGCACGGAGAAACTCTCCACGCCTACAACGAGATGATCCAGGCGCGCCGCCTGCGACTGGATGCGGTGCACACCGGTTTACCGGGGGTGATGTGGGGGATAATCCTTCTGGGCGCGTTGATCAGCCTGAGCGCATCCTTCTTTTTCAAAGTGGAAGATGTGCGATTACAGGGAATCCAGGTGCTGCTCCTGGCGTCATTCATCGGGCTGGTCATTTTCATGATCTTCGCGCTGGACCGCCCGTTCCGCGGCGACCTTGGCCTGCGGCCCGATCCGTACCAATTGATTTACGATCAACTGATGAAGAGTGATCCGTACCTTGGGGCTGCATTGTCCACGCTCGGCCGCCTCCTGGGGAGGGGCTGGAGGCTAGAGGGAGTCGAGACCCGTTCATTCCTCTAGTACGCTTGCCTGATGCCCTCAGATCACGAGCTTCGGCGCCTGGCGCTTGGAGTCGGCAGACGCCTGCTGGCCACACGTCGGCGCGTCGTCACTGCGGAGTCCTGCACCGGCGGATGGATCGGCAAGGCGCTCACCGATATTCCCGGCAGCTCGCAATGGTTCGAGATGGCCTTTGTCACCTACAGCAATGCCGCCAAGACCCGCCACCTCGGCGTCCGTCCGGCCACCTTGATTCGGCACGGGGCGGTCAGCGAGGAGGTCGTGCGCGAAATGGCCCGTGGGGCGCTTCGGGCGAGCGGCGTCGAGCTTGCGGTAGCGGTCACCGGTATCGCGGGACCTGATGGCGGCACGCCTTCGAAGCCCGTGGGCACGGTATGGCTCTGCTGGGCGGAGCGCCGCGGCAGGAAGATGCAGCCTGCGGACGCGAAAAGTCCGGTTTGCCGGCGATCGAAGGGCCGTACGAGCGAGATCTGTCGCGTTGGCATTGCGTGGCCTGCTGAAGTGAGGCTCTCCGGATCACTCCTCGTTGCGGCGCTGGCAGCCACTCTCTGTCTGCCATCGGCGCACGGCGACAGCGGCCGGCGCTGAAGAACGGCAGGTTGCGAGTGCGCAGCTCCGGACGCCGGACGAGCTCTACGGCGAGCTCTTCACGCGCGTTCAGCTCGAACGCGTCTTTCCTGACGGCAAGACCTTCGTGGATGCGGTGCCCCGGGCGTTCGCCGGATGCGATCCGGGCTGAGTACGAGCGCTCGCGCAGCGCACCTGACTTCGACCTGCGGGCTTCGTCGAGCGGCACTTCGCAATACCCGGCGCAACGGCAAGCGCGTACCACAGCCGACCCACCGACGACGTGCGCACCCACATCGATGCCTTGTGGTCGGTGCTGGAACGCCCGCCCGATCCGCCTCAACCGAATTCTTCGCTCCTGCCCCTGCCGTATCGCTACGTGGTACCCGGCGGGCGATTTCGCGAGATCTACTACTGGGATTCATATTTCACCATGCTCGGGCTCGAGCAAAGCGGGCGTCATGACCTGGTCGTCGAGATGGTGAAGAACTTCGCCTACCTCATCGATCGCTTTGGACACGTACCCAACGGCAACCGCAGCTACTACCTGAGCCGTTCGCAGCCGCCCTTCTTCGCGGCGATGATCGAGCTGCTCGCGCAGCGCGAGGGTGAAAGCGTCTATGCAACGTACCTACCTGAGCTCTCGCGTGAATACGAGTTCTGGATGGACGGCGCCGCGCGGCTTGCGCCGGGCAGCGCCTATCGCCGGGTCGTGCGCCTCGAGGATGGCACAGTCTTGAATCGCTACTGGGATGATCGGGAGACGCCGCGTGAGGAGTCCTATCGCGAGGATGTCGAGACCGCGCGGCTATCCACGCGCCCAGCCCCAGGAGGTTTATCGCAACCTGCGCGCGGCTGCCGAAAGCGGGTGGGATTTCAGCTCTCGCTGGCTGGCCGATGGACGCTCACTCGCCACGATCCGAACAGTAGAGCTCATTCCTGTAGACCTCAACAGCCTTCTCTATTGCCTTGAACAAACGCTGGCGCGCGCCTATCGGGTCGCGAACCAGCCGACCGCTGCGCGCAGGATCAGCGCCAGGGCGTGGCAGCGGCGCGCTGCCATTCAGCGCCTGCTGTGGAATGCCGAGGCGGGGGCGTTTGAGGACCATCTGTGGCGCGATGGCCGACTGGCGGCACGCCTGACCGCCGCCACCGTGTATCCACTCTTTTTCGGGCTTGCCAGTCGCGAACAGGCGAATCGCGTCGCGGTCACGGTCCGAGAGCAGCTACTGCAACCCAACGGCCTCGCCACGTCCACGGAAGAGAGTGGCCAACAATGGGATGCGCCCAATGGCTGGGCTCCCCTGCAGTGGATCGCGGTGAAGGGACTCAATGACTACGGCCACTCGGATCTGGCGCGCGAGATTGCGTTGCGCTGGGCTCGGGCGAACGTTGCAGGATTTCGCGCCACCGGAAAGCTCTTCGAGAAGTACAACGTGAACGTCGATGCGACAGCGGCGGGCGGTGAATATCCGACCCAAGATGGGTTTGGCTGGACCAACGGCGTCTTGCGGCAGCTCCTCGCCCTTTATCCGGACGCGCAAGCCATCCCGCAACCGCCAACCTCCCGGGTTGCTTGGACAACGGGATGCGCAATGCCCACACTCCACCGCCTTCATGGCCGAGAAGCCCGTTACCCATCGCCTGTTTTTTGCCTTCTGGCCCGATGATTCGATGCGCGAAGCCCTTGTACATGCGACGCACAAGGCGGCGCGTGCGAGCGGTGGCCGGCCCGTTCCAGCGGAGAACTTGCACTCGACAGTCGTATTTCTCGGCAGCGTGCCTGAAGACCGTCTGCCGGCGGTCGCCGCGGCCGCCGACCAGCTCCAGCGTGCACCGCTGCAACTCACCTTCGATCGCCTCGAGCACTGGGCGAAACCGGCTTTGCTCTGCCTGGGCTGCACCGCGCCGGAGCAATCGGCGTCCGATCTCGCCACGTCGCTTTCAAAGCTCCTGCTCGGCCAAGGGCTTGCACCAGACCCGAAGCCCTACCGGCCGCATGTCACGATCGCTCGCAAGGTCGCGAGGCCGCGCGAGGTCGGTGCCATGCATCCGACTGGATTGGCGAATCGATCAGCTGACGCTGATGGAATCCATCACCGCGCCGGAAGGTCCTCGCTACACAGTGCTGCAACAGTGGCCGTTGCGAGGCTAGAGGCTTCGCTACTTTCGGCGCGATCGCGCTCCATTCAGCGTCTGTGGGCCGACCCACTTGTGGAATAATGGCCGCCTTTACCGGGGGAAGGAATTCAATGGAAGAAAATCGCAAGAAGGCATTGGCGGCCGCACTCGGCCAGATCGAAAAACAGTTCGGCAAAGGCACGGTCATGCGGTTGGGCGATGCTACCGCGGCCTGGGACGTGGAGACAGTCTCCACCGGCTCGCTCGGACTCGATATCGCGCTGGGCGTGGGCGGCGTGCCGCGCGGTCGGGTGGTCGAAATCTACGGGCCGGAGTCTTCCGGCAAGACGACGCTGACACTCCAGATCATCGCCGAAGTGCAGAAACTGGGTGGCACCGCCGCTTTCGTCGATGCCGAACACGCTCTCGACCCTTCATACGCTGAAAAACTCGGCGTCAACACGAGTGACCTGCTGATTTCGCAGCCCGACACGGGCGAACAGGCGCTCGAAATCACCGACATGCTGGTGCGCTCTGGTGCGGTCGATATCGTGGTGGTGGATTCAGTCGCCGCCCTGACACCCAAAGCGGAGATCGAGGGTGAGATGGGCGAGATGCAGCTCGGGCTTCACGCCCGGCTCATGTCGCAAGCCCTGCGCAAGCTCACCGGCAACATCAAGCGCTCGAACACGATCGTCATCTTCATCAACCAGATCCGCATGAAGATCGGCGTCATGTTCGGCAACCCCGAGACGACCACCGGCGGCAATGCGCTCAAGTTCTACGCTTCGCTGCGCCTCGATATCCGCCGCATTGGCGCGATCAAGAACGGCGAGGAAGTCGTCGGCAGCATGACGCGCGTCAAGGTGGTCAAGAACAAGGTGGCCCCGCCCTTCCGCGAGGCCGAGTTCGAGATCATGTACGGCAGCGGGATCTCGCGGGAAGGCGAGATCATCGAGCTGGGCGTCGCCAACGGGCTCATCGAGAAGTCCGGTTCCTGGTACAGCTACAAGGGCGAGCGCATCGGACAGGGCAAGGACAACACGCGTACCTTCCTGCAGCAGCACGCCGACATCTCGCGAGACATCGAAGGGCAGTTGCGCGAGAAGCTGTTGCCGGTCAAGCGCGGTGATCGCGGTGGGGTGATCGCGGTGAGCTGAGCCGCGGCGAGGCAGCCGGATAGCCAGAACCGTCGACGATCCGCACGATCCCAAGGCCGCACGGCAGGCGGCACTGGCGCTGCTCGCGCGCCGGGACTTCAGCTCCGGCGAACTCAAGGCGAAGCTCACCGATCGAGGCTTCGATCCGCAAGCCGTCGACGCCGTGGTGCAGGCGCTCGCCCAGGAACGGCTCCTCGATGATGCCCGCTATGTCGAGCATTTCGTGTCCTATCACGCCGGCCGCGGCCAGGGGCCGACGCGCATCGCGCCGCGAGCTGAAGATGCTGGGCCTCGACAGCGAGCTGATCGAGCGCTGCCTTGCAGAGAGTCCCGATTGGGTAGATCGGGCGCGCGAAGTGCGCCAGAAGAAGTTCGGCAAGAGCCTCCCGGCCGACTACGCGGGGAAGGCAAAACAGGCTCGATTCCTGCAATATCGTGGTTTTACCGGCGCCCAGATTCGCCAGGCGCTCGGCACGGACATCGATCTCGACGACGACCCATGACGCAGAGCAGTTCCAGATCTCCTTCGAGCAACGACCTGCGAAGCCTGTTCCTGGAGTACTTCCGCAAGCAGGCCCACACGGTCGTGCCCTCGAGCTCGCTCGTGCCGGGCAACGATCCGACGCTGCTCTTCACCAATGCGGGCATGGTGCAGTTCAAGGACGTGTTCCTGGGCAAGGAGAAACGCAGCTACGTGCGTGCGGCGAGCAGCCAGCGCTGCGTGCGTGCGGGTGGCAAGCACAACGATCTCGAGAATGTGGGCTACACCGCCCGCCATCACACGTTCTTCGAGATGCTGGGCAACTTCAGCTTCGGCGACTACTTCAAGCGCGATGCGATCCTGTTCGCCTGGGAGCTCGTGACGGCGAAGGACTGGCTTGGCATCAACCCGAAGCGGCTGATGGTGACGGTCTACCAGACCGACGACGAGGCCTACAACGTCTGGAGCAAGGAGGTCGGGCTGCCGCCCGACCGGATCGTCCGCATCGGTGACAACTCCGGCGGCGGTTCGGACAACTTCTGGCAGATGGGCGAAACCGGTCCGTGCGGCCCCTGCAGCGAGATCTTCTATGACCACGGCCCCGGTATCGCCGGCGGACCGCCGGGTAGCGCCGGTGCGGACGGAGACCGCTGGGTCGAGATCTGGAATCTCGTGTTCATGCAGTTCGATCGTTCTGCTGAGGGCGTGCTGACGCCGCTTCCGAAGCCCTCGGTCGACACGGGAATGGGGCTCGAGCGCATCGCCGCCGTCATGCAGGGCGTGCATTCGAATTACGAAATCGATCTGTTCCGCGACCTCATCACAGGCCGCTGCGGAGCTGGCCGGCACCGGGGACCTCGGCTCGAGCTCGCTGCGCGTGATCGCCGATCACATCCGTGCGTGTTCGTTTCTGATCGTCGACGGGGTGCTGCCGTCGAACGAAGGGCGCGGCTATGTGCTGCGCCGGATCATCCGGCGCGCCATTCGTCATGGGTATCAACTCGGTATCCGCGCCCCGTTCTTCTACAAGCTCGTTGCGCCCCTCGAGCACGCCATGGGCAGCGCGTATCCGGAACTCTCCAAGGGGCGCCAGCATGTCGAGCGCGTCCTCGAGCAGGAGGAACTGCGCTTCGCCGAGACGTTGTCGACCGGCATGGGCCTGCTGGAGGAGGCGATTCGCAATGCCCGTGGCAAGATCATTTCGGGTGAAGCCGTCTTCAAGCTCTACGACACCTACGGCTTTCCGGTCGACCTGACGGCGGACATCGCGCGCGAGCGCGGGCTCAGCATCGATGAGGCGGGCTTCGAGAGAGCGATGGAAGCGCAGCGCGAACGGGCGCGCGCCGCAAGCAAGTTCGGCGTGGACTTGCGTGGCGCTGTGAGCGTGGAAGGACGCACGGACTTCTCGGGCTACGTTGGGCTGACCGATCAGGGCCGGGTCGTCGAACTGATCAGAGGTGGCGACAAGGTCGATCGACTGCGCGCGGGCGAAGAGGGACAGGTGATCCTCGATCGCACGCCGTTCTACGCCGAAGCCGGTGGGCAGGTTGGCGATCAAGGCCACCTCACCGCGGCAGGCGTCCGGTTCGAGGTGCTCGACACGCAGAAGCTCGACAATGTGCACGCCCACATCGGCAAGCTGGTGCAGGGCGAAATCAAGGTCGGCGACATCGTGACTGCGCAGGTCGACGGTGCGCGGCGCCGCGCGACCATGCTCAATCACACCGCAACGCACCTGTTGCACGCCGCACTGCGCAAGATTCTCGGCACTCATGTCACCCAAAAAGGCTCTTTGGTGGCACCGGACCGGCTGCGATTCGACTTCTCTCACTATCAAGCGCTGACGCCTGCGGAGCTCGCGCAAATAGAAAGGCTGGTCAACGCTCAGATCCGCGAAAACGCCCCCGCAGAGACCGATGTCATGCCGTTCGACCGGGCGGTCGAAGCGGGCGCGATGGCCCTGTTCGGTGAGAAATACGACAGCGATGTGCGTGTGCTCAAGGTCGGTGAGTTTTCCATGGAGCTTTGTGGCGGAACCCACGTGAAACGCGCGGGCGACATCGGTTTCTTCAAGATCACTGGCGAGTCGGGCATTGCAGCCGGAGTGCGCCGCATCGAGGCGCTGACCGGCGAGGGCGCAGTGGCATGGGCTGAGTCAAGCGATGCACTGCTGCGCGATGTCAGCGCGCTGGTGCGCGGTGGGCGTGAAGACCTCAAGGACAAGATCGAGCAGCTTCTCGAGCGTTCGAGGAAGCTCGAAAAGGAAGTCCAGCAGCTCAAGGGCAGGCTCGCGAGCGGGCAGGGCGGCGATCTCGCGAGTTCCGCGCGCGAGATCAACGGCGTGAAGGTGCTTGCTACACGCGTCGACGGCGCCGATGCGCGCGCTTTGCGCGATGCGGTCGATCAGCTCAAGAACAAACTGAAATCCGCGGTGATCGTGCTCGCATCGGTCGAAGGGACGGACAAGGTACTGCTGGTCGCCGGAGTCACCGCGGATCAGACGCAGAAGATCAAGGCGGGCGAGCTCATCGGCAGCGTCGCGCAGCAGGTCGGCGGTCGCGGCGGTGGCCGCGCCGACATGGCGCAGGCCGGTGGCACGAATCCCGCCGCGCTCGACGCCGCTCTCGCGGGTGTCGAGGCGTGGGTGCGCGAACGCCTTGGCGCGTGAACCGCGTCGATGCCGCTCATCGTCCAGAAGTATGGCGGTACCTCGGTCGGGTCGCTGGATCTGATTCGTCGCGTCGCTGAGCGCGTCCACGATGCGTGCCGCAATGGCACCCAGATCGTCGTGGTTGTATCCGCCATGGGAGACAGCACCGATCGACTGGTGGATCTTGCGAAGGGCATCTGCGATGAGCCCGACGCGCGCGAAATGGATGTGCTCCTTGCCACCGGCGAGCAGGTTTCGATTGCGCTCCTCTGCATGGCGCTGCGTGCGCGGGGTTGCAGCGCGCGTTCGTACACCGGCCCGCAGGTTCGTGTGCTGACCAGCAATGTGCATGGCCGGGCGCGCATCGTGGACGTTGAGACCCAGCGCCTGCGAGCCGATCTCGACGCGGGCCTGGTTCCGGTGGTCGCGGGTTTCCAGGGTGTGGACGAGGGCGGCGATATCACGACCATCGGCCGGGGCGGCTCCGACACGACGGCCGTCGCGCTCGCCGTTGCACTGCGTGCCGATGAATGCCAGATCCTCACCGATGTCGATGGCGTCTACACCACTGACCCGCGCATGGTGCCGCAGGCGCGCCGCCTCGAGCGGGTGACCTTCGATGAAATGCTCGAGCTTGCCGGCCAGGGCTCGCGCGTGCTGCATCTGCGCTCGGTGGAGTTCGCGAGCAAGTACAATATGCCGCTGCGCGTCGCGTCGAGCTTCGAGCCAGGCCCCGGAACGCTGATCTGTCGCGAGGAACCGAGAGTGGAAGCGCCCGTCGTTTCAGGCATCGCCTTCAATCGCGACGAAGCGGAGATCACCGTTGCGGGCGTGCCGGACATCCCCGGCACGGCGCATCGGCTGCTGCGTCCCGGTTTCCGATGCGAACATCGAAGTGGACATGATCGTGCTCAACGCGCCGCGCGACGGCAAGGTGGATCTCACCTTCACGGTGCATCGCGATGATTACGCTGCTGCGCTCAAGCTGGTCACGGCCGCGGCCGCGACCTTGGGCGGGGCGAACGTCAGCGGCCACAGCGATGTTGCGAAACTCTCCGTAGTCGGAGTCGGCATGCGCTCACACGCCGGCGTCGCGACGTGTCTGTTCGAAACACTGGCGCGCGAGCAGATCAACGTGAGGCTCGTTTCCACATCCGAGATCAAGATATCGGTGCTGGTCGATGAACCCGCATTGGAACGCGGCGTGCGGAGCCTTCACGCGGCATTCGGACTCGACCGACAAAAACCAGCGTAACTGTCTGATTCCGATCTTTTGTGTCGGCGATCCCAAGCGCGGCATGCAGCCGCAATTCGACGCGTCACGTTGAGTGAAATCGAGCGCGATCGCGCGCTGAATGTCGTTCACCTTTTTCTCACTAAATTTTGTGTGCTGGTACGGTGTCACGGATGAGCATTGTCGCTAGAATCTGGCGCGTTTTGAAAAAAGATCGGCCAGAGACAAGGCTGACAAGAAATGCGGTGCGCAAGGCAGCTGCGGGGGCAGAGGGACCGAAGCGCTGCATCTAAGGAGTGATAACAATGCTGATTCTGACCCGGCGCGTAGGCGAGACAGTGATGATTGGTAACGACGTCACCGTCACAGTCCTCGGCGTCAAAGGTAACCAAGTGCGGATCGGCGTGAATGCACCGAAGGAAATCGCGGTGCATCGCGAAGAGATCTACGAGCGCATCAAGCGCGAAGCACAGAGCGGCGGCGGCCAGGTCGTGCGCGGGCAGTTCGGCTCGGGCACCGAAGGCAAGGGCTGACGCGCTCGACTCGAACTGACACCGCCTTTACCTCTTCATAGCGCTGCCAGTATCATTCGCGCCCTTGCTCTTGGCAGGGGTGCTGAGGGTTTTCCCCTCATGGCGCCCGGCCCGACGCACGGAGAGATGGCCGAGTGGTCGAAGGCGCGCCCCTGCTAAGGGCGTAAGGGTCAAAAGCCCTTCGAGGGTTCGAATCCCTCTCTCTCCGCCAGATTCTTGCGAATCCAGTTCGCTCAGACCAATGCAGATCATGTCACCGATGAGGTAACCGCTCGGTGCGCAAGCGACGAACTGCTTCGCCTTGTTGCCGCCGAAGTTGTCGAAGCTGTTCACGGCCAGCGATGCAATGAACTTCTTCGCATCCGGGCCCTCGATGTAGAGGTCGGACATGTGGAAAGACATGTCCATGAGGGCTACGGTTTCCCTCCATGCGCGCTGTTCTTCCCTCCAGTTGGAGTATTCGGCGGGAATGGGGAAGACATAGGGTCCCGCCTGTGCATTCCGTAGCATCTTGAGCGCTGATCCGTGCTCGTCAATCTTTTGCTGCAGCGACCTGTCGGCTGTTTCCCGTGACTTCATCTGAGTACTCATCCTCACTAACGAATTCATCTACTGCTATAGAAAGCGTTTACAGAACATGCCCCGTACGTTGCCTCACCCGCGTGGGCTGCAGAGTGGCCCCGCTCCCGCTAAAACTCGCGGCCGAAGCCGCACTAGCCTCTAAATCTGCGAGAAAACGACCTGTGTTCCGAGAGCTACCCCGCGCCAAAGACTCTCAGAGGTCACTCCCGAATACCGCGAAGCAAGCAAAACCAAGGTGATCGGCGCACCCCAGCCCGGAAGGGTCAAGTGAATGCTCAACCGGCGTGTCGAAAGGCGCGGAATCGAATGCCGGCCAACTTTCAAACCGTCACCAGTCAACAACGAAAAAGCTGGACGGTATCTCCCGTTGCGCCGTGTGGTCGTTTGAGGCATCCACTAACGGCGAGGAAAGCGCTTCATCGAGTCTGTCGCTAGAATTTACGCTTGAGCCCAACGAAAAACTCACGAGGACCTCCTGGCTGAATCACGATCGACTCGTCCCGCGTAGCTTGCGGCGGCGTAACGTCAGCAATATTGAGCGGGTAGTATTTGTCGAACACATTGAGCACTGCCAATGAAAGCTGCCATTTATCATCCGGCGAGCCATACGTAACTCGCGCGTTGGTCAGCCCATAGCTAGGGATTCGCCCGTTCGGGAAGTTAAGCGCTGCCGTGTAGGTCGCGTCCTGATATAGATAGTCGACGCGAGGGATAATCACCCCGCGTCGCCGAGGAGAAACGCGTACTGCAATCCTGCAGCAAACTTGTACTCGGGTGTATAAGGCGGCTTATCAGTAAGTCTAACGAGCGTCGCTGGCTCGACGCTGTCGTACTGGAAGTTGAGGTAGCTTGCCGATGCATCGAGCCTGAGTCCGCCGCGAATCCATTCCGCCTCGACCTCGGCTCCTTTGATCGTAGCGCTGCCTACGTTTGCAGGCAGGTAGCAGTTCGGAGGCGCACCGGGGGGAATCAGAGTCGGACACTGGTTAAGTGTAAGCTGGATGTCGCTATACTTGTTATAGAACGCTGCGGCATTGAGTTGCAGACTGTTTTCCAGAAATCGTGACTTGAAACCGACCTCAAACGCATCAACTGACTCTGGATCAAACGGCTTTATCTGAAGGACATAGTACGGCCTTGGATTGACGCCACCGCCCTTGAAGCCTGTTGCGAACTGCGCATACAGGAGCATATCTGACGCAATCTCGTACGAAGCCGTTGCGCGATAGTCCCAGCGCGCACCTTCGAAGGTTCCCGTGGAACCATTCGTCGCGAGGATAGACGCTTTCTGGCGAGCACTGCAATGCTCGGCGCGGCAATGGCCATCGGCCCGCTGATGGGTAGTACCGCCCACGCGCAGGCGATTGATACCAAACTCAATGGATCTACGAGCATGAAGCAGAGAAAACTTGGAACGATGACGGTCTCGGAGTTGGGCGCAGGATGCATGAGCATCAGCGCCAACTACGGACCGCCCGCGCCGAAAGAGCAGGGTCTTAGAGCGATTCGCACAGCGTTCGAGAACGGCGTCACTTTCTTCGACACGGCCGAAGTCTATGGACCGTTCACCAATGAGGAGCTGGTCGGCGAAGCACTTCAACCCGTCCGCGATCAAGTGAAGATTGCCACGAAGTTTGGCTACGCCATTGACGGGACGGCTGCGCTCAACAGCCGGCCCGAGCACATCAAAAAGGTCGTCGAGCAATCTCTGAAGCGGCTGCGCACTGACCGCATCGATCTCTACTACCAACACCGAGTCGATCCCAAGGTGCCGATCGAAGATGTTGCGGGCGCCGTGAAAGAACTCATCAAGCAAGGCAAGGTGCTTCACTTCGGTCTTTCAACCGCCGTTTCGTATCCGCATGCGGCCGGGGAATCGTCGCTCATTAGAACGGAGGAAGTACTGTGTCCACTCCTGCCAGACAGACAGTTCAGGGCGTACATGCAGAAATAGGACGGGTTTTCGATCTCCAGCAGTCTCATCAATGGGAGATGAAAGCCACTACCGCCGAGGAACGGAAAGAGAAACTGAAGAAGTTGAAATCGGCGGTGGAGGCTCACGGCGATGAGATCGTGGCGGCGGTGAAACAGGACACTCGCAAGCCTGAAGGCGAAATCAAGGTGACGGAGATCCTGGGCGTCATCGGCAACATCCAGAGGAACATCGACAATCTCGACGAGTGGATGAAACCCGTCGAAGTGATTCCCTCCCAGAACAAGAACGACACGGCGCGGATCGTTTACGAGGCGCGAGGTGTGTGCCTCATCCTGGGCCCCTGGAACTTTCCGCTCGGACTGACCATGGGTCCTCTCGCAGCCGCTGTTGCCGCCGGAAATTGCTGCATGGTCAAGTTGACCGATCTCTGCCCGGCGACCGCCCGAGTCGCAGCGAAAATCATCAAGCAGGCGTTCGACGAAAAAGAAGTCGCCTTGTTCGAAGGCGGTGTCGATGTGGCAACCGCGTTGCTCGACCTGCCGTTCGACCACATATTCTTCACGGGAAGCACGCGAGTAGGAAAGCTGGTCATGGCGGCGGCGGCGAAGAACCTGGCGACCGTAACCCTGGAACTCGGTGGGAAAGTCACCCGTCATCGTCGATGAAAGTGCGGATGTGAAGAAGGTCGCAGCGGATCTGGCGGCAGCCAAGCAATTCAATGGCGGGCAAGCCTGCATCAGCCCCGACTATGTGTTCATCAAGGAGCAGCAGAAGAGCGCCTTGATCGAGGAGTTTCAAGCCAGGGTCAAACAAAACCTTTACCGCGACGACGGGAGCATCAAGAAGGAAAGCATCGCCCAGATCGTCAACGATCAGAATTTCGTCCGAATCAAGAAACTCTTCGATGATGCCGTTGCCAAGGGCGCCAAGATCGCCGTGGGTGGCACGCTGGAGCAGGCCGACCGCACGATCCATCCGACGATGCTCACCGATGTCACGCCTGACATGCAGATCATGCAGGAGGAAATCTTCGCGCCGATCGTGCCGGTAATGACTTACAAGAACATCGACGAGGTCATCGAACACATCTCGGGCCGTGCCAAGCCGTTGGCGCTCTACATCTACAGCAACGATCGAAACAACATCGACAAGGTACTCAGCAGGACTTCATCGGGCGGTGTGACGATCAACGGATTCTTCTCTCATTACCTGGAAAGCCAGTTGCCATTCGGTGGTATCAATCAAAGCGGCATGGGCAGCTATCACGGCGTCTTCGGGTTCAAGGCGTTCTCTCATGAGCGCGCAATCTACATACAGGAGAATCGATAGACACCGCCCTCCCCTCATGACCAGGGCATCCAGCGGCACCTTGCCAGGTGCTTCGGGCTCCGCGCGAGTACAAGCGCGCGGCGCATTGTAAGTCTCATCGATCACTATCACGGCTGCGTCGCGACTGGTCGCGGGCCCGGCGTGCTGCGAGTGCGGCGTATCGCAGCGCCCGGTGTCACTCCATCGACGATTTCCCCGTTGCGAACGACGATCACACCATTCACGATGACGACGTCGATGCCGTGCGGGGGCAGCGTCGGTTGCTCGTAAGTCGCGCGGTCGGCGATCGTCTCCGGATCGAACAATGTCAGGTCAGCATCCATACCCTGCTGCAGACGGCCCTTGCGCGCGAGTTGCGGTGCTGCGCCCTGCAGGGCCAGCGCCGGCAGCAGCGTCATCTTGCGGATGGCGCTCTCGAGGGTTAACAGGCGCCGCTCACGGACGTAGTGCCCGAGAACCCGGGAGTGCGTGCCAGCCACCCGCGGATGCGTCTCGCCCTGCTCCCAGCTGCCGTCGCTCGCGATCTGCGTTGCAGGATGCGCGACGCAGGCATCCACCCACTCCGGCTTCGCGATCTCGAGCAGGACCATCCCGCCTTCAGCATGGCGTGCCGCGAACGTCTGCCGATTGAGCATCTCGCCACCGGGCAAGCGGTAACGAGCAAACCGGTCATCCGGCCACTTCTCCCAGCCATCAAAAAGCGACGAGGTGATGCCCGCCATCCCGGCTGTGTAGGGATAGCATTCCGTCGTGATCGCGACGCCGTTGCCAACGGCCGCATCCACGAACCGGAGGTAGCGGTCGATGTACTCGTCGGCGACCGAGTTCATGTGACTGAGGTGGACCCGGCCCCCAGTAATTGCAGCTGCAGCGATCGGCTCATAGACCTCCTGGTGATCGGTGATGCGGTTCCATTTGCGGACATGGATCTGCACCGGAACCCGATGCTCCGCAGCGAGGTTGAACACCGCAAAGATCTCACTGTTGGTGGCTCCCGGCAGGTATTCGGGACCCATTCCGATCGCGATTGCGCCTTCCTCTAGCCCACGTGTGAGATGCCGCAGCAGTTCGGTCAGTTCGGCCTCCGTCAGGGCGCGATCGCGCGCCGGCGCCGAGGGATAAGCCTCGATCGTTCCACCGGTGACGTCAGCTCCGGGGTCGTGCGTCACAACCAACCGCGCGCCCGTGTGATCCACGGCGAAACCATAGTTGACCAGCGCCGAGCCCGCGACCGAACGGTAGGCGGCATCGACGTTGTGGGCGCCCTGCTCGAGGTTGAGTACCGTGGTGACGCCGTCGGCCGCGCGTGCGCGGAACAGGCCGGGCCCGAGCGTGTACGTGTTCGGTCGATGAAGCCGGGCGCGACGACACGGCGGCTGGCATCGATTTGCTTACGACCATGGAGCGGCTGGTCGGAGACGGCGGCGATGACGCCGCCGGCGATGCCGACATGCCGCACGGCGTCTAACCCTGTTTCAGGGTCGATGACCCTGCCATTGCTGATCACGAGGTCGTAAGCGTCCTGCGCGGTCGTGACCGACGCCGCAAGTAGAGGGTGACTGCAACGACATTCCGGTTCATGAGCCTCCCGTGCGCCGGTAGCCTTGCCGGCCCTGGAGCGGATACTGCCCGGCAGACGCGGCGGTGTAGCGTCCGATGGCGTTTCGTTCATAGGGCTGCGTCTATCGTCTACATCGTGTACTGAAACCTGCTGGCGCTCGCTGACGACCCACGACGGCAGCGCTCTTCATGCCCTTTGGCCTCTGGTCTTGTCCCTGCGTGCAACGGCGGCGTTAACCATTCCGATCGGGCTTTCGGCACGCATGTTATCCGCACGGACGGCGAGACCTCGACTCCGGGTCCGCACGGCGATCGTAGTTCGAGGCTTTGTCGCCTGGACGCCGCCAGGTCACTCGCCTGTTTTCGAATCCTCTCTCTCCGCCAGGCTTTGCACCCCGCTTGCCAGCAACGGCCAGGCGGAACTGGTTCACACTCCCGCTGATTGCTGCCACATAACGTCGTTGTCCGTTTGACACGACTCGCGCGGCAGTCGCACCCTCGCCCCACTGCTCAAGAGCACACCTTGCGAAAGCAAGGGCCGCAAAGCCACCGGTCTACCGGGGTCTTCCTACGACAGCGGGGTTGCCAGTCATGTCGATGAACGTTCTGCTCGCGATCACTCCGTGGCCAGCCATTTCGACCATCATCTGGGCCGTCGTGCTGGTGGCGGTCCTGTACCTCGCACGTCATACCGCTCATCAGGCGATTCGCACCGCCAGTGGCGCGATCGCACGCGGTCTGCGGCTCGCCGCGCACTCCGTGGCGCACGCCGAAACGCGGCTCGCGGAGCGCAACCGTGAGGTGTTGCTCGCAGCGGGCCGCGAAGCGAAGGAGCGCATCATCGAGCGCGAGTTCGCGCGCGTCGGCGAGACGGTCCGCAAGGATCTCGCCAACTACCCGCACCTGCATCGCGGCCTGAGCGAGGCGATCGGACGCATCGAGAAGGATCACCAGGACGCCGTGGAAGTCCCCCCGGACCCACCCGGCTGGGTTCGCGCCGTCGAGACGGTCTCCAAGCTCGAGGAGAAGAACGGCGGCAGCGACGTGCTCGCCGACATCCACAAATCCATCGTGAAGGCGCACAAGGAGGCGATGGAGGCCTATCGCGAGGCGAGCCACGAGCGGCACGAGCTGTTGCGCGCCATGATGCCGCGCTGGCGGGACGTGCAGGTGCTCCTGACCGACGTCGACAAGAAGGTCGAGAGCCTGTTGTCGCGCTCGGTGGGTGTCGATCGGCACATGCAGGAGTACGAGGACATCGTCAAGCGCGAGGACAAGGCGGTGTCGATCCTTTCGTCGTCGTCGCTGGTGCACTTCTTTATCTCGACCATGGTGCTGCTGGTCGCCATGGGCGGCGCTGCGATCAACTTCTCGCTCATCGCGCGGCCCATGGCCGAGATGGTTGGCGGCACGAACTTCATCGGCACTCTTCAAGACGGCCGACATCGCGGCGCTCGTCATCATCATGGTCGAGATCTCGATGGGCCTGTTCCTGATGGAGAGCCTGCGCATCACTCGGCTCTTCCCCGTGATCGGCGCACTGCCCGACAAGCTGCGAGTGCGGATGATCTGGATCACCTTCAGCATCCTGCTGCTGCTGGCGAGCATCGAGGCGGGCCTCGCCTACATGCGCGAGGTGCTGCTGCAGGACGAGCTCGCGACGACTGCGCTCCTGCGCGGCAGCGAGGTGGCGGTCGAGAACGGCTCGCTCTGGATCACGACCGCCGCGCAGATGGGCATGGGATTCATCCTGCCATTTGCGCTCGTGTTCGTTGCGATCCCGCTCGAGACCTTCGTGCATTCGTTGCGCACGGTACTCGGGCTGGTCGGCATCGGCTTGCTGCGCGTAGTCGCCCTGGTGCTGCGTGTGCTCGGGAACGGCTCGCGCCATCTCGGCACACTCGCAGAGCGGCTGTACGATCTGCCGCTGTTCGTGCCGCTATGGCTCGAATCCAGCTGGCTGCAAACGGCAGGACTCAGCAGCCGGTGGAGAATGTGCAGGAGGTGACGCCATGAGACGCGCGTTGATTCTCGCGTGCATCCTGCTCGCGGCCTGCACGCAGTCTGCATCGGTCGCCCGGAACACGGGCGTGTATCTGCTGCTCGACACGTCTGGCACGTACCGCGGCGAGCTGCGCAAGGCGCAGGACGTGATCCTTTACACGCTCTCGCGGCTCGACCAGCGGACTCCTTTGCGGTGGCGCGCATCGACACCGGCAGCTTCAGCGAGAAGGACATCATCGCGAAGGCTACGTTCGACGAACGTCCGACCACTGCCAATGCGCAGAAGCGTGCGTTCGCGCAGAAGGTGCGGTGACTTCGTCGCTCGCGAGAACGCCTCGCAGTACACGGACATCACCGGCGGCCTGCTGCAGGCCGTGGAGTTCCTGAACGAGAAGGGCACCGGTCGCAAGACCATCCTCATCTTCTCGGACCTCGAGCAGGACCTCGAGCAAGGCTACAAGCGCGACATCGAGGTGCCCTTCAAAGGTTTCGACGTGGTGGCGCTGAATGTCGTCAAGCTGCGCAAGGACAACTACGACCCGCGCCAATATCTGGCGCGGCTCGAGCACTGGAAGGGCGAAGTGGAGAAAGCCGGCGGACACTGGCGCGTGGTGAACGACCTCGATCGCCTCGACAGCATGCTGTGAGGTGCGGCGGCAGCCGTGCTCAAATCACTGCTGTATCAGGCACGCATCTGGCGAGCGCGTATCCGGCCTGCGTCGTGGCGACGCCGGATCGTCTTCTATTGGCTCGCGCGCGATGGGGGTGGCATGTCCTTCTTGGCGATGCTCGCGGTACCCATCGTCGCACTGACCTCGATCGTAGCGCTCGCGTACTCGGGCCGCTCGCGCGATGAGCCTGCCCGTCTGCAGTCAGAGCACAGGCGCGCGCTCGAGCTGCGGTGTCTGGCAGAAAACATCTACTTCGAGGCTCGCGGGGAGTCCCTGAACGGACAGTACGCGATCGCCGAAGTCACGCTCAATCGGCTGAGGTCGCCGAATTTCCCGAAAACGATCTGCGGAGTGGTGCACGACACGCGCTGGGACCCGGTACGCCGCCGCTTCGTCGCGCACTTCTCGTGGACTGAGCTGGAGCACAGCGAGCCTTGGGGGCCGGCCTGGCAACAGGCAATAGCTGTCGCTACAGCGGTGTTCAACGATTTCCACATGCCGCTCGTGCCCGATGCGCTCTACTACCACGCGACCGGCGTGCAACCATACTGGGCGAGAACCAAGCGGAGCGTCGCGAAGATCGGCAATCACGTTTTCTATCGATGAGTCTAGCCCGGCCCAGAGCGCCCGTGCTAGCTATGTACAGAAACGCACAGACGGCATGCTCCCACCCCTGTACGGTGACTCTTCGCGATCCATCCGGAGAATGCCATGTCCAAGACAGAACTCGAGCCCGTCTCTACCGAACTATCGCCGCCCATCGCCGCATTCGTCGAGGCAACTAATGCCCATGACACCCCGGCGTTTCTCGCGACTTTCACCAAGACGCCATCGTCACCGACGACGGACACAATTATCGCGGTGCCGCTGAAATCAAAGAGTGGAGCGATCGACAATATATCGGCACGCAAGTGAGCCTCGATATCACCGACGTGGACTGCCGCGACGGAAAGACCGTCGTCACCGCCAAAGTGGACGGAAACTTTCCGAAGGCAGGTCTTGCTGATCCCTTCAAGATGTGTCTCCACTTTGCCCTCGACAATGACAAGATCGCTGCGTTGAGCATGCGTGTGGCAAGCCCGTCGGAGCCGAGCGCGGTTGCGATCTCGCCTCAGTAGAGATACGCCGACTTCCGCTGCCCTGAGCCTTCGGCCGGCTAGGGCGCATCTTGCTCAGGTAGTCTTGCCGTGTTCGAGGCGGGCCACTATGGCGGCGAACCGTGGGCTCTCGCGCAGGGTGTCGAGGTCGCGGTCGGCGCGCACCCAGCCGGCGCTCCCCGTGCCCGTCTCGACCCAGCGCTCGAGCAGGTCGAGGGCCTTGTCGGTCTCACCGAGACGTGCATACGAGCACGCGCAGTTGTAGAGCATGGGCGCGGAGATGGCATGCGCAGCGCCAGCGCGCGCTCGATCAGCGCGAGCGAGCGAGCGCGCCGTCCGAGGACCGCGTTGCTGGAGGCACCGTACTGCATTGCGCGAGCATCGTCCGGATAGATCTCGAGTTGTCGATCGACCACCTCCACGCAGCGCTCATACGCCCGGCGGCTGCGCACGCTGTCACCGAGCGATTCATACACCTGGGCCAGCAGGCCGCAGGCCGTGAAATTCGTCGGATCGAGCTCGACGTTGCGTTCAAAGAGCCGCGCAGCCTTTGAGAAGTCACTCGTGCTGAACGCGTGGCGTGCATACCAGTAGTAGACATCGGGCAGATTCGGCCCACGCTCGAGGGCCTCCTCGTACGCCGCGGTGGCCTCATCGTTGAGATTCTGGGCCGAGAGCAGTGTGCCGCGCGCAACCATGACCTCCGCGAGTCCGGGCTGCAGCTCCTCTGCGCGCGTCGCTGCCTGCAGTGCCTCCGCGATCTCAGCCGCGTTCTTGAGTGGATGCCAGAAAATGTTGTCGGCGAGCGCCGTAGCGAATCCGGCGTGCGCCAGCGCGAAGGTGGGGTCGATCTCGATCGAGCGACGGAACATTTGGAGCGAACGCGACCACTCGTGCCCGCGCAGCATTGCGCGCCCGCGCAGATAGAACTCGTACGCATCGATATTGGTTGTGCCGCCGCGATCGAGTTTCTGCTCGTCCGCGCTCTGGAGGTTCCTCTTGAGACAGCGCACGATCTGCTGAGCGATCTCTCTCTGGATCGCGAATATGTCCTCGAGCCGCCGGTCAAAGCTCTCCGACCAGAGGTGGTAGCCATCGCCCGCGCCGACCAGCTGCGCCGTAATGCGGACTCGATCGCCGGCCTTGCGAACACTGCCTTCGAGCACCGAGTCGACACCGAGCGTGCGGCCGATCTCGCGTACGTCGGCAGACTTGCCCTTGAACTGGAAAGCAGACGTGCGCGACGCAATCTTGAGGCCCCGGATGGAGCAGAGCGCGTTGATGAGCTCTTCCGCGATGCCGTCGCAGAAATAGTCCTGATCGCGCTCGGCACTCAGGTCCGCAAACGGCAGGATCGCGAGCGACTTCGCGCCATCGCGCGTGCCGGTGGTCGCCTCGGCAGGTGTCGCAATCGGCGTGGCTCCGCCGGCGGTTGTCACCTTGGGCCTGGATCCGGATGTGTCATTTGCTGCGGGAGCAGTGCCAGTGCGTTCGATG
Organism: uncultured Gammaproteobacteria bacterium; assembly: GCA_963705495.1. Classification (GTDB taxonomy): domain Bacteria; phylum Pseudomonadota; class Gammaproteobacteria; order Steroidobacterales; family Steroidobacteraceae; genus DATBVX01. The sequence goes on along the minus strand of CAVPJQ010000025.1, from coordinate 73,743 downwards.
CCACGTGGCGTCACATCGAACGCCCATGCAAGCGCCAATGCGACCGGGAATCCGAGTGCGACAAGCACGATGACCAGCCGGATCGACCACTGCGGCAGGCCGAGCGGCTCGAAGGTCGCGTCTGCAACCTGGATCAGGAGCCAGGCGACGACCAGGTAAACGACGGCAACGCGAACGACCTTGCGCCGTCGCAGTTCGCTCATCCAGGTAGCGAGCTTCGAGGGACCGTCCATCAGCGGCATACGCATTGCATCAGCCGGATTATAGAGGCCAGCTCGCGGCGGAAGCGTAACTTGAAGAGAATCCCTCCGTCCGCCAGTCTACGCGCCCTGTGAACGACACCTTCAAGCGGCCGAGTCCGTGGTGGTGCCGCGAGCGTCTGGATGTGCACGCGGGCCGATTGCGATTCGCGGGCCAAGACGCTGAGGCCCTGGCTCGTGAGCACGGCACACCACTGTACGTGTACGACCCCCAGCGCGCGGCGACAAACGCTCGTCGGGTCCAGGCCGCGTTCGATCGTGCACAGCTACGTAATCGCCTTCATTACGCCCTCAAGGCGAATCGCCACCCCGCGTTTCTGTCTCGAATGCGCTCGCTCGGCGATGTGGGCATCGACGCCTGCTCGCCCCAGGAAGTCGAGCTCGCGCTGAGCGCCGGGTGGAAGCCTGAGGAGATCTCGTACACCGGTACCAACCTCAGCGAACGCGACCTTGATGTGATCCTGGCCCAGCACCTCGTGCTGAACCTCGACTCCCTCAGCGCGATTCGTCGCGTCGGCCGACGCGCGCCCGGGCGCGCCATCGGCCTACGCATCAATCCGCAAGTCGGCACGGGCTATTCGGCTCAGCTCACGTACGCAGGAGAGAAGCCCACCAAGTTCGGTATCTATGCGGATCGTTTCGAGGAGGCTCTCGCGCTGGCGCGCGATCAGCGCCTTGAAGTGCAAGGCCTGCATTTCCACATTGGGTCGGGCTGGCTGCGCGCCGGTCTGGAGGAGTTCTTCCAGGCCACGCAGCGAGGAGCTGAACTGGCTCAGCGCGTCCCTGGTCTGCGGTACTTCAATGTCGGCGGCGGCCTCGGGATTCCGTTGCAAGCGTCCGATCAAGGCGTCGATCTCGATGCATACGTGCAGGGAATCGCTCGTCACTTGGGTTCGCTCGGCGCCACGATCATGACCGAACCCGGTGATTACCTGATCAAGGACGCCGCCATCCTGCTGGTGGAGGTCGTGACGATCGAAGACAAGGGCGGCACGCGGTTCGTCGGTGTCGACTGCGGTCTGAATGCCTTCAATCTGCACGCCTTCTATCACTATCACCAGGAGATCGTCCTGTGCCGCGCCGCCGACGCAGCGCCGTCCAAGACCTGCACGGTGGCCGGTCACATCAATGAAGCCGGCGACCTGTTCGCCGAAAATTGTCAGCTTCCCGATCTGCGCGAGGGCGACATACTCGCCTTGCTCTACGCCGGCGGTTATGGTGCGTCGATGGCTTCATACCACTGCGCGCGGCCACCAGCTCGTGAGCTCGTTGTGGAATGACATGAAGACAACATCTGCTCACGGCGACGCTCGAGAAGCTAGGGCGGCATGCGTGAAATCTTTTTCGAACTACGAAGTCGGAGCCGCGGCATCCGGCAAAACCCGATGATAGATACCTATTCGTTGAACGAGCGGGGCAAATCTCGCGTCGGTGTGCAACGCGTCGAACATCGCGTCCTGTGCGAGGAAGTTGATCTGGGTCGATCGGTCCTCCACGGCGCGCCCCAGCCATAAGAACGTGCTCTCGGTATCTGCGAGAGCGGCGTAGATCAACGCGATATCGTACGCAGCGACATAGCGCTGCTTGGACAACTTGAGCACGCGATCCAACTCCGCAAGCGCTTCCTCGCGTCGACCCGATAGTGCGAGCGCTTGGGCGCGGAAGGCGTTGCTGCCGGGTGCCTGGAGCGGACGCCTGTCAATTTCCCTGAGCGCGCGTTCGTAGTCGCCCTTGCCCAGAAGATCCCGTATCAGGACACTGCGCGCGCTGTCCGCACGCTCGTCGAGTGCGAGAACCTGCTCGACGAGCCGGATCGACTCGTCGTAACGTTTCGCATAGCAGAGGAAATTGCCGGCAGCGGCTCTCGGCGCGAGCCATAGGGGCTCGAGCTGTTGCGCCCTATCGGATTCCGCCAACGCACGCTCGGTGTCACCCTGCATCGCATACAGGAGTCCGCGCCGGTGATGCGTCAACGCCACGGACGGGTCGAGCTGGAGCGCGCGTGCATACTCTCTGGCGGCACCATCCCAATCGTGCTCGTATTGCACTTTGATGTGCCCCAATGCCGAATGTGCCGCCGCGAGATCCGGATCGATCGACAGTGCCTTTTCGACTGCGCGGCGCGCCTTAGGAAACACTTCATTCGGATCACGTATGCCGAAGACGCCAAGGACGGCGTAACTGTCGGCAAGACCCGAGTATGCGAGGGCGTAGTTCGGATCCCGCGCAATGGCTTGCTCGAAGAAAGCAATCGCTTGCAGCAAGCTCGCTTCGGTCTGCCGCGTCCAAGCTAGTCGCCCGCTCGCGTAGAGCGCGTAAGCTTCCGGATCCTGGGTATACGGAGCGCCGCGTGCTGACTCGCTGCCGCCCCAGCGCACGGACAGTGCCTGCGCAACCCTGGCGGCAATGACGTCCTGCACCTCGAAGATCGTGGTGAAGTCCTGGTCGAAGCTCTGCGCCCAGAGCTGCCGACCGTCGGCCACGCGCAGCAGCCGCACCGATACGCGCAGCCGATCGCCACGGCGCTGCAAAGAGCCGTCGAGCACCGTGTCGACGCCGAGCTCGCGACCCGCCGCAATCGCATCCTGATCGAGGGCGGCGTATCTGCGCACCGAGCTCAGCGGGCTGATTGCGCGCGGACTATATCGACCCAAACTCGAGATCAACGATTCCGTCATGCCCAACTCCAGCGATTCGTTGCGCTCGGCAGGCAACAGCGGCTTGAAGGGCAGGATGGCCAGGGTCTGGCCGGCAACCGGTGCATGTTCCCGCAACCCGGTCGGGATGAAAAACAGCGAGATGGCCGCAATCGCGACAGTCAGTAGTACCGCGGCCAGAGGGACCAGTCCGATCCGCCGGCGAGCGGAGGCGGGCGCTGCATCCGGATGGCGAGGTGGTGCGCGTCTCCGCAGTAGTCGTTGGAGCAGGCTCGTCGCGCCGCGTGACCTTGGCGACGAACCGGTAGCCCTTGCGAGCGATCGTAGCGATGTAGCGATTCTCGCCGCGGGTCTCCCCCAGCACCTGGCGCAGGGTCGAGACGTTCTGCGTGAGGCTGTTCTCCTCGACGATCACTCCCGGCCATATCGAGTGCAGCAACACATCCTTGTCGAGCGGTTCTCCCGCGTGCTCGACGAGATAAAGCAGGGTGTCGAACACCTTTCCGACAAGTGGGATAGCCTCCCCCGTGTCACGGCGCAACAAGCGCTGCTGGCCGACGTCGAGGACGAAATCGCCGAACTCGTAGAGTGCGCGGGTGCGGGTCATGGGGCGATGGAACCAGCGAATCAGAACAAATCAGAACTTGTCAGCGATCGGCCAAGGATTCTTCCACGGATCCTGAGCCACAGTCACGCTCCAAAGTCCGGTGGCGCACATGGTGCCGCTCGTCGACGCAAATCGAGACTGACTGGGAGAAAGCTAATGAACTCGATACACACCGCTGTTCGGACGCTCCTTATCTTTACCTTCGTATCGCTGGCAGGCCCCTTGGCGCGGGCCGACACGCTGGCGGTCAGCCAGGACTCCGACCGGCGATGTGACGGTGAGTCATGCACCGCGGTATTGCGAGGTCTGTTCGGCTTTTTTGATCGCGAGCCGCATGGCCTCGACGGCAACGGCCGTTCTTGCGCTGATTGCCACATGGCGACCGAGCACTTCCAGCTCTCCCCTGCCGCTGCGGAGGCCAGGTTCCAGCGCCTGCAACGGCGGCGCGAATGGAATCCGCGCGCCGACGATCCGCTCTTCCGGCCGGTAGACGCCGACGACTTCCGCACCAACGGAGCGAATGCCGCCGACTTCAGCAATCTGCGCGAGAACGGCCTGATCCGCATCGTGTTCACGCTGCCGCCCAACATCAAGCTGATCGATCCGGCGACCAATGCGCCATCGACTGAAACCCTGGTCGACGTCTGGCGCATGGTTCCCAGCGTCAACAATGTAAAGCTCACGGGCCCCGACGGCCTCAACCCGTGGCCGCGGGACCCGAACCGCTCGGGTGGCTACCAGCTGGATGCCCGCTTCACCACTCTGCAGGACCAGGCACTGGGCGCGTTCCTGGCTCACGCAGAGATTCAGAATCCACCGGAGCAGCGGTTGCTGGACGATCTGACCTCGTTTCAACGTGTGCTGTTCACGAGTGAGCGCGTGCGTGCGCTATCCGACGCGGTGAGCGCGGGCACGCTGCCCTTGCCCGATCCGGATCCGGTACTCAATCCGCTGGAACAACAGGGCAAAGCGGTGTTCACACGCGCATGTGCGCAATGCCACGGCGGCCCCGGGCAGTCGACGCCGCAGCCCCCGGTCGTGCGTTACCACGACATCTCATCGCAATGTCCGCGGCCGGTCGATACCGTCACGCCCGCTCGCTTCAACTTCAAACCCTGCCCGGCACGTCTCGCGCGCAACGCGCGGACCTACGAGATCACGCTGCCGACGGGAGCCACGATACGGCGAACCAGCTTCGGATCCAGGCCGCGCACTGCTGACGGGATTCGCAGGCGTAGGGCCACCCGCAGCTGACGACTGGAACAAGCTCGACATCAACGGCCTGCGAGGGATCAGGAACACCGCGCCGTACTTCCACAACAACAGCGCCGACACTCTCGAGGACGTGGTCGATCACTACATCGGAGTTCTTCAAGCGAGTGCGGGTGGTCGCCCCGCCCGGCGTTGTTCCGCCGATCGTGTCCACGGACGGCGTGAATTTCGATCGTCCGCCGCTGCCGGAAGAGCGAGCAGCGTTGCTGGCGTACTTGCGCAAGCTGTGACTGTAGCTACAGAGCTGCGCTATTCAGGTGAGTAGCGCAGCCTCTCCCCGCCGCTAGAAGGGATCGTGGGTTTCCAGGCGGGTTCGGTCCATACTCGCCGGCCTGATGATGCAGCACTGTCAAGCTGCAGTTTGCAAGCCTCGCTGCAATCTGTGGGTTGTTCGCTGTGGGATCACTGGTCAGTGCGGCCGAGACTCCTCTCGAAGAGGTGATCGTCACCGCACAAAAGCGCACCGAGAATGCGCAGGATGTCCCGCTTGCCGTCTCCGTGGTGAGCGGCGCGGAACTGGAGCAGATCAGCGCACTCGGTATTGCCGATCTCAGCGAGCTGATCCCGAGCGTCACCTTCAATACCGGCAGAGAGCTTCGCGATAGCTCCATTCGCATTCGCGGAATCGGCACGGATGTGTTCGCCGCGGGTATCGAGCCGAGCGTGTCCACCGTCATCGACGGCGTCGTGTTGGCCCAACAGGGATCGTTCTTCAACGATCTGGGCGATCTGGAGCGCGTCGAGGTGCTGCGCGGACCGCAGGGAACGCTGTTCGGCAAGAACTCCTCGGCAGGCGTGATCGCCTTCGTTACCAGGAATCCCAACTTCGAGGCGCTCGAAGCGAGCTCGAGCGTGCTCGTCGCCGGAGACAGCGAGTACCGGGTGAACGGCGTGATTTCCGCACCGCTGTCGCACGTCGACTGCCTTCCGTCTGGCTGCGTTCTATCGGCAAAACGATGGTGTCGTGGAAGATGCCACGACGGGTGCGACGTACAACGACGTCGAGGCGTATGGTTTCCGCGGCAAGCTCCAATGGCGACCCACAGACGTCCATGGATCTGCTGCTGAGTGTTGACGGTCAGCGCTTCGATTCGAATTGCTGTGCGCTGCCGATACGGGTGGCGAGCACGAATCCCATAGTGCCGAGCACCGGCATTGCTGTCGGACCGCTGAACGACGTGGTCGCGCTTGGAGGTTCGAACGTTTTTGCGAAGCAGGAGAACTACGGCGCCTCGCTCACCGCCAACGTCGGCTTGGGCGACTACTCCCTCACGTACATCGGCGGCGCCCGAGAGTGGACGGCCGAAGGGGATTTCGACATCGACAACACGCCCGCGCACATCGTCACCTCGAACTTCAATACCAACGATGCGAAGCAGATGTCGCACGAGCTGCGCATTGTCTCGCCGGTGTTCGATCGGACCGACTTTGTCCTGGGCGTGTTCTACTTCGACACCGATGTCCATCAGACGCTCGACCGCCGTGGTACGCGGCTCAATCTCATCACGGCCATCAATCCCGACGGAACGGTTCAGGCTCCGCCCGGATCGGAGCTGGTGCTGGTCGCCAACTCCACGATCAAGACGCAGAACGTCTCGGCTTATGGGCAGGGGAATTTTCGCCCCGTCGATCGATTGACGCTTACCGCAGGCGCCCGCTTCATTGCTGAGGAGCAGGATCTCGACCTTCTTCCGTCCGCTGCCGAGTCCATTCTTCGGCCTCGGGGCGTTTGGTCCGGTGGCGGCCGAATACTCGGATGACGCGACGATCGTGAAGGCGGCGGCTCGCTTCGATTGGACCGACGACTTCGGCACCTACTTGAGCTATTCGACCGGTTACAAGAGCGAGGGCGTATTCAACTCTGCGACCCTCTCACCGGTCATCTTCGCCGCGCAGCCCCTCGCTGCAGAGACCTCGCAATTGTGGGAGCTTGGTCTGCGCTCGCAGTGGTTGGGGAATCGGCTCACGTTGAATCTCACCGGCTTCCTGACGACGTTCGAGAACTACCAGCAGCAGGCCTTCGATCCTGCGCTCGCCATTTTTGTCGTCACCAATGCCGGCGACGTTCACACCAACGGTATCGAGCTCGAGTTCGCCTATGCGCCGTCCGAACGGCTCTCGATCTCCGGAGGAGTGACGTATCTTGATGCGGGATACGACTTCGATACCGGTCCTTGCTATGCGGGCCAGACGGCCGCGCTTGGCTGTATCGGCGGCCGGCAGGACCTGCACGGCGGTTCGTTCGTCAACGCACCGGATCTGCGCTGCACAGTCCTAGCCCGGTATACGCAGCCTCTGTCTGCAGCGTCACAGATTTACGGCCAGATGAATCTCCGTTGGCAGGACGACGTTCAGTTCGCCTACGACCAGGATCCACGCTTCATTCAGCCAGCCTATGGCATCGCAGACTTCAAGCTCGGCGCCACGTTTTCAGGCGGCCGCTATGACGTGTCGGTCATCGTGAAGAACGCGTTCGACCAGCAGTACGTCTCGAACGTCATCGCGCAGGGTGCTGCCGGTGGAGGCGCCATCGCCAACGCAATCCCGCGGGACTTCCGCAGATACGTTGGCGCTGAGTTGTCCGTGAGACTGTGAAGTAAGCGTCGCGCAGGCGCTTGAGACCCCGTAAGTTCTATCGCGCCGTCCCCTCTGACTTTGCCAGATACTCGCGCGCCATCTTCAGGGGCGGCCGCCCGCTATCCGCATTCTGCGCAAGCAGCAGCAACTGTTGGTAATGAAAACGAGCCTGTGATCTGTTGCCCGCGAGGGCGGCCGCCCGACCAGCTCCCGCCAGCGAGCGAAACCGATTGGGCACGGACGTCAGCGAGCGCTCGAATTCGCGCTGCGCCTCCGCGGGTTTGCCCGCCTCGAGCAGTAGCTCGCCCAGCAGCTCGCGCATCGGTGACAGGCGGTTCTCCATGGCGACATTTTTCTCGCTCCGCTCCTCGCGGTCGGCGGCGGCACGCATCGACGCAATCGCACGCGCCGTCTGTCGCTCGCCCAAGGCAATCCACGCCGCTGCTGCCTCGGCCTCAATGTCGAGTTGTTCCGTCCAGTAGATGTCGTTTGCTGAAGCGAGTTGCGCGCGCAGGCGAGTGATTTCATCAAGGGCGCCCTCGGCACCCGCGAGCTCGGCAGATCGTGCCGCACCCAGTGCGCGACCGAACCAGGTGATGGCCTCCGCTTGCGGGTATGGCGTGGGTGCCGGTCGCAAGCTTGCGGCTTCGGCCCAGGCGCTCCGCTCAATCGCATAGCGCACAGGGATGGCAGCGAAGGCGGTGTGTTGCGCCAGGCTGCCGTCGGGCGGCAAGCCGGACACCGAATCGCGTTCATCGACAATCACGCGCGCGCGCTTGTCCTGCGCGAGCTGCAGGTATGCATTGGTCAGGAAGTCCAGGGAGTGATAACGCCGCGGATTCACCGCCGGGTTGGCGGCAGTGGTTGCACTGATCGAAGCCGCGTATGCCTTGGCGGCGGCATCTGAGGCCAGGTCCGCCTGGATCGCGTCCTGCCACATGCCCAGTGTCGAATAGATGTGCGAGGGCATGTGCAGCGCGTGCGGTGCAGAGGGGGCGAGCTCGGCGTAGCGTCGCGCGGCGGGCAACCCTTTCGTCGCAATGGGCGCGTAGTCGTAGCTGTGAATCAGCAGATGGGCGACGCCAGGGTGATCGGGCATTTGCACAGCGAGCGGCTCGAGGATTGCCGCGGCCTTGAGCTGACGCACATACGTCTTGTCGGCCAGATCGACCGCCTCGTTGAGCGCGAGCGCGTAAAACACCGCTGCTTCCGTGTCCTTTGGGTACCGCTCGTGCAGTCCCGCCATCGCGGCCTCATATTTCAGACTCCGCGTCTTCTGATCGAGCGTGTCGTAGTTTTCGAAGAAGAGACTGAGCGCCTCGATCCAATCCCGCTCTCTCTGGGTCGGCGGACTTGCAGCGCGGGCCTTCTGGATTGCGTCCCAGCCCGCTTGCAATGCTTGTCGTGAAAACGGCGGAACCAGCGGGTTCGGGCGCTGGCTGATCGCCACGCCCCAGTAAGCCATGGCGCAGGAGGGCTCGGCCTGCACAATAGCGGTGAAGGCCTTGACGGTCTCAGGCGAGAAGAATGAGTGAAGCATTGCGACCGCGCGGTCGAATTGCGCTTGTGCGTCGGAGCTGCAGGAGATGGGGAAATGAACGCTGCCGAAATGCTCGCCGACCGAATGCCCGGCGTGCTCATCCTGCGCCCAGGTGGGTGTCGACATCTGTACGCACGCCCCGGCTACGACCACCGCACGCAGCCTGAAACGTCGGCTCATGTGTCCTCCCTGGTTTGTCCGCCTATGTCTTCAGCGACCGAGCGCCAGTGATCATATCCAGTCTTCAACTCCGGCTCACGATCTTCGATACTCTGTGCCGATGAAGAAACTAATCTGCGCACTCTTCGTTTCCATGTCGTTCATATCGTTGGCCCACGCTGCCCCTGCCGAGGCTGACTCTGGCCGCGAGGCGTTCCGCGCGATTTATGAGGAGATGGTCGAGATCGATTCCTCTGCCACGACCGGCTCGTGCACGAAAGTGGTCCGTGCCGCGGAGACGCGCCTGAAGGCGGCGGGGTTCACCGGCGAAGACGTGCAGCTGGTAATTCCTGAAGGCAAGCCCGACGACGGCAACATCGTGGCACGCATACGCGCCAAGGGCGCGACCAAGAAGGGCGTGCTGCTGCTGGCGCATATCGACGTGGTCGACGCCAAGCGCGAGGACTGGGAGCGCGATCCGTTCACGCTGATCGAGGAGAACGGCTTCTTCTACGGCCGCGGATCGGCCGACGACAAGTCGATGGCTGCGGTGTTCCTCGACCTGATGATCCGCCTGAAGCAGGAAAGAACCTTCAAGCCGAGGCGCGACCTCATCATGGCGCTGACCTGCGGCGAGGAGACGTCGAACCGCGTCAACGGCGTCGACTACATCCTGAAGAACCATCGCGAACCTGATCGATGCCGCCTTCGCGATCAACGAAGGCGCAGGCGGCCTGCTGTCGGACGACGGCAAGCCGCTGGCGCTGCAGGTGCAGGCCGGCGAGAAGATCCACCAGGTGTATTCGCTGGAGGTCACCAATCCCGGCGGGCATTCCTCGCGGCCGGTACCGGACAACGCGATCTACCGACTCGCGGCGGCGACGCAGAAGGTCGCGGAGCTGTCGTTTCCGGTTCAGGTCACTCCGGTGGTGCGCGAGTACTTCCGCGTCACCGGGCCGCTGCTCGGCGGCGAGATCGGCGCGGCGATGAGCGCCGTCGCCAAGGATCCGGACGATCGAGGCGCTCTGGCGACGCTGATGAAGGATCCGAGCTACAACGCCATCGTGCACACGACCTGCGTCGCGACGCAGATCGAAGGTGGCCACGCGCCAAACGCTCTGCCGCAGCGAGCGACGGTGACACTCTCCTGCCGCGTGATGCAGGGGACGACGCCTGAGCAGGTGAAGGAGACGCTGGAGAAGGCGATCGGCGATCCGCAGGTGAAGGTGAGCATCGTGCGCCGCCGTGAGGGCTCGTCCGCGCCGCCGCTGACGGACGAGATCATGGGTCCCGTCAAAGCGCAGGCTGCAAAGCTGTGGCCCGGCGTGCCCGTCGCACCTCTGATGACCGCCGGCGCCACCGACGGGCGCTTCCTGATGAATGCCGGCATACCGACCTACGGCATGAGCGGCATGTTCGCCGTGCCCGGTGAAACCAACGCGCACGGACTGAACGAGAAGCGTCGCGTGAAATCCCTGTACGAGGGACGCGAGTTTCTGGAAGGCATCGTTCGCGCGTACGTCAAGTAACGAGCCCTTCTGGAGGCAACCTTGCACCGTTGTTGAGTGAGAGCCAGGAACGTGACAGAAGAAATCGACGGCGTGGTCGTGTCAGGTGCCGGGCCCGTCGGTCTGGTCACGGCGCTGAAGCTCGCGCGCGCCGGAATTCGCGTGGTCGTCGTGGATGCAGAGCCTGCAATCAAAGATGAACCACGCGCCGCCGTGTATCACTCGCCGATCGTCGAACGCCTGGACGCTCTCGGCCTGCTCGAGGATCTCAAGGCAATCGGCGTCCTGAAGCAGGCGTACCACTACTGGACCCTCGATCACCGCCTCCTCGGGCACTTCAGCTTGGCGGTGCTGAAGCCTGAAGACACTGCTTACCCTTTCAACCTTCATCTGGGACAGCCGGCGCTCGCGGCGATCATCCTGAAACACCTGCTGCGCGTGCCGGGTGCGGAGGTGCGCTGGCGTCATCGCGTGACTGCGCTGGCCCAGGACACCGAGTCCGCGACCGTGAGCGTGCAAACACCGCAAGGCGAGCGGCTGATGCGCGCCAGGTGGCTGATTGGCGCGGACGGCGCACACAGCGGCGTGCGGCGCGCGCTGAATCTCAAGCTAGAGGGTGTCACCTGGCCGGAGTGGTTCGTCGCGACCAACGTGCGGTTCGATTTCGAGGCGAATGGCTTTGGCCTGTCCAACGTCGTGCTCGATCCGGAGCACTGGGCGATCATTGTGCAGATCGACCAGACCGGGCTCTGGCGCTGCACGTATCGGGAAGATGGCGACCTGAGCGAGGAACAAGTTCGGCAGCGTTTGCCCGAGCGCTACGCGCTGTTCGCGCCCGCGCTGCAGGGCTGCGTGCCGGAAGCGGTCGCTCCGTATCGCGTGCACGATCGCTGCGCAGAGCGCTTTCGCGTTGGCCGGGTGCTGCTGGCGGGCGACGCCGCGCATCTCGTCAATCCGATTGGCGGTCTCGGGTTGACGGGAGGCCTGCTCGATGCCGTGTCACTCGGCGATGCGCTGATGGCCGTGATCGCCGGACGCCGGCGCGATGACGTTCTGGATGCGTGGGCACATGAACGGCGGCGAGTCCACCTGGAGGTCACGGCGCCTACTGCGCAAGAGAATCGCCGCCGCGTTGGCGAGCGCGATCCGGAAAAGCGGCGCCTCGATGCTGAGCGTCTGCAGCGCCTCACGCGCGATCCGGAAGCGGCACGCGAGGCGTTGCTGCGTGTTTTTGCCATCGTGGGCCGAGTTCAAGCAGGCGAACCTTAGTATTTTTTTTCACGGCCATCGATGATGAACACCGGAGTGAGCTTTTCGTATTTCGCTAGCAGCGTCGCGTATTGAATCGGACACGACGAAGGCGTAGCGTCGCCGACAACGTGATACTCACGGGAAGGCGGTCCGATTTGCTTCGGGCTGGATTATGTTATCCCGAGAACAATAACGCGGTGCTTGTCGACACGCGTCGCATCGGGATGATCATTGGGTAAAAAAACACGGAGTGCATTTTCATGAAAACTCATGAGGGATTGCTTCGGCGGCGAATTAGCGCTTCGCGCCTGGGTATGCCAGCTGTTGCAATTGCGCTAGGAGCGCTGGTGTTCTCACCGGCATTTGTCGAGGCCAAGGAGGGCGCACGAAATCTGGGTGCAGGCCTCGAACAGGTCGCGGTCGCCGGCGAGCAGCGCAAAGGCCGCGCCGTCCACACAGGGACTTGCTGCACGTGCCGCCAGCACGCAGATCCAGGCGATCCATCCGGTCCGATTCGATAACGCGGGCCGCGCGCTCGTACGCATCTCGCTCGACGGCAAGGTGTCGGCTGCGAGCGTGCTCCAGAGCCTGCGTAGTATGGCTGGCGTGGAAGTGACGGCTTCGGACATGAACTACCGCGCAGGGGTTATCGAAGCGTACGTGCCGACCAGTTCACTGCTGAACATCGCCCGCAAGAAGGGCGTGCTCGCGGTAGTTCCGTCGAGCCCCATGGTGACCAACGTCGGAGCGACCACGAGCCAGGGCGTCGTGCAACACCGTGTCGACCAGCTTCCTGCGGTGTCGACGGATCCGGCATCACCGTCGGCGTGATGTCGGACAGCTACGACACCAACGCGGCGCCGAACAGTGCGGCGCTCGACATCGCCACCGGTGACCTGCCGGGCGCAGGAAACCCGTTCGGCAACACCCAGCCGGTCGTGGTTCTCCAGGATTGGCCAGCCAGTTCGGATGAAGGCCGTGCCATGCTGCAGATCGTTCACGACCTGGCGCCGAAGGCGCGCCTCGGGTTTGCCACAGCGAACGGTGGCGAGGTTGGCTTCGCGAGCAATATCCGCGCACTCGCCGGCTTCCCGAACGAGCCCAACGCCGTGGCGGGGTTCAAGGCAGACGTCATCGTCGACGACATCATCTATCTGGCCGAGCCGTTCTTCCAGGACGGCATCGTCGCGCAGGCTGTCGATGAGGTGGCAGCGACGGGCGTGTCGTATTTCTCGTCGGCCGGTAACCGGCCCTCGACGCAGGCGTACGACTCGAAGGTGCGCATCGTGCCTCCGTCAGCCGCAAGTACTTCCGGCCTGGACTTCTCGGACGTTCCTCCCGAGCTGTACGCAGGTGGCTTCCAAAACTTTGGCGAGGGGAGCGACGTCGACATTTCGCAGACAGTCGCTATGGACCACTGGCGGCATTCTTGTCTTGCAGTGGAATGAACCGTTCGATCCGCAGCCGCCGACACCGGTCGGTCCACCGATTGCTACAGGCACCGGCACCGTACCGCAGGGCGGTACCAGCGATTTCACGTTCCCTGGCACGGCAGGGCAGATAGTCGAAATCTTTCTTGATGGAGACCCCAGCGGGCCGGGAGATCCAATCAGCGACGTGACTTTCACACTGATCGATCCCAACGGCGACCCGATCCAGTTTGTGGATTCGACCACCAACCCAGAGTCATTGACGCTCGAATTGCCGCTCACCGGCACGTACACAGTCGACGGTCGGCGGCTTTGCCGGAGCATTCGGCGACTACTTGTTCCGCGTGCAACAAGTCGAGATCGTCGAGCAGGTGCTTTCGGACTACAACGTGCTGATCTTCTTCCAATGGCCAATTCGCTGCGTTCAGCGCGGAGCAGAACCTGTTCACCAACCGGCCGGCTGAGCTTCTCCAGCTCGTCGTTCGGGCGCGACAGGCACCGTCCTGCCCCTGGAAATAGTCATCACACGGGCCAATACACCGAATAGCCACAAGCGCAACGTCGCAGATCGGATTCGCTACGTGGGATTCAGTGGTATCAATCCGCAGGAGCACTTTAGTTACCGGGGTCCTGTGACCTATGGTCACAACTCGGCGGCAGGCGCGATGGGTGTCGCGGCGTATCCATTCTTCGCGCCCTTTGTGCCCGAGTCCTTTACTTCGCCGGGACCTTCGACGATCTACTTTGACAAGCACAATAAGCGCCTCAAGCATCCGGAGATCCGGCTGAAGCCGGACGTGGCAGCAATGGACGGCGCCAATACGACCTTCTTCGTCAGCGATTCGTCTGTCGATCCTGATACCTTCCCGAACTTCTTCGGTACCAGTGCGGCGGCACCGCATGCGGCGGCCATCGCCGCTTTGGTGCTCGATGCGGCAGGTGGCCCGGGCAAGGTCAAGCCGAAGAAGATGCGAGAGATCCTTCAGGACAGCGCGTTCCGCCACGACCTCGATCCTTACTTCTCGTGGGGTTTCGCGGTATCTGCGGGGAACCTGCTGACGATCAATGCATCGGCCGATCCGAATGCGATCAGTCAGTTCGACCCGAATGTGTTCACCTTGACGCAGTTCGGGCTCAGGGAGCTGCAAACCTTCTCGCTCAATGGAAGCGACGGCAATCCAACCCAGACGCCTAAGGGGATCGTGTTCGACGAGCGGCCGACGGTAGGTCAGGCGTTCCAGATCGGTCGCACCATCGGACTCACGCCGGGAGATGTCACTGGCGTCTTCTCGCTGCCGGCAGATCCGCCGGGTCTGGCAGGGCAGTGGAAGCAGCTGGATCTGACGTTCCTCCCCGGCACATTCGGTAGCGGCGACCTGATCTCCTTCGGGACGGATCGCGATGAGGCCGATGGCGCGGGTCCGGTCACCGGTGCCGCGGGCGGCAACTCGGCGGACCTGCTGGGTGACGGTGTGCTGATTCCATCGGGACAGTTCGTGCCCGGCGGAGCCAGGTTCTTCGGCACCTTTGAAGGTGGCAGGACGTTCAGCGGTGAGTTCCACAACCTCATCGGCAATGGCTACAGCACGCTCGACGGCTTCGGTTTCATTAACGCCGAAGCTGCCGTTGAGGCGGTTTCGAAGAAGAAATAGAACGAAGTCAGGCGTTTCCTGAACAAGGCCCGCATCGGTTGCGATGCGGGCCCTTTTTTCTTTGCGAGACCGTTTGAAGTAGATGGGACGTTCCATAAACTGACACTTTGAGCAGTCATCACGAGCGAACCATGCGTATCCACGTTCTCCGTCTGCTTGGCCCGACGCTGTCACTCTTGCTCGGCATTTCACCGCTGGCCCTTGCGGACGAGGCGGCCGATCGCGTCGCGCTTGAAGCGGCCGCGCAGGCCTGGATCAAGGCTTTCAACGCGCGTGATGTCGACGCGCTGGCGGCGCTTGCGACGGACAATGTCGTCCTGATGGATCCCAATGTCGCTCCGGTCAGCGGCCAGAAGGCAGCACGCGATGCTTGGGAGAAGGCTTTGGCCGCCGCCAAGGATCAACTCACGACTGCGACCAAGGAGGCGGTTATAGCCGGCGATGTTGCCTGGCGAATAGGCGCGCTCGCTCACAAGTTACCGAACGGTGTGGTGAATCATGGCCAGTCGCTTGAAATCTGGAAGCGCGTGAACGGAGAGTGGAAGATTCACCGGCAGATGTCTTCGACCATTCTTGCCCAGCCGAAACTTCTGTCACGGCCGGTTCCTTCTGACCCAGTGCTCGACACGCCTGGCAGCCAGCCGCAGTCATAGGCTCGGACCATCAGTCGTCGATGGAATGCTCGGCGAGCTCGCGATAGCGACCTGGAGTAATCCCCAACAGACGCACGAACGCGCGCCTCATTACGTCGACGCTGCCGAATCCCGCCGCCGAGGCCACCTGTTTGAGAGCTCCATCCGTGCGTTCGAGCTGACTTCGCGCCGCCTCCACTCGCATCTGAAGCACATACTGCGCCGGCGTCGTGCCGACTTCGCGGGTAAATACGCGCTCGAAGTTTCGCACGCTCATCGACATCCGATCCGCGAGGTCCTCCACCGACAGTTTTGTCTCGAGATGGTCGGCAATCCAGATCTGCAACTCACGGATCGATGCCATTTCGGAAGCCTGTGAGGCGAGCGAGACGCTCACCTGAGGCTGTCCACCGGGACGTCGCAGAAACAGCACCAGCTCACGTGCCGCTTCGTGTGCGAGAGCGGCGCCGCAGTCTTCCTCCACCCACGCGAGCGCGAGGTCGATGCTCGCCGAGGTGCCGGCCGAAGTGTAGATGTTCCCGTCCTTGACCCAGAGCGGATCGTGCTCCACGCGCACGCGGGGATATCGCGTTGCCAGCTCGCGGCCGAATCTCCAGTGCGCAGTCGCTCGGCGCCCATCGAGCAACCCGGCCTCCGCGAGCAGAAATGAGCCGACACACACAGCGCCAACCCGGCGCACCTCGACCGCCATCTTCTTCAGCCAGGCCGACAGCGCCGCGTCACGCACCGATCGTGTACCCAGTCCGCAGACCAGGAGCACGGAATCGCACACACCTTCGACTTTCTTGAAGTGATGGCGGGCGATGAAGGTCAACACACCACCCTCGCCATCAACCGTCAGACGGTCCGCATTGGTGACGACCTCGATGGTGTAAATCGTCCTGCCTGCAAGGCGATTGACTGAGTTGAACACCTGCATGGGTCCAACCAGATCGAGCTCATCGACGGGCGGTACGACCACCACGATGATCCGGCGACTCGATGCGACCCGACGCACGCCAGTCTTCTTGGACGATGAGACCATAAGTCCATTGACTATGCCGTCGCGTCGAAGCGTCTCGCAAGCGGAACGAGCGCGATGGCAGATTCCGTCGTATCTGTGTCGCAAGGCGACGTGCCTTCCGTCGCTACGATGCCCTCATGAAGCATCGCTGGCTTGTGATCATTGGCACGGTACTTCTCGGGGGCACACTGTTTCCAGCGCTTCTTGCCGCTGACGAACGCGGTCCGTACGCGCGCATCGCGGTCTTGCGGCCGCATGACGGCGACACTATCGAATTCGAGGCCGGGTACATCCGACATCTCGAGTGGCACCGACAGGCGAAGGACACCTGGGCCTGGTATGGCTGGACGATCTGGGCCGGTGAACGACAGCGCTGGTTTGTCTACGCGACGTTTGGACATTCGGCCACGAGTCTTGATCACCCGGTGGCCCCAGCGGAGGACGAGCGGGACAACATTTCCAATGTCACTCCGCACGCCCAGTTTGTGGGAAACGCTCTCTACGAGTACCTGCCGCTCCTCTCGCGCGGCACAGGTGAGCCACAAGCGACAGCTCGGCTCGAGTTCACGACCGTGGAGCTCGTGCCCGGAGCGAACAAGGCTTTCGAAGCAGCCCTCGGTGCGTACGTGTCACGACTACAGGGCGAGACGCTCTGGTATCGGATGGTGGCGGGTGGAACGGCTCCGCGCTATGTGCGACTGCGTCCGCGGCCCAGCCTGTCCGCATTTCTCGCGGAGGATGCCCACGCGCTGCCTGACAAAGTCGACGGCTTGATCGCGAAGGCGACCATCGAGATCCTGAATCTGCGACCAACGATGAGTTACGGACTCTCGCCGGCGCCTTGAGCGCACCGAGGGCAGACGTCCCATACTGAAGCTGCGCGGAGCGTCCACCCGTGTCGACCGTGCATCCGGAACAGACCACAGCGCAACCTGGCACGCTCTCGCCACTCATCCTCGCGTGTCTTGCCGCGACGTGGTTCCTCTGGGGATCGACCTATCTCGCCATCAAGTTTGCATTGGTGAGTTTCCCGCCCTTCTTCCAGATGGGCACCCGCTTCCTGGTGGGCGGAACATTCCTATTACTTTGGGTATGGTCGCGTCGGCAGAAGATGCCAACGCTGACCCAGTGGCGCAATGCGGCGATCGTGGGTGCTCTCATGCTTGCGGGGAACGTGGGTGGCGTGGCGTACGCCGAGCAATCAGTGGCTTCTGGTCTCGTGGTTGCATTCATCGCCATCGTCCCCGCACTGATTACGATTGCGAGCCTGCCATTTGGCATACGGCCCTCGCGCCTGGAAGCGATCGGCATTTGCATCGGCATAGTTGGAGTATTGCTGCTGGTTCGCGGCGATGCGTTTACCGCTTCATTGGCTGGCCTCATCGCGCTCACCATCGCAGCTCTTGGCTGGTCAATCGGCGCCGTTCTGAGTCAGCACGTCTTCCCGCTGGCATCGGCCTTCGCAGGCTTCGCCAGCGCGATGATCTGCGGTGGAGTTGTCCTGCTGGTGCTTTCGCTTCTGACCGGTGAGACCTTTCACTGGCGGCCGCAGCCGCTTGCCACCGCGGCGTGGATGTATCTCGTCGTCTGTTCGCTGATCGCGTTTTCCGCCTACATGGTGTTGTTGGCGAACACGAGGCCGGCACTTGCCTCGAGCAACAGCTTCGTGAACCCGGTGATCGGAATGTTCCTGGGCGTTTCTATGGGTGGCGAGAAGATCACCACCCATGAGTGGATTGCGGTCGGGATCATCGTGCTCGGCGTGACGGTGCTCATACTTGGACGCCGATGATCGGTACATCAGGATCACGAGGGGGCTTGGGATTCAGCCGCTTTTCGAGCTGTCCATGAACAGCCATCCTCAGGTACGCGAATCGCGCCTCGATGATCGTCGCCCGCCGCCTACTTCGTTGGGAACACCACCTTGGCTTCGCGGACGAACAGCGCACGCAACTTGTCCCAGAAGTCGCCACCCAGGAGGAACAGGCTGACGACGATCAACAGGTCGCCGGTCATGGCCACGGCGATCGGATGCTGCTGTCGCAGCGGCAGCGCGTCGACCAGGTAGTCGCCGATCGAACTCAGCACAATGGTCGACACCAGCAGAATCAGGCCGATGCGATAGCGCAGGGGGCTGACGGTGGCCGGCGGCGCGAACCGGCGGAGGTGCCCACCTATGAGCGACTTGAGATAGGCGAAGCCCGGCTTGCCCATGATCGCTATCGCGATCACCAGGAACACCTTCGGAACTCCGAGCAGGAGGATGCCGCTGAGGGTGGCCTTGAGCCCGGAGGCCAGGTCGGAATTCTGCACCACCGGAAGCAGGGCGAGAGCCAGGCCCCAGCCGGCGATGAACACCACCACGCCCAGGATCAGTCGCCGCTTCTGGGCCGGATCCGTCGCGGCGGAACTTGGGGTAGCGGATGGGGAAGCGCCCTTCATGCGGTGACTCCAGTCCGTGAGTTATGCGGCTGTCGATGTCGGCGCCTTCTGAGCGGGCTTGTCATTGCGCGGCCACAACAGCGCCATCATGCCGATGGCAAAAGCCCCTGCGATGAGGAATTGCGTCAGGCGCGTTACCCAGATCGAAAACGTCCCGTTATCGGAGACCAGACTCGAGCTGAATACGATCATCATGGCGTTGAAGGCAACCAGCACGACAGCAGCCATCGGATCGCCCGCGGTGATTCTCCAACCGAATGCGAGAGCCGCCACCAGCAGGATCAGGGTGAGCGTAACGACGGAGGGATTGAGGACGAGCAGCAGAAAAAGCGCGAGGCTTGCGATACCACCAGCGGCATTGCCGAGCGCCAGCGCCACGGCCTGCCGGCGGCCGCTGCGAAAGTCCAGGTTGGCGACGATCATCATGGACCCGATCAGCACCGGCAGTGCATCTGTGAGGCCGAACATCAGATAGACGAGCATCAGCGGCGTGAGTATGGCGGTACCGAGTAGCGCACTCTTGAGCGCGAGCTCCGCGGGACAACGGGACCGCACTGGTGCCCGGACGCGGCGGCGTGACTCTTGGCCAGAGCAGATACGTGATCCAAACAGTGAGAATCGCAAAGCACATTGATCGCACGAGGGCGACTGCGAATGCGCTTGGCCGCGGACTGCGATTGCAGGGCAACCACCGGTATGGCCGTCACGCAGATCAGCAGCAGTATTGGCGCAATGCGGGGGCGCCCTTGTGCAATTGCGTGCAGGGCCAGAAACACGACGAGCGCAGTGGCCCCGAACAGAATTGCGGGTGCGCCCCGCAACACGGCACAAAGAAACAGTGCAATCAGGGCCGCTGCAGCGATTATTACGATCAGTCCGACGCCGACCTTCAAGGGCGGCCGAACCGGCACATTGACCAGCACCACGGCGACCAGCACGGGCGCGAGAAACGTCGGTATCCATTCCAGCAACTCCGACGCAACGAACGCGAACGTTACGCCGAATGCGAAGCGCAGCACGGCGTGCACTCGTCCAGGATCGAGCGAAGATTGGCGAACGCCTGGTGCTTCCGATGCGCGCAAGGTGGTCAGTAGAAGTAGCTGAACCAGGAAACGATGCGCAGCCATAGACGTCCGATCGGGTTCAACCACGAATGCGGATCCGTGAGGATGAGGACATTGGCCTGCGCTCCGTTGCGCAGCGGCAGGTCTCGCAGGGTATTGTTCGCTTCGGGTTTGAGCACGATGCGCACCGGAAAGCGCTGTGGATCGCGCAGCCAGCCTTTCTGTGATTGGACGTCGGGGAGATTGCCGACAGGCGCTTCACCACCTCGAGTGACGCCCCAGCCAACGCTGTCGACGCGGCCGTTGAACAGATGACCCGGCAGCAAGTCGAAGGCGACGCGCACCTCGTTGCCCGGCGCGACCTTGCCAAGCTGGTTCTCGCGCAGATACGCGGTGAGCCAGACGCTATCCGCATCGACGAAACTCAGCACGGGCTGCCCGCGATTCACGTACTGCCCAGCGGACAGGCGCAGATTCGTAATGAAGCCGTCTGCTGGCGCAGTCACAGTCGTATACAGCAGGTCGAGTCGTGCCTGGTCGAGTGCAGTGCGGGCCTGGCGCACCTGCGGATTTTCCTCGCCCTCGGCCCCCAACTTGCGTCGGGCGCTTTCCAGCTCGGCCTCGCCACGAGCGACGTCCGCCGTTGCCCTGTCGATTTCGGATTGAGCTTTGATGGAATCCGATTCGGACAGGGCCTTCTCCTTGGTCAGTCCAAACACGATCTCGCCGAGCACCTGGCTGGTTTTGCGTTCGGTCTTCTGTTTGGCCAGGGTCGCCTCCGAGGAACGAACTTCCGCCGTCGCGACGCTTACGTTCTGAACCGCAAGTGCGAGGTTCGCTTCCGCCGCACGCACCGCGATCTGGAAGGGCTCGGGATCGATGCGAAACAGCACCTTTCCCTTGCTCACGCGCTGATTGTCGCGGGCGCCGACTTCGATCACCTGTCCCGAAACGCGCGGCGCGACCTGCGCGAGAAGCACTTCGATATTCGACTGTGACGTGTAAGGCGTCACCCGATCGGATGCAACGTGGTAGATGAAGAGTGTCAGTAGCGTGATCAGCACCGCGAGGGTTAATGAGCGCACGGGGTCACGGGGTTTCTTGGCAGGCGGTGCCTCCTGCTCGGGTGCGTCAGTTTCGGCACTTACCGTATCGGACGGCTGGGATTCATCCACACGTGGATCCGCCATCGGACGATCCGCAACCGGTACTGGCGTCGCTAACTTCGCTGTCATGCGGGTCCTCAGGGGAATGGTCTGGGGTCTGTCGTCAGACTCACTCGCGGCTGCGGTGCCATTGCCGAGGCATCGACGACCCAGCCGCCGCCCATCGTCTTGTATAGATTGATGAGCCCGAAGTACGTGTCGCTCTTGGTGCGGGTGTAGTCAAGCTCGGCGCTGAAGAGGCCACGTTCCGCGTCCAGCACCTCGAGATAACCCGAATAGCCGTTGTCGAAGCGCAGGTTTGCAAGGCGTGCGTAGCTCCGCAGCGCATCCACTCGCAGCTCCTGGGCAGCCAGCTCTTCCCGCGATTTCTGGCTCGCAATCAGCGCGTCTTCGACCTCTTGAAACGCGATACGAATGGCTTTCTGGTACGCAAACAGCGCTTGCTGTTGACGGGCTTCGGCGATGTTCACCTGCCCGGCAATTCCTCCGCCGGTGAAGATCGGTGCAGTCGCGGCGCCGGCGTAACTCCAGAGTTCCGCGGGTCCCGTGAACAGATCTTCGATCGCGTTGCTCGCGCTGCCGAATAGCCCAGTCAGGGAAATGTTCGGGAAGTACAAGGCCTTTGCCGCACCGATGCGCGCATTCGCCGCGACAAGGTTCAGCTCGGCCTGGCGCAAGTCGGGGCGCCGTTCGAGAATCTCCGAAGGCAGTCCCTCAGGCACGCTCGGCAGCGTCAGCTCTTCGATGGTCTTGCCGCGTGGAATGGGCCCAGGATTGCGCCCGAGAATTACCGCGAGTGCATTCTCGACCTGCGCTTGCTGCTGTTCCAGCGGAGGTATCGTGGCGAGGGCCGTTGCGTATTCAGACCGCGCCTGGCTCAGTTCGATTTCGGAGCTTGCGCCGCGTCTGTAGCGGGCCTCGAAGATTTTGAGCCCACCCTCACGGCTCGCCACCGTACGTTGCGCAATCTCGAGCTGCGCGTCGAGGGTGCGCAGCGTGACATAGGTGCTGGCCACCGCCGAGGTGAGTGAGAGCACGGCGAAGCGCCGGCCTTCCTCGCTTGCCAGCAAATCGGCGCGGCTCGCCTCAGTGAGTCGTCTGAGGCGCCCAAAGAGGTCGATTTCCCAAGAAGCGAAGACATCTGCCCGGAAGCTGTCCGATGCACTCGACGGCGGCGTGCGTTCGCGACCCGCCACGACCTCGGCACCTGCCTGCGGAAAGAGTCCGGAGCGCGTGGCGCCGAGCGCCCCGTAGAACTCTTCCACTCGCGCCGCGGCAATGCGCACGTCGAAGTTGTCGGTCAGTGCAATCCCGATCAGGTCCTCGAGCACGGGATCATCGAACTGCTCCCACCACAAGGAGTTCGCAAGCTCTCGCGTTTCCGAGTCAGCGAACCGAAATTTTTCCGGCACGTCGACCGTCGGCCGCACATAGTCGGCTCCCACCTTGCAACCGGATACGAAGCCGCAGGCGAGCAGCCCTGCCGCCGCAAGAATGAGCGGTATGGCTTGCCTCTGGACACAACCTATTTGCTTGCGCATCGATGCGATCCCGCCGTGCCGCAATATTGAGGGCGCAGCTGCTATGCCACGCGCTCGGTCAGGCCGTCAAGTGGCCTTGAGTACGATGATATTTGCTGCAGCCAACCGGATAGCGCTGTCGCCGCCTGAACAGGCTTACCGTCGGAATCCACGGCATTCGAGCGCTCGAAATCGACTAAAGTAGGCTGATGCGCGTCGTGCGAAGCGCGCAACTAATAAGGGGGTAAGGGGAGGCCAATGCGCATCGTCAATCAGAACTGGTGGTTCACGACCCTGATGGTCAATGAGTACAAGTACTGCCCACCCCTGACCAAATCGATCAAGTGCGACGTGGTGATCGTCGGCGGCGGATTCGCCGGCGTCAGCGCTGCGATCGAGTTCCTGCGTAAGCGGTCACAAAGTCGTCCTGCTCGAAAAGAACATCCTCGGCGGCAGCTCCTCGGGCCGCAGCGCCGGATTCCTGACGCCCGACAGCGAGCTGGAACTGCATCAGCTGGTTCGTCGCTACGGTGTCAAAGCGGCGGCTGAGATCTGGGATGCGCCACTGCGCGGAATCGAGCGCATCGTCGCGGGCATCAAGAAATACGACATTCAGTGCGGCCTGCTGAAGCAGGACTCGCTGTTTCTTGGGCTGGGCAAGAGCGGCAAGGAGGCCGTGGATCCGAGCTGGAATGCCGGCAGGAGGTCGGCTTCACCGACCAGCGCACCTACGACGAACAGCAATTGAAAGGCATCCTCGGCGCGCAAGGTTACACGGCCGGCATCCGCTACGGCGGGACGTACGGGATCAATCCGTTGGCGTGTCTGCAGGGCTTCAAGAACCTGCTGATCGACAACGGCATGCAGATATTCGAAAGCACCGAGATGGAGCGGCTGGAGGATCACACGGTCTACACGCACGGCGGCAGCGTCACTGCCGACCAGATCATCATCGCCGTGGACAAGCTCGAGAAATCGATCAGCCCGCTGGCCGATGAGGTTTTTCACGCCCAGACGTTCCTGAGCGTGACCGAGCCGCTGACCGATCGGGAGCTCAAGTCACTCTTTCCCTCCGGCGAGCAGATGCAGTGCTGGGATTCGAAGCTCGTGTACACGTACTTCCGGTTGACCGGCGACAATCGGCTGCTGCTGGGCGGCGGCACGCCGATCACGACCTACCTGAAGGACGCGTACAACAATCCACGAATCATCAAGCGGATCATCAGCGAGTTCAAAGAGCACTTCCCCGATCTGAAAGACCTGTCCTTCATTCAGTTCTGGCCAGGACTGATCGATGCGACGCGGGACCTGCTTCCGACCATCGCCAAGCCACCCGGGCATCCCTACCTGCGCTTCATCTTTGGTGCGGTCGGCATTCCGTGGGCAGCATTCACCGGCAGCTTCACGGCGAGGAATATCCTTGGCGAGGCCGACGAGGACTACCAGAAGTACTTCAACTACTTTTCGAACCAGCGCCATTTCTCTCTGCCCAGCAGTCTCGGCAAGGTGATTGGCAAGCCGATCCTGTTCTCACTCACGAACAGCTGGGCGAAGTTCTACCAGGTCGACAAGCTGCGGGAGCCTGGCGAACTCGAGAAGGAATTCTGAACAAGGCTTTAGACGCTGGACTGCGTTCGGGCGTGGAGCTTGCTAACCACCACGAAGAAGAAAGCTCCTGACCAGCCGCACATCAGGATCCCGGTGAGTCCTTCCATCGCCGCGAGCAGACGCCAGGTCTCCGGCAGCACGATATCGCCGTAGCCGATAGTCGCGTAGGTTACGGAGCTGAAGTAGAAACTGGCCTCAAGGCTCGGCAACGCTTCCTTCCAGGCGTAGTACGCTGCCCAGAGCGCGATTTCGAACAGGTGAGCGAGCACGGTGACCGTGGCAATGCGCGCGAGCAGCCACGAATATGCAGAGAATTTCAGCGGGACGTTATCTCGATAGTGCTTGTTGATACGACTGAGCATGGCGCTGAGCACGACCGTATGAATCGCGACGGTGAGCGCCAGCAGCATGCTCCCTTGGAGCAATCGGATCAGCATTGCTTGACGATCCCCCCGCGATGCGGCGTCGCATGATGGCACCCGGTTTAGGGCCTGCCAAGACCTTAATGCGGCGCAGAACTGGAGCGTGCTAGCATCGATCGCGCGTCGTATCGCCTTACCGCGGTCAGAACAAACAACAGGGGGAGATTCATGACGACTGCCGGTAGTCGATCTTCGATCGCTCAAAAGTACCTCGATCCTGCGTCGAGCCTCGGCGAGGTAATGTTCGGCCTGATCATGACGCTCACTTTTACGCTGGCTGCGGGCGTAATCATCGAGGACGAAGGTCGCGAAGGTGCGCGCCAGCTGCTGATCGCGATCATCGGCTGCAACATTGCCTGGGGAATCATCGACGGCGCCCTGTACCTGATGAGTGAACTCTTCGGGCGCGGTCGACTGCGTAAGATCGGTCGAATCGTGCGCGAGGAATCGGACGATCGCGCGGCTGAGGCCCTGGTGGCCGGGGAGGTCGATGAACTGCTGGAGCCCGTCACTACCGACGCCGAGCGCAGCGATCTATACCGGCGGATCGTCAGGAACATTCGTTCGACGCCTTCGACGCCTGATCGCAAGACCGAGCTTACGAAGGCTGACTGGATGGGTGCCCTGGCGAGCTTCTGGCTGGTCTTCCTCGCCAGCTTGCCGGCGGCAATACCCTTCCTGTTCATGGACGATGCGCGGCAGGCATTGCGCGTGTCGAACGCAATCCTGGTGTTGCTCTTGTTCTTCGCCGGCTACCACTGGTCGCGCTATACGCTTGGGAAGCCGTGGCTCGTTGGATTGTGCTTCCTGATCGTTGGAGTCGCACTGGTCGCGATGGCAATTGCGCTGGGCGGCTAACTTTATTCGCTCGATCGCGTTTCGAGCGTACCGGGGATTGGGACTATGAATACTCAAACGTCGCCTGACATCACACGAGTCACTCTCCTCGTCCTGATCATCGGGCTCCTGCTGGTGGCGAGCCTGTGGACTCTGCGGCCTTTCGTGGGCGCGCTGATCTGGGCTACGGCAATAGTGGTCGCAACCTGGCCGCTACTCCTGTGGGTGCAGAAAAAGGTCGGTGGTCGCCGATCCATTGCCACGGCAGTGATGACGATTGTCATGTTGATCATCTTCGTCGTGCCGTTCTGGCTCGCGATCGCGGCGCTGCTCGATGCTTCCGTCCAGGGAATCGAGGTCGTGCGTGCGTATCTCACGAACGGACTCGGTCCGCCGCCGGCCTGGATTGCTGGTATTCCCCTGGGCGGGCGATCGAATCGCCGCCGAATGGCAGACAGCTTGCCGCAGCCGGTCCCGAAGCTCGCTCGCGTCCCTACCTTCGTTCGGTAGCGCGGTGGATAGTCTCGATCACCGGCGGATTTGGAGGCGCTTTCCTGCATTTCCTCCTGACGGTCATCATTGCAGCGATTCTCTATGCCCAGGGCGAGTTGGCGGCGAAAGGTGTCGTGGCATTCACGCGTCGTCTCGCGGGACAGCGGGGTGAGCAGGCGGTTGTCCTGGCAGGGCAGGCCGTCAGTAGCGTCGCGCTGGGAGTAGTCGTGACCGCGCTCGTGCAGACGACGCTCGTCGGCTTGGGTCTCTGGGTGACCGGCGTGCCGTATCCGGGCTTGCTAACGGCCGTGACGTTTGTGCTCTGCATCGCACAGCTCGGGCCGATTCCGGTGCTCATACCTGCCGTGATCTGGATGTATTCGAACGCGAGTTTCGGATGGGCAACCGCGCTCCTCGTCTGGAGTGTGCCGGTCGGTATCCTGGACAATTTCCTGCGGCCAATATTGATCAGTCGTGGTGTGGATCTGCCCATTATTCTGATCTTCGCCGGCGTCATCGGGGGCCTGATCGGTTTTGGCGTCATCGGCCTGTTTGTCGGCCCCGTGATTCTCGCCGTGACCTACAGGTCGCTCCAGTCCTGGGTAGGCGAAAACACGGCTCGGGCATCATCCGGAAAGTGATCCGCTCCTTACCTACGCCTTGATGCGGATGCGACAGCTCGCGCGGCTGTCAAGCCGACAGTGACCTCGGCCACTCTCAAACTGCCTCCACTTCGCGCCGTGCTGCTTGGCGCGCTTGTGTACTGCGCAAGTTGTGCGACAGGCGGTAACCAAGCCGTACCGGCGGCAGGGCAAGACCACTTGGCGCAGCAGCAGCTTGCAAGCGCACCCGCCCGCAGCCCTCAAGATCTTCGCGTCGTAGCCTACGTGGCGGGCTGGTCGATACCACCGGTGATCCATCCGGAAAAGTTGACTCACATCAATTTTGCATTCGCGCACATCGATCACGACGGCAAAGTTGCATTCGAGAATCCGAATCTCGCGTCGGCTCTTGATTCCTTGCTGGCCCTCAAGAAGCAAAACCCGCAATTGAAAATCATCGTCTCCGTGGGCGGATGGGAGGCCGAGGGTTTCTCCGATGCAGCACTGACCGATACCTCGCGAAACATATTCGCGCGCAGCGCGATTGAGCTGCTCCGCGAATACGACCTCGACGGGATCGATCTCGACTGGGAGTACCCGGGGCAGGGCGTCGCCGGAATCAAGTACCGGTCCGAGGACAAACAGAACTTCACGCTGTTGTTGAAGACGCTGCGCACGCAGCTGGACGCGGCGAGCGAGGCGCAGAACCGCACGGGGCGCGATCGCTACACGCTGACGATCGCTTCAGCCGACCGCGAATATTTCGATCACACGGAGATGGAGAACCTCCACGTCTATCTCGACTGGATCAACATCATGAGTTACGACTTCTTCAACAGCCTGACATCCACGACCGGGCATCACGCCGGGCTTGTATGCATCGGAGTTTGCCGCGCCTGCGGATCGCAATGCCGACTCATCGGTCAGGCAGCACCTCGCTTCGGGCATTCCGCCGCGACAAGCTCGTGCTCGGCGTTGCCTTCTACGGCCGCGGGTTTGTCGGGGTAAAGCCGCTGCACAACGGTCTCAATCAGCCTTACGAGCGTTACGAGGGAGATCACAATTACGCCGATCTGCAGGACAGGTTCATCGGCAGGCAGGGTTTTGTCCGCTACTGGGACGAGCGCGCCAAGGCAGCGTACCTATGGAACGGCGCATCGAAGACGTTCATCACTTATGACGACCCGCAATCTATCCGCACGAAGGCGGACTACGTGCGTGACAATCGCCTCGGCGGCATGATGTTCTGGGAGCTGAGCCAGGACCGCAACGACGAACTGCTGGATGTCATCGTGACATCGCTGCGTCGAACCGACGCGCACTGATCAACTCAGCGCGGCTGGCCCGTAACCGTACATGAAGCGTGCGGCAGCATCGCCAGCGCCTCAGTCGTAGTACTGAGGCGCCTTCTTCAGCGGCGCGTATGTCGGCGGATCATGCTGGATCCACATCGTTGCGCCGGTTTGCTGGATGAACTCGTCCACTTTCTTGCGGGTCGCGCGCGTCATGGCGGCATCGAAGTCGAAGGTCGGCACCCGATCGAGCGTCTTTTCCTCAGGGAAATGATAAAGGTCGCCCGCTAGCAAGAGTGGTCCGAACCTGGCGAGCTTCAGGAACAGCATCTGGTGCCCCGGCGTATGTCCGGGCGCGGTCTTGATGATCACAGTGCCATCGCCGAACACGTCGTGATCCGCATTGTCCAGCGTGATGCGCTTGGCGTCCTTCAGATCCTTGTATGAATCGGGCGCGCGGATGCCGACTTGGGCGTCGCTGAACATGATGTCGTATTCGGCTTGCTGCACGATCCAGGTGGAGCCGGCGAACATGTTGGCGTTGGCAGTGTGGTCCACGTGGTAGTGCGACATCGCGACGTAGGTGATGTCCTTGGGCTCGTACCCGAGCGCCGCGAGCTGCGGCGCCAGTCGCCGCGTCGCCTTCAAGATGCCCTGCTGTACAACTTCGGTGCCGTCATCCGGGATGTCGGCATCGGGTACTTGTCCGACATCCCAGACCAGCGTCCCCTTTGGATGCACGACCAGGTAGCAAGGCGTTACGAAACCCCCATCGCCCTTGATCTCGCTCGCCTTGAGACCGAAGAGCTCCGGATTCATTGGCGCGATGGTGCCGCAATCCAGAATGTACAACTTGGGAGTGGCGGAGGTGGCGGCTACTGCAATGTCCGAGTCGGCGGCGATTGCAAAGGCCTAGCGCTGCAAAGGAAACGCCAGACAGCGCGCGGAACGCGCGGTACATCCAGCAGGCGCGTGGGCTAGCCCGGCTCGATCGCGTCACTGATCGTCCAGGATCGTGATCCGAACACGGGTAATTGGTCCGAGCCGCGCGGGCGCCGTCACATCTGTCAGCTCGAGCTCGAACCATTCATTCGACTCCCTGGTCGTGTCGGTCATCAGGGGTATGTAGATAACGCGAATGTCCTGGTCCTCCGGAATGGTGAGGCTGCCACTCATGACGTCGGAATAGTCGATTCCCGGTTGGGCCGTTCCAGGGATCGTTCGCCATTGCACGCGTATCGCGGCCCCGCAAATCATCCCGACGCTGAACCCGAACGACTGCCTGAGCTCGCGCGCTCGCTCACAACGATGTTCGCCTGCTGCAGCGATACCGTGCCGGCTCTCACCAGTGACTGCTGGATGACTGCGGTCGTTGCCGCTACATCGGCCACCGGAGGGTGCCGCGGCTGGTTTTGTTGTAGCGGTGTTCACCGTTGTGGACGGCCGTAGTCGTCGGCGTGGAAGACTCAGCGGGAGCAACGCGTGCTCCTGGGTTCGGGACCTGAGCGCCGGGCAGTGGCGCCGTGGACGGCGATGCTCCTTGCTCCGTCGTCCGCGTGCCACCTGTCGTCGAGGGCGACAGGACTGGTGGGGCAACGCTCTGCTGCGCAGCCTGCTCACTGGGCGTGTTCGTCGTGCTCTGCAACTTCGCTGCGACTCGACTCAGGCGCGGTCGCGGGCACTTTGGATCATTATCCAGCAAGAACGTCACAGCGACGAACGTACCCACGGCAACTGCCGTGAGCGGCAAGCCAGAATCCGAACGGGCGTCGCTTCGGTGACGATTCGCGAAGCTCATCCGCGAGTTCGCGCACGTTAGCGGGTCGATTGTTGCGGGACCAGGCGAGGCCGCGCTTCAAAGCTGCGAACTGGCGCCGCGAGAGCCCCGTCAGGCGCCGCAATTTCATGCGTCGCTGGCGAGCCACAAGCGCCGAATGCCGCTCGAATGGATGCTGTCGCGTCAGCACCTCGTAGGCCACGCAGGCAAAACTGTAAACGTCATCGCGCACCTGCGGTGGGACTCACCACGCAGAACCTCGGGGCTGGCGTATGCCGGTGTGGCTGACGCCAGGTGACGTCTCGCTCGCTTGCCAGCGCTGCCCGACGACGACCCTGCGCTACTAGCCGCCTCGCCGAAGTCCAGCACCCGTATCTGCCGATCGCGACCCAGCAATACATTGCCCGGCTTGAAATCGCCATGCACGACATCGTGCTCGTGAGCAAAATCGAGTGCGTCGGCACACGCCAAGATAATGGCGAGCGCGTTTCGTTGCGGTAAGCGTCGAGGTTGGCTCGCCAGATGACTGCGCAATGACTCGCCATCGAGCAGCTCCATCGTCAGGAACCAGGCGTCTCCCTCGCAATCGACATCGAATACGCGAATGATGTTGGGATGTGACAGCGCCTGCGCCTGTTGGAATTCGCGCTTGAGACGTTCGATCTTCAGGGGTTCGCCGCGTAATTCCTCGCGCAGCACCTTCAGGGCGACGAGCGCGTCCCGGCGGATGTCGCGGGCGCGAAATACGATGCCACTGCCACCCCTGCCGATCTGCTGTTGCAGGACATAGCGATCGCGAATGGTCGCACCGATCACGAACTCGACTTTCGGCGCGGGCGCGGGCGCCGGTGCGAAAGCGCTCTGCGGGGGCTCGGGCCACTCGCCGGAGCAGGTGCAGCCGCCACCCTCGCCGCAGCGGCCTCGGGCGGGGACCGATCTGCGGACGCACGCCGCTCAACGGAGACCGGTTCGCGTCTCATGCGCCGCTCGACGATGACCGGCTCACGCCTCATCGGTTCGTCAGGGGGGTGCCGCTCGACGATGGTGGGCTCTTGCCTCTATCGGTTCTGCAGACGCACGCCGCTCGACGATGACGGGCTCGTGCCTTACCGGTTCCTGAGACTCTGCGTCGCTCGACGATGACGGGTTCATGCCTCGCCGGTTCTCCAGACGTGCGCCGCTCGACGTAGACGGGCTCGCGCGTTGTCGGCTCCTCGATTCGCTCGACAGGTGCTGCGGCGTTGGACGGACCTTCCACATCGCTCGTCACCCGGAGGGGGTTCCAGGTCAATGGTCTGGTCATCCGATCTCACTCGCTGCTCATGCCGCCCTGCCAGTGCGGGCTCGCGCCGGCGCCCTCGTCGTAGCGGCGCTCGACCTCTTCCAATGTGTCCACATAATCTGCGGCGCTCATCTGACCGTGAAAGCGCGCGTCGCGCAGGCCGTCGCGCACCGCGAAAAACAGCACGCTGTCCCACGATGCCGGACCTTCTTGAGCGAGCACTCGGGCTCGTTCCTCGCGCGGAACGGTCAGCAACCGCGAAACTAGACGATCTGCTTTCATTCGTCGGACACTGCCCCGCCTTTTCGGGGTGAAATCGATGGCGCCAAACCGCATTCCCATAGCCGGCAGAGCTACCTATAGTCAGACAATCAACTCAGATTGAGTTGCCGCTTTGGCTGAACCCCTTCAATTCCGCCATCCATGCAGCCACTGGGATTATGTGATGTAAACCTTTCAACCCTCTGAATATCCGTAACTTTAGCGCTACCGACCCTCCGGTGCATCAAGAGCAGAGCTGCGGGCGGGCGTTTGTCGCCAGCAGGCGACGGGCGTCGTCGAAAAGTCCATCCCTCGGCTCCGACTTAGGCGTGAAACGCGCCCCAGCCAGGGCGCTCAAGAAACGGAGCAATGCCATGAAGTACATGCTGATGATGAACACGCCGCGCGACGGCTACGATCAGTACCTGAGCTGGCCGAAAAAGGACCTGGAGGCGAACACCGCCTTCATGATCGCCTTCACCAACAAGCTGGCTGCTGCCGGCGAGCTGGTAGGGGCGCAAGGACTGGCTTCGCCCACCCAGGCCAAGCTCGTTCGGGCGGGCAAGGACGGCAAGCCGATCACCGACGGCATATTCCCGGAGTCCAAGGAATTCCTCGCCGGCTACTGGATCGTGGACGTAGACAGTGCCGAGCGCGCGTATCAGATCGCTGCGGAAGCATCGACTGCCCCGGGGCCCGGCATTCGCGGTGTCGGGGCACTCTGGATCGAAGTTCGGGAAATCATGAGCGGGAATGAGGATCTGAGCAGGTGAAGTCATCAGACCACCAGCATTCCGGAAAGAAACTACCCCATGCTGCGCGCCGCGCGGCTGAGCGAGGAACGCGCGAGCACAAGCGTCAAGGCTTCACGCGCGGCCTGGCGCGTCGTCAATCGCGATTGACTCGGATCATTCCGAAAAGGTGTCGACGCCGAGCTCGCGGAGAATTGCCACCCGGAGCTCCTGAACCTCGGGGCCGGTCAGGATGCGTGGGTGCCGGAGTGAGACCTCGAAGGTCGCCTGGATGCGGGTCGGACGTGGCGACAGCACCAGGATTCGATCGGCGATATGCGTCGCTTCCTCCACGTCGTGCGTCACCATCACGACTGTATGCCGCTCCTTGGCGAGAATTCGCAGCAGCTCGTTGCGCATGCGCAGATTCATGAGCGCATCGAGCGCGGCGAACGGTTCATCCATGTACAGGATTTCAGGCTTGACGACCAACGCGCGCGCGAGCTCGGCTCGCTTGAGCATGCCGCCGGACAGCTCATGCGGATAGCTCGCCTCGAAGCCCTTGAGACCCACCATCGCGGCGTAACGATCGGCGAGAGACTCCTTGTCATTCGGCGCGTGACCATTGAGCCCGAACATCAGATTCTGCTGAACCGTCAGCCACGGAAATACCGAGCCATGCTGCGAGATCAGGATTCCGTTGGAGCTCGGGCGCGCCATCCTCGTGCCGTCCACGACGACCGTACCCTCATCGCAGTGCTCGAATCCAGCCACGATATTGAGCAGCGTCGATTTGCCGCAACCGGACGGCCCCACGATCGCGACGACCTCACCGTCATCGACCGTGAAACTGATGCCATCCAGCACTCGCAGCGCACCGCTGTCCGACGCGAACGTCTTGCCGAGGTTTTGGACGACGATCTTAGCGGGCATAGCGCCACCTGACCGATTTCAACCGCTCCAGAAGACGCATCAACCCGTCCAGCATCAGTCCGATGAGCCCGATCATGACCATTCCCGCAATCACCAGGTCGTAGCGGTTACCCGCATTGCGCGAGTCAATGATGAGATAGCCGAGCCCCGACCTGAGCGCGATCATTTCCGCCGCGACGACCACGAGCCATGCGACGCCAAGGCCGATGCGCATGCCGACAATGATCTGCGGCAGAACGGCCGGGATCACCACCCGCCGGAACAGCGTGTAGCGCGAGACTCCAAAGTTGGCGGCCGCCCAAAGATAGCGCCGCTCGATCGTATGCACTCCCGCAATGGTCTGCACCACCATCGGGAAGACCGACGAGATGAAGATCAGGTAGATCGGTGAGGCGTTGCCCACCCCGAACCACAGAATGGCGATCGGGATCCAGGCAATTGGAGAGATCGGTCGCAGCATCTGGATGAGCGGATTGAGGGTCCTGAAGGCGCCGCGGGTCCAGCCCATCCACAGGCCGAGCGGAATGGCGATCAGCGCAGCCAGCGCGAACCCGCTGCCCACGCGAAACAGCGACGCCGCGATGTGCTGCCAGAGAGTTCCATCGCGCATCAGCTCGCCCACGCCGCTGACGACTTGCCACGGCGTTGGAAATATCACGCTGCCGGTTGCGACGACCGCGACCCACCAGGCGCCGATCAGCACGGCGATAACGGTGAGGGATGGCAGAGCCTGCTTGAGCCTTCGCATAGTCGTTATCGTGATTGTGTCAGCTTCGCGAGCGCCAGCAGGCGCCATCGGAGCCTGGCCCACGGTGTTGCCGGGTACGGGTCGACGATGA
Source organism: uncultured Gammaproteobacteria bacterium (assembly GCA_963705495.1). GTDB lineage: Bacteria > Pseudomonadota > Gammaproteobacteria > Steroidobacterales > Steroidobacteraceae > DATBVX01. The sequence continues at coordinate 39,906 of CAVPJQ010000025.1, read as the reverse complement.
TCGTCATCTGCCCGCTCAGGTGCGCGGTGCAGGCGAATTGATAGCTTGAGGCAACTGCAAACGGAAGCTGGAAGCTCTGGCCCGGCATCAACAGCGTGGGTCCGAAAATCTGCGGGACCGCATCGTGATTCTCGAGAACAAGAATGTCACGAACTCCAAGCGTCAGCCGGACTTGCGCCGGGAGAATCTCGACCTTGTCACCGGACATCCTGCGGGCCCAGGTGCCGTCTGGAATTCGGAACACCTCCTGCCGTGAAGGCGACGTGACGGGAGCGAATGCAGCCCAGCCCGCGACAGCGAGCGCGCCAGTGACAAGCAACATCAAGGACCAACTCCGATGCACGACCTCGATCTCACAACTCCGTATGCGTTCACGCCTTCAAAAGGATCCTGAGATCGTGCACGTAGTCATCGGGCGTATGTCCGTAGGGCATCAGCGCGCGAAGCCGCCCTTCACGGTCGATCAGGTAGGTGTACGAAGAATGGGCCACGGTATAGCTCGAACCGACATTCTTCCGGTTCGCAAAGATTCCATACGCGTCACGCACGGCAGCCAATTCTGCAGCGGTCCCCGTGCCGCCCACGAAGGTCGGATCGAACCCGGCGAGATAAACGCGCATGCGTGACGCATCGTCCCGTTCCGGGTCCACCGTAACGTAGATGACCTGGAGATCCTTGCCTTGCGTCGCCGAGCAGCTTGTGAGCCTGGGCCAGAACACCGAGCGTCGTCGGACACACGTCGGGACAGGACGTAAAGCCGAACGCGAGCACGATCACTTTGCCGCGATGGCCGCTGAGTTTCAGCTCGGAGCCGTCGGAGCCTTGCAATGAGAAATCCGGCGCGACCCGAGGCGGGTCAAAGACGCCCGCCCTCAGGCTCATGTCTGCTGCACTACTCGCGCCATAAGCGAGTAGCGCAGAGAAGCAAGGATGCGAGCCTCACCGCCAAGAGTCTTTACCTCATCTCAAACTGCTATCGCGGCTGGCTGGGAATTGCGTGCGAAACGGTCATCGACGTAAGTTTCATATGAGATCGGATGCTTGATCGTGCCGGCCTCCACCGAAAGCTGCATCAGCTCGTCGAACTCTGCTCTGATCATGCGCAAGTCGCCGTAGGTTACACGGTCGGTGGGATTCTCCATGACGAACCGCAGAATGTTGGGATCCTGATTGAAGTACTCGCGGCCCGCAGCGATCGCCACCGCCTTGTCCCGATTCTCCTGTTTGGTATCGAGCCATACCCCTGCGCCCAGCACCTGATTGACCAGATCCTGAACCATCGGTGCATGGTCGTTGATCAGTTCCTCGCGCACGGTCAGGACGCAGCAGATGTAATTGCGCCACTCATCGCGCGTCATGCGCAGTGGTCGTGCATATCCTGCGCGCTGTGCCGCGGCGCCGAACGGCTCGCCCGGTACAGTACGCGTCGACGGCATTGGCGTAGAGAGCTGCGGGCATATCGGGCGGCGGCATTTCGACGATCTGGATATCACGAGGCGTCATCCCTTCCTGAGCCAGCATTTTCCGCAAGAACAGAAAGTCGACGGCGAAGCGGCTTGGAATCGCGATCTGCTTGCCGCGAAGTTGTCGGAAATGCTGATACGGTGATTCGGTACGCACCATGATGACCGCACCGGAGCGATGACCGAGCGAGACGATCTTCACCGGTATCTTCTTGTCGGCAAGATCCATGACGAGTGGCGCCAGCATGTACGCCGCGCTGATCCGCCCAGTCATGAGTGATTCCTTCACTTCGGGCCAGCCGCTGTACTTGCTGTATGCGTATTCGAACCGCGGAGCGTCTGGTCGCTGCCGTGCTATTCCGCTTTGCGTTGGAAACACAAACGACGGGAAGCGTGAGATTGCACGTGACGGGCAAGCCGCCAACAGTCAATGCTCCATGCTTTTCGGTCGAGCAGGAAAGCATGCCGAGCGGCAGCGTCGCTGCGAGCAGCCCCTGCAAAACCTCTCTGCGTCGAATCAATGCGTCGCTCATCAAGCTTTCTGAGCTCATTTTCTGCAGTGTACTTGTGCGGCGTGGTGTCTGTTGATTCGTGCTTGGTGCGCGCATCGCGTGGCACCATGTGAACGTCAAATTCGTGAGCCTTGTTACGTTGTAGTGCACGCACCACGAAGTCGCGAATGCGCGAACACGCAAGCTTTCGTCTGCGTGCGAGCCTCGCGAACTGGCGTGAACAGCAATTTGTGGTTCGTCTCCGCTCAGGCGCGGCATGTGACGCGTTATTCCTCCATGTTGCGCCGGAATGCACCGTCAATTTTCTGATCGCGGGGTGTGGATGCCGGCTCGAGTTCCAAAATCGCGGCCGTGGGGACGTCCGTTTTTGTACATAGAATCAAACTGTTGCGACCGTAGCGAACGGCCTCGTGCGAATTGCTATGACGGATTGTTGCGAAGGCCTTGCAAAAAATTTGCGACTGGATCATCTTATTGCCAAACATGATAGCGGTACCAGAGAAGTTGATTGACTATAAATTGACAGCGCTGTCCTAGATTGTCGGCTACTGTGTGGCCCCGTGATTCAGCAGCGGCCCGCACACATGAAAGTAGCAGCACGGCAATCGCGACAGTCCGAGTGAGTGCGAGGAAACAACGCTCGACTTCGGAGCAACAGCGGTCGCCAGAAGAAGCGAGTGTGTGGAAGTCTGATCAGGGTCAACTAACAAACTACTTGGGATAGGGGGGCGGCTGATGGTTAGGCACAACAAGTTGGCTGTTGCCATTGCGGCAATTCTGGCATCTGCAACGAGTCACGCAGACACGCAGGACGCGCAGACGACGAATGGCGCCGCGGCGCCAGCGGCGAGTCCCGCTGCGCAGGAACCCGGATACCAGGCACCGATCGGTGAAGTGGTCGTCACGGGATTGCGAAGCAGCCTCGACAAGTCGATGGATATCAAGCGCGAAGCGCACGGCGTGGTCGACGCGATCAGCGCCGAGGATATCGGCAAGTTCCCCGATACCAATCTCGCCGAGTCGTTGCAGCGAATCACCGGTATTTCGATCGAGCGCCGCGACGGCGAGGGTGCGCAGATCACCGCGCGCGGCTTCGGCCCGGAGTTCAACCTGGTGACGTTGAACGGCCGCCAGATTCCCGGCGCCGACGGCTTCGGCAGCGGCGACCTGGTTGTCGGCGGCCAGGACTCGGGCACGCGCGCGTTCAACTTCGCGCAGCTCTCCTCCGATGCGATCAGCGCGCTCACGGTCTACAAGACCGGGCGCGCCGATGTGCCCAGCGGCGGCATCGGTGCCACGCTCGATATCAAGACCGACCGGCCGTTTGATCACACCGGCTGGTTGCTCAACGCCGGCGTCAAGGGCGTCTACGACGACTCCGAGCTCTTCAGCTCTGATATCACGCCGGAGGCGTCGGCGATCATGAGCTACGCCAATGATGACAAGACCTGGGGCGTTGGCGTGAACGCCAGCTACCAGAAGCGCCATGGCGGCGCGGTGCAGTCCACCGTGAATGCCTGGAACATGCAGAGCTGGAACGGCACCAGTTCCGCAATGCGCCCCGATGGCACGGTCACGAACGCGCCGGCGATCGGCCAGCTCTACGGCATGCCGAACGATATCCGCTATGCGTTCTCGGACTTCGAGCGCGAACGCATCAACGGCCAGGCAGTCGTCCAACTGGCGCCGGTCGACAGCGTCACGCTGACCTTGGACTACACCTTCTCCCGCAACCAGATTACTGAGGAACGCGGCGAGCAGACGATGTGGCTACAGCGCAGCAACAGCTTCACCGACTTGACGTTCGACACTGGCGAAGCGGTTGCCACACCGGTGTTCCTGCGCGACATCGTCGGCGGTAAGGACTTCGGCTTCGAACAGCAGCATAACGAACAGGAGTACAAGCTTGATTCGATCGGTTTCAACGCCAAGTGGCAGGTGAACGACCGCTTGAGTTTTAACCTCGATGCGCACGACTCGAAGACCAAGAGCGACCCGAACGACCCGTCGGGCGCCAGCCAGGTCGCCGTCTCCGTTGCCGGCACCAACTGCGCCAACGGGGACTGCACGGGCGCATGGGCGCAGCAGTTCACGTTCAACAACGAGCTGCCGATCGCCGAGCGAGTATTCTTCCCGACGGTCGATGACGCGGTAGCCGGCACCAACGGCATCGTGGACCCGGATTTCACCGAGAACGAAGTCGCCTCGCAGATGCTGCGCGTCTGGTCCAGGAAGCAGGAGACGGAGATCAAGGAGGGCCGCATCGACGGCGCACTCGACTTCGAGAACGGCCGCTTCAGTTTCGGTGTCGACTATTCCAAGGTCAACGCCACCCGCCAGAACAGCAATGGCACGGCGGTGCTGGGCAACTGGAGCGCCTCTGACGCCGGCCAGGTGCCGGACATGATGGCACTGCTCAAGCCGTTCAGCATGACCGGGCTGTTCAACGACTTCAACGCCAGCGGCGCTCCGACCGGTGCGTGGCGCGGCAACGCCGACGCCCTGGCTCAATGGGCGATGACCGACGGCATGACCCATCCGGAAACCGGCGCGCCCTACAGCAACTGGAACGAGGACAGCATGACGGACGGTGTGCTGATGAACAACCCGCAGCTGGCCAACGACAACGAAATCGACGAGAAGACCAAGGCGGTTTACATTCAGTTCCAGCTGAACGGCGAGCTGGGCAGCTTCCCCGTCAGCACCGTCATCGGCGTGCGTTACGAGCAGACCGATGTCGAGTCGACTTCGACGATTGCAATCCCGAGCGCGCTGGTGTGGGAGGCGAACAACGACTTTTCGGTGCGGCTATCGCCCGACGTGCAGCCCTTCAGCGAGAAGGCCGACTACGACTACGTGCTCCCCAGTCTCGACTTCAGTGTCGGGCTTACCGACACATTGAAGGGTCGTGTCTCCTTCGGCCAGACTATTGCGAGAGCGCCGTATAGCAACCTCTACGCGGGACCCACGGCCAACCGCGCGAACGGTTCGGTGCTGATCGATCCGTCCACGCGCGCCACCGGCGACGCGCAGAACCCGGCACTGAAACCGCTCGAGTCCGATAATCTCGACGTGGCCCTGGAGTGGTACTTCGCCCAGTCCAGCTACGTGTCGGCGACCTTCTGGAACAAGCGCGTCACGAACTTCGTCGGCAACTCGGTGGTGCAGGAGCCGCTCTACGGCATAACTGATCCGACTTCGGGCCCTGACGCGCAGGCCGCGCTCGCCTTCCTGCAGAGCGGGGCCTGCCAGACCCAGGTCGCCGCGGCAGGCAACGACGTCGCTGCGGGGTGCTCCGCTAACGACACGGCGCTGTTCACTGCGGTGGCGATGCTGCGCAATGAGGCCGCGACCGGTGGGCTGGCGGCGTACAACGGCAGCTCAGCGCAGATCCTGTCGATGGAGAACACCTACGACCTGGTCGGCGAGGCGGACGATCCGCTGTACCAGTTCAACGTCAATCGGCCGGTCAACCAGCACACGGCCGACTTGAATGGCTGGGAATTTGGCGGCCAGTACTTCCTCGGCGACACCGGCTTCGGCATCCTCGCCAATTACACGATCGTCAACGGCGATGTGAACTTCAACAACGCCGGGGATCCGAGCGTTGAGCAGTTCGCGCTGCTGGGCCTCAGCGATACCGCCAACGCCGTGCTGATGTACGAGAAGTACGGCATTTCGGCGCGCCTGGCGTATAACTGGCGTGACGAGTACCTGATTCAGACGAACCAGCAGGGCACTAACCGCAATCCGTACTACGTAGAGGCCTACGATCAGTTGGATCTGAGCGTCAACTACCGGTTTAACACCGGCCTCTCGCTCGGGTTCGAGGTGATCAACCTGACGGGCGAGGACGTCCGCTGGCATGGCCGGTCCGACAAGCAACTGATCAAGCTGATCGACCAGAGCCCGCGCTACATGATCGGGGCCCGCTACAACTTCTAATCCCTGCCCGTGCAGGGAGTGCGGAGTTGCTGCACCAGACAGGGGGGGCCGCTGCGAAAGCAGCGGTCCCTTTTTTTATTCTCTCGAACCTCCCTGACGTCGTAGCTTTCCCAGCCTCACAGCTCGGACGACTTTTCCCGCGGGACCTCCGGCTTGCGACCTCAGTGGGTTTCTGGAATGGTTGCCGAAGCCGGCCGGCAGACCCGGTCGACCGCTGGAGCCGAGATGGCGCGATACGAATTACTCAACAACGTGACGCACAAGGACCTGCACGTCATCACCCGCTTCGGCCGCGAGTTCGGCGACGACGTTGGCATGCTGCCGGCGTTTCCGACCGAATGGGCCGAACTGCATAGGGAGTACCCGATCTTCTTCCGCAAGGACCGCGGCAGCGACGACTGGCAGTCGGTTGCACTGCTGGGTTTCGAACAGAAGGAAAACCTGTTCCTGCAGGACGAGCGCTGGAACGCCACCTACCTGCCGGGCGCCGTCGCCAGGGGACCGTTCCTGATCGGCTTCCAGGAGCAGAGTGTCGCGGGTGAGTTGCGCCGGGAACCAGTCCTCCATGTCGACCTGGAACATCCGCGCGTGACCTTCGGCAAAGGCGAAGGTACTCCGGTGTTCCAGCCGCATGGCGGGCACAGTCCTTACCTGCAGCACATCATCGAGGTGCTGCGTGGTATCCGCGACGGCGCAGAAGCCAGTAAGCCGATGTTCGCTGCGTTCGACTCGCTGGGGCTGATCCAGCCCGTCAGCCTCGACGTCCAGTTCGACGACCAGCACCGCGTCAACGTAGGCGGCCTGCACGGCATCGATCGTGAGCGGCTCGCCGCGCTTGACGCCGCATCGCTGCACCGCCTGCACGCCGCAGGTTATCTCGAAGGCGCGTTCCTGGTGTTGGCCTCGATGCACAACGTACGCCGGCTGATGGCCGAAAAGCAGCGTCGCCTGCGCCACGAGGCGGCGGCGGCGGAGCGCATAGCCTGAGTGTGGATGACATGGTCCAGGTGACCGAACGTGTGCGTGTGCTGGACGGTGTCCGGCCCGATGCATTGCCGCTCGGCGAACTGCTCGATGCAGGCGAGCCCGCACTCCTCAAGGGCCTGGTCCGGGACTGGGGCCTGGTGCAAGCCGCATCACGTTCCACCCAGGAGGCAATGGCCTACCTGCGCGGGTTCTACAACGGCCGACCGGTGCAGTATTCGTACGGCGGTCCGGATGTCTCCGGGCGTCCGTTCTACAACGACGACTTCACGGCGCTGAACTGCGAGGTCCGACGCAGCGGACTGGGCCAGGTGCTGGATGAAATCGCGGCGCATGCAGGCGACGCGCATCCGCCTACGTATTACGTCGCTTCGCTGCTGATCGATACCTGCCTGCCCGGGTTCCGCAGCGCGAACGATCTCAACTTCGCGGCCCACGGCGTGCAGGCGCCGCCGAGCATCTGGATCGGCAACCGCGTTACCGCCTCCTGCCATTACGATGCGCTCAACAACATCGCCTGCTGCGTGGTTGGGCGGCGCCGCTTCACGCTGTTCCCACCGGAGCAGATCGCCAACCTCTATCCCGGTCCGTTGCAGCCGACGCCCGGCGGGCAGGCGGTCAGCGTCGTCGATTTCGCCGCGCCCGATTTCACGCGTTACCCGCGTTTCCGCGAAGCGCTCGCGGCGCGTCGAAGTGCCGTGCTGGAGCCGGGCGATGCGATCTTCATCCCGAGCATGTGGTGGCACCACGTCGAAGGATTGGAGGCATTCAACGTGCTGGTCAATTACTGGTGGAACAGCATGCCTGCGTACATCCCGACGCCGATGCACGCGCTCTATCACGCGCTGTGGACGATCCGCGAGAGGCCGGAGCGGGAGAAGAATGCCTGGCGCCAGGTCTTCGACTGGTACGTATTCGGGCCCGGCGAGCGCGCCGGCGAACATTTGCCGGCGCCGGCGCGCGGCATGCTCGGGCCGATCGACGAGGTGCTCGCCCGTCAGCTCCGGGCGATGCTAGTCGACAAGCTCAATCGTTAGGACCGCTGCGAGGCACGCGTCACCCGATCGAAAGGCAGTGCGGGGACAAGTTCAGACATGGGCAAGATACGCAAGGTAGTGATCACGGGCGGCGGCACTGCGGGTTGGGTCGCTGCAGCGGCGTTGTCGCACCAGTTCCGGGACCTGCTCGACATCGTGCTGGTCGAATCGGAGCAGATCGGCACGGTCGGCGTCGGCGAATCGACCATTCCACCGTTACGGACCTTCCACCGCCTGCTACAGATCGACGAGCGCGAATTCATGCGCGCAGTCGCCGCCACCTTCAAACTGTCCATCTCCTACGAGAACTGGCTGCGGCCGGGCGACCACTACTTCCATCCGTTCGGTCACACGGGGCTCGGTACCTGGGCCTGCGATTTCCATCATTTCTGGCTCGACGGCCTGCGCCGTGGCATGCGCTCGGAGCTGGGCGATTTCTGCCTGGAAACCCTGGCCTCGCGCGCGGGCCGATTCACTCTGCCGGACCGGTCGGAAAGCGGCGATCACCAGTGGTCCTCGAGCCGGGTGCAAGTGTCCACAGCACTGGATCATCCCGAGGTCAGCTATGCCTACCAGCTCGACGCGGGTCTGTACGCGCGCTTCCTGCGCCGCTTCGCCGAGCGCCACGGCCTCAGGCGCATCGAGGGGAAGATCCGTGACGTCCGCCAGCATCCCGAAACAGGCTTCATCACCGCACTTGTGCTGGAAGACGGCCAGCTCATCGAAGGCGACCTGTTCATCGACTGCACGGGCTTCCGCGGCCTGCTGATCGAGCAGACGCTGAAGACCGGCTACGAGGACTGGACCCACTGGCTGCCCTGCGACCGCGCGATAGCCATGCCGATTGAAACGGCGGGCCCCGCGGTACCGTACACGCGCGCGATTGCGCACGAAGCCGGCTGGCGCTGGCAGATTCCGCTGCAGCATCGCGTCGGCAGCGGCTGGGTCTACTCCAGCAAACATATGTCTGATGACGAGGCCGCGGCCAGGCTGCGGCACGATGTCGGGGCGAAGCCGATTAGAGATCCGTGGCTCGTACCCTTCCGCACCGGCCGCCGGCTGAAAACCTGGAACAAGAACGTGGTGTCGGCCGGGCTGGCCAGCGGTTTCATCGAGCCGCTGGAATCGACCAGCATCCACCTCGGCATCACCGCCGTTGTGCGCCTGATTCAACTCTTCCCCTTCGACGGCATTACCCCGGCGCTCGTGAACCGCTACAACGAAATCAGCCGCGCCGAGATGGAGCACGTGCGCGATTTCATCATCCTGCACTACCACGCCAACCAGCGCGACGAGCCGATGTGGAAGCAGTGCCGCGAGATGACGCTGCCCGACTCGCTCGCGCACCGCATCGCGCAGTTCCGCGAGCGCGCCCACGCCTGGCAGGGCGAGGACGAACTGTTCCGGCTGGATTCATGGACGCACGTGATGCTGGGACAGGGCATCGTGCCGCAGCAGCACCATCCGCTGGCGCGGGGACTGGCCGACGACGACATGCGCCGCCTGTTCGACACGATCCGTCAGCCGATCGGGCGTGCGGTGGCGACCATGCCGTCGCACCAGGAGTTCGTCGAGCGCTATTGCAAGGCGTCGCCGGAAGTGTGGGGGAGCCGGCGGCCAGCGGTGGCGCAGTAATCCATCTTCACCAACGACGTCGTATATATTAGAGAGTCGAAATCACGGGAGAGACGCAATTCGCACTTGGAACGCCAATGTCGGCAATGGCGGCGCCGAGAGTGCATGCGGTTGGTGTAAGGACAAGTGGGGCTTGTCCTGGCAGATCACTGCTCGCGTTCTGTTAGAAGCAATTACCAATCCGGACCTTGCGGCTGCGAAGCGAAATACGCAATGAATAAGTCACCACAAACAGGATGATCCTCGAGCTCCATCCCGAGATTCGCATCCAGAAGCTCACGATCGGCAGCGAACAGGCGCCGCTCCTCGTGATCGACAACTTTGTCTCCAATCCCGACCGCCTGGTCAGAAAGGCGGCCTCGAGTCAGTTCAGGCCCGGCGGTCAGTTCTATCCCGGCATCCGGATCGAGGCGCCGCTTTCGTATCAGCGCTTTTTCATCGAGCGGCTCAAGGATTTGCTGGCGGAATATTTTCAGCTGCGCGCCGATTCGCTCAGGTTATCGATGTGTCACTACTCGCTCGTGAAGACGCCGGCTGCAAAGCTCCACATTCTCCAGCGCATCCCGCATTTCGATTCGCTGGAGTCGAACGGACTGGCCTCGATTCACTATCTGTTCAAGACGGACCTGGGCGGCACCGCCTTCTACCGGCACCGCAAGACCGGCTTCGAATACATCGACGCATCGCGCCGAGACACCTATTTCAGATCGCTGGAAAGCGAGAACGACGGGCCCGACATGCCGGGGCCTGGGTACATCAACGGCGATACGGCCTTGTTCGAGCAGATCGCGAAGCAGGACGGCGTGTTCAATCGCCTGCTCGTCTACCGGCGCAATTCGCTACACTCGGGCTGCATTGACCCATCCTTCGTGCCGGATCCAAACCCGCTGACCGGACGCCTGTCGATCAACAGCTTCATCGACTTCGTACCCGCCGGCTGAAGTCGGCCCTACGCGGGCCGAGATACCGGTATCGCCAAAACTCACGAATGACCCCTTGGCCCTTTGCGGCAGGCGGGGCACCGCGAAAGGGAACACAACGTGACTGGATCGAAGAGGTACGAGATCGTGTAGAAGATGACGACGTCGATGATTGATTTCGTCCTGAGGGTGAGGGCGCTGCGGGCAACTGCTCGATAGGCGTTAGCAAAAGCTCCGGAAATGGCTGTTAGAGGCTGCCACTTCGACTCCGCTTCACGACAACAACGTCAACTCACTCCAGTACGCCGCATCGTGCGTGTCACTACGGAGGCGCTGATCTGTGCCATGAGGCGACCGGCTCTGGCGGCAGCGCAGGATTCACTGCTGTAGTGAGATCACACTGATTGACTTCGAGGCCAGAGTGGCCACCAGCTTGCCTCCAGCGACGGCAGCTCGCATCGGTTTCGGCGCCAACGTCTGCGGCGCCTCGAAACTGTTGACGCTGTCGACCTCGGCCGCAGTCAGAGTTTCGCCCGCAACCGATCGAATCGCGGCACCCTTCAGACTGGCCTCGATCTGGACAGACCGGTTCGGATCCAGATTCGCGAGCGCGAGCCAGAGTCTGCCGCTTGCATCCTTCGCGCCAATGGCATCCACGCGCGGGAGCACGGTCGAGCCCTGCGTGTAGGTTCCCGCATCGAGGTGCACCGGGATGAAGGTGGCATTCTGGAATGGCACGTACATGCGGAATACGTGATACGTCGGGGTCAGAAGCATCTTCTCCCCGTCCGTCAGGATCATGGCCTGCAGCACATTGATCATCTGCGCGATGTTGGCGATGCGCACGCGGTCCGCATGTCGCGCGAAGATGTGGATGTTGAGCGCAGCGAGCAGCGCATCGCGCAGGCTGTTCTGCTGCACCAGGAATCCCGGATTCGTGCCCGGCGTCGGTGCATACCAGGCACCCCACTCATCAACGGCGAGCACCAGCTTCTTCTCGGGATCGTACTTGTCCATGATCGCCGTGTGCTTCGTGATCAGGCTGTCCATCTTCAGCGTCGCTTGCAGAATCTCGGCATACTCCCGTTCGCCAAAGCCAACGGCGGCGTGCTTCTTCTGCCAGTCCATGACCGTGTAGTTGTGCAGTGAGAGGCCTTCGATGTCCCAGCTCCACTTGCGAGCTTGCCAGGCCTTCATCACCGCTTCAGTCCATTCCGTGAAGCGTGGTTCGTCGCCACCCGGCCCCACCGCGATGCGCAGCATGCGATCGCTGTCTTGCTGTTGGGGATGAAAGTTGCGGACGAAGCGGCTATAGATCTTGAGCTGGCTTACGTAGTACTCCGGCGTCATGTTGCCGCCGCAGTCCCAGCTCTCGTTGCCGATGCCGAGAATGGCAACGCGGTAGGGCGCCGCATGTCCGTTCGCGCCGCGCTCCTGCGCCAGCGTGGTGGGCTGGGCGGACGTCAGGTACTCGAGCCACTCCGCCGCTTCCTCTGGCGTGCCCGAACCCATGTTGATGGAGATGTAAGCGGCGGCACCGATCTGTGCCGCAAAGTCCATGAACTCATGCGTGCCGAAACTGTTCGGTTCCGTGACGCCACCCCAATCGGGATTGAGTGTCACGGCCCGCCGCGGCCCGATACCATTGCGCCAGTGGTAGTTATCCGCGAAGCACCCGCCGGGCCAGCGCACATTTGGCACCTTCAGCGCCCGCAGCGCCGCCACCACATCGTTGCGGATGCCACGCGTATTGGGAATCGGGGATTCCGGCCCCACCCAGATGCCTTCGTATACACCGTGGCCCAGATGCTCTGCGAACTGGCCAAAGATGTTGCGATCGATCTGTGGTCCGGGGTGCGCAGCGTCGATGGACACCGCTATCCGATCGACTGCGCTGTGCACGTCCGTAGCCCACAACAGCAAACAGGCCGCCAGCGAGCTGAATCGGAGCATCATCGGTGACTGCGCATGGATCGATTCAGTGCGAATCGCGGGGCACGTCAGCACCGCTACGGCCGACGAGCACATCGAGATCCGCGCCGAGATGCGCCTGTTGAACGTGATCGGTATACAACTTGTACCAGCCACGTGTCGGCGCAGGTACGCCAGTCCAGCTCGCGCGCCGTTTCGCCAGTTCTGTGTCGCTCACGGCGAGATGCAGGCGCCGGCCAGGGACATCGAGCTCGATCACATCTCCCGTTTGCACCAGCGCGAGCGTTCCGCCGGCTGCCGCTTCCGGAGAGACATGTAGCACTACTGTGCCGTAGGCAGTGCCGCTCATGCGCGCATCCGAGATGCGCACCATGTCGGTGATGCCTTTGCGCAGCATCTTAGGAGGCAAAGGCATGGCGCCGACTTCCGCCATCCCAGGGTAGCCACACGGTCCGCAGTTCTTGAGCACCATGATGCAGTGTTCATCGATGTCGAGACTCTCGTCGCCGATGCGCGCCTTGAAATCTTCAATGTTCTCGAAGGCGACGGCACGACCTCGATGCCTCAGCAGGTGCGGTGACGCGGCCGACGGCTTGATGACCGCGCCGTTCACGGCGAGATTGCCGCGGAGGATGGCGATACCTGCCTCGCGCTTGAACGGCTCTGCAAATGGGCGTACGACGTCTCGATTCCAGCAGGGCGCGTCCTGGATGTTCTCCCCGATCGTCTGGCCATTAACCGTCAAGGCATCCGTGTGCAGCAGGTGTCCGATTTCTTTCATCACTGCAGGCAAGCCGCCAGCATAATAGAAATCCTCCATCAGGTACTGCCCGGACGGTTGCAGGTTCACGAGGCACGGTAGCTCCGAGCCCAGACGATCCCAGTCATCGAGCTCCAGCTTCACGCCGATGCGCCCCGCAATCGCCAGCAGATGAATCACTGCATTGGTTGACCCACCGATCGCCGCGTTGACCTTGATAGCGTTTTCGAATGCGTGGCGCGTGAGAATCTTCGACAGACGCAGGTCTTCATGCACCATCCCGACGATGCGCCGTCCAGTCAATTGCGCCTGCCGCGCGCGCCGTGCATCGACAGCGGGAATCGCGGCGTTGCCTGGCAGCGATACGCCGAGTGCCTCGACCATGCTGGCCATCGTCGATGCGGTACCCATTGTCATGCAGTGGCCCTTCGAGCGATGCATGCATGACTCGGCAGCGTTAAATTGCTCGGTTGCCATCCGGCCGGCGCGCACTTCCTCGGACATTTTCCAGACGGACGTGCCGGATCCGAGATCCTGCCCCTCAAATTTGCCACTCAGCATGGGCCCGCCGGAAAGTCCGATCGTGGACAGATCGCAGCTTGCGGCACCCATCAGCAGCGCGGGGGTGGTCTTGTCGCAGCCCATCAGCAGAACGACGCCGTCGATCGGGTTGCCGCGAATCGACTCTTCGACATCCATGCTGGCGAGATTGCGGAACAGCATCGCCGTCGGCCGAAGCTGCGTCTCGCCGAGCGACATCACCGGAAATTCGAGTGGAAAGCCGCCGGCTTCGTACACGCCACGTTTCACATACTCCGCGAGCTCGCGGAAATGACCGTTACATGGCGTGAGTTCCGACCACGTGTTGCAGATGCCGATGACCGGACGCCCGTCGAAAAGGTCCTCGGGATAGCCTTGCCCCTTCATCCAGCTTCGATGCATGAACCCGTCGCGGTCGGGCTTGCCGAACCACTCCTGACTGCGCAGGCGCCGTGGCTTTTTCGGTGAATCCATGATGGCCTTCGGCAATGCTCCGGGCGAGACGCCCGGCAGCCATCGTACTAGGCCTGGTTAGACCCGAATAATCACAATCTGCCGAAGAGCTATAACGAGTTTCGTATGGTCCTCATTCGAGGCGTAGGCTCCCTCGATGTCGCTGGTGCGTAGTCATAAACGCTGATCGCCGCGGTCCTGAGCGCTCTCAGGACGACTTTGGCTGCCGGTGAGAGCAGCCAGTCCTTGCGCAAGATGATTCCAAACGCGTCCATCGTGCACGACAGTTGAATCGGGAGCATGGCCAGCATTCCGTACGAAGCGTAGTAGCGCGCAACCTCCGTCGGCACGACAGCTATGAAATCGCTCTCCTGGAGCATCTTCGTCGTGAACAGGATCGAGGACGTTTCGATGAGGCGTGGTGGAATGTCCAGCCCCGCTTCCTGGAACATGAGTTCGAAACGATGGCGCAGCACGCTGCCCGTCGGCGGCACGATCCACTCGGCCTGCTCCAAGTGCGCGAGCGCAAGCGTCGCGTCGCCGAGCATGGGGTGACCGGGTCGGGCCACTGCACACACCGGCTCGTCCGCGAGGCGCTCGTAGGACAGATTCGTCTTGTCGTGCATTTCGAAGAGCCGGCCGACCATGATGTCGAGCTTGCTGCGTCCGAGCCGTTCTAGCAGGACGTCACTCGAGTCCACCACGAGCTGCAGCCGCAGGTCGGGATGTTCGCGCGCGACCATGGCGACGGCGTGCGGCAGCAGGCTCACGGCAGGCCCTGTGATCGCGCCGACCGTCACTTCACCGGCTCGTCCGGTCTTCAGGGCTTCGAGCTCGCTGCCCGCGAGCGACAGGCTGGACAGGGCGATGCGGGCGTGACGGATCAGCGTTTCTCCGTACCGCGTCGGTCGCATGCCGCGCGGCAGTCGCTCGAAGAGCGAGATGCCGAGGACGTCCTCCAGATCCTTGAGCAGCTTCGAAGCCGCTGGCTGCGACATGTTCAGGATTTCGGCCGCGCGATGGATGTTGCCTTCATCACCGATCGCGATCAGCAGCATCAGCTGCCGGGTCTTGAGTCGGGCACGCAGGAACCAGGGCGTGGTGGTGGGCATGGCGTCTTTCCCCCATCGATATGCCAATCACTATATCGGTTCCGACGTATTTTGAATTTGTTTCGTATCGCTGTGATCCTCCACACTCTAGTGGAGGATTACGAGCCCAAAGTTGTATTCCGGTGCGATTCGACAACCGATGCGACTGATCCAATTTCTCGATGAGGCGGGCCGTACGTGCGCAGGACGAATCGACGATGGCGGCACGCTCGTAACGGTAATCCAATCGTCGACTTACGAGCTGGCTCTTGCCGCGATCGCGAAGGGCGTGACCCTCGAGAACCTGCTGAGCGGTACCCGATCATGCAGCGAAGTGTCGTACCCGATACTGCTCGACTCCGGCAGGTTATTACCGCCGCTGACCCACCCTGATCCCGCGCACTGCCTCGTTTCGGGTACCGGCCTGACTCATCTGGGCAGCGCCTCGGCGCGCGACGCCATGCACCTGAAGGGAAAGTCGCAGGCGCGAGACGAGGAGGCACTCACGGATTCGATGCGGATGTTCCAATGGGGGCTCGCGGGGGGCCGCCCGCCCGACGGTCAGTCCGGCGTGCAACCGGAGTGGTTCTACAAGGGCAATGGCAACATTGTCGTCGGGTGTGGCAGGCCGATCGTCGCCCCCGCTTTCGCGCCGGATTTCGGCGAAGAGCCGGAGGTGGTCGGGTTGTACGTCATCGGACCAGACGGCTGCCCCAGACGGCTTGGATTCGCGATCGGCAACGAGTTCTCCGATCACGTCACCGAGCGTCGCAACTACTTGTATCTGGCTCATTCCAAGCTGCGCCAGTGCGGCGTCGGCCCGGAGCTGCGCACCGGGCCGCTTCCCGCGCATCTCGAAGGTCGCAGCCGCATTCGTCGCGGCGCAACCTTACTGTGGGAGAAACCATTCCTGACGGGTGAGGAGAACATGTGTCACTCGCTCGCCAATCTCGAATTTCATCATTTCAAATACGCCGCCCACCGGGTCGCCGGCGACGTGCATCTGCATTTCTTCGGCACGGCGACGCTTAGCTTTGCGGATGGCATTCGCGTTGAGTCGGGCGACCAGTTCGAGATCGAGCTGCCAGCACTCGGGGCGCCGCTCGTCAATCCACTCGTCGTCACTGCTGATGGTTTCGCGCCCGGCGATGTAGGGGCACTCTGATGAAGAAAACCATGGCTGCGCTCATCGCTCCGGTCGCGCTCGCCTGTTGCGTGTTCCTGGATGGCTGCCAGAAGAACGAAGGATCCAGCCGAGCCACGCACGAAGTGGTTCTGGGATTCAGCCAGATCGGCGCCGAGAGCGAGTGGCGAACGGCGAATACCAACTCGATCCGCAGCGCGGCGGCTGATGCCGGCATCCGTCTGAAATTCTCCGATGCCCAGCAGAAGCAGGAAAACCAGATCAAGGCGCTGCGCTCGTTCATCGCACAGCACCTGGACGTCATTGCGTTTTCGCCAGTCGTTGAAACCGGATGGGAGACCGTGCTGCGCGAGGCCAAGGCCGCCGGTATTCCGGTGATCATCACGGACCGTGCCGTCGATGTACCCGACGAGTCGCTCTACGTGACATTGATCGGCTCGGACTTCGTCGAGGAAGGCCGCAAAGCCGGTCGCTGGCTGCTCGACAACACGACGGACCGCAAGGGCGATATCAATATCGTCGAGCTGCAAGGAACGGTGGGCTCCGCCCCGGCCAACGATCGCAAACGTGGCTTTCAGGAGATCATCGCAATGGATCCGCGCTACAAAATCATTCGCTCGCAAACCGGCGACTTCACGCGGGCGCGCGGCAAGGAAGTGATGGAGGCGTTCCTGAAAGCGGAGGGCAAGCGGATCGATGTGCTCTACGCGCACAACGACGATATGGCGATAGGGGCGATCCAGGCCATCGAGGAAGCGGGGCTGAAGCCAGGCCAGGACATCCTGATCATCTCCGTAGACGGCGTGAAAGGCGCCTTCGAGGCTATGATGGCTGGAAAGCTCAACGTCACGGTGGAATGCAACCCGCTCCTCGGGCCGCAACTCATGGCCGCTGTGAAAGATGTCGTCGCAGGCAGGCCGCTACCCCGCCGCATCGTCACCGAAGAATCCATTTTCCCGATGGAGACGGCGCGGGACGTATTTCCGACACGCAAGTACTAGGGGGCGCCCAGTGGCGGGTGATGAGCACGATGACTGCGTTCTGCGGGCCCGCGGTATCCATCGCGCATTTCCGGGTGTGCGGGCATTGGATGATGTGAGCCTGTGCCTGCGTTCCGGCGAAATCCACGCACTGATGGGCCAGAACGGGGCCGGCAAGTCGACACTGATCAAGGTGCTGACGGGTGTCTGCGCGGCGGACTCCGGCTCGATCGAGCTCGACGGGCAGATTATTCATCCCCTCTCACCGTTACACGCACAGCAACTGGGCATCAGCACTGTGTTCCAGGAAGTCAATCTCTGCCCGAATCTCACCGTTGCCGAAAATATTTTTGCGGGTCGCTATCCGCGCCAACCATGGTGGCGCGGTGGAGGCATCGACTGGACGGCGGTCGATCGAGAAGCGAGACGGCTGCTCGGCGCCATGCAACTCGACATCGATGTGACGCGACTCCTGTCCGCATACCCTGTCGCGGTCCAGCAGATGGTGGCGATTGCGCGGGCAACGGCTGTCGCCGCACGCGTGCTCATTCTGGATGAACCGACGTCGAGTCTCGATGCGGACGAAGTCAAACAGCTCTTTGCGCTGCTGAAGCGCCTGCGTGGGCAGGGAATGGCGATCCTGTTCATTACCCACTTTCTCGATCAGGTGTATGCGATCGCCGATCGCATTACCGTGCTGCGTAATGGCCGCTTCGTGGGCGAATATCGGGCGGGTGAGCTGAATCGCCCGGCGTTGATCGTGGCGATGGTCGGTCGGGAAATCGCCTCTGCAAGCGATCGGATCATTACACGCGAACCGGCAGCGAACGCACCAGGCCAGCCGGTCTTGCAAGCCCGCGCGATCAGTCGCAAGGGGCAAGTTCACCCGACGGACATCGAGTTCAGACAAGGTGAGATCGTGGGAGTCGCGGGCCTCCTGGGCTCGGGACGCACGGAGCTTGCGCGCTTGCTTTTCGCCCTGGATCCGTTGGACGGCGGCGAGATAAGGGTGAATGCTCAGCTCGTGTCGCTGCGCGGTCCAGCGGATGCTGTCGCCAGAGGGCTCGCCCTTTGTCCCGAGGAGCGCAAGACCGAAGGACTCATTCCCGATCTCTCCGTCCGGGAGAACATTACGTTGGCACTACAGGCCCGCGCGGGTTTCGTGCCTTACCTTTCATCAACACAGCAGAAAGCGCTGGCCGAGCGTTTCGTCGCTGCCCTCGGAATCAGGACGGCGGACATCGAGACACCCGTCGGACAGCTGTCCGGTGGCAATCAGCAGAAGGTCTTGCTTGCACGCTGGCTGGCGACGGATCCAACGCTGCTCATCCTCGACGAGCCCACGCGCGGCGTCGACGTGGCGGCGAAGGAGGAGATCATGAATGAAATCGCAACCTTGGCTCGCGGCGGGAGGGCTGTGATGTTCATTTCTGCCGAGTTGGAAGAGGTCGTGCGTGTCTCGGATCGCGTGATCGTCATGCGCGATCGTCGCAAGGCTGGAGAGCTCCCCCGCGGATGCGGCGAGCAGGCAGTGCTTGACTTGATTGCGCGGCAGTGATGGGCGGCCCAGGTCTCGCAAGGTTTACCCGCGCATTCGGCCAGTGGAGCGCGGTCCACCAGCTCTTCTGGCCCGTGCTTACACTCGGGCTGTTAGTCGCGATCAGCGTCATCGTTCAGCCGGGCTTTCTCCGCCTCGACTGGGTGAATGGCCATCTGCAAGGCAATCTCATCGATGTGCTGAATCGCGCCGCTCCACTGATACTCCTCTCGATCGGCATGACGCTGGTCATCGCGATCCGTGGGCTGGATATCTCAGTTGGCGCGGTCGTCGCTATTTCTGCCGCGGTGGCCGCGCTCCTGATCGGCGGCTCGATCGATGCCGCTGCCGGCCAGCCGAGCCGTTTCCCACTCGGTGTCGCGATCAGCGGGGCGCTGGCGGTCGCGATGCTGTGTGGACTCTGGAACGGGCTGCTGGTCGTCAAGGCTGGCATGCAACCAATCGTTGCGACGCTCATCCTGATGGTGGCCGGTCGCGGGATCGCGCAGCTCATTACCGATGGGCAGATACTCACCATCTACTACTCGCCATACTACTTTCTCGGGAACGGTTACCTCGCGGGGCTGCCGTTCGCGTTGATTGTTGCCGTGCTGGTCGCTCTCGCGGTGCACCTCCTGCTCACGAGGACGGCCATGGGGCTGTTCATTCGCAGCATCGGCATCAATCCTGTAGCGGCGCACGTGGCAGGAGTCCGTTCGCGGCTGATAACTGTATGCCTGTACGTCTTCTGCAGTTTCACGGCAGGCGTAGCGGGACTGATCATCAGTTCCAACGTGAAGAGCGCCGACGGCAACAACGCGGGCCAGCTGATGGAGCTGGATGCAATTCTGGCGGTTGCTCTCGGCGGAACGGCACTGGCTGGCGGACGCTTCAGCCTCGCCGGTTCGATCATCGGGGCACTGATCCTGCAAACGCTGACGTCGATGATCTATTCGAGCGGCGTGCCGCCCGAAGTGAACATGGTAGTCAAGGCGGTGCTGGTATTCGCGGTCATGCTGCTGCAGTCGGCGGAGTTTCGTCGCACGGTTTCACGTGGTGCCTTCGAACATAGCGCCACGGGGAAGGGACGTTGAGACGTATCGATCCTCGTTTCGTGCCGCTCGCGGTGACGATCTCTTTGTTCATCGCCATGGCCGGAGCCGGCTCCGTGTTGTACGACGGGTTCTTCGCGCCTCAGGTCTTTCTGAATCTGCTGATCGACAATGCATTCCTCTGCATTGTCGCCGTTGGCATGACGTTCGTGATCCTGACCGGCGGTATCGACCTCTCTGTAGGAGCCCTCGTCGCCCTGACAACACTGCTTTCAGCGCAACTGGTCGAGCGAATTGGTGTGAGCCCGTGGCTGGTGTTTCCTCTGGTGCTGGTGGTCGGCGCCCTGTTCGGAATGACGCAAGGTTATCTCGTGCAGAGGTTCCGCCTGCAGCCCTTCATCGTGACGCTCGCCGGAATGTTTCTGGCCCGTGGCCTCTGCTACATCGTCAGCACGGAATCGATCAGGATCTCCCATCCCGTATACAGTGCGATCGCACAGGCCCGTGTGCCCCTGGGAACTCGCGCCTCGCTCTCCGTGAGCGCAGTAATCGCCATCGTTGTCGTGCTGGCGGGTATGTGGGTCGCACACCTGACGCAGTTTGGTCGCACTGTTTACGCCATCGGAGGCAGCGAGTCGTCGGCGCGCCTGATGGGATTGCCTGTGGACGCCACCGTCGTTCGCGTTTACATGCTCAGTGGATTCTGTGCCGCTCTCGGCGGCGTCGCAGTAACGTTTTACATGCAGTCCGGCTATAGCCAGCACGCCGTGGGTCTGGAGCTCGACGCAATCGCAGCAGTGGTTATCGGTGGGACGCTGCTCCGCGGCGGCGTTGGTTATGTACTCGGGACGCTCTTCGGTGTGCTGATTCTCGGCACGATTCAGATATTGATCACGTTCGAAGGCACGCTGAGCTCCTGGTGGACGCGGATCGTCGTGGGCACGTTGCTGTTCGCGTTCTGCATCTTGCAGCGGCTCTTCGAAGCACGGCGTCCGGTCTGAACTCCTATTGAACGCAACGGGGGCACTATGTGGCGGTTTGCAATCTGGGCCTTGCTGGTATCGACCTCCTGCTGGGCACAGGGGGCCAACGACTTGCAGGCTGCAACGACGAACGTCTGGGGCTCGGAATATCCCCGCGTCGACGGCGAGGGCAGGGTGCAGGTGCGCGTCAAAGCACCTGAGGCCGTCAAGGTCAAATTGAATTTCTGGAGCGGCCCGAAGGTCGACATGGTGAAACAGGCGGACGGCTTCTGGACCGTCACCACCACGCCACTCTTTCCCGGTCTCCACTACTACATGTTGATCATCGACGGCGCGGAAGTCGCCGACATTGGCAGCCAGTCATTCTTCGGCGGCAGCAAATACGCGAGCGCGGTGGAGATTCCCGAACCGGGGTCCGACTATTACTCGATCAAAGACGTGTTGCATGGCCAGGTGCGCGAGGTCTGGTACAACTCGAAGGTCACGGGAAGCTGGCGACATGCGCTGGTCTACTTGCCGCCCGGTTATGACACTGAGACCACAACTCGCTATCCGGTGCTGTATCTGCAGCATGGTGGGGGCGAGGATGAGACCGGCTGGATCAGGCAGGGCCGGGCAAATTTCATTCTGGACAATCTGGTCGCAGCCAAGCGCGCCAAACCGATGATCGTCGTGATGGCGTATGGCTACGCGCGCCGCGCGGGCCAGCCGGCGGCCGATATGACCGCGAAGCCGTTTGGCTCCGCCGACATGCTGAGGGCCATGGAGGAGATGGCCTTGATGTTCGAGGACGACGTGACTCAGGTGCTGATTCCGTACATCGATGCGACGTTCAGGACGCTCTCCGATCGCACACATCGCGCAATGGCCGGCCTGTCAATGGGTGGCATGCAGACCTTCCACATCACGCTGAATCACCTGGATCTGTTCTCGTACATCGGCGGTTTCAGCGGCGCGGCGAGCTCGCTGGTCTTCGGCGACCGGAAGCTGGATCCGAAGACGGACTACCAGGGCGTGTTTGCCGATCCGACAGCGTTCGCAAAGAAAGTTCCGGTGCTCTGGCTGGGCGTGGGCACCGAGGAACCCGAGAGAATGCGCGCTGGCCTGTTGCGACTGCATGCCGCGCTCGATGAAGCTCACATCGCGCACGTGTTCTACGAATCACCCGGCACCGATCATGAATGGCAGACCTGGCGTCGTGATCTGCAGGACTTCGTGCCGAGGCTCTTCTGATGCGAGTCGTTCTGTCAGCAGGGTTGATTTGCGTGGCGGCCCTCGCCACCGCAGCGGAGCCGATCTCGCGGGCGAAGGCGGACGAGCAAGCGACCGCGCTGGTGGCGCAGCTGACTCTCCAGGAAAAGGTGGATCAGTTGCTCAACACCGCGCCGGCCATTCCGCGGCTGGGCATTCCCGCCTACAACTGGTGGACCGAATCACTGCACGGTGCCATCGGCGAAGTACCGACCACAAACTTCCCCGAACCGATTGGCCTTGCGGCGACCTTCGATGAGTCGCTGCTGCACGAGGTTGCCGGCGCCATCAGCATCGAAGTCCGCGCGTTGCATGACCGCGGGCGCAAGACGCGTCGCCTCGGCTTCATCGGCACTGGACTCGACACCTGGTCGCCGAACATCAACATCTTCCGCGACCCGCGGTGGGGGCGCGGACAGGAGACGTACGGAGAAGACCCGTTCCTGACATCGCGGTTAGCGGTCGCCTACGTGCGCGGAATGCAGGGACCGGATCCGGAGCACCCGAACGTCATTGCCTCTCCCAAACACTTCGCCGTGCACAGCGGTCCAGAGTCCACGCGTCATGAGGCGAACGTCTACGTGACGCCACACGATCTCGAGGACACGTATCTGCCAGCATTCCGCGCGGCCATCGTCGAAGGGCGAGCCGGCTCGATCATGTGTGCCTACAACCGCGTGAACGGGCAGCCCGCGTGCGCCAGCGACCTGCTATTGAAGGAGCGACTGCGAGGTGCATGGCAGTTCGATGGCTATGTCGTTTCGGACTGCGATGCCGTCGCCGACATCAGCCGGAACCACAAGTACGCGCCAGATCCGGCAGCCGCCGTAGCGGCCGCGCTCAGAACCGGCGTGGACAACGAGTGCAACACCGCGACCCTTCGGAGCGAACGCGGTCTCGGCAACCGCTATCAGGAAGCCTACGAGCGCGGGCTGATCGGCATGGAGGACATCGACCGGGCGCTGATCCGGCTGTTCTCGGCCCGGTATCGAAACGGCGACCTGCCTTCGAGCGTCCCTGTCGATCCGCAGGCGAACTTGCCATCGAGCCTCACGAGTCCGCAGCACGATGCGCTCGCATTGAAGGCCGCCGAGCGTAGTCTCGTGCTGCTCAAGAATGATGGCGTGCTGCCGTTGAACGGCGTGAAGCGCATCGCAGTCATCGGACCGCACGCAGACTCGACACGGGTGCTCCGCGGGAATTACTCCTCGTCGCAATCGAGCCCGCCTGTCTCGATAGTGGAGGCCCTCCATCGAGTGCTGCCGAGCGTCATCGTGACGCATGTGCCGTGGTCGCCGTCCGCCACGGATGGTGATCCCGTACCCACATTGTCGTTGCGCGGGCCCGACGGGAAACCGGGGCTCCGCTCCGAGGACACGGGCGATGCGAAGAATCGAGTGATCTGGACGGGTTTTCTGGTCCCGCCTGCGACGGGAACGTATCGCCTCGGCGTCGTCGGCCCGGAAAGCGAGCTCATCTTCGACGGCAAGACGCTGGTGGAGCCCGGCCCGCGTCCCGCGGCCGACCTCCCGGAGTTCGCGCTGGTCACGCTCGAGAAGGGGCGCCGCTACCCGATTCGCATCACCAACGAAGTGCGCTTCGGTTCGCGCAGCCCCGGATTGTTCTGGAAACGCGTCTCCCTGCAGGCGGAAAGGGATCTCTCGGCTGCTGCCGCGAGTGCCGATCTCATCGTCGCCGCCGTCGGACTCACGTCGGACCTCGAAGGCGAGGAGATGAAGATCGAAATCGAGGGGTTTTCCGGCGGAGACAAGACCTCGCTCGACCTGCCGGCGGATCAACGCAAGCTCCTGGAAGAGGCTAGGGCAACTGGAAAGCCTTTGGTCGTGGTGGCGTTGAATGGCAGCACAATCGACTTGTCGTGGGCCAAGGAAAACGCGGCCGCGATCGTTGAAGCGTGGTATCCCGGTCAGGCTGGAGGATTGGCCATCGCGAACGTCATCTCAGGGAAGGTGAATCCCGCCGGGCGCTTGCCGCTCACTTTCTATCGAAGCGTTGCCGATCTGCCGCCATTCAGTGACTACTCCATGAAGGAGCGAACGTATCGCTACTTCTCCGGCACACCGGTCTATCCATTCGGGTATGGCCTCAGCTACTCGAGCTTCGAATATGCGCCGCTCAGGATCGAAGCAATCGGCGCGAGCATGGAGCACGGACTGCGGGTCACCACCACAGTGACGAACACGAGCAGACGGGCGGGCGAGGAAGTCGCTCAGCTCTATCTGGAGCCGCCGCAATTCGAAGCCGCGCCGCGAATGGCGCTGCGTGGCTTCCAGCGCTTCAGCTTGCAGGCCGGCGAGCGCAAGATGCTTACTCTCGAGCTCTCACCGCGTGATCTCAGCTTCGTCAGTCGCGATGGCGTGAGAGAGGTCATGACTGGGAAATATCGTGTCAGCGTAGGTTCCGGGCAGCCGGGTACGGGCGTCGCAGCGCAGTCGGCTGCATTCTCGATCTCGCGCCAGGTTCCGATTCCGGAATAAATTGGATTACGTCACCTCGGCAAACGGCAAATTAGCAGCGAGGTCGGCAGCTCTGGGAATTCAGGCTCTGGGTTTGCGCTAGTCAAGAGGCAGACCAATATCGTCAACAACAGCAAGGGTGCTCTCGTTGCCAATGAAGCCTTTCCCGACACAGTCCTGCCGGGAACAAACCCGCCGTGTCCGCAATCGGTGCTCGGCCAGGCGCAGGGCGAAGGTGAGGGCAGCATCACCGAAGGCAATGCGATGCTGCAACTTACCTCGGGATGCGGCAGCTACAAGAATGGAAGTCGGGGTATGTTCGTCTGGGGCGTTGGACTTGCGCTAAATGAGGCAGCGCTTCCGGCAAGAGCACCAGCCCGACTCGCTCGCGCAACGAATTGCGCTGTTCAAGGAAAACGCACACGCCTATCAGGCGGACGGCGAGTTATTCCGCGTCGATTCGTGGACACAGGTCATGTTCGGCCAGGGAATCATGCCCGAGCACTACCATCAGGCCACACGCGCGATGAAAGAGAAGGACCTGGGCCAGTTCTTGAGCACCCTTAGAGCCTACCATCAGCCAGGCTGTGGCGCGATTGCCGAGTCATCAGGAATTTGTGAATCAGTACTGCAAGGCGAGTAGCCGCTTCGTAGAGGCCGCCAGGACACAACGAACCTTCGCCGTTCAACCGCTTTTACCTCCGGCCGTGGCCGATCTGCTAATCTACGACCCCGTTCCATTTTCCATAATCGAAATCGCAGCAATGAACTGGACGAAGGGACGGGATGTGCTGGCACTGCTTCTGATGGCGTGCTTTGGCTCGCTTCTCACGCCGCAACCACCGATACCGAATGGCACGCTCTTTCGGGCAAACCTGATTCTGAATCGGGCTCGGTGCTGATACTCGATGAAACGACCTCGTCCGTGCTCTATGCGCGGCAGGCGAACGTCGCTACGCCGATCGCTTCCATCACCAAGCTGATGACCGCCCTGGTGGTGCTCGACGCCGAACAGCCGCTCGATGAGATCGTCGAATCACGCAAGCGGACCGCAGCAGCGGCAAGGGCGCCCACTCACGACTGCCGGTCGGCGCGAAGCTGAGTCGCGGCGATCTGCTGCATCTGGCGCTGATGGCATCGGAGAATCGTGCCGCGCATGCGCTGGGACGCACCTATCCCGGTGGCTTGCCGCGCATTCCTGCGGGCGATGAACGCCAAGGCGACGGCGCTGCACATGAACACCGCTCATTTCGTCGACCCGAGCGGACTCTCGAGCTACAACGTTGCGAGCCCGGTGGATCTCGCCAAGCTGGTCATTGCAGCCGCGCAGAATCCCATCATTCGGGATTTTTCGACCGACGACGAGCACACGGTGCAGATCGGCAGGACAGCACTCGAATTCCACAACACGAACTCCCTGGTGTCGAATCCGACCTGGGACATCATCGTGCAAAAGACCGGCTACATCGCCGAGGCCGGCAGATGCCTGGTGCTGAAGGCGATCATCGAAGGGCGTGCCGTCGTGATCGTGCTGCTCGATTCCTTCGGCAAGTACACGCGTACCGCCGACGCCAGGCGCATCAAGACATGGATGGAAGCCGCGCTCCAGTCGTCCAGCTCGCCCGCACCCGCCGCAGTCGCCGGAAACTGATCACGTTGTAGCGCCTGCTAGACCTCCAAACCTGCCTTGCTGTACCATTCGCGCCCCCGCAAGGGCTGGCGGAGCGACTACAACCGATTGACTGTTCTCGCTTTTCGACAGCCGTTTCGGTTCCGCTCGCACGAACGTCATAACAGCGCGCCCGTAGCTCAGTTGGATAGAGTACTTGGCTACGAACCAAGGGGTCGGGAGTTCGAATCTCTCCGGGCGCGCCAACATTCAATCGGTGGCTGGAGCAATCCTGTCGCCGTTCGCGAATCCACGCAGTACCTCGCGCATCTGACCCGGCACGTAGGCCGAGCAACGCACTTCTGATTGGCGCATCTGCTCCTCGAGGCGTCTGGTCAGCGCTTGATAGCGCGGGTTCTGGGCCAGCGGGATGGCGTAGATCGGATTGCGGGTGATGCGGGCAGGCGCAAGACCTGGCCGAACGGTGGCAAGTTCTTCCAGTAGAGCGACGGCTTCACCTTGCGCACCCGCCCATGCGTAGACTCCTGCTACCCATTGTGCGGCACTCATCCAGCTCGCGGCGTCGCGGGATGGTGGCATCAGCGCAAGAGTCTTGTGTGCCGCGGCAATGGCGCGCTGCTGCTGCCCAAGGAACGCCCATCCTTCGGCGCTCAGCAACTGCAGATACCACGCGTTCCACTTCGTCTCTTTCTGGTTCGCGACGAACTCGAGCACGGCGCGGCCCTGCGTGGCCGCAGTCGCTGAATCCTTGAGTAGGAGCGCCGTCCAACCGCGGTACTCGGCAATCGGGCGCTGTCCGACGCCGAAGAAACCACCGCTGCCCCCGTAGTCGATGACACGTGTGGAGGTCGCGGAAACTCCGTCGAGCAGCTTCTGAAGGTCCGCATATCGATGCTCGAACGTAAGAAGCGCGAAGTGCTGATCCAGCATCGTCACAGGACCAATTGCCTCGTTCGCCTGATCGAGCGCGGCGCGCCACTCGTCCGATCGGCTGGTCCAATAAAAGATCAGTAACGCCCGGAAGAACCGCATTGTTCCATCCTCGGGAAAACGCTCAAGCGCGCGGTTGAGGAACTGCAGCGCGTCCGCCGGCCTGCGTGCACTACCCAAGCTATCCGCGAAAACGAGCCGAATGAATGGATTGCCCGGATCCGATGCGATCAGGCGCTCGTTGAGCCTCACCGCCTCGTCCACACGGCGCAATCGAAGTAGGAGTGCCGATTTGCCGGACAGGAGCATAGGCTCGGCGAGACTCGCCATGTCCGCGGATTCAAAGATTGCCAATGCACGAGGCAAATCCCGCTCGATCCAACTCCAGTACAGCGCTTCCGCCGCCAGCACGATTGGCTCATGCGGAGCAAGGCGCAGCCCGGCATCCGCGTCGTCGCGGATGTGGCGCACCCATTCCTCACTCACGTCGTAGTTCCATGCAAACATGACCCCCCTGAAAGTCGAGCGACTTGCATACGCCAACGCAAAGGACGGGTCGAGCGCGATCGCGCGACTCAGCAGGCTCTCGAAGTCGCGGAATCGCTCAATCGGAAAACGGGGGCTCAGAATTGTTGCCGTGAGCTGCGCCTTCATATAGAGATCGTAAGCCTCGGGCGACCGGGTCCGTGGAAGCGCAGATTCCGGCCCGCCGACAAGTGAGCCGCTATGGACAGTTCGGAAGGCCGTCTCGTCTACGAGTTCGGCCAAGTCCAGAAAGATTTCAGCGCCTGGCCAAATGCGCTTCGTGCGATCGCGCGATTCTACGCTCCGGACGTCGGCGCATTTGCCGAAAGCCGACTCATAGCAGACTCGCGACACCAGTAGGGTTGATGTGTCCGCGTGCTCAGCGTGCCCGCCATGAGTGCCCAAACGTGCCCGGCGTGCCCAGACACGGCGTAAGCCATTGAGGGGAGGGCGCTACCCGTAGATCGAATCTCTCCGGGCGCGCCAATATTTACTTGGAGTTAGCATCACTAACTCCGCTTCCATTTTCGGGCTGTGCCGAATTTGTGCCATTGGCCGAATTCTCCACTACCCGAAGCGCCGAGAGCCGGTCTGCATAGGGCGCCAAATGCTCCACTGAGAAGTGGGCATACCGGCGCACCATGTCCGAGCTCTCCCAACCGCCAAGCTCCTGAAGCGCGTGAAGCGGTGTGCCGTGTTGCACGTGCCAGCTCGCCCAGCGGCGTCGCCCTGGGGCGCGGCCGGGACCTACTTTGCGGACAAGTTGATGGACCGGCGGAGAGCGCTTGAGGAACGACACGCTGAGAAACGAGCCTTCGATGAACTTGCTACGAAAATACCGGACCTCTTCAAGGAGATGAGTCATTGCGGGCTTGGAATTTCGAAGGCCCCGAGATCAAGAAGAGGTGGCCACGCCTTTCTTACTATTGCGCGGCACAGAACCCTGGCTGTTTCGACGTGCCGTGCGGCCGCCGCATTCAGATCGCCGATCCAGATCCCATCGAGTGAAGTCAGAATTGTCCTAGCATCGCACCTGCCATCGACTCGGCGCAGTGCATCCTTCACTACCGACGCTGCAAATTCCAGGCGTGCTTTGTAACCGGGGTTCTGGTGGTCCTCTGCGAGGCTCTTGCCGAGGCACTGGTCAGCGCGCTGCAGCTGGTCTCGCAGCGCGCTCGTGTATGTATGTGTGAGAGCCGGCGACATGGGACCGCCAAGCATCAGCTCGAGATCTCAACGCGGATACATTCGATGGTGGCTTCCAATTTTCCAGCCACGTTGTCCGCGGCGGCGCTTGTCGTTCGGCCTAACTCATCCTTTGCGAGCAGCCAGTCGTTCATTTCCTGAAGGTAGCCATCCAAACCGAGCCGCGCTGATGCCAAGCGGTCCCAGCTTGGGCGCGTGATAGTTTTGTTAGCCATGATGAGTTCCGCAGCACGATTCGTTTATAGAAGTTTTGGCTTCGGGAACCGGACTGGTCTGTGCGGCAGCGTACACAGACTCCCGCGGCTCGTTCCGCATGTGTTATGTCGTGTTGCGCTCGACCACCGACGTCCATGAGCGGCTATGCCTATTGCCGGCACACGCAAATTATTTCGAGCCGATTAGCGGGGCATGAAGTGTAGCTGCCGCCTGCGCTCAGGACGGCGACGGTGTTGCAGTTCAGGCGACGGTCGCTGCCTTTTATTTTTCCAGTAGTGCCTCGGCCCACATCGAGGTTCGAGTCGTCGTTCGCGGTTTCAATGGGCCGAGCGGTGGGGCAACAGGCGATCGGTTTCTCTCTTAACTACGGCATAACACTCACAACACAGCTCTTCCAGCTTGGCTCGGTCCAGCACTGTGATATGCCCGCGGCTGTACTCGATCACTCCGAGCTTCTGCAACTTGCCCGCCGCTTCGGTGACGCCTTCACGGCGCACGCCGAGCATGTTGGCGATGAGTTCCTGGGTCATGGTCAATTGGTTGGAAGACAGGCGGTCAAGAGAGAGCAGCAGCCAGCGGCACAACTGCTGCTCCAACTGGTGATGCCGATTGCAGACTGCGGTCTGGGCCATCTGCGTAAGCAGGGCTTGCGTATAGCGCAGCAGAAGATGAAGCATCTCTCCATGACGATTGAACTCTGCCTTGAGCCGCCGTCCCGTGAGACGGTAAGCGGAACCGGCACTTTGCACGATCGAGCGACTCGGCGTGGTTTCACCGCCCATGAACAGGGAGACCCCGAGGACGCCGTCATTGCCGATCACTGAGATCTCCGCCGACGCGCCGTCTGCCATCACGTACAGGAGCGACACAATGGAATCGGTCGGGAAATAAACGTGGCGCAGGAGTTGGCCGGACTCGTACAGGACCTTGCCGAGCGGCATCGGCACGAGCTGCAGGTGCGGGAAAAGTCGTTCGCGCTCGGCCGGTGGAAGTGCAGCCAGAATGTGATTTTGTTCTGGATGATGAGTCTCGGTCATTGAGACTGGCACCATGCCAACTAAGGCGCTAATACGAGGGAAGTATAACCCACCTCCTGAACCTTATGTACGTAGCGTACATAACGCGATGCTGCGGCACACAACCATCGTTGAGTGAGCACGCCAAAACGGTTGACACCCAGTCGGTACGATAGCGTACACAAGCTGACAACCGGTCGGACCCCGCGACTATCCTCGGCCCATCGACAGTCACAGTCTATGGCCCATCAAAGTTCTGTACGTTTCCTTGCCAGCCGCATAGCAGCTGCACGCTACCGCCTCGAGGCCGCGCCCCTTCAGAATGAGGACGTTGCCCCGCCTGTAGCGGATGTATTTTTGTCGCCGCAATGAACTCGCCGCTCGAGTGATGCTGGCGCGCCGTACACCCAGCATGTAGGCAAGAAATTGATGTGTGATGGCGAAGCTGTCGGCGTGCGCCCGATCCCGGGTCAACAGCAGCCACCGGGCGAGCCGTGCGTCGATCGTGTGGAAGCGCGTACACGTTGCGGACTGTGCGAGCTGGACCAGCGTTACGTACAGATATCGGTTCATCACTCGGTGTAACGCCGGACTGCGTTCGAGCTCGCGCACGAATGTCGCACCCTTCACCCGCCAGGCCCGGCCCGCGCCCTGCACCAATCCCCGGAGTCGGACAACTTTCACGCCGAGGATCAGGGAAGTTCCCAGCATGCCTTCGTTGCCGACAATGCCCAGTTCGAGCGCAGCGGCACCGGCTGTGGGACTGACAAGAGAGATGAAGCCGTCGATGGGGAACAAAACGTGGCGAATGCGCTCGCCCGGTTCGCACAGCACATCGCCACTCACGAGCGGGACTTGCTCGCAACGCGCAAGCAGACGCCGTCGAACGGGGCCAGGCAGGGCTGCGAGCAGACGATTCTGCGCCGGAACGCGCTTCGACTTTGCCACGGTTGCAGGAGAGGCGCGCCCCGACACCTCGCGGTGCCGGGGCACTCCGCTTTAAATTACAGCGTCCTATTGCTTGTCAAACACCATCGTGTTTTGGAATTTCTCGCCTTTTGCATTCGTCCCCTTCCCCTTGATCGTCAACACCTTCCCATCCTTGGAGATCACGCGCGTGCTGGTACTGACTACTTTACCGGCCTTCTTTAGCGTCGCCTCGACAGTTGAATCGTCGATGCGCTTCAGCGAGATCGTATCCGCATCCGGATTGCCAGTAGTGGGGAAGTCCTTGCCGTCGAAGCTGCCGGTGAAATTCATCTGTGTGTCCTTACCTTCGGCGTCAACTCCTTTGCCGCTCATCTTGACGACTCCGCCGACGACCTCGTAGGTCCGCGTCTGGCTCTTTCGGTGCGGGACCGGGATCAAACTTCGATTTCTCGAGGTTGAGTACCCAAGTTCCGTTTGAGGGATCAGCTCCCTGGGCCAGTGCCTGGCTCACAGGCACGAGCATCGCTGTCATTGCCGCGAGAATGATTGTCCGCAACAGAGTATGCATCGAACTCCTCCTTACCTTGGCTGTAACGTTACCTGACGCTCAATTTTCCGCCCGCTAGACAGCGGCTGTCGGTACGCCATCGAACATTGGGACTCTGGAGAAGCGACCGAGTGACCGCTGGCGCGAGCGGGGATCGCGTGCGCAGTCCCCTTGGGGTTGGCCCCCAAAGGGCCCGAGTCCATCGCGCACCGATCTCAGCCGGCGGCGGGTGGTTCGTAGAGCTGGTAGATCTCGCAGGTCCCTTGGCCGGCGACCTCGAGGAACCCCCGCGTGGACTCGACGACTTCTTCCTTCGACCCGGCTTTGAGCAGTGCATAGCCGCCAAGGACCTCCTTGGCCTCGGCGAACGGGCCGTCGGTGACCTCGTCCTTCCCGCCCGCGTTCTTGCGGGACGCGAATGCCCGTCGCGCCGAAACTCACGCCCTCCGTCGCGAGCAGCCAGCCCGCCTTCATGCCCTGCTCGACGAGTTTTGCCCATCGTGGCCATCTCGGCCTCCGTTGGCGCTCGGTTGCTGGGTTGGTGCATGAAAATACTGATGAAGCGCATATCGACTCCCAGAGTTGGTGTTGGCTTACATCTATACGACGACCGAGACGGCGCCAAATCGACAGACCCCGAACATTTGGGCTCCACGTCGACGCGGCCATGCTTCGTGGACGTTTAGCGCGGGTTGGCCCCTTTGGCACAACTGGAACCTGAGGGCAAGAGGCGCTCGATCTCCGCTACGAACTCGGGTGAATACCCCTCCACCACCTCGCACCAGATTGCCGCGACCCCTGGACGGCTCAATCGGTCCTTCCAGGCTTTGCGCGCTCCCTGGCGAACTCCGCTACTCGTCGTACAGCCCGCTTGCGGCACCGGTAGTGCGCGTTTTCCCAGTAGCGAAAGTAGGCGCGCGATAGCCGATCCAGTCGAAACTGATCGTCCGGGGCGAGAGCTCTTCGCCGTCGTTGCTGCGACGCTCCGCGCTCAAGAGGGCCTCGTCGGTCGCCTCCGAGACCAGCAGCCCAATGACCTCCGAGGAGATCGCAGTGCGGGTTTGCGCCTTCATCAGCTCGCGTTGCTCGCCAATCTGGTAGGCGAGAAACATTATGGACAGGATGACGCCAACGTTGGCCGCGAGCTGTACACCCTGGCTCACTCGATCAAGATTCATGGATCACCTCTCCGGGCGTGACGCGCCGCCGTTTTGCGTGCTTAGGTGACGGGCACCGTTCGTTGGGTGCCGTGCGTCTCGTTGTCTATGTTGCCCTCGTTGAGACGGGATCGATACCGGCGGGGGACTTCGCGGACGTTGAATTACGGATGGAAGCCGGATCGGCTCACTCTAAAGCTCCCCTGCTCCTCGACCAACACGACAAATAGAAACCCCGGCTCGAAGCCGGGGTTTCCAGACGTGACTGGTAGCGAGCGCGGGACTAGTCGTCCTAGCCGAGCGCGATCGCGGGACCTTGCGTTCTTTACCGCTGGTAAAGATCTAACTGCCGACGCTCGGTTTCCGCAGCGTCGCAACCAGGACGTCGTGAGCGTATGTGTAAGCGCCGTGCAAAGCTTCCAGTTCAGGCGTGCGATTGATTTCGATCTGACGACGAATGCCGTCGATGGCCCACTCAAACACGACCGCAAGATGCTTCTGGGCACCTGTCGGTAGCATGTCCAGCGACGACACCGTGCGGTAGATACCTTCTGCGCCTTCTCGCTGGTTAGTCCGTCTATCTACAGGCGCTCGGCGCACACCGGTGACGTTCGGTGCATCGGATTGCATAGCCACCCCCTCTTTGTTTTTGTTCTTGCCGCCATTACGCGCTGTCCGCGTGGCAATGTGCAAATGGACGTTACATAACAAAAAGGCCGCCCCAACGGCAGGCGGCCCCATCGGTTCGCGCACAACACTGCTGATTCCTCCCTCGTCAGCTCAACAGTCGTTCAGAGCTGGAAACGGAGCTCCTTCTCCAGCACGAAGAGCTTTACGGTCTCCCGCTTGACTCCATCCTGCTCCATTGCCGCGACGGTCTCTGGCGAGTCCACCATCTTCCGGTAGGCATCGACGTCGGCAACCTCCGAGCACAGGGCGACTTCGTTCCCCGCCCTCGTGCTATACGAAATCGGACTTGTTGCTCGGCCCTGACTCTCTGAAGAGGTCCCCGTGAGTGCGAAAGGCCTTTTCCCAGGCGTCGCCGTTCTTCACCTGCGCCGTAAGGATTACCTTGGTCATGATCTTTCTCCTCATATCAGAGCTTCGTCGCTCGACGACCGCCCTCAAACACATGATGAGGGCGCGTTTACTAGTGTGCGCCGAAGTGTTGTTGCTGGCGCTTCGTATAGATCTACCTACTCGCGCCAGATGTGCGCCGAGCATTCGGCCGTGCGGCTTCGGCATGGTCGCGCCAGGACGTCGAGGCCCCGATCAAGCTTCACCTCACCCGCGTGATCGCTCACAGGTGATGTGCGCGACGATTCTGCCGAGTGACATGCGTCGAGCCTGGCGTTTCGCACACCATTGATTTCATCCCACGTGGAAATGCGCTAAGTTTTCGCTTCGTCGACAAATGAAAAGGCCTCGGCGGTTCGCGCCGAAGCCTTTAGAGAAGTGGTAGCGGGGGGCGGGATTCGCCTTATTTCCGACGTCGCTTAAAGCTCACCCTCGCCCGCACGTTCGTTCTGGTTGCGTTCCCGAGACTCGGCCGCAGGGCCTACGGTATTTTGCCGATGATTTTCTTCGATCTCGTCTACAGAAAAGCCGCGCAACGTCTGCGTTCGCACGTTGCCGAGCGAGCCCACTTTCAGCAGCGCAGTCGTAGCCGCTTCATCGGTGCCCTCTGTGATTATCACAATGTCGTAATTCCCGACGGTGTAATACGCGCTCTTCACCGTTACGTCGAGCTTTTCAGCCATCGCCTTGAACGCTTCGAGCCGAGCCGGCGAGTCCTTGACGTTCCGGATCCCCTGATCCGTAAAGTTTAGAAGGCTGATGAACGTTGCCATGGTCCACCTCCGTCAACGAGTGAGGCCTTGTTTTGGCGGTCGACTGACCAACCTAGCGCATTTGGAGGGAGACCACCATTCTTCCAAAGCTGTGAGTGCGACAGTATTTCTGCGAGATCCCGGCTGCTGCACAGCGGAATGTTCGCAGGCGGCCCAATAGTGGACACAATGAAGAAGGCCCCGGCGGTTCGCGCCGAGGCCTTAGTCAAGAATTGGTAACGGGGGTCCAAGTTGGATTTCGAACACCCCTGAATTCATTGATATTCAATTGCGCGGATTTGCCGGGAAAACAAATCTGCCCGATGCGCGCAATCATCGGATCACTCACGGTCGTTATCGGTAAGAGCGAGCAAATCCCCAACGGGTGCGTCGATTGTTCTTGCCGCGTCTAGCCAAGCCACGCGTGCTCGAACCCGGGCAGGATTCCGCGTCAGGTGGGCAGCGTCATTAACGAGATTTAACGTATCTGAGGGCTACCAGCGGCTTGCTCCGATGGTGGCGGACCTTGATCGAGCGTAGCCTCTCTCGAGCAGCGTCCAAGAAAATCACTGCGTCGAAGTCAAACAGACGCGGCCATTGGTCACCCAAGGGGCCCCATCATGCGCACCTTAAGCGTTGCTGGCGGGCTTGCAGTTCTCGGAACTTCCTTTGCGATCGCCGCCGCCTCTTGACCTCGAGACGTCGGCAAGCACCGGTCAGGTCTTGTTTGTAGCTGAGGCCAGAAGCGCCTCCGAGCCACTTTGTTAAGGAGAAGAACATGCAAATGCAAAGAAGAATGACTTGGGCAGCACTGCTCAGCGCCGCAATCATGGTCACAGCGCTGTATCAAGCTCGAAAGGCTCATGCCACGCCGGCCGTCATCAAAGTTCATGCCCATGATCGCGGTTGCAGCGTTGCCAGCCTCAAAGGGACCTATGCCTTCCGCAGGACGGGCGTGAACAATGTCGTAGGCGGCCCTATCGCCCAGATTGGCATTGACGTCTTTAACGGAGATGGGACGCGCGGCCGCATTCGCTCGACCAGAAGCACCAACGGTGAAATCCGAGACTGGGCCAATTTCCCGCCGAGCGGAAGCTACACGGTCGATCCGGATTGTACCGGGACGTTTTTCGATGCGGACGGTACAAAGACCAACAACCTCGTTGTCCTTGACGGAGGCAAGAGATTCTTCTTGCCAGCCTGGCGCCGGATACGATTACCACGGAAGAGGAAGAAGCTCGAGGTGGAGGACTAACGGGGTTTCCGACTCGCCGCGCCTCGTCGCGAGATTCACGGTGGCACCCGCTTTCGGGCACGAGCGTCTGTAGCCACGCCGTCGCTCATCGCGCCCGACGTGCGTCTCAGGGCAGTAGCAGCTTGCCTTTGTATCTGCCGCCGGAGAGGGTGTCGGTCAGGCTCTCGTATGTGTACGTGCCACCGCCACTGGCGCGTCGGTATTTTCCGGTGCCCCCGGTGATTTTGTACGAGTACTCCTTGAGGTGCGAACCCTCCTCAATCGTGTCGTACATCTTGTCGCCATCCATGAAGTTGAAAGTGCAGGTCCCGCTGCCCTTCCAGCTGCCATCAGACATGTATTCGAACTTTGCTACGCAGTCCTCTGAGTATTTCGGTGCGGTGGGATCGTCGGGGACGGCGACGCATCGCAGGGCAGCGTCGACCAGCTTGCGTCCTTTTTCCGGCTCCTTCTCGTCCCACTTGTCAACCACACATACCAGGGCGCCCGCTTGTTCCACGGTCTTGCCGGCGCTTGCCCCGCCATTGCCAATCAGGAGTAGCGCTATGGGCACGGCGATGAACAGCTGTTTTGGGTTCATGACGGCTCAAGCCTGACAGGCCGTTGCGGCTGGTAGTAGTATGTGACGGTATCAGACGGTACCCCGAGGCTTGCGGGGCTGGCGGTTTCGGCAGGTTTGGAGTTGGAGCGTGACGGAAATTTCGCTCAATCGCTGGAGCGAATCCGACCAGAAGGCCGTTCGCGAACAACTGGACCGCATCCTTAAGAGCGGGGCGTTCCACCAGTCGAAGCGCCGGCAGCGGTTCCTAGAGTACATCGTCAACGAAACCCTTGCCGGCCGCGGTCAGCGGCTTAAGGGCTACAACGTCGCTCTCGAGGTCTTCGATCGCCCCAAGACGTTTGACCCCCTGGTCGACCCGATCGTGCGCAACGAGGCCGCGCGACTGCGAGATAGGCTTCGCGAATACTATGAGGCCGACGGCCAAAACGCTCCTATTAGCATTGCTCTGCCAAAGGGCACGTACGCGCCGCTAATCGAGTTTCGGCAGAGGCTCATAGCCGAGCGGCCTTCGTCAGCGCGGTCGAAGCGCCGCATGCGATGGCGGATAACCGTGCCGGCCCTGGCACTGATCCTGATACTGGGCGCGGTCGGTGCGTGGCACTACAGCGACCTTTGGGTACCGGCACCCGGAGGAGCGGCCGAGGGCGCGTTGCTCGACGTGCCCGAAGGCCCGGCGATCGCGGTCCTCCCCTTCGTCAATCTGAGCGGCGACCCGAAGCAGGAGTATTTCAGCGACGGCTTGACCGAGGACATCGTGACCGAGCTGTCACGGACGCGCGACCTGCGCGTACTCGCGCGCAACACAACCTTCCAATACAAGGGCCGGGCGGTGGATGTTTCCACGCTCGGACGAGAGCTCAAGGTGCGCTACGTGCTCGAGGGCAGCATCCGGCGCACCGACGACCGCCTCCGCGTCACGGCGCAACTCATCGACACCCAGACCGGCAGCCACGTTTGGGCAGACCGATTCGATCGCGAGATGGCCGACATCCTGCTCGTGCAGGACGAGATCGTGAGCCAGATCATCGCCAAGATCGCCGGTGGATACGGTGCTATCCAGATTACCGAGGCCGAGTCGGCCGCCCGCAAGAGCCCCGACGAGATTGAGGCTTACGACCTTGTTCTGCGCGCGCACGGCGTGATGCTGTGGGAGTGGAACCGCGAAACCTTTCACTCGGCAAAAGAAATGCTGCGTCAGGCGATCGCGCTCGATCCTACGAACGCGCGGGCGAGGCGCGAGTTTGCCTGGCTCGCTGTGATCGGCTGGGTCTTCCGCCTGGATGAGACGCCAGTACCGCCAGATGAGATCACCGCGCAGGCGGCCAAAGCCGTTCAACTCGACCCCGCCGACGCGCGCGCGCGGATGGTGGCCGCATCCGTATACTTTTTCACCAAGCAACTCGATCTGTTCGAGTATGAAGCGCAGCAGGCGATGGCGCTTGCCCCCTATGACGCCGAGATCCTGGCCACTCTCGGTCACATGATCGCCAGCTCGGGACATTGGCAACGTGGGGTGGCGTTGGTGAGAAAGGCGAACGCGCTTAACGCTGACGCCGCTGCTGGGTGGTATCACGCGACTATGTACAAAAATTACTACTTGAACGGTGACTACGACCGCGCGCTCGAGATGATCAGGCAGAACCCGGACCAACAAACCCTTTGGACATACATTGGCTACATCGCGACCTACGGCCAGCTCGGCCGCAAGCAGGAAGCACTCGAAAAATGGCGCAAGTTGCTCAAAGAGGAGCAAGGGTGGTCTGCCGAAAGCTTCGAGAACTGGTCCCGCATGTGGAATTACCGCGATGAGGACATCGCCAGGCTTATGGATGGCGTGAACAAGTCTGGCGTCCTCGGGGTGGAGGCGAAGCCCGGCCAGCGAGCCGTCAGCAGCGAGCGCTCTGAGTAACGCCCGCAAAACAGCGGCATAACGCGGAAGCAGCACCGACGGCCAAATCTCAGGTTTCCTGGAACGACGGCATTGGGTTGCGCCTTCAATCGATCGACGCAACGCATTGGGCAAAGCGTTCTGCCGGCGTCTCGAAGCCAAGCGTTTCCCTCGGGCGTTCGTTCAGCCTACAAGCGATGGCGTTGAGCTTGCTTTGGCTAATATCCGATAGATCCATGCCTTTCGGGAAGTATTGGCGCAGCAGGCCGTTGGTGTTCTCGTTGGAGGCGCGCTGCCACGGTTGCTGCGGATCGCAGAAGTAGACCTTCACGTCGGTGGCGAGCGCCACGGGAGATCTCCTCGCGCTCAGCCAAAGCCAAGGCCAACGAAGAGCGACATCGGGGCCGCGCCGGTCCTCGAGAGAATCCCACCAACCGCAGAATGGTTGCGGTCGAAGAGCCGAGCGATCGCGCGCAACGACTCGCCCTGTCGCCAGCGTTCCCACATCAACGCCTTGTCGGCTTCTGTGTACTGGATCCTCGTCCGGTACTTCATGGGCAACATCCTCCCTCTACACTGAGAGTCTAGGTGTTACATCGACCAATTGAATCCGCAACCCAAAACGGACATTGCTGACAGGAGCCTAGAGACCGGACGCGCATGTTAGCGGATAGAAAATCCCTTCGCGTCCGTGCCGCAAAATGCGCGCGATTGCGGCGTGTTTCGAATCGGTGAGCGGTACTTCTCGCTATGATCGATCTTCGCCGCGGCTGCGAGCCCGGCATACAAGCGGCCTTAGGGCAAATAACTCGGGCGGATGTTCTGGTTGTGGCGGAAGACGTTGTCGGGGTCGTACGTGGTCTTCACGTCCACCAGCCGGTCGTAGACGGAGTCGCCGTACGCCTCGCGGACCCTGTCGGGGTCTTCGTCGCCGCCGAGGAAGTTGACGTAGACGCCTTCGCGGAAGCGGCCGAGGGCGGCGAAGAACTCCCTCGACCAAGCGGTGTCGCGGTCGCCGAAGTCCTCGCCGGGCCGCCACACACCATCGAGGGTGATCGCGTGTGACGCCTGCCGGTTCCCAAACGCCGTCACGCCCTCGGCCACTCGGCTCACCGCCCCTTTCAGATGGAACATCGCCACGTACGACCGCGGTGACGAGCAGGAGAACGCGTGCTCGGCGATCACGTCGATGAGGTCGTCGCGGAGCTCGGGGAGGTGGGTGGACTTCCAGTAGTAGTTCCAACCGTGGACGACGGTCGAGTCGAGCGCACTCTGAAATCCCACGTACGGCGTGGGTCCGACCAGATCGAGGAGCGGAATCCGGGATGCGCGGAGCGGGCGGAGCACCTGCTCACCGTTCTCGATCGGCCCGGCGTAGCAGGTACCGACCATCACCACCTGGCGCCAGTGCAGATCCTCGGGGATGACCGGTAGCGGCGGTGCGGCGCCGAACCTCACGACCGTGCCGAGCTCGTCGGGAGCGTCGCGGACGAAGTCGCGGTAGAAGCGGAGGACCTCC
>CAVPJQ010000024.1:0-30721 GCA_963705495.1 uncultured Gammaproteobacteria bacterium | reverse complement strand
CTGGCCTTGCTATCGATCGGCTGATTGGCATGGGTGTGGCGCTGTCTCGTCGACGCAGCCCGAGATAACCAAGAAGAGAGAACGAAGAAGAAGAATCCCCGGGGTCTCGAATTAGACCGAAAAGAAAGGATCCCCGGACAGCCCGAAAGCCCCGCCCCGAGCGGGGCTTTTTTTCGCCCGCGCTCCGCCCTCAGCGCAGATCCAGCAGGTCGAGGATTCCGCGCGCCGCCTCGCGGCCCTCGAACACGGCCGTGACGACCAGATCCGAGCCGCGCACCATGTCGCCGCCGGCGAACACCTTCGGGTTCGTGGTCTGGAACGGCCGCTCGCGCGAATCGCCGAGACGCGCACGCGGCCGTTCGGATGCAGCGCGATCCGAATGCTGCCGAACCACGGCGGCGGGCTGGGCTGGAAGCCGAACGCGATGATCACCGCATCGGCGGGAATCACCTGCTCGGTGCCCGGCACGTTCTCGGTACGCGCCGGCCGCGCGGTCCGGGCGGGCCGAGCCGCGTCTCCACCACCTTCACGCCTTCGACACGCTCCGTACCCACGATCTCGACCGGCTGGCGGTTGAAGAGGAACTTGCACGCCCTCTTCCACGCTGTTCTTGTAGTCGCGGCGCGAGCCCGGCATGTTGGCTTCGTCGCGGCGATAGGTGCAGGTGACCGATGCCGCGCCCTGGCGGATGGCCGTGCGATTGCAGTCCATGCCGGTGTCGCCGCCGCCCAGCACCACCACGCGCTTGCCCTTCAGGTCGACGAAGTCGGCCGGCCGTCTCGAGGCCCAGCTCGTGGTTGATGTTCGAGATCAGGTACGGCAGCGCCTCGTGGACGCCCGGCAAGATCCTCGCCGGGGAAGCCGCCCTTCACGTACTTGTAGGTGCCCATGCCGAGGAACACGGCATCGAACTCCTTCAGCAGCTGTCTCGAACGGCGATGTCCCTGCCGATCTCGATGCCCAGCCCGAACTCCACGCCCATGCCTTCCATGATCTCGCGGCGCGTCTCGACGACTTCCTTTTCGAGCTTGAAGGGCGGAATGCCGAAGGTGAGCAGGCCGCCGATGCGCGCGTACCGGTCGAACACCACCGGCTTCACGCCGTTGCGCACCAGGATGTCCGCGCAGCCGAGTCCCGCCGGCCCTGCGCCGATCATCGCCACGCGCTTGTCGGTCGGCGACGCACCTCGGACATGTCGGGCCGCCAGCCCTGCTTCAGCGCCTCGTCGGTGATGTACTTCTCGATGGAGCCGATGGTCACCGCGCCGAGGCCGTCGTTCAGCGTGCAGGCGCCCTCGCACAGCCGATCCTGCGGGCAGATGCGGCCGCACATCTCGGGCAGCGAGTTGGTCTGGTGCGACAGCTCCGCCGCCTCGAACAGGTTGCCCTCCTGGATCAGCTTCAGCCAGTTCGGGATGTAGTTGTGCACCGGGCACTTCCACTCGCAGAACGGATTGCCGCAGGAGAGGCAACGCCCCGCCTGCTGCGCGGCGCCTTCGGCGTCGAACTGCGTGTAGATCTCGCGGAAGCTGAGAATGCGTTGCTCGACCGGGAGCTTCTCCGGATCGTGCCGGGGATCTCGAGGAACTGCAGTGGATTCGCCGCCATGTCAGGCCGCCCGCCGCAGGTTCTCGATCAGTGAATCGATCGCCGCGGCCTTCGGCTTCACCACCCAGAACTTGCCGATGTAGGAGCGGAAGTCGTTCAGGATCTCCTCGCCCCAGACGCTGCCGGTCTCGCGCACATGCTGCTCGATCAGGTGCCGCAGGTGCTGCAGGTGCGACTCCATCCCCTCGGGCGTGATGCGATGGATGTCGATCAGCTCGTGGTTGTAGCGATCGACGAAACCGCGATCGAGGTCGAGCACGTAGGCGAAGCCGCCGGTGAAGCCGGCGCCGAAGTTCAGCCCGGTGCGCCCGAGCACGCACACCACACCGCCGGTCATGTACTCGCAGCAGTGATCGCCCGCGCCTTCCACCACCGCGATGGCGCCGGAATTGCGCACCGCGAAGCGCTCGCCCGCCTGGCCCGCCGCGTACAGCTCGCCGCCCGTGGCGCCGTACAGGCAGGTGTTGCCCATGATGACGGTGTCGCGCGCGGAATAGGTCGCGGCCTTCGGCGGCTTGAGCACGATCTTTCCCGCCGGCCATGCCCTTGCCGACGTAGTCGTTGGCGTCGCCTTCGAGGTACAGGTGCAGGCCGCCGGCATTCCAGACGCCGAAGCTCTGCCCGACCGACCCGCGCAGCCGCACGATCAGCGGCGCATGGGCCATGCCGTAGTTGCCCCAGCGTCGCGCGATCTCGCCCGACAGGCGCGCGCCGATCGAGCGGTTGAAGTTCGCCACTTCGTAGCCGAAGGTGCCGCCGCTCTTGTGGTCGATGGCGTAGCGCATGTCACTCACCATTCGTTCGGCCAGCTCGCCCTTGTCGAACGGCGCGTTGTGCGGATCGGTGCAGAACTGCGGCTTGTCGTCCGCAAGCCCTGCCGTCGAAAGGATGGGGCTCAGGTCGAGCTTGCGCTGCTTGGCCGTCGATCCTTCCACGATCTGCAGCAGCTCGGTGCGGCCGATGAGCTCCGCGATGCGTCTGACGCCGAGCTGCGCCATGATCTCGCGGCATTCCTGCGCCACGAAGCGGAAATAGTTGATCACCATCTCCGGCAGGCCGACGAAGTACTTGCTGCGCAGCACGTTGTGCTGCGTCGCGACGCCGGTCGCGCAGTTGTTGAGATGGCAGATGCGCAGGTACTTGCAGCCGAGCGCGACCATCGGTGCGGTGCCGAAGCCGAAGCTCTCGGCGCCGATGATCGCCGCCTTGATCACATCGAGGCCGGTCTTCAGGCCGCCATCGGTCTGCAGGCGCACCCGGTGGCGCAGGTCGTTGATGCGCAGCGTCTGGTGCGTCTCCGCCAGCCCCAGCTCCCACGGCGTGCCCGCGTACTTGATCGAGCTGAGCGGGCTCGCGCCGGTGCCGCCGTCGTAGCCGGAAATCGTGATGAGGTCGGCATAGGCCTTGGCAACGCCCGCGGCCACGGTGCCCACGCCAGGCTCGGCGACCAGCTTCACCGACACCAGCGCCTTCGGGTTGACCTGCTTGAGATCGAAGATCAGCTGCGCCAGGTCCTCGATCGAATAGATGTCGTGATGCGGCGGCGGCGAGATCAGGCCGACGCCGGGCCGCGCAAACCGGAGGCGCGCGATCATGTCGTTGACCTTGTGGCCGGGAAGCTGCCCGCCCTCGCCCGGCTTGGCGCCCTGCGCGATCTTGATCTGCAGCACCTCGGCGTTGATCAGGTATTCCGGCGTCACGCCGAAGCGGCCCGAAGCCACCTGCTTGATCTTTGAGTTTCTCTCGCCGTGATAGCGCGCCGGGATCCTCGCCGCCTTCGCCGGAGTTCGAGCGCGCACCGAGACGATTCATGGCGATTGCCAGTGCCTCGTGCGCTTCGGGCGACAGCGCGCCGAGCGACATGCCCGCGCCGTCGAAGCGCTTGAAGATGTCCTCGATCGGCTCGACCTCCTCGATCGGTATCGGCTTTCGGTCGCGCGCGAGCGCCAGCAGGTCGCGCAACGTCGACACCGGGCGCTCGTTCACCAGCCGTGCGAATTGCTGGTACTGCTCGTAGTCCCCGGTCATCACCGCGGCCTGCAGCGTCGCGATCACGTCCGGGTTGTACATGTGGTACTCGCCACCGTGCATGTACTTGAGCAGGCCGCCCTGCGCCACCGCCGCACGCTGATCCCAGGCTCGCTCACCGAGGAACTTGAGGTCGGCCTCCAGATCATCGAAACCGGCACCCTGAATGCGGCTCACCGTACCCGGGAAGCACAGGGCCACGACCTCATCATTGAGGCCCACGATCTCGAACAGCTGAGCGCTGCGATAACTCGCGATCGTGGCGATGCCCATCTTCGACATGATCTTGAACAGGCCCTTGCGAATGCCGCGGCGGTAGCTGCGGCCAAGCTCGAGACGCGTGTGCACGTCCATCTTCACGCGACCCTTGCGCATCATGTCGAACAGCGTCTGGTAGGCCATGTAGGGGTACACGGCCGTCGCGCCGTAAGCGATGAGGCATGCGAAGTGGTGTGCCTCGCGCGCCGTTCCGGTTTCGATGAGCAGGTTGCACTTGCAGCGCAGGCCCTTCTCCACCAAGCGGTGATGCACGGCGCCCGTAGCGAGCAACGCGTGCACGGGTAGCTTGTCGGGTACCAGGTACCGATCGGACAACAGCAGCACGAGCTTGCCCGCGCGCACCGCGGTCTCCGCCTGATCGCAGATGCGCAACAGCGCCTGGTGCAGCCCTTCGTCGGGCTGGGTACTGCAGGTCGATGAATTCGTGCGTCACTCCGAAGTCCGTCAGCGCCAGGATCTGGCGGAGCTTGCGCTGCGAGAGGATCGGCGAGTTCATCACGATCTGCTTCGCGTGCTCGGGCGCGGGCACGAAGATGTTGCACTCCGGCCCGATCTGCGTCTGCAGCGACATGACGATGCTTTCGCGCAGCGGATCGATCGGCGGGTTGGTCACCTGCGCGAATTGCTGGCGGAAATAGTCGTA
The DNA here is from genome assembly GCA_963705495.1 of uncultured Gammaproteobacteria bacterium. GTDB lineage: Bacteria > Pseudomonadota > Gammaproteobacteria > Steroidobacterales > Steroidobacteraceae > DATBVX01. The sequence continues at coordinate 26,164 of CAVPJQ010000024.1, read as the reverse complement.
GAGCGAGCGCACCTTGGACGACAGCACCGGCATCGGCGTGTCGTCTCCCATCGAGCCCACCGCCTCGCTCTCATCCTCGGCCAGCACGCGGATGACCTCCTCGCGCTCTTCCGCCGTGATGTTGAACATCTTCTGGTACTGAGCGAGCGTGTCGCGATCCATGGGCTCCGCCGCGAGCCGTGGGTCGATGAGATCCGATTCGAGATAGCGCACGCCCTTCTTGAGCCAGGTCTTGTAGGGATGGCGGCTCTTCAGCAGCTCGTCGATTCGCCTGCTTTCGAGCAGCTCGCCGGTCTGCAGATCGAGCGCGAGCATCTCGCCCGGGCCGAGCCGCCCCTTGCGTACCACGTCCTCCGGCGCGTAGTCCCACACGCCGGTTTCCGAAGCGATGGTGAGGTGACGGTTGCGGGTGATCACGTAGCGTGCGGGACGCAAGCCGTTGCGATCCAGGGTACAGGCTGCATAGCGTCCATCTGTCAGCACGATTCCGGCCGGACCGTCCCAGGGTTCCATGTGGGTCGCGTAGTACTCGTAGAACGCGCGCAGGTCCGCGTCGATGGAATCGACTGTCTGCCACGCCGGCGGAATCAGCAGGCGCATGGCGTGCAGGGCATCGAGTCCGCCCATCAGCAGGACCTCGAGCATGTTGTCGAGCGTCTGGGAATCCGAGCCGGACATCGAGACCAGCGGCAGGATGTCGCTGAGATCCGGCAGCACCGGCGAGCGAAACAGCGGTCCTCGGGCAGCCGCCCAGTTGCGATTGCCCTGGATCGTGTTGATTTCGCCGTTGTGCGCGAGCAAGCGGAACGGGTGCGCCAGCCGCCACTGCGGCAGCGTATTGGTCGAGAACCGCTGGTGGAACACCACGACCGAGGTCGCGAGACGCTCATCCTTGAGATCCGGATAGAACTCCGTGAGGTGCTGAGGCATCACCATGCCCTTGTAGACCAGCGTCGAGGCCGACAGGCTTGGCACGTAGAACACCGGGTCCTTGCGCTCCAGTGCCTTCTCCGCCCGCCGGCGCGCGAGGAACAGCTTGCGGTTGAACGCTGCTTCGTCGATGTCGAGGCGGCAGTTGACGAACACATGCTCGATGCGCGGCAGAGTCTTGAGTGCCTCATCGCCGCAGGCATTGGCATCGGTTGGCACCAGGCGCCAGCCAGCCACTTCGAGTTCCTCGCGCCGCAGCTGCGCCTCGAGTGCCGAGCGCGCGCGTTGCGCCTGATCATCGAATGTACTCAGGAACACGCAGCCGACGGCGAAGCGCTCGGCGAGCCCGATACCTGCCTGCTGTGCGATTGCTTCGAGAAATGCGCGTGGCTTCTTGAGCAGCAGCCCGCAACCGTCACCTGTCTTGCCGTCCGCGGCAATCGCGCCGCGGTGAGTCAGCCGATTGAGTGAGGTGATCGCCGTGCGCACGATCCAATGGCTCGGCTGATCATCGAGGCTCGCAATGAGTCCGAATCCGCAGCTGTCGCGTTCGTACGCAGGATCGAACAGACCCTGGGCGGCAAGTGTCTGCATGGCTTCCCCAAAGCGTCGGTACGCGGACCCGAGGTCCGCGCTGAGTCAAAATTGCCCGGCCACAGCCGGGCTCGGAATCAGAAGTGGCGCTCGAGGTGCGTTCGGACCGCGACTGCGGGTCGATCGAGCTTTGGGGAGCGCGAGAATGTTTCCGGACGCACTAGAGACATGGCGCCCGATCATACCGGCCGAGAGTCAGCCGTCAATGCTGCGGCGCATCAGTATAGGTGCGAAGCAGCAATGTCAGTTCGTTTAACGAGTTAATCCAAGGTGCGATCCCGCGATCGCTGCACGCCACTCACCCCGGATTCACGTTAAGGCCGGCCGCTGGCTTAGGGGGCGGCGGCGCATCGGCGCCGGCGATCTTGCCGCGCCAGAGGCCGGCTGCGGCGAGTGCGCGCCAGCCCCACGGCAACCAGCGCAGCAGCGCGAAACTCAGCCAAAGCGCCCAGGCCAGCATCGCGGCCTTGTACCACCACAGCGAAACGTTGATGACCGCAGGCTGTGGTAGCGCCCCGCTCGCGTGATCGAGGAACCAGCTAAAGGCATTCCCGCCGCTGCCAAAGCCGCGAACGCGCATGTCCGGCGTACTCAGCAGTCCGAACGGGATCGCCGACACGAGGCTGATCAGGGCGATGACCGACAACAGCCCGAGACCGACCTGCACCCAGTTGAATGCGCGGCGATTGACGGTCCCCTCCCAGCCGGAGCGCCATTTCATGGCGAAGATCCACGCGCCAAAGATGAGCAGCACGCCCCACGAGAATGTGCTCAAGCCCAAGCCGAGCAGCAGCCACTCGTGAGAGCGCAGCGGTGAGTACTGTGATCGGCCGAGCAACACCGCGATCACGATGAACACCACCAATTCACCCCAGAAGAGGATTGCGGGACCCACACCGGGACCCATTGCGTAGAGCGTCCATCGGTCTGCGGGTAGCTCGAGTCGTGTATGGATGTTGCTGCTCGCAGTGCCGAGATCGATCGCGGGCACGCGGGAGCGAACCCGCACACCGACATTGCTCTGCCACTTGACCTCGAGCTGATGTGCGCCAGGCAGCAGCGCCACTGCAAGCTCCCCGTTCTCGGGACGCAGCGGTACGCTCACGCCGTCGGCCTGGACCGAGGTAACGCGGGCATCGACAGGAATCTTGAAAACGTGCCGACCGCCCTGCGTGCTGCGATAGCGCACGGCAAGGGAGGTATCGGTAGAACGCTTGCCCACACGCACTGCTGTACTGACGCCGTCGATGGCGAGCGTGTCGCCCGGCGCTGGCGCGGGACGGGTGACAGCCAGAACCAGTTGTTCTTCAGCCCGTGGATGAAACTCGTACGTCCATACCCCCGAATCGATTCCGAGCGGCAGCACGGCCGGGGTTCCGTCAAAGCGCACGTTCCACTCCGGGCTCACATCGAATTGCCAGATTTCTGCGCGCGCCGCGTCGGCTGAGTTCTTCAGCGTGAGTTTTTCGGCGCGCGCGAGAGCCGGAGATCCATGTCACGGCCGACACGCCCGCGGGCATCGCCACCAGGACGCTCCGTTCCGCACTGACTTCCATGCCCTCGGTCAGCACCGATTCCCCATCGAGCAGGGGAATTTTGACCGTGAACGCACCCTTCTCCGGGGCGAGGCGCTCGATGGTCGTATTGATCGTCCAATCGAGACCCAGGGACACGCGACGCGTCACGCGGATAAAGGGCGCGAACTGAATCGAGGTTTCCACGCGCGCCGAACGACCCGCGCTCGCCTTGCGCACCAGCTCGAGCGAGTTCGTCAGCAGGCGTTCATCGCTCAGCCCCGATATCTCCCAGCCGTCCGCTCTGGCCCGCACCGTGCGCGGCTGCCGCGGGAACACGATCTGCACGCTTTCCGCCGCGATGATTCGGCCGCCGAGCCGCACCTCGTGAGCGCCGGCTCGCAGCGGCACCCAGAGTTGCTGCGCGTCGTCGCGGAACAGCACTCCGTTCGGTTGACCATCGACACTGATCGTTTCCGGCTCCCACCGGCCGCTCGCCGAGGGCACGGGCACTGCCACTGCCGTCAACGCACTGACGTCGAGCGTAATCTCAAGCATGTCGGGCGTGACGCTGACCTCGGCGGCGGTGATTTCGGCGCAGGCGGGTGCGCATTCGGGAGCGCGAGTGAGACGCGACTTCAGTTCGTTGAGCAATTCGGCATTCGGGATCTCCGCACGCGCGGAAAAAGCCACGCCGAAGAGGGCGATGGCAATCACCGAGGAGGCGGCCGATGTCCCGAAGCGCGGCAGGCGTGGCCAGCTGCGCGGCCAGCCGAAACCGAAGCGCGCCAGGACTGCCAGCAACGTCGCCAGCAGCGCGATGCCCGCCAATCGCCAGAGCGAGAGCCAGAAAGGCGTGGCGATCACGAAGCGCAGCTTTTGCCCTGCATCGACCGGACCCGACCAGGAAAACTGGTGCGTCAGGAATTGCCATTCCGGAATCCCCGGACCGGCCTGCAGCAGCGTGCCCGGCGCGTAGCGCTGGGTGACCGATGACACCCTGTCACCGGTTACGGTTGCTTTGTCGAGTCGCCCCGCCACTCCACGCCCCAGCCTGAGCGCCTGCTCCTTCAACTCTTCAGACGCCACTGATGCCGGTGGCGGCGGGGTCTCCAGCCGCGTAGCCATGGGTGCAGGCGGCCCTTCCGGCGCGTAGTACTCGGCGCCATCGAGTTGCGGATAAATCGCGAGGCGCGCCTGGTTCACGGCAAACGGAACCAAGGCAACCAAAAGCACGGCGGCGCTCACGGCACGATAGGCAGACGCGAGTCGTCGCAGCCGCCCTTCGGGCGCCTCGCGCGCAAGCACGAGGGCGACGAGGAAGTTCACCCAAAGCCAGATCATTCCCTGGCTGTCGTGATGCGTCAGTGCGAGCCCGGCGAGCGCGAGCAACCCGATGCGCCAGCCGAGCAATCGCGCAACCGCAAGACTCGCGATCAGTACCAGGAACATATCGAGCAGGCGCCAGCGCTCGATCCAGGCATCGGGCGCACTGTCGGCACCGAGCGCAGCGACGAGGCGATGACCTGGTGGCACGTGCAGTATCCCGCGCACATCGGTGAAGCGACTCTGCCATCCCGTTGCGGGCATCGCGGAGCCAGCATCGATGCGGCTTACCGTCTGCACCTGCACTTCGGGTGCGCGCAATTCAATTCCGGTGGCGCCCTCGGCCGCGCCCTTGGTCACGAGGAGGTTCTGATCGGCGACGCGCGCGCTCAGCAAGCGATACGGTTCGAGCATGTCGAGGCGCCAGCCCTGGCGCATCCGCCCGCCGATCGAGTCCACGGCAGTGAATCCATCATGGTTGAAGTCGAGCCACAGCTCGCGCGCGAGCGTCAACTGATTGTCATCGCTTGCGGACAATCCGCGACTGCGTTCGACGACCTTGAGCTCGGTCTCGCGCGTGACGCGATAGCCCGGGAACCCGCGCCAATCGTCGGGAACGTTGGCCTGGCCAGGATCGATGGGCTCGGCACCCTCGATCGCTGCAACACGCAGGCGATCGACGCTTTGAAAGCTCCAGATCTCGTCGGTCGGCCACGGCCCCTCGCCCGCGGGGCGCCGCAGCGTTTCGGCAATGCCAGAACCTCGCGCGCCGAGCCGAATCTCCCAGCTCCCGGTTCGCACCTGCACGCGCAACCGACCGTCCGGCTCGAGCCTCGCCGGAAGGCCGCTGCCCAGGCTGACCGGGACAAATCCAGCCGGCAGAACCGGCGCCAGCAATTCCTCGCGCGCCTCGCCGGCTGCCTGTATGCGAATCACCGTGGTCAGCAGCGCAGGAATGTCGTCGTTGAGCAGCCGGTAGACCTGCAGCTCGAGCTGCTGTTGCTCGACCGGGCCGCGGCGCTTGCCAAGCCACACGGCGTTGGCGGCTCGCTCCGGCTGAGCGATCGCCTGTCCATCAAGTGTCAGTGCGATGATTCCCGTCTGCGGCGGTACCGCCAGCGACTCGGGCTGGCGCGCCCATTTGAAGGTTCCGCTGATGGAATGCGTGCCGGCAGCTATGCGGATCTGTGGCGTGCCATTGCGCGCGACGAGTACGGCCCGCGCGCCGTCGAGCTGCACATCCCGCGGCCAATGTTCGAGGTCACCGGGCAAGCTGATCCAGCTTTCGGCAAACAGTTCCCAGCGCTGGGCGAAGCGCCCGCCACGAGCATCCAGATCGAGGACCAGCCGTTCGGGCCACTCGCATTGATACACTCTGGCGTCGCTGGTTTGAGCGCCACTCACAAACGGACAGCGGCGAAACTCCTCGCCCTGCAGCACCCAGCCCTCCCAGGGTTGGAGATCAGGTGGCACGGCGATGTCGGCCGCGAGCAGTCGGGCCGAGACGGCGAGGAGTGCTACCGCTGTCCAGGAACGCACGCGATTTGGCATGAAGTGTTCCTCTTGCGCGCGCCCGGCGCGACGCTGTCAGGCAGGATCTGAACTGGTAATCACGATCACTGTCAACGCGAACCGGCATTGCATCGGGTTTAACATCATCTGCCATGAGTACCGGACGCAACCCACAGGCCGAACAGATGGCCGACGAATCGATGGTGCGTAACCTCGCGGCGCAGGCGAGCGCCATCTGGCCACAGGAGGAGCCCCTCCTCGCGCGCTACGCGCTGCGAGCCGATGCCCGTATTGCCGATATCGGCTGCGGGAGCGGCGAAATCAGCGCGCGACTCGCCGCCCTGTTTCCCAGCGCTCATATCGTCGGCGTCGACATCCTGGAGGGACCGATCAACTACGCACGCAGGCGCTATGCCTCACTGGCCCCCCGGGTGCGCTTCGAACCAGGCGATGCCTTCGAACTGCGCCTCCCCGCTGATACGTACGATCTCGTCACCTGCCGGCACATGACGCAGGCCATTCCAGAGCCCGAGCGGGCGCTAGCCGAGCTCATCCGGATCTGCAAGCCCGGAGGATGGCTGCACGTGCTGAGCGAGGACTACGGGATGATCCACATGCCCGCGGGAGCCTTGAATACCGACCGCTTGTGGCATGAGGGCGCGATAGAGTTCGCGCGCGTTACGGGTACCGACGCAAGGATCGGGCGGCGCACCTACTCACTCCTGAAGGCGCTCGGCCTGACCGACCTGCGCGTCGACTACGCGATCGTCGATACGCTGCGCATTCCGCGCGAGGTCTTCGCCTCGATCATGGAGGCATGGCGGGACGGTTACTCCGGCGTGATCGGTGACAACACGAAGCTTGGACGCAGCGAAACACGCGCGCTATTCGATCAGGCGATCGCCAGCATCCGGGATCCCGACCAATATGCGGTCTGGCACGTGCCCATCGTGAGCGGACGCAAACCGTAGGAGCAGGACGATCTGACCGCGGTGGGTCGGCTGACTGATCTTTCCCTGGTGTGAGGTGCGATGAATCACAGACTGTTGAATGGGCTCACAAAGAGGCACTAACCTGATGAGAAAAACATCCGATCTCAGCCCGGCAAGAAGCGCGCGAATTCTCTTTCTATCGGCGTCGCTCGCAATCAGTGTCGCGGTGCTGGCGCAGAGTCCACCCGCTGCGCCGGCGGATGTTCAGGCACTCATTGCCAGGCTGGAGTTGCACGAAGCCGCACAGCCCGTCAGTGAGCGCAAGGGCTGGCACAAGCCCAAGGTGATACTCGCGCGCGATCCGGGCGATGCGATTCGCCGCGAGAAGCTGCAAGCCGCAGCACCTGACACCAAGGTGATATTCGCCGGCGATAACACTGCGGCGTTGAACAGCGCTGCCACCGCGGATGCAATCATCGGTTTCTGCGCGCCCGAAATCCTGGAGCGTGCGAAGCGCGTGCAGTGGATTCAACTGCTGAGCGCCGGAGTCGAACGTTGCGTTGGCATTGCAGCTGTCGGCGAGCGCGGTCTTCTGGTGACCAACATGCAGCGCGTGGCTGGCCCCGTGATGGCCGAGCACGTGATGGCGATGACGTTCGCGCTGGCGCGCGACCTGCCGGCATACATCAGCGCCCAGGGCAGTGGTCGTTGGGAGCGAGAGCCTCGCGGGGCGATCCGCGCGGTGTCGCTGGAAGGAAAGACCATGCTGATCGTGGGCCTTGGAGGGATCGGCATCGAGGTGGCGCGCCGCGCACATGCGATCGGGATGCGCGTGATCGCAATACGCGCCAGCGGCCGCGATGGTCCTGATTTCGTCAGCTACGTCGGCCTGCCCGACGAGATGCCGAAGCTTCTCCCTGAAGCGGATGTCGTGGTCAACACCCTGCCGCTCACCGACCAGACGCGACAGCTGTTCGATGTGCGTTCCTTCGCGGCGATGAAGGCGGGTGCGTTCTTTATCAACGTCGGACGTGGAGGTACGGTTGTCACCAACGACCTGGTGAGCGCGCTCAAGGAGAATCACCTGGGCGGCGCGGGTCTCGACGTGACGGATCCCGAACCGTTGCCGCAGGATCATCCGCTCTGGCACCTGCCCAACGTCATCATCACGCCGCACGTTTCCGCGGACTCGGAGTTCGAGGAGAACCGGCACTGGGAAATCGCCTGCGAGAATCTGCGCCGCTATGCGGCCGGAGAGCGCATGCTGTCGGTCGTGGACGTGAAACGCGGCTACTGAAGCGGCCGGTCAGTCCTCGACGTCCGGCTCGATAAAGCACCAGCCCACTTCGGGAAAGCGCTCCTTGATGCGCCGCTCCAGCGCATTGATGCTCGCCACGGCGGACTCGATGCTGATGCCGGGACGCATGCGGATCTTCGCCGCCAGCATCACTTGCGGACCCATCTGCTGCGTGATCGCATTGAACAGCCCCTCGATCTCCGGATCGCTGCGGATGAGATCGCCGATTGCCTCCTGGAGGTCCTCCTCTGCGGACGTGCCGACCAGCAGGCGCTTGATCCGAGCCGCGATGAAGGCCGAGATCGCGATCAACACGACGCCGACGGCGATGGATCCGGCGGCATCGAAGCGAGTGTCACCGGTCAGGGCCGCAACCGACACGAACACGAACGCGATGACCAGGCCGAGCAACGCGGCGATATCCTCGCCCAGCACCACCACCAACTCCGCATTGCGCGTCCTGCGCACCCACTGCACCAGCGAACGTCCGCGACGCAGCTTGGCGATCTCGCGCAAACAGCCCACCAGGCTGCCCGTCTCCAGCGCGATCGACACTCCCAGCACGACCAGCGCCACCCACACCTGGTGCAGCTCTTCGGGCGCGCGCAGCTTGTGCCATCCCTCGTAGATCGAGAACAGCCCGCCGGCACTGAACAACAGGAGCGCGACGATGAAGCTCCAAAAATAGGTGAGTCGGCCATGACCGAGCGGATGCAATGCTTCAGGTGGCCGCTGCGACTGCTTCATGCCGAAGTACAGCAACACCTGGTTGCCGCAATCGGCAAAGGAGTGAATCGCTTCGGCCATCATGCTGCCCGAGTGCGTGTACATCGCGGCAGCGGATTTCGTGATCGCGATGAAGAGGTTCGCCAGGAAGGCGTACAGGATCGCTTTCGCGGATGAGCCGTGCTCAGACATTGTCAGAAGGCGTAGCTCAATGAGGTGTTCCAGCCATAGTCGCTGGTGGCGGTCTTGTCCTGGTCAGGCGGCTGGTTGTCATAGTCAAAGTACGCGTTGATATCGAAGTAGAAATCCTTGATCAGCTCCTTGCGCAGCGTGACATCGAACTGTCCGCGATAGCGGCCGGATTCCGTGATGCTCGGGTAGAGCACGGCCTGCGTTGAAAGGCTGGTCGACATGCCCACCAGGTGAAACACGTGCCAGGAAGCGCCCAACACCCCCTCGATGCTCTGTTGAGAATTCTCTGCTCCCGTAATCCACTCCTGGGTCAGGACCGCTCCCGCGAACGCCGAGAACTCGGTCGCCGGAGTCTGTCGCAGGTAGCGCCCGAAGCCGCCACCGAGCTCCAGGCGTGCGTCGATACCGAGTTCCTCGTTGCGCTCCAGCGATCCCAGTCCCGCCCAGAAATTGCGGTTCGGCCGCAGCCACTGGTACGTGAAGCTGGCCTGGTCGCGATCAATGGTTCCTTGATCCGGCGACTTGGTCTGCTGCAGGCTCAGGTCAAGATTGACGACAAATGTCTCCGCACGGTAGGTGCTTCGGCAGGAAGGAAGTTGGTGCGAACGTGGAAGGTTGGTGAAGTGCGGACCGACTGAGAATCGACCGTGAATGCATTGCCAGGAACGCGGAATCGATTTCGGCAATGCGGGTGATCTCGGCCGGGTCGAGCTCGACGGTGCCCGTGTCGCCAGTGACGACGATGCGCTTGCCATCTTTCGCCGGCGTGAGTCTGCCGTAGTGATGCAGGGCGCCCAGCACTTCAACATCGAAGATCAAGGGGCTCTCGATCGTCGCCACTCTTTCCCACTTGATATTGATGGTACTGAAGGCATAGGTGTCGGCCTGCAGCAGCCCGTATTGGAGCCCGATGATCGCGCAGGTGACGCGATCACCGTTGTCCATCACGATGACGTCGGTCTTGTCGCGCTTGCGGGCCTCCACGGTACTCATGATCGCGAGGAGCAGGACCAGCGCGAGTCCCAATGCCAGCGCCCGGGCGCCTGATTCTCATGAGGGGTCCCCCTGCCTTTGTGGTTCCACGCTAGGCGGAATGCGGGCTCATTCTCCATTGGACCTTGGGGCAGCGAGTGAACAACGGCTTGGCGTTGCGAAAGCCAACGCACAAAAAAAAGCGCCGCGAGCGGGGGAAGCTTGATCGCGGCGCCAGAGCGAACCACAGGGGTTCAGGGGGAAACTTGTCAGGTCAAGCCACGCTCAACGCGAGCGGTATCTCCTCCATTTCGTAACCCATCACCTGACGGGTCATCGGATCGACTATCGGCTTGCCCTTGCGAAAACATCCGGTGTTGGCTGCGCGCCGAGCGAGTGCAACACGTGCATCCACCTGCTCCAGCGCGAACTGTCCGTCAGCACGTCGGACCAGGAGCGTCGCGCGGTGCTCGGGATGCGCGAGATGTCCTTTCTCGCCCTCCGGCAACAACAGCGCGACGATTTCCGATTTACCGTTGGCTCATAAGTGCTGACACGCTATGAATACAAAGCAATCGCCATGCCAAGCGGCAATCGCCTTTAATATCAGTGGGTTGGACTGCGTGCTGGGGTGCCATCAGACCCTGACGCAATTTGTCAGTTTCTGACGCGCGGAAGCGCAGGGATTGTCAGTTGATGACCGGCTTCACACTGTCGCGTCGCCGTGTGTCGCCGCACAGTCACGTCGCACCGGAAAACTTCAGGGCGGAACGACGACGCACGCCTGGTTGCTGGCTTTGAGCGTCGCACACACTTGGCGCGCGCTCGCTTCCGGAAGCATGCCAGCCTGCAATCGATACAAATGACCCGTGGGCGTCGTAGCGAGCTTCACAGACGGCGAAAGTCCGCCGAGCAATTGCGGATACTCCGCCTCAAGGCGTCGCCATTCGCCCATGGCCTGTCTATCGCCGCCCGAGAACGCACCGAGCTGAATGCGATATCCGCCCGCTTGGGTGGGTGAGGTGCTGGCGGGCGGCGAAGTCTTAACAGGTGGTAATTGCAATCCCGCGGTGAGGGTCGCGCCCGCCTCAGCTGCGCCTTCCGACGGAGTGTTCGAGGCTGTCTGCGCCAGCGCGAAGTTGCCGAGGCGAATGCGCGCTCCGTCCGCGATCGGCCTTGCGGATGCTGGCTGATGAATTGCTGGTAACCATCCGCGGTATCAGTCTGCATCGCCTTCTGCCAATCACTCGACTCCTGCAGCTCGCGCACGCGCGCCTGAGCCTGCGAGGCAAACTCGCCGTCTGGATAGGTCTGCAGAAATCGCTGATACGCCTCGAGCGTGTCCGCACGCCGCGCCTTTCCCATTGCTGCTGCCTGCCGCTGCATGCAATCACCATGAGCACCACTACTACCATCGTCATCATCAATGTCGCGCGGCTCATGAATCCTCCAGGCTCTTAAGACCCGCCGAATTGTACTCGCGGAATTCGGCCTTGCCGATGGCACGTGAGCTAGGAAAGCTCTGCACGAGCTTCCCTAAAACGGGCTGGAGCGCGCGATGGTGAGGGGTTAGTCTTGCGCCGACGCCTTTCACTCGTGAGGAACCCATGGCCGAAGCACCCAGACGCCGCCTGCTCGACGACGTCGCCGGCTCGCCAACTTTTCTTGGCGAACACTCGACGTTCGTGGTGACATCACGAACGCTGGCGCGTTCGTGCTCTGCGGACACATCAAGGGCGACGGCAATATCGACGGCACCCTCAATCTCGCCGTCTCGGGCCACTGGAAGGGGGCGTGCGTGCGAAGCAGGCTGTTGTCGCCGGGCGCGTCACCGGCGATCTGATCGTCGATGAAAAGCTCGAGATCGGTCAGACCGCGGTGATTCGCGGTAGCGTGAGTGCCCGCACGATCGCCATTGCCAGAGGTGCCATCGTAGACGGTGACATCACCGTCACCAGCGGCACGCCGATCGTGCGCTTCGAAGAAAAGCGTCACGAAACCTGAGACTCAGGCAGCTGTCAGTCGGTGATGTGAAACAGGCGGCCGTCGAAGCCGACGACATATAGCTCACCACATTCCCCTCGCCGAGGAACGACATGCCTACGCCGGCATTGAACCCGCCGCTCACGTTCAACGTTGGCGCCGTGGTGTTCGCGATGTTGAAGATCCGATCAGAGCCGAAGTCTCCGAAAACTAGCGGCCCGCGAGCGTTGGAAACAGGGTGCCTCGATACCACGTAGCCCCCTGTGACTGTGGTACCGACGTCTCGTCCGTAATCGGCGATCGGCGCCTGGAAGTTTGTGGCCGACCCGCACCCGAGTCCCGTATCTCGAGTGCCCTCGAAGCAGCGCCAGCCGTAGTTGCCGCCGAGATCGACGCGGTCGACTTCCTCGACGGCGCCCTGCCCGACGTCTCCGACCCAGAGCTGCCCGGTCCCCCGGTCGAAGCTCCAGCGGAAGGGATTGCGAAACCCGAGCGCGAAGATCTCGGGGCAGGGCGCCGTGCGAGGCGCGTCATCGGTGTTGCACGGCTCATTGCCGGCGAACGGATTGCTGGGCGGGATGCCTATAGCCGCTCTGGCGATTCGACGTTGATGCGCAGCATCTTGCCGTGCACGGTCTTCGTCGCCTGCGCGTTGCCGATCGTCCCGTGCTGGTCGTTGCCGCCGCCGCCGTCGCCGAGGCCGGCGTAGAGCAAGGTATCCGGACCGAACGCAAGGTTGCCGCCGTTGTGGTTTCCTTCCCCGTTCGGCTTGCGGACCCTGAGGAGAATCTGCTCATTCGCTGGAGTGGGGTCGAGGGTGAGGCCGCCGTCCGTGCTGCGGAACATCCGAAATGCGCGACACGAGGCCAGTACCCCCGCCTCCGTGTGCGAGTAAAACAGATACACCCGGGGATCGGCCGGAAACCGTGGATGAAACGCCATCCCGAGCAGGCCCAATTCCCCGTTGAAGGTTACGCGCGACGAAATATCGATGAACATGGGCGTGGCCGTGGCGTTAGGGTCGTTGTTGAACACACGCACCACGCCGCCTTGCTCGACCACGAACCAGCGGACCGTCGTTCGGGCGCCTGGAGCATCGCCACGGGACTCGTCAACGCGATTCCGGAGACACCGGCTCGAGGCCGACTGTGGGTGCATTGGGGGGCAGCGGGACCGGTGTAGGGACCGCCGCCATTGAAGGAGGCCCCCGCCTCCGCACGCAGAGAGGAGAAGTGCGCCGCTCGACCCGCCATCCAGCGAGCGCGCCGCAAGTCGGTCATCGGACGATCCTCGTGTAATGTCCGCGGCATCTCATCCTTGCACAGGACTGGCGTGATGAGAACGCGCCCGGCTGTCGGAATTGAGCGACAGACGCGTTCGCCATTGACAGAATGCCCGGCCCCCTCGCACATCGGCCAATCATCTCATTGCACATCGCGGCAACGTGCGCACCCTCCCGAAGACGCTTCCAGCCGCGCGCTCCGCAGTGGAGCTCGGCGTGCGCTTTCTCGAGTTCGATGTACATGTGCCGCTGATGGCGGACCGATCGGGATCCATGACCACGAGCTGACCCGTACGGCCGGTGTGCCAGGTTGCGTATTCGACTATCCGGTCGCCGACCTGTGTAGCATCGAGGTCAACGAGACGGGGCGCCTGGGCGGCCGCTTCAAGGTGTGCTGATTCCGACGCTGAGCGAGGTCGTGGAGTTCCCGAGCCCCACGAAATCACGGCATTCGTCGAGATCAAGAGAGCGAGCCTGCGTCGCTTCGGACGCGAGCAGGTCGTGGCCGGGGTGCTGGACATCCTGAAGCCCGTACGCTCGCGCTGTGTGGTGATTTCCTTCGATCTGCCCGCCATCAGCTTTGCCAAGCAGCAAACCCGTCTATCGGTAGGCTGGGTGGTACCGGAATACACACAGCCATCAAGGCGGAAGTCCACGCTGCCGGATTCCTGTTCTGTGATCAGCTGAAATTACCGGCTGACAATTCGCGTCTGTGGCGCGGCCCGTGGCAGTGGGCCATTTATGAAGTGACTTCGCGAATCCAGGCCATGCAACTGGCCACGCGAGGCGCGCAGTTGGTCGAGACCATGCGACCGCGGCACATGATGCGTGAGTTTCGCGCCCTGCGTGCCAGACCCTGATCATGCAACCACGTGCGACCCGCACGACGTCATTGTCATCGGTGCCGGCATCCATGGCGCCGGCGTGGCACAGGCTGCAGCCGCTGCGGGTCACTCGGTGCTGGTCCTCGAACAGCAGCATCCTGCGTATGGCACCTCGAGTCGTTCCAGCAAGCTGATTCATGGTGGTCTGCGTTATCTGGAAAGCGGCCAGTTGCGCCTGGTGCGCGAAAGCCTGCACGAACGCACCCTGATGCTGCGCAATGCGCCGGAGCTGGTGCAGCTGAAGCCGTTTTACATTCCCTTGTACAAACAGACTCGGCGCCAGCCGTGGCAGATCCGCACCGGGCTGATGTTGTATGCGCTGCTGGGTGGCTTGCAGACCGGCTGTCGTTTCAATGCGCTGCCGCGTACGAATGGGCGCAGCTCGACGGCCTTGCCACTCATGACCTGCAGCAGGTATTCCGTTATCACGACGCACAGACCGATGATGCCCTGCTGACGCGCGCGGTATTGCGTTCTGCCCAGCCACTGGGTGCCGAGTTCCTCGCACCGGCGCTCCTCGCAGCCGAGATACGTGACGATGGTGCACCGTCCGCTATATTCAAAACGGCCAGCAGCGTGACACCAGCGCGCGCGTGCTGATCAATGCCACCGGTCCGTGGGTGAATCACACCTTGGCACTGATTGCGCCGCACGTCCCGCGCGCGTGATTGAACTGATCCAGGGGACGCATCTCATTGTTCCCGGCCAGATCAGTCGCGGCATTTACTATGTCGAGAGCCCGCGCGATGGCCGCGCCATCTTCGTTATGCCGTGGTATGGGCAGACATGATCGGCACCACCGAGACGCGTTATCGCGGCGATCCGGAGTACGGTGAGATCGCATCGATGGCCGAGAAACACGATCTCGTCGGAGTGCTGTGGCACGACTTTCCGCGCGACGACACCTGTAGGTGCGTGATCTCATCGACTCCTTCGCTGGTGCGCGTGTCCCGCCGGCGCGGGTCACGTCTTCCATCGCTCGCGCGAGACGCTGCTTGTCTGTGATCGCACGCATCGGCCGCGCGTGCCGGCATCGACGGCGGTAATCCACCGGTCAGCGCGCGATTGCGGAGCACGTGATGGAACGAATCCCAGTCACTGCCTCAGACACGGTGCGGCACACGTAGGTTGAGATTGGAACCGGAACGATGAATCAACAACCGAGGAATCGACGGATCCGTACTTATTGAAGAAAGCACTCGGCCACGTTCGATCGATACGCTCGGGTCCCGGCGAATTTCGAGGGAATGTTGAACTGAAGTACCCCATCTGTCATTTGTCAACCATATTCAGTCAGACGCATTCTGACGCCCATACGCGTCGTCATCGCCTGCTACGCCATGGAACAACGTGTAACGATAATGTACTGATGTGGCAGAGTTTCTGGATTGTGACTCTTCTCACCTCTTTGTATGCTTTTGCTGAGGCATCAGCGGCTCCGATCATCAGTTTGTACCTTTGCTGCGCTCATGGCATGCTCCGGTTTCTAGGAGCTTGATCGGTGGGGCCGAGGCGGTCGTCGACAACAAGAAGCTCACCGCGACGAAGTGCAAGCATTGATCTTTCCAACCAGATGATGACTTCCTTCTGCATCGTTGCTTCGCTTCTAGATGGTTGCATGGGCTGGCCATTCACTGGATCCGCGTGGTCCGGTGTTCCTCTGGAACTGTCATCCGCTATGGCTCTCGCTGTCGACGAAGTGGAGCAATGGCGCGCTCATAAGCCTCAGAAGAAGGCGACCGAATGTGAACGCCACATCGGCTCTTCCTGAACTCGAGCAACGTGCCGACTGAACGCCTTCGCGTCGGGCAAGTCGCCGAACTGCGGCGCCTCAGTCCACTGAAGCTGTATTTTCAGCTGTGTCGTACACGAAGAATTGAGGTACGAGAAATTCAAGTGTTGCCAGATTGATCAGTCGATCATTCATGGTACGATGACAACCTCGTATCATTGATCCTGCTTCGAGATCCGAATCTTCGAAGAAACTGTATTAATCCATCCTCAGCTGCTGTTGCGCCGGAATGTGCCAACCGAAGAGCGACCGCCTCTGCATCGACGAGGCGAATGGAGATCGTCGCGGTGAGTCTTCTTGATGTTTGCACACCATCGAGCTGTCGTAGTACGATCGGTGACGTGTTTACGCCGCGAGTCAGAAACGCTAGGACGCCGCGCGCTGAGCGTGGAGAGTTTCGTCAGCCTCCTGGAGGCCGCTGGCGTCGTACCTGAAGCCGCGGTAGCCCTCTGCGGCGCGGTTCGACAGCGCCGCCAGACATGAAGTCTCCGCCAAGAAGGGAGGAACGCCAGAGTAGCGTGTCGTCAGGTTGTTGTTGATCAATCCAGCTCCGCACCCTCCGATCGTCGTCACGAGGGTGATTCGGTGAGGAAATGGAGATCTGGACGGAGTCGATCGTGCCGTCGATCGCTTCATCCGCCTGGCGTATGGGTGCTGTTGTCTTAACCACCGACAGCCAGCTGTCGCATCCAGCGGCGGAAAGATGACCGAGATTGAATGTTGCTACGTCTATCGAACGAATCCAGCGATGTGGATTGTTGCCACAACTCTCGGATGGATGGATCTCGATGCCATGCTCTCATGAGCGTCCGACCCGGACGAGTGTGACCGATGTCGTTGGTAGAAAGAGTGAAGACCGAACCGAAGCGCACTGCGTCGTTGAAGCAATGTGTGGATGAATGATGGCTGAATCGTCGGTCGACGATCAAGGAAGTGGTCGCTGAGTAGACGGGCCCCTCGATGGACCGGGCTGGCTTGACCATTGGGCTTCTTGAACCTAACCGCCCCATCATCAAGAACCTGTACGGAGAACCCGCCTTCGTGCACCGAGCGGTGATGGAAGCGACAGAGTGAGACGAGATTGGCGAGTTTGGTCTCTCCGCCCTTCGCCCAGTGATGGATGTGGTGTCCATCGACGTAGCGGGTGTTGGAACATCCAGGAAAACGACAGCCTTGATCACGGGCTTTGAGCGCGCGTCGGATCGCGGGCGGGATCGTGCTTGTCTTGCGCCCGACGTCGAGCGGCTTGCCTTGGGTGTCCTCGAGGATCCGGATCACGCTCGCGTCACAGGCGAGGCGGCGTGCAGTCTCCGCCGGGATTGCGGGTCCATCCTCCAGCCCACAGCTCCCGGCGCCTCGCGCCTCGAGCGTCGTCGCCTCCACATGCACCACGATCTGGTGCCGATCTCCCCCGCTCAAGGGTTCCGCACCGTGGGCGAGGAAACTCTCAGCGATCACGCTGAGAGCATCCGCCCGTCGGGCCGCCAGTGTCGGTTGGACTTCAGACGTTTCCGCGGAAACGTCCGCGCGTGGCATCGATTGAACGCACCGCTCGATCGCCTTGAGGAGGAGCACTCCCACCTCTGCGGGTAATCGACCCTTGAGTACCAGGATCCGTCATCGTCATAGAAGTAGCTCAGCCCCGGTTCGCCTGTTGGCGCGCTTCCCTCGAAGCTCCTCCGCTTCCTGCGCCCGTCGGTAGTGACGCACTAACGTCTCGACGTGCTGAGCGGTACCGTGCAGTGCAATCGAGAGCAGATACTCTTCGGTCCCTTCACAGGCTACCCGCGTGAAGGCCCGGACCTTGGAGTAACTCAACTCCCCACGTGCCATGGCAGATGAGATGCGCGGCAACTTCTCGAGTGCATGCGCGACCCGCACCCTCTCGCGCGCAGCGCCCATGTCGATGCCGCACTTCCAGTTGAGCCAATGCGCACAGGATTGGGTCGCTGAATCCGACCAGCCCGAGCGACGGTCGAACTCCGCGATCAGCGTGAGAAATCGATACTCACCCGCGTTCAAGTGACCGGCGAGCTCAGTGATCCGGGCTTCAAGGGTGCGAAGTTCGAGCGACCGGTCCGCGCGTGCGACGTCATCCATAGGGCTCTCCGGTAGACTGATTGTATATACAGTATTCTACCGTATTTCCCAATCACAGCAAGGGGTTATGAGCGGTTAAAGCGCCAAAAATTGTTGGCCACCAGCTCGCAGATGCTGAGAGACGGCGGCCGCCCTAGCACCCGTCGGTACCGCGTGTCGTCTCCACTCACGTGTTCAATGCGCCCGCGTTCTCGCAGGTCGGCAGTTGTGGTTCGCGCAAAAACAGGTGCAGGCCCCGCAGGTCGCACCCAACGAGATTCGTGACGTGGCTAAGCGCTGGCAGCCTGGCGAAACGCTTGAAGAGCGTCGTGCAGGAACTCAACGAGGTTGCGCGCCGGACGTCCGAGAAGGCGCGGAATAGCGTCGGTCACTTCCATCGGCAGTGCGCCGGCCGCGGCGTAGTCCCAATACTCGAGCAACGCCTCGATCAGACGTGGTGACAGGCGACGAGCCTCGAGCGTGCCGCGAGCGCGCGGACTGCAAACATCGACGTAGGTGATGTGTCGCTCGAGCGCCGCGGAACACTGCTGGGCGATGGTGAAATAGTCGAGCGCTTTGGGACCGGTGAGCTCGAGCACTTGTGACTGTGCACCGTGCTCCATGACATGCACGGCAACATCGGCAACATCGCGCGCATCCACCAGCGGCCAGCGCCCGCCTCGTGCCGGCGCCTCGATCTTGCCGCTGCAGGTGATCTGCACCGCCTGCTTCAACAGGACCTGCATGCACAGCGCCGGCCGCAGAACGGTGCGCGCCGGGTAGAGCGCGGCGACGCGCGTCTCCGCGTCCCCATGCCAGCGCAGCAGTCGCAGCCGCGATTGCGCGTCGGCGCCCAGCGCACTCACCTGGATGATCTGCGATACGCCTGCGGCCTTTGCCGCCGCCGCGATTGCAGCGTGCACATCCGCGGTTTCCGGACCGAGGGGGGCAATGATCACGACACCCGTAACGCCCTGCATCGCCTTGGCGAGGAGCGCCGGGTCGTTGAAACTGCCGACGATCACATCTTCACGGGGGAACCCCGCGGGCACCTGGGCGGCGTCCCGAACCATCAATCGCAGAGGCCGTCCGCGCGCCGTCGCCGAGGCCACCACTGCCTTGCCTATGGTTCCGCTCGAATGTGTCACCAGCCACATCGACAATTACTCCTGGTCATTGTGCGATGGGAGGTTAAATGCGCCTCAGGCCGCGATAAACAAGCTCGATCGAACTTCACTGATGACACCCGCTCATCAATAATCCGCACCAGGAGGCACCGCGTTCTTGGACAACCTGGGCGACATCGTGACTTTCGTGCGCGTCGTGGCATCGGGCAGTTTCGTGTCCGCCGCCAACCAGCTCGGTGTCACCCCTTCCGCCGTCAGCAAGTCCGTGTCGCGCCTCGAAGAGAGCCTCGGCATACGCCTGCTCAACCGCACGACGCGATCGCTCAGTCCTACCGACGTCGGAAGCGCATTCTACGCACGCTGCCAGGCGCTGATAACCCAGTTGCAGGACGCAGAGGCCGAGGTCGTGGAAACACGCCAGCGCCCTCGCGGGCGGCTGCGCGTTGACATGCCTCTCACACTCGCAAGGGAATATGTAATTCCTGCCTTGCCACGTTTCCTGGCGCAGTTTCCCGATGTAACGCTGCAGCTGAGCTTTTCCGACCGGTTGGTCGACATGGTGAACGAAGCCATCGACATCGCGGTCCGCGTCGGCGAGCTCACCGACTCGCGGCTGGTGGCGCGCCGGCTCTGGAACCCCGATGTGGTCGCGATTGCATCGCCCGACTACCTGGCGCGGCGCGGGACACCGCAGGATCCAGACGACCTCAAGAATCATGACTGCATTCGATTCTTCAATCCGAACACCGGACGCATCATCGAATGGGCCATGATCCGCGACGGAGTACTCAAGCAGCTCTCCGTTAACGGACGCGTACTGGTCGACAGTCCTGAAGCGTTGCTCGAAACCGCCCTGTCGGGTGCGGGAATTGCGCCGGTCATGGGGTTCATGAGCGAACGTCCGGTGGCCGCCGGCCTGCTCACGCGCGTGCTCCCGGATTGGCGTTTTGCGATCGAGCGCCCCGTGTCCGCGCTGTTCGTGAAGGATCGACATCCGACCCCTAAGGTGCAGGCATTCCTGGACTTTCTCGTCACGCTGTTCCCCGGAAATCAGCGTGGACTGCGAGCCGGTGATTCCTGATCCTCAGGCATCAGTGAAGTTCGGGCTCGCGCTTGTTCACGTTCTGTTCACCCCCTAATCTTCCTGTCCCTCGGCGATCACCCCAACGGTCGCCGTTGCCAAGGGACACTCGCCATGCTCGCAAACATCACCCCCACCGCAACGCGCTTCGACCCGCGTTTGCGCACATTTCTGGCCCTGGTTGGCTCGCTCACCCTGATTGCTGCGCTGCTCTCCGGGTGCCAGCCACAGGCAGCGCCCTCGGCGCCCGCACCGCAGGTGAACGTCGCCAAGGTGATCGAGCGCAAGGTCAACGACTGGGACGAATTCACTGGGCGTATCCAGGCGATCGATAGCGTCGAGATTCGCCCGCGCGTCTCCGGCTACATCGAGCGCATCGCATTCACAGAAGGTGGCACCGTCAAGAAGGGCGACCTCCTGTTCGTCATCGACCCGCGTCCGTATCGCGCTGAGCTGCAGCGTGCGCAGGCGGATGCCGCCGGAGCCAAGACTCGCGCCGAGCTCGCACGTAACGAAGTGGCACGCGCGGAGCGGTTACTGGCCGCGCGGGCGATATCGCAGGAGGAATATGACGAACGCGTGAATCGAGCGCACGAGACCGGCTCAGCGGTCGAGGCCGCGGCGGCGGCGGTCGAAGTCGCGCGCCTCAACCTCGAGTTTACGCAAGTCGTTTCACCGATAGACGGGCGGGTAGGCAAGGCGGAGGTGACGCCTGGGAATCTTGTGGGTAGCGGCGAACGGGCGACGCTGCTGACCACCGTCGTTTCAATCGACCCGGTGTACGTCGAGTTCACGGGCGATGAACAGGTCTATCTCAAGTACAACGCAATGTCCAAAAGC
Organism: uncultured Gammaproteobacteria bacterium; assembly: GCA_963705495.1. Classification (GTDB taxonomy): domain Bacteria; phylum Pseudomonadota; class Gammaproteobacteria; order Steroidobacterales; family Steroidobacteraceae; genus DATBVX01. The sequence continues at coordinate 5,101 of CAVPJQ010000024.1, read as the reverse complement.
GGCGAGCGCGCCAGTTCGCGCGATGAGCCGAACCCTGTCTACATGGGCCTGGCGAACGAATCGGGATTCCCGCATCCCGGCCACATGACCTTCGTCGACAATCAGTTGGATCCGGCAACCGGGACGATCCGCGGCCGCGCCATCTTCCGCAACCCGGACGGCCTGTTCACGCCCGGGCTGTTTGCGCGCATCAAGCTGCTCGGCAGCGGACAGTACAACGCAATCCTCATCAACGACCGTGCGGTCGGCACCGATCAGAACCAGAAGTTCGTGTTCGTGGTCGGCGAGGACAAGACCCTGAGCTATAGGCCCGTCAAGATCGGTCGCACCGTGCAGGGCCTGCGCGTGGTGCTCGATGGACTGAAACCTGGTGAAACCATCGTCGTGAACGGCATTCAGCGCGTGCGCCCGGGCATGCCGATCTCGCCGCAGACCGTCCCGATGGACGAGGACGTACCGCCCGCTGCGCGGCTGCCGGAAGTCGGCACCACGCAAGTCTCGTGATGCAGCCATGAAGTTCGCGCAATTTTTCATCGACCGCCCGATTTTCGCCGCGGTCCTCTCGGCGATCGTGTTCATCACGGGCGCAATCGCCGTGTGGAACCTTCCCATCAGCCAGTACCCGGAAGTCGTGCCACCTTCGGTAGTCGTGCGCGCGACGTATCCGGGCGCCAATCCCAAAGTGATCGCGGAGACCGTGGCCGCGCCACTGGAACAGGAAATCAACGGCGTCGAGAACATGCTCTATATGTCCTCGCAGTCGACCACTGACGGGCTGATGACGCTGACCGTGACCTTCAAGGTCGGCACCAACATCGACACCGCACAGGTGCAGGTGCAGAACCGGGTGTCGCAGGCGCTGCCGCGCCTGCCCGAGGACGTGCGCCGCTTTGGCGTCACGACCATCAAGAGCTCGCCCGACCTCCTGATGGTCGTGCACCTGTATTCGCCCGACAACCGCTACGACATGGTGTACCTGCGCAACTACGCCGTGCTGCAGGTGCGCGATCAGCTCGCGAGGCTCCCCGGCGTCGGCGAAGTGCGCGTGTTCGGCGCCGGCGACTATTCGATGCGCGTGTGGCTCGACCCGCAGAAAGTCGCATCGCGTGATCTCACGGCCGGTGACGTGGTGCGAGCGATCCGCGAGCAGAACGTGCAGGTCGCCGCCGGTGTGATCGGGGCGCAGCCCGCGCCGCCCGGAGTCGAGTACCAGCTGAGCGTCAATGCGACCGGGCGCCTGGTCACCGAAGAGGAATTCGGCAACATCATCATCAAGTCCTCGCCCGACGGCTCAGTAACCCGGCTCAGGGACGTGGCGCGCATCGAGCTCGGCGCCGGAACGTATTCGTTGCGCAGCCTCCTCAACAACAAGCCGGCCGTGGCGCTGCCGGTCGCGCTCAAGCCGGGTGCCAACGCACTCGATCTTTCCGATGCCGTGCGTAAAGCCATGCAGGAGATCAGCAAGACCTTCCCCGAAGGCGTCGACTACCAGATCGTCTACGACACCACCATTTTCGTGCGCGAATCGATCGTCGCGGTCATCGAGACACTGCTGGAAGCGGTCGCACTGGTAGTGCTCGTCGTCGTGCTGTTCCTGCAGACCTGGCGCGCTTCGATCATTCCACTCTTGGCGGTGCCGATCTCGATCGTGGGCACGTTCGGCCTGATGCTCGCGTTCGGATTTTCGATCAACAACCTCTCGCTGTTCGGCCTGGTGCTCGCCATCGGCATCGTGGTCGACGATGCGATCGTCGTGGTGGAGAACGTCGAACGTAATATCGAGCGGGGCTTGAGTCCCCGCGATGCGGCGTACAAGGCGATGGAGGAAGTCAGCGGTCCGATCATCGCGATCGCGCTGGTGCTGTGCGCCGTGTTCGTGCCGATCGCGTTCATATCGGGACTGACCGGTCAGTTCTACAAGCAGTTCGCTCTCACGATCGCGATCTCAACCGTTATCTCGGCATTCAACTCGCTCACCCTGAGCCCTGCGCTCTGCGCAGTGCTCCTCAAGCCCCGTGACGCCAAGCCCGACATCGCCACGCGCATCCTCGATCGGCTGTTCGGGTGGCTGTTCCGGCCCTTCAATCGCCTCTTCCATCGCTCCTCGGAGCGCTACGGCAAGGGCATGAGCGGATTCATCGGCCGCAAGGGCGCCGTGGCCATCGTGTATGCGGCACTCATCGGACTCACCTGGTTCATGTTCCGCCTGGTGCCGCCGGGTTTCATCCCGACACAGGACAAGCTGTACCTGATTGCCTTCGCGCAGCTACCCGATGCGGCTTCCCTCGATCGCACCGAGGCTGTGATCCGCCGCATGTCCGACATCGGGCTGAAGAATCCCGGGGTCGATGGCGCGATTGCCTTCCCGGGGCTCTCGATCAAGGGCTTCACCAACAGCTCCAACGCCGGGATCGTGTTCTTCCGCCTGAAGGCGTTCGATGAGCGCAAGGGCAAGGCGCTGAGCGGCCCCGCCATCGCGCAGTCTCTCAACCAGCAACTTGCCGGCATCCAGGATGCGTACATCGGCGTGTTTCCGCCGCCACCAGTAGCGGGCCTCGGCACCCTGGGCGGTTTCGCGCTGCAGATCGAGGATCGCGCCAATCTGGGTTACGACGAGCTCTACGGCGCGTTGCAGACAGCGCTCGGCGAAGGTCTACCAGACGCCGCAGCTCGCAGGAGTCTTCTCGAGCTACACGATCAACGTGCCGCAGATCACTGCGGATGTGGACCGCGTGCGCACCAAGGAGCAAGGCGTCGCGCTCACCGATGTCTTCGAAGCGATGCAGGTGTACCTGGGATCGCTCTACGTCAACGACTTCAATCGCTTTGGACGCACCTACCAGGTCATCGCGCAGGCCGACGCCCAGTATCGTGCGCGTCCCGAGGACATCCGGCTGCTCAAGACGCGCAACAGCCAGGGACAGATGGTGCCCCTGGGCTCGCTCGTGACGATCAGCCAGACCAATGGGCCCGATCGCGTGCTGCGTTACAACGGCTATCTCGCCGCCGATATCAACGGCGGACCCGCGCCCGGATTCAGCAGCGGGCGAGGCGCTGCGATCCATCGCCAAGGTCTTGAACGAAACGCTGCCGAACGGCGTCAAGTTCGAATGGACCGATCTCACGTATCAGGAAACCAGCGCGGGCAACACCACCATCTTCGTGTTCCCGCTCTGCGTGCTGTTCGTATTCCTCGTGCTGGCCGCGCTTTACGAGAGCTGGGCGCTGCCGCTGGCGATCATCCTGATCGTGCCGATGTCCATTCTGTCCGCAATCACAGGCGTGTGGCTCACGGGCGGCGACAACAACATCTTCACGCAGATCGCACTTTTCGTGCTCGTGGGTCTCGCGTGCAAGAACGCGATCCTGATCGTCGAGTTCGCCAAGGTGCGTCAGGACCAGGGGCTCACGCCGGAAGCAGCGGCCATCGAAGCCGCGGGCCTGCGACTGCGCCCGATCCTGATGACCTCACTCGCCTTCATCATGGGCGTGGTGCCGTTGGCGATTGCCACGGGCGCGGGAGCCGAGATGCGCCAGGCGATTGGGATCGCGGTGTTCTCCGGGATGCTCGGGGTGACGGTCTTTGGTCTGTTCCTGACGCCGGTGTTCTACGTCATCGTGCAGCGGCTTGCGATGCGCATGAGCGCACCGCGGAACCCCGCGCCCATCGCGGCGATTCCGGGAGGCGAACATGCGTAAGATCGCAGTCGTGCTCATGACCGCTGCGCTCGCGGCTTGCGCTGTCGGTCCTTCATATGAGGAGCCCGACACACCCGTGCCGGGCGAATTCGTCGGAGCGGGCAACGCGACATTTCCCGAGCAGCCGGTGGTGGCGCAGTTCTGGACAGTGTTCGGCGATGACGCACTCACGAGCCTGATACAGGACGCACTCAACGCCAATCACGACCTGCGAATCGCGGCAGCACGCCTCAACGAAGCACGCGCGCTGCGTCTTGGGGCCGCCTCGGACTTCTTCCCGTCGTCAACGTGAACGGGCTGCAGGCAAAAACACGCGTGAGCCCGACCGACCAGCCTGGAGTTGCCGCGAACCAGCGGCGCTTTGACTACTACGAGGCAGGATTCGACGCGACTTGGGAGATCGACATCTTCGGTGGCGTGCGCCGCGGTTACGAAGCGAGTCGCGCCACGGTCGATAGCACCCTCGCCTCGCTTGATGACAGCTTCGTCACCGTGACGAGCGAAGTCGCCCGTAACTACTTCGAGCTCAGGGGCCTGCAGGAGCGTTACGAGGTGGCGAAGCGTAACGCAGGCGTGCAGCGCAGTTCCCGCGATCTGACGCAGCAGCGTCTCGACGCCGGCCGCGGCACCGAGCTGGACGTTGCGCGAGCGCAGGCACAACTCTCGACCACACTGGCGACGCTCCCGCAGCTCGAGGCGGCAATCGCTCGCACGCGCTATCGGCTCGCTGTGTTGACGGCACATCAGCCCGGTACGGCCGACGAACGCCTCGAGCCGCGACCAAAGCCCACGATCCCCGAGTTCACGCCGGTGGCCAGCGACGGATCGGTTGCGCCGACGTCCCGATGTGCGCGTAGCCGAACGCAACCTCGCGGCCTCAACGGCGCTGATCGGCGTCGCGGTGTCCGATTTGTTTCCAAAAGTCTCTCTGAACGGGCGCTTTGGCTGGAACGGACTCGACCGCGATGCTATCGGCGACAACACAGCCGAGATCTATCACTACGGACCTTCAATCTCCTGGGCCATATTCGACTTCGGGCACGTGCGCGCGAACATCAACGCCTCCCGTGCCAGCGCCGAGGGCGCCCTGGCGCGCTACGAGCAGACGGTCCTGACGGCACTCGAAGACACCGAAGGCGCGCTCATCAACCACTCGACGGCTCGCGCCCGCGAAGCGGCGCTGGCGCAAGCGGCCGAAGCAAGCAGTGTGGCGACGCGTCTTGCGCGCCTGCGATATGAAGAAGGTGTCTCTGACTTCCTGCAGGTGCTGGATGCAGAGCGCACCCAGCCCGACGCCGAAGACCTGCTCGCCCAGAGCCGCTCTGACTCTGCAACTACCCTGGTAGCGGTCTACAAGTCACTCGGTGCCGGCTGGCAGCAGGTGCAGTCGCCCTACATGCCA
>CAVPJQ010000023.1:0-40240 GCA_963705495.1 uncultured Gammaproteobacteria bacterium | reverse complement strand
GCATATCAAACGCGATTCTGGTCGCTCTGCTGTTCATCACCGGATACCTGTGGGCGCGCTACACGATGGGTAAGCCGTGGCTCGTCGGGCTCAGTTTCCTGCTTGGAGGAATCGTGCTGGTAGCGGCGGCGATCGCACTCGGCGGGTAACGCGCAATATGAACATGCAAGCTGCACGAGCTGATCTCACGCGCATCTTCCTGATGATCCTGATCATCGCGGTCCTGATCGCCGGAAGCCTGTGGACCCTGCTGCCCTTTGTGGCCGCGATCATCTGGGCAGCGACGATTGTCATAGCGACGTGGCCCATGCTGCTCAGGGTCGAGCGGTGGGCGAAGGGTCGTCGCTCGGTCGCTACGGCGGTGTTGACGATTGTCATGCTGGCAGTCTTCGTCGTGCCGTTCGGCCTGGCCATCGGAGTTCTGATCGACGCGGCGTCGGAAGGGATCGATCTCGTCAAGAAGCTTGCAACGGAAGGCTTGCCGCCGCTGCCGTCGTGGGTGGCCGGCGTGCCGTGGGTGGGATCGAAGCTCGCCGCGAAGTGGCAGGAGTTGGCGGCGGGCGGGCCCGAGGCGATCACGAGCGCCCTGCGACCGTATGTCGGGTCGACTGCAAGCTGGGTGTTATCGGTCACGGGGGGACTCGGGGCAGTGACCGTTCATTTCCTGCTCACCATCGCGGTCAGCGCGATCCTGTACTCGAATGGCGAGACGACCGCGAAGGGTATTCTGATGTTCGCGCATCGTATTGGGGGTGAGCGCGGCGAAAAGACGGTTCGACTGGCGGGGCAAGCCGTCCGCGGAGTTGCGCTCGGTGTGGTTGTGACTGCGCTGGTGGAGTCGATCATTGCCGGGTTGGGCCTGTGGATAGCGGGCGTGCCGCGGCCCGGTCTGCTCGTCGCGCTGGTCTTCGTGTTCGCCGTTGCTCAACTCGGTCCCATGCCAGTTCTTATTCCGGCTGTCATCTGGCTCTTCTGGTCCGGAAGCTTCATTTGGGGAGTGGTGCTTGTCATCTTCACCGTGGTTGCCGCCATTGTGGACAACGTCTTGAAGCCGGTACTCATACGCCGCGGCGTCGATCTGCCATTGCTGCTGATCGTGGCAGGTGTCATCGGAGGACTCATTGCCTTCGGAGTGATCGGTCTGTTCATCGGCCCCGTCCTTCTCGCCGTGACCTACACCTTGCTGGTGGCCTGGGTGACCGACGACACAGTAGCCCGCCCCTGATGGTGAGCTGGACCTAAGGCCCACGCTGAGGGCGAAAGTATTCAGGCCAATGCCGCGATACACTTCCCGAGGGGGTGGGCGGCCACACATGAACAAGCTGCTGCAGTTCATCAAGACGACTCTGATCGGGGGCATCCTGTTCCTGATACCGCTGGTCCTGATTGTCGTGCTCATCGGGAAAGCGCTCGAGTTCCTCCACAAGATCGTCGCGCCGCTGGCTGCACGTCTGCCGCTGCAGGGAATAGACGCGGCCATCGTCGCGGGTTGGCTCGCGATCGGCCTGTTGCTTCTGCTGGCCTTTCTGGCGGGATTGCTCGCGAAGACCGGTCTCGGTCGGGGTTTGAGGCGCGTTCTCGAGAATCTGGTACTAAAGAAGATACCCGGCTATACACTTCTCAAGGGCATGACCGAGACTCCCGTCGATTCCGCGGACAACAAGGTCCAGGTCGTCATGGCCAATATCGACGATGCGTGGTTGCTCGCCTTCATCATGGACGAGCTGGAGGATGGGCTGCTCACAGTGTTCGTGCCGAGCGCACCAACGCCTGTAGCGGGATCGCTCTACTACTTGCAGGAAGAGCAGGTGAGGCGCGTCCAGGGCGTATCCGTCCGCGACGCGGTCACTTGCATCATGCAGCTGGGCGTGGGCTCTCGTAAGCTGCTCGGGCAGGGGCTCCCAGCGGCGATCGCTCACCCGCAATCACAGAAGAGCGCTGGATGAGCACTTTACCGATCACCGGGTTATCCATCACCCGACCCGCGAAGCCAACGCTCTGGCGCGTGCTGGAGCTGGTGCTCTGGATTGCGGGGGTCGGGTTGTTGTTCACCTACGGCGGCACGCGGACCTGGTCCTTCCAGCAACAGCAGGAGGGACTCGAGAGGTTCGTGGCCGCACGCATTCAGGAGAGCGCCGGGACCATGACCGTTCCGGCGACGATCCCCGTTCTGCCTCAGCCGGACCGCTCCTTGTGGTCAGCACAGCGCGTCCGCGCCTACGAGGCCGGCAGTGCTCCGAGGACGCCCCTTGGCGTGTTGCGCATCCCGTCCATCAGCTTGGCGGTACCGATCTATGAAGGCACAGCGGATTCGACCCTCGATCGCGGTGCGGGTCACATCGAGGGTACGGCGCAACTCGATGAGCAGGGCAATGTCGGGATCGCTGCGCACCGCGATGGGTTCTTCCGTGCCTTGAAGGACATCGAAGTGGGTTCGGAGCTGACGCTGCAGACACCCCGCGGCGACCGGCGCTACCGCGTTACACAGCTTCTGGTTACGGAACCGACTGACGTTTCGGTTATCGGTAGGACGCCGACACCCGCGGTCACGCTAGTGACCTGCTACCCCTTCTACTTCGTCGGGTCTGCTCCACAACGCTTCATCGTTCGCGCTGAGCCTATAGCACCTTAGTGCAGGTTGTAGGCCGTCGCGACGCGGCGCACGATTGGTGTGCGCGCCGGGCAGCACCGGTCATTCACGAGTTTCGGGGAGAACAACTATGATCAAGCTTCGATTTGCATTAGCAGGGTCATTACTGCTGTCCGGATTATTCCTGGCGGCGGTTACGCAGGCAGCCGAGAGCTTTACGGCGAGCGGCACAACGTGCCGCGACATCACCTGGAAGCCTGATGTGCTTGCCAAGTACCCGAACGTGGCGGCCGCATGCCAGGGCGTGGTTCAGCAGGGCGGAGAGACGTACGCGAAGTTCGTCGGGACCGTCGTCAGCAACTCACCCTCGGGGTTGCGCATGAGATTCAAGGGCACCAACGAGAGTGTCTTGATCAAGCCCCCGTCTAGCCAAAAGGTCTCGATCGCTGGTCAAACCTACAATGCGCGTGAGATGGAACAGGGGCAGGAGCTGACGTTCTATGTTCCCGCCAGCAGGTTCGCGGCGAGCCTGGGCGATGAGCCGCAGGTAGTGGAGGTCGTGGACATCGTCGAGATCACACCGATGCCGGCGCCGGCGGCCATGCCGAGCGGCGAGGCGGCATCGCTCCCCAAGACGGCGACGCAACCTGCCGTGGCTGGCAGTGGCAGGCGTGTTCCTAATCTTGTGCGCGGCGGGGGTCGCGTTCCTGCGCCGACGCTACCTGCAGGCGCGAAAGTAACGGCACCTGCGTCGCCCCGAGCGACGCACCGCGAGGCATCAGCCAGTCACTGCAGCGTGGAGCGCTGCAGTGACTGGCTTTTTTGCGCTCGAATGACGATGCGTGTTGCACGGCATCAGTCATCTTGGTGAAGATGGGCGCTGGACACCTCAGCCCTAACCTTGGTTCCGATCTTGAACGCAGTACTCGCCAGCCGGCAGAAGACCCTCGAGGAGCTGAAGAGCCTGCTCGGTGACAGGCTGTCCACATCCCGAGCGGTTCGCGAGGAACACGGACGCGACATTGCCCACCCGGATGCCCAGCCCGCCGATGCGGTTGCGTTTCCACTGACGACCGATGAAGTGGCCAGCATCGTTCGCATTTGCCACGCCGGGGACACGCCGGTGATCGCCTTTGGCGTGGGCACATCGCTCGAGGGCCATGTCCTCGCGCCGTACGGCGGCGTCTGTATCGACCTCGGGAGGATGGACCAGGTCGTGGCGGTGAATGAGCGGGACCTCGACGTCACGGTGCAGGCGGGGGTCACTCGCGAAGCCCTGAACGCACACCTGCGCGACACGGGGCTGTTCTTTCCGATCGACCCTGGGGCGAATGCGACGTTGGGCGGCATGGCGGCGACTCGGGCGTCGGGCACCAACGCGGTGCGCTACGGAACGATGCGAGAGAACGTACTCGCTCTCGAAGTGGTGCTCGCGGATGGCTCGATCATTCACACCGGGACGCGAGCGCGCAAATCCTCTGCCGGCTACGACCTGACGCGTTTGTTCGTCGGTTCCGAGGGGACGCTGGGAATCATCACCGAGGTCACCCTGCGTGTGCATGGAATTCCCGAGGCCATGTCGGCGGCGGTGTGCACCTTCGATGAGCTTGCAGGGAGCGGTTGAGACCGTCATCGAAACGATTCAGCTCGGAGTGCCGGTGGCGCGCATCGAGTTGCTCGATGAGCTGATGATCCGTGCGGTCAACCAGTACTCCAAGCTCTCGCTGCGCGAAGCGCCGACCTTGTTCCTGGAGTTTCATGGCTCGCAATCCGCCGTGCAGGAACACGCCACCACGGTTGCGTCGATCGCGCAAGAACATGGTGGGCACGGATTTGAATGGGCGCTGAAGCCCGAAGAGCGCACGCGGCTTTGGAAAGCACGCCATGACGCAGCCTGGGCCGCGCTCGCCATGCGACCCGGTTCGACTTCGATTGCAACGGACGTCTGTGTTCCGATCTCGCGCCTGGCGGATTGCATCCTGGAGACGCGGCGCGATGTCGACTCGGTGAAAGTCTGGGCGCCGATCGTCGGGCACGTCGGCGACGGCAACTTCCATCTCGTGCTGCTGGTGGATCGCACCAACCCGGCGGAGGTCGAAGCGACGGAGCGGCTGAACGAGCGCCTCGTGCGCCGCGCATTGCAGATGGGCGGTACCTGCACTGGCGAACACGGCATCGGTGTCGGTAAGCAGCAGTTTCTGCTGGAAGAAGCTGGCGCCGGCGGTGTTGCGCTGATGCGTCAGATCAAGCGCACGCTCGACCCAAAGGGAATCCTGAATCCGGGGAAAATCTTTGCCGCTGAGCCTTGAGGCCGGTCGCTCGCTATGACGGATCCTGGGCGGTCGCCCGCGACAGGATCGCGTCTCGCACTTTGAGGACTTTCGCGCGCACCTCGTCGACCCGCGCAGCCTCGACACGCGGATTGGTGCGCAGGGTGCCCAAATCAGTGTTCAGCGACTCGAGAGTGCCGCGCAGACCGGGCAGGTCGGCGCGAGCGAAGTAATTGACCAGGGCGCCGACGCTTTCGGCATAGCCGTTGATCGATTCGAGCAGCATGTCCGGACGATCAATCGCAATTGCCGCGCGGGCGCGCAGGCTGAGCGTAGTCGCGCTGGGCTGGGTGAGGACCAGCTCTTCGAGCAGCAGTAGCGCATCGCGACCGAAGCGGGCGCGATAGTCCGGATTTGTGACGTGCAGCCGCCAATTCGCGCGCATCTGAACGCACTCGGCGTGCCACGGATCAGTCCAGCGCGATTGAGCCAGGATCGGGTCCAGAGCCGGAAGGGCTTGCCACTCCTCGCGCACCGCATGGCGGCCTGCCTCCACCAGTGCCGCCGGGGCGGGCGGCAATTTCGCCGCCTCCTCCACAACGTCGGCGGGCGCGGTGCCGTGCGCGAGTTGTGGGAGCGAGCTACGGATCAGCTCGAACCTTGCGTCCTGGTTCGATGGATCGATACCGAGGGACTCGCGCAGCAGGCGCCGCGCACCGGCGGCATCGCCACCGCTGCTGCGAGCAACCGCCTCCACATACGCCGCTGCCGAAGGGTCTGGAATCAGTTTCGACATGCGCAGGATCCGGTCCGCATGGGAAGGGTCGGTGGCGATGAACTGCGCCAGGCGTCGTGCCATATAAGAGAAGGAGAGTTGCGACCCGGCGTAGATCCAGCTGCCGCGGCGTTGCAGCGGGTCGTAGCTTTCCAGGACGTGGCTGAGCGTCGCCGGCACGAAGCCGCCGCCCCGGTCATATACGGTATCGGTCGCGAGCCGATTGCGGTCGTCGGTGATCAGATCGGCTCCTCGCGCCAGCGCCACGGCACCCTGCTGGTCAGCGCTCAGACGCCACGAGCAGGTCTTCGGGCACCTCGATGCCGTAGCGCGCGTAGTGGGAAGGCGCGGCAGCGATCGTGGCGCGGGTGCGAGTGATGTCCTCCTCCGCGCGCAGGGCACCATTGGACGCGAGGAACACCAGCGTATTCGGGTCCGGCCGATAGATGCGCAGTTCCTTGAACACGTCGAGTAACGTCGCGCTCAAGGAGCGCAGCAGCGCCTCGTCGAGGAAGCTGATGTTCATCCATTGGATGAATACGCCATCGGGGTTGAGGTGCGCGGCCACTTGCTGCATGAACTCGCGTGTGTAGAGGTGCGAGGCACCGGCAGTCCACGGGTGGGACGGTTGCGACACGACCGCGTCGTAGCGCTTATCTGTGAGCGCAAGGGCGCCGCGTGCATCGTTCAATACGATGTGCACGCGCGGATCGGCCAGCGGGTCGCGCTTGCGAATGCTGCGCAGCGCGCGATTGGCCTCGATGACTTCGGGCTCGAGCTCGATGACATCAACCGCGTCAACGGATGGCGGAATCCCGTCGATGACGATGCCACCGCCGTAGCCGACCACGAGCATCGACTTCGCCTCCGGGCGTGCCAGCACGGCGAGCGATGAAAGCCAGAATTCGCCACTGAACTTGGGCACGCTCCCGGCTCATTTCCATCATCGCTTCCGGCAGGCCGTTGGTGCGCAGAACCAGCATGCCGTTCTGCTCCAGCGCGACGACGCTGGCGGAGCGGCCGACACCGTAGTAGCGCAACGCTCCCTCCGTAGCGACGTTGAGCGGCGAGGTGCGCAGCAACTTCACGGGCGGTTGGGGGCGAAACAGTATCGCCACGGTGACGACGACAGCGAGAGCCGCTGCCGAATACCTGAGCGGGGCTCGGGCAACGAGCAGACACGTCAGCAGTGCCAGACCCAGGTTGACGAGCACCGCCAGGTAGATCGTGCCCTCGAACTTGAGCGCCGGAATGAGCACGAAGCCGGCGAGAAGCGCCCCGGCGATCGCACCGACGGTGTTCCAGGCGTAGACGCGCGCGCTGGCCACGGCGGCACGATCGGGCTCGTCGACCAGAATTCTCACGGCGAGCGGGAAAGTCGCGCCGATGAAAAAGGTCGCTGGCAGCAGCACCGCCATCGCAACTCCGGCGTTGCCCGCGAGCCCTGCGTGCTGAGGAACGAGCGCATCGAGGCCGAGATAGATGGCGATGGACGCGAGTGCCGTCGCGATCTGGCAAGCGACGAAAGCGGCGAGCGAGATGCCCAACGAGCGCGCCACGCGCGAGGCCACGGCACTGCCGACAGCGATGCCGAGGAGGAAGCTCGCGACCATGGTGGCGAACGCGAAGATGCTGCCGCCGAGAATGTGACTGAGCATCCGTGTCCAGAGCACTTCGTAGATGAAGGATGCGGCGCCGGAGATCAGCATCACCGGAAGAATCCACTGGCGGCCGAACGCGACGAACGCGCTGAGGGGCCGTCGAGAGGCGGGCGTGCTCGGCGACGATCCTGCCGCGGGGGCATCCTCCCAAGACCGCGGTGGCCGTCGGCGCGGCCCGGTCGTGCGCGAGATCGCGGCTGCCAGTGCGAATACGATGACATTGACGAAGGCACCAATGAAGACGGTGCCGCTGAGACCGAGCTGGGGAAGCAGCAGGTACGCTGCACACAGAGCGCCGCCTGCCGCGCCCAGCGTGTTGATGGCGTAAAGGAAGCCAACGCGTCGCCCGATCTGCGCGGGTGTGCGGACGACATGCCGCGTCAGGAGAGGCAACGTCGCTCCCATGCACGCTGTCGGCACAGCCAGTACTACGAAGGCCGTAAGCACATAGAAGACGGTCTGCCACCCACCGAGGCTGTCGGGAGGTGCAGCGTTTGCACCGATGGCGAGAACCATCAGCTTGTCCGCTGCCAGCAGCAGGAAAGGGACGGCAATCGCGCCGGCGGCGATGGTGAATTCCAGCAGTCCGTACACGAAGATCGGGTTTGAGACGCGCGGCAGAAAGCGTTCGACGAGCCAGGCTCCCAGCGCCAGGCCCGCCATGTAGGCGGCGAGCACGGTCGCCACGGCAAGCTCTGAAGTGCCGAACACGAGGGAGAATTGCCGCGTCCAGGCGGTCTGATAGAGCAGGGCAGCGAAGCCCGACAGCGCGAAGCACAGTGTGATCCCGACGAGGACCCACAGGCCGGGCGCGGTCGAGGAATTCGGGCCCGTCGTTGTACCGGTGTTATCGGGCCGGGTCGCTTGCAGCATGGGCGCGCAGGATATCAGGAGTGACGCGCCGCAATCGCATGGGCTACCTTAGATGCACCCTCCCCACGAGAGATGCACGCTTTGTTCACGCCCTGCGGTGTCATCACGCTCACCACCGACTTCGGTGCGGAGGGTCCTTTCGTCGCCACGATGAAGGGCCGCATCCTCACGAGGTTTCCGGCGGCGCGCATCATCGATGTGACACACGACATCCTCGTGCACTGGCCGGCCGAGGCGGGATTCTGGCTGTCGAGATCGTGGAATTACTTTCCGCCGGGCAGCGTTCACGTCGCGGTTGTCGACCCCGGTGTCGGTACCAAGCGCGACATCATCGTGGTTACAGCCGGGGAGCACCTGTTCCTTGCGCCGGACAATGGGCTGCTGGCCCCGGTCATCGGGCGGATCGGGTCCGTAACCATCCACCGACTCGCGCCGCGTGCGCTGGAACGCTTCTCAATCGCGCGGCCGAGCGCGACCTTTCACGGGCGCGACATCTTCGCACCCATTGCTGCAGAGCTGGCGGCCGGGCGCTGCCAACCCTCGGAGCTCGGTGATCCTACCCGCGAGTTCGTGCCGGCCTGGGTTGATGAACCAGAACTCATCGGTCAGGCCATCAGGGGCACCGTCATCACTCTCGATCACTTCGGGAACCTGGTGACCAACATCGATCAGGAGCTCCTGCGCCGCTTTACGCGCCCGGTCGTGCACGCCGGCAATCATCGCTTTCCGCTGCGCCACACTTATGGCGATGTAAAGCCGGGGGAATACCTCGCGCTCATCAACTCGTTCGGTGTGGTAGAGGTCGCCCGCGCTGAACATAGTGCGGCCGAAGGATTGGGCCTGGGCCGCGGCGCACCTGTGAGCGTGACTGAAGGATAGTTCATAAGATATTGAAAAGAGAGTATAAAAAGACCCTCTCCAGAGGGGTGTGAAGGCGCGACGTCCTTCCGGGACGTGTTCATTCGGCGACGCAAAAAGGGAGTTGAACGCCTGCGCAAATCGTATATATTTCGCAACCTCTTCGTCGCGCCAAAATGCTGGATGCCACTGATCCAGCGGGACTTTTCTAAAGGCCATCATGTCGGAACGAGACGACGACCACTTCGAGCTGGATGACGAATTCCTCAACGAGCAGGAAGAGTCATCCGATTTTGACCGACTGATCATCGATCGAGTTGATCGCCGCGCCAAGCCTGCCAGCATTAAGCGAGGCAAGGCGGCGTGGAGCAGGCTCGAGGACGTGTTGGCTGAGCGCAGGCTGGAGAAAGAGCTGCGCGAGATCTTCGAAGACGACAAGTGACACCCGCTCGACGAGCGGCGTCCACTCGAGTCGCCACCCGATCCGTCGGTTGAAGCTGTAACAGGCGATCGCAGGGCTTGCCGCCGTGGCGCGCGAGTCCGCGGTATGTTGCGGACGTCAAAGGGTCGTGACGATGGTGGCCAATTTGCCGTGGGTGGTGCTCAAGTTCGGTGGCACGAGTGTGTCCTCGGTCGCCAACTGGCAGAACATTGCCCGTGTCGTCCAGGCGCGTCTCGCCAGTGGCCTGCGACCCGTCGTGGTGCACTCCGCGCTCTCAGGGATCACCGATCGTCTCGAAACCCTGTTGACCGCCGCGATGACCGGCGTGCAAGCGCCGGTGTTGGAGCAAATCGAGCAACGCCACCGGGACCTGGCCGCGCAGCTGGGCGTCGCTCCGGGCGCAGAACTCGAGCGTCACTTCGCAGAGTTGAAGCAGATCGCCTCCGGAATCGAGCTGGTGGGCGAGGTCAGCGATCGCGTGCGGGCGCGCCTGCTGGCGATGGGCGAGATCATGGCTACGCTTCTTGGCGCCGAATTCCTGCGCGCGCAAGGCTTGCGGGTCACGTGGGTGGACGCGCGGACGGTGTTGAGGGCTGACCTGCGACGACACGCGGGACTGCGCTCGAGCGTCCTTTCGGCCACCTGCAACTTCGAGCCCGATCCGGAGTTGCAACGGCGCTTCTCGAATCCGGGCGACGTCATCATCACGCAGGGATTCATCGCCAGTGACCACGAAGGCAATACGGTGTTGCTGGGACGGGGCGGCTCGGATACCTCTGGTGCCTACTTCGCCGCCAAGCTCCAGGCCCAGCGGCTCGAAATCTGGACCGACGTTCCAGGAATGTTCAGCGCCAATCCCCACTCGGTCCCCACGCGCCCGATTGCTGAAGGCCCTTCACTACGATGAGGCACAGGAGATCGCGAGCAACGGCGCGAAGGTCCTCCATCCTCGCTGCATCCTGCCGGTGCGCCAGTACGGCATTCCACTCTATATCCACGCGACGCAGACGCCGGAACTCGAAGGAACCGTGATCAGCACGGCGCCCGGCGAGGGCGCTGCGCAGGTGAAAGCCATCGCCCTCAAGAAGGGCATCACGCTGATCTCGATGGAAAGCCCGGGCATGTGGCATGAGGTAGGCTTTCTCGCCGACGCCTTCAAGGTCTTCAAGGATCACGGCATGTCCGTGGACCTGGTGTCGACGTCCGAGACCAACGTCACCGTGTCCCTCGATCCGGGCGCCAACACACTCGATACGCACAACATCCAGGCGTTGCTCACCGACCTGGGGCGCCTATGCCGTGTGCAACTGATCGGCCCCTGCGCGTCCTTGAGCCTCGTCGGCCGCAACATCCGGGCGATCTTGCACCGCCTTGGCGATGCGCTCGAGTTGTTCGAGGAACAGAAGATCTACCTGGTGAGCCAGGCGGCCAACGATCTCAACTTCACCTTCGTCATCGATGAGCAGCAGGGCGAACGACTCGTGCATCAACTACATGATCTGCTGATTCGCGCTTCCGCCAATGACAAGGTGATGGGACCAACATGGGAACAGCTCTACGCGCCAGCCCGGACCGGGAAAGCGGAACCCGCGCGCTGGTGGCGCGAGAAGCGCGAACTATTGTTGCGCATGGGCCAGGAGCACGAAGCCGCGTACGTCTATGACGGCGCGACCGTTGACCGCCGGATCGCGGACCTGCGCCAAATGAAAGCCGTCGATCGCGTGCTGTATTCCGTCAAAGCCAATCCTCACCCCGGAGTACTGCGACGCATGTCAGCCGGGGGTGTCGGCCTCGAGTGCGTGTCTCGAGGCGAACTCGAGCATGTGCTGGCGATCCTGCCGACGATCGACCGCCGGCAGATCCTGTTCACACCCAACTTCGCGCCGCGGCACGAATACGAGTTCGCTCTGCAGCAGGGAGTGTGGGTCACGCTCGACAACATTCATCCTCTGCGCGAATGGCCGGAAATATTCGCAGGGCACGAACTATTCGTGCGCGTCGATACTGGGCATGGGCGAGGGCACCACAATCACGTGCGCACTGCGGGCGCACACACGAAGTTCGGTGTGCCGCTGTTCGAGCTCGACGAACTCGCGCGCCTGGCACAGTCCGTCCGGGTGAAGGTCGTAGGACTTCATGCACACACGGGCAGCGGCATCTTCAATGAACGCAACTGGACCGAGACCGCGGAACTGCTCACCTCGCTCAGGCAGCGCTTCGGGCAGGTCCGGATCGTGGACATCGGTGGAGGTCTCGGGGTACCGGAGCGCCCCGGCCAGCTGAGGCTGGACTTGCAAGCTCTCGATGCGGCATTGGCTCAGGTGCGCCAACGGAACCCCGGGGTCGAGCTGTGGATCGAACCGGGGCGGTACATCGTGGCAGAGGCGGGCGTGCTGCTCGCCCGTGTGACGCAGCTCAAAGGCAAAGGCGAGGTCCGCTATGTTGGCGTTGCGACCGGCATGAACTCGCTGATTCGACCCGCGTTGTACGGGGCACACCACGAGATCGTGAACCTGACGCGCCTCGATGAGCCGGCGACCGAGATCGTCGATGTCGTCGGGCCGATCTGCGAGAGCGCTGATCAGCTCGGGAACGACCGGCTCCTGCCGCCCACACGCGAAGGAGACGTGCTCCTGATCGCCAACACCGGGGCGTATGGACACGCGATGAGCTCGAACTACAACCTGCGTGCGCCGGCCGAAGAGTTCCTGATCTGAACCCGATGACCAGGCGGCGCCACCTGCTGCGGCTGCTGAAGATCTACCCGCCGTTCCTGGGTGCCGGAATTCACATCAAGCGGATGAGCGAGGATCTGCGCGAAATAGACGTGGAGATGAAGCTGCACTGGTGGAACGCTAACTACGTGGGCACCCACTATGGCGGTTCGCTGTACTCGATGGCGGATCCCTTCTACATGCTGATGCTGATCGAGAACCTCGGCAGCGGTTACATCGTGTGGGACAAGACGGCGTCGATCCGCTTTCGAAAACCGGGCAAGGGCACGGTGAGAGCCGAGTTCCGGCTCTCGCAATCGCAGATCGACGCGCTGCGTGCGCAGCTCGAGACCCATGAAAAAATCGAGCCCACTTTCATCGTGCAGATCCGCGACGCTCAAGGCGAGGTCGTGGCGGAAGTGGAAAAGCTCCTGCACATCCGGCGCAAGACCGCCTAGGAAGCCGCGCGACTCGACCAACAAGCGCCGGCAACCTAGCACCTTAGTGCAATTGTGACGCTCTCGGTGCGGCTGGCAGCATCCCAAGTGCTTGTTATGGAACCGTGCGGTGACGGCGGACCGTGCGGGTTTCGCCTGTCCGGACGAACCAGGGAGCTGTCATGAACTGCACACCATCGGTCGTTTCTCGCCCAGTACGCCATCTCTTGGTTGCCCTAACGGCGGTCTGCAGCCTCGCGGTGTCGCTGACGGCCGCGGCGCAGGGCAAGCCGAACATTCTGGTGATCTTCGGCGACGACGTGGGCCAGACCAACATCAGTGCCTATTCCTTGGGCGTGGTGGGCTACCAGACACCGAACATCGACCGCCTCGCCAAGGAAGGCATGATGTTCACGGACTACTACGCCGAGAACAGCTGTACCGCCGGACGATCCACCTTCATTACCGGCCAGACGCCCAAGCGCACCGGCTTGTCGAAGGTCGGCATCCCGGGCGCGCCGGTTGGCCTCCAGCCGCGCGACATCACCATCGCCCAGGCACTGAAGCCGTTGGGCTATGCCACCGGCCAGTTCGGCAAGAATCACCTGGGCGATCGCGACGAGTTCCTCCCGACCAATCACGGCTTCGATGAGTTTTTCGGCAACCTCTATCATCTGAACGCCGAAGAGGAGCCCGAGCGCCCTTATTGGCCGAAGGACGATGTCCCCTACACGAAAGCCAACTCACCCCGGGGCGTACTCCACACCTTTGCAGACGGCAAGATCGAGGATACGGGCCCTCTCACCAGCAAGCGCATGGAGACGATCGACGACGAGACCACCGGTGCGGCCATCGAGTTCATGAACAAGCAGGTGAAGGCTGGCAAGCCATTCTTCACCTGGATGAACTTCACGCGCATGCACCTCTTTACTCACATCCGGGAGTCCATGAAGGGCCAGAGCGGCATGCCGGGAAACGATTACGCGGACGGCATGATCGAGATGGACGGCAACGTGGGCAAGTTGCTCAAGGCCGTGGATGACCTCGGCATCGCGAACAATACGGTCGTGGTCTTCACGACGGACAACGGCCCGAATCAATTCTCATGGCCGGACGCCGCGACTACGCCGTTCCGCTCGGAGAAAGATACCAACTGGGAAGGTGCGTTTCGTGTACCGGCCATGGTGCGTTGGCCCGGCAAGATCAAGGCGGGCGCAGTCTCCAACGAGATCTTCTCTGGCCTCGATTGGTTCCCAACGCTGCTCGCGGCTGCCGGCGATCCGACGATCACAGAGCGCCTGCTCAAGGGCGCCAGCGTCGGCGGCAAGAGTTTCAAAGTACACCTCGACGGATACAACCAGTTGCCCTACCTCACCGGCCAGCAGCCCAAGAGCGCGCGCACCGACTTCGCCTATTTCAACGATGACGGTGTGCTGGTTGCGTTCCGGCACGAGAACTGGAAGGGAGTGTTTTGCGAGATGGAGAAACCCGGCGGCTTCGCCGTCTGGTACACGCCGTTCACCTGCTTGCGCATCCCGAAGCTGTACAACCTGCGCATGGATCCATACGAGCGCGCTGACATCGTTTCCGACCAGTACGACGACTGGCGGGTTGAAAATGCCTATATGATGGGCTGGATAACGTTCCACGCAGCAGCTTTTCTCGAGACCTTCGTGGAATATCCGCCCAGCCAAGAACCGGCGAGTTTCACAATCGATCAGGTTCAGCGGGACGTCGACCGCCAGATCGAGGAAAGGAAGAAGAAGGCGGGGGGCAAGTGACGGCCTGAGCGAGCCGGGAAGCGCGTCTGCGGGTTCTAGTCAGTCGAAGCGATGAGCGCCCGGGCCCGCGGACCCGGTGCGCTAACAGGTTGTCAGGCGGTTGGCGCCATCGGTACGGTGAACTCGAGCTCCGCGCCGTGCTCGTCGATCGTGTACATGATCACGGGCCGGCGCCATACGCGCTGTATGTACTCGATCACTCTCTTGCTGCGCTCGACATCGAGGCCACGCCCGTCGGTACGATGGTCATGCTCGAGCTCTAGCGTCCCATCGACGCGAACGTGTCGGGCGGCGATGGTGGGCGCACCGAAGTTGTACTTCGGCTGCAGCAGCGCTTCATGCAGCGCGCCGAGGTCAGGCTCTTCGACTTTCACCTGGCCGTTGGATTCGGCGCGATAACGAAACAGCTGAAGCTTCTCGGCCCGCTCCTGCGTGAGCTGATTGCGCACAAAGCTGAAATCGTCGTCCTGTCGCAGGATGCCGCGTGCCGCTTCCAGCCCTTCCTCCTCGACTATCGCTTCCCACAGGCTGAAGCCAAGGTGGTACGGGTTGATCGTGAGCGCCACCTGCTGGTCGCTGGCGAGCGGGCGCACGACATCCGAATGGCACTTGATCGCATCGACATAGGACTGCTGCGACAGAAAATCCGCCTCGCGCAGCAGGCGTGCGTGCCAGTACGAGGCCCAGCCCTCATTCATGATCTGGGTCGCGAACACTGGGAAGAAGTAGAAGGACTCCTCGCGCACCGCCAGGAAGATGTCGCGTTCCCAGCCTTCCAGCTCCGGCGCGTACTGGGCGATGAACCAGAGCAGGTCCAGTTCGCGGTGCGGCGGTATAGGTGCACGCTGGCGAAGTGCGGCAGCCGGGTCCCGGGACGGGGGCTCGAGTGAGGCGAAACGCTTGCGGAACTTGTCGTCGTCGACCTCGATCTTCGGCAGGTACTCCGGATAACGCTCGCGCTGCACGGACTGGTTCATGTCGATGTGCTGCTCGAGTGCGAGCGCGGCATCGAGTGTTCCTTCCACGCGTTGCAGGCCGTACTCGTCGATCGCGAGCCCGATCTGGCGGGCATGGTTAGCGGCGTGCTCGACAATGTTCTCGCCGACCTGCTGTTGACTGCGGCGGAAGAGAAGATTGTTGCGCGAGAAATCCGCGTGCCCGAGGACGTGCGCGGCGACCAGCACGTTCTCGGCGACGCTGTTGCTGTTGGCGAGATACGCGTGCCCGGGGTTGCCCGGAAACACCACTTCAAAGAGCCGCGAGTGACCCATGCGGTGCTGTACGAGCTGGTAGATGTAGCGCACCCCGAATGACCAATGAGGCATGCGCACCGGCAGGCCGTACACGGAGATTTCCATCATGAAGGTGTCGGGCACTTCCTCGAAGTCGACGGGGTTGAAAGTCAGCCCGGCCTTGACGGCGAGTTGTTCGATGCGCGGCAGGAGCTCACGCCATTCGCTCTGGCTCATGCGCGTCTCACTCGGGCTCGCTCGCCTGCTGCTGGAAGAAGTGCCGCACGGCTTCCCAGATGTCCTCGATGCGGCTCACCGCAAAGCTGCCGGCGGGCTTGCCTTCGTCGCCGAGCGACTTGAACAGGCCGCCGGTCTCGGTGGCGAGCTGGCGCTGCGCCGTCGATGAGACCTCGAGATAGCCGCAATAGTTGGCGAGTTCGGCGAGGCCACGCAGGGCTGCTTCGGCCTGCGGACGATCTGCCGAATAGTTGTCGCCGTCGGAAGCGTAAAAGAGGTAGACGTTGTAACGCGCCGGGCTGAAACGTGCGTCGATGATCTCGCGCACCTTGGTCAGGCCCGTCGACGCGACGGTGCCGCCACTGCCGCTCACCTGGAAGAATTCTTCCTCGTTGAACTCCCAGGCTTCCGTGGTGTGCGCGACGAACACGGTGTCGAGATGACGGTACTGGCGCCTCAGCCCCTGCACGGCCCAGAAGAAGAATGACTTGGCGAGCTGCCGGTCGCGTTCCGACATGCTGCCGGAGACGTCCATCAGCAGGAACACCACGGCCTGAATCGCCGGCTGCTCGCGCTTGCTGAGTTGTCGAAAGCGCAGGTCATCATCCGTGAACGCAGGCGCATCCTTGTCCTGCATCGTGCGCCGCTTGATGGATTCGCGCATGCTGCGCCGGCGGTCGAGCCGCGAACGTGCACCGCGCTTGTCCCAGCCTTCGCGCGCCCAGTCCGCTTCCTCGGACTTGCCGACACGTGCCTTGAGATTCGGCAGCTGCATCTCTTCCCACAGCCAGTCGACGATGTCATCGACCTTGAATTCGAGCACGAACTCGACACCGCCCTCGTCCTTGCCGCCGGGCCCCTTGTCCGAGCCTTCGCCTTGCTGACTGGGCTTCGCCAGTACATCTCCGGCCTTGACGTCGCCTTGCCCGACACCCTCGCGGTGATCGGGTTTGCGCAGGCGGAAGTGATAGTGCTCGAGCATGCGCACCGGCACCTTGACCGTGCGCGCACCGCCACTCACGATATCGGCGCCGGCAATGATGTCGGGGAGCCGCTCGCGAACGGCTTCGCGGACCTTGTCGTTGTGGCGCAGCCAGTCGCGTGCGCCGCGGGAGAACAGCTCGTACCAACCGTTGATCCGGGGATTGGCTTGCTTGATCTCCGACTCGTCCACTGCCGTCTCCCGGTGCGCCGCGCGCTACTCCTGTGCGAGGAGGGTGGTGACGTAGTTCAGAGCTTCTTTGGCACTGTGTTCGTCGTAACCATATTCGGTGACCAGGCGCTGCTGCACGGAAGAGATTTTCTTGCGTGCTTCATCGTCGGGACGGGCTGAGGAGGTGACGAGACGCAGGACGTCACGCCGCTCCTCGAACAGGTACTGCTCGATCGCTTCGTGCATGCGCGCGTGGCTGTCGAGGGTGAATTTCTCGCCGGCCTTGAAGGCCACCATGGCCTTACGCACGACCTCTTGACGGAACGATTGCTTGCCTGAATCGGAGACCTTGATCTTTTCCTCCACCGAGCGCAGGAAGCGCTCATCGGCCGGCCGGGTTTCACCCGTGATCGGATCGGTGACCTGGCGCTGATCCAGCGAGGCTTCGACTTCGTCGAGATACTTCTCCAGGAGCTGCTGCGCTTCCTCCTCGAATGAAGCGAACAGCGCACGGTGCACGTCTTCCTTGACCCAGCGGTTGTAGAAGTCCTTGCGCGCCACCACCAGGTGATCGATCCACTGCTTCTTCTGCTTCGCATCCATGCGTGCATCGCTTTCGATCGAGTCCTTGAGCGCGAGCAGCAATTCCATGCTGGTGAGACTGCGCGTATCGCTGCGGGTGATCGCGTTCGAAATGGAGTTGATGACGAAGCGTGGGCTGACACCGGCAAGCCCTTCGTCCGGCGATTCCGATTTGAGCCGCACGGCTTCGTTCTCGGCGAAGCCCTCGATGCTCTCGCCGCTGTAGATGCGCAGTTTCTTCGACAGGTCCAGGCCTTCACGCTCCGGCTTGTGCAAGCGCGTGAGAATGGCGAAGACCGCTGC
Source organism: uncultured Gammaproteobacteria bacterium (assembly GCA_963705495.1). Taxonomy (GTDB): domain Bacteria; phylum Pseudomonadota; class Gammaproteobacteria; order Steroidobacterales; family Steroidobacteraceae; genus DATBVX01. The sequence continues at coordinate 22,332 of CAVPJQ010000023.1, read as the reverse complement.
CAGCGTGAGCACGTGCGGGTCGAGGTGCACATCGCGAAACGCGGGCGCGCCCGAAACCAGCTTCTGATAGATGCGTGCTTCATCGCGGAAGGAGAGGGCGTAGGGCACCTTGATGATCACCATGCGGTCGAGCAGCGCCTCGTTCTCCTTCTCCTGCAGGAACTTGTGGAACTCGGCCAGATTCGTGTGCGCGATGATCGTCTCGTCGAGATGGATCAGCGGGAAGCGCGACACCTTGACGTTCTTCTCCTGAGTCAGCGTCAGGAGCAGATACAGGAACTCGCGCTTGACCTTCAGGATCTCGATCATCTCGAGCAGGCCACGGCTCGCGGCATATACGGCGCCGGACCAGGACCAGGCGCGTGGATCGCCCTCGTCGCCGACTTCGGCCACCTTCGAAAGGTCAACGGAGCCGACCAGGTCCGCGATATCGGCGGTCGTCGGATCGTGGGGCGCGTAGGTGCCGACTCCGACCCGGGTGGCTTCAGCCAGGAACACGCGCTCTACAGGGACACGCAGGTAATCGCCTTCGTACTCCCGCTGCAATCGTTCACGCGACCACGGGCTCAGATCACCGCTGATATCAACCCCGTAGGTTTCGCGAAACTCGGCACGCAGGCTGGCCGGGATGAGGTTGAGCGGCGACTCGTGCATGGGCGAGCCCTTGATCGCATAGAGCGCGCCTTCGTCGGTGCGGCTGTATTCCTCGAGTCCACGCTTGAGAAGAATCGCGATCGTCGACTTGCCGCCGGACGGTGGACCGAGCAGCAGCAGCAGGCGCCGGCCCACGTCGGAGCCGGCCGCCGCGCCCTTGAAGTAATCGACCACGCGACTCAGGGGCTCATCGACACCGAACAGCTCGCGCCTGAAAAGTTCTCGCGGTCGCGCCGCATCGTCCGCTCCATCGCCGTTGCGGCCATACCAGCGCAACATGTCCCAGATGTACTGATGGCTCGAGCGGGCGAGCGATGCGGGGCTGGCGGGCAGGATCCGGGTCAGGAAGTCGCCGAAGGTGCCTTCCCAGTGCTGCGCCCGGTGCTGGCGACTGAAGGCGCTCAGCGAATCGACAAAGGTGTTTCGGCGCGCTGAGCCTGAGTCGCCGTTCTCTGGCTGCATGTCACTATCCTCCGCGCTGCAATTACGGTCCCGTTGATCTCCTGCGATTACCGCAACAGCTGCACGGGGAGTCATAGGGACACCCTGAAACCCGTGGAGGCGATGCGGTAGCTACCCGACATAATCTAACGCCAAGACTAGTCCCATGCAGACCGAGTTCCCTGAGCGCAATTTCACAGAAGTCGGGATTCGACCCGCGAACCGGCACGCAGATTGAGACATCAGTGCGATGCAGTAGGCATGCCAAAAACGCGCCGCGGGTACGCGACGACAGGGTGATTGTGAACGCGGGAAGGGGTTCAGGTTCGGTTCGAGTGGCGCGATTCAAGCTCGTGCACGACGCGAGCCAGTGAGAGGTTACGGCTCTTCATCAGCAGCAGCAGGTGGTACATCAAGTCCGCGGTTTCGCTCACGATCTTTTCGTCGTCGGTGCCGACCGCCGCCAGTGCCACCTCGACCCCTTCCTCGCCGATCTTCTGCGCGATGCGTGACGCACCTCCCGCAAAAAGCCTGGCGGTGTAGCTGCCCTCGGGCTGGTGGGCGATCCGTTGTGCGATCACCGCCTCGAGCTGCGCGAGGAAGGAAAGGCCTTCCGCTGCCGTAGGTGGTTGATCGGCAAAGCACGTCGCGGTGCCTAGGTGGCAAACTGGACCCTCCGGCTCAGCGAGTACCAGAAGGCTGTCGCGGTCACAGTCGGTGGATATTCCCACCACGTTCAGCACGTGCCCGGAGGTTTCGCCTTTCATCCACTGCGCCTTGCGCGTTCGGCTGTAGAAGAACACTCGCCCGGTAGTCAGGGTTTCGCGCAACGCTTCGCGATTCATGAAGGCGAGCATCAGCACGGCGCCCGAGGTGGCGTGTTGCACGACAGCAGGTAATAACCCGTCGCCCTTTTCCCAGTCGAGAGTAGATATGTCCTCGATATTCATAGCCTGACCTCGATACCGACCTGCTTCAGGTGCCGCTTCAGCACGCCAATGCTGACCGTACCATCGTGGAATACGCTCGCAGCGAGTGCACCGTCGACGCCCGTCTGCGCGAACACCGCACCGAAATCGATCACCGAACCGGCCCCGCCTGAGGCGATCAGGGGTACCTGGCACACAGCGCGTGCCGCTGCTAGCTGTGCCAGGTCATAGCCGCGGCGCACGCCGTCGCTCGCCATGCAATTGAGAACGATCTCGCCGGCGCCGCGCTCTTGCACCTCGCGCACCCACTCGAGCGTCGAACGCGATGTATCTCGGCTGCGATGCGGGTCGCCCGTGTACTGGTAAACGTGGTAACCCGCGTCGAGCGTCTGGCTGTCGATTCCAATCACTACGCATTGGGTACCGAATCGCTCACTCAGGCGATTGATCAGTTCCGGGTCCGCGAGCGCGGGTGAATTCACCGAAATCTTGTCGGCACCGGAGTTCAGCACGATCTCGGCATCCGCCACGGATCGAATGCCTCCGGCCACGCAGAACGGTACATCGAGCAGGCGGGCCACCGCTGCCACCCAGCTGCGATCCACCGCTCTACCGTCCGGGCTCGCCGTGATGTCATAAAACACGATTTCATCCGCGCCCTCATCGCGATAGCGTGCCGCGAGGTCCAGGATGTCGCCGACCACGCGGTGATCCTGGAAGCGCACGCCTTTGACGACGCGCCCGTCACGCACGTCGAGGCAGGGGATTATGCGTTTCGTAAGAATGGCGCCAGCTCCTCAGCATCGAAGCCTTCTTCCAGCAACGCGCGGCCGGTGATGGCGACCGCAACTCCGAGGTCTGCGAGCGCATGCAGATCAGCGTCTGAGCGCACGCCGCCTGAGGCCTGCCATTCGAGCTCGGGATAGCGGCGCATCGCCTCGGCGTAGAGCGCCAGGTTCGGCCCGTTCATCGCGCCGTCGCGTTCGACGTCGGTGCAAAGCACATGTTTGAAGCCGGCGGGGCGGAACGCGTCCAGTGCCTGCCAGAGCGTAGTGGCTGTCTGTACCTGCCAGCCATGCGTCGCGCAGCGCGGGATCTGGTCTGCATCGAGACGCACATCGAAGGCGAGGGTGAGCGCGTCGCGGCCAAAGCGACGTAACCACATCTGTACTTGGTCGGGCTTCATCACCGCGGCGCTGCCGATCACCACGCGGGCGACGCCTGCATGCAGCAGTGAGTCGATCGCGCTGGAATCGCGAATGCCACCGCCGACCTGCAACTGCATCGCCGGCATTGCAGCGAGCCTAAGAATGATGTCCTGGTTGACCTGCTGGCCGTCTCGTGCCCCGTCGAGGTCCACGACGTGCAGCCAGCGTGCCCCCAGCTCCCGATAGCGCTCCAGGAGCGCCCACGGCTCGACGTCATAACGCGTCTCTGCCGCGAAATCGCCACGCAGCAGGCGCACGCAGTGACCGCCGCGCAGATCGATGGCGGGAACCAGCAACATCAGGTGAGCGCCAGGAAGTTGCTCAGGATGCGCGCACCCGTACGCGCCGAACGCTCGGGGTGAAACTGCGTGCCGAAGAAGTTGCCTCGCGCAACCACTGCGGAGAAGGACTCGCCGTAATGAGTGGCGGCAACAGTCTCGGGTCCGATCGGCACCGCATAGCTGTGGACGAAGTACGCACGCTCGCCAGTTTCGATTCCGTCGAGCAGCGGCGCCGAGGTCGTTGGTGTGAGTTGATTCCAGCCCATGTGCGGCACCGGAAGGCCCGGTACTGGCGTCATTCGGTGTGCGGTGCCGGGAATCGCACCCAGGCACCGTGCGGAGCCTTCCTCTGAAGCGTCATAGAGGAGCTGCATCCCGAGACAGATGCCGAGTACCGGTTGCGTCAGTGCTGGAATCAGTGCATCGAGCCCGTGTGCGCGCAGGCGTGACATCGCATCGCGCGCGGCGCCCACTCCCGGGAGGATGACGTGGCTGGCCCCGCGGATCGCGGACGGGTCGCTGGTCAGCACAGGCTCGACATCGAGCCGCTCGAGCGCATGGCGCAACGACGCAGTATTCGCACCGCCATTCTCGATAATGACCACGCGTTTCGTCACAGGACGCCCTTGCTGCTCGGCAACTCGTTGCCTTCGAGCCGGATCGCCTGGCGGAGCGCGCGGCCCACGCCCTTGAAACAGGCCTCGATCATGTGGTGCGTGTTTTCGCCGTGCACAGTGATGTGAATTGCGGCGCCAAGCGATTCCGACAGGGAGCGAAAGAAATGCGGGACGAGCTCCGTGGGCAGCTCACCCACGCGCTCGCGATTGAAGCGTCCCTCGAAGACGAAATAAGGGCGGCCAGACAGGTCGAGCGCGATGCGTGCCTGCGCTTCGTCCATCGGCAGTACGAACCCGTAGCGACCGATACCACGCTTGTCACCGAGCGCCTGCCGCAGCGCCTGGCCCAAGGTCAGGGCGCAGTCTTCAACGGTGTGATGTTCGTCGATGTGCAGGTCGCCGCGAGCGCTCAACTGCAGGGCGAATCCGCCGTGTCGAGCAATCTGCTCGAGCATGTGATCGAAGAATCCAATGCCGCTGCGAATCTCGATCGGCCCTTCTCGGTCGAGGTCGAGTGTCGCGTTGATCTCGGTTTCGCGCGTGCGCCGAGAGACCTGCGCCCGCCGTTCGGGACGAGTGAGTCGCCGTGCAACTGCTGCCCATGATTCCTCGGCCGTTCCGTCGCGTCGTACCCGCACACCAGCGATCCCGAGATTGCGGGCAAACTCCAGATCTGTTTCCCGATCCCCGATCACCACGCTGACGGTGCGATCGAGAGGATTACTGGTCAGCCAATCTGTCAACAGACCCAGTTTCGGCTTGCGGCACTCACACTCGTCCACGGCGAAATGCGGACAGATGAAAACCTCGCTGAAGCGCACCCCCTGTGACCAGAACAACTCCAGGAGAAAATCGTGCGAGGCGCGAAAGTCCGCCTCAGGCATGCTGGGTGTGCCGAGTCCGTCCTGGTTGGTCACCATCACGAGTTCGAACCCGGCGCGTTGCAGTTCCAGTAGGGCCGGTATGACTCCGGGCATGAGCCGGATCTTTTCGAGGCGATCGACCTGCTGATCGGGTGGCTCCTCCACCAGCGTGCCGTCGCGGTCGACGAAGGCGACTTTGATGGGCGCACTCATGTGCAGCCCATTGCGCCGAGCAGACGATCATTCTGCTCCGGCGTGCCGATCGTGATGCGCAGGCAGCTCTCGAGACCGGCCCGTTGTCGGAAATCCCGGACCAGCAGGCCCTTGTCGACGATCGATTGGAATGCCTGGTCAGCGTCCGTGCATCGCACCAGCAGGAAATTGGCCGCGCTCGGCCACACTTCCGCCACGCGTGGAGAGGCGCGCAGCCTTGTAGCCATCCGTTCGCGCTCGGTGACAATGAGATCGAGTCGTGCACGGGCAATGGCGAGCTGTGGCGGTTCGAGCGCCCTGAGCGCAGCATCGAGCGTAGGCGCGGGCACTGCGTAAGGCGGAATCATCCGGCGCAACAGATCGACCAGTGCCGGATCGCCCAGCAACGCGCCGCAGCGGGCACCCGCGAGCGCGTACGCCTTGGACAAGGTCCGCAACACGACCAGGTTGTCGTGATGCTCCAGCAAACTGGCGAAGCTCTCGACACCCGAGAATTCAACGTAGGCCTCATCGACCACCACGATCGCCTGGCGCTGCAGCCGCGCCACGAGGCGCTCGATCACGGCCGAATCGAGCAGATTCCCGGTCGGGTTGTTGGGTGAGCAGAAGAACAACAGCTTCGTGTCCGGCTGCCAGCGCTCTACGACCGCTGCCTCATCGATAGCGAAGCCACGCTCACGGTCAAGCGCGACCGCGACGACGTCGGCTCCCTGAATCCGTGCCGCGACTTCATACATGCCGAAGGTGGGCGGGAAGATCATGATGCGATCGCGCTGGGCGCGACAGAACGCTCGCACCAGCAGATCGATTGCTTCGTCACTGCCTCGACCGACGAGCACCCGATCGGGGGTCACGTCGTACAACTGCGCCAGCCGCTCGAGCAGCCGTGGCGGTTGAGGCTCGGGATAGCGGTTCAATCCCGTCGGCGAATTATCACCGGTCGTTCGCCATGGCAGCTCATTGGCGTGCAGGCGCTCGAGCGTCGGCTCCCATTCCGCGTGCTGGTACGGCACCAGCCCGAGCAACTCGGGTCGCGCGATGTGCTGCGTCGTGCTCATGCGACGCCGCGCTCAGCGAGCGCGCTCAAGCGAATGGTGACCGCCCGGGCATGTGCATCGAGCCCCTCGAGTTGTGCAAGCACCTGCGCGGTGGGACCCAGTTGAATCAGGCCGGCCGGTGTCAGCTCCTGCACCGTGATGTGCTTGAGGAAGTCGCTGACCGAGAGCCCGCTGTACGCGCGGGCCGCCCCCGCGGTGGGGAGCACGTGATTGGTCCCGGTGCAGTAGTCGCCCATCGGTTCCGGCGACCATGGACCCAGGAATACCGAGCCCGCACAGGTCACCTGCTCGAGCCATTGACGAGGATCACGGACCTGCAGGATGAGGTGCTCAGGGGCGTAGGCGTTGCTGATCGCAAAAGCGACCGCGAGGCTGTCCACGACGATGAGACGTGAGCCGGCAAGAGAGTGCTGCAGGATCTCGCGTCGTTTGAGCACTCGCCATTGCGCCTCGATCTGCGCGAGTGTCTCGCGGGCCAGGCGTGAGGACGTCGTGATCAGGATCGCCTGCGCATCCGGACTGTGTTCAGCCTGCGCCAGTAAATCAGAGGCCACGAAATCCGCGCGGGCGCTGTCGTCGGCGATCACCAGCACTTCCGAAGGGCCGGCCGGTAGATCGCAAGCGGCACCTGCGGCATCGCGCGAGACGAGGATCTTGGCAGCGGTGACCCACGGATTTCCCGGCCCGAATACCTTGTCGGTCTTCGGCACGGATTCCGTGCCGTAAGCCATTGCAGCGATCGCCTGGGCACCGCCGATCTTGTAGATGTGCTCGATGCCGCACTCGCGGGCAACATAAAGCGTCGCGGGGTCCGCGCCACCGTCCGGCCGTGGAGGCGTGCAGAGCACACGCACCGGGCAACCCGCGATCTGCGCCGGGACCCCAAGCATGATCGCAGTTGAGGGCAGCGGCGCGCTGCCGGCCGGCACGTACAGTCCGACGGCGCCGATCGGCGCGACGCGGCGTTCGCACGAGACTCCGTGCATCGTGTCGACCACCAACCGCTTCGGGATCTGCGCGCTGTGGAAGCGACGCACATTGGCAATGGCGCGATCCAGCGCAGCCCTCGCTTCAACAGGCAACGAGGCCGCAGCGTCCTCCACCTCAGCGGCGTTGACACTCAGCCTGCCGAGATCGATGCCATCGAGCTCGGCGGTGAGCCGGCGGGCGGCGGCGTCACCCTGGCTGCGAATCTGGTCGATGATCTGCTGCGCGGTAGCGAGCACTTCCGCCTGCATCACCTGCCGGGGTCGTTGCAGTGCAGCCTTGCGTGCACCTTCAGAGAGCTGAGTCCAGTCCAGAAGCGGGATCATCGTACTGCGCCTGTCACGCCAGCATCTTCTCAACCGGCAACACCAGCACCGCGCTGGCGCCGGCATTCTTCAGGCTCTCCAGCGTCTCCCAGAAAACCGTCTCACGGCAGACGGCATGCACGGCTACCTTGTCATCGAAGCCCTCGAGGGGAATGACCGTGGGCGACTCGCTCCCGGGGAGCAGCCGCTTGATTTCCGCGAGTGCCGACCGTGGGGCGTGCAGCATGATGTATTTGCTCTCCTTGACCTGCTGGACTCCATCGATGCGCAGCAGCAGTCGACGCACCCAGTCTTCTTTCTCTGCGGGCAGCGGCACGGGAGTGCGAATGATGGTGGCCTGGCTTTCGAGCACGGTCTCCACCTCGCGCAGATGATTGGCAAGTAGCGTGGAGCCACTCGACACCAGGTCGCAGACGTAGTCGGCACGGCCGAGGCGCGGCGCGATCTCCACTGCACCGGACAAGGTGACGACCTCTGCGGGCACCTCGCGCTCGCGCAGGAATCTTGCCAATGTGTGCGGGTAAGTCGTTGCGATGCGTTTGCCGTGCAGGTCGGCCGTGCCCGAGTAGTCCTGCTCATCGGGAACCGCAATTGCGAGCCGGCAGCGACCGAAATCGAGCAGCTGAATCTGGTCGAACAGAGCGCGGCCCCCGCGCGCTTCCAGCGCCAGGCGCTTCTCATGCACCACGTTGAAGCCGACGATGCCCAGGTCGCACACGTCCTCCTGCACGAGGTCTGGAATGTCATCGTCGCGCACGAACAGCACGTCCAACGGCATGTTCTCGCCGTAGCACATGAGCTGGTCCTTGCCACGGCTGTACTTCAGGCCGCAGCGCACCAGCAGATCGAGCGAGTTATCGGTGAGCCGGCCCGATTTCTGGACCGCCACCTTGAGGCGCTGGCGCTTATCCATGCGCGCGACTCTTGAGGCGGCTCACGGCGGTCATGTAGCCACCGTTTCCCGCGGTGAGATAGCGGGCGACGCGCCCGATGGTCGTGACACTCACCCCGGTGAGGCGATGGATCTCGCGATAGGGCATGTCACGCTGCAGGTACTCGACCACTGCCCAGCGATCAGCCATGGCCTGGAGCTCTGCCGGCGTGCACAGGTCGCGAAAGAATTCGCGGCATTCCTCCACCGAGCGCAGCGTCAGGATGGCGCCGTAGAGGGAGCGCTCGGCCAGTTGCTCCTGGCGGGCGGTAATCGAACGGTGCAGTTTCATGGACGGATGCTCGTACCAGTACCAGCGTATTAGCACGTTAATACAATAGACCGCTGCACGGCAATCAATTCGTGCGCAATTCTTGACGGGCTCGCCCCGGCCCCCGTAGACTCCCGCCCACTCATCGAGACCGGCTGAGGGACAAGGCCCTTGGAAGCCGGGGCAACCGCCGAAGCTAACCCCTTCGAAAAGGTGCCAACTCCTGCGAGGTCCCCCGGCGGACTTCGACAGATGAGATGCCAGCGAGGCTCCCTTGCTTTCGGGCAAGGATGTTGGTCGCAGCAGCTCTCCCCACGCGGACCTTCCGCAGGGGTTCCGATGAGTGGAACCCGATCCGGCCGTATGCCGGTGCCAGAAGGTCTGAAAATGACGATTGCAGAACCCGCCCCAGCACGCTTCCCGATGCCGTCGGGCACGGATGAGGGTGCCATCGCGTTACGCGAGGGGCTCCTCGAGGTGCCTGGCGTACTGCGATTGCACCATGGGGGGGAGCTCGAAGGCGTGCGGGTCGCCTGGAGACTGGCGGGGCAGCCCCGCGGGCCTGTGGTCGCAGCCTTGGGGGGGATCTCGGCCCATCGCATCGTGTACTCGCACGGCGCTGCGCGCGGCTGGTGGGACGGCATCGTCGGCCCGGGGCGGGCGCTGGATGCGACACGCTTTCGGGTACTGGGGATCGACTTTCTTGGGGGCAGTGGCGCCACTACGAGTCCCCGCCTCGGCGAACAGTTTCCCAGCATCAGTTCTTATGACCAGGCGGAATTGCTCCTGCGGGTGCTTAATCACCTTGGCATCGCCCGCCTGCATGCCATTGCCGGTGCCTCCTATGGCGGAATGGCGGCACTCGCGTTTGGTGAGCGCTTTGCGGAACGCGTAGAACGCCTGCTGGTGATCGGCGCGAGTGACGAAACGCATCCCATGGCGACCGCCTGGCGCTGCGTACAGCGGCGCCTCGTCCGCTACGCGCTCAATCACGGGGAGGGGGCGCGGGGCCTGGAGCTCGCGCGAGCTCTGGCCATGGCCACGTATCGCAGCCCGGAAGAGTTCGCGGCGCGCTTCCGCGCCGCTCCGGAGCGAAGCGGTGAGAAGTTCGAGTTCGCGGTAGAGCGCTATTTGTTTGCACGCGGCGCTGACTACGCTGCCCAATATCGACCCGAGGCCTTCCTGTGCCTCTCGGAATCCATCGACCTGCATAGCGTCGATGCCGCTCGCATCGGCGTTGCCACGACGATCGTCGGCGTGCGTGAAGACCAACTCGTACCGCTCGCCGACCTGCGGGCTCTCTGCGCGCGGCTGCCGTCGCGCGCGCACCTGGTCGAGATCTCGTCCATTTATGGCCATGACGCTTTCCTGAAGGAAGCCGGGCAACTCGAGCCGGTCTTCCGCCATTGCCTGGAGAATTCCCATGAGTGAGAAGTGGCAACCGGCGACTCGCGCCGTGCGCGCGGCGATCGAATCAGACGCGGTAACGGGTGCGGTCGTGCCCCCAATTCACCTCAGCTCGACCTTTGCATTTCGCCATTTCGGCGAGAAGGGGCCGTACGACTACACGCGCTCGGGAAATCCAACGCGCGATGCGCTGGGCGATGCATTGGCGGCCCTGGAAGGCGGAGCTGGCGCGATTGTGGCGAGCTCGGGCATGGGCGCGATTACCACCGTCTGTCATCTGCTCGAGCCTGAGGACCTGATGATCGCGCCGCACGACTGTTACGGCGGCACCTATCGGCTCTTCAGCGCTTTGGCACGCAAGCAGCATTTCCGGGTCGAGTTCATCGACCAGACGGATCCTGAAGCATTACGTGCCGCCTGTGCGCGCAATCCAAGGATCCTCTGGGTCGAAACGCCGAGCAATCCCCTGCTGCGGATCGTCGATATCCGCGCGGCCGCGCGCCTCGCGCAGGGGTGCGGTGCATTGCTGGTCGTCGACAACACTTTCCTGTCACCGGGCTGGCAGCGGCCGATCGAGCTGGGTGCGGACCTCGTGGTGCACTCGACCACCAAGTACCTCAACGGCCACAGCGACGTCGTTGGCGGGGCGGTGGTGGCACGAAGTGCCGAGTTACATGAGCAACTCGTGTGGTGGGCCAACTGCCTGGGTATTACTGGCTCGCCCTTCGACAGCTACCTGACGTTGCGCGGGTTGCGCACGCTGCAGGCACGGCTGGCGATTCATCAGCACAATGCGCGCGCCCTGGTTGACCTGTTGCTGGCGAGCCCCGTGGTCGCTCGCGTCTACTATCCGGGCATTGCGACTCACCCCGGCCACAGCGTGGCGACCGCGCAGCAATCGGCGTATGGCGCCATGATCAGCTTCGAGCTCAAGGGCGGTATCGATGCGGTGGAGGCTTTCGTGACGGGCCTGCACTGCTTCTCACTCGCTGAATCGCTGGGCGGCGTGGAGAGCCTGATTGCGCATCCGGCTTCGATGACGCACGCCGCGATGGATGCTGAGGCCAGGCGCACGGCGGGGATTTCCGACGCTCTGCTGCGCGTGTCGGTCGGAATCGAGGCGCTGCAGGATCTGCAGCAGGACCTCACGAGGGCCCTCGAGCGCGTGGCGCAGCTCACCTCGCCGCAAGGATCAGGCAGCCTGGCGCGGGCCGCCTGCTGATTCAGGCCAACGCTGCGAGAACCGCATCGGCTGCGGCGCGAGTGCCCTGCGACTTCTCATCGCCCAAGGCGATGTCGCGCGTGCGGGTGCCGCCATCGATCGCACGGTTGACGGCCGCTTCGAGCGCCAGGGCCTCTGGTTCCAGCCGAAGAGAATGCCGCAGCAGCAGCGCGGCGCTCAGGATCGCTGCGAACGGATTGGCGACTCCTTGCCCCGCGATATCGGGTGCCGAGCCATGGATCGGCTCGTAGAGCCCGCGTGTGCCATCACCGAGCGATGCCGAGGGCAGCAGACCCATCGAGCCGGCCAGCATCGAGGCTTCATCGGTCAGAATGTCGCCGAACATGTTTTCCGTGACCATCACGTCGAAGTCACGGGGGCGGCGCAGCAGATGCATGGCCGCGGCATCGACCAGCATGTGCTCGAAGCTGATCTGAGGGAATTCGGCGCGCAACAGCCGTTCGGTGACGGAGCGCCACAGACGCGAAGTCTCGAGCACGTTGGCCTTGTCGACTGAAACTACGCGGCGCCGGCGGGTCATTGCGAGCCGCGCGGCGACGCGGACGATGCGCTCGACCTCCCCCTGGGTGTACTCGCACAGGTCCGTCGCAGTGGTGGCCGTGCGTGTCTTCTTCCCGAAATAGATTCCGCCGGTGAGCTCGCGCACGACCATGATGTCGACATCGCGCAGCACCTCGGCCTTGAGCGGTGAGGCATCGAGCAGCGCGGGATGGGGGACGACCGGACGCAGATTCGCGTACAGACCCAGCTCGCGCCGCAGCGCGAGCAGCCCTTGCTCGGGTCGCACGGTGGCGTCCGGGTCCGACCACTTCGGTCCACCGATCGCGCCCAGCAGCATGGCATCCGCACGCCGGCACAAGTCGAGAGTCGCGGGAGGCAAGGGATGACCGTGGGCGTCGATGGCAGCACCGCCAAACGGCGCTTCGCGCAACTCGAACTGGTGACCGAAGCGACGCGCAATCGCGCGCAGACAGCTCACGGCCTCAGCAGTGACCTCAGGGCCGATGCCGTCGCCGGGCAGAACCGCGATCAGCGCTTTCACGCCCGTGCGCGCTCGTAGCTGGAGATTCGCTCCTCCTGCGCGAGCAGGAACCCGAGCTCATCGACGCCATTCAGCAGGCAGTAGCGCGCAAAGGCCTCGATCGGAAACTTGACGGAGCGGCCATCGGGCAGCGTGAGCACCGTGCTCTCGAGATCGACGTTTACTTCGACCCCGGGATGATCGATGAGCCAGCGGCTGGTCGGCTCATCGACGATCACGGGCAACAAGCCGTTCTTCAGCGCGTTGCTGCGAAAGATGTCGGCGATCTCGGTGCTGATCACGGCGCGAATGCCGTAGTCGAGCAACGCCCACGGCGCGTGCTCGCGCGAAGAGCCGCAGCCGAAATTGCGCCCGGCGACCAGCACCTGACAACCCTGGGACTGCGGTTGATTGAGAACGAACTCCGGTCGTGGTGTGCCGTCGGGCTTATAGCGCCAGTCGGTGAACAGTTTCTCGCCGAGCCCCTCGCGCGTGGTCGTGGTGAGAAAGCGCGCCGGAATGATCTGGTCGGTGTCGATGTTGGAGTTCGGCGAGCACCAGCGTGCGCGAACGGATGCTGCGGATCGGGGGATGCACGGGAGAGGTCACGACAACATTTCGCGTGGATCGGTGACTGCGTCCGCGCACCGCAGTGGCCGCGGCCGTGGCAGGGCTCGCCAGCAGCGTGCGCGAGCCCTTGCCCTGTCGGCCTTCGAAGTTGCGATTGCTGGTGCTGACGCTGTATTCACCGGCCGCGACCGTGTCGCCGTTCATTCCGATGCACATCGAGCAGCCGGATTCGCGCCATTCGGCGCCGGCCTCGAGGAAGACGCGATCGAGACCTTCGGACTCGGCCTCGCGCTTGACCTGCTGCGAGCCCGGCACCACCAGCATGCGCACGCCGCGAGCGATTTGGTGGCCCTTCAGCACCTGCGCGGCTTGGCGCAGGTCGGAGAGCCGCGAGTTGGTGCAGCTGCCGACGAAGACCACGTTGACGGGCTTGTCGCGGATCGCTTCGCCCGGGGAGAAGCCCATGTAGCTCAGCGCCTGAGCGAAGACCGGCATCGCCTTCGATCTTGGGAATGTGGCTCGAGATCGGGATGACCATGCCCGGATTGCGTGCCGTAGGTGATCATCGGCTCGAGTGCTGCCGCATCGATCGCAACTCCGCGATCGAACGCGGCGCCGGCGATCCGATGGCAGTTGCCGCCAGCGCTCGAGCGCGCGCTCCCAGTCAGCGCCCTGCGGCGCGCGCGGGCGGCCTTTCAGATAGGCGAAGGTGGTCTCATCCGGCGCGACCATGCCGGCGCGCGCGCCGGCCTCGATGGACATGTTGCAGACCGTCATGCGCTCATCCATCGACAGCGCGCGGATGGCCTCGCCGCGGAACTCGATGACATGCCCCGTGCCGCCGCCGACGCCGATCTTGCCGATGATGGCGAGAATCAGATCCTTGGCCGTGACGCCGGGGTGCAGCCGGCCGGACACTTCGATGGCGAAAGTGCGTCGGGCGACGCTGCAGCAGGCACTGCGTCGCGAGCACATGGCCGACCTCGGTCGTGCCGATGCCGAAGGCGAGCGCACCGAATGCGCCATGCGTGCTCGTGTGGCTGTCGCCGCAGACGATGGTCTTGCCCGGCTGCGTCGCGCCGAGTTCGGGGCCGATCACATGCACGATGCCGCGCCGATCGCTGCGCAGATCGAAGAGCTCGACGCCGAACTCCGCGCAGTTCTCCTCGAGCTCTCGAATCTGCTTCGCCGCCGATTCGATCGCGATCGGCACGCCGCCGAAGATCTGCTCGGTGCGCGTGGGCGTGGAGTGATCCATCGTGCCCAGCGTGCGGTCGGTGCGGCCGGACCTTGAGGCCGCGCTCGCGCAGCACGCTGAAGGCCTGCGGCGTGGTCACCTCGTGAATCAGGTGCAGGTCGATGTAGAGCACCGCCGGCGTGTCGGCGGTCTCGGCGCCGACCTCGTGCTGATCCCAGACCTTCTCGAACAGCGTGCGTGGCTGCATCGACCGGTTCAGCCTGCGGCTGCCGCCTTCACGCCTTGGCCGTCGACCGGATCGAGCCAGCCCCACTTGTCGGGCGTGCGTCCCTGAACAGGCCGAAGAAGGCGCTCTGCAGCGTCTCGCGTGATCGGGCCGCGCCTGCCGATGCCGACTGGATGCGATCGACCGAGCGGATCGGCGTGATCTCCGCGGCCGTGCCGGTGAAGAACAGCTCGTCGGCGAGATACAGCATCTCGCGCGGGATCGATGTCTCGCGCACTTCGAAGTTGCGCTCGCGTGCGAGGCGTGCGACCGAGTCGCGCGTGATGCCGCCGAGCACCGAGCAGGCGAGGGACGGGCGTGTAGATCACGCCGTCCTTGACGAGGAACAGGTTCTCGCCGGCGCCTTCGCTGACCATGCCATCCGGCGTGAGGCCGATGCCTTCGGCGAAGCCGAGGCGCTTGGCCTCCATGCTGATGAGCTGGCTCGACAGATAGTTGCCGCCGGCCTTGCCCAGGGCGGGAATGGTGTTGGGCGCCACGCGCTGCCAGGACGAGACGCACACGTCGACGCCGTTCTGCAGTCCGTCGGCGCCGAGATACGTGCCCCATTCCCAGGCCGCGACGGCCACGTCGATCGGCGGGTCGATCTTGGGCGCCACGCCGATCTCGCCATAGCCGCGAAACGCGATCGGGCGCAGGTAGGCGCCCTTGGTCAGCCCATTGGCCGACACGACTTCCTTGCAGGCTTCGATGATCTGCTGCGCGTCGTAGGGGATCTCGATGCGGTAGATCTTCGCGGAATCGAACAGCCGATGCGTGTGATCGCGTGAGCCGGAAGATGCACGGCCCTTGCGGCGTTGCATAGGCGCGTACGCCCTCGAACACCGACGAGCCGTAGTGCAGCGCATGAGCCAGGACGTGCACCGTCGCCTTTTCCCAGGGCACGAGCTTGCCGTTGAACCAGATGAACTGCGTGGGCTTGATGGGCATGAGAGTTCTCGCCAATCCTTCCGTTGTCACACTAGCGGCCTGCGCGGTGCGCGCGCGCTTTGCGTCGCTCCTGCAGGGGTTTCGCACCGCCGGTCAGTCGGCTCGAGCTCGATACGATTGATCACCTCGAGGAAGGCGCGCGCGCTCGACTCGACGATGTTGGTGCTGACGCTGGAGCCGCGATACGTGCGGCCATTGTACTCGACGTAAACCAGCGCTTCGCCCTGTGCATCCTCGCCGTCCGACACGCTGCGCACTTCGAACTTGCGCAGGTTGACGGATCATGCCGGTGGCCTGCTCGATCGCCTTGAAGCACGCATCGACCGGGCCATCGCCGTTGGCCTGCTTTTCGATCGAGCGCCCGTCCTGGTGCGCGAGACGCACGGTCGCCGACCGCTTCCGCCCCAGTGCGCGCCTGGCGTCGCAAACGACACCAGCGACCAGGGGCCACTCGACGCGCTGCCGGCGCGCAGCACCAGCGCTTCGATGTCGCCGTCGAACAGCTCCTTCTTCTTGTCGGCGAGCGCCTTGAATTCCTCGAACACGCTGGTTGAATTCCAGCTCGTCGAGCTCGAAGCCGAGTTCGCTTGACGCGTTCGCGCAACGCGTGCCGGCCGCTGTGCTTGCCGAGCACCAGGTGCGTGCGCGTCAGGCCGACGTCCTCCGGCCGCATGATCTCGTAGGTCGAGTGATGCTTGAGCATGCCGTGCTGGTGGATGCCCGACTCGTGCGCGAAGGCATTCTCGCCGACCACCGCCTTGTTGCGCGGGATCGGCATGCCGGTGATGCTCGAGACCAGGCGGCGGTCGGATAGAGGCGCGTGGTATCGATGCCGGTACGCGAGACGGAAGTAGGCATCGCGCGTCTTCAGCGCCATGACGACTTCCTCGAGCGAGCAATTGCCGGCGCGCTCGCCGATGCCGTTGATCGTGCATTCGATCTGGCGGGCGCCCGCGCAGCACGGCGCTCAGGCTGTTGGCGACGGCCATGCCGAGATCGTTGTGGCAATGCACGCTGAGCACGCACCTTGTCGATGCCGCGCACGTGCTCGCGCAGGTAGCGGAACAGCTCGTCGAATTCGTCCGGCACGGTGTAGCCGACGGTGTCGGGGATGTTGACCGTCGTCGCGCCGGCCTCGATCACCGCCTCGACCACCTCGGCAAGGAACTCGAGCTCGGTGCGCGAGGCGTCCTCGGGCGAGAACTCGACGTCCTCGCACAGCTCGCGTGCGATGCGCACGCCTTCCACGGCGGTGCGGATGATCTCGTCCTTCGCCATGTTGAGCTTGTGCTGGCGATGGATCGCGCTGGTGGCGAGGAACACGTGCAGGCGCCGGCGCGGCGCATCGCGCAGCGCCTTGGCGGAGCGTTCGATGTCGTCGCGATTGCAGCGCGCGAGTCCGGCGATGATCGGTCCGCTGACTTCGCGGGCCACGGACTGCACCGCTTCCCAGTCGCCGCGCGAGGCCGCCGGGAAGCCGGCCTCGATCACGTCCACGCCGAGCTCGGCGAGCGCGCGCGCGACCCGCAGCTTCTCCGGCTGCGTCATGCTGCAGCCGGGCGACTGCTCGCCGTCGCGCAACGTCGTGTCGAAGATCAGCACACGGTTCGGGTCCTGAGTGGCCATGACTGCTCCGGTGTGTGTTCGGGGCTAGAACTCGTGAGTGCGCCGCGGCGGGCGCGGGTCGTAGTCCATGCTGGTGAGGGCATGGCTCTGATGGAAATCGACCGTATTTCCGATCGGGTCGCCGTGCAGGACGCTCAGCAGCGTACTGGAGGTGATGTTGCCCCCGCTCAGCACGATTCCGACGCGTTGCCCAGCGATCCGGCGCCGCAGCCGCGTCGCTCCGGCGAGCGCAGCAGCGCCGGCGCCTTCAGCGAGCTGATGCAGCGTATCGGCGTAGCAGCGGATGGCGGCATGTATCTCCGCCTCCTCGACTTCAACCATGTCGTCGAGCGTGTCGCGCAGGATGGCGACGGTGTCGCGGGAGGGTACGCGCGCCGCCAGGCCATCAGCGATGGTTTCGCCGATCACGACTTCCTTCATTTCGCCTGTGTGGAAGGCACGTGACAGGGCAGGGGCATTCGCTGCCTGCACACCAATCAGGCGTGTATGCGGGCTCAGCGCCTTGAAAGCGAGTCCCATACCGGCTGCGAGACTGCCACCACCCACAGGGACAAACACTGTATCGAGGGGTTGGGTCGCCTGTTCCAGCATCTCGAGCGCCACGGTCGCGTAGCCTGCGATCAGCGCCGGTGCGCGCGAAGGGTGAATGGCCAGGGCACCACTCTGCTGTGCGTGGCGCACTGCCGCGAGCCACGCGGAGTCGAAGTCATGACCTTCGACCATGACCTGCGCACCGAGCGCCGCCATTGCAGCGTTCTTGTCCGGGTTGTTTCCCTCGGGCACGAAGATGGTGCACTTCACGCGATGCAGTTGCGATGCGTGCGCGAGTGACTGTCCGTGGTTGCCGCGCGTCGCCGTCACGAGCCCGCTCTGTCGCTCCTGGTCCGTCAGTGTGGCAAGCAGGTTCAGGCCGCCGCGGATCTTGAAGGAACCGAGCAGTTGCGCGTTCTCAAGCTTGATGAAGGGCACGCAACCCATGCGCGCGGCGAGCAGCGGGTGTGTCACGAGCGGTGTCGAAGTCAGCTGCCCGCGCAGGCGTTTTCTCGCGGCCACGATGTCATCGAAATGCAGGGCGCCGGTGTGGCGATCCGTCATCGGCATCGAGACCTCGCGCGTGGAGCTGACGGGCATCGCGGTTCAGGCTCGCTCTTGACTCAACCAGGGCATACGCGCACGCAACGCGGCGCCCACTTTCTCGATCGGTTGATCGAGGTCGGCCTGCAACAGGCGCTTGTACGTACCACCACCCGACCGGTTCTCCGCTATCCACTGGCGCGCGAAGCGACCGCTGCGGATCTCCTTGAGTACCTTCTGCATCTCCTTCCTGACGCGGGCGTTGATGATGCGCGGGCCGCGCGTGAGGTCGCCGTACTTGGCGGTCTCGCTGATGTAGCGATGCATCTTTTCAAGCCCGCCCTCGTGCAGGAGGTCCACGATGAGCTTCAGCTCATGCAGGCACTCGTAATAGGCAACCTCGGGCTGATACCCCGCCTCGACGAGCGTCTGGAATCCTTGCACGACCAGCTCGGTCGTGCCGCCGCACAACACCGCCTGCTCGCCGAACAGATCCGTCTCGGTTTCTTCCGCGAAAGTCGTTTCGAGCACACCGCCGCGCGTGCCGCCGATGCCGTGCGCGTAAGCCAGTGCCTTCTCCTTCGCTTTGCCGGTGGCGTCCTGGGCCACAGCAATGAGACACGGCACGCCGCGCCCCTGCTGGAATTGTCGGCGCACCAGATCCCCGGGTCCCTTCGGAGCAATCAGCACCACGTCGAGATCTTTGCGTGGCTTGATCTGCCTGAAATGGATGTTGAAACCGTGCGCGAAGAGAAGCGTGGCGCCCGGCTGCAGCGCCTTTTTGACGTCGTTATAGAGCGCCTGTTGCGCGAGATCGGGCACCAGCATGGCGACGAGGTCCGCGCCGCGCACGGCGTCGATCGGCTCGGCGACCTTGAGCCCGTCCTTCTTGGCTTTCTTCCAGCTTGCGCCTGCCTTGCGCACGCCGACGGTGACGTCGTGACCGCTGTCCTTGAGATTGAGGGCGTGAGCGCGCCCCTGGCTGCCATAGCCCAGGATCGCGATGCGCGCGCCCTTCAGCGCGCGCTTGTTGACATCTTTGCCCGAATACAACCGCATGAGTCCTCCCGCAATCAGAAACCGGTCACCACGAGCGGCGAAATTAAAGGCGCCCAAAAAAGAAACCCCGCCTCGGCGCTGCCGGTGCGGGGTTCCTTGGTGTTCGCCCTTGGATCAATCCTCAGGCCAAGGCCCCGCACCTCCGTGCCAGCAGCAGGCCAATCAGGGGCAGCCGCAGCTCGACGCTCACGACGCCAACCGCCCGTGATCCCGAGCGGAGCGCAGCAAGAGTGGCGTTCAAGGTCCTGGTCGTCATTTGGCGCTGAGAAAATCGAGTTGCGAACGATAGGAGCATAGGAATCGAGACCTTGTCAACCGCAGAGGCCGCCGCAGAAGTCTGTCTGACTGTTCTGCAGCACGGGCGCGGTCGTGGCGTTCGATGCAGCGATGCGAATTCTGTAAGCTTGGTGGCGCCGACCCCATGACTCCTTGTCTAATGCCCGCGCTGCTTCCGCATTCCGCCTCCGAACCGGCTGCTCTGCCGCTGTGGCTGGTGAGCGAGAGCGCGCTGGAATCGTGGCTGGCAGCACAGCCACCACGTATCGCGCAATGGGCGAGCGATGGTGGTTTCAAGGCGGAACGCCATCGGGTGCTACTGCTGCCGGATGCGAACGGCAGGGTGTGCGGAGCGGTGCTGGGACTCGGTCGCCTGGTGGACCTGCGCGAGCTCAGCTTGTGGCATGTCGCCGGCCTCACCGATCGCCTCCCGCCCGGTGATTTTCGGTGCGTCACCGAGTTGCCGGCCGCAGCCGCAGATCAATTCGCGCTGGGGTTCCTGTATGGGCAGTACCGCTTCGAGCGCTATCGTCGCCCACCAGGCGCGTCGCGCGCCATTCGTGTCATCGCGCCTGCTGGCTGCGATATCGCGCACGTGGAACGCACGTGTCGCGCACTCTCGTGGGCGCGGGATCTGATCAATACACCGGCGAGCGATCTCGGGCCAGCGGAGCTTGCGGCCGAGGCGGTGAACCTCGCGAAACAATTTTCAGCCCGGTATCGCATAGTCGAAGGCGCGAACCTGCTGGAGCAAAACTTCCCGATGATTCATGCGGTCGGTCGCGCCAGCAGCCGCTCACCGTGCCTTGTCGATCTGTCGTGGGGGAGCCGGGGGCCCCGCGTCACGCTCGTCGGCAAGGGTGTGTGTTTCGACAGCGGTGGCCTCGACCTGAAGAACGCGTCGTCCATGCAGCTCATGAAGAAGGACATGGGTGGCGCCGCCTGTGTGCTCGCGCTCGCGCGCATGATCATGGAGGCGCAATTGCCCGTGCGGCTGCGGGTCCTGATCCCTGCCGTCGAGAACAGCGTCGGCGGCGATGCTTATCGGCCTGGAGATGTGTTAGCGACGCGCAAGGGCCTCTCGGTTGAAATCGGTAACACCGATGCGGAAGGGCGCCTCGTGCTCGCGGATGCCATCGCAGAAGCGGACTCCGAGTCGCCGGATCTCCTCGTCGACCTGGCGACGTTGACCGGCGCTGCCCGCGTCGCGCTCGGGCCGGAGTTGCCGGCTCTGTATGGCAACGATGAGTCGCTGTGCGCCCAACTCCTGCGTCATGGGCAGGAACAGCATGATCCGCTCTGGTCCATGCCGCTGTGGAGCCCCTACGAGGAAGATCTGGCCAGCAAGGTCGCGGATCTCAACAATGCCTCGGCATCGACATTTGCCGGCTCGATAATCGGTGCGCTGTTCCTCAAGCGCTTTGTCTCGGAGCGCACGCCGTGGCTGCATGTGGACCTGTACGCCTGGAACCCGAAGGAACGCCCCGGCCGCCCGGTGGGGGCTGAGGCACAGACCGTGCGTGCGCTCTTTGCCCTGATCGAAGAGCGCAGCGCCGCGCCCGGCTGAGAGCAGCATGCTGGTCATCGCACCGCGTGATCTTGCATTCCTCGTTCTCATCAATCTCATCTGGGGCCTGAACTACATCGCGAGCAAGATCGGCGTCGGCCAGATCCCGCCCCTGATCTTCACGGCCCTGCGCTTCAGTTGCCTGGCGCTGATTCTTGCGCCCTTCATTCGCTGGCATCGCGGCTTGATGGGACCGTTGGTGGTCGCAGCACTGTTTGCAGGCGGATTGCATTTCGCACTGCTACTGGTCGGACTGCAGCTGACGGACACGGTCTCTGCAGTGGCCATTGCGGGTCAACTCGGTGTGCCGTTCGCCACCCTGATGTCGATCGTGGTCCTCGGCGAAGTCGTGCGCTGGCGCCGTTGGACGGGCATCCTGCTGTCGTTTTCGGGTGTGATGGTGATGGGGCTCGACCCGCACGTCTTTCAGTTCTGGCAAGGGCTCGCTTGTGTGGTTCTGTCGGCACTGTTTGGATCCATCGGCCTGATGGCCGTGAAGCGCTTGCAGGAGATCCGGCCGCTCGAGCTGCAGGCGTGGTTCGCGCTGATCAGTGCGCCGCTGATTCTCATCTTCAGCGTGATCTTCGAATCGGGGCAGCTGGCCGCAATCGGCAACGCGAAGTGGAGTGCCTGGGGAGCGCTGGCATTCAATGTCCTGGGCGCCAGCCTGCTTGCACACACGGGCTACTTTTATCTCGTGCAGCGCTACCCGGTGACCAGCGTGTCGCCGCTGACAGTCCTCTCGCCGCTGTTCGGCGTATTCTTTGGCGTGACGCTTCTCGACGACCAGCTTACGACTCGGATCATCGCCGGGGGCGTGATGACGCTTACGGGTGTATTCATCATCGCGCGGCGCGAAACGCAGATCGCCGACACCGGCTCGTGAACCGACAATGAAAGGGGACAGTGTGAAGAAGAAGAAGAAGGAGAAGAAGAAGAGGGGCGAACGCCCGGGCGCAGACCACGACACGCGCCGTTTTTCGCGCGTGGTGGTGGACGGTCTTACCCAGGCACCGGCGCGAGCCATGTTGCGGGCGGTCGGCTTTTCGGAAGAGGACTTTGCCAAACCACAGGTCGGCATCGCCTCCACGTGGAGCACCATGACTCCGTGCAACGTACACATCGATGGGCTGGCGCGCACCGCCGCGCAGGCGGTCGATGCGGCCGGTGGCAAGAGCGTGTTGTTCAACACGATCACGGTCTCCGACGGCATTTCGATGGGCACGCCGGGAATGCGGTACTCACTGGTGTCGCGCGAGGTGATCGCCGATTCGATCGAAACGGTGGTGGGGGCGC
>CAVPJQ010000022.1:0-222630 GCA_963705495.1 uncultured Gammaproteobacteria bacterium | reverse complement strand
CGGGAGCCTCAAGCTCGGCGACTACATCCTGGCGGGGCATGAGTTTGGGCGGGTGCGTGCGATGTTCGACGAGGCTGGCAACGCTATAGAGACCGCGGGCCCCTCCATGCCCGTGGTGGTGCTCGGCCTTTCGGGCACGCCGAATGCGGGCGATGAGGTTCTCGCCGTGGAGAGCGAACGCAAGGCACGCGAAGTCGCCTCGTATCGCCAGGGCAAGTTCCGCGACACCAAGCTCGCACGCCAGGGACCGGCGAAGCTGGAGGATGCGTTCTCGCAGATCGGTGACAGCCGCGCAGGCATGGTCGCTCTGCTGATCAAGGCGGACGTTCAGGGCAGTGCTGAAGCACTGCGCGATGCACTCAACAATCTTTCCACCGAGGAAGTGTCCGTAAAGGTCATTTATAGCGGCGTGGGTGGACTCACGGAGTCGGATGTCACGCTGGCTGCGGCGTCGAAGGCACGGATCATCGCCTTCAACGTACGTGCGGACGCAGCCGCGCGCGATGCCATCAAGGAAGGCAGTGTCGATGTGCGCTACTACAGCATCATCTACGAAGCCATCGACGACGTCCGGCAGATCATGACGGGTATGCTGGCTCCGGAGGTCAAAGAGCAGATCGTTGGGCTGGCGGAAGTGCGCGAAGTTTTCCGCTCGAGCAAGTTCGGAACGGTGGCTGGCTGCATGGTGATTGACGGTTTCGTCCGTCGTAACAACCCGATCCGCGTATTGCGCGACAACGTCGTGATCTTCGAGGGGGCGCTCGAGTCTCTGCGGCGCTTCAAGGACGACGTCAACGAAGTGCGCGCCGGAACTGAATGCGGAATCGGCGTCAAGAATTACACCGACGTGCGCGTCGGTGACCAGATCGAATGCTTCG
Organism: uncultured Gammaproteobacteria bacterium; assembly: GCA_963705495.1. Classification (GTDB taxonomy): domain Bacteria; phylum Pseudomonadota; class Gammaproteobacteria; order Steroidobacterales; family Steroidobacteraceae; genus DATBVX01. The sequence continues at coordinate 221,752 of CAVPJQ010000022.1, read as the reverse complement.
CGCGCGTCGAGGTCACACGCACGCTGCAGTAGGGTCCGGGGGAGAGGCGACTACATGCCGCGCGATCCACATCGCAGCCGGCGCATCGAGGGCGAGCTGCAGCGCGTCGTGAGTGAGCTGCTGCGACGCGAGGTCCGCGACCCGCGCGTCGGCAGCATCACCATCACTGACGTACGCGTCGCGCCCGACTTCAAGAGCGCCAAGATCTTCTACGCACTGTTCGACGAGCAGCGCGATGCTGCCAAGGTACAGGCTGGGCTCGAACGCGTGGCCGGATTCCTGCGGGGTCCGGTGGGGCGCTCGCTCAAGTTGCGGGTTGCGCCAGAGCTTCTGTTCCGCCCGGACGAACAGCTCGCGGCCGGCCTGCGCCTCAACTCCCTGATCGCTTCCGCCGTGGCGGAGGATGAGCGCCGGCACGCGGAGGACGATTCCGCCGTTTCAGCCGACACGCCACCGGCGCCGAAAGACTGAGCGCTCCCTTGCCCGCCGGGCACTACATTGACGGCATCGTGCTGCTCGACAAGCCGGTCGGGATGAGCTCGAACGCGGCTTTGCAGGAGGTCAAACGCGCATTCCGCGCTCGCAAAGCGGGACATGGCGGAAGCCTCGATCCTCTGGCGAGCGGGATGTTGCCGATCTGTCTCGGTGAGGCCACGAAGCTTGCAGGCCCGATGCTGGCGGGACGTAAGTGTTATCAATTTCAGCTGCATCTCGGTGTTCAGACGGCGACCGGCGATCTCGAAGGCGAGATTGTCGGGAAGCAGCCAGTCCCACAATTGACGCGTGAGGCGTTGCAGAGAGCATTAACTGCATTCATCGGCCGGCGCGAGCAGGTTCCCCCGATGCATTCGGCACTCCGCCACCAGGGCGCGCGGCTGTACGAGTTGGCCCGGCGCGGCATCGAGGTGGAGCGCCCGCCGCGTGACATCGAAATCGGTTCTTTCGAACTGCTGGGATTGGACGAGAGCCGCCTCACGTTGCAAGTGACCTGCTCGAAGGGCACGTACATTCGAACGCTCGGCCAGGACCTGGCGACGGCGCTAGGTACTTGCGGCTACATCGATCGCCTGAGGCGTCTGTGGGTCGAGCCCTTCGATGCCGAGGCGATGGTCACGATCGAAGGGCTGCAGGCGAACGCCGCGCATCCTGCCGGACTCGAGCGCTGGTTGTTACCACTGGATCGGGGCATCGAGAGCTGGCCGCGCGTGGACCTCGATGCCGACGCGACGAGGCGCATGCTGGATGGACAGGTCCTCGAGCTGCACGCGGCTCCGCGGGGCGAAGCAAACGTCAGGCTCTACGGGCCCGCGGGACAATTTCTGGGCATCGCACAGCGGGACGAGCAAGGACGGCTGGCGCCGCGGCGCCTGATCGCAAACCCGCGCGATCGGATCGTAGCCAGGTCTTTCTAGCCGTCGCGGCTCAACTTGTGGCACTTCAGGGCAGCGGGTAGAATGCGCGGCCTCATAAAAGGACCACGGAAAAAGTGTTGAGGAATCAAGGCCAATGTCACTGAACAGCCAGCAGAAAAGCGGCATCGTCGCGCAGCACCGGCGCAGCGCGAAGGACACCGGATCGCCCGAAGTTCAAATCGCTCTCCTTTCACAACGCATCAACGGGCTGAGCGATCATTTCACCACCCACAAGCGTGACCACGCCTCGCGTCGCGGATTGCTCAAGATGGTCAACCAGCGGCGCAAGCTCCTCGACTATCTCAAGGACAGCGCGCCCGAGAAGTATCAGGCCGTCGTAGAACGCCTCGGTCTGCGGCGCTGAGGTCGGCGCGTCCTTCGTGGCGCCCGCGAATGGATATCCGCACCCACTTAATCTCCTAAGGCAGGCAGCGTGAGCGCAGCGATCAAGAAGACTTTTGCATTTGGCGAACATAACGTCACCATCGAAACCGGCGAAGTAGCCCGACAAGCGGACGCATCAGCCCTTGTCAGCGTGGCGGACACCGTGGTCCTCGTGACCGCGGTGGGACGAGAAGACCGCGGTGGAGGGCCGTGATTTCTTTCCTCTCACCGTCAACTACCAGGAAAAGACTTACGCCGCCGGGCGCATTCCCGGTGGTTTCTTCAAGCGTGAAGGACGGCCCTCGGAGAAGGAAACACTCACTTCGCGGTTGATCGATCGCCCCATACGACCGCTCTTTCCGGACGGCTTCAACAATGAAGTGCAGGTCGTCGCTACCGTCCTGTCACTGAATCCGGATGTCGATTCGGATATTCCTGCGTTGCTCGGCGCCTCGGCGGCACTCGCACTGAGTGGCATGCCGTTCCAGGGGCCTATCGGCGCTGCAAAGGTCGGCTACAAGGACGGCAAATACCTCTTGAACCCGACCCGCACACAGCTGCAGGAATCGCAGCTCGACCTCGTGGTCGCGGGCACTGCCGAAGCGGTGCTGATGGTGGAATCAGCGGCCAAGGGCCTCTCGGAAGAGGTGATGCTCGGCGCGGTCATGTTCGGTCACGAGCAGATGCAGACGGCAATCCGCGCCATCAACGAGCTGGTGCGCGAGGCGGGCAAGCCGAAATGGAACTGGCAGCCTGCGCCAGCCCATACCGAATTGCAGAGCGCGGTGGCTTCGCACGCCGAGGCCGCCTTGTCGCAGGCCTACCAGATCACCGAGAAGCAGCAACGCTACGGGCGCGTCGGGGAGATCAAGGCGGCGGCAGTCGCGGCGCTTGCCGCTGGTGAGAACGCGAAGTGGAAGGCCGATGCCATCAACGACGAGCTGTTCCGCCTGGAAAGCCGTATCGTTCGCAATCGCATTCTCGAGGGCAAGCCGCGCATCGACGGACGCGACACTCGCACGGTCAGGCCCATCACGATCAAGACCGGAGTGCTGCCGCGTACCCACGGGTCAGCGCTCTTTACGCGCGGCGAGACGCAGGCACTCGTCGTAACGACCCTCGGCGTCGGACGCGATGCGCAGATCATCGATGCGCTGGAGGGCGAACGCAAAGAACCCTTCATGCTCCATTACAACTTCCCGCCGTTCTCGGTGGGTGAGACCGGGATGATGACCGGACCGAAGCGCCGTGAGATCGGCCACGGGAATCTCGCGCGTCGCGGCGTCCAGGCAATGATGCCGGATATGACCACTTTCCCGTATGTCATCCGCGTCGTGTCGGAAATTCTCGAGTCCAACGGCTCGAGCTCGATGGCGAGCGTGTGCGGATCGAGTCTTGCGCTCATGGACGCAGGCGTGCCGATCAAGGCAGCCGTGGCGGGTGTTGCGATGGGCCTCGTCAAGGAGGGCGATCGCTTCCAGGTGCTGACTGACATCCTCGGCGACGAGGACCACCTGGGTGATATGGACTTCAAGGTGGCGGGCACGAAGGACGGTATCACGGCGCTGCAGATGGACATCAAGATCAACGGCATCACGCGCGAGATCATGCAGGTGGCCCTGGGACAGGCCCGGGAGGCGCGGCTGCACATTCTCGAAAAGATGAATGCGGTGCTCAGTGCACCGCGCGCCAACATGTCCGAGTGGGCACCCACCATCATCACGATGAAGATCGACCCGGAGAAGATCCGCGAGGTCATTGGCAAGGGTGGCGCCGTGATTCGCGGCATCACCGAAGAGACCGGCACGACCATCGACATCGAGAACGATGGCACGGTGCGCATTGCCTCGGTCGACGGCAATTCAGGACGCGAAGCGCAGAGACGCATCGCCTTGATCACCGCCGACGTGGAAGTGGGGCAGATCTACGAGGGCAAGGTGGCGCGGCTGATGGACTTTGGCGCATTCGTGACCATCCTTCCGGGCAAGGACGGTCTGGTGCACATCTCGCAGATCTCTGACGAACGCGTGGAGCGGGTCAGCGACAAGCTCAAGGAAGGCGATCTGATCAAGGTGAAAGTGCTCGAGGTGGACCGGCAAGGCCGCATCCGCCTCAGCATGCGCAACGTCGGCTAGCAATAAGGCTGTTATGCGGCGGGGGGCTGCTTGTGCTCGCCCCCATCTGCATCTTCCGCTTCGGCGCGGGCGCGACCGGTGGCGCTCATCAGCGCCTTGAAGATGTCTTCCTGCACCGACCGCCAGCGCGCGTAGTTCTTCTGCGCGAGGTTGGCAACGGTTTCAACCGGGTCGACGCCCACCATGCTCTTCACGCGATCGCGCACCTGCTGCTGCTGGCTCATGAAGAGTTTCAGGCTCTGCTCCAGGTAGCTACCCACGAATCCCTGCATCGCCCCGCCATAGGAACGGATCACCTGTGACAGGAAATCCTGGCTCATCAGCGGCTCGCCCTGGTGCTCCTGCTCCGCGATCACCTGCAGCAGGATGCTGCGCGTGATGTCCTCCTGGGTCTTCTTGTCGATCACCACGAAGTCGATCTTGTCGAGCACGAGGCGGCGGATATCGGCCAGCGTGATATAGCGACTCTCTACGGTGTCGTACAGACGACGATTCGGATATTTCTTGATGACTCGCGGTTCGCTCATCTCAAGGTACTCCCGGGCGAGAGTCCGGGCAGCACACCGTTGATCGGCATTTGACCGCCCGGGCAGGCGGCGCACGTTTTAGGTGCCTACGATAATCCATCCGCGCCGCGGACCCAAATCTGTCACTAGATCGTGTCCAGTCGAATCTCGCGCACATCGTGCAGCGGCGTGGGATTCCATGCCCGGATCGCCCAGGACCACAGTTCGCGCGTCGAAGCGCGGGCCAGCTCGGGAGGCGGCCGCTGTCTCAGCCAGTACAGCACACGTTGCAATGTGATGGACGGCTGACTCGTTGCGGCCGCAACCGCGCGCTGCGACTTGGAGAGCTTGCGGCCATCCGATTCGGTGAGCAAAGGCAGGTGCATGTAGCCGGGCCGCGGCAGGTGCAGCGCTTGCTGCAGGAGAATCTGGCGCGGGGTATTGCTCAACAGATCCGAGCCGCGCACGACCTGCGTGATCTGTTGCTCGGCATCGTCGATGACGACAGCAAGCTGATAGGCGAACAGCCCGTCGCGACGCCGGATGATGAAGTCGCCGAGACTCTGCCCGACGTTTTGCACCAGCCGACCCTGAAGCTCGTCCTCGAATTCGATAGGAGAATCCGCGGCGCGAAAGCGCACCGCGAGTGCGCGCTCGGGATGTCGTGGACCCAGACGGCAGGTACCGGGGTAGAAGGAGTCTTCCTCGGCCGTGAGCGCGGTCTGCAGGGCGGCAAGCTCCCTGCGGCTGCAGGAGCAGGTGAAACACGCGCCCGCTGCTTGCAGCCTGGCAAGCGCAGCCTCGTACCGGTCGATGCGTTCGCTCTGTCGAACGATTTCACCGTCCCACTCGAAGCCGAATCGTTCCAGAGTGCGCAGAATCTCGTCTGCGGCGCCGGGAATTACGCGGGGAGTATCGAGATCCTCGATCCTGAGCAGCCATGCACCGCCCGCAGCGCGCGCCTGCAGGTAACTGCCGGCAGCGGCGAGTAGCGAGCCGAGGTGAAGTAGGCCGGTCGGAGAAGGGGCGAACCGGCCGCGGTACTCTGATCTAGCGGTAGCGATCGTCCCGGTCGCCGTACTGGCGCTCACGGCGCTCGCGACGCTCCTGGGCCTCGACGCACAGTGTTGCCACCGGGCGTGCCTCCAGCCGCTTGATGCCGATTTCCTCGCCGGTCTCCAGGCAGTAGCCGTAGCTGCCATCGTCGATCCGCATCAGCGCCTCTTCGATCTTGCGGATCAGCTTGCGCTCGCGATCTCGCGTACGCAGCTCCAGGCTGAACTCCGATTCCTGGGTGGCGCGGTCATTCGGGTCGGGGAAATTGGCGGCCTCGTCCTTCATGTGCAGCACGGTGCGATCGACTTCTTCCATCAGATCGCGCTTCCAGCTGAACAAGATGTTGCGGAAGTGCTCGAGCTGCTCCTTGTTCATGTACTGCTCGCCGCGCTTGGCAATGTACGGCTGCACATTGCGCGGCCCGGCGAGCAAGTTGGTATCGCCAAGATCGTCGTCAGCGTCGCCCGACGCGATCGGCTGCACCGCTCGCGGCAGAATCGGCTCGAAGGTCGCGCGCGCCGGTGGGCGCGGACGGCCAGGCTTCAGATCGGTCGCCGGTCGATGCGGCGATGGCGTGAGACGAGTCGCTGCTGCATGCGAGCGCGTGGGCGAGCTGGTTGCCTGCTTCTTGGCCGGCGCGGCCTTCCTGGCTGGCGCCGCACGTCCTGCGGCATGCACCTTAGTGCGCGCTTTGGCCTTGGCGTGCGCGCTCGCCTTGGCGGGAGCCGCTTTTCGGGGTGCAACCTTTTTCGCTTTCGTCTTTGCCGGCGCGCGTTTCGCAGGCATCAGGGCCTCCGGAAGGCATAAAAAAGAGGGCGGGATTATACCGGCCGACCTGTGTCTGTACAGGGGTCGAACAGTCGCTGGCCGGAGACGCCCCGGATGTGACCTAACCCGCTGATTCAGCTATTAGCCAACGCCCGGCCTGATGGGGCTGGCAGTGCTGTTCAAGGATGGCGAGAAACGCTTCACGGCTGATGACACGGCTGCCAAGGCGGCTGAGGTGCTCCGAGGCGACCTGGCAGTCGATGAGCACGATGCCCCGGTTGCGGCATTCGAATGCCAGTTGCATCAGGGCGATCTTCGAGGCGTCGGCTCTTCTGCTGAACATCGATTCGCCGAAGAACACGCGGCCGAGACACACTCCATAGAGTCCGCCAACGAGCTCATCGTCGAGCCATGCTTCAACACTGTGGGCGTAGCCGAGAGCATGCAGCTGCTGATAGGCGGCGATCATCTCTTGGGTCAGCCAGGTACCGATCTCAGCTGAGCGCGGCGCGGCGCAGGCGCGAATCACCGCGGCGAAGCTCGAATCGAGACGCGTCACGATTCCGCTGTTGCGAGCGCGCTTGCGCAGGCTCCGTGAGATGTGCAGTTCCTCGGGATAGAGCACCGCGCGCGGATCGGGCGACCACCACAGCACCGGCTGGCCGGCGCAGTACCAGGGGAATATCCCACGCTCGTACGCCGCGATCAGACGCTCAGGGGTCAGATCGCCACCGGCTGCGAGCAGGCCGTCCGGTTCTCTGAGTGCTTCGGATACCGCAGGAAACCAGGGTGCCTCCTCGCGGCTCAACCAGTAGATCGGGCTCACGATCCGCGTTCGGCGACGCCTCCCTCAGCGGTTCGTCGATAGGGCACGTGCTCATCGACCTCGGCAGCGTAGCCCTCGATGGCTTGGCCTTCGCGCTGCAGATAATCTGCGATGGCGCGCGCGAACTGCGGATGCGCGATCCAGTGCGCGGACCAGGTCAGCGTGGGCTCAAAGCCGCGACTGACCTTGTGCTCGCCCTGCGTGCCGGGCTCGAACCGTGCCAGTTGTTCGCGAATGCAGTACTCGATGCCCTGGTGATAACAGGTCTCGAAATGCAGGCTGTGAAAGTCGTGCAGCGCGCCCCAGTAGCGCCCATAGAGCGTGCTCTCGCTGCGGAAACAGATGGCCGCTGCCACGGGAACCGAGCGGTGCATGGCAAGTTGAACCACCACACTGTCCGGCAAGCGCTCGGCGAGCTCGAGAAAGAATCCCAGGCTCAGGTATGGTGTATGGCCGTGACGCAGAAACGTATCGGCGTGAAACCCGTAGAGTGTCTGCCAAAGCGATCGATCGATCTCCCCGCCACGCAGAGTGCGAAACTGAATTCCAGCCTCGGTGACGCGGCGACGCTCGCGATGGACTTTCTTGCGTTTCGGAGCGGTAAAACTCGCGAGAAAATCCTCAAAGCTCCGATAGTCGCGATTGTGCCAGTGGAACTGGCAGTCACGGCGCAGGAGGAAACCCTCGCGCGACAGTTCGTCAGCCTGAGCCTTGTCGATGAAGAGCACGTGAAGCGAGGAAGTGCGCTCATCCCGGGACCACGCCAAAGCTGAGCGCGCGAGCTCGCGCCGCCACAGTCCCTGATCCGGCTCCGCGGCCGCCAGCAAACGCGGACCGCGCGCGGGGGTGAAGGGCACCGCGGCCACGAGCTTCGGGTAATACTGCAGGCCGCTGCGTGCATACGCCTGAGCCCAGGCAAAATCGAACACGAACTCGCCCCACGAATGGAGCTTGCGGTACAGAGGGAGCGCTGCACGCAGCCGTCCACGCAGGTCGGTGAGAACGAAATGACAGGGTGTCCAACCGCTCCGAGCGCCGACACAAGCCTGATGCTCGAGGGCGGCGAGAAACTCGTGGCGCAGGAAGAGGGCGTCTTCGCTCAGGAGCGCGTTCCACTCCTGCGGTGAAACCTCATCGATACTCGTAAGTACCCGGGGTCGACACTGCGGTGATGATGAACTTGGGCGTGAGGCAGTCATGGCACGTGCCCGCGGCGGGCGAGGGGGGAGCCCGGCGGCTATTCCGCGTGCGCCACGCTTCGGTGCGCAGGTGTGTGCGCATCCAGGCGTTCCAGGTACTTGTCGGCATCGAGTGCCGCCATGCAGCCGGTACCCGCGGAAGTCACAGCCTGACGATAGACGTGGTCGGCGACATCGCCTGCGGCAAACACACCTGGCACGCTGGTCGCGGTAGCATCGCCATCGGCCCCTGATTTGATCGTGATGTAGCCACCGCGCATCGCAAGCTGGCCTTCGAACAGCTGCGTGTTGGGCGTATGCCCCACGGCGATGAAGACGCCATCGAGCGCCAGCCGGTGCTTCGTGTGCCCGTCGCTCGTCTGGATATCAAGGCCGGTCACTCCGGACTCGTCTCCGACGATCTCCTCCACGACATGATTCCAGCGAATCGCAACCTTGCCGGCGCGCTCGCGCTCGAACAGGCGATCCTGCAGGATCTTCTCGGCGCGCAGCCGGTCGCGCCGATGCACCAGGGTGACGTGCGAGGCGATGTTCGTGAGATAGAGCGCTTCCTCAACTGCTGTGTTGCCACCGCCGACGACCGCGACCTTCTTGCCTTTGTAGAAGAAGCCATCACAGGTGGCGCAGGCCGAGACGCCCTTGCCGCGGAACTGCTCTTCGGACGGTATGCCGAGATACCGTGCAGAAGCGCCGGTCGCAATGATCAAGGCATCGCAGCTATAGGTCCCGCTGTCGCCGCGCAGGTGAAACGGGCGGCGTTTGAGATCCACCGCATTGATGTGATCGAACACGATCTCGGTGGCGAAGCGTTCGGCGTGCTTGCGCATGCGCTCCATCAGGGCCGGGCCCTGCAATCCTTCGACGTCTCCGGGCCAGTTATCGACGTCGGTGGTGGTCATGAGCTGACCACCCTGTTCGATGCCGGTGATCAGCAGCGGCTTGCGATTGGCGCGCGCTGCGTAGACGGCCGCGCTATAGCCGGCAGGTCCCGAGCCAAGGATGATGAGCCGACTGTGCAGGGTTGCCCTGGCTGCCGTCATGTATAATTCGCCTCACTTTTCCTACTGATCACGATCCGGACCGACCACAGTCGGCGCTCTGCCGCTCGCATCCACTGACCTGAATGATGTGCGCAACCAGGCGCGATCAATGGTAAGTGAATCGTCCGGTTCGGCAAAGCGACCAAGGAGCACCACATGCGAATCGGTATCCCGCGCGAACTCAAGGCGCGCGAAGGCCGCGTAGGTCTGATTCCCTCCGCCTGCGCCGAGCTGGTGCGCAATGGCCACGAGGTGTTCGTGGAAGCGAGCGCGGGAGAAAAGAGCGGCTACACCGACCAGCACTATCGCGACATCGGCGCCCGGATTCTGCCGACGGCGCGCGAGGTGTATGGGGGCTCGCAGATGATCGTCAAGGTGAAGGAGCCGGTCGATGCCGATCTCGACCTGCTGCGCAAGGAGCACCTGCTGTTCTGTTACCTGCACCTGGCAGCGCTCCCCGACCTCACCCGGCGCCTGTGCGACATCGGGCTGACTGCGGTTGCCTTCGAAACGGTCGAGGACCAGCTGGGCCGCCTGCCATTGCTGGCACCGATGAGCGATATCGCCGGGCGCCTGTCGATCCAGATTGCGACCTGCCTGCTGCATCAACCGCAGGGCGGGAAAGGCATCCTGTTGGGCGGCGTGCCCGCAGCGCGGCGCGGTCGCGTCGTGATTCTCGGTGCAGGTGTCGCAGGTCGAAATGCCGCTGTTGTCGCGGCCGGTCTCGGCGCCGATGTGGTGGTGTTCGACAAGGATCGGGACAAGCTCGTGGCAGCGCGCGACATCGGCCCGAATGTCGATGGCCTGTATCCGCACACTGCCGACGTGGCAGAGGCAGTTCGCAGCGCGGACATCGTCGTCGGGGCCGTACTCGTCACCGGAGCGCGCGCGCCGCATGTCGTGACGAGCGACATGGTGCGCAAGATGCAGCCCGGGAGCGTGATCGTCGACATCTCGGTGGATCAGGGCGGGTGTGTCGAGACGACGCGGCCGACGACCTACGATGCGCCGACTTACGTCTGGGAAGGCGTCACGCACTTCACGGTGACCAACATGCCTGGCGCGGTGCCGCGCACTTCCTCGCAGGCGTTGTCGGCGGCCATTGCGCCCTACGCCGGCCGGCTCGCCGATGGGGATTGGCAGGATGACCCCGATCTTCGCAAGGGCATCAACGTGATGGCGGGGAAGGTCGTGCATCCGGCCTTGCTGAGCTGATATTCGGGCTCGTACAATCAAAGGGTTGAGATATACCCTTCATGTACGAGATCAATACTTGAACGACCTCGTCGATACCCGAAAGCCTCCTTCCCGGCTCTCCCAGCCCGTAGTGCGTGCGCTGCGCGAAAGCGCATTGCTGCTCTTCGGCGTGCTGGCGCTGATCCTGCTGACGGCGCTCGCGACTTACGACCCCCACGATCCCGGCTTTTCTTTCACCGGCGAGCCCGGGCGCGTAAACAACGCGATCGGCCCCGTGGGCGCCTGGTTCGCCGACGTGCTGCTGTTCCTGTTCGGCCGCGCTGCGTTCCTGTTTCCCTTGATGCTGGCCCTGGCCGGCTGGGTCATCTACCGGGCTCATAACACTCCCGACATCAAGTCACGCTCCACGCTCACCTTTCGCGGTATCGGGTTCGTGCTCACGCTCGCGACCAGCTGCGGGCTGGCGACGCTGCATTGGAATGGCCACGGCTTGCCGAGCACCGCGGGCGGGGTGCTCGGCTCACTGGTTGGCAATGGCCTTGCGTCCGCCTTCAGCTTCCTCGGCGCGACACTGCTCATGCTCGCGCTCTGGCTCGCGGGCGTGTCCTTGTTCCTGGGTGTGTCGTGGTTCGACGTCATGGATGGGCTCGGCAACGGCGTTCTGCGCAGCGTCGACTGGCTGCGGCGGCGGATCTCGAGTTCGCGTGAGCAGGCCGAAGGGCGCGAGCGCAAGCAAGCGCGCGCCGAAAGCATGCGCGAGGAGCAGAGGAAATCCGCCTCACGCACCCCGCCGCGAATCGAGCCCGTCATTCCCACGCCCGAGCGCAGCGAGCGCGTCGAACGTGAAAAGCAGGTCTCGCTCTTCGAGGCGCCCAAGAGCACGGAACTACCCGCACTGTCGCTGCTCGATGATCCGCCGCCGCGTGAATCGGGGTACTCAGCCGAGGCGCTCGAGGCGATGTCGCGGCTGGTGGAGATCAAGCTACGTGATTTCGGCGTCGACGTTGAAGTCGTCGCGGTTCATCCGGGACCGGTGGTGACTCGCTTCGAGCTGCGTCCGGCTCCCGGCGTCAAGGTCAGCCAGATCAGCAATCTCGCCAAGGACCTGGCGCGCGCGCTATCGGCGATCAGCGTGCGCATCGTGGAGGTGATTCCGGGCAAGTCGGTCGTGGGGCTCGAGATTCCGAATGAAAGGCGCGAGCTCGTCACGCTCGGGGAGATCATCAAGTCACGCGCTTACGATGACCTCGCATCGCCGCTCGCCCTGGCGCTGGGTAAGGACATCGGCGGCCATCCCGTCGTCGCGGACCTGGCACGCATGCCGCACTTGCTGATCGCGGGAACTACCGGTTCCGGTAAGTCCGTCGCTCTGAACGCGATGGTGCTCAGCCTGCTCTACAAGGTCACGCTTGAGCACACGCGGCTCATCATGATCGACCCGAAGATGCTCGAGCTCTCCGTTTACGAGGGCATCCCGCACCTGCTGGCACCGGTCGTGACCGACATGAAGCAGGCCGCCAACGCGCTGCGTTGGTGCGTGGCCGAGATGGAGCGGCGCTATCAGCTCATGGCGGCGCTCGGGGTCCGCAACCTGGCCGGTTTCAATCGCAAGGTGAAGGAGGCTGCGGAAAGCGGCAAGCCACTCAAGGACCCGCTCATCGCAGCCAAGGCGGCGAGCGACCCAGGTATGACACTGGCTGACGTGCCGGACCTGGAAACCTTCCCGAACATCGTCGTCATCATCGATGAGCTTGCCGACTTGATGCTGGTGGTCGGCAAGAAGGTTGAAGAACTCATTGCGCGGCTGGCGCAGAAGGCGCGCGCCGCTGGCATTCACCTCATTCTGGCGACGCAACGTCCGTCGGTCGATGTCATCACGGGTCTGATCAAAGCGAATATCCCGGCGCGTATAGCCTTTCAGGTCTCCGCTAAGGTCGACTCGCGCACCATTCTCGACCAGAGCGGGGCGGAGGCCTTGCTGAGCCATGGCGACATGCTGTATCTGCCGCCTGGTACCTCGGTGCCGAATCGCGTTCATGGCGCATTCGTGTCCGACCATGAGGTGCACCGGGTCGTCATGTCGCTGCGCCAGGGGACCCCGCCCAAGTTCATCGATGAAATTCTCTCCGGGCCGCGCGGTCCAATTCCCGGGCTGCCGGACGAGGGTGACGAGGAAGGCGCGGTCACCGAAAGTGACGGCGAACAGGATCCGCTTTACGACGAAGCCGTGCGCATCGTGCTGGAGTCTCGCAAGGCTTCAATTTCCGGTGTGCAGCGACGCCTGAAGATTGGCTACAACCGCGCGGCGCGATTGGTGGAGACCATGGAGGCCGTGGGTCTCGTCGGTCCGCTGCAGTCGAACGGTTCGCGCGAAGTGCTGGCACCGCCACCACCCGAGGACGATTGAAATACCTGCCCACGAGACAGAAACGAGACAATCGATTGCAACCACTCACGCGCCTTGGCGCGATCGCTCTCATCGCCATTGCCATGGCCTTGCCCGCAGGTGCGGCTCCGGAAGGGACGCCCATGGTCGATCCGGGCACCTGGCTGCAGCACTACCTGGATGGATTCGGGAGCTTTCAGGCTGAGTTTCGTCAGCTGTCCAGCAATCCAACCGGTGATCGCACCCAGGAATCAGGTGGGACGCTGTATCTGCAAAAGCCGGGACGATTCCGCTGGGACTATCGGCAGCCGAACGAACAACTCATCGTCTGCGATGGTGAGAAGGTATGGCTGTACGATGTGGAGCTCGAACAGGTGACCGTCAAGAAACTCGATGACTCGCTGTCGACGACGCCAGCGCTGTTGCTCGCGGGCAAGTCGAGCATCACCGATAGCTTCACCGTGGCCGGGCTCGGCAATCGCGACGGCGTCGAATGGCTGCAACTCACACCGCGGCGTACCGACACTGACTTTATCGAGTTCCGGCTGGGTTTCACTGGCGGGGAACTCAAGGTGATGGAGCTCAAGGACAAGTTGCAACAGAGCACGCGCATCGAGTTCTCACGCATCCGCCGCAATCCGCAACTCGCCGCGGGGCTCTTTACTTTCGTCCCGCCACCCGGCGTGGACGTGATCGGCGCACCCCACGGCTGAGCATGCTGCCCCTTCCCCACGCTCGCATCTGGCTGATCATTGGCTGGCTCCTGATCGCGCTGGTGGTCATCGGCAGCCTGGTACCACATGTGCCCAAGCTGGGCCTGGGGGTCAGCGACAAGGTGGAGCACTTTGTCAGCTATTTTCTGCTGATGTTCTGGTTCTCGGGCCTGTATGAGCGTCGACAACACTGGGCGCTCGCGCTCGTGTTCTTTTTCATGGGCGGCGCCCTGGAAGTGTTGCAGGGAGTGCTCACGGACACGCGAGAGATGGACATCAAGGATGCACTCACGAACGGTGCCGGCGTCGCAGCCGCGGTTGCGCTGGCTGGTTTCGGCCTGGCGAACTGGACGCGCCGCGTCGAGAGCCTGTGGACGCGCGATGCCCGTTCCCGCGAAGATTCCTGACGCAATGAAACCTGACCATCGCCCGTTGGCCGACCGCATGCGGCCGCGCACGCTCGACGAGTTCGTCGGCCAGTCCCAGCTTGTAGGGCCAGGCAAGCCCTTGCGGCGCGTGGCCGAAGCCGGTCGGCTGCATTCGATGATGTTCTGGGGACCGCCTGGCACGGGCAAGACCACCCTCGCACGCATCCTCGCCAGCAGCTGCGATTGTGAGTTCGTTGGTCTCTCTGCGGTGCTTGCCGGGGTGAAGGATGTCCGTGCCGCAGTGGAGCTGGCGCACCAGACACGGGCCGCCAGTGGACGAGGTACGGTGCTGTTCCTCGACGAAGTGCATCGGTTCAACAAGGCCCAGCAGGATAGCTTTCTGCCATTCGTCGAGGACGGCACCCTGATCCTCATCGGCGCCACGACCGAGAACCCGTCATTCGAAGTGAACAGCGCGTTGCTGTCGCGTGCGCGGGTCTACGTGCTGAAAGCGCTGACGAGTGAGGACTTGGTGCGCGTCATCGACGGTGCGCTCACGGACAGTGAGCGCGGTCTGGGCGGGCGCGGCCTGACGCTCGAACCCAAAGCACGCGACATCATCGTGGCGGCCGCGGACGGCGATGCGCGGCGCGCACTGAATCTATTGGAAGTCGCCGCCGACCTGGCGGAGCCGCAGGGCGAGCAACACCTGATCAGTATCGCGATTGCGGCTGAAGTCGCCTCCGGCGGCTATCGTCGCTTCGACAAGGGTGGCGATCAGTTCTACGACCAGATCTCAGCGCTGCACAAGGCGGTACGTGGCAGCGATCCGGATGCGGCACTGTACTGGTTGTGCCGTATGCTCGACGGTGGCTGCGACCCGCTTTACGTCGCGCGCCGAGTCGTGCGCATGGCGAGCGAGGACATCGGCAACGCGGATCCGAGGGGCCTCGCGCTGGCGTTGGATGCCTGGGACACGTATGAGCGACTTGGCAGTCCCGAAGGTGAACTGACCATCGCCCAGGTCGTCATCTACCTCGCCTGCGCGCCCAAGAGCAACGCGGTGTATGCGGCCTACGGCGCAGCCATGGAGGACGTGCATAAGTACGGAACCCTTGACGTTCCCCTGCAGCTTCGCAACGCGCCGACCGGCCTGATGAAGAAGCTCGGCTTCGGGCGCGACTATCGCTATGCGCACAATGAGCCAGATGCTTTTGCGGCCGGGGAGAAGTATTTTCCCGACGCGATGCCCGCGCACACGTACTATTATCATCCGGTGCCGCGCGGGCTCGAGATTCGCATCGCCGAGGCGCTCGAGCGGCTGCGCCAGCGCAACGCATCGGCTACCGAAAAGAAGACGCCGTGATAGATCCGAAGCTCCTGCGATCCGAACCCGACCTGGTGGCGAGTAACCTCGCGCGTCGCGGGTTTGTGCTCGATGTCGGTGAATTCTCCGCCTTCGAAGAGCAGCGCAAGCAATTGCAGGTCGAAGCCGACCGGTTGCGCAACGAACGCAACACGCAGGCCAAAGCAGTCGGTAAGGCAAAGGCTGTGGGGCAGGATATCGCGCCACTGCTGGCGCGGGCCGAATCACTGGGCGGTGAGTTGCAGGCGATCGAAGCGCGCCTCGCGGATATCCAGAAGCGCTTGGACCAGGTGCTGCTGGGCCTTCCCAACCTGCTGCATTCGAGCGTCCCGGAAGGACGTGACGAATCGGCCAATCTCGAACTGCGTCGTTGGGGCGAACCGCGCCAGCTCGACTTCAAACCGCGCGATCACGTCGCGCTCGGCGAGGCGCTCGGTGGCCTCGATTTCGAGATCGCTGGCAAGATCTCTGGTGCGCGCTTCGCTGTACTCTCCGGCGAGCTCGCGCGCCTGCATCGCGCGCTCACTCAGTTCATGCTCGATCTGCATACGAGTCAGCACGGTTATCACGAGGTCTACGTCCCGTACCTCGTGAATGCCCAGACGCTCACCGGCACCGGACAACTGCCCAAGTTCGAGCAGGACCTGTTCGCAGTACGCGGCGAGAGCGGTTTGTACCTGATTCCCACGGCCGAAGTTCCGGTGACGAACCTGGTGCGCGATTCAATCCTCGAGCCCGGGCAACTGCCCCTGAGGTATGCGGCACACACGCCCTGCTTTCGCTCGGAAGCGGGCTCCTACGGTAAGGACACGCGCGGCATGCTGCGTCAGCATCAGTTCGAAAAGGTCGAACTGGTCCAGATCGTCAAGCCACAGGATTCTTACGCGGCCCTCGAGGAGCTGACCGGTCACGCCGAGAAAGTGCTGCAACAACTCGAGCTGCCATATCGAGTCGTCGCGCTGTGCGCTGGCGATGTCGGTTTCGCGAGTGCGAAGACCTACGACCTGGAAGTGTGGTTGCCGGGGCAGGATCGCTATCGCGAGATCTCTTCCTGCAGCAATTGCGAGAGCTTCCAGGCGCGTCGCATGCAGGCCCGCTGGCGCAATCCGGACACGGGCAAGCCCGAGCCGGTGCACACGCTGAACGGCTCGGGCGTTGCCGTGGGCCGGGCGCTGATCGCCGTCATGGAGAACTTTCAACGCGCCGACGGTTCCATCGGGATCCCGGCGGCGTTGCGTCCCTATCTTGCCGGGGCGGACCAGCTTAAACCCGTTCGCTGATCCGCCCCGACGCTCCCGCAGGATCGTTACAGGGAACGCAGGAAGTTCAGCAGGTCCTGCTGGTTACGCGCCGACTGGGCGTTGAACTGGCTGACAACCTTGTTCGCTTCCGATGCCGGGAACTGCGAGTTGCCGCCACTCGCGTGCGCCTGGATCGCCTCCACGAGGTCCGTAGTGCGGCCGTCGTGCAGGAAGAAGATGCGCTTGCCTAGGCCCCACAGTGGCGCAGTCCGGAATTCATCCCCGGTCGCGACACCCTGCAGGATGTTGTCGGCCAGCCGCGGTCCCATCTGGTGCAGGCCCAGGTCCGAGAACAGGTTCGCATTCTTGGAGGCCAGCGCCGGCACCGACGAGTCACCCGTCGAGAGCGTCGGCGTATGGCACTGGGCGCAGCCGACGTTGGCGAACACGTTCTTGCCGTTCGCAATCGAGCTGGCGCCGCCCGGCGTATTCGTGGAGGGCGTCGCTGGTGCCAGGAAGCGCATGAAAAAGGCGAACTTCTCGACACCGCTTACCGACTCCACGCCCGAAGCCCCGTCGAGCGTGCTGATGTCGTTCGGCAGCTGGGCGAACTGGCAGCTGGTGTTCTCGTCGCGCTCGGACCCGAACAGCTCGTTGCTGATGCCCATCTCGACGTTGTAGGCCTCACCCGAAAACACCATCAACGACTTGTTCTGCGCCTTCCAGCCGAAGCGCGTGATCGTGCCGTCGTTACCGGTGCGGTTCGCGCGGCCGGAAATGCCGAGAGACGACTTAGCCTGGGCGTTGGCATTGAGGTTGGCGAGGATCACGCTGTCCGGAATCATCTCGATCAACCCGGCGCCGAACACCGGCGTCGGAATGCGGAAGATCACGTTGTTGCGTGCCACCTGGCGTTCGAAGTCATCCTGCTGAATTCTGCATCCGCTCGCATTGCCGGTTCCGTCATTGCGACCGTTGATCACGAACAGTGCATGAACGCCGCCGTCGCGCTGGCCGCTGGAAGTGAATTTGAAGCGGGCTTCACGCACCGGGCCGTCTGCCCTGATGAAGGAGGGAATGGTGTTACGTGTGCCAAATGCGTTGGCGACGGTGACCTGCGGATTCACCGCGGGTGAGGTGCCGCCTACGGCTGGGGCCGCATGGCAGCCTGCACATCCATCCAGGTTGAATCGCGGCCCAAGTCCCTCCTCGAGCGTTTCCGCTTCATTGAAATCTTCCAGCCCCGCGTCGAAGTAGTCTCTTTCGTACCCCCGCAATCCTGGCAGGGCCTGGCCCGCGCCCGGATTGCCTCCGCGCACGCCCGGGTCACGCACACCTGAATCGCGCGAACCGCCTGCGGCGAACGCTCCCGCGCACACGAGCGCAGTTGCCGCCACAAGAATCTGCAGCTTCGTCTTGTTCACGATTGAGTCCCCCTGTTCGTCAAGGGCCGTAGTTGCAATACGGCCGTTAGCCGGGCGTGCCGAGCCGACCGGGAAGAGGGACAGACAGTGGGGGCACAAGAAGCGGCCCGCCCAAGCTGAGAGACCGGGCGATAGGATCGGTCGCGTCTGGCGACCCCGCTGTCCTGGAATCATCCCTGCAGACCGGTGGCTTTGCGTTCCCACCTCGCGGCGGGTTTGCCCGTTACGTCTCCCGTGCAGGCGCGGTCGGTCGCGAGGTCATCCCGTGACCTGAGAGCGTTTGAAAAGAGAGTCCGTTTACTCTCAGACCGTGCGCGAGCTCATTGAAAAAAGAGCAAGAAGCATGCCGCAGATTTTTCAATTGAGGTTTCGCGTACAAGTCGTTGAGTTCGCGTCAGAGCACTTTGAGCAATGTTAAATTCGAGAGAAGGTCTCGTAGGACGACTGTCGCCCGATTCCGACGTCCCTACGTCGTTGAACCGATAACACATTGATTTGAGACTGACAGCGATGTCGCCGTGTCACGACTCGTTATGTCGTAAGAGGCTCGATTCCGACATCTCACACCGTGCCGCTGAAGAGTTGAGCGCTCGGCGCTCTGCGCGCGAGTCGTGCATCGAACGCCATGCACACGTTGCGGGTGAATGCGCGGCCGAGTTCCGTTACTGCGCAACTTTCTTCATCGAGCGTGACGAGTCCATCGTTCACGAGTTCGCGCAGACGCTCGGGAATCGAGCGCAGATGCTCGTGAGCTGCCCCCGCTCCATCCCAGCGGGTATGAAAGCGCGTCATCAGTTCCAGGATCAGTCGGCGCAGCACCAGGTCTTCGGCGTCGAGCAGGTGGCCGCGCAGAATAGGCAGCTCGCCGCGACGAATCCGCTCCTGGTAGGGCTCGATGGTCTTCTCGTTCTGCATGAATGCGGTCCACGCGTCGCCGATCGCCGAAACACCGAGGCCAATCAGCGGCGTGACGTGCCGCGAGGTGTAACCCATGAAGTTGCGATGCAGAGTAGAGGTCCGCACGGCGCTCGACAGCGAATCGCTGTCGAGCGCGAAGTGGTCCATGCCGATCTCTTGATAGCCGGTGCTCTCGAGGATCTCCCGGCCGCGTTCATAGAGGGCGCGCTTGGCATTGCCCTGCGGCAGGTCCGACTCGGTGAATCGACGCTGGCTGGGCTTGATCCACGGCACGTGCGCATAGGCGTAAAAGGCAATTCGGTCGGGCCGCAGCCGCGAGACAGCGGCGAGCGTCTGTTCGATCGATGCCAGGGTCTGCAACGGCAGTCCGTAGATCAGATCGTAGTTGATGCTGGTGAAGCCGAGCTCGCGCGCGCGTTCTGTCAGCAGTCGGACCTGCTCCTCGCTTTGCACCCGATTCACGATGTCCTGCACGCGCGGATCGAAATCCTGAATACCGAGGCTCAGACGACGGAAGCCCGCGGCGCGTAACGTCGCGAGCTGCTCTGGGGTTGTGACGCGCGGGTCCGCCTCGACGGAAAACTCCGCATCCGCGACCAGTACGCTCCTTGCCAGGAGCCCGTCCATGAGGAATTGCAGCTCTTCGGGATCGAGGAACGTGGGCGTGCCACCCCCCAGGTGAATGTCGGCGATTTCGACCTTGTCGACGCCGAGGAGCTGCAGATACAGCGCCCATTCGCTCAGCACTGCTTCGAGGTACGGCCGGGCGATGGCGCGGTTGCGCGTAACGCGCATGTTGCAGCCGCAGTAGGTGCAGAGCGAGCGGCAGAACGGGATGTGCACGTAAACGGCCGCCCCGGGACCCTGCGGACCGCGCGACGCACCGCGGAGTGCGTCGATCCATTGCGCCTGCGAGGGGGTGTGCTCCCAGTACGGGACCGTCGGATAGCTCGTGTAGCGCGGGCCCGGAACGTTGTACTTGGCCAGCAGCGCGTAAAAATCGTGATTCACGTGAACAGTTCGCGTTGCAGGTCGATGAAGAGTCGCACGTGATTCTCGGGGGTCTCGGGAAGCACGCCATGTCCGAGCCCGCAGATCCAGCCGCGGCGCTTTGCCGGCGGCAGGGCTGCGATCGGTGCAAAGAAGCGCTCGACACTGCTCAGGAAATCCGCCTCGGGCAGGAGCAGGGCGTGCGGATCGAGGTTGCCCTGAATCGCCCAGCGGTCGCCGAATTCATCGAGCACTTTCGCAAGGGGAGTCTTCCAATCGACACCAAGACCGTCGATCCTGATGTCGGCAAGCATCCGCCAGTGCCCGGCGTCGGTGCCCTTGGAGTAGTAGAGAATGCGCACCTCAGGGCATTGACGCCGCACTTCCTCGACCACGGCGCGCAATTGCGGGACGACCCAACGATCAAAGGCCTGCGGGCCCAGCTCGCCCGCGCACGTGTCGAGCACGGCGACGCAGTCCGCACCAGCCCGCCACTGCAGCAGAATGTTCTCTGCGAGCAGGGGCAACAGTTTTTCGCAAAAGGCGGCGTAGCGGCCATCCGCGAGACCGGCGTGTGCGATACCGAGATCTCCCTGATGGGAACCTGCGGCGGCGTAGAAGAACAGCGTCAGCGGCCCGCCGACGAACCCAAGTAGTCCCTTAGTGCTGGGCAACCGTTCACGAATCGCTCGCAGTGCGGCCGCCTGAAATTCGAGCATCGCAATGCTGTTGTCGCTGAGCGTCAGGCGCTGCACGTCTTCCCGGTCGCGTACATGCCAGCCGAGCTTCGGCGCCGGCTCATAACTCAAGGGCATGCCGAGCGCTTCGAGCGGGAAGAGCAGGTCCGAGAAGAGGATTGCCGCATCGAAATCGAAGTCCTTGATCGGACCGAGCGTCACCTCGGTGGCGAGCGCCGTGTCCTTGCACAGGTCTTCGAAGGAGTGACGTGCGCGCAATTGACGGTAGTGATTGTGATAGCGGCCCGCCTGGCGCATGAGCCAAACCGGGGGGCGCGAGGTGTTGCCGCGCTCGAGTGCGGACTGGAACAAGTTCTTCACGGTGGGGCCTCACGCACGGCTGCGGTGTCAAGCTGATAGCCCACGCCGCGGACGCTGCGAATCACCTGCGGCGCGGCTGGGTCGGGCTCGATGAGACGTCGCAGTCGCACGATGAAATTATCCACCGTGCGCGGCGTTGGAAATTCGTCCGGGGCCCAGGCGCGATCCAGGATCTCGTCGCGCGCCAGTACCGCACCCTGCTTTTCGAGGAGCAACGTGAGCACGGCACACTCCTTATGAGTGAGCGACACCTTCTCGTCATCTACCGTCGCCTCCATGCGGTTCAAGTCGATGCGCGCGCGCCCGACCAGCAGCGGCCGTTCGTATTTCGTTTCCGCGCTCGCCAGGAGTTTGGCGCGTCGTAGCGCGTTCTCAATGCGCAGCAACAGCTCCTTGTAGTGAAACGGCTTGACGATGTAATCCTCGGCGCCGAGCTCCAGGCCTCGCACGCGGTCGTCGGGCGTGCCGAAGGCGGTCAGGAACACGATGGCCGTCTTTGGATGACGCTTGCGTAGGGTCGCGGCAAGGTCGAAGCCCGACTGGTCGGGCAGCCCTACATCGAGAAGCGCCAGATCGAAGGGCAGGCCGTTACTCGCGCTGAGTGCTTCACCTGCGTTGTGCGCCCACTCGATGCTGTGGCCCTCGGCGGTGAGGCGCTCGGTGAGTGTACGGCCGACGTTCGGTTCGTCCTCGACCACCAGGATGCGAGCCGGGCTGCTCATGCAAGTTCCTCCGCGCGGCGGAAAATCAACCGGGTCTCGAAGCCGGCACCGGCGCGGGAACTGTAGGTGGCATCGCCGCCCATGCGGCGCATCAGCATGCGGATCAGGTACAGGCCAACGCCCGCGCCCTGCGAGCGTTCGCCGCGAAAGAAGAGTGTGCCGAGCTGCAGCGTGTCGCCGCTGAAGCCGCCACCCTGGTCGGCAAAGCTCACCGTCACCGTGGTTGGCTCGCTCGCGATGGCGATCCGCGCCCGCGCCGGCGTCGCCTGGGCATGGCGCAGCGTATTCTCAACCAGGTTGCGCACGATCACCTTGAGTGCATTGCGGTCAGCGAGCACCAGGGTGTCATCGGGCCCGTTCGCACGTTCCAGGTCGACATCGAGTGCGCTGCCTTCCGCCTTCACACCTTCGACCTGCCGTTCGAGCCATGCACGGATCGGAAGGGGCTGCAGGTCGAGTGCGCCACCGCCTTCGAGGCGAGCAAGCTCGAGCGTTCTTTCCACCTGGGTTTCGAGACGGCTCGTGTCCTCGAGCAGTCTGTGAATCAAGGGACTTCCCGAGCCCGCGTCGGCGAGCGATTCGGCCTGCAGGCGGATGCTGGTGAGCGGCGTACGCAACTCGTGTGTCACTGAGGCGAAGAATGCCTGCGAGGCACGGGTGCGACGCTGATCGCGCAGGTAGAGCCACGCGAGCGAAACGGAGAGTCCGGTCAAAAGGACCAGCAGCGTCCCACCTTCCCACGCCAGCATGCGCTGAGTCACCTGCCACTGTTCATGAGCGGCAGAACTATTCTGACCGACGAGTTGCTGCAGCTCTTCAATCTTGACGGCTTGTCGATGCACGACCCAGCCCCACCAGATCATTAACGCGAACAGGAGCAGCAGCCAGAGCGTGGCCACCAACAGCAGCCAGCGCAGACCTCGCCGGGCAGTGATCATGCGTGCGCTCATCGCAACCTCATGCGGCGGAGCGCGCGGCGAGCGCCAGTTCGAAAGCGGATACGAAAAGATCGAGATCGGCGTGGCTGTGCGCCGTGGACAGGAAACCGACCTCGAAACCGCTGGGCGCGAGGTAAATGCCACGCTCGAGCAGCGCATGAAACAAGGTGGCGAAGCGTTCGCGCTGTGCGCCGGGAATGGATTCAACACACCGCACGGGTGTGCCGGGTGGATTGAGCTTGCCGGCCACCAGCCAGAAAAGTGATCCGTCGCGCTGCAATTGCAGGTCTTCTCCTGCGCTCGCGATCTTTGCTTGCAATGCGGCGGCGAGGTCCGCTCCGCGGCGCTCGAGCGCCGCGTAGGGCGAATGAGATTCGAGCTTGCTGAGCGTTGCGAGGCCTGCGGCCATTGCGACCGGATTCGCGCTCAGTGTTCCGGCCTGGTAGACAGGCCCGAGGGGTGCAATTTGTTCCATCAGGTCGCGCCGGCCTCCAAAGGCACCGACGGGGAAGCCTCCACCGATGACCTTGCCGTAGGTGACGAGATCGGGTTTCACGCCGAGTCGTTGCGCCATCCCGCCGAGGGCAACTCGAAAGCCACTGATGACTTCATCGAAAATGACCAGTGCGCCGTTCGCGCGTGCGAGTTGTACCAGCTCGTGCAGAAACTCGGGGCGCTGCGGCAGCAGTCCATAGTTTGCGGGAAGCGGCTCGATGATCACCGCGGCGATGCTCTGGCCGTGCAAGGCGAACGTCTCGCTCAGCGCGGTGGAATCGTCGAGGGGCACGACGAGCGTGTTGGCCGCCGTCTCCACGCTCACGCCTGCGCTGTCGGGGCTCGAGGCCTCCGCGAGCCCCGAGCCCGCCTTGACGAGCATCGAGTCGACGTGGCCGTGATAACAGCCATGAAACTTCAGAATGCGTGGGCGGCCGGTGGCAGCGCGCGCCAGGCGCAGCGCTGACATCACCGCCTCGGTGCCGGAATTGACGAAACGAATCTGCTCGACCCAAGGAATGTGCCGGCAGATCCACTCTGCGAGCTCCAGGGAGCCCGCCTCGGCAGTGCCATAGGACCAGCCGCGGCTCATCGCGCTCTCGACTGCGGCACGCACGTCCGGATCCTGGTGGCCAAAAATCAGCGGTCCCCACGACATGCAGAAGTCGATGTAGATGTTGCCATCAACATCGATCAGGCGGCTTCCGGTCGCTTCACGGATGAAGCGCGGCACACCGCCAACGCCACGAAAGGCACGCACGGGCGAATGCACGCCGCCGGGAGTGACACGGCGCGCGCGTTCGAAGAGGGCCGCAGAGCGCTCTGATTTCATACGGCTGCCAGCCAGCGGCGCGCATGACGAGCGCCATAGGTGATGATCATCGAAGCGCCGGCGCGCACGAACGCCGTCCAGCATTCGATGTGAGCGTTGGGTCCGTCCATCAGCTGCTGCGAGGCAAGGGCTTCGAAAGCGCCGTACTCGCCACTCACTTCGTAAACGGCCCATGGTCGTGGAATGCGCGCCGAGAGGTCTTTCAGAATGTCGAGGTAGGGGAGGCCGGGCTTGACCATCAGGATGTCCGCCCCTTCATCCGCATCGCGCTGCGAGCTGAGGTACGCATCGTCCGCTCGCGCCGGATCGATCTGGTAGCTCGCGCGGTCCTTGAGCGCCGCACGCGGCGCCGAATCGGCCGCTTCCCGGAACGGCCCATAGAAGCGCGAGTGAAACTTGGCCGAATAACTCAGCAGAAGCGTGCGTTCGCACCCGCCGCCATCGAGCGCCTGGCGAATCGCGGCCACCCGTCCGTCCATCATGTCGCTCGGCGCGACACAATTGGCACCTGCCTGCGCATACTCGAGCGATGCGCGCGCCAGTTGTTCGACGCTGGCATCGTTGATCACGTGATCCTGCTCGCGATTGAGGACACCACAGTGTCCATGGGTGGTGAACGAGCACAGGCACACGTCAACCGCAATCCACAGGTCCGCGCCGAAGCGCTTGCGCAGCGCTTCGATCTGGCGCGCGGTGAAGTCGAAGCGGATATCCGTATCGCGCTTATCGCCCGGCACGCCGAAAAGCAGCAACTTGTCGGTGCCGGCTTCGAGATCCTGGTCGACCTGCCTGAGGAGACTGTCCGGGGTATCACGATGGACGCCGGGAAGCCCGGGCACTGCTTCGCGCCCGCGCAAGCCCTCGACCACGAAATGGGGTTGGATGAGCTGCGTCGCGGATACGCGCACTTCGCGGGTCAGCTCGCGAATGTGTCGGTCCTGGCGCAAGCGCCTGAGGGTCAGTCCGTAGCGTGCTTCGCGGGTTCGATCTGTAGCCATCGTCGCCACTCGTGAACGGAAGGGAAAACCGTCAGGTTGCCGATCCCGGCAGCACGGATCACATGCGCCGTCTTGCCGGGGCCGCAGGCATGATGAACCGAGGCGGGCAAATGTGGCCAGAGCTGGCTGAACTGCGTGCCGCTCGCCCAGTACACGTGCGTGATCGCCGCGGGATCGGGGATCGCCTGCGAGGTGACCTCGGGCAGGCGATAAGTGCCGATGACTTTTCCGGCAGGCCAATGATCGGCAGCGGCCGCATGGCTCAGGATCTGCCATTGCGCCAGTGGCGGCAGACCGAGCACCGGCTCGGCGAGCGTGGAGTCGATCCACTCATAGCCTAGACCTTCAGCGCAGCCCTCGACCCAAACACCAAGGCGCGCCAGGCGCCACCAGCTCGGAGTGCCCGAAGTCCACACGCGGTGTTTCGCCAGGCGTGCCGCCGCATGTTTCGGCAGCGCGCGGCTGTGAGCGACGAAGACGGGAGCGGTGCTGTCGCGAAACGCGCTGTCAACCGCTCGCGATACTTCGGGTGCAGGAATATCGCTCGATTCCCGCGCGGTGAAGCCATCCCACGAGCGCACTGGCTTTTGGGGCGAATCCGGCATTCCGAGCCAGGTCACGCGATCGAGGGGCCTGCCATCGCCAGCGGTGCCGCGCACATAAAGCAGGGAACCGAACGCAGGATGATCGATACATGTCGCGCCGAACCGCTGATGACAACCGCCGCCAAACTGTGCGAGCACGTCGCGCTCGACCTTCACCAACCGAGCGCTCTTAGCGTCATTGAGAAGCGCAAGTGTTGTGCGCACGTCCGTGGCGTCGCTGCGGCATTCCACGGCGAGCGCGCCCTGGCCGGGCGCGGAGGGGCAATCGGTGAGCGGCAGGATCATCCAGCGGACGTTCTGCAGCAACCGATTCAGTCGCGCGCGCCCGCCTTCGGGCCGGGCGTCGCGCCACAGCCTGATCAGACCCGCAAGGGCGAGCACGACACCATCGAGGCGGCGCGCGCTGTCTTCGGGCTCCTGCAGGCGGCCGAGACGCGTGTCGACATTGCCGCGAATCTCGACGCATTCGACACGTGTCGTGCCATCGCCGGGAAGCGCCTGGGCAAGGAACCGCGGCACATTCTCCAGGCGCCGTGGAGCAGACGTACCGATGCGCAGCGAGTGACCGGCCTGCAAACGCTGCGGCACATCGTCGCGAAACACGATGACGTCACGCGGATTCTCCCGTTGCGGAATCGCGGCGAGTGCGATGCCAGGCGGGCGGTCGAGACTCAGATCCTTGAGCGAGTGAACGGTGAGGTCGACATCGCCTGACAGGAGCGCGGCGTCGATTTCGGCGGAGAAGAATTCCTTGCCCTCGACCTGGCTCAACGGTCGATCGGTGATGCGATCGCCGCGAGTCTCGATCGGGATCAGTTCAACGCGAGTGCCGGACTTGAGCGCCTGGATGCGCTCAGCGACCCACAGACTCTGCGCCCACGCGAGTGCCGATCGCCGGGTACCGAGGCGCAGCTTTCCCTGGAGCATCACGCACTGTGGGCAAAGAGCGAGAGGTCTTCCCAACCGTGCGCGACGCCGGCACCGCCGCCGAGGGCGCGCAGTTGCGCGCGCTCGCGGCAGGCATTGCGGGCATGAAGGAGTTGAACGCGCCGCCGCTCGGAATTGGCGGACTGGAGCGCGAAGAGATCGACAAGGGTCGCGAAGCGATCGAGCTGGGCCCACAACGAATCGCCGGGGGTCAGCTTTCCGAGATGCAAGAGGTGTCCGAACTTCGAATCGCGCTCCTTCCATGCCTGTACGCGGGCGACATCGCGCTCGCGGTTTGGTGGAACGCATACCACGACATTGGTCGCCGTGCGCCAGGCGGCGAGCTCAGCATCGAGCTCACTGCCGATGAGGTGAATCTGGTCCGCACGATCTGCCTGCCGGCGCAGTCCCGAGAGCAAGGCCGTGACGTGCTCGGGCGTGCGGTTCGCAATGTACAGGGGGCGACCGGAGAGGTAGGGGAGAATCGCCGCGGCCATCTCGCCGGCACCAACGAGGAGCGTTGGCTGCTCTGCATCGGCGCCAAGGAGTGCACGCACCAGGCTTCCGTAGGTCGCCGCGCCCAGGCCTGTGAGGTGCCGTGAGCGGATATGTTTCACGTCCTCGAACAGTTTGCGCATCAGCGGATCGAGTGTGCGCGAAGTCTCGGCGTGCTTGGTGCGAAACGTCTGCCAGCTCTGCTTGAACTGACCGAAGACCTCGGACTCACCCGGTACTTCGCTCTCCAGGCCACTCGCGATGCGCAGCAGCAGGTCGTAGGCATCGATGCCGCGAAGGAATTCTATGGCGTTCGATTCCGCGGAGCTCGCCCTGAGCAGGGTGGAATCGGCCGCGTGGGAAATCAGCAGACGGCGCAGGCAGGTCTCGATGCAGAAACGCTCGTCATTGGCGCCAAACGCATCGAAGGCGCTGATCGCAGGCTTGCCCTGCTTGCGCTGGTGAACGACGAGAAGCTGGTCGAAAACCATTCGCGCATGCTACGAGCCGCGCTTTCGCTGCGTGTCATGCGAGTGTCAGTCAGAGTGAGCAAATCCTCATTTCCGACGCCATGTTGCGCTCGATAGTTGAGCCAATTGAGAATGATTCCCAACAAACTGCACTCTTAATAGAACAGCACGCCTCAAGAGCAATGTGCCCCGCTCAGCCAGGATCAGGTCACGGGTCTCCGCACACCTTGGTCACCCACGCGGAGAGGCGCTTGCCCCGTGGCGCCATTTCGTTGAGCAATGCCTTATCGAGTTCGGACGTATCGGGTTCGATGAGACGGCCATTCTCGAACCTCGGCTGCATCGCGGTCCGCTTCTCGCCCCATGCATCGCACGCATGGTTCCATCCATCGATGTCCTGCCTGACCTCACTTGGCGCGGAGACCTTGTCCGCGAGCCGGTACAAGTGCGTCGTCGAGAGTTTGCTCGTGTCCACGACTTGCCGACCGCTGGTCATCAGTGCCAGCTCGAGCAGCGTCCCTCGTGCCTCGCCGCAGTAGAAGGGCAGTTCGTCATCGGTCGCCGTGGCTGCGTCGTTCGCACTGTCGGCGGCATCGCCGCAGGCGGCCAGCAGCATCGATCCGAGCACCAGCATTGGGAGGGCGTGTGTCCTGCTCATGAAATCCGGCTCCCTGTCCGAGCGGCAATTCTCACGAAACAAAACAGCAACGGCGGCCGAATCCGGCCACGCATCCGGATGCAATGATCATCGCCCTAGAGCAGCGCCCGCATCAACAGGGCAACGCCCAGGGCGAACCCGCCGAGATACGTTCCGAGCGCGCCCAGGGCGCGCAGAGGGTGGGGCGGCGCGTTGAAGTTCGGTGTCATCAGCATGCCCATCGCATGCGACACGCGGCAGATCGTGACGATCACGACCACCCAGGTAATCCAGCCGCCAGCGCCTGACATCAGGAAGTACAGAAACAGCGCCACGAAAATCGGCACGTATTCGGCGGCGTTACCATGCGCACGGACCGCCTTGTTCAAGGGGCCGGACGGATCGCTGCCGGCGCCGATGCCCGTCTTTGTACGCTGGCGTGTCAGCGACACATTTATAGAAAGCGCGAAATAGAGAAGCACCAGCATGGCGGAGCAAATCAGATAAGCGTTCATTCCTTTCTCCTTACGTGGCGCGGCCACCCCACAGTCGACAATGGTCCAATGATGCACGCGTAGTCCGACCGGGGCGATCCTTAGGCGCAAGGATGGTGGTAGGATGCGCCGCCACAACGCCCGGACCGGAGAGGTGGCAGAGCGGTTGAATGCACCGGTCTTGAAAACCGGCAAACCCTTACGGGTTTCGGGAGTTCGAATCTCCCCCTCTCCGCCAACAAAAAAACGGACTATTCACAAGACCACGATCTAGCGTCCGATAAACCGCTGGCGCCGCTGAAAAGCGCGTACACTCCGCCCGCCTCCTGAAGGCCGGGCGTGCATCTGACGAGCGCTTTCCAGGTGCGCACCTTCCAGAACGAAAAGTCCAGTCTTCAGAGGAAAATCACATGTCAATCAGGAATCGGATCGCCGCGTGTGCGGCGTTCGTGAGTATTGCGTGCGTGAGTGTCAGCGCATTCGCCGATGACCACGCTTACACCGAAGGGGCCGTCGTCAACGTGGCGAGAATCCGCACGGTCGACGGCAAGTTCGACGACTACATGAAGTGGCTCGGCACCACCTGGAAGCAGCAACAGGAAGCCGGGAAGAAGGCCGGCTACATCGTGAGCTACCAGGTGGTCTCGGTCGAGCCGCGTACGCTCGATGATGCGGACCTGCTGCTGGTTACCACGTACAAGAACTGGGCGTCACTGGACGGTGCGCTCGCGAAGAGCGATGCGATCGCGAAGCAGGTCGAGGGCTCGGTCGAGGCGTCCAACCAGGCACAGTTCGATCGCGCCAAGATCCGGCGCGTTCTCGGTTCGTCGACGATGCAGGTGCTCGAGCTGAAGTAAAACGCGACGCTCGATGCGATACGGGAAGCCGGGCTTGATGCCCGGCTCTCTTTTTGTGCCGACACTAAGTGGAGGAGAGTTCGACCGCCCGAGTGAATCGACGCCCGAATAGCAACACCAGGCTACGCAGTTGAACAACGCATAGCGCTCGAGGATGTCGCGGGCTTCACGTAGGAGAATGACCAGCTGTTGGTTTGTCATTGCCGTCTCCCCTGCAGCGCTCGAAGCTTCGACGCGAAGCTTAGTATGGTTGCCATGGGCTTCACCGGATCGGGATTCATCGGGTTGCCGGCGAGTCGACTGGAGATGATCTGGATGTGTCGACACCACGCATACGGTACTTCTCGTCCGCAGCCCGAGAATTCCCGGCAATCACAGAACCAACGCCGAAACGGGCCTTCGCCCATGAGCCGCACGGCGTGGCCCTCGCACTCGATCTGGTAGTCCATCCCCACGCGGCGAAGGGTAACGCCGGCCGCATGTGAATCGCTGGGGGATATCTTGTTGAGATCCGGTGAATCCCGATAATTGCAGCAGATTCTGACCGTGAGTCGGGGCTGCTGGCAGGCTCGGGCCATGATCGAGGCGTGGAATGTACGGACTCAGAAATTAGAAAGGGCCGTCGCGAACGGCCCTCTGTGCGGTGTCTTGGGTGTACCACATTGAGTAACCCGTGACTTCCACGTCCACGATGCTGCGCTGATTGGCTCGCTAACGCAATGAAAACCCCGACCGTCCTTCAAACAACGTTCTGCGACTATCAACTCACGTTTTCGTGCTTCGACCCGGATGGTGGTGCGGTGAGCAGCTCTGCGCTCCCGGCACGCAATCTACCGCCCACGTACACGGCTAACACCATTGAACCCAACAGAAACGCGATCAAAACCGGAGCGCGAGGTATTTGGAATCGATCAAGTGTCTCAAGAAGCAGCGCCACCAAGGCCATGTCCACGACAAGGAATGCAGCTATAACCCATGCAAAGTTGCCCGCCGCGGCTCGCAAGCGAGATTTTTCTGACATGGAAACCCATCTCCTTGTTGTCAAACCGGCTCAGTCGAGCAGACTCCTTTGCTGTCGCCTCATATTGAGGCGGATGGGCGCGTTGTAGGCCCTGGCGTACAAGTAAAGCGTGTCAACCGCAAAACCCTGACACGTCACTACCCCCGGGGCGCGCCGCCCTCCAATGTACGGTGGCGCACCGACTGCCCCGCCAAATAGGCAAAAGCTTCACGCTCCATGTCAGCTTTCACACATACAGACCGAAGCACGTTGCGAGACCAGCTGCAGCGCGCTGACCAGTGCATCGGCACTAGCCTCGCAGAGGACCACCAGAATCCTGGCTACAAAGAACGCCTGGAATTTGCCGAGTCGGCCGTGAGGAATGCACTGCGCCGAGTCAATGACAGCAGCGACGCCAGGACGATTCTGACTTCACTCGATGGGATCTGGATTGGCGATCTGAATGCCGCGGCCGCACGGCATGTCGAAACCGCCAGGGTTCTGTGCCGCACAATAGTAAGAAAGCCCTCGCCACCTCTTCGCGATCTCGGGGCCTTCGAAATTCCAAGCCCGCAGTGATTTTCAGCTCGCCGCGCGGGCTGCCTCGCCGGGTTCAATAGTCAACTACAGTGGCAGTCCGACGCGCTCCATCAATGCGCGATACCTCGGCTCCTCCCGCAGGTCCTTCAGCCGCACTTCCACCTTGAGATAGCGCACCGAGCCCGAGCGCTCGTCGACGGCGCGCTCGAGCCATTTGAGCGCTTGCTCTTTTTCATTCAACCCGGTGTAGATCAAGGCAACGAAGAACGCGACTTCCGCCTTTCCGTCCTGGGCGATGAGGTCAGCCAGCAGTTTTCGCGCCTGGGTCTTCTTGCCGGCGACCGCATACAGATGTCCGAGCGAACCGGCGATGGGCGGCTCGCCTTCCCATGCATCGAACACGACCTTCATGTCGGCTTCGGCGCGGTCGAAATGTCCCATCTGTTCCAGCGCCATGCCGCGGATCCACTTCGGCGTCGTCGCCTCAGGCGCCAGCTCCAGCGTTCGGTCCTCCTGCTTGACGGCGTCGGCATAGCGACCCGCGGCCAGATACGCCATGCCCAGATCCGCGTTGATCCGCGTTGATACCGGGTCGAGCTCGACCGCGCGTTGCATGGAGCGCACCGCTTCATCGACGCGTCCGAGTGCCGTGTGGCACAGCGCGTACCAGTGGTAGGCGACGACGTAGTTCGGATTGAGCTCGATGGCGCGTCGGAATTCCTGGTCCGCCTTCTGCCATTGCCACTCGTGCATCAGGATGTGCGCGAGTGACACGTGGCCTTCGGCAAGATTCTCGTCCAGCTCCAGCGCCTTGGTGGCCGCAGCGCGCGCTTTCACCGTGGATTCCTCCCAGGAGAGCATGCCGTAGTCGTATTGGCTGAGGTACGTATCGGCGAGGCCCGTGAAGGCCGAGGCGTAACCGGTATCCCGGTGTGTCGCCTCGCGGAAGAGCTCTTCGGCCTTCTTCAGTCCCTCCTCGGAACGCTGGTTCCATTGAAAGCGCCCGCGCAGAACGAGTTGATAGATCTCCGGGTTGGCAGGGCGCGTGGCAGTCGCGGCATGTTCGAGATGCACGCTCAATTCGCTCATGATCTTTGCCGTGATGTCGTCTTCGATCGCGAGAATATCGGTGAGCTGGCGATCGTAGGTTTCCGACCACAGGTGATAGCCGCTCGCGACGTCGATCAGTTGCGCGGTAATACGCAGCTTGTCGCCGGACTTGCGGACGCTCCCTTCCACCACCGTGCCGACGCCGAGCGCGGTTCCAATCTCATGCAACTCGGGCGCCTTGTCCTTGTAGTAGAACGACGAAGTCCGCGCCGGGACTTTGAGCGAGGGAATGCGTGCCAGCCGATTCAACAACTCCTCGGTCAACCCGTCGGCCAGGAACTGCTGTTCCGGATCGGCACTCATGTTCACGAACGGCAACACGGCGATGGAGTTGCGTGCGCCGGCCACTTTTTCCGGAGCCGCAGCGCCACTCGCATCGGACGCTGAAGTTTCGACGTGATCCTTGTCCAGGATCCACCGGTCGACGACGAAGATGCCCACCGCCACGGCCAGCAAGCCGATGATGATGAAGTCCAGTCGCCGGCTGGCCTGCGGCCTGATCGACTGCGCGGCATCGACATCGGCGGTTTGCTTGAGCCCCTCCGGCGTCAGCTCGTAGACCCACGAAACGATCAACGCGACCGGGAATCCGAGAACGATCAGCGTGATGAGAACACTCAATACCCACGGCGGCGCCTTGAACATCGGAAACAGTGCCGAAGCGATCTGGAAGAGGATCCAGGCGGTGGCCGCATAGGCAATGCCAACCCTTACGACCTCGCGGCGCTTCAGTTCAGCCAGAAAGCCCGGCATGGGTGGGAGGCCCCCTATGGCGATGACGGCCGGCGTTTCTTGGACGTGCCGGTCACGCAGCGCTGGCCTAAGTTCCCACGGACGAAGCGCGGCAGTCAAACAAGCTGCGCGGACCGCGCGAAGATCGGGCGACTCCTCGCCTAGTCGCGCGGCGCTAGTTAGGATGGCGTTCCCATTCACAGCACTGGCTCTAAGCCACTTGTGTCGCAGGCGGAATCGGAGGGGTTTCCACCATGTCTACAGCAGCAAGGTCACGCCGCGCGGGCGCGATTGCTTTCACCGCCGTGATTGTGGCCTGGGCTCTGCAGCCAGCCGCCGCAGAAGAGCACTCCCACCCGGTCCCAGAGAAACTCGGAAGCGTTGTCTTCGAGACTTCGTGTGCGCCCGAAGTCCAAGCAGCGTTCAACAGGGCAGTCGCGCTGCTGCACTCGTTTACGTATGACGCCGCCGAGCAGGCGTTCCGCGACGTAGCGCGCACCGATCCGAAGTGCGCCATGGCGCATTGGGGCATCGCACTTTCCTACTATCACCCGTTGTGGGAGCCACCGGATGCGGCGCACCTGCGGCTCGGAATGCAGGAGGTTGACGCCGCTTCTCGGCCGCCCGCCGCCACCCCGCGCGAGCAGGCGTTTATCGCCGCCGCCGGGGTCTACTATCGGGATTCGGATCGTCGCGCTCCCGCAGATCGCGCCCGCGCGTATGAGCAGGCAATGGCCGGCGTTGCTGCTCGCTATCCTGAAGATACCGAGGCGCAGATCTTCCATGCACTGGCGCTGCTGGCGACGGCTTCGCCCACCGATCGAACGCATGCCCAGCAGAAACAGGCCGGGCAGATTCTGGAACCGCTGTACGCCAGGTTTCCGGAACACCCCGGGCTTGCTCACTACTTGATTCACGCTTACGACAGTTCTGAGCTCGCCCCGCGCGGGCTCGAGGCAGCCCGTGCCTACTCTCAAATCGCGCCTTCTGCGCCTCACGCCCTCCACATGCCATCGCACATTTTTACGCGGCTGGGACTATGGGAGGACTCGGTCGCATCGAACCTCGCGGCGCGCCAGGCCGCGCACGACGTCGGTGACATCGGCGAGGAGTTGCACGCGATGGACTATCTCACCTACGCGTACCTGCAGCTCGGGCGGTTCGCCGATGCAGAGCGAATCGTGAGTCAGGTTGGCGCGACCAGTTCACTGCCCGGCAGCGAGTTCAAGATCGGCTATGCGGGCAACGCAATGCCGGTGCGCCTGGCCATCGAGCAGGGCCAATGGTCCACCGCGGCCAGCCTGCGCCCGCTCGCCGATTCCAGCCCGCAGAATGCCGCAATTGTCTACTGGGCACGGGTCGTCGGACAGGCGCGCAGTGGCAGCCCGCAGAATGCCACGGGCGATCTCGCGAAGCTCAAGGAGTGCAAGGAGAAGGTGCAAGCCGCCGGCAACAGCTATTGGGCGACGCAGGTGGGCGTCCTCGACCAGGAGGCACACGCCTGGATTGCCATGGCCACCGGCGATCGTGCGGGCGCAATTGCGTTGATGCGTGCCGCGGCGGACCAGGAAGACGCCGTCGAGAAGCTCCCGGTCACACCCGGACCCATTATTCCTGCGCGAGAGCAACTGGGAGAGATCCTGCTGGCTACCGGGCAGCCTGCCGAGGCTCAGCACGAATTTCAGGCGGCTCTGCAATCAGCACCGGCACGTCGTGGCGCGCTCAATGGGGTGGCACGCGCACAAGAGCAGTTGAGCAAGCCGTGAATCTCCCGGCCGCCATGGCCGTCGTGGAATTCGTCCGCGCAGAGCCGACGATCACGCAACAAGGCTTTGCAACCCGATGTTCGCTACAGTTAGCGTCATGCACTCATTTCGCCGCGGCCTGATCCTCTTCATCGTCGCGTGCCTCGCCGCGTGCGCGCAGTTAAAGCCTCGTCCGCCTTTGCCGGACGAGAGCGCCGTGCCACCCGGCGAGGACAGCCGCATCGATCAGCTCATCGCCCCGGCCGAGGCTCGGCACCCCGGAGAATCTGCGTTCCGTCTCGTCAAAGAAGGACCCGAGGCTTTTGTCACCCGCATACAGAGTGCGAAGCTGGCCGGGCGCACCCTCGACGTGCAGACCTACATCTGGCATGCGGACCTCACTGGCGTTTTCATCGCCAAGCAGTTGCTCGAAGCTGCAGAACGGGGCGTCAAGGTCAGGATCCTGGTCGATGACATGGATGCTCGCGCCAAGAACATCGGATTCGCGGCCCTCGCCGCGCATCCAAACATCGATGTGCGCATGTTCAACCCCTTCGCCTCCCGTAGCGGCACGCTCAGCCTGGTCGGGGAGGGCTTGACCAGCTTCGGGCGGATCAACCATCGCATGCACAACAAGACCTGGATCGCGGACAACCGCGTAGCGATCGCCGGCGGCCGCAACATCGGCGACGAATACTTCGGTGCGAGCGAGGAAGTGAATTTCGTTGATCTCGAGTTCGCGATGATCGGGCCAGTGGTGCGCGATGCTTCTGCTTCGTTCGACAAGTACTGGAACTCGCCCGCCGCCTACCCGATCGAAGTGCTCGACCCCGATGGGGTCAACGATCAGCGGCTGGAGGCCGCGCGCAAGAAGCTTGCCGAGCCTCCTGGCGAGCCCGGCGCCAGCCGCTATGCAGCCGCGCTGAAAGCGGACGACACCGTGCAGCGCCTGGTTGCGGGCGACTGGCCGATGGAGTGGGTCGCCAAGTACAAGTTCGTGTCCGACGATCCACTTAAGGCGACGAAGGAAGAGAACGACCTGGACCGCACGCATGTGGGTACCGAGGTCGCGCAGATGCTGCGAGGGGCGCTGAACAGCATCATCGTCATTTCTCCGTACTTCGTGCCGGGCGAGAAAGTGACCGCCGGCCTCACCCAAGCTGCACAGCAAGGCCAGCGCGTGCGCGTGTTGACGAATTCCCTCGCCGCCAACGATGTCGCCGCGGTGCACGGCGGTTATTCCCGCTACCGAAAGGAGCTGGTGAAAGGCGGCGTGCAGGTGTGGGAATTGAAGCCTCTCCATGGCGATACAAAAAAGAGTCTGTTCGGCTCATCCGGAGCGAGCCTTCACACCAAGGCGCTTTCTGTTGACGGCCACACGCTGTTCGTCGGCAGCTACAATCTCGACCCGCGATCGACATGGCTCAACTGCGAACAGGGAGTGCTGGTCGAGAACGACACGCTGACCACACAGCTCGGGGAGATCTTTGACAAGCAAGTCACCGGTGATCACTCCTGGCAGGTGACGCTCAAGGATGACAAGTTGAGCTGGAGTGACGCTGGGGGCGAGACGTTTACCAAGGATCCGCAGGCCTCGGGATGGCGCCGCTTCCAGGCCTGGATGGCGCGAGTCCTGCACCTCGACGCCCAGCTTTGAGCCTCAACTACGTACTTTCCGCAAAGCGCTACGCATAGCAGCGAGTTTCAGGCCAGCGATTCCTTCGGCAGCATCCTCGTCAACGACAACGAGGGCGCGAAATGGCCTCTACGAAACCGGTTGCAGACATTCCAGGCACAACGATCTTCGGCGCCGGGGAAGCGCGTCGTGGTTACGCGCTGAATCGAATGTGCTTCTCCTTCAACAGCAAGGCGAACCGCGATGCCTTCCTCGAGGACGAGGAAGCCTATTGCGCACGCTACGGACTCGACCAGGCGCAACGCGATGCGGTTCGACGGCGCGACGTGCTCGGGCTGCTGGAAGCGGGCGGAAACATCTACTACCTGGCCAAGCTTGCGGGCATCTTTCACCTCGGCGTACAGGATATCGGTGCACAGCAAACTGGCATGACCCTCGAAGACTTCAAGGCGAAGCTCGCCGACGCAGGTAAATAACCATGGCACAGATTGTCGGTTGTCTCATGACCTCCCACGTTCCAGCTATTGGCGCCGCCATTGCACGCGACGCACAGCGCGAACCCTACTGGGAGCCTTTCTTCCAGGCCTTCGAGGCCGTACATACGTGGCTCGCTCGTGTACGTCCGGACACGGCGGTCATCTTCTACAACGACCACGGCCTGAATTTCTTTCTCGACAGCATGCCGACCTTTGCGATCGGCGCCGCCCCGAAGTATTCCAACGCCGATGAAGGCTGGGGTCTGCCAGTGGCGAAGCCATTCCCCGGCGATCCGAATCTTTCATGGCATCTCATCGAGGAGCTCGTGGGCGCAGGCTTCGATATGACGACCTGCCAGAAGATGCTCGTCGATCATGCCTTTGTAGTTCCGATGGAATTGCTCTGGCCCGGTGCTGCGCGCCTCGTACGCACGGTCCCCATCGCGATCAATACCGTGCAACATCCATTGCCCTCGGCCTCGCGTTGCTATGCGCTCGGCCAGGCGGTTGGGAGGGCGATCGAGACATTCCCGCGCAAAGCGCGTGTACTCATCGTCGGTACGGGTGGTCTCTCGCATCAGCTCGACGGCCAACGCGCAGGATTCATCAACAAGGAGTTCGACCTGATGTGCATGGACAAGCTGGTCGACGATCCCGCGGTACTCACCCGATACACGAACCGCGAGTTGGTCGAGCAGGCGGGCACTCAGGGGATCGAGATCCTGATGTGGATTGCGGCCCGCGGGGCTCTACCGGGGCTCGCACGCAAGGTGCACAGCAACTACCACATTCCGATCTCGAACACAGCGGCGGGACTGCTGTTGTTGGAAGGTACGGCAGCCGCGACGCGCGCTGCGGTGCCGGCCGGAGCTGGCCTCAGTGCGCAAGCGCCATCGCGCTCGGATCGCCCGTCGGCGGCGGTGCAGGATCAGCCCCCACAGGTGGCGCAAGCAGCTCGGTGAAGAGCGGCTTCAACGCATCCGTTGTTGGGGCTCGATCACGCTGCCACCCGCGAGCAGCGTCCTCATCCACTGCGCCGAGCGCATTAGATACGGAGCCTGCTGCTCTGGCGTCGACTGATGATTATGCGCAGCGTCTACCAGCGGCACGGCTTCCTTCGGACCCGGGATCTGGTTGAACGCAGTCCAGATTCCAACGGGCGGCGTCACGGTGTCGATAAAGCCCATCGAAACCAGCGTCGGAACGCGAATGCGTGGCGCGCAATTCACGGTGTCGAAATAGAGGCCGGTGCGCATCGCCTTCGGATCATCCGCCGGCCAGTTGGGAAATCCGGCTGCGCGACCGTGCAGCGGGCCGTTGGAGTCCGCGCCGGCGGGCACATGGACGATGACGCCGGTCACCTTGGGATTGAGCGCTGCGACGCACAGGCTTTGCTGGCCGCCCATGCTGATCCCGGTGGCGATGAGCGTCTTGCCGTCCCAATCGGGTCGGCTGGCGAGATACTCCACCGTTCGATAGTCGGCGAGATACATCTGCAGGAAATAGTTCTGATCGCGATCGTCGCGGCCGATCGCCTGATACTGCTTCAACTCTTGTGGCAGGGCGTCGTAGTAGGCCTGCGGCTGATCCGGCAGCACATCGTGGGGTTCGATGTTCAGCGCTAGCCACCCTTCGGCCGCGCGGGCTGTCACCCATTCCTTCTGCAAAGGGTAGGGCGGGCTCGCCCACTGAAAAATCACCAGCCCGGGAAACTTGCCGGCCTTGGTGGGCTTTGCGACCTGGCCGTAGACATGCTTGCCGTTGATGTGATCCATCTGCAGCGTGAAGTAGTCGACGTCCGGCTGGTCGCTCGCTCTGGGCGTGAGGACCGGGTTGGGCGGGATTCTCTCCAGCATCCGGATCTTTCCGGCCCAGAACCGATCGAAGTCGCGCGGGCGGGGCACGACGGGCTGCAGCTTCTCCGGCGCGACGGCTGCGCCCACGACAAGCACCTTGGCAGCGGGATCACTGGATCTGACCTCGACGTAGAGCATTGCCGGTTTGTTCAGCGCTACTTCGATAGTTGCGGGCTGCGAGAGGTCGAGCCTGCCCGCTTTGATCAGGTCGAAGTTGTTTCTTCTGATCGTGTATTCGTACTCTCTGGCGCCCGCGCCGTCCGCCGGCACGCTGACATTCCAGCCTGCTTTCTCCCCGAGGGCGTAGATGCCGCCCGGCTTGAACGGCGTGAGGATGAGCGCCTGCGCTGTACAGAGTTGCGAGAGGTGCAGCGAGACGAGGGAAAGGACGAATGCTGTTGCGCTACGGGGGCGATACATGCCTGGTTCAGTGTTTGTTAATTCTTGGACCGTAACCTAGCCCAAAATGTGCCTCACCGCTGCTGCGATATCACTTCTGAACGCGAACGCTGCGGCGCTTTGCGACTCGAAACGAAGATGAAACGAGCTCCACTCAGCATTCTCACCATCCTCTCGCTCTGCGCCAGGGCGACTTCTCTCGCGGAGAGTCCGCAGGAAGGGCAGGCTATCGAGGCGCCGTCGTCAACGAAACCCATGTCGGTCGGCTACCGCAAACTTCAGTTCATGTACGCAGTCGGCGACGGGCCAGCTCGCACCCGCGATTACTTCCTCTGGTATCCCACCTCCGCTCCGCAGGATCGGTTCGACTACAAGGGCCAGATCGGCGTCGCTGCTCCGGATGGTGCAGTCGCGCCAGGCCGCTTCCCATTGATCGTTTTCTCGCACGGCTTTCTGGGTGCCGGCGATCAGACCATTTTCCTTACCGAAAATCTTGCCCGCATGGGCTACGTCGTCGCTGCCCCTGATCATGCCGACGCGGGTACGGGAAACGAATCCGTCGCTGTGCCCAATTTCGTCGACCCCAGGAGCTGGGACGACAAGAAATACCTCGATCGCAAGGAGGACCTCAGCGCGCTGATCGATCACTTGACCGAAGCGACCAATGCCGCGACGTTCTTGCGCGACCACATCGATGCGCACGCGATCGGTGCAGCGGGACATTCACTCGGGGGATACATTGCGCTGGGTATGGCTGGAGCGAGACCGGCGTGGCGCGATGAACGGGTTCGGGCGGCACTTCTCCTGTCACCCTATGCGCTGCCTTATATCGACAGCGGGATGCTCAACGAGGCCCGCGTGCCTCTGATGCTCCAGGGCGGCACGCTCGATTGGGCAATCACGCCGTTCCTGCCGGCAGTCTACGCCGAGCTGCAGGTACCGAAGTATTTCCTGGTGCTCAACGGTGCCACACACTTCGAGTGGACCAACCTCGTCTCGCTCG
Organism: uncultured Gammaproteobacteria bacterium; assembly: GCA_963705495.1. GTDB lineage: Bacteria > Pseudomonadota > Gammaproteobacteria > Steroidobacterales > Steroidobacteraceae > DATBVX01. Next base: position 181,798 of record CAVPJQ010000022.1, on the reverse strand, counting down.
GCAAGAGCACAACGGCTGCGGTCCAAAGCGGCAACGCACGCTGGATCACGGCTTACAGCCTGGCGTTCTTCGACTGCCACCTTCGCGGTCGGGACTGCTCCACGGTCCTCGTGAAGCCAAATCCGCAACTTTACTCATTCGAATACAGCCCGACTCCCTGAGCGACGGACCGTCCGCGTGAGTGGCGCGGCCTAATGAATGGCGTCGGCTGTGGCGCTGTCGGCAGGTGCTTTGGCGCGTTTCGGGAACTTGAATAGCAGCAGCAACGGCAGAGCAAAGAGAGCAAGGCCGCTGATCACGGCAAATACATTCTCGTAGCCGATGACAGTAGCCTGCTGCTGAATCTGCATCGCGAGCAGTGCGTAGGCGCGATCACCAACCATTTGCACCGCGCTCGCCCAGCGCTCGGCGTCGAACGCGGAGAAATACTCGACCAGGCGCGACTGATTCGCGGCGGTGGAATGCGTGAGCAGGGTTCCGGCGATGGATATTCCAATCGCGCCACTCAGCGTTCGCCCCAACGTCACGAGCACCGCGCCCTCAGTGCGAAGCTCCGCCGGCAGCGTCGCGTAAGCGGCCGCATTGATGCACAGGAACGTCAGCCCCATGCCGACGCCCTGGAAGAATGTGACCGCTGCGATGGTGGCAGAGGTGGTATCGGTCGTGATGTGCACCAGTGGAATGCACGAACCGATGACGATGGCGAGACCGATGGCGGCCAGCAGGCGCGAATCCATGCGCGAGATGAGACGACCGCCGCTCAGCATCGCGATTGCCATGCCGATGCCGCGCGGCGCCATGACGAGCCCGGCGGTGGAGGCGGTGTGATCCTGCAGCTGCTGCATGAAGACCGGCAGCAGAGCTCCCGGGACCATGATGAGGGGAAACACGACGAAGGGCGTGATGAGGCCCGCGACCAGGTTGCGATCCCGGAACAACCCACGCTCGAAGAAAGGATGTGCGGTGGTCAGGGTGTGCACGAGGAACATGTAGAAGAGAACGCCGGCGAGGAGCATCTCGGCCATGATCTCGGTCGAGTCGAGCCAGCCGAGACTGTTGCCACGGTCGAGAGCAAGCTGCGCCAGGCCGATGGCGAGCGCGAGCATCAGGAATCCCTTCAGATCGAACACGCGATCCTTGAACTTCGCGCCACGCGGCAACGAGGCAGTCAGTCCAAGCCAGGCCAGCGCACCGACCGGCACGTTGATGTAGAACACCCAGCGCCAATTGAGCGCCTCGGTGAGCCAGCCACCAAGCGTCGGTCCAATCACCGGCCCGACCATCACACCGACGCCCCAGATGGCGAGCGCCGTACCGTGCTCCTCGCGTGGAAAGACGCTCAGTAATGAGGATTGCGACAGCGGGATGAGAGCGGCGCCGCACGCGCCCTGAATCGCCCGAAAGATCACAAGTTCCGGAAGCGAGGTGGCGATACCACAAAGCATCGAGGCAATGGTGAACCCCGCGACACTCATCAGCAGCACCGGTCGTTCGCCGATCCGCAATGCGATGAAACCCACCAGCGGTGTGGCGATCGCGCTCGTGACGATGTACGAGGTTAGAACCCAAAGGACCTGGTCAGGCGATGCCTGCAGGCTTCCCTGGATGTGGGGGAGCGCCACATTCGCGATCGTGGTGTCGATCGCATACAGCATCGTCGCCAACATGGTCGAGGCGACGACGAGGCCGCGGTTGCCGCGACCTTCCGGGGTCATGGCGAGGCCAGGGCGGTGCGCGCTACGGCGTGATCGGGCTCACTATTGGTGTCGACGCGGACGGTGGCGCTCATGCCCGCTCGCAGCGGCGGATCTTCAGCCGTGGTGAGCACGGCAATCCGGACTGGAATGCGCTGCACGACCTTGACCCAGTTGCCGCTCGCGTTCTGCGGCGGAAGGATCGCAAATTCCGCTCCGGTCGCTTGCGCAATGCTTTCCACGCGACCGGACCACTTGCGCCGGCCGTAGGTATCGATCTCGATCCGCACCGACTGGCCCTTGCGCACATGCGCGAGGTCCGTCTCCTTGAAATTCGCTTCGATCCACATGCCTTGGTCGGAAACGATTGCGAGGGCAGGGCTGCCGGCCTTCAGATGGTCACCGACCTGGGGCAGGTGACTCACGATGCCGGCTCGCGGCGCCAGGATATGGGCGCGACGCAGATCGAGTTCCGCATGCTGCATCTCCGCTACCGCGGCCTCGACATCCGGATGCGAGTCGACGGAGCGCTTCGGATCGCCACCGAGTCGGGCTGCAATCGCGGCTAGATCGCGCTCCGTGACCTGGACCTGGCCGACGGCGAGCTGTGTCGCCTGGTTGGCATCGTCGAGCTTCGATAAGGCAACGAGGTGCTTCGCGGCCAGCTCCTGCTGCCGTGTCTGCTCACGCTTGGCGAAATCAGCGGAGCGTTGCGCCACCGCGAGCTCCGTGCCCTTCTCGGCGTACTGTGCTTTGAGGCCTGCGATCTGAGCTTTGACCGCATCGACGCGTGCCTTCGCGCTTTGCACGGCATAGCGCAGCTGCTCATCGTCGAGCTCGATCAGCACATCGCCGGCGGCAACGTGCGTGTTCTCCTTGACCGGAACACTCTTGACGGTGCCGTCGACCTCAGCCGCAACGGTCGTCCTGTCGGCCTTGACGTAGGCGTTATCCGTGCTGGCATAGCCACGACCGAAGTACCAGAAAGTCCCGGCAACGATGATCAGCACCGCTGGCGCGACCCAGAGAAGAAGCGGGCGCCAGAGACTAGGACGTGACTCGGCGGCGTTGGTCTCAGTGGCCATGATGAGACACCGCCCCGGAATGCGTGCCTTCCTCGCGATGCTGAGCGCGGTCCTGCGCAAGAGTGTCGCGGACCGTCTCCAGCAGGCGAAGCAGCGTCTCGCGTTCAGCCTTCGAGAGGTTGCGCGTCGCGCGATCGTAGATTCCATCGCCAATTTCGTGCAGCTGCTCGAGACGAGCGCGCGAGCGCGGCGTCAGGTACAGGCACACGGCGCGCCGATCGACCGGGTCCGGTCGGCGTTCGATGAGGCCCGAGGCCACGAGCAGATCGATCTGGCGACCGAGCGTGATGGGCCGCACCTCGATCACTTCGGCCAGCTCGCGCTGGTTGCAGCCTTCCATGCGACCGAGATACGCGATCGTGCGCATGTGCGTCTGGGTCATGCGATGCTTGAGCGCGCGAACCGCGAATTCGGCACGAAACAGGCGCGCCACGTCATGGACCAGGTAGCCGAGGCGAGGGCGGGATTGCAAAGTAGTACGCTCCACTGATAATAAGCAATGCTTAGTATATGAATTGGACGCCGGATTGCAATCCATCACGGCTGCCCTTTCCCGGGCCACGGTGTCAGAATGCGGCCCGGATCAGACCCAGCCCGATTCGCTAAAGGCTGATAGCCGTTGATGAAAAAGGCGTACGCCGAGCTCCGCCGCCGCCCGCTCCTCACACCCCTGTGGCTGGCCGCGCTGGCAGGGTTGATGGTCGTGGGACTCGCCGCCTGGTTCGTGCTGTCGATGACCACGACCACGGTCGTCGTCGTGCGTCATGCCGAGAAAGAACTGAGCACCATCAGCGACCCGCCCCTCAGCCAGGTGGGCGAACAGCGTGCGGAACTCCTCGCCCGGTTGTTTGGAAGCAAGGAAGGAAGCGGCCGCATCTCAGCCGTGTTCGCGAGTGATACGCGCCGCGCTCAACGCACTGCAGAACCCCTAGCCGCCCGCCTCGGGCTACAGGTGCAGGCGGTACCGGGCGCAGATGTGGATGGGCTGCTGCGGCAGATCCGCTCTCAATACCGAGGTCGAAATGTTCTCGTGGTCGCGCACAGCAACACGGTGCCCGAGATCGTGCGGCGGCTGAGCCGTGATGGGCGCATTCCGCCGATGGGGGAAGAGGAATACGGGACGATCTACGTCGTGACCGTGCCCACGCTCGGGCGGCCATCGGTCCTCAGAATGACGTACTGACCAGAGAGTATCTCAAGCTAGAACAGCAAGATACAGGCGCAATCTCAGGTAATGTAGAGTACCTAAGTCGCGGCCCTGCGCAGCTCCACCGCTTTGCGCACGAATTCCTCATGGCGGCTGATCCGAAAGTCTGCGAGCACCGCATCCTGCACGATACGGCTTTGATCGATCAGGTACGTGGCGCGCCGCACCGCGATCCCGAGGGGGCCGTCGACGTCGTACATCTTGATCACTGTCTTCTCTGGATCCGCGAGCAACGTGAACTTGAGGCCATATTTCTGCGCGAAACGCTTGTGGCTCTCCGCGTTCTGCGGGCTCACACCGACCACTCGCAAACCGGCCCGCTGGATGTCGGTGTGCAGATCGCGTAGCGAACAGGCCTCCGCAGTACATCCCGGAGTGAAATCCGCCGGGTAGAAATAAAGGATCAGCGATCCGTCGCTCAGCAATGAAGTCAGCGAGCGGTCGCGCCCATCCTGGTCGGGCAGCGTGAATTCGGGTGCACGGCTACCGGGCGCAAGCATCAGGCACCTCCTTGCGGACGGTGAAACTCGAGCTCCATGACCTCGTAGGCCGTGCGCGTGAGCCCCAGCCGCTGATAGATCTGTTGAGCGTTGTGATTGTGTTGCTCCACGTAGAGGCGCAGGCCGCAGACCTCAGAGCTGTTTCGGGCCAGCTCCTCGACGTGACGATAAAGGGCCGCGAATACGCCATGACGGCGTGCTTCGCGCACGACGTAGACCGATTGAAACCACCAGAAGAAGCCATTGCGCCAGTCGCTCCATTCGTGGGTCAGCAACAGTTGACCTGCAGGCTGGCCATCGAGTTCGGCGATGAAGTAGCGACCCTTGTGCTCGGACTCGAGGGCGCTTCTTACACCCGCGCGCAGCACCTGCGCATTGAGCGGCTTGCTTTCGGTTTCCTGGGCGAGGCGGGCGTTGCAGTCGACGATGAAGTCGAGATCCGCGGTACGCGCGCTTCGAATTGCGACGCTCATGCGGTCGTCCTCGAAATCCCCCCGATCGGCATGATAGCCCCAAGTGCCGTGCCAACGGGTGCCACTGATGCGTGCGGCGCTTTTGCTTTGCCCACCGGGATGCCGATGCTAGAATCCCGCGCCCATTTTTCGGGTGGGGCAGTAGCTCAGCTGGGAGAGCGCCGCGTTCGCAATGCGGAGGTCGAGGGTTCGATCCCCTTCTGCTCCACCAATCCATTCCGGAGCGCCTGGAATGCTCTGAAAAGCTCGCCATGAACGGGTCGGGAACACGTCTTGTCTATCAGTTCGGCGAGTTTCAGGTCGATGTCACCCAGCGTCTGCTGCGAGCGCGCGGCCACAGCGAACCGATCCCTCTGACCTCGAGGGCGTTCGACACGCTGCTCTATCTCATCGAGCATCGCGGTGAGCTGATCGACAAGGCCACGCTCATGAAGGCGATCTGGCCGAACGTCATCGTCGAGGAAAACAATCTCAGCCAGAACATCTCGACGCTGCGTCGTACCTTGGGGGAGTCGGCCACCGAGCATCGCTTCATCGTCACGGCGCCCGGCCGGGGTTATCGGTTTGTGGCGGAGGTCGGCGTCGTGCAGTCACCCGACGCTGGCCTCAATCGCGCCGATGCTGGTGACGGCACGCGTGGCGCGAGACATTTGCAGCCATATCCAACGGTCCAGTTCTGCAAGACCTCGGACGGGGTGCGGCTGGCGTACGCGATTACCGGCAAGGGGTCGCCGCTGGTACGGGCTGGACATTGGCTTTCGCATGTCGAGCGTGACTGGGAGAGTCCCGTCTACAAGCATCTCCTTTGGGACCTGTCTGCGCGGTACTTGCTCGTGCGCTACGACCACCGTGGCAACGGGCTCTCCGACTGGGACAGCGACGATATCTCGCTCGAAAGTCTGCTCAGGGATCTCGAGACGGTCGTGGACGCTGCCCGAGTCGAGCGATTCGCGCTGTTGGGAATGTCGGCTGGCAGCCCGGTCGCGATCGCGTATGCCGCCAAGCACCCCGAACGGCTTACTCATCTCGTGCTTTATGGAAGCTTTCATCGTCCGTCGCACAGCGATGAGGAGCTGCACGCGCTTGCCACGCTGATGAAGGAACACTGGGGGCGCAGCAATCCAGCATTTCGCCAGGTGTTCACGACCGCCGCCTTACCGGACTCCACGCTCGAGGAACAGGAATGGTTCAACGAGCAACAACGCATCACTGCTTCTCCCGACAACGCGGTCCGCATCCTGAAGGCTATTCACTACATGGACGTGAGTGACGTGATAGGGCAGGTGCGGGTGCCAACGCTCGTGATTCACGTGCGCGGCGATGCGGCTGTTCCGGTCGAGGCCGGCAGAAGCGTGGCAGCGTCGATCCCAGGCGCGCGCTTCGTTCTGATCGAGGGGCAGAATCACATGCTGCTGGAACGCGATCCGGTTTCCGCTCGCTTCAAGCAGGAGCTGTTCGCATTCCTTCAAGAAAATGCGGATTAGCGCACACGCACGGCGGAAGTAGCGCACAGCGCGCTGCCGCTGCCCGGTGGCAGGATCAGCCGCATGAAGTGCGCGATCAGTCTCCTTGCCTTTGCTCTGATGCTCGTTCATCCGCCCGACCCCCGACGCCCCATGTGTTGGGTCGTAGTCCCGGGAGATGGGCCGGCCGCGACCGCTGAGCACACAGACGCACCGCAGCTCATCGACTTGGTTTGCACGGCCACCGAAGCTGGGTCGGACTCGGAGGTCAATCAAATGCCGGCAAACCACTCGTAGCCGCGGTCTTCCCAGTAGCCGCCCTTGCCCCCGCGGATTCCCGCGAAGCTCTTCACCGCCTCGATGCGCATGATGTACTTCGCCATCTTGTAGCCGAGTTGGCGTTCGATGCGCACGCGCAGCGGGGCGCCGTTCTTGATCGGCAACACTTCGTCGTTCAGCTCGTACGCCAGGATCGTCTGCGGGTGCAGAGCGTCTTCCAGGTCGATGCTCTCGTAGTACTTTTCCGGAGTCCCCCACATTGGGTCCGCACAGTGAAAGACGACATAGCGGGCATCAGGCTGCAACCGAACGAGCGCCAGTAGGTGACTGAGCTGCACGCCGGTCCATTTGCCAATCGCACTCCATCCCTCGACGCAATCGTGGCGCGTGATCTGTGAGCGACTTGGCATCGCGCGCAGCTGCGCCAGCGTGAACTCTGCGGGATCCTGCACGAGTCCGTCGATCAGAAGCTTCCAGTCTTGGAAACCGCGCGCCGCCAGGGCCTGGTATTCGCCGTCCTCGGGGTTCGCAGTTCCATTGCTGCGGAACTGTGGCGACAGGTCGGCCTCGGTGAACTCCTGGGCCATCGAGCGTCGCGACGTCACGAGATGCTGTGCGGCACTACTCAGGTGCTCGCCGATGCCGAGACCCTTCGCAAACCAGGAGCTATTCGAGAGTGCATCGCAGCCTGCCAGGAGCGCGGCACCCGCACTGGTGAGCGCCTGTCGCAGGAAGTATCGACGGGAGCGCTTAGGCCACCTCATGACTGCTCCTCGGAGCTAATCTTGTAGCGGCCTGTGATCATCGAGCGCAGGTTGTTCCAGAATCCCGTGACGATGACCTGGAACACATGGATCAGGACGAACAACACCAGGATCCAGGCCACGATGAAATGCAGGGTACGCGCGGACTGACGCCCACCCAGGAAGTCCACCCACCCAGGCAGGACCGAATTGAGCCACGGCGACATCGCCCAGCCGGTCAGGAGGACCAGCGGAAAGAGTCCGAAGATCAGGAGCGAATAGGAAAGCTTCTGGAGCACGTTGTAGCGCCTGGCCGCTTCGCCGTGTGGATGACGCAGGCGCAGGTGATCCTTGAACGAACGCCAGATGCCGCGCCAGTCCTCGCGCGTCGGTTTCAGATCACGCTGGACGTGGCGGCTCGCGAGGCTGTGCGCGAGATACACGATGCCATTGATCACGAACAGCCACGCGAAGAAGAAATGCCAGCGGCGCCCCATGGCGAGCCACTGCCCGCTGGGAACCGTGATCCAGGACGGGAACTTGTTCGCGGCTTCGAAGATGGCGGGCTTGCCGGTGTAGGAGGGCTTGCCCCAAGGGAACCCGTTCGCGACCTCAAAAATAGCGGGCTCGCCGGTGTAGGAAGACTTGCCCCAGTAGAGCGCGGGGTGTTCGTTGAAAATCTGCAGCCCGCTCATCAGCAGAGCCGTCAGGGCGATGACGTTGATCCAGTGCGTGATGCGCACCAGCAGGCTGTGACGCCGGTAGAGATAGCTCAGTGCCATGGGATGGTGTGTGGTCTTCGGCGGGGATTATCGTCACTGACTGGCGGCCAACCAACTGGTCGCACCCCGCCTGGAGTGGATCCTACTGCGTAGAAGGCCTTCCCAGGCGCGGTTGCTGGTACATTCTCGAACCAGCGCCCCCGTAGCTCAGTGGATAGAGCGACCGCCTCCTAAGCGGTAGGTCGTCGGTTCAACTCCGGCCGGGGGCGCCATCGTTGGCGAGGCTGATGGTGAAGAAACCCGGCGCAGCACCCATCGACACTGTGGTGTACTAGCGGGACCAATGAACGCCAAGTCGCTCAAGAGCCGCTTCAGGCCGCTAAGAGTGCCACGGGAAGTTCCCGACTCCATTTCGGACAAGGAGGAGAAGCGGCTGCGGGAACTGTTCGAGGCCGCTAACCGAAGCCTCGAGCGAGCGAGCAGCGGGGAATCGCTACGCGAATACATCGGCAGGATCGAAGAATTGACGCGCGACATCTTCACTTCAGAGAACATTAGTCCTGACCCTGTTGGAGTGCGCTGCGCGCAAATTGTCAGCGAGTACGAGGGCGCAGGGACGACTGCTGCCATTTCAGAATTCGTGTACGGCGCCGCACGCGTCTTGCTCAGAATCAACGTGCTCAAAGTCACGATGGCGCAGCCGACGATCAATCCGTGGATCCTGGCTGCGGATTGCATGCGTGTCGAAGAGGCACACCAGCAATTGACCTGTGCTGGCGCCTATGACAGCGAAGACCGAACCCGGACGGCGCGGCAGGCCAGGGAAGAAGAAGCAATCAGAAGACAGGACAGAATGCGCGCCTGGATCAACGCAAATGGCAGATTCCCAACCAACGACAAGGTCACGCGCGGGATACTGGAATATAAGAATGCCGGTAGAGAATCGGCGCGGCGGCTGTTCAGTCGGGACCTGAACGCTGTGCACGCAACTCTGAAATTGCGCAAATAGCGAGTCCAACTCCCCAGATGCCTTTGCTGCGCATCTCCGCAATTGCGATTTGCCGCAGCCCCCGCAGCGGCGACACCTGACCGGAGCGTGACTTGATGGCTGCTCGTCGCAAAGTGTTTCGCTCGCGTCGGTCGCCAGAGCGGTTCCTGGCGACAATCCTGTTCACGGATATCGTGGGGTCTACCGACCTGGCCGCTAAGCTCGGGGACAGCGCTTGGCGGCGGCTCCTGGAGGCCCACCACGCAGCGGTTCGCCGAGAGCTCCGCCGCTTCGGTGGTCGAGAGGTCGATACCGCCGGAGACGGGTTCTTCGCCACCTTTGGTCAGCCTTCCCAGGCGGTTCGCGCCGCTGATGAGATTGTCGCGGCAGTCGCCAAGCTGGGCGTCTCGATCCGGGCCGGCTTGCATACCGGAGAGGCCGAGGCGGCCGGCCAGAAAATGGGCGGAATTGCTGTGCACATTGCCAGCAGGGTGATGTCGACTGCGGGGCCAGGCGAGGTCTTGGTGTCGGGCACGCTCCGGGAGCTGGTCGCGGGGTCGGGCCTCGATTTCAGCGATCGAGGCCTGCACGAGCTCAAGGGCGTCCCCGGCGGGTGGCACCTGTGGGCGCTGATTCGCGACGCGATGGAGGCCGACCCAGCCGCCATCGCCAGCGTCGTCCGTGTTCCGGAGCCGCGCAACGCCCGGCCGAGCTTGCCGCTGCCGGACAAGCCGTCGATCGCAGTGCTGCCGTTTACCAATTTGAGCGGCGATCCAGAGCAGGATTATTTCGCCGACGGCGTAGTCGAAGACATCATCACCGGCCTGTCGCGGATCAAATGGGTGTTCGTCATCGCCCGCAACTCGAGCTTCGTCTACAAGGGCAAGGCGACGGACGTGAAGCAGGTCGGCCGCGAACTGGGCGTGCGCTACGTCCTCGAAGGCAGCGTCCGGAAGGCCTCGAACCGCGTCCGCATCACCGGTCAACTGATCGACACCGCCAGCGGCACGCACATCTGGGCCAACCATTACGACCGTGCAGTTGACGATATCTTTGTAGTGCAAGACGAGCTGACGATCAGCGTGGTGGGCGCTATCGAGCCGACGCTGCGGCAAGCCGAGATCGAGCGCGCCAGGCGGAAGCGGCCTGACAACCTCGACGCTTATGATCTCTACCTTCGCGCGCTACCCTTTGCCTTCACCGCGATGCCTCAGGACGCCGACCAGGCCCTGACCTTGCTCGAACGAGCGATCGATCTGGAGCCGGATTACGCCGCGGCGCACGCGATCATCGCCTGGTGTCACGAGCAGCGATACCTGCGCGCCGGTCTCCAAGAGCAAACCAAGGCAGCCGCCGTGCGCCATGCGCGTAAGGCGATCGCCGTGGGCGGCGACGACGCCGCGGCGCTGGCAACCGCAGGCTTTGTCGTCGCAGTCGTCGAGTACGATTATGAAACTGCGATCGCCGCGTTCGACCGATCGTTCGCGCTGTCGGGCCCGTCGGCCCTCGCGCTCGGGTTCAGTTCCGTCGTCCGCGCGTGGAAGGGCGATGACGCGACCGCCGTCGAGCAGGCCGAGCGCGCCATTCGCCTCAGTCCATTCGATCCCCTGATTTACCTGCCCTGCGTCGGGCTCGCGTACGCACACTTCGCCGCAGGCCGCTTCGAGGAAGCGGCCGCTGCGGCGGGCCGCGCAAGCCAATCGAATCCGAAGTTCAGCATGCCCTACGTCTTGCACGCGGCTGCCCTGGCCAACCTCGGCCGCGGTGAAGAGGCCAAGGCTGTGGTACACCGGCTGCGCGAGGTCGCGCCGGACCTCACTGTCGCCACTGCGATTCGATCAGCACGCTATGCAAACCCGGACAAGAACGCTGAGCTTGGCGACGCGCTACGCCGGGCGGGCCTGCCCGAGTAGTGCCGTCGACACTATGATGTACTGGCGCGGGAACAATGGACCCCAAGTCGCTCAAGGACCGCTTCAGGCGGTGCACGCAACTTTAAGTGCAGTCAGTTTGAGTCGGACGTGCTATAGGCAGTCGGCGGTGCGGCCGAGAGTGGTGCGCGCAGCCAAAGCATGCGGCACACGACCAGGCCTGCGAACCCAGCCACCAGGTGTTTGAGCGTGTGTCCGCTGACGAGCCCGCCAGCGGCCAGGATCTGCCGATCGAATGTCTCCAGGAGTTTGGCGGCTGCGTAGGCGGCGAATATCGCGTAGATCGCGTCGGCGCGCGTATAGCGCGAAGGAAACAGGGCCGCGAGGAACAGCAGGATCACGACGGAATAGCCTTGCAATATTCCGTACGGCAGTACGTTTCCCACTCCCGCCTGTTCGCTGATGCGCCAGTAGATCACGGAAGCGGCGCCCACGAGCAACATTGGCATCAACAAGGCGAGGGCGGCGCGCACACTGATGCGATCACCGACCTGAGTCGCGATGAGCGACATGAACGCGATCGTCATCGGCAAGCGATCCCAGAAGAGCCGCTCATTGTCCGGCGCGAGATGGTAGTAGCTCGACCCGAGCGCGGTCAGCGTCACGCCCACAAAGAAGATCGCATAGGGCCAGCGCTCGCGCCGCGACTCGAATTGCGTGCGCGGGTGAAATGTCACGATCAGGCCAATCACGCCGGCAACCAGAAATGCGACGTTGGAAGCCACGTCGAAGAAATTGGGAATTCCGAACAGCGCACGTCGATCGGCGAAGTCGTGGTAGGCGAGGGGCTGTGGCATCGGCGGCAGGAGCAACGCCGCTGCAAGGCAGAGGAGGGTGAAACCCCCAACGAGCCAGGTGCGCACGGTCATTGCTCCCTGCCTTCGATCGGTTCTACTGGCACGGGCAGAGCCTTGCACTGGCACCTAAGTGAGGCGCGAGAGGATCTCCTGGAATCGCGGATGCTCATGCAGGGGCGCGAGGTCATTGTCATTGAGGATCCAGTCGCGGTGGCCGCGGCCGTTGCCCACGGCGCGATCGAGGAAATCAAGCGCGCGCTCGTACTCGCCACCCAATGACGCCGTGCAGGCGGCGGTATACAGCGTCCCATAGTCGTCCGGACGCAGCGAGAGTGCGCGGTCCAGGATGCGATTCGCCTCCTCGCGACGTCCAAGCAGCATGAGCACGCCCGCGGCGTGATCGTAGGCGTAGGCGTCATCCGGCTCGAGCGCCAGGTGCCGTTCGATGGCCTGCCATGAGCGGTGCACCGCGCTCTGTTCCCCTTCGCGATCCTTCAACGCCTGGTATTCCTGGATCGCCAGAGTGATGGGCCGGTAATCATCGGGCCGGATCTCAAAGGCCCGTTCGTATTGTTTCGCCGCCTCAGCGTGTTCGCCGCGACCGGCCCGGTACTTTCCAAACCAGTAATGCGCGTTGAAATCCCGAGGGTCAAGTGCAATGGCGCGTTCGAAGGCGCGCTCGGCTTCCGCTGCGTCGCCCACGAGCTGCAGGGCGTTGCCACGCGCAACGAACGCATCGCAGAGCCCCGGTGCAAGCTCGATCGCTCGCTGGCTCGCCGCGACTGCATCGGCCGGTGTAGCCCCGCCGGCATCCTCCCGGAGGCGCAACAATTGCGTGAGCACGTCAGCAAGTCCGGCATGGGCATGGGCGAAGGCAGGGTCGAGGCGAATCGCCTCGCGAAACAGCTCGACCGCGGCGCGCTGCTCCGTCTCCTTTTCCTTGTTCAGGAGCTGCCGACCGCGCAGGTAGAAGTCATAGGCGGCGAAGTTGCGCGTACCCTGGCGGCTCAGACGCGAGGCATCCTCCGCCAACAGCTGAACACTGAGCGCTTCGACGATGTGACGCGCGATCTGCTCCTGGACTGCAAAGATATCGGCCACCTTCCGATCGAAGGTCTGCGACCACAGATGAAACCCGTCTGACACCTTGATGAGTTGCGCCGTGATGCGCATCTGGTCGCCGGCCTTGCGCACGCTGCCTTCGAGAAACGACTGGACGTTGAGGAGCCTTCCGACCTCACGGCTGCCGACGGACTTGTTCTTGAGTTGAAAGGACGCGGAGCGCGAGGCGACGCGCAGGCCATTCACCCCGCAGAGAGCATTGATGATTTCCTCGGCGATGCCTTCGCAGAAGTACTCCTGATCCTTCTCCGCACTCATATCGACGAAGGGAAGGATCGCAACCCGAGGATGCGGGGGCGCTGCGGTGCCTGCCGGGGTGCGCGGCCGCGCGGCACGCGCCCCAATCAGGCGGTCGAGGAGCAGGACGACGATCATAACTGCGAGCAATATCAGCATCGATTCGTTCGTGGGGCGGTGAAGCACCCACCGGTCCGCGAGCAAGGCAAGCACTGCGAGCGCGATGACGACGAGGATGATGAGGTCGAGTCTGCGTGCCAGCGAGGACAGGCCCCCTTTTGCTCGATCCATGAGCAGCTCCCGGGAGGCGCGGCGCTCGGAAATCCAGGCCCAGATCAACACCAGGGGCAGGCCGGCCGCGAGCACATAGATCAGCCATGGCACGAGGCGGTGCACCCGCTCGAATGCTTCCCCGACCACCGCCGCCAATTGCACGATGAGCCACGCAAGGCCAAGGTACGCGGCCGTGACGCGGAAGACGTTTCGTTGCTTCAGCTTTGTGAGGAACTCGAACGGATCAAAGTTCTGGCCGCTCACCGGCTCACCTTCTTACTTTCTCTTGAGGTCCTCGTCGCGCAGGTTGAATAGTCGCTTGCGATCTTCATCCGTCATCTGCTGCGCCGAGCTCAACCACTCCTGGCCGACGTTGGCGCCTTTCTTTACCGCTGGACGTGCTCCAACGGTTTCGAACCACCGCTTCACATTGGGGAAATCGTTCAGATCCTGTCCTTGCCAGTCGTAGCGGAAAACCCAGGGCCACGCCGCGATATCGGCGATCGAATACTCACGCGCAAGGTATTCGTATTTCCCGAGTTGCTTGTCCATCACCGTGTACAGGCGCGCGACTTCAGCGCGAAAACGATGCATCGAGTACTCGTGCTTTTCCGGTGCGTAGCGCAGGAAGTGATGCGCCTGCCCGGCCATGGGGCCGAGGCCACCAATCTGCCAGTACACCCACTGCAGCACGTAGTACTTGCCGTGCAGATCAGTCGGCAGGAACTTGCCGGTCTTCTCCCCGAGATACTGCAGGATCGCCCCGGACTCGAACATCGCGAGCGGCCCGCCCCGCGCGTCGTGATCGACCATCGCGGGCATCTTGTTGTTGGGACTCAGTGCCTCGAACTCCGGCTTGAACTGATCGCCCTTGTTGATGTTGACGGGAATGGCCCGATACTCGAGCCCGCATTCCTCGAGCATGATCGTGAGCTTCTTCCCATTGCCCGTTGGCCAGATATAAGCGTCAATCAAGTGAAATCCCCTTCAAGGTCCACGCACTCGCGCCGAGCATACCTCACGCGTAGCGCAATCGATCCGTCTTTGGATCATCGACCCGGCGGATTCGGTTAGTATTTCCTAAACAGGCTTGCAGTCATTGGTCATGAGTAAACTCGAAGACAAGATCCGGTCCGGTGGCTTCGTGGTCACCAGCGAGCTCACGCCTCCCAAGGGCACCGATCTCTCCGAAGTCATCTCCAAGGCACAGCTCCTCAAGCCGTGGGTAGATGCGCTCAATCTCACGGAGTCGCCACGGGCGCGTATGGCAATCGAGCCAAAAGCGGTCGCCCACCTTCTCCTGGATCTTGGCGTCGAGCCGATCCTGCAGGTGACGGCGCGCGACCGCAATCGCATCGCGCTGCAGGCGGACTTGCTCGGTGCAGCGGTGCTCGGGATCGAGAACGTCGTCTTCATGAGCGGCGATTCTCCGAGCGGTGGCGATCATCCGGAAGCCAAGCCGGTGTTCGACCTGTTTGCCACCGAAATGCTGACCATGGCGCGTGCACTGGTCAGCGGACGCGACATGGCTGGAAACGTCCTGAAAGGTGCGCCGAAGCTGTTCCTCGGTGCGGTGACCAATCCTGGGGCAACGGAATTCGCACGTGAAGTGGAAAACACGCGCCGCAAGATCGATGCCGGCGCGCAATTCCTGCAGACGCAGGCCCTCTACGAAGCGTCATCGCTGGAGCGATTCCTCGATGCGTTGAAGCCCGATGGCGTTGCCATCCTGGCGGGGATCATTCCGCTCAAGTCAGCAAAGATGGCGCACTGGTTGAATGACAAGGTGCCGGGTATTCGCGTACCAGACGCCCTGATCCAGCGAATGGATCGCGCCGCTGATACCTCGAGTGAAGTCGAGAATGGCGTCGAGATCGCCGCGCAGGTGATTCGCGACGTGCGGCCGCTGTGCGCGGGCGTTCACGTCATGGGGCTCGGCTGGGAGGATCACATCCCTGCGATCCTGAGCGCGAGCGCACTGCGCCCCTGATTGACGCGGCTACTCGCCGCGGGCCGCGAGACCTGTAGTCGCGGGGTCGTCTGCTTGTGGGGTGCGCCGACGGCGCTCCTCGCGTTCCGCCTCGAGCAGTTCACGCTTGCGTTCGATCCCCCACCGGTAGCCTCCCAATCCACCGCCGGTCTGCACGACGCGGTGGCAGGGCACGACGAGCGCTACTGGGTTTGCGCCACAAGCGCTGCCAACGGCCCGGATCGCCTCGGGGTGCCCGATGCTGCGCGCCACTTCGGCGTAACTGCGAGTGCGCCCCGCGGGGATCTTCTGCAATGCCCGCCAGACTTGCTGCTGGAACGCGGTGCCGCGGATGTCGAGCGGCAGGCTCAGGTGTGGAGCGCGACCTTCCGCAAGCCGAACGACGCTTTGTACCCACTGCGCATGTTCCCGATCGCTGCGCTCGATCGAAGCGCGGCTGAATTCCTCGCGCAACAACCCTTCAAGCGCCACATCGTCGTCGCCGAGCTGGACGGCGCAAATCCCCTTTGCAGTGGATGCGACCAGCAGCCGACCGAGGGCACTCGGCACGATGGAAAAGCGAATCTGCTCGCCACGGCCGCGGTCCTTGTAGCGCCGCGGGGTCATGCCGATCGCGCGCCCCGCGCGCTCATACACGCGGCTCGATGAACTGAATCCTGACGCATAGATCGCGTCCGTGACCGAGGCGCCGTCCTGAAGAGCGAGCTTGAGCTGATTCATTCGCACTGCCTCCGCATAGGCGAGGGGAGAGACACCGACGTATTGCTTGAAGACGCGCTGCAGATGCGCCGGAGAAAACGAAAAACGCTTGCCGAGCCGGGCGAGCGTGAGCGTCTCATCGTGCGCGCTACGGATGTAATGACAGATACTCAGGACACGCTCGGCGACGGGGTCGCGCAGGTGGCTGCGGTCGGGCTGGCAGCGCTTGCAGGCCCGAAACCCAGCCTCGCGCGCCAGCTCGGGCGCGGCGAAGAACTGCACATTCTTTCGATGCGGTTTGCGGGCTGGACAGGACGGTCGGCAGTAGATCCCGGTAGTACGCACGGCGAACACGAAGCACCCGTCGTACTCCGTGTCCCGCTCCAGGCACGCGCGCCAGAGCGCAGCCGCGCTGTCGATTCGTGAAGGTTCTGTATTCATCGCGGGCTAAGGTACGGCAGGGGTCGAGTCGGTTCCATCCGGATCGTGCGCAGATATTCGTCGGTGGGCTTTACAGTTCCGAAGGTGGCCCCAGACCTGCCTTTACACAAGCCCTTGAACGCTGAGCCGGTGTGCCCTCTGGCCCCGGGCTTGCATCACATTCCAGTGAGCGAATCTGTGCCCGGTGAGGAGCAAGAATGAAGGGGAAGAAGTCGGGAGCCGACGAGGGCTCGCCGATGTCTCAGCTTGTCTTAAGTCAACTGCTGGGCGCGCGACTCGTGGGACCGGGGGTGCCGACCGATCGTCGCGGCCTGCCCGACCGGCGCCAGCTCACCTTCTGGTCAGTTCTCTATGGCGGCTTCAAGCCGCGTCGCCGCAATGCGCGACGTCTGGGCGATCACGCGCTGCCGGTATTCGACTGGCACGAATCGCATCTGCTCGCCATCTCAATCGCCATCCTGCTGCTGTCATTCGCCGATGCCTTCCTGACGATCAACCTCCTGCTCCTCGGTGCCGAGGAAGCGAACCCGTTGATGGCCGCACTCTTCTATCGTGACGTGGCGCTGTTTGCTGTCGTAAAGATGGCGTTGACTGGGAGCGGTGTGATCCTGCTCGTCGCTTTGTCGCGTCTGAAGCTCTTCGGGCGCATCAAGGTCGTGCAGGGTCTCTACGCGACGCTGGTCGTCTACGTGATCCTGGTGCTCTACGAACTGTCGATGTTTGCGACGCTGACCTGACGCCCGGGCTCTCTCGAGCCCTCTTGCTTTTCGGGCCCTGAACTCCAAGTCTTGAAGCGCGGCGCGTTTCTCAAGCGCACCGGCTTCAGCTACACTACCGCGCCCCGAATGCTTCCCAGGCCATTGATTTTCAAGCAATGACAGACTCCCTGCGCGACCAGTACGCGAGCTCACCGCTGTATGGTGGCAACGCTCCGTTTGTGGAAGCGCTCTACGAGAGTTTTCTGCTCGACCCCGAGTCGGTGGGGCAGGAATGGCGTGAATACTTCACGCGCCTGAGAGCGGGCGCGAGCAGCGAGATTCCACACGGCCCGATCCTCGCCGAGCTCTTGCAGCGGGCGAAGGAGCCACGTTCGGCGGCCCCCGCGGACAGCCACGAAGCGAGCGCCAAGCAGGGCGCGGTTTCGCGCCTCATCCAGGTGTATGCGAATCGCGGGCACCTGATCGCCAATCTCGACCCGCTCGGCCTCGTGCAACGCCAGGTACCGCGCGTGCTCGAGCTCGAATACTTCGGCCTCTCGAGCGCCGACCTCGATTCGGAATTCTTTACCGGCAGCCGCACCGCTGCCATCCCGCGCTTCATGAAGCTGCGCGACATCCTCGCGCAGCTGAAGCACATCTATTGCGACACGATCGGCGCCGAGTTCGCGCACGTGTCGGATTCGGAGGAGCGCCTGTGGTTGCAGGATCGCTACCAGGATGGGCGCGTGCTGCATCAGTTCAGCGCCGAGGAAAAGCGAGGGATCCTCTGGCAACTGACGGCCGCCGAAGGGCTGGAGCGTTACCTACACACCAAGTACGTCGGTCAGAAGCGTTTTTCGCTCGAGGGCGGGGACAGCCTCATCCCGCTGCTCGATGACCTGATCCAGCAAGGTGGCGTGAGCGGTGTGGAAGAGAGCGTGCTCGGCATGGCGCACCGTGGCCGGCTCAATGTCCTCGTGAACCTCCTCGGCAAGTCACCGGCGAGCCTGTTCTCGGAGTTTGAGGGCAAGTACGAGGGCGATCCCAACAAGGGCTCGGGCGACGTCAAGTACCACAAGGGATTCTCCGCGGATCTCAAGACGCCGGGTGGCAACGTGCATGTCGCACTCGCCTTCAACCCGTCACATCTCGAAGTGGTCAACCCTGTGGTCGAGGGCTCGGTGCGCGCGCGGCAGGAGCGGCGTGGCGACAAGGATGGCGACAAGATCCTGCCGGTGCTGCTGCACGGTGATGCGGCGTTTGCGGGGCAGGGTGTGGTGATGGAAACCCTGCAGCTCTCGCAGGCACGCGGCTTCTACACCGGTGGCACGATGCACATCATCATCAACAACCAGATTGGCTTCACCACCAGCGATCCGCGCGACTGCCGCTCGACGCACTACTCGAGCGATGTCGCCAAGATGATCGAAGCGCCGATCTTCCACGTGAACGGCGATGATCCGGAGGCCGTGGTGTTCGTCACGCGACTCGCGCTCGAATACCGCATGCGCTTCCACAAAGACATCGTGATCGATCTGGTCTGCTACCGGCGCCACGGACACAACGAAGCCGATGAGCCGGCGGCCACGCAGCCGATGATGTACCAGACGATCCGCAAGCACCCGAGCACGCGCAAGATCTACGCGGACCGTCTCGTTGCTGAAGGGCTCCTGAGCGATGACGAAGCGAACGAAATCGTCGAGCAGTATCGACGCGGGCTCGACGAAGGAAAACCGCAGGCACGTGCTTCCCTCGGCTTGATCGGTAACAAGTACACGGTCGACTGGACGCGCTATCTCAACGCCGACTGGCATGAGAACGTGCGCACGGCGGTCGATCTGTCGACGCTGAGGAGCGTCGGCAAGCGCCTGACGACGGTTCCTGAGGGCTTTACGCTCCAGCCGCGCGTCGCGCAGGTGATCTCCAATCGCGAAAAGATGCTGGCGGGCGAGCTGCCGCTCGACTGGGGCTGCGCGGAGACGCTGGCCTACGCGACGCTGCTCAACGAAGGATCTCCGGTGCGTCTGGTCGGGCAGGACAGTTCGCGCGGCACGTTCTTTCATCGTCACGCCGTGCTGCATGATCAGCGCAACGGCGATACGTTCATCCCGCTGCAACGGATCGGAGAGCGCAAGACGCGGTTCGCCGTGATCGACTCGGTGCTTTCCGAGGAAGCGGTCATGGGCTTCGAGTACGGCTTTTCGACCACCGATCCGGCGACGCTCGATGTGTGGGAAGGCCAGTTCGGCGATTTCGCCAATGGCGCGCAGGTCATCATCGATCAGTTCATCAGCTCGGGCGAGGCGAAGTGGGGCCGGCTCTGCGGCCTGACGCTGTTCCTGCCGCACGGCTATGAAGGGCAGGGGCCCGAGCATTCATCCGCACGCCTTGAGCGCTTTCTGCAACTGTGCGCCGAGAACAATATCCAGGTGTGCGTGCCTTCGACGCCGGCGCAGATGTTTCACATGTTGCGGCGGCAGATCGTGCGTTGGTTCCGCAAACCGCTGATCGTGATGACGCCGAAGAGCCTCCTGCGACACAAGCGATCAGTGTCCGCGCTCGCCGAGCTCACCGAGGGTCGGTTCAGCACGATCATCGACGATGCGGCGGAGCGCGCCCCCGGCCAGGTGCAGCGAATCGTGTTCTGCAGCGGCAAGGTTTATTTCGACCTGCTCGAACAGCGCAACAAGCACGAGCTGCGCGACCTCCCGCTGGTCAGGGTCGAGCAGCTCTATCCGTTTCCGACCGACGAATACGCGGCGGTCCTCAAGCGCTACCCGAACGCGCGCGAGGTGGTGTGGTGTCAGGAAGAGCCGCAGAACCAGGGCGCGTGGTACCAGATCCGCCATCGGCTGCAGGGACCACTGAGTTCCCGTCACTCGCTTCTCTATGCCGGGCGAGCTCCTGCCGCCGCGCCGGCGACAGGCATCCATGAATTGCACGAAGAACAGCAGCTCGCGCTGGTCGAGGCCGCGCTGCGCGCCACCGCGGTGGAGGACACCGCCCAAGAAACCGCGCGACTCAAGACCATCGCGATCAGGAAGAGCTCATGAGCATCGAAGTCCGAGTCCCTCAACTGCCGGAGTCGGTGGCGGATGCGACGCTGGTGGCCTGGCACAAGAAGCCGGGCGATGCCGTGCAGCGCGATGAGAACCTCGTCGACCTTGAAACCGACAAGGTCGTGCTGGAAGTGCCGGCGCCCACCGCGGGTATCGTCAAAGAGCTGAAGGTCGACAACGGAGCGACCGTCACCAGCGGCCAGGTGCTCGCAATTCTCGAGGAAGGCGCTGCCGCTGCGCCGTCCAAACCCTCCGCCCTGAAAACGGAGGCGCCGGCCGTGAAGAGTGCTGGTGCGGCGCCGTCTACCGCGCGTGCTGTCCAGGAGACGGCCAAGGCGAAAGACGAGGCGTCCGCATCGAAGCTGAGTCCGTCGGTGCGTCGCATGGTCGAAGAGAACCGGCTCAATCCGACGCAGATTGCAGGTTCCGGCAGAGATGGCCGCATCACCAAGTCGGACGTCGTGAATTACATGGGTGAGAAGCCTTCGGCACCGGAAGCGCGTCAACCAGTTCCCGCGGCGACCCGACCGGCGAGCTCCTCCGCGCGCGCGGAGAAACGCGTGCCGATGACACGCCTGAGGGCCCGAATCGCCGAGCGAATGGTGCAGGCCCAGTCAACGCAAGCCTTGCTGACCTCGTTCAACGAAGTGGACCTGAAGGCCGTGCAGGACCTGCGCGCCCGCTACAAGGATCGTTTCGAGAAAGAGCAGGGCGTGCGGCTCGGCTTCATGTCGTTCTTCGTCAAGGCGTCGATCGAGGCACTCAAGCGCTTTCCCGTCGTCAACGCCTCGGTGGAAGGCGCCGACATCGTCTATCACGAGTACTACGACATCGGTGTGGCCGTCTCGACCGACCGCGGCCTGATGGTCCCGATCCTGCGCGATGCGGACCTGATGAGCTTCGCGCAGATTGAAAAAACGATCGGCGAATACGCTGGCAAGGCGCGCGATGGCACGATCAAGCTCGAGGAGCTGACCGGCGGCACCTTCAGCATCACCAACGGCGGCGTATTCGGTTCGCTGATGTCGACGCCGATCGTCAACTCGCCGCAGAGCGCAATTCTCGGCATGCACAAGATCCAGGAGCGCCCCATGGTCGTCGATGGCCAGGTCGTGGTGCGGCCGATGATGTATCTGGCGCTCACGTACGATCACCGCATCATCGATGGACGCGAGGCGGTGCAATTCCTCGTCACCGTCAAGGAGTGTCTCGAGGATCCGGCACGCATGCTGGTAGGAATCTGAAACAGGACGTGTCATGGCGGACGCATTCGATGTGATCGTGATCGGCGCTGGACCTGCGGGCTATCCCGCAGCGATCCGCGCCGGTCAGAACAAGCTCAAGGTGGCCTGCATCGACGAATGGAAGAATCGCGACGGCAGCTATGCCTTCGGCGGCACGTGCCTGAACGCCGGGTGTATTCCGTCCAAGGCGTTGCTCGAATCGACCGAGCTCTATCACCGCGCACAGACCGAGTTTGCCGCACACGGCATTCGCGTCGGCAATGTCAGCGTCGATATCGCAACCATGCAGAAGCGCAAGGCGGGAATCGTCAAGGTCAGCACCTCCGGGATCACGGCGTTGTTCAAGTCAGCTGGCGTCACTGGTCTTCAGGGCCACGGCAAGCTCCTGGCAAATCGCCGGGTTCAGTACACCGCACCTGGCGGCTCGCAGAAGGAGCTCGAGGCGAAGCACGTCGTACTCGCTTCGGGATCGATCCCCACTGAACTGAAGAGCGCGCCGTTCAGCGGCGAGCAGATTGTCGATTCGTGGGGTGCACTCGAATTCACTGCCGTGCCGAAGCGCCTCGGTGTGATCGGTGCGGGCGTAATCGGGCTCGAGCTCGGAAGCGTGTGGCGCCGACTCGGGAGCGAGGTCGTGGTGCTCGAAGCACTGCCTGACTTTCTGCCCATCGCGGACCAGCAGCTCGCCAAGGAAGCGCTGCGTCACTTCAAGAAGCTGGGGCTCGATATTCGCCTCGGCGCCAAGGTGTCGGGTGCGACGATCGCGAATGGCGCCGTCACGGTGCGATTCGCCGACGCGAAGGGTGAGCAATCGATCGAAGTCGATCGGCTCGTCGTAGCGATCGGCCGGCGCCCTTACACAGAGGATCTGCTCGGCGCGCAGACCGGCGTCGAGCTCGATGAGCGCGGCTTCATCAAGGTGGACCACGAGTGCCGCACCAGCGCCGAGGGCGTCTGGGCGATCGGTGATGCGGTGCGCGGACCGATGCTCGCGCACAAGGGCAAGGAAGAGGGCGTGATGGTTGCGGACCTGATCGCCGGCAGATTCTCCGAGGTGAACTACAAGACTATTCCGTCGGTGATCTACACCGCCCCGGAGATCGCCTGGGTCGGGCAAACTGAAGAGCAGGTGAAGCAGAGCGGGCGCGCGTATAAGACCGGGACTTTCCCCTTCATGGCGAGCGGACGTGCCCGCGCCATGGAAGCGACTGCCGGCTTCGCCAAGATCGTCTCGGCCTCCGACGATGACGAAATCCTGGGCGTACACATCATCGGCCCGATGGCGGGCGAACTGATCGCCGAAGCCGTGCTCGCGATGGAATATTCAGCGAGCACTGAGGATCTGCAACGTACGATCCATGCACACCCGACCTTGAGCGAGGCCGTGCACGAGGCAGCGCTCGCCGTCGACAAGCGCGCGATCGATTTTCCGAATCGCTGAGTCGCTTCGCGGCGCGGCTTGACTCTGGCGCTAGGCCGCGGGAGGGACCCCATGAAACGGACGGGTATTACGTCATGAATCAGTGCGCTCGCTGCGGCCTGACACGTCGTTGGATCGGAGCGGCGGTTGCGTGCTTGGTAAGTTAGCACCTTGACGTTATGACGTCTTAGCGTCAAACTGGGCGGCATGGCAGCCCCAAAGCGTGCGACAGTTTATTTTGAGCCCGAGGTGCATCGGGCCTTGCGACTTCGTGCCGCGACAAATGACCGCTCGATTTCTGACATGGTCAATGACGCGGTTAAGGCGGCCCTGGCAGAGGATGCGGGTGACCTGGAGGCGTTTGACCGTCGCAAGAATGAACGCAGCATTTCATTCGAAAGCTTCGTGCGAGGCATGAAGCGGCGTGGTCGCTTATAAGCTCCTCATAAAACCCTCTGCGGGCAGGGAGCTAGAGGCCGTCGGCACCAAAGGCGATCGTCTGCGTATCACGCAGCGCATATACACCTTGGCTGAAAACCCGCGACCGCACGGCTCCGAGAAGCTGGCGGGTTACGACGATCGGTATCGCATCCGGCAGGGTAACTATCGCATCATTTACCTCATCGACGATGAGGACCGGGCGGTGACGATCTATAAGATCGGTGATCGCAAGGACGTATACAGATAGGTCGTCCAAGGGTGATCCCACTGGTGACTGAGCCATCGCACACGGTATTCCTGAGCTACGCCTCACAGGATGCGGAGTCTGCGCAGAAGATTTGCGAGGCACTGCGCGCGGCTGGCATCGAGGTCTTTCTCGATCAGACCGAGCTGCGGGGCGGGGACGCGTGGGACCAGAAGATCCGGCAGAAGATCCACGACTGCGCCCTATTTATTCCGATTGTCTCCCAGCACACCCAGGAGCGGCTTGAGGGCTACTTTCGGCACGAGTGGAAGCTCGCCATCGAACGTACACATCACATGGCCGAGCAAAAGCCTTTTCTGGTACCCGTCGTCGTTGATGGTACGCGCGATCAGGAAGCCTTTGTCCCGGACGCGTTCCGGGCGGTGCAGTGGACACGTCTGCCCGGAGGCGATCCACCTCCCGCATTCGTCGAACGGATAAGGCGCCTGCTGTCGCCCGAAGCCGCTCATGCATCGGTAGAGGCCAGGCCGTTAGCCGCCGCAGTCCGGCACGCTGCGGCCGCACCTTCCTCCAGTCCTACCACATCACGACAAACGCAATGGGTGCTGCTGATGATCGCGGCGGTCGCCGTCATCGGTCTCGGTTACTTCGCGGTGGACAAGTTCGTGCTGTCGAAGCGTGAGGCGGGAACGAAACAGGCGTCTGCGCAGACTGCCCAGGGTGTCACGCCCGTTCAGGTTCCGGAGAAGTCGATCGCCGTGCTGCCGTTTGTGGATATGAGCGAGAAGCACGATCAGGAGTACTTCTCGGACGGCTTGAGCGAGGAGCTCCTCGACCTGCTTGCCAAGACCGAGGGACTTCAGGTGATTGCGCGTACCTCATCTTTCTACTTCAAGGGCAAGCAGGTGACGATCGCCGAGATCGCCAACACGCTGCACGTGGCGCATCTGCTTGAGGGTAGCGTCCGCAAGGCGGGCCGCACGATGCGCGTCACGGCGCAGCTGATCCGGGCAAAGGACGGTGTACACCTGTGGTCGGAGACGTACGACCGCGACTTCAAGGACGTGTTCAAGGTCCAGGACGAGATCGCAACGGCGGTCGTAAAGGCGCTCCAGGTCAAGTTACTGTCGACCCCGGTAAAGGCCGAGTCCGAGCCGCGCAACACCGACGCCTACAGCCTGTACTTGCAGGGACAGTATTTCGCCCGGCGCGCGAGCAATGTTGACGTCGAGCGGGGCATCGCGTACCTCAGGCAGGCCATCGCGCTGGCGCCGGACTTCGCACCAGCCCACGCCGAGCTTGCTAGCGCCTACGTCTACGTCGCCACCTTCGGGAACGGCGAACCGACGAGCTTGGACCGCGCCAGCGCCGAGGTGGATGAGGCCCTTCGCCTCGATCCAACCCTGCAGTTAGCCCACAACGTGCGCAGCAATCTGGCCATCATCTTTTGGGATTGGGCTGCTGCGAAGACGCAGCTCGATGAGGCGCTCGCGTCCGCGCCACGCGACCCCGAGGCACTGTTTCGACGTGGACAACTCGCGCGCGCGTTCGGCCATCCGGACGAGGCACTGGTCGATTATCGTGAGGGCCTCGAGCTCGACCCGCTGCGGGTCATTTACCACATTCAACTGGCGATGCTGCTGGACGGCCTGCGGCGCCCGGACGAAGCGCGTGCCGCCGCCAAGACCGCAATCGCCATCAGCCCGACCGTGTCCAAAGCACACCTGCTGCTCGGGCTGCTTGAACTGGACGCAGGGCACCTCGACGCCGCAAGCGCTGCGATGGAGCGCGAACCCGCCGAGTACTACCGGCTCGAAGGCGAGGCAATCGTGGCATTCGCAAATAAGCGCCGGGCGGAGTCGGATGCGGCGCTAAGTCGGTTGATCGAGGCGCACCACGATACGGCAGCTGTGCAGATCGCGCAGGCCTACGCCTACCGCGGCGAGCGCTCCAAGGCTTTCGACTGGTTGGATCGAGCCGTCGTGCAGCGTGATCCCGGACTAATCAATTTCAAGACGGACCCGCTGTTTGCAGGACTGCGCGGAGATGCTCGCTATAAGACAGTGCTGCGCAAGATGAACCTCCCGGAGTGAACCGACTACAGGGAGCAGATCGCCGTCGGCATGCGGCCTAATCCTTTACAGCCGGCAGAATGTAGTTGGGCACAAAGTCCTCCTGGTAGCTCAGACTCACCCGATCTGCATAGTTGCCTCCGTAGGTCGCGATCACGAGATCGAGATCGGGGATGACAATCACACCCTGGCCACCGTTACCGCCCGCAAAAAAGGCGCGCACGGTGCGATCCTGGTAGGGAAAAGTCGTGTTCCACCACAGATACCCGTACTGAATCTTGCCGAGATTGCGCAGGGGCGAGGAAGCGCGTGTCACGAATTCCCTGCTGAGTATCCTGCGACCCTGCCACGTTCCGCCGTTGAGCATCAGTTGCCCGAGCTTCATGAAATCGCGCGGCAATAGCTGTACTCCGCCGCCGCCATAAGGATGGCCCACGGGATCGACCGGCCACGCATAGGTGGCAATCTTCAACGGCGTTCCCAGCAGCCGGTCGAAGCTGTCCAGCACGGATTCGCCAGTCGCCTGATTCACGACGCCGAGCGCGAGATTCGGGTTGATGCTGCAGTAAACCGTCTTCTCGCCCGGCGCTGAATCCATGGGTACCCGCAGCGTGTAGCGATAGTAGTCGGGCTCCTCCGTCTGCTCGAGCATCTTGTTCTCGTTACCGGGCGCCTCATCGTTGTCGTCGTCGCAGAAATAGCCGGACGACATGGTCAACAGGTGCTCGAGCGTCATGGCGCGCTTGCGCGGATCGAGATCCGCCGGAAATGTTCCGCCATACATGATCCGATAGACCGGTGTGGACAGCTCGAGCGGCGCGCCAGCCTGCATCACGGCTCCGACGAGTGTCGCGGTCAGGCTCTTGGCTGCGGAGCGGGTCTCGTGGAACCTGTCCCGGTGCTCGCCGTGAAAATATTCCTCGAGCACCAGCTTGCCGTGGCGCGCGATCAGGATCCCTTCGGCCTGCAGCGTGTGCACTGAGTCGATCGGCATGTCGATGATCGCCTGGATGAACCTCTCGATCGCGGCGCGATCCACGCCGACCTCCTCGACAGTGGCGGTGGCCCAGCCGTCGTCACGTGCAAGTGGCGCACGATAGACATAGGGTCCCGGGCTCTTGCCGCGCGGATAGAAGCCGCTTTGATCGGTGTCGCGCCTGAAGTCGTAGGTGCCGCCTCGCTCGAGGAACGACACCGACAGGACTTGCTGCTCGGCGTCGTAGACACCGCTCAGCAGCACGCCTTCTGTCTTTGATCCACGGCGATGTCCGATCAGGTGCACCGCCGTGCCCTCGCGCTCGATATGGTCGAGGTCATAGAACACGCCCATGTTGCGCTCGGGGTTGCGCATGAACACGCCGACCGATCCGTCGGGGCGCTTTTGCGCCATCAAATGGAGAGTGAACCTGTCGTCGCGCGGAGTGACAGTGCCGCTCCAGCGATTGGGTCCGGCGCGTTCGAGTGTCACGGGAACCGCATACCGGAAACCATTGGTGAGCGAATTGGACGATTTCCAATGACCAATGATCCGGCCTTGCTCCGCAGACTGTCCGCGAAAGGAGCCTTCTCCATCCGGCAACTCGAACGTGAGCTGCTTGCCGTCAAGGCGCACGGGCCAGTTGCTGCCGGCAAAATCCGCACTCCAGCCGGTTGGCGTTTTCTCGATCACCAGCGGGCCGCGCGCTGAGGGTCCGAACCAGCGTTGCGCTTTCCACAGGCCGACTAATTCGTCGGCGGTGCCACTGGGAGCGGTCTCGCAGTACGACGGTGGCGAGTTCGCGAGCAGCAGGGCGCCCACGAGCAGCGCGCAGACGTCATCGTGTCTCATAGCGCCGAGGGGCGCCCAGCGGTTAGGGACGCAGTTGGTCCCGTGTGTGTGGGTAGCGGGGGTAGTGCCGGTATAGCTGGGATTGCTGGCATTGTTGGGAGAGCGGGCACTGCCGGCGTCGCAGGCACGGCTGGTAGCGCAGGAAGTGCGGGCGTCGCCGGTACTGCGGGCCGCGCCGGTATTGCTGGGCTCGCCGGTGTGTCCGCTGGATCTACCGGTGTGTCCACCGGATCTCGTACCTGCGCGTCGGACTTGGTTACAGTTGCGGCTGTCGCTAACAACAGCGCGAGGCCCGTCAGCGACAAAAACGCAACCAGTGCGATCAGTGGACTCGGTTGCCGCCGCGCTTGGCACGGATCGAGAATCGCTACGACACGCCCGTGCAACGGTGAACGTCGCACCATGTTCATCGCGAGCCGCAACGGGCTGCGATGATTCGATTGCGCCGCCACGTTCAACAGGAACTGCGCGTAATCGGATGGCGTGCCACCAGCGTGCAACACGGCGTCGTCACAAGCCCGCTCCTGGAGCCGGCGCATCTCACCCGCTGCGAACCAGACGGCCGGGTTGTACCAGTGCACTGCGCAGGCAATGCGGGCCATGAGGTCGCTCACGTAGTCGAGGCGATGCAGATGTGCGAGCTCGTGCAGGAGTGCATGTCGGCGCTCAGCCTCGGACCAGCGCTCGCCGACACTCGGAAGCAGGAGGATCGGCCGCAGGAATCCCCACGTGCAGGGACTCGTGATGCGCGCGGACTCGAGCACGCGCAGCGTCCGGTCGATATCCTGCTCACTGGCGATGCGCTCCAGCGTGGCCCGCCAGCGGGTCGAATGAAGCGCGCGTGACTTGCGGGTCCAGCGCCACAGGCCGATGTGCGCGAGAACCTGTCGCAACAGCAGGGCGGCTGTCCCCGACGCCCATAGCACCATGATCGGAGACCAAAGATTCTCGGTCGAGCCTGGCGTCGCGCTCTCGCTTGTCGCTGTCGCGCTGCTCAGCATTTGCCAAGGGACGGGAATCTCCACATACGCCGGGATCCAATGGATGGCGAAGGGCATCAAGAGCGATAGCGACAGGGCGAACGCCCAAAGGACATGACGATAGGCCGCGGACGTCCTCGCCAGTGCGAGGCACACGACGCTACTGAGGGCAATCAAGAGGGTGCTCTTGAGCGCCACCACCAGAAGTGTCGAGGGCGCAAACATCAACGTCCCTTCCTGCGTGTCGCTTCTACGAGTTCGCGCAGTTCATCCAGTTCCTGCTCGGTCAACTTTCCCTGGGATGAGCCCAGCAGTGCCGACACCGCCTGCAGGGCCGAACCATCGAAGAATGTGTTCACAACCTGGGTGAGGGCACCGACGCGAGCCTTGCTCCGTGAAACCGTCGGTGAATAGACGTACCGGGGACCGTCGGGACGATGTTGCAGGTGTTGCTTGTCGACGAGGATTCGCAGCAATGCCCGGATCGCGGAGTAGCTGGGCGGATCCGGCATCTCCTTCTGGATCTCGGCCGCCGTCGCGTGGCCGAGGCGGTAGATGATCTCCATGATCTGCCGTTCACGACGACTGAGGTGCAGCTGTGCCATTGAGTCGAGACCTGCTAAAAAACCAGCACTATGCTGTTAACTTAGCACACCGACATGCAACGTCAAGGTCTCGGCGCTGCGCCGCCCGCGCGCGAGACGCCCTTACGCAGTGACGACGATCTTGCCGACCTGCTGATTCGACTCGAGGTAGCGATGCGCCGCGGCGATGTCCTGCAGTGGAAACGTCTTCGCGATCACCGGCTTGAGGTGCCCATCAGCGAGCCCCCGCAGGACCAGGTCTTTGGCGCGTGCGAACCGGTCCGGGAAATTCCAGATCGTTGAGGCGACCCAGCCGCGGATGCTGAGGTTCTTGAAGGCGGCCGGCCAATGTGGATGCGTGGTGGGCTGGCCGCTCAGCCCGCCATAGATGAAGAGCACTCCGTCCTGCGCCATGGCCTGTGCGAGCGTGTCGACGTACGGCCCGCCGACCGGATCGAAGACGATACGAGCGCCCTTATTGCCGGTGATCTTCATCACTTCGGCGACGAGGTCGCTCTCTTCTGTTGCGATCACATGCTTCGCGCCCTGCTCGAGCAAGGCCTGCGATTTCGTGCCGCGACGAGTCGCCGCAATCGGCACCGCGCCCGCCCAGTTCGCTAGTTGTATCGCGGCAAGTCCGACGCTGCTCGATGCTGCCCGGATGATGACGTGATCGCCGACGGTTGCGTGTGCCACCTCGATGATCGCGAGTGCGGTGAGATATTGCATCCAGATCGATGCGGCCTGGATCGGGCTGAGGGCGTGCGGCGCCGCGAGAATACTGCGCACCGGCACGATGGCCCGCTCCGCGTAGACGCCGTACTCGCCCAGGCGAAACGTCGGGAGCACGCACACTCGATCACCGGCGGCGAAATCCTGCACGCCTTCGCCGAGCGCTTCGATAATTCCCGCTGCTTCGTAGCCGATGAGCGTTGGGAGCTTCGGCTTGACCGGATAAAGCCCGGCGCGAAATGCGGCCTCCGAGCGGTTGAGGCCGATCGCCTCGATGCGCAGTCGCACCTCACCCGGGCCGGGGCGGCCCACTTCGAGCTCTTCGATGCGCAGAACCTCTGGTCCGCCGTGTTCATGGACCCGCACGACCTTGCTCATGCTGTACCTCGTTGCCCTAGTCCTGAAGCTTGAACTGCACGCGCGTTTTCAGGCGCTGCTCACGGTCAAGGCCGTCGGCGCTCGGCTCGAATCTCCATTGCCGCACCGCCGCCAGCGCCGCCCGGTCGAATTGATTGCGCGGCTTGGCGTCGTCGACACGCGCATCCACAACTGTTCCTGAAGCGGCGATGGCAAAGCTGACGTCGACCCATCCCTCCACACCCCGGGAGATGGCGTCCTGCGGATATTGTGGAGCGACGTACTTGAGCTGCTTGGGCGGGACGGCTGCGGCTGCCGGTGCTTGCGCGGTGAGCAGTGCGGTCTCAGCGGCGGTGAGATCCGGTCCGGTGTAGCCCACGGCCCGTGCTTCACTCAGCATCCGGCCGGCGTTGTCGAACTGGCGCGAGGCGGTGGCGCCCTCGGCGCGCGCCACGAGCTTCGCGCCGAGCGCCTGTGCCGCCTTATCCGCGCCCGGGAACTGCGGATCGTTCTGCGTGAGCCGGTCGAGGTAGTAGCGCGCACTGTCTTGCGCCGGCTCGAGGAGCCGGTTTTCCTCGGTGCGTTTGAGCGCGAGCGCCAACAGGTCGCTCCTGGTCTTGTTGTCGACGCCGGAGGTGATGCGCGTGTTGAGGCGATCGATCTCAGCTTGCTCAACGCCAAGATCCTGCGCCTGCACGATCCAGTTGCGGGCGGTGTCGAAGCGCTGCGCATCGATCGCGGCATCAGCGGAGCTCACGACGCGATCGCCCAGGTCGCGCAAACCTTGCTGAACCGCAACGTTAGCGGGTTCAAGCCGCTGCGCATTGCGCAGGTAGAACCTGGCGCTGTCCTGCGGAGGGGCGACGAGGCGGTTCTGCGCTACTCGCTGGCGTGCAAGGTCGAGCATCTGGGCAACCTGTTGCGCGCGTGCGCGTGAATCGATCGCCTGCTGTGCCGAAGTGATCTCCGAGGACTTGCTCTCGACCTGCTGTGCCTGCTGCAGGAGCTCCTGTGCTTCTTGCAGGTTGCCCGCGGTCGCCGACTGGCGCGCCTGCAGCACGAGCTGTTCCTGGCGATCCTTGCCGAGTTGCGCCTCCAGGAATGTCAGGCGGCGGTGATCGGGGCGAACCTGCCGCGCCGAGGCGAGAGCACTGGCCGCTCCGTCGAGATTCCCTTCGACCAGCTGGCTCTCGGCTTGCTCGATGAAATGAGTCGCGAGCTGGTCGAGCCCGGCCTGGGCCGCGGCATTCTGCGGATCGAGCCGCAGCACTTCGGAGTACAGGGCGAATGCGCTCCCTGCGGCCGGATCGAGCAAGTGTCCCGTGCGGACCGCGGCTTGCGCCGATGCGAGACTGGCGGCGATGGCGATCGCGCGTTGATCGGGTGGCGGCGCGCGATGAGTCCAGTACCACACGCCCACACCTGCGCCGGCGAGCAAGACCAGCGCGATGCTGGCAATCGCAGCGAGTTGGCCGGTCCGCATCTGCCGGCGCACCGGCGCTGCGACAGGGACATGCGCGGTGGGCTCGGCGGGCTCGGCGGGCGCAGCAGCGGCCAGTGTCGGGCGCAGCTCGAAGTGGGTTTCACTACGTCGATGGGCTTTGACCGAATGGTGCTGCCGGGTCGCCGATTCGAGCGCGAGGCGGGCGAGACCGGGTGTCACGGGCTTCAGCAGGAAGCGATGGATGGTCCCGGCGGACAGCAGACCCATGAGCGCGTTGCCTTGCTCGCGGTTGCCAACCGCAATCGTGACCAATGATTCCTCACGCGCACGCAGATGATTGGTGATGCGGCGCAGGGCCGATTCGGTCAATGCGAGATCCGTGACCAGCACTGCACATTGACCCGAACCTGCAAGCCGCGCTGCATCCTCGAGCTTGGCAGCAAGATGCACTTCGTGCCGGCCGTGCATGGCAGCGCGAATGGCCTCGTAGAGGTCCACATCGGTGGTGAGCACAGTGATCGGGTCATCCGTGATGGATGCACCAGTCGCACGAGCGGCGTGGGCTGATTCGAGGACGACATGCTCGACCTGTGCACCCGTCGCCTGCACCCGGGCACTTCGACCTGCGGCCTGGAGTACTTCCTTGAGTTCAGCGGCGGTGCAGGGTCGCTTCAACACGTAAAACAGTTCGGCGGCGGCAAGCTCCTTCTCAATGGCGCGGCGTTCCCCGGCGTTGACGAGTAACACTCGCGCGGTGGCGGGAGAGCGTTTGTGCGCTTCATTCAGGACCTCGAGTCCCGAACCGGTGAACAGCGTCTGGCCTGCGACCAGCACTCGTATCGGGAAACGCGCCAGGGCGGCGAGCGCATCGTTGGGGCTCACCGTGAGGTAGAACTCGAACTCCTTGCGCAACGGGCCGACGAGCGACCTGAGCTCTTCCAGGTCGTGGTCGACCAAGACGACATCGGGTGCTCGGGTGTTCATTGGGGCCGCGGGCTAGACGGTGCGCCTCACACGCACCACGTTGGGCAACGCGCCGAGGCGAGTCAGGACGCGGCTCAGCTCTTCGATTCCGTGTACGCCGACCCGCAACCCGATGTGGGCCGTTCCCTCGCGCGCATCGGTGACCGTCGACATGTTCTGGATGCTGATCTTCTGGTCGGCGAGTACGGCGCTCACATCGCGCACCAGGCCGCGCCGGTCGAGCGCATCGACGGCGATATCCACCGCAAAGAGCTGGTCACGTTTCTCTCCCCAGGCCACCTGGATGATGCGCTCGGGCTGACGGGCCTTGAGCCGCAAGAGGCTCGCACACGTGTCGCGGTGAATGCTGACTCCGCGGCCCAGCGTGATGTAACCCGCGATCGGCTCCGGCGGTACCGGTCGGCAGCAGCGCGCCACTTGTGACAGAAGATTGCCGACCTGCTCGACGATAACACCACTCGGTCCCGCCGGGGTGGGAGCGCGCCGCGGTACCACGCGGGGCTCTTGCGGCTCCGAATGGGTGCGCCGCTGAATCGCAGCGGCGATCTGGGCGCTGTGGATGTCACCGGCACCGATCGCAGCATACAGCGCTTCCGCATTGCGCAGTCCGAGCTCGTTGATCAGATCGGGCAGGGCGAGGTTGCGAGCACCGAGGCGCTCGAGCTCGCGTTCGAGAATCTCGCGGCCCTCGGTACGGTTCTGCACCTCGTCGCGCTTGCGAAAGAAGCTGCGCACCTTGGCACGGCTGCGCGGAGAGGCGAGAAAGCCGTTGTGCGGGTTGAGCCAGTCACGGCTGGGCTGTGCCTGCTTTGCGGCGATGATCTCGACGATCTCCCCGTTCTGCAGCTGGTAATCGAGGGGCACCATGCGGCCGTTGACCTTCGCGCCGCGGCAGCGATGACCGAGATCGGTATGCACGTGATAAGCGAAGTCGAGGGGCGTCGCCTGTTTCGGCAGATCGATCACCTCGCCTTTGGGCGTGAGCACGTAAACGCGATCTTCGAAAATCTCCGAGCGGACGCGATCCAGGAAATCTCGATCCGATTCCGCGCCATCCTCCGGCTCGAGGAGCCGGCGCACCCAGCGGATCTTGGCCTCGTAGGCCGCATCGCGCTGGCCGCCTTCCTTGTACTTCCAGTGCGCAGCGACACCAAGTTCCGCGTGCTCGTGCATCTCGCGTGTACGAATCTGCACTTCGAGCGGCTCGTGCCCCGGCCCGAACACCGCGGTGTGCAGCGAACGGTAGAAGTTGTCCTTGGGCGTCGCGATGTAATCGTCGAAGGCGCCGGGAATGTAGGGCCAGAGCCCATGGACGACGCCGAGGGCTCCGTAGCAATCCGCGATGCTGTCGACCAGCACACGCAACGCGCGTACATCGAGCACCTGCTCGAAGGAAAGTTGCTTGAGCTGCATTTTCTTCCAGATGCTGAAGATATGCTTGGGCCGGCCAACGATCTCGGCCCCGATACCAGCCTTGCCAAGCTCGAACTGCAAGTGCCCGATCACAGACTCGATGTAGCGCTCGCGATCAGCGCGGCGGGACTTGAGGGCTGCAGCGATGCGCCGGTAGTTCTCCGGGTCGAGATAGCGAAACGAGAGATCTTCGAGTTCCCACTTCAGTTGCCATACGCCGAGTCGATTGGCGAGCGGCGCATGGATCTCGCGCGTCTCGAGGGCGATCTGCCGCTGTGCTTCCGGGTCGAATTCCTTGGCCTCGCGCAGGCGCAGGAGCTGATCGGCGAGGCGCAGGATGATGAGGCGAGGATCAGTGACGAT
Organism: uncultured Gammaproteobacteria bacterium; assembly: GCA_963705495.1. GTDB lineage: Bacteria > Pseudomonadota > Gammaproteobacteria > Steroidobacterales > Steroidobacteraceae > DATBVX01. The sequence goes on along the minus strand of CAVPJQ010000022.1, from coordinate 147,330 downwards.
CGCAAGCAGCATCTTGCGCAGCGTTTCAGCCTGCGTGGCTGAAAGCTTCTGCTCGGGACGCCACTGCGCCGGGAGCCCGATGTTGCCGAGCTGACGCAGTCCGCGGGCCAGGCGTACGGCTTCGGCGCCGAAGCGGGCGACGGCTGCGTCCTCGTCGATCAGGCGTGCATCGAGCAGGGGAACGGCCAGCCCGGCGAGCACCACGTCGTCGTCGATCGCGAGCGTTGCGACGGTTCGCGACAGCGCCAAGGCGCGGGCCCGCGCCGCATCGGCGCCGTCCTCGGTGGCCAGCGAAGCGAGTTGTGCCTCGGCGGCGAGCACCGCAGTGGAGGCTGGACGCAGGGTGGAAGTCGTTGTTTCCACGATTGAATCAGGCGCCTCGGCGGTGTCCGGGTGGGAGGTTTCCGGCTATGATACCCGCACTTTTCGCGCAGGCTTCAAGCACATGGCAGGTCATAGCAAGTGGGCCAACATCCAGTATCGCAAGGGGGCCCAGGACAAGAAGCGCGGCAAGATTTTTACCAAGCTTATCCGGGAAATCACCACCGCCGCACGGGTGGGCGGAGGCGATCCGAATTCCAATCCGCGGCTGCGTATCGCCATGGATAAGGCACGCGCCGCCAGTATGCCGCGCGATAACATCGAGCGGGCGGTCAAGCGCGGCACGGGCGAGCTCGGCACGGAAAACTTCCAGGAAGTTCGTTACGAGGGTTATGGGCCGGGGGGCGTTGCGGTGATGGTCCAATGCCTCACCGACAATCGCAATCGCACCGTTGCGGACGTGCGCCACGCTTTCACCCGGTACGGTGGCAACCTGGGCGCCGAAGGGTCGGTTGGGTATCTGTTCAATGAGGTCGGCATGCTCTGTTATCCGCCGGGGAGCGATGAGGATTCAGTCATGTCGGCGGCGCTCGACGCCGGTGCGGAAGACATCGTGACCAACGATGATGGCTCGATCGACGTGCTGACCGATCCCACCGAATACGAGCGGGTGCGCAATGCCATGAGTCAGGCGGGCCATTCACCAGGGGATGCCGAGGTCACGATGCGTGCCGCAACCTCGACAGCGCTCGCCGGCGAACAGGCTGAGTCGATGGTGCGCCTGCTCGAGGCGCTCGAAGACCTTGACGACGTTCAGCACGTTTACTCGAATGCCGATATCCCGGATGACATCCTGGCGCGCGTATAAGCCGGCGGCGACGCCGGCCGGGCTGCAGCATGAAGTGCTGACCACGGTGGCTTCGGTTCGCGTGCTCGGTCTTGATCCGGGCTCGCGGTGCACCGGCTTTGGCATCATCGACTGGAACGGCGGGGATGCCGCCTACGTCGCTAGCGGTGCGATCAGCATCTCCGGGGAGTCATTTCCGGAGCGCCTGCAGGAGATCTTTGCCCGGGTGCGCGCACTGATTACGGAGTATCAGCCGGTCGAAGTGGCCGTAGAGCGCGTGTTCGTGAACAAGAACGCGGACAGCGCACTCAAGCTGGGACAGGCACGAGGGGCGGCACTGTGCGGTGTCTTCAGTGGAACAGTGAAGGTGTTCGAATATTCGGCACGCGAAATCAAGATGGCAGTGGTCGGCACCGGCGGCGCTGAGAAGACCCAGGTCCAGCACATGGTGAAAGCATTACTGCAGGTCCAGGGGCGGCTGACCGCGGATGCCGCCGATGCTCTCGCAGTGGCGCTGTGCCACGCCCACGGCCGTCAGCTTCGCAGCATGCTCCGCGCTCCATGATCGGATCTCTGCGCGGCCGACTCATCGCCAAGCACCCCCCTGCTTTGACGATAGACGTCAACGGCGTGGGCTACGAGCTCGAAGCGCCGATGTCGACCTTCTACGATCTGCCCGCGGCGGGGCAGGACGTGCAACTCTTCACTCACCTCGTGGTGCGCGAGGACGCACACGTGCTCTACGGGTTCGGCACCGATGGGGAGCGGCGGCTCTTCCGGACCTTGCTGAAGGTTTCGGGCGTCGGACCGAAGATCGCGCTTGGAATCCTCTCCGGCATCAGTGTCGAAGGATTCGCACGTTGCGTCGAAGCCCAGGATGCCGCGAGCCTGCAACGCATTCCTGGTGTAGGACGCAAGACCGCGGAGCGTCTGCTGATCGAAATGCGCGACCGCCTGAAGAATCTTGCCGTCGTGGGCGAAGTGGCGCGGCCCGAGGGCGGGCAAACCGCCGCACATTCGGAGGCCTTCACCGCGCTGGTGTCGCTCGGATACAAGCCCGCCGAAGTCGCGCGCCTGCTCAAGGCGTCGGAGGGCGGTGACGGATCGACGGAAGACCTGATCCGGCGCGCACTGCAGGCAGCCGTGAGGGGCTAGCTTGAGCGAAGAACGCATCATCGGGCCGCAGGAGACCGGCGAGGACGAAGCGGTAGAGCGCGCGGTGCGGCCGCGTGTGCTCGCCGATTACGTTGGCCAGAGCGCGGTCAAGGCACAGATGGAGATCTTCATCACTGCTGCCCGCAATCGCGGCGAGGCACTCGATCACGTGTTGATCTTCGGGCCGCCCGGGTTGGGTAAGACAACGCTCGCCCACATTGTCGCGAACGAGCTCGGCGTGAACCTGCGCCAGACCTCAGGTCCGGTGCTGGAGCGTGCCGGTGATCTCGCGGCACTGCTCACCAATCTGCAGCCGCGCGACGTGCTGTTCGTGGATGAAATCCATCGGCTGAGCCCGGTGGTCGAGGAAATCCTCTACCCGGCCATGGAGGACTTTCAGCTCGACATCATGATTGGCGAGGGCCCTGCGGCGCGCTCGATCAAGCTCAACCTGCCGCCTTTCACGCTGGTCGGAGCGACGACCCGGGCCGGGCTCCTGACTTCGCCGCTGCGCGACCGGTTCGGCATCGTGCAACGACTGGAGTTCTACTCCGTCGCAGACATCGAGCGCATCGTGACGCGCTCGGCACGCATCCTCGAGTTGCCGATCGATGGCTCGGGCGCGCACCGGATCGCCACCCGTTCGCGCGGTACCCCACGCATCGCCAACCGTTTGCTGCGCCGGGTGCGCGACTTTGCGGAAGTGAAAGCCGACGGTCGCATCACCGACCAGGTAGCGACAGCCGCCCTCGACCTGCTCGAGGTGGATCCGCAGGGTTTCGACACGCTGGATCGCAAGCTCTTGCTCACGATCATCGAGAAGTTCGATGGTGGGCCGGTCGGCGCCGACAGTCTGGCCGCCGCGGTGGGCGAGGAGCGCGACACGATCGAAGATGTGATCGAGCCGTTCCTGATCCAGCAGGGTTTCTTGATGCGCACCGCGCGCGGGCGAATGGCAACACGCGCCGCCTACCTGCACTTCGGTCTCAAGGCGCCGAATACGGATCGGGCCGGAAGTCTGCCGTTGTTCGGCGAGGGTAAACAATGAAGGATGCCCTGGGGCGGCAGCTCCCATGAGCACCTTCACCTTTCCGATCCGGGTCTACTGGGAAGACACCGACGCCGGTGGCATCGTCTACTACGCCAACTACCTCAAGTTCATGGAGCGTGCGCGCACGGAACTGTTGCGCAGCTTCGGAATCCACCAGAACCAGCTGGCTGAAGAGCAAGGCGTGATGTTCGCGATCGTCTCGGTGAACATCGACTACCTGCTGCCCGCGCGCCTTGACGATGAGCTGATCGTGACCTGCAACATCCTCGCCGAGGGCCGCGCGAGCTTCGCCTTTTCGCAGGAAGTGTATCGCGGGCGATTCGGCGGCGACCTGCTGACGCGCGCGCGGACCCGCGCCGCCTGTCTGGATTGCAAGACCCTGCGGCCGCGCCGCCTGCCGGACCGTTTGCTCGAAGCCATGGCCACGCACGAGGAGTGAGAGGGAATGTCGTCCGATCTATCGGTCATCAGGCTGGTTCTCGACGCAAGCTTCGTCGTGCAACTCGTGCTCGCGCTGCTGATGGGCGCATCCATCGCGTCCTGGGCGGTCATTCTGCGCAAGCGCTCGCTGATCCGCCGGGCTCGCACGGAAGCTGACGCCTTCGAGGGCAGTTTCTGGTCCGGCGGCGATCTGTCGATGCTGTTTCGTTCCATTGAAGCCCGCGAAGGCAGTACCAGCGGCATGGAGAGCATCTTCGAGTCCGGGTTTCGGGAATTCGGCCGACTCCGGCAGCAGAGCGGCGTGGCCCCCGCGCAGCTCCTCGAAGGTGCGCAACGCGCGATGCGTGTCGCGCAGATGCGCGAGGTGGATCGGCTCGAGCAGAATCTCGCCATGCTGGCGACCGTCGGTTCGACCAGTCCCTACGTCGGGTTGTTCGGTACGGTCTGGGGCATCATGAATTCCTTTCACTCGCTGGGTAACGTGCAGCAGGCCACCCTGGCGATGGTCGCGCCCGGGATCGCCGAGGCACTGATCGCGACCGCCATGGGCCTGTTTGCCGCCATTCCCGCGGTGATCGCCTACAACCGTTACGCCGACCAGGTCGGACGCCTCGAGCTGCGTTACGACACCTTCATGGAAGAGTTCGCCACGATCCTGCAGCGCCACGCAGCGGCCAGGACGGTCTGAGATGCAGAAGTCGACCCGCAGCCGCAGCCGCAAGCTCATGGGCGAGATCAACGTCGTTCCGTACATCGACGTGATGTTGGTGCTGCTCATTATCTTCATGATCACGGCGCCACTGCTCACGCAAGGGATCAAGGTGGATTTGCCGGATGCGGGTGCGGAGCCCCTCGATCCCGATATGCTGAAGCAGCACCAGCCGCTGGTGTTGAGCGTGGACGCGAAGGGTCAGCTCTATCTGAACATCGGCCGCGACAAGGACCGCCCGATCGATGAGGCGACGGTGACTGCCCGGGCGGCCGCGGTCTTGCGGCGCGACAAGCAGACTCCTGTACTGGTGAAGGCCGACGAGTCGGTGTCCTATGGGCGAGTCGTGACCGCGATGGTGCTGCTGCAGAAGGCGGGTGCGCAGAAGGTGGGCTTCATCACCGACCCGCAGAAGCTACCTGAGGATGAGCGGACCAGTCGTTAGTCATGGCAGGATTCGCCCGCGAACACGCTGTCTCGCTCACGCTGTCGATCCTGCTGCATGCGATCGTCATCGGCCTGCTGGCGTATGGATTCGTGACACTGCGTTCGCGGCCGACCCCTCAGCCTCAGCTCCAGCCCGCCATCGAGGCGAGCGTAGTCGACGAGCAGCGCATCCAGGAGGAAGCCCAGCGGCTGGAACAGGAAGAGAAGGAGCGGGCGCGCCAGGCGCAGGAAGAGCGCGACCAGGCGGAACAGGCGCGACGCGAGCGCGAAGAGGAACAGAAGCGGCTCGAGGACCTCAAGCAACAGCGCGAATCGGAAGAAAAGCTCGCCCAGGAACGCGAACAGCAGCGCCAGCAGCAAGAGCAGGAGGCGAAGCGCAAGGCCGACGAGGCCAAGCGCCAGCAGCAAGCCAAGGCCGCCGCCGACAAGAAGCGCAAGGAACTGGAAGCGAGTCAGCGCAAGGAGAGCGAGGCGGAGCTCAAGCGACGGCTCGCGGAGGAGGAACGGCGCAGTGCGGCGGAGGATTCGGGCCAACTGGCGCAGTACGTCGCACAGATCCAGGCGCGGGTTCAGCGCGCGTGGATTCGTCCACCGAGCGCGCGCGAGGGCCTGCGGTGCATCGTCAACGTGACGCAGGTTCCAGGCGGGGAGGTGGTGGGCGTCAAGATCGGTGAATGCAACGGCGATGAAGCCGTAAGACAATCCATCGAGGCTGCGGTATATCGCGCCTCGCCATTGCCGGAACCGTCGGACCCGGCATTGTTCGAAAGGAATCTGAAGCTCGAGTTCAAGCCCGGCGACTTATGATTGATACCAGCTCACAGCGAGGTGATGGGTGAATTCAGGCAGGGAAGGGTTGAAGCAATACGTGGCCGCGGCGGCGCTTGTATTTTTTGCATTGGCGCGTTCAACGCCCGCGAGTGCCGAACTCACGATCGAAATCACCGAAGGGGTGAGCGATCCGATCCCGATCGCGATCGTGCCTTTCGGGTGGTCGGGTGTCGATCAGGCGCCGGCCGATGTTGCCAATATCGTCGCAGGAGACCTGCAGCGCAGCGGGCGATTCCGGCCCATGGCGCGCAATGACATGGTCGACCTGCCGACCAAGGCGAGCGATGTGGTGCCGGATGACTGGCGGATGCTGCGCAACGATTTCGTGGTGGTCGGCGAGCTGCAGCCGCAGCAATCTTCCGGCCAGTATCTGATCCGCTATGCACTCGTGAACGTACTCAACGGCCAGAAACTCCTCGAGTACGCACAGCCTGCAACGAGCGCCACGCTGCGTGCCGCGAGCCATCGGGTGAGCGACATGATCTTCGAGAAGCTCACCGGCATTCCCGGCGCGTTCTCGACCCGCATTGCCTATGTCTCGGTTGCCGGCCAGGCGCCCAATTCGCGCTATCAACTCATCGTGGCGGACGCCGATGGCGTCAACCCTCGCGTGGTGGCGCAATCGACGGAACCGATCATGTCGCCCGCCTGGTCGCCTGACGGCCAGAATCTTGCCTATGTGTCATTCGAAAGCCGCGTGGCGGCCATTTTCGTGCAAGTGCTGCGCACCGGTGAGCGACGCCGGGTCTCTGCACGCGCGGGCATCAACGGAGCGCCTGCCTGGTCACCGGATGGACGTCGGTTAGCGCTCACGCTTTCGCACAAGGATGGCAATCTCGACGTCTACGTGCTCGGGCTCAATGACCAGGTCTTGACGCGGCTGACGGATGACAATGCGATCGACACCGAGCCGGCCTGGTCGCCGGATGGCAGGAGTATCTACTTCACGTCCGACCGTTCCGGGGCGCCGCAGATCTATCGCGTGGGTGCCGGCGGAGGCGATCGCGCACAGCGAGTCACGTTCGAGGGCAGTTACAACGCGCGACCGCGGGTTTCGCCGGACGGCACACAGCTTGCGATGGTGACACTCGATCGTGGCGCGTATCGCATCGCACTCATGAACCTGGGGAACGCCGCGACCCGCGTACTCACGCAGGGCAGTCTCGACGAATCACCGAGCTTTGCACCGAACGGCGCAGTGCTCATCTATGGCACACAGGACAAGGGACGCAGCGTGCTGGCGACCGTTTCGGTCGACGGCAACGTGCATCAGCGCATCGCAGCGGAGCAGGGCGACATTCGCGAGCCGGTCTGGTCACCGCTCCCTGCATCATGATTGGCGTGAAGCCTTGCGAGGGGTGTCCCCGATCAGGCGTCTGTGGTAGAAAGCGGCGACTCGAAATGTCTGCGCACTGGAGATACGGGAAATGCGAAACGCGCTCCTACTGACGATGCTCTCGGCGACGCTGCTGCTGATGGGCTGCCCGAAACGCGACGCGGTGAAGGAAGCGCCTCCTGCGACCTCGGAAGAAGGTGGTGCAACGACTCCGGGCCTGGAAACCAGCCCTGTGGGCCAGGGGGGCGCGAGCGGGGCCGGTGCGGCGGGCCAGCAGGCGGGTCTCGCCGTGCGAATCATCTATTTCGATTTCGACAACGCTGACATCCGCGCCGAATACCGCGACATCATTGCCGCCCATGCGCGGCGTCTCGCGACCAGCTCCGCGCTCCGGGTACGGCTGGAAGGGCACGCGGACGAGCGCGGCTCGCGTGAATACAACATCGGCCTCGGGGAACGGCGTGCGCAGGCTGTCAGGCGCGCGCTCATGTTGCTCGGGGTCGGCGAGGGCCAGATCGCGACAGTCAGTTACGGCGAGGAACGGCCGGCGGTGGAGGGCAGCGACGAGGCGGCCTGGGCCAAGAATCGCCGCGTTGAAATCGTCTACGTGAACTGAGCATCAGCCCTATGGTGCCACGCAGCGTGATGCGCAGAGCGGCAGGGATTGCCTTGTTCGTCCTGGTGGCCGGGTGCGCCAGCACGCCTGGGCCCGACGATCCAGTCACTATCAAGTTGAACGACCTCGATCGGCGGCTCGAACGCATCGAGCGTGTGATCTCGAATCAAAGCCTGCTGGAGCTGTCGCAACAGCTGCAGGCACTGCAGACCGAGGTGCGCTCGTTGCGCGGTTCGCTCGATGAGCTGCAGTTTCAGAATGAGAAGGGCAAGGGCCAGCAGCGCGATCTGTATGCTGACCTGGACCGGCGCGTAAAGGCCATCGAAGCTGGCACACCAGCCGTGACCTCCGACGGCAACGGCAGTGCCCTGCCGGTTCCCGCAGGATCGGACCGGGCCAACTACCAGGCGGCATTCGATCTGCTCAAGTCCGGGCAGTACGAGAAGGCGACCGCGGCCTTCCAGCAATTCCTGGTGGCATTTCCAGCCAGCTCGCTGGCAGACAACGCCCAGTACTGGCTCGGTGAGAGCTACTACGTGACGCGCAGCTACGATGAGGCGCTCAAGACTTTCCGTGTCGTGGTCGACCGTTACAAGGAATCGCGCAAGCTCCCCGATGCGTGGCTCAAGATCGGCTACTGCCAGTACGAGCTCAAGAACTGGAATGCGGCGCGGGATGCATTGACGCGCGTGACCAAGGACTTTCCCGATTCAACCGCGGCACCCGAGGCGGCGAGCCGGCTGCAACGCATGAAAGACGAAGGGCACTGACCGGCAACGCATAGATTGCCGCGGTTACGGCCACGCTCAATGGCCGGACGAAATCTGCAGGCAGAAATGATGTGTCGAGCGATCCCACCCGGCTGAAGATCACCGAGATTTTCTATTCGCTGCAAGGCGAAGCGGACAGCGTCGGAATCCCGACCGTATTCGTGCGGCTGACCGGCTGCCCGCTGCGCTGCCAGTATTGCGACACCGCGTATGCGTTTCATGGCGGGGAATGGTGGGCTCTCGAAGATGTGCTGAGTGAAGTCGTACGTCACGGTACACGCTATGTCTGCGTGACAGGTGGTGAACCGCTTGCTCAGCGGGCTTGTCTGCCACTGCTCAAGCAGCTTTGTGACGCCGGCTATCGTGTTTCACTTGAAACGAGTGGTGCCCTCGACGTCTCGGCAGTCGATGAGCGCGTGGTGCGCGTCGTCGATGTGAAAACGCCCGGCTCACTCGAAAGTCACCGCAATCGGTTGGAAAACTTCGCGGACCTGCGCCCCACCGATCAGCTCAAGTTCGTGATCTGCGATCGCCCCGACTACGAGTGGAGCAAGGGATTCATCCGCGAGCACGCCCTCGGGGAGCGCTGCCCGATCCTGTTCTCGCCGAGCCACGAACAGCTCGCGGGCGCCGAGCTCGCTGACTGGATCCTCGCCGATCACTTGCCGGTGCGATTCCAGATCCAGCTCCACAAGTACCTGTGGGGCAACGTGCCGGGTAAGTAGCGTGCGCGCAGTTGTGCTTCTGTCAGGCGGGCTCGATTCTGCGACGACGCTTGCGATCGCGCGCCGGGAAGGGTTCGAGTGCTACGCGCTGAGCTGCTCGTATGGGCAGCGCCATGACGCTGAGCTCAAGGCCGCCCGGCACATCGCGCGACTGTGGGGGGCTGCTGAGCATCGGGTCATGAGTGTCGATCTCGCGGGCATCGGTGGGTCGGCGCTAACCGATAAGAGTCTCGCGGTGCCCGAGGAAGCTGCGGGCGGCATCCCGATTACGTACGTTCCCGCGCGCAACACGATATTTCTCGCGCTGGCGCTGGGTTGGGCAGAGGTACTCGAGGCACGCGATATCTTCATCGGCGTGAACGCGGTCGACTATTCAGGATATCCGGACTGCCGTCCGGAGTTCATTGCGGCGTTCGAGAAGCTGGCGGCCCTCGCAACCAAGGCCGGTGTTGAAGGCAAGCCGCTGCGTATCCGTGCGCCATTGATCCAGATGTCGAAGGCGCAGATCGTGAAGCGCGGGCTCGAGCTGGGCGTCGATTTCTCAATGACCGTGTCGTGCTACCAGGCCGACGAGGAGGGCCGTGCGTGCGGACGTTGCGATTCGTGCCGCCTGCGGCGTGCGGGCTTCGAGGCGGCCGGGATCGCCGATCCGACCCGCTATCAGTAGCTCAACTCTGAAACGGTGATAGGGCATCTCCGGCGCCGGGCGTCGCGCGAATCGCCGCGTTCAGCGTATTGAGCAGCAGGCATGCAATGGTCATGGGACCGACACCGCCCGGGACGGGTGTGATGGCCCCGGCTCGATTCACCGCGGATTCGAAATCGACATCGCCCACGACGCGATTGCGACCCGCTTCATCCGTGACCCGGTTGATCCCGACATCGATGACGATGGCGCCCTCGCGGATCCAATCGCCCCGGATCGCCTTCGGGCGTCCGATGGCCGCGACCAGCACTTCCGCCTCGCGGCACAGCGCGGGCAGGTCGCGCGTGCGTGAATGGGCGATCGTCACCGTGCAGTGCTCGCGCAACAGCAGCTGCGCGGCTGGCTTGCCGACAATGTTCGAGCGCCCGACGATCAGCGCGCGTGCGCCAGCGAGATCAGATCGGACGCTGCGAATCAGAATCAGGCTGCCGAGCGGCGTGCAGGGGACCACCGCATCGAGCCCGGTCGCAAGACGTCCGACGTTGATCGGATGGAAACCATCAACATCCTTGCGCGGATCGATCCGCAGCAGAACACCGGTTTCATCGACCTGCTTCGGCAACGGCAACTGCACCAGGATCCCATGGACGTCGGCCCTGGCGTTGAGCTCATCAATCAGGCGATAGAGCTCCGCGGTCGTCACGCTGGCTGGCATGCGGTAATCGAAGCTGCGTATCCCGACGGCGGTGGCCTGCTTGCTCTTGCTGTCGACGTAGAGGCGGCTGGCAGGATCGTCACCAGCGAGAACCACGGCCAATCCTGGCTCGATACTTTTCGCTTTGCGAAACTCTGCGGCGCGTTGGCCGACGCGCAGGCACAGATCAGCGGCGATGGTCTTTCCGTCAATGATTCTCGCGGTCAAGCGTTCCTCGCTGGTTTTCCGGGTGTTGTGGGCGATCGATTGTTTCAAATCCCGCCTTGCGCGGCCATACTGGCAGTGCGCCGGAAGCTTGTCGGACGTTTCGCTACAAGTCGAGTTCGCGCCCCAGAAACGCGGCAAACTTTGGCCCGATTACCGCGTTAGAGATCCCCGCTTCAGCCAGCCACGACTCCCGAATGACCTCACAAGCAGCCCGCGCTCGACGGATGTCCGCGATGCCCAATGACGAGCGCAGCGCCATCGTCCACCTGTGTCGCAGGTCATCCATCGAGATGTCGGTGCACGACCTGTCGAAATTGCCGGAGTGCCGGGCCCTGTTGCCGGGCGGCCTGCAGCTCTACATCAGCCATCTGCCAGGACAGACGTGGAAGGCGACGATAGAGGCTGCCGCGCAGGTTCGCGCCCAGGGGTTCGAACCGGTCCCGCACCTGCCGGTGCGAAAGCTCGCGAGCAAGGACGAGCTGCAGCAAGTCCTCGAGGGATTATCGGGTGTGGCTTCGGTGAAGCAGGTGCTGCTCATCGCCGGCGATGTGAAGGAGCCGCAGGGACCTTTCGCGGCGAGCATCGAAGTCATGAACACCGGCTTGCTGGGACGCTACGGCATCAATTCGCTGAGCATTGCGGGCCATCCCGAGGGTCACCCCTCGGTGGCGGAAAACGAAGTGCGTGCCGCCGAGGCGGCCAAGGCGCAACTCGCGCGGCAGCTCGGCATCGAGATCACCTTCGTCACCCAGTTCCTGTTCGAAAGCGCACCGATCATTGATTGGTGTCAGCAGCTGCGCACTCGCGGCGTGCCCGGCATGATCACCATCGGACTCGCGGGACCCGCAAAGCTCACGACGCTCCTGAACTTCGCCATGCGGTGTGGGGTCGGTCCCTCGATTCGGGCCATTGGCACTCGTGGCAGTGCGCTGACCAAGCTGATCGGGGAACGCGGCCCGGAAAGGATCGTGCGCGAGCTCGCGCGTGCGTACCAGTCGGGCGAGCTGGTCATCGACGGCCTGCACCTGTATTCCTTCGGCGGCCTGGTGCGCACCTGCCGCTGGTTCAATGCGGTCGCGGATGGCCGGTTCGAGCTCGATGACGACGGGGGCTTCAGCCTCACGTCTGCGAACTGATAGAGTCCCCTCAATGTCACCCACGACCAGCGAAGGCGCCGAAGGGCGCCGCCTGATACTTACGCTGTCCTGTCCGGATCGCATCGGCATCGTCGCTGCGGTGGCGAACCTGTTGCTCGCCAACGAATGCAACATCATCGACAGCGCACAGTTCGGCGATGCACAGAATCAACGTTTCTTCATGCGGGTGTACTTCGCAGTTCCCGCAGGCCGGGGCCTGCAGGACCTGCAGCACGCGTTTGCGCCGGTCGGCGAGCAGTTCGGCATGCAATGGCACCTGCACGATGCGGCCGTGAAGCCGCGCGTGCTCATCATGGTGTCGAAGTTCGGTCACTGCCTGAACGACCTGCTGTTCCGCTATCGCACCGGGGCGCTGCCGATCGTCATCCCGGCGATCGTGTCCAATCATCGCGACTTCTATCAGCTCGCGGCATCCCACGACATCCCGTTTCATCACCTGCCGGTCGATCCGGCCAACAAGGCGCGACAAGAGGAGCGGCTGCTGGAACTGATCGAGGGCGAGCACTGCGACCTCGTTGTGCTCGCGCGCTACATGCAAATCCTTTCGAGCAATCTGTGTGCGCGCCTGAGCGAGCGAGCCATCAACATTCACCATTCCTTCCTGCCGAGCTTTCAGGGCGCGCGACCCTACCAGCAGGCACACGATCGGGGCGTCAAACTGATCGGTGCGACTGCTCACTACGTCACCGAGGACCTGGACGAGGGCCCGATCATCGAGCAGGACGTGACGCGGGCGGATCACGCGATGAGCGTCGAAGCCTGCGCCGCTGCCGGACGCGACATCGAGGCCCTGGTGCTGGCGCGCGCGGTGACTTGGCACGTCGAACACCGGATCCTGCTCAACGGACACCGGACCGTGATCTTCAAGTGACCCGCGAGCCTCGCGAATTCTCACTTTGGCGGGGCATTTCCGCTATCATTTCGCCCCCCCGGCATCCCCGCCAATGGGCCGTTAGCTCAGTCGGTAGAGCAGCAGACTTTTAATCTGTTGGTCGCGCGTTCGATTCGCGCACGGCCCACCAAATCTCGTCATTAACCACCGATTCGATCGCAGATCGGTATTGTGTAGTTCGGCGGAGTTTCGGCCTGGACGCCCGCCATGACTCCACCGTCTTCGGGGTCGACGACAATGGTAGGAAGTCAAGGTACTCCGGATCACTCACAGGATCGAATGCTAGCCGGCCTCGGTATGGATCCTCTTCACCAGCGGCTCGGCTGCCCTGCAGGTGAGCCTGCCGATCTGTTGAACGGTCAAACAGAGAGGTCCTGGAGGCCATGGCACGAAGTCAGGTGGCACCATGTTCGCAAGCGCGGTGAAGTGCTCAGACACCTCATCTTAGCTTGCGTTGTCTTTCATCGGCCGGTGCTCCCGAATGGATGCCACCTGCGGCATTGGCAAGGAGGCGAATTACATCTGCGACCGTGAATTCCTGCTGCGCAGCCCCGCCGACAACATGGGCGAGGAAGCGCGGGAGCTTGAGATCTACAGCCGTATAGTCAGGGGGCGCAATTTCGGGGTCCAGACTACATACTGCGCCGCGGCACAAAGATGCCCCGACACCTTGCGACGGCACCTTGCCACTCACGGCCGTACGGTGGCGCACAGACTGCTCCGCCAAATCGGCAAAAGCTTGGCCCATGTCGCCGGCTTCCACACATACAGACACAAGCACGCTGCGAAACCAGCTACAGCGCGCCGAACAATGCCTCGGCAAGAGCCTCGCAGAAAACCACCAGAAGCCCGCTATCAAGGTGCGACTGGAATTTGCAATGTCGGTAGTGAAGGATGCGCTGCGCCGAGTCGATGATAGCGGCGAGGCCAGCACGATTCTGACTTCACTCGATGGCATCTGGATCGGTGATTCGGCTGCGGTGGCCGCGCGGCATGTCGAAGCCGCCAGGATTATGTGCCGGGAACTGATAAGAAAAGCCCCGCTTAGCGGTCTCGGGGCCTTCGAAGTTCCAAGCCCGGAATGACTTTCAGTTTGCGGTAACTATCCGCACAAACAAAAAAGCCCCGACACCTCGCGATGCCGAGGCCTTGCGTACGCGTTCTCACGGCATCAGCGCGCCCACCCATGCACAGGCGCATGCTCACCGATGGCCTCCGACAGCTTCTCCATCGCCGCGTGCATCTCCTTCGTTGTAGCCTTTGCTTCCTGCACGAAAGCTGCCAGCCAGTCGAACCGGCGCAGGGCAAAGACTCTGCGCCCCGCCCTCAATGGTTTGCCGATTACGAGCCCGACTGGGACATGTGTTCCATCTTGAGCCGGCATGAATTCAATCCTGGAGTGCGCAATATCATTGCGAGGATTGGTGAGGCGCTCGGCACGCTTCACTGCAGCGAGCGCCCGTCTGCGTATCGCTGGCGGAACGGCGTGCGCCCAGTGCTGCACGGCCTTACGCAAGAGCGGTGCGATCTTCTTCATGTCGTCCTTGTGATACCTCGCCAGCACCCTCGGATCGCTGCGAAGCAGCGCGGCCCAGTCGAGCATTAGCCCCTCGAGAACACCGAAGAACACAATCGCGCGGCCGAGCTCCATCATCCACCGCTTTGTGCCTGGATCCGTGGTAACGATGAGCCGAATTTGTGGCTTGCTCACGGTCGATCCTCCGTACTGGAACGCGACATCTGCGTGCCGACGGTTTAGAAATGCATTTTCAGTGCATCAGCGCGTCGATCGAATCGTAGGTGCGCTTGTTGCCCATTAGAGTTCGCGATCTGCGGACGCACAAGCAGTGTTCTCTCTATTGGCTGTAATGGGGCCCGGGCACAGGAATCGCCGTTCCTTGCTAGTGGTTTCGTCGTTTCGCGCCTCTCACCACGTCAACCACCATGCCCCACAGCTGGTGCGGAATAGCGCGACTTCGACCGGTTCGTGACAGTGAGGCTCATCAGGTGACCTATGTACGCTTCGATGAGGGACATCAAGGCACCGATATCGCCGGATTCCCTAGAGGGTTCCGCACGCCCTGATGAGAGCACCATCCGCGGCTTCTTGTCGGCGATCAAGATCGTAGCGCGCATCGTTCGTGAACCCTTTTCGTCGGCGATCTCGTAGTCGCGCAAAGGGTGTGTCCGTGAATCAGCAGCTTACGCTCGCTGGCTGTGCGTCACTAGGAGTAGCAAAGAAGAAAGAAGAAGGAGTGCGCCTTCTAGTCTGTTGGTCGCGCGTTCGATTCGTGCACCACCCAAATCCGCTCGAGATTCGAACCTATCTTGCGGTGGGTCATGTCACTTGTGCGCCGGCAACTGTCCTGCGCCGTACTCTGCACCGATCCCGGCGCGCGGCAGGTAGTGACGCAAGGCGGGCGTCGTAATGACCGTGCTCACGATCGCCATGATGACCAGCATCGTGAACATCTGCTGCGAGATCACGCCGAGGTCATAGCCCACATTGATGACCACGAGCTCCATGAGGCCGCGGGTGTTCATCATGTAGCCAATGATCGTCGCTTCCACGTGGTTGAGACGAGAGTACCGCGCAGCCACGTAGGCGGCGCCGAGCTTGGCGACGGTCGCTAGCACCAGGACGAGCGCACACCAGCCCCAGGTCTCGAACGTGGCGAGCCCGCCGATCGAGGTGCGCAGGCCCGTGTACGTGAAGAACAGCGGCAGGAAAAACACGGTGACGAATTTTCCCATGTTGGTCTGCCAGGCCTTCACGAACTCGCGCTCGTCAAAGAGGATCACGCCGATCATGAAGGCACCGAAGATGGCGAAGATTCCCAACTGATAGGTTGCGATTGCGGCGGCGAAGGCCACGATCAGCACACCACCCAACAAGTTGCCGGACATCCTCCCGCCGCCAGGATTGGAGAAAGCAACCCCTCGCTTGAGAAGTGGGCGTACCACGTAAAGGCAGATCAGCACGAACGCGACGACCAGTGCCACGCGCAAGCCGAACCGTTCCGCGTCGAATGTCGCGGCGCTGAGCGCGGTGACGACTGCCAGTACGATCCACCCAACGACATCACTGATCGCGGCCGCACTGATGGAAATGACGCCAAGGCGCGTGCGCGTGATATCGAGCTCGATCATGATGCGGCCGAGCACCGGCAGGGCCGTGATCGAGAATGCGGTGGCAACGAACAGTGCCGAATGGAGACGGTCCGCGTCGGGCGACAGCACCGGCGCCGAATAGAAGCCGAATCCGAGGCCGATCGCAAATGGCACCACGAGTATGGCCGTGGCGATCGTCAGCACGGCGTGCCGATTGATTCGCTCATTAAGATGAGAGAAATCGAACTCGAGCCCGACCTGGAACATCACCAGCACGAGCCCCAGGCCGGAAAGGACCTGTAAGGGCTCAGGCGCACTCGACTTGAAGACGAAGGTGAACGCGCCGGGTGCGAGCCAGCCGAACAGCGATGGCCCGAGCAGAATCCCGGCAACGATCGCGCCCACGACCGGCGCTTGCCGGCAACGTACCGCGAGGGCTTCGCCCAGCCGCCCGGCAGCCACGATGACGGTGAGTTGCAGCAGGGTGAAGAACAGCAGCGCTTCGTTCCGGTGAACGGTGACGAGCGCGAGCGGATTGCTTGTATTCATTGCAATGAGCGAGCATATCGCGCTTCGGGCGCGATGTGATTCAATACCACCTCATCGTTCGCCCGGCGCCCGAGTAACGCTGATAGTCGAGTCTCCGCTTCACTGACGGTTGATTCAGCCCTGGTGCTAGGGCGTAGCATCTCTCGAAACAGCGGAGGTATCCGATGCCAAACCGCCGAGATGTCCTGCGGGGCGGAATAATTCTGACGGGCCTTCCCCTGGTTGCCCGTGCCGCGTGGGATTCTTCTGATGTGTCGCGCGCGGCCCATGCACCGTATCGCATTCTCTTCGATGACCGCTTTGCCGAGTCGCGACGGTTCGGGGCCGAGGTCGCGCGCCTGGGAGGCGCGGTACGCGGCTTTGGCGGCGATGTGACGAACCTCTGGTACGAAGAGCTGGATCTGCGCTGGCGCAAGGAGCCGGTCGCAGTAGCAGGCATGACGCGCCACGGTCCCCTGTTTTGCCTCGAGCGCCTCGCGTGGGATGTCGGAATGCGTGTCGTATATCGCGCCGAGCATCGGCCCGTGAATGACGACGACTGGACACTCAGGGCGGCGCAAATTGTCATGAACTGTGCGCAGGATTTCCGCCAACTGGCGACGCGCCAGCTCCGGTCTGCTGCACCCCTCGCGGATGACGAGGACCCGCTGATCTCCTGGGTCATCGCGCCGCGTGCGCAGGGGCGCACAGCGTGAGGGTTCCCGCGGGCATCAAGCAGTCGGATTTTGCGCAGGCTCTGTCGCAGTTCGAGCAGGCCATCGGCAAGGAATGGGTGTTCACGAGCGACGAGGACGTGGACCTCTATCGCGATGCCTATTCACCGTTTTGGGGAGAGCCCGAGGAACGGACTGCCTCCGCAGCGCTCGCGCCGAGCTCGGTGGAGCAGGTGCAGGCGGTCATGCGCATCGCCAACCGCTTCAGGATTCCCATCTACCCGATCTCAACCGGGCGCAACCTCGGCTACGGTGGCTCGGCGCCAAACCACTCGGGCAGCGTGGTGCTCGACCTGAAGCGGATGAATCGCGTGCTCGAGGTCAACGAAAACATGGCGTACGCGCTCGTTGAGCCCGGCGTCAGCTACTTCGATCTCTATCGCTACATCCAGGAGCGCAACCTGAAGGTGTGGCTCGACGTTCCGGATCCTGGCTGGGGAAGCCCGGTCGGCAACTCTCTCGATCGCGGCGGCGGCTACACAATGCCGGAGTACCGCTTTCACTTCGATAGCCATTGCGGCATGGAGGTCGTGCTCGCGGACGGGGAGCTCTTGCGCACCGGCATGGGCGCATTGCCAGGCGCGAAGACCTGGCAGCAATACAAGTCGGGTTTCGGTCCCTGGATCGACGGCATCTTCTCGCAATCGAACTTCGGTGTGATCACCAAGATGGGCTTCTGGCTGATGCCCGAACCCGACGCGTTTCTGTTGGGCACGGTGATCGTGCCGCGGCACAACGACCTGGTGCCGCTGATCGACACGCTCAACTATCTCGAGAACAGCCGCATCTGCAATGGATTCACCGAGCTCTCGAGCCCGGTCATGGGACTGCCCGGCGCGGACGATGCGCCACCGACGAGCCCGGCACTGGCGGCGATGATTGCCAGGGCGGTCGATGGCAACCCCGCGGAGCTCGATCAGTACGCGGCATCGAAGGGCCTCGGTGCATGGAGTGCCACGATCAAGTTCTACGGCCCTGCGAAAGCGCTTGCGGCGCATTGGGAATTTGCCAAGGAACGATTCTCGAGGATTCCCAGCGCCCGATTCCAGGACAACGAATTGCTCAAGCTACCGCTCAGCGCGGAGCAGAAAGACAAGGTCCACAAGCCGGAATTCGGAATTCCGGCCCTCACGGCTTTCTCGATTGGAGCGCGCAATGACAATAATCCGACGCCGACCAACGGTCACCAGTGGTTCTCGCCCATCATCGCGCGTTCGGGCGAGGCCGTGTTCGAAGCGAACCGCGTATTCGCACAAGCAGGCCGGGAGTTCGGTTTGCCGGTACCGCCGTTCTCGATTCCGTTCTTTTTCTGGGAACGCTCGTTCCTGTTTCTATTCGGGTTCCCCGTCACCCACGACGTCGAAAAGAACAAGAAAACCCGCGCCGCCTTCCAGCAGCTCGTGCAGATCGCGGCGGAACACGGCTTCGGCGAGTACCGTACGGCTCCGGCCTACCAGGAGCTGATCATGAATACCTACTCCTTCAACAACCATGCGTTGCGCCGGTTCCACGAGCGGTTGAAGGATGCCATCGATCCAAACGGCATTCTCTCGGCGGGACGCTACGGCATCTGGCCGAAGCACCTGCGGGATGGCCGCAAATGAGCGCGCGTCCTGCGTTTTCACTGCTCGCATCGGTGGCGCTGCTCGGTATCGGAATCGGCGCGTTGGCCGCCAACCGCGAGAAGTCGGCGCACGGCTACGAGGTGTTTCAGAAATGGTGTACGCCGTGTCACGGTCGCGGAGCGGATAAGCCCGGCACGGTCGCGCTCACCGCGCTCTACAAGGGCGCCAAGCCCGGGATGCTCGAAGAGCGCACCGACCTTACGCCAGAAACGGTGCGGCACTTCGTGCGTACGGGGGTGTCGGTGATGCCGTTCTTCAGGAAGACCGAGGTCAGCGACGCGGACCTCGACGCTCTCGTTCTCTACCTGGCGTCACCGGCGGGCGAGTCGGCGCAATAATCACGCGCCTTGCAGCATCAAGGTTCTCGCGCCGCGTTGAAGTCCCGCTCGGACTCTGGCTGGTCGGGCTCGAGGATCTCAAACCAGATGGCGTTGATCACGCCGAAGGCGAGTGCGAAGGCGAGACCCAGTATCCAGGTGAAATACCACATCGCGATCACCTCAATAGTGCTTGGCCTGTTCGCGCACGTGCGCCAGCGTGATTTGTCCTCGCAATACCCGGAACACCCAGGTCGTATACGCAAGGACGATCGGTAAGAACACGATCACGGCGATCAACATGATGAACAATGTGAGGCGGCTGCTCGATGCATCCCAGACCGTGAGGCTGGACGCGGGATGCGTTGAGGAGGGCAGGAGGAATGGAAACAGGCCGAACCCTGCCGTGAGGATGATGCCCGCCTGAGCCAGTGCACTGGCGATGAACGCAAGGCGCCGCGCGCGCTTGGCCAACGCGAGCCACACGGTGATGGTCGCGACGTAGGCGGTCAGGGGCGCGAGCCACAGGGCCGGTTGATTCCGGAAATTGTCGATCCAGGCGCCCGCTGCAGGCTGCACGGCCTTGAGCAATGGGTTGCTGGGTCCGTTTCCGTCGATCTGGCTTGTGATCCGCAAGCCATCCATGCCGTTCGCGAGCCATAACCCCGCGAGCGTGAATGCGGCGATCAGCGCCAGTGCTGCGATTCGCCCGAAGCGGGCCGCCCGATCTGCCATGGGAGCTTCGACCTTCATCGACGCATAACTCGCACCGTGCATGATGAGCATCGCGAGGCTCACGATTCCGGACAGCAAGGCGAAAGGATGCAAGAGCGAGATGAATCCACCGCTGTAGATCGGGCGGGAGAGCTCATCGAGGTGGAAGGGCACGCCGACGAACAGATTGCCGAAGGCGACTCCAAACAGCAGCCCCGAGGCAAGTCCATTGATACAGAGCGCCCAATCCCAGACATTCCTCCAGCGCGGATCGTCGATCTTGCCCCTAAAGCTAAACCCGACCGGCCGGATGATGAGCACCGCGAGCAACAACAGCATCGCCAGGTAGAAACTGGAAAATGCCGCGGCGTACAGCATCGGCCAGGCAGCAAATGCAGCGCCCGCGCCCAGTACCAGCCAGACCTGGTTCCCTTCCCAGACAGGCTCCACGGACTCGAGTAATGCCATGCGCTCCTCGTTGGAGCGACCGATGAAGCGGAAAATCGCTGCGACCCCGAGATCGAAGCCATCAGTGATCGCGAAACCGATCAGGAGGATGCCCAGGAGCAGCCACCAGATGAATCGCAGGACTTCGTATTCGGGCATTACCGGTCTCCGTCAGGCTGGCGTTGGATCTGGCGCCAGGAATCCGAGGCCTTCCGGTCCCTGCCGGATCATCCGCACCATCAGGTAGGCGTCCACCACTGCGAGCGCGGTGTAGAAGAGCACGAACCCAACCAGCGACAGCATCACGTTGTGCGCGGACACTGTCGACACGCCGAGAAATGTGGGCAGGACACCTTCGATCGCCCACGGTTGGCGACCGTACTCCGCAACGATCCAACCGAGTTCCGCAGCGATCCAGGGCAGCGGCAGGCTCAACAACGCGATCCGCAGAAAGGTCGGATGCCACTCGAAACTATGTCGCGCCGCGTGCCAGAAAGCCGTGGCGAACAACACGATGAAGGCAAGCCCCAAACCAACCATGACGCGAAATGACCAGAAGAGCACGGGGACATTGGGCACCGTCAGCCAGGCTGTGCGCTCGATGTCTGCCGGTGTGGCGAGGGCCGGATTCTCCACGAATCGCAGCAGCAATAAGCCGTAGCCAAGGTCAGCCTGGTGCGCCTCGAAGTTCGCTCTGGCCTGCGTGTCCTTGCCATCCGCGCGCAGACGCTGCAGCGCCTGGTGGGCTTCAACGCCGCTGACGATGCGTTGCCGTGAATGCTCCACCAATTCGTATATCCCCGGCACTTCCGTGTCGATCGAGCGTGTCGCGACCAGCCCCAGCAACCAGGGAATGCGTAGGGCGGCGTGCGTCTCGCGCTTCTCAACGTCGGGAAAACCGAAAACCGTGAAGGATGCGGGTGCCTCCTCGGTATGCCAGGCGGCCTCAATGGCCGCGATCTTCATCTTCTGGTGCTCGGTGGCCGCGTATCCCGACTCATCACCCAGCACCACGACGGACAAGGCGGAGGCAAGGCCGAAACTCGCGGCGACAGCCATCGAGCGACGGGCAAAACCACGGTTGCGCCTATTGAGCAGATACCATGCGGAAATCGCCAACACGAATATGGCGCCCGTCACATAGCCCGCCGCGACGGTGTGCACGAACTTGGCTTGCGCGACCGGATTGAAGAACACCTCGCTGAACGAAGTCAGCTCCATGCGCATCGTGTCGTAGTTGAAGCTTGCGCCGGCCGGCCGTTGCATCCATCCGTTGGCGACAAGAATCCACAGCGCGGAAAAGTTCGAGCCGAGCGCGACGAGAAAGGTCACGAGCAGATGAGCCCGGCGTGACAAACGCTTCCAACCGAAGAAGAACAGCCCGACGAAAGTCGACTCGAGAAAAAATGCCATGAGACCTTCGAGGGCCAGTGGCGCACCGAAGATGTCGCCGACGTAATGGGAAAAGTAGGCCCAGTTGGTGCCGAACTGGAATTCCATCGTGATGCCGGTCGCGACTCCCATCGCGAAGTTGATACCGAAGAGCACGCCCCAGAATTGCGTCATCTGTTTCCAGATCTCGCGACCGGTCATGACGTACACGGCCTCCATGATCACGAGAATCATCGACAGGCCGAGCGTGAGCGGTACGAACAGGAAGTGATAAAGCGCCGTCAGCGCGAATTGCAGGCGCGAGAGCTCGACCACGCTCATGTCGATCATGGCGCCGCGCTTTGCGGGTCCACGGCGAGGTGCTGAGCGCTACCGGCCGGACTCACATCCACGCGTTGGCCTGGAGAGAAGAAGAGGGTCCAGAGGATCAAGAGCGCGACGAACTTGATGGCGAGCAACCACGCGATCTTGCGTCCGAGCTGGATGCGCCAGGATCGTCGCTGGGTCGTCACGTCAGTACTCACCGTGTTATCAATTAGATACATGACTTATCTAATGATAGTTCTTGTTGCCCTGGCCGCCCCTACGGATCGTGGAGTGGTTCGGCGATATTCGCAAATGCAGCGGAACGCGCCGAACCCTGATCGATCAGGTCAGCCGTCGCGACTGCCTCCTGAAAGGTCGACCATCCGGAAGGCACGTCAGCGAGCTTGACGTGCACCGCGGCGAGGGCACCCAGGGCTTGGGCCCTGTATTCGGTGTCATCGATCGCGCGCGCCTCTTGCTGCGCCATCTGAACCGAGTCTTTGGCACCCGCTTGGTCACCCGCGGCGGCCTGCACACCGATGATTCCGAACCATGCGGGTACCTGCAGACGTGCGTCGGCCAACGCTTGCGCGGTCGCCCGCGCACCGCTCACATCGCCGGCCTCCGCCTGGGCCGTGGTGATGTCGTGAATCAGCAGGGCATGGGTGGCGTCGTCGCTCACTTGCATCGCTGTATTCAAAGCACCGGCGATATCGCCGGCACGTGCTTGCAGGCGTGCGATCGCCTCGGGGCCTGGACCGCGGCCATCAGCCTCGAGAGCCTGCTGCAGGGTTGCGCGCGCCGCGGGCTTTTGTCCGGTGGCAATCTGCGCGACTGCGATCTCGCTCAGTGCCAGCGATTTGCCAGGCGCGGTGCGCTTGCGGGGCACGTCTGTCATGGCACGCTTCAAAAACAGCTCGGCGTTGACGGAGTCGTCGGCCTGTGCACGCAACGTCGCCAGGCGTGCAAATCCCAGCGCTCGCGCTGCAGGCTCCTTGACACGATCCAGTGTGCTTGCTGCGCCTTTGAGGTTCCCCGATGTCGCCTGGACCAGTGAGATGTACACATAGGCCGCGTCACGCTCGGACTTGTTGTGAATGCCGCCCGCCATGTCGATCGCTACGGCCACGCTGTCGGAGTTGCCGATGTCGGCCAGGGCGCTGGCGACATCGGCACTGGCGATCGCCCGGATACCTTCATCCCCGATGGCAGCTATCGTCGCTCGGGCATCGCTGAGCTTGCCGAGACGCGCCTGTTGTTGCGCGATCCGCCGCAGCATTTGCTCCCTGCCGATAGCAGTGGAAAGGCGTCGCACATTCCCCAGCGCAGCCGGGATATTTCCGGAACCGACCTGCAGGTTGATGACCGCGACCAGCACCGGATCGCGCATCTCATCCGTGGCAATCGCGTCTGCGGCCTCGAGCGCTGCATCGACGTCGCGGATTCGCGCCCACTCGAGGCCAATCGAGCGCAGTGCCAGGCCCTGTCCAGGAGATACCTTGACCTCGTTGGCGATCTTGCGGGCGTCGCGCAGCGACGTGCGTGCGGCGTCGAGGTTTCCGAAACTTGTATTGACTGCGGCGATCCGCACCATCGCTTCGGCTTTGAAGTACGCGTCGGGGATGCTCTGTGCTGCGGCCCGCGCTTCGGTGAGTGCGTAGTTCGCCCAGGCGCTGGAATCATTGGCGTCGACAGACTGCAGATCGCCGAGATCCGCCTGAGTCACTGCACACCACAAGCCGCTCGCCGCAAGCAGCGCATTGCATGCCTGTCGGTGGCTGAAAGCGTCGCGGAATGTGCTCATTGCCATAAGAGCTGGCGGACGCCAGCGCCCTACCGTACGTCTACAGAAGCTCCATGTACACTGAACGGCAAATGTCAGAGCAAGCCTTGCTGGAACTGATGATCCGTGCTGCCGTGGCGGCCGGCCGCGCTGCTTTCAAGGTGTACCAGGGGCACTTCGAGGTCCAGGTGAAGGCGGATGATTCTCCGGTAACGGCCGCGGATCACGCTGCGGAGCGGATCATCCTCGAGTACCTGGGTCAAGACGCTCCCGAGCTGCCGATCATCGCTGAGGAGCAGGTCGCTCTCGGTCGTGTACCCCGCCATGGGAGCAGTTTCCTGCTCGTCGATCCGCTCGACGGGACGCGCGAGTTCATCAAGCGTAACGGCGAGTTCACCGTGAATATTGCGCTGGTGCGCGACCGCTCGCCCGCGCTGGGCGTTGTCTACGCCCCGGCGCTCTCCACGTTGTTTGCAGGCAATGTGCTCAAGGGGGAGGCCTGGCGCAGCAGTCAGGAGCCGGGCGCTCGCGAAGCGGCTCGCGAACCGATCAAAGTGCGCGCCGTCCCTCCCGGCGGACTTACCGTTGTCGCATCCCGCTCGCACCGAAGCCCCGAGACCGATGCGTATCTGGCAGGATATCGGGTGGCGCAAATGGTCTCGGTCGGCTCATCGTTGAAGTTCTGTAAAGTCGCGGCGGGCGAGGCGGACCTGTACCCGCGCCTGGGGACTACGATGGAATGGGACACTGCCGCCGGCCAGGCGATTCTCAGCGCCGCGGGCGGGCGCGTGCTGACGGGTGAGCGCGCAGCGCTTGAATATGGCAAACCGGAATACCGCAATCCGTGGTTCATCGCGACCGGATCGGTGGACGTGCTACCGCTCCAGAGCCTCTGACCATGACCACCCCCCCGCAATCCGTATCGAGACACCTCCAGCGCCTCGAGGCCGAATCGATCGGCATCCTGCGCGAGGTCGTGGCGGAGTTCCGTCGTCCGGTGCTGCTCTATTCGATCGGCAAGGATTCGGGTGTGCTGCTGCATCTGGCGATGAAGGCCTTTTATCCCGCGCCCCCACCGTTCCCGCTGCTGCACGTCGATACCGGCTGGAAGTTTCGCGACATGATCGCTCATCGCGATGCCATTGCGCAGCGCTACGGCGTGAAGTTGCTGGTGTACACCAACCCGGACGGCGTCGCGCGCGGCATCAACCCGATTACTTCCGGCTCGCAAGTACACACACAGGTCATGAAGACTGAGGCGCTCAAGCAGGCGCTCGATCTGTACGATTTCGATGCCGCCTTCGGTGGCGCACGACGCGACGAGGAGAAGAGCCGCGCCAAGGAGCGCATTTTCTCGTTTCGCTCGGCTGGCCATAGCTGGGATCCGCGCAACCAGCGGCCCGAACTCTGGCGCCTCTACAATACCCGTATCAACAAGGGCGAAACGATTCGCGTCTTCCCGCTTTCCAATTGGACGGAACTCGATATCTGGCAGTACACGCGTGCCCAACAGATACCAGTGGTGCCGCTGTATTTCGCCGCTCCTCGCCCGGTCGTGAGGCGCGACGGTCTGCTCATCATGCGGGACGACTCACGCATGCCGCTACGACCCGGTGAAGTGGAGGAAGTAAGAGTAGTGCGTTTCCGCTCGCTCGGCTGCTATCCACTCTCCGCGGCGATCGAGAGCTCCGCTGCGACTCTTGATGACATCGTTGCCGAGATGCTCGGCACGCGCACTTCGGAGCGCTCCGGGCGTCTGATCGACAGCGACGAATCGGCCTCGATGGAACGCAAGAAGCGCGAGGGATACTTCTGATGGCAGCACCCGCCCAGCAAGCGTCTCCGGAGGGCAAGGTCCCATTCGCGGCACGTCATGACCTGCTGCGTTTCCTGACCTGCGGCTCCGTGGATGACGGCAAGTCGACCCTCATCGGCCGATTGCTCTACGACAGCCAGCTCATCCTGGACGACCAGCTCGCGGCACTGGCACGCGACAGCGCCAGGCACGGCACGGCCGGAAGTGATCTCGACTTCGCATTGCTGGTGGACGGCCTGGAAGCGGAGCGCGAACAGGGCATCACGATCGATGTCGCGTACCGTTTCTTCTCCACGCCACGGCGTTCCTTCATCGTGGCGGACACGCCGGGCCACGAGCAGTACACACGCAACATGGCGACCGGTGCTTCGGGCTCGGACGTTGCGGTCATTCTGATCGATGCACGCAAGGGCGTGCTCACGCAGACGCGCCGCCACACATACATCTGCTCGCTGCTGGGAATCCGCCACATCTGCGTTGCGGTCAACAAGATCGACCTGGTGGAGTATTCCGGCGAGCGGTTTCATCACATCGTGGGCGATTATCTGGGGTTCGCTCAGTCACTCGCGTTCGGCTCGGTCACTGCCATCCCAGTTTCGGCGCGCCTTGGCGATAACGTCACCCGGCGCTCGGAACGGATGGGCTGGTACGAAGGCCCGACGCTGCTCGAGTATCTCGAATCGGTCGAAGTGGATCTTGCGCTGGACGACAAGCCGTTGCGCTTTCCGGTGCAGTGGGTAAACCGCGCCAACCAGGACTTTCGCGGTTTCTGCGGCACCGTTGCCTCCGGCTGCATACGCCCGGGCGATCGCATCGTCGTTGCGCAATCGGGCCGCGAAACGAGTGTCAGGCGCATCGTAACGGCAGATGGTGACATCCCGGCCGCACACCCGGGCGATGCCGTGACGCTGACATTGAGCGATGAGGTCGACATCGCGCGGGGCGATGTCCTGGCGCGACCGGAATCACGGCCCGAGGTCGTTGACCAGTTTGCGGCGCACGTCCTGTGGATGGCCGAAGAGCCGATGCTTCCGGGCCGTTCCTATCTCTTGCGCATCGGTTCCAAGTATGTCCCGGCGCGCGTTACGACGCTGAAACACAAGGTCGACGTCAATAACCTGGAGCACATCGCTGCGCGCACGCTTGCCCTGAACGAAATCGGCTTGTGCAACATCTCGACTTCGACCCCCGTGGCTCTCGATCCGTATGCGGAGAATCGTGAAACGGGTGCCTTCATTCTGATCGACCGCTACACGAATGCCACTGCGGGCGCAGGGATGATCACGTTTGGCCTGCGCCGCGCGACCAATATCCATCGCCAGAATCTGCTGATCGATAAGAGCGCACGCACCCGCTTGCTCGGGCACCAGGCGACGATTCTCTGGTTTACGGGCCTTCCAGGCTCAGGGAAGAGCACCATCGCCAACATCGTAGAGCGCGAACTTCATGCTCGCGGCGCCCACACCTACCTCCTGGACGGCGACAACGTGCGTCATGGCCTGAGTCGTGACCTCGGATTTACCGATGCTGACCGGGTCGAGAACATTCGGCGTGTTGGCGAGGTGGCAAAGCTCTTCGTCGATGCGGGCATGATCGTTCTGTGTTCGTTCATTTCACCCTTCCGCGCGGAGCGGCGCATGGTGCGCGAGCTGGTGGGGGAGAGTGAGTTCATCGAGGTGTTCGTCGACACCACGCTCGATGAGTGCATCCGACGCGATCCTAAGGGTCTTTATGCGCGGGCGCGTGCCGGCAAGATCACGAACTTCACCGGGATCGATTCGCCCTACGAGCCGCCAGAAGCGGCTGAAGTGGTGGTGCGCACCGACGAGCATTCTGCCGAGCAAGCCGCGCAACTCGTGATCGACGAGCTGCAGGCACGCCACGTCATCTGATCGGGCGCACGCGAGCGCAGATGCCTGAAGTGACCTGTCGCGTTGCGGATGGAGTCGCTGTCCTCGAGATCCGGCACCCTCCTGTCAATGCCCTGAGCCATGCAGTGCGCCGCGAGTTGCAGGAGCACCTGCGTCGACTCTCCTCAGACTTGCATGTGGGCGGAATCGTTCTGACGGGGAGTGAAGGTCGTTTCATTGCCGGCGCAGATATCCGCGAGTTCGAGACCGGTGCGTATCTCGAGGCGCCGACGATCCGTGATCTGCAACAACAGTTGGAAGACTCCGGCAAGCCTGTCGTCGCCGCGATCAGCGGCGCCGCGCTCGGTGGCGGGCTCGAGCTGGCCATGGCGTGCCACGGGCGAATCGCCTCGCGCACTTCGCGCGTCGGCCTGCCTGAGGTCAGGCTCGGCTTGATCCCGGGATCGGGCGGCACACAGCGCTTTGCGCGCCTTGCGGGGCCGGCGGCTGCACTCGAATACATTACTTCCGGCGAGCACATCCCGGCGGCGAGGGCGGCCGAGCTTGGTCTTGTAGATGAAACCGTACACGACGCGCTCGCGGCCGCGATCACTTTGGCTCAGCGAATCTGGCGCGAAGGCCGGCCGCTGCGAGTCGTAAGCGCACAGACTGACCGAATCACGGGCGTGAATCCCGAGTTGTTCCGGGAGTTTCGCCAGCCGCCTGGAGCGTAAGGCGCGCGGTCAGTTGGCGCCCTGGAAGATCGTCGACTGCATCGAGGCGGCGTGCACATTGCCACGCGAGGAAGCATTTCGGTTCGAGCGCGCGAGCTTCATGGAGTGCAGGCAGAGCTCACAGCACAAGGCCCTGGTGCATCTGTTTTTCGCGGAGCGCGAAGCCCGCCGGATTCCGGGCCTGGCGAGGGATGTTGAGCCATTACCGGTGCGGAGCGTGGGCATCATTGGTGCGGGGACCATGGGCAGCGGCATCGCGATGGTGTTTGCGAATGCGCGCATCCCGGTAAAGCTGCTGGAGGTTTCGAAGGATGCGCTCGACCGTGGGATGGGATTGATTCGCCGCAACTACGCGGCGTCCGTCGAACGTGGCAGCGTGACGCGTGGGTCGACGCAGGAGTCGCAAGCACTGATCGAGGGTGTCACGGACCATGCGGCGCTCGCGGATCGCGACCTCATCATCGAGGCGGTCTTCGAGGACCTCGAGATCAAGAAGCGGGTCTTTGCGCGTCTGAGCGAGGTCGCGGCACCCAATGCAATTCTTGCGACCAACACCTCGGCTCTCGATGTGGATGCGATCGCCGCGGCGGCAGCACATCCTGAACGGGTCATCGGCCTGCACTTCTTCAGCCCCGCACAGGTGATGAAACTGCTCGAGGTTGTGCGTGCCAGACACAGCTCCGCACAGGCCCTCGTCACGGCGATGGCGCTGGCGCGGCGCCTCGGGAAAGTAGCGGTGCTCGCGGGAAATTGCGATGGGTTCATTGGCAACCGGATGTGGCAGTTCTACACCGCGGAAGCCGAATTCCTGCTGGAAGAGGGAGCGACGCCGGAGCAGGTGGACGCAGTCATGGAAGCGTTCGGCTTTGCCATGGGCCCACTCGCGGTCCGTGATCTTGCCGGCAATGACGTCGGCCTCTCCATCCGCAAGCGCCGGCAGCTCCCGCCGGACGAAAGGACCTCACCCTTGCTGGCCAGACTCGTCGAGCAGGGGCGTTTCGGCCAGAAGGCGGGGAAGGGTTACTACCGCTACGAAGGTCGCACCCGCCGCGCAGATCCGGAGGTCCACGCGCTCATCGAAGAGATTTCGCGCGAACGTGGAATCCGACGGCGTCAGATCGCCGATGAAGAGATTCTCGCGCGTCTGCTGCATCCGCTGGTGAACGAGGGCGCAAGGATCCTGGCGGAGAGAATTGCCAGCCGCTCGAGCGATATCGATCTGGTCTACGTCCATGGCTACGGTTTCCCCGCCTATCGGGGCGGGCCGATGTTCTGGGCGGACACAGTTGGGCTCGAGAAGGTCGTGGCGACAATGCAGTCGCTTGCTCCCACTCACGGAACACGCTGGGCACCGGCGCCGTTGTTACTCGATCTGGTGGCGAGTGGCCGCGGGTTCGGGAGCCTGGACGCGAAACCGGTCTAAACCGTGACGCGATCCATCACTCGATAATCCAGTTCAATCCCAGCGACCTCGTAGCCGCGCTTGAAGTCGCGGATGTGCTTCTCCATCCAGCTGCGAGCTTCCTCGGCATTGCGGCTGCGGATCGCATCGATCAGGCGCTGTTGCGCGGCAATGATGCGCGAGCGGGCTTGCGGTACCTGATCGATCATGCGACCGAGAGTAGGGGAGAGAAGCCGCGTGAGTGGCGCCTGCGCGAGCACCAGGACATGGTTCTGCGTGCAGCGAGCGAGGGTGCGGAAGAATTCGACGACGACCGCCACCGCACGTTCGCGATCTGCAGCCAGGGTCTCGAACAGGCGGTGCAGCGTTTCGAGCTCTTCGATCTGCGCTGGTTCGCGCTTGCGCGCTGCCAGCGCGGCAGCCTGGGGCTCGATGATCATCATCGCTTCCCAGACTTCGAGAAACGTGACGCCATGAAGCTTGAGCGCGCGGCTGACATCGGACGCCACATTGGCGGCCTGCGGATAGGTCACATAGAGGCGCTTGCCGCCTTCCTTGCGGGTGACCAGTCCCTTGCTCTGCAGTTCGCGTAGTGCCTCGCGAACCGTGGAGCGATTGACGCCGAACTGCCGCGCGAGGTCGAGCTCGGCGGGCAACGCATCGCCATCATTGAGATCGCGGGCCATGATCTTGGTTTCGATCGTGACCGCTACCCGGCGATACGCGGGCTCCAGATTTAGGGGTTCGAACAGGGTTGCCATATATATATGTATGCGCAGGATAAGGGCTGCGATGCAGCATTGGCGACCGTTGACAGATTGTCGGATTGTCCGACAATATATCGGCCCATGTCCAGCCTACCCAAGACACCCTTACGCGCCATTGCCACGGCGCCGGCCGGAGCACCCATGGTCGAATTCGATTTCGGTCTAGGTGAAAGCGTTGACCTGTTACGTAGCACAGTGCGTGCCTTTTCGCTGGAGAAGATTCAGCCGCGCGCCGCCGAGATCGATCGCAGTAACCAATTCCCGCGCGACCTGTGGCCGGAGCTTGGGGCTCTGGGCCTGCTCGGACCGACGGTGGCGGAGGAGTTTGGCGGTGCCGGCATGGGGTATCTGGAACATGTCGTGGCCATGGAGGAGATCAGCCGTGAGTCGGGTTCGATTGGCCTCTCATATGGGGCGCACTCCAACCTATGTGTCAACCAACTTAGCCGTTGGGGCACCCCGGAACAGAAGCGCCGCTATCTGCCGAAACTGCTGAGTGGTGAGCATGTTGGTGCCCTCGCCATGAGCGAACCGGGTTCAGGATCGGATGTCATCGGCATGCGCGCGCGTGCGGAGCGACGTGGTGATCACTACGTCTTGAACGGCAACAAGATGTGGATCACGAACGGCCCGGAGGCGGATGTCGTGGTGATCTACGCGACGCTCGATCCGGCACTCGGGGCGAAGGGCATCACGACGTTCATCGTCGAGAAGGGCACGCCCGGATTCTGGAGCGCTCAAAAGCTCGACAAACTCGGGATGCGCGGTTCGGATACGAGCGAGTTGGTCTTTCGTGACTGCCACGTACCGCTCGCCAATGTGCTGCACGAAGTGGGCAAGGGCGCGCGCGTATTGATGAGCGGGCTCGATTACGAGCGCGTCGTGCTGGCCGGCGGACCGCTGGGGATCATGCAGGCCTGCCTGGACACCGTGCTGCCGTATGTTCACGAGCGACGGCAGTTCGGACAGCCAATCGGCACGTTCCAGCTCATGCAGGCGAAGATTGCCGACCTCTATACGACGCTCAATGCGTCGCGCGCGTACGTGTACTCGGTAGCGCGAGCCTGCGATCGCGGGCAGACGACGCGCTTCGATGCTGCAGGATGCATCCTGTTCGCGGCTGAGCGCGCGACCGCCTGCGCGCTCGACACGATCCAGGCGCTGGGCGGCAACGGCTATATCAACGACTATCCCGCCGGTCGGCTGCTGCGGGATGCGAAACTGTATGAGATCGGGGCGGGGACCAGCGAGATCCGCCGCATGCTGATCGGCCGAGAGTTGTTCGACGCTACCGCCTGAGGCCGTATCCATGCCGGCCATCTTCAGCGCGCTCAGTCTTCACGGCGATGAGTTCCAGCGCAATGCCGAGACCAATCGCAAGCTCGCGAGTGAACTGCGGGCACTCATCGCTCGTGTAGGCGAGGGCGGCAATACCGAGGCGCGCGCCAAGCACCAGGGCCGCGGCAAGCTCCTGGTTCGCGATCGCGTGCGACACCTGCTCGATCCGGGTTCAGCGTTTCTGGAGATCGGCCAGCTCGCAGGGCACGAGTTGTACGACGATGCCCTCCCGGCTGCTGGACTCGTGACGGGCATCGGTCGGGTGAGCGGGCGCGAATGCGTGATCGTTGCCAATGACGCGACCGTCAAGGGCGGCACGTACTATCCAATCACGGTCAAGAAGCATCTGCGGGCGCAGGAAATCGCCCTGGAGAATGCGCTGCCATGCGTCTACCTCGTCGACTCCGGCGGTGCTTTCCTGCCGCTGCAGGACGAGGTGTTTCCCGACCGCGAGCACTTCGGGAGAATCTTTTTCAACCAGGCGACGCTTTCGGCGCGAGGTATTCCGCAGCTTGCGATCGTGATGGGATCGTGCACTGCTGGCGGCGCCTATGTGCCGGCGATGTGTGATGAGAGCATCATCGTCCGCAACCAGGGAACGATCTTTCTCGGTGGGCCGCCTCTCGTGAAGGCAGCGACCGGCGAAATCGTCGACGCGGAAGCCTTGGGAGGCGGTGACGTACACAGTCGCATCTCCGGAGTTACGGACCATCTGGCCGAGAACGACGAACATGCTTTGGGACTCGCGCGGCGGCTGGTGGCCAATCTCAATCGGGCGCCTCCACCCCCGGCGGAAAGGAGTTCACGCGAACCGCGCTACTC
The DNA here is from genome assembly GCA_963705495.1 of uncultured Gammaproteobacteria bacterium. Lineage (GTDB taxonomy): Bacteria > Pseudomonadota > Gammaproteobacteria > Steroidobacterales > Steroidobacteraceae > DATBVX01. The sequence continues at coordinate 114,778 of CAVPJQ010000022.1, read as the reverse complement.
TGCCGAGGAGCTCTACGGCGTCGTACCGCACGACACGCGCATCCCCTACGACGTGCGCGAGGTCATCGCCCGAATCGTCGACGATTCTGATCTCGACGAGTTCAAGGCCCTGTATGGCCGTACGCTGGTGTGTGGATTTGCTCACCTTGCCGGCATGCCGGTCGGCATCATTGCCAACAACGGCATCCTGTTTTCAGAGTCGGCGCTAAAGGGAGCGCATTTCATCGAACTCTGCAATCGTCGGCGGATACCGCTGGTATTCCTGCAGAACATCACGGGCTTCATGGTCGGCCGCAAGTACGAGAACGCGGGCATCGCCAAGGACGGTGCCAAGATGGTGACCGCCGTTGCGGGCGCCACGGTGCCGAAATTCACCATCATCACCGGCGGCTCTTTCGGTGCCGGAAACTATGCGATGTGTGGGCGCGCCTACGGCGCGCGCTTTCTCTGGATGTGGCCGAATGCGCGCATCTCGGTAATGGGTGGCGAGCAGGCGGCTACTGTGCTCGCGATCGTTCGCCGGGATGGCCAGGAGGCGCGCGGTAAGACCTGGCCTGAAGCCGAAGAGAGCACTTTCAGGCAGGAAATTCGCGACCAATACGAGAAACAGGGGCATCCCTACTACGCCTCGGCGCGGCTCTGGGATGACGGCATCATCGACCCGATCGATACGCGCCGCGTACTCGCTCTTGCGCTGGCGGCCGCGCGAAACGCGCCGGACCCCGGCGAACGCCCTTACGGCGTGTTTCGCATGTAGGTTCCGATGTTTGATTCGATCCTCATCGCCAATCGCGGCGAGATCGCCTGCCGCGTCATTCGCACCGCTCGGCGACTGGGTATCCGCACCATTGCGGTGTGTTCGGATGCTGATGCCGACGCGTTGCATGTCAGGCGCGCCGACGCGGCAGTCCGCATCGGGCCAGCACCGGCGCGCGAAAGTTACCTCAACATCGATGCCATCATCGACGCTGCGCTCAGGACGAACGCACGCGCGATTCATCCCGGGTACGGCTTCCTGTCCGAGAACGCGCGCTTCGCTGCGGCCTGCCAGGCGGCGGGCATCGTGTTCATCGGCCCGCCGGAGTCGGCGATCCGCGCCATGGGCTCGAAGATTGAAGCCAAGCGGCTGATGGCGCGTTCCGGCGTGCCCGTCGTGCCGGGCTACCAGGAGGATGAGCAGGATCTCGAGCAACTCGAAGCCGCGGCAGCGAAGCTCGGCTTTCCAATCCTGATCAAGGCATCGGCCGGCGGTGGCGGCAAGGGGATGCGAGTCGTGGCATCGAAGGACGCCCTCGCGCCCGCCCTCGAAGGGGCGCGTCGCGAGGCGAAAGCCGCTTTCGGCGATGATCGCGTGTTACTGGAGAAATTCCTGTCACGCCCGCGACACATCGAGATTCAGGTGTTCGCTGACACCCATGGCAACTGCATTCATCTGCACGAGCGGGACTGCTCGATCCAGCGCCGGCATCAGAAGGTGATCGAGGAAGCACCGGCACCGGGGATGACCATCGCACGACGCCGGGCGATGGGTACGGCGGCGGTCAAAGCTGCTAAGGCTGTCGGCTACCAAGGCGCTGGCACGGTGGAGTTCATCGTCGAGGACGGCGCCTTCTATTTCATGGAGATGAATACGCGCCTGCAGGTCGAGCACCCAGTGACGGAAATGATCACGGGACTCGACCTGGTCGAATGGCAGATCCGAGTGGCCGCTGGCGAAAGATTACCGCTCGAACAGTCACAGGTTCCGCTCAAGGGGCATGCAATCGAGGCGCGGCTCTACGCCGAGGATCCCGAGCGTGAGTTCCTGCCCTCGACCGGGCGACTCGTGCGGCTGCGCTGGCCTGCGACGGACGAGGCGGTTCGCGTTGATACGGGCGTGCAGGAGGGCGATACCGTCGGCGTGCACTACGACCCCATGCTCGCGAAGGTCATTGCCTGGGGCGAGGAGCGCACAGATGCGATCCGGCTACTGGCCCACACGCTCGGCGAGAGCCAGATCGCGGGAGTCACCACGAATACGGCACTGCTGCGCGCGATCCTCGCTCAGTCGGACTTCGTTGCGGGCGACGTCCATACCGGCTTCATCACTGAGCATGCCGAGAAATTGCTGAGAACGGCCGATTCGCACGCGGACACTCGGCTACGCGCCCTTGCTGCTGTGGCGTGGTTGAAGTCTGGCGTGCGCTCCGAGGGCAACCCTTGGGATCAGTGCGATGGCTGGCAGCTCAATCTGGCATCGCGCGCGACGCTACAGTTCGAAGGTGAAGCCGAAGCAGCTGTCGTGGAGCTGGAGCTGGTCGCAAACAGTTGGCACGTTGCGATCGGCGCACAGCGCTTTGCGGTCGAAGCCCGTGTCGACGCCGATGGCGCTGTGAGGGGCCAGGTCGATGGAGTGCCGCTGAGTGCGCACCTGGTAGCGGATGGAAGGCGCCTCCATGTCCTCTCGGAGAGCCGCGTACTGCAACTCACACTTTGCGATCCGGCGGAGGCAGGCGAACGCGAGCGACACGATGGCGGGCTCATTTCGCCGATGCCGGGGCAGGTCTTGCAGGTCATGGTGGCGCCCGGAGCTGCCGTGCGCAGGGGTCAGCCGCTGGTGATCGTGGAGGCAATGAAAATGGAACACACCATCCTGGCGCCGATGGATGGAATCGTGGAGCAGGTCTGTTTCGCCGCCGGAGAGCGTGTGAGCGAAGGCGCTCAGTTGTTGAAACTCAAGCCGCCGTCCGACTCTTGAGCGCCGTCGGCATTGATGCGCGGCAGTCGGATCTCACCGACGACGCGCGGTTGGCGCACGCGGCGCAACTCCTCGAGCTGCTCCGGTGTGTCGAGGTCCGTCGCCGCATTCGGCATCGGAACACGGACCAGCCGGTCGCCATAGCGCTGCAGCAGGCGTTTCGCGCCCACGTCCCCGCGCAAGCTGGCCAGATCGGAGAAGCACCAGCGCGGAAAAATTGCAGGTACGCCTACAGTTCGCGAGTAGAGGCCCGCGACGATCGAGTTGTCCTGTCGCTTCCAGGCCGACACCAGGCGCTTGAGATCGTCACTCGATACCCCCACCTGGTCGGCGAGCATCACGAGGACGGCATCACAAGCCGGTGGAAGTGCCGCGACGCCACAGCGAATCGAGGCTCCAATGCCTTCCTGCCAATATCGATTCACGATCACGGAAGCGGGCGAATGCTTGAGCAACATGGCCAGTTCCTGCGCGTGCGCACCCACGACGACGGTCACTGCATGACCGGCGACGGCAACTGCGTGACTGACCATGGTATGCAACAACGGGCGGCCGTCCAGGCGCACCAGTTGCTTGGGCTGACCGAGGCGCGTCGACGCTCCGGCCGCAAGAATCAGTATGTGAAGGCTCGAGCCGGCAGCAAGATCGGTGCTTTCCATAATTGCGATGTCATTGCGCTCAAGTGCTCCAGGGATTCTGCGACGGTGCGTGAGGCAAGTACACCACTGATTGGTCCGGCTCGGCCTCGCCCGATACAATTCCTGTGGTCCATCACACTGCGGCCTGAGTGCACATGAGCAAATCGATTGAAATCGTGGAGGTCGGGCCGCGTGACGGACTGCAGAACGAGCCCGGGGTTCTGCCCACCCCGGTCAAAATCGAGCTCATCAATCGGCTCGCAGCTTCGGGACTCAAGCGGATCGAAGTGGCCAGCTTCGTCAATCCGGCCAAGGTTCCTCAGATGGCGGACGCGGAGCAGGTACTCGCGGCGCTGCCCAAGGACGGGGCCACGCGATATATCGGCCTGGTGCTCAATCGCAAAGGCTTCGATCGCGCCAAGGCGGCCGGTTGCCGCGAGATTGGCATGGCGCTCGCGGTCAGCGACACGTTCAATCGCCGCAATCAGCGCGTCGGCACTGACGAGTCGATTGAGCAGTGGCTCGACATCGCGCAGGCCGCACGTGAGGCGGGCATCGCCGCCCACATCACGCTCTCGACGTCCTTCGGTTGCCCCTTCGAAGGCGAGGTGGCGCCGGAACGGGTGGTCGAAGTCGCTCAACGGGTGGCAGTCGCAAGTCCGACCGAGCTTGCACTCGCCGATACGATTGGGGCAGGTGTTCCGGCGCAGGTCACCGACCTCGTCGCCCGCGTACGTGCGACGCTTCCTGGACTCAAGCTGCGCTGCCATTTTCACAACACCCGCAACACCGGACTGGCGAATGCCTATGCAGCGGCCCAGGCGGGCGTCGAGATTCTCGATGCGAGCGTGGGCGGGATCGGCGGATGCCCATTCGCGCCCGGCGCAACTGGGAACATTCCGACCGAGGACTTGCTTTACATGCTGCATCGATCTGGATTCGAGACCGGCGTGATGCTCGAGCGACTGATCGATACGGGCAAATGGCTGCAGCAGCAACTCGGACGCCAGGTACCTGGACTCCTGGTCAAGGCCGGGCTCTTCCCGAGGGCGCAAGCAGCGGGTCACCGGCCGGGGACCCGAGACTAGCAATCCGGCATCGTGCCCCCATGTCGCGGCGATCCACTTTTCTAGCCTGGGAGTCTGCATGAGCTCATCAGCGACGACGACGTTGAACCCGGCCTCCTCGGTGCGCACTGCTGAGCGCATCGTCCAAGGTCAGGCCGCGAGCGATGGCGCGGGCGTCAAGCTGTTTCGGGTCATCGGTTCCCAAGGACTGGCCGACCTCGATCCTTTTCTGCTGCTGGATGAATTCCGTTCCGACGATGCGGGCGACTACATCGCTGGATTTCCGGAGCACCCGCACCGCGGCTTCGAGACCGTCACCTACATGCTGGCCGGGCGGATGCGCCACGGCGACAACCAGGGCAACAGCGGCCTGCTGGGGCCGGGCAGCGTGCAGTGGATGACGGCGGGCCGCGGAATCGTTCATTCGGAGATGCCCGAACAGGAAGACGGCCTGATGTGGGGCTTCCAGTTGTGGGTCAACCTGCCCGCGCGCGACAAGCTTACGACACCTCGCTACCAGGACATCTCCCCAGAGCGAATTCCGGTCGTCCCGCTGCAGGGCGGCAGCACCGTGCACGTCATTGCGGGGGAATTCAACGGCACCAGGGGTCCGGTTCAGGCAAGCGCAACGCAGCCGCTGTATCTGGACGTCAGGCTCGAGGCGCACGACTCCTTCAACACGCTAGTCCCCGAATCGCACAACGCGTTCGTCTACGTGTACGACGGCACGCTGCGGATCGGGCAGGGCGAAGGCGCGCGCGTCGTGAAGCGGGGCGAACTCGCTGTTCTCAGTCGTGGCCTGGTCCTGGCCGCTGCGGCGCAAGACGAGGGTGCACGCTTTCTCGCGATCGCGGGGCATCCGCTCAACGAGCCAGTGGCGCGTTACGGGCCGTTCGTCATGAATACGCCGGAAGAAATTCGCCAGGCATTCATCGACTTTCAGGCCGGCAAACTCTGAAGTTCGGCAGCCACTGATTCGCCCCGCCGCCAGTCGAGTCGCGGGTCGTGTAAGGCTTGCAACAAGCTTGCACGACTCGCTCCTGTCCGACCTTCCTTGCTGAGCGCCGCCGGTCTGTCGCCGCGCGCCGACGTCGCACCTTGCAACGCGGTGCCTGGCACACCACTTGCTGTTTCCATCAAAGCGTCATGAAAGGAACGGAACTTTCAGCGGTCGCGCGCGTTCAACACGGAACGGCAGCAGCAAGGAGGAATACGGTGCCAGCGAGAGAGAGTCCTACACTCGGGGCAAGTGGAAGCTCGCTGCACGCCAGTATTTCGGGCCGACTGGCACGGGATGTGCGCGTTCGCAACTGGGTGCGCGCCAGCGCGGGTGAGCTGCCGGTCCTCGCCCTCATCAAGGAGCTGCTGAACCCCACCATCGTGGTGCTGGCTCTGTTGTTGAGCACGCTGCTGCACGACCAACCCTTCACTGGTCCCTATCGCGTGCTGGCGGTACTTGCGTTCATCGTCGCGATCGAAGTCATGGGGCGGCCACGGCTGGAGCCTCTCGACAGTGCCCCGTGGTTGGTGCGCGACATGCGACGGATCGTGTGGCAATGGTCATGCGCCGTCGCTCTGCTCCTGTTGGTCGGGTTCCTCCTCAAGGTCTCCGATGCTTTCTCACGCAAGATTCTGCTCACGTGGTTCATGGTCACGCCGGTGGCACTGGTCGCCGCACAATTGGTGGCGCGACGTGCCATGGGGTGGCTCGCCCGCCAGGGAACGATTACGCGGCGGCAGGTAGTGGTAGGCGCCAACGAGCGCGGTTGCGAGCTCGCCGCGCGGCTGGCTGAGGATCCGTCGCAGGGCGTGGTACAAGGGTTTTTCGACGATCGGGGCCTGGAACGGCTTCCGGGCGTCAGCGCTGAGCGGCTCTTGGGCCGCTTTGGCGACCTGGCCGACTATGTCCGCAGGCACGGCATTCACGTCATCTACATCTGCCTGCCCATCAGTGCACAGGCGCGAATCCACGCGCTGCTCCAAGGGCTGCGCGACACGACAGCATCGATCTATTTCGTCCCTGACCCGTTCGCTTTCGACCTGATCCAGGCGCGCTTCGGCCAGATCAATGGCCTGCCGCTGGTAGCGATCTGCGAAACGCCGTTCTGCGGACTGAATGGCGTGATCAAGCGTGTGAGCGATATTGTGCTTGCGAGTGTGGCGCTGCTGCTCACAGCACCCATCATGATCGCGATCGCCATCGCTGTGCGGCGTTCCTCGCCAGGTCCGGTTCTGTTTCGCCAGCGTCGCTATGGCCTGGAGGGCGAGGCGTTCGCTGTTTACAAATTCCGCACCATGACGGTGTGGGAGGATGGCGAGCAAATCTGCCAAGCCCGGCCGGATGATCCGCGCGTCACCCGGGTCGGGCGCTTCCTGCGTCGCACCTCGCTCGATGAGCTGCCGCAACTCTTCAACGTACTGATGGGCACGATGAGCCTGGTCGGTCCGCGCCCGCATGCGGCGGCTCATAACGAGTATTACCGCCGGCTCGTGAGCGGCTACATGTTGCGGCACAAAGTGCGGCCAGGGATCACCGGATGGGCACAGGTCAATGGGCTGCGCGGCGAAACGGCGAATCTCGAACGGATGCAACAGCGCGTGCAGTTCGATCTGGACTATCTGCGGCACTGGTCGCTGGGGTTCGATTTCATGATCCTGCTGAGGACGGCACTGATCGTCATTCGCGATGACAACGCCTATTGAACCGGCCCCGTGGCGGCGGGTTGCGTGCCAAAGCGGGCCCAACGCGAGTCCCCGGTCGGACGTTCTGGAGGCTCCGGCGGATTGATAAGCCGGCTTAGTGATTTAGTAAGCTTGCTTACTGTCTTGCCGACCACTATCTTGCGCGGCGTGACTGATCCCGAACGCAACGGCACGCTGGGAGGGCTGATCCAGGATCTCGCCCGGCTCATGGCACAGCGCGTGGACGAACGCGCACGCCGGCTCGGCCTCACCCGGGCACAATGGGCCCTGATTGCCGCGTTGTTCCGTCGCGAAGGTTCGAGCCAGGTCGCGCTCGCCGAGCATCTCGAGATCACGCCGATCTCGCTGGGGCGGTTGGTCGACCGGATGGAGAAAGCGGGTTGGGTCGAACGGCGTGGTGAGCCCGCGGACCGGCGCGCCTATCGCCTGTACCTCACCGAGCGTGCGCATCGGCTGCGCCCGCAGCTGCGGGCGCTGAGCGACCATGTGCAGGCCCACGCGCTGCGGGCGCTCGATGGATCGGAGCAGGAGCGCTTCATCGCCCAGTTGCGCACGGTGCGTGAAACGCTGGCGGGAGACCAGATCAGGCGGCCCCCACAGCGTGCCCGGCGCAGCGTGCGCTGGGACAGTACGGCGACCCCACGCAGAGTGCACAGTCGGCGACCGTGACTCCGCGTTTGCGCGGGATCACCGCCATGCTCCTGTCGGTGGGCTTCTTCGCCGGCATGGACACGATTCTCAAGGTGTTATCGCAGTACTACCCGGCACTCGAGATCGGTGCCCTGCGCGGTGCTGCGTCGCTTCCGTTTGTCCTAGGCGGCAACCCTGGCGCGTGGCAAGGTCCAGGACCTTCGACCGGTGCGCTGGTCCCTGCATCTCGTGCGGGGCGTGCTGGCGGTCATCATGCTCGGCTCATTCATCTACGCGCTGCGATTGCTGCCGATGGCGGATGCGTACGCGTTGTTTCTCGCGGCGCCGCTGATCGTCACGGCGCTGGCAGTGCCGTTACTGGGCGAGCATGTCGAATGGCGCCGGTGGGTCGCTATTGTTGTCGGACTGGCGGGAACCCTGGTGCTCCTCAGGCCGACTGCCGCGAACCTCGCCACTCTCGGGGCGCTGGCGGCGGCAGCTTCGGCCATCTGCTATGCGCTCAGCGCGCTCACGGTTCGCGTCCTGACACGCACCGACACGACGGCCAGCATGGTGTTCTGGTTCATGGCCATGGTGGCGGTGTTCGCGGGCGCGTTGGCCGCGCCATCCTGGGTGCCGGTGCGGCCCGAGCACTGGTGGCCGCTGATCGGTGTCGGGGTCCTCGGGGCCCTGGGACAGCACTTCGTGACCGAGGCGTTTCGCTACGCGCCTGCGTCGGCGGTTGCGCCCTTCGAATACACGGCGCTGCTCTGGGCGGCAGGGATCGACTGGATGGTCTGGGCTCACCCGCCGAACACGCAGATGCTGACCGGCGCCGCCATCATCATTGCGAGTGGCTTGTACCTGATCCACCGCGAACGCCGCGGTCGGCTGGCCGCTGCGGTCGCCGACTGCAACGTACCGCCCTGAGCGCCTGACCCACGGGCTGCAGCCCCGAGGCTCGCGATTCGGCATAATGGCCGCCCCCTAGGAGCCCGCCCGGACGCGGGCAATCTGCTTCAGCACGGCGAGGAGCGACGCACATGACGATCAAGGTTGGTGACAAGATGCCCTCCGGCACCTTCAAGACGATGACCAAGGATGGCCCGCAGAATCTGACTACCGATCAGCTGTTCGGCGGCAAGCGAGTGGTGCTGTTCTCGGTGCCCGGTGCTTTTACCCCGACCTGCGATGCCAAGCATCTGCCCGGATTCGTCGAGCAGGCTGCAAAAATCAAGGGCAAGAGCGTGGACACGATCGCCTGCATGGCGGTCAACGATGTATTCGTAATGAATGCCTGGGGCAAACAGGGCAACGTCGGCGATCGCGTTCTGATGCTGGCCGACGGTAACGGCGAATACGCAAAGGCCCTTGGTCTGGAGATGGATGCCAGCGGCTATGGCATGGGGATCCGCGGTAAGCGCTTTGCGGTGATCGCGAAGGACGGTGTGGTCACGCACCTCTTTGTCGAAGGCCCCGGCGAGTTCAAGGTCTCGAGCGCGGAGCACGTGCTCAGCCAGCTGTAGTCCGCGGCCGCCCGTGCGGCGGCCGATCGCCCGCGTACGCACGCGAGGGAGCAGCCTCTTCGTCACCGGCTCACGGTGGGGGAAAACCCGCCGTGAGCCCGCGTTCCTTGCGGCGTGACATTACTTAATTTGCCCCGTGACTGTTGAGTTCGCTTGAACTCTCGTGCATATTCCATTGCGTGACAAAGGCAAACCCGTCGAAAGGCGGGGACGCAAAGCCACCGGTCTTCAGGGAGTTTCCCAATGACAGCGGGGTTGCCACAGCAGCGGTTCGATCTTCAGCGCCATTCACGCCCAAGTCGAATCGCATCAAGGCACCTCCCCGCACGGATGAACGTTGATTCGGTTGCGACCGAGTTCACAGCACATCCGGTTTCATAGGAACACCCTCCCGACCGCGAACCGAGAGATCAGGGCCGAAAAAACGGGGGTGTCCAGATGAGCGAGCGGGTGGGGGCACACGCACGCGTTGCAGAAAGCGCTCTGGCCGGGACCGGCCACGGCAATGCAACGCTCTACATCATCAATCTGCTGTCTTCGACCACACCCATGACGCTCGAGGTGCCGTACGCGCCCGAGCTGGAAGGGTTTGCGGTGTTTCGTTCGCGTCGTGTCGAGGATGGGCGCGACCGGTTTCGATTGCACCTGGGATATTTCGAGTCGCCACAGGAAGCCGAGCGCGTGCTGACCGTGGTCCGGGCTCGCTATCCGGCCGCGTGGGTAGCGTTGGCGCCGACTGACAGCATGGGATCGCTGGACGACACGAGCGTCGCCCAGTTCAAGCTGGTCCGCAGCAGCCGCGTACCCGCGGGGGCGGCGGCCAGGCCCGTAACTCCAGTCGCGGCACCGCATCGCCCGGCGCCAGTGGCACCGGCTCCGAAAGCCGCTCCGGTCAAAGCGACCCTTGTGGCTCCTTCGCAATCCCGCCAGATGCCGCCTTCGCGATCGGCGCGTGGACCGCTATCGCCCACGGATGTCTTGCACCTTCTTGAGAGCGCGCCACGGGCCACGCGAAAAGGGCCCATACGGCAACCCGCCAAGCCCGCTGCGCCCGTCATGACACCTGTTGCAGCGACAACGCCGCAGAAGTTCGCGGTGCAGCTGATCTGGTCAACCGATCCGGTCGATACTGCGCGCGTTCCGCAGCTCGCCATTTTCGACGCCTATACCCTTTACACGGTTCATGTGGAGCGCGCCGGGCGTCGCTGGCATGGGCTGCGGCTCGGCTTCTTCACCGATCCGGTGTCTGCCCGGCAGGTTGCGCTCTACGCGCGATCCGATTTCTCGGCGGCAGCGGTTGTTCCGGTGAGCGAGCGCGAGTGCACGAAAGCCGGTGAGGTCGCCGCGGCTCACGCGCAGCGGCCGAGTCAACCAGTGCCGCATGCAACCAAGGAAGCAGACAGGATCGTGCTCAAGGAAGACGACACGCCGCACACGCGATCCGCACCGCTACAGGAATCGTTGCTGGCCCCGATTACCCAGAGTGCGCCGGCTGCGCCCCAACCAACGGCGGCCAGGGCCGCGCCGGCTGCCCGGTCTGCTGGCAAGGGGAAAACCAGGCACGTGATCCCCGATCCACACAAGGCTCCGAAGCGCGTTTCCAAGACTACTGCGCAGCTCCTCGAGGAGCTTGGCGCCAGCTCACTCGACCTCGATCTCGACAACCTCGGGCGCGATGAACTGAGCGACACGGGCGTCCGTCACCTGTCAGTCTCCGTGGTCCATCGGAAGTCGCCGCTCGGACGCTTGCTGGATCGGGTAGGGCGCAGGCGCCACGCGTAGGGTAGCTACCAACCCTTCCCGTAACCCTGCTGCTTGGCCATGGCCTCGAACTGCTGCTGGCGCGGCGGATCGAGCGGATGGCGTCGCAGGAATGCTTGAGCCGCTTGCGGGTCTTCAGCCGTAAGTCGAAGCGCCGCCTGGAGCACAGCGTCCATCCTGAGGTTGGGCGATTGGATCTGCCCAAGCAGGGGGTCGATCTCATCAATATCAGTGGCGGTCGCGCCGATCAATTGTATGAGAGCGGGGTCGCGCAGGGCTGAGGAGTCGAGGGACAACACCCACTTGCGCGCTGCGTCGGGGTCGAGCGCGACCCAACGTGCTGCCACCTGACTCACAGCGTTCCTCTTCCCGTCCTCATCGCGGATTTCGTCGATCCATTTGGCCGCAACGTCCGGCGAGGTCGCCGCAGCGTTGCTTATTACACTCTGTAAAGCACGGTCGCGCTGTTGCTCATCCGAAAGTCCATCGGCCAACCGGAAAGCCGCATCGGGATCGCGCACCGACAGATACCACATGGCTTGTGAATTCCCCCGGCTGAGAGCGGTCTCGTTGCGTTTCATCCACTGGACGGCGGCGTCGACGTCGTATTGCATGTATGCGATTGCGATCTGTGAGATCCAATGGCCGCGCGCCTCGGGTGGAATCTCATCGAGCAATCTCACTGCGGCCTCGACATCGCGCTGGGCGATCTGATCTCCGATCTGATGCAGGCCCTGGGTGCGTCCGCCGCGATCGTTGATGCCCTTCAGCCACGAAACAGCGGCATCGGGATCAGTCTGTGCAATTTGCAACGCGATCTGCGCGACGACTTGCGAGCGCGCTTCTCCCATGGGGAGCTTCTCCAGGTGACGGATGGCCAGCGCAGGATCCCGCTCCGCAATGGCTGCGATGACGGCACCGAGAGCTGTTGACCGGCGCGCGGCATCCTTGACTCCAATAACCGCCTGTAGGGCGGCCTCGGGGTCCTGGTTCGCTACCCCGACCAATGCCTGTGACCACAGCCTGCCATTGCGACTTCGGTCCAGGCGACTGGCCCATTCGAGCGCCTCGGCCGGAAACTGGGCGGCATAGAGGGGCGCAACAGTGTAGGCGAGAGTCCCGATGCTTTGGCGCGGTCGCGATTCTATCCACCGGGCTGCTGCTCTCGGATCGCTGGTAGCCCATTCGGACGCGAGCACTCGGTTGAGTGCATCCATGTCGGCAGGTACGAGCTTGGCGATGAGTTCGGCCGCACCCTGCGGGTCCTGACGAGCCAATTCCCTGGTCGTCCAGGTCAGCAACTGATCGCGCTGCACGCCCGCCGGGAGGGCATTGACGCGGGCGAACGCCGCTACTGCATCCTGCGAGGCCCATGCATGGACGATTGCGTTTTGCAGCGTCGTCCGTATCGGCGCGTCAGTTTCGAGCTCTGCCTGCTGAAACGCTGCGTCGGGTGCAATGCGGGCCCAGGCCGCACCGACTCGCGCCACGTTGTCGTTACGGTCTTCAGAATCCGGACGGGACAGCGCGGATTGCAGCGCACGGAGCGGGTCGCGTTCGACATAGCGCAGATAGAGCACGTCGAGAGCGGCGGAACGATCTGCGGCGTTCGAGAGATTCCTCGCTTCTGCGATGAGCGCATCGAGTTCACGCAGGTCGGCTCTGCCTGCGACCGCGTAGAGGGCTTCCCGGCGTGCAAATGCAGAAGGCAGTGCGAGGATCTCCTGCACGCTGTGCAAGGCGGTGAAGTGCTCGGCTCGAGCCTTCTCGACCACCCTGGTGGCGGCGGGGGTTGACGCGGCGATGAGGTCCGAGGGAGAGGACTCCGTAGGAGTGGCAGCAGGGATTGGATTGCTCGTGGGCGCGAAGTGCGACTGGGCGCGATGCGCACCCAGCCAATAGCCGAGCGCCAGCGCTCCCGCGAGTCCGGCGCCCATCACGACAGTGCGGAGCTTCAAGACTCGTTCTCCAAACGTTCAGCGCACTGGTCGAGGTTCCACCGGCGCACCACACTCCGCCGTGTCTAGCCAGCTCCGAGGAAGCTGGCCCACTGGCGCGCGCGCTCGGCCGTTGTCGGCGGCAGCTCGACCACCGAGCGTTCTGCGAGTCGACGCGCAGCCTTGCTGACCCACTGATAACGGATATCGCCAGCCGCTTGCGCCAGCAGCACCGGCTGACGGATCTCCTCGAGCATCTCCCTGACCGGATAATCGAACGCAGCCATGCACAGCTCACCGTAATGACGCGGCTGCTTCATGATGTCGACCAGCATCGGGTGCAGGCGCTCCGCGCTGATTTCCGGCGTGCGACGGCGCACCGAGGCCCGGTCGTGTCCGTACCAGGGCCAGTTCAGCTCCTGATCGCGCAGGCGATGCCAGAGTGAAACGAGGTGAGTGCCATCGCGCGTCGGGGTGATATCCGGGCAATACTGCTTGTGCAGTACTCGCCGCTCTGTCGCTGTCAGGAAGAAGACGCCGTCGAGCACCAGGCGGTGCACCCGTTCGGGCGCCGTGCGTGCAAACTCAATCGCGATTGGCGTCGCGGTGAACTCGGCGATGATGTCGACGTCCTGCAACTGCAGCGCATCGAGCAGATCGAGCAGCACGAGTTTGTAGTTGGCGATTTCCGGGTATGCGACTGGATCAGAGTCGCCTGAGCCGGGTAGGTCAACGGCAATCACTGGCCGCTCGGCGGCGAGTGCCTGCATCAGCGGGCGAAGCTGCGCACTGGACCCGGGTGTTTCGTGCAGGAGCAGGATCGTTCGCCCGGCGCCGTTGCCCTGGCGCCGCACATGGAGCTGACCGTGACTCAGCTCGACGTAACTGCTGACCTCTGATGATCCTGCCGAACGCGGTCCATGTGCGATGGATCGCGCGCCACGGTCGCAATGCTCGCGACAGATGAGGCGCAGGCGTGCGCGCCACTCCTCATCGTCGGCGTGTATTCGCTCCACCGTCACATTGGACGGCAGCTTTTCCGGTAGTGCATCAAGGGCGCGATACAGAAAATCATCCTCGCGAGCCATCACGATCGTTGGCGCGTCCACTTGCTGTATGAGCTGCAGGGCATCACAGCGCTGGATGGCGGTCGTGGCGCTGGCGTAGTGAACGCCCGCGTTGAACAGATCGAGCGCCTGCGCGTGCAGAGCGATCTCCTCCGGCAGATCCGCGTTGAGACGGGCGCGCTCGTGCCGTGCGAACCACGGATAGAAGCGCTGCGCATCGAGCAAGCGCGACCATTCGCGGACCAGGTGGCTGCCGTCATCACTGAGCTCGAACCGCGGCAGGTAGCGTTGCAGGAACTGTGCGTCGGGAAGTTCGAGCGGCAACGACAGCCCGTCGAGCACCGCGACGCTGACCTTGTCCCGGTGTGTGATGGCAAGCTGCAAGGCGAGCTTTGAGCTGCCGTGATAGCCGTATATCGGGCAACGCTCGATTCCGAGCGCGCTCAGCGCCTCGGCTATCGAGGCGGCGAAGTGAGTTGCCGTGGGTGGCGTCGGGACGGTGAGCGCCGAGGAATTGCCATAGCCCGGAAGGTCGAGCGCGATGAGCGTGAATTCATCGCTCAGCTTTTCCATCAGCCCGCCGTACACGGCCGAGGAGCGGGGCGGCTCCGGCAACAGCAGCACGCTCGGCCCTTGTCCCGCGATCCTGTAGTGCAGCTGGCCGCTGCCTGTTCCGAGGTACCCCCGGCGAATGCGTCGGGGCGCCGGCATCGCCATCTCGAAGCACTCCTAGGCGCTGATCAGCTGTTCGAGCTCCGGAAGTATCGTGAACAGGTCGCCGACCAGCCCGAGGTCTGCAACCTCGAAAATCGGCGCCTCCGCATCCTTGTTGATCGCGACGATCGTGCGGGCGTCCTTGATCCCGGTCAGGTGCTGGATGGCACCAGAAATCCCGATAGCGATGTAGAGCTCGGGCGCAATGATCTTGCCGGTCTGACCCACCTGCAGATCGTTGGGAGCGTAGCCCGCATCGACGGCCGCGCGCGAGGCACCGACCGCAGCGCCGAGCTTGTCCGCCAGCGAGTACAGAAGTTGGAATTTTTCGGCACTCCCAAACGCGCGCCCGCCCGAGATCACGCGCCGCGCCGTTTGCAGGTCGGGACGGTCTGCCGCGCCGGAGGAGACCGAGACAAACCGCGTGTGAGTGGGCAGCTCGATCGCTAGCGGGACCGATTCGATGGCAGCCGAGCCGCCCCCGGGCGCCGCTTCGAATGAAGCCACGCGCACTGTGGCGACGATCTGCACGTCCGCGTCGACCTCTACCGTCAGGATCGCATTGCCGGCATACACGGGGCGGCGGAAGCGCTGGGCACTCTCGATCGCCATGATGTCGCTCAGCTGTGGCGCGCCGAGCAATGCGGCGATCCTCGGCATCAGGTCCTTGCCGAACGTCGTCGATGGACCGAACACATGCGTAAACCCCTCCGCGAGTGCCGCTACTTGCGGCGCCCAGGTCGCGGCCAGGGCATGTGCATTGACTGGGTTGTCGACGCGCAGCACGCGATTCACGCCACTGAGTGCGGCAGCTTGCTCACTCACCGCGCCGCCGTCCGCCGCCAGGACGACGACGGCGATCTCAGCAGCGGGCAGGGCACGTGCGCAAGTCACGCACTTGGCCGTGCTCTGGTTGAGATGGCTGCCATCGTGTTCGGCGACGATCAACACCTTCGCCATCAGAGCAATCCCTTCCTCTTGAGAGCTGCCACCAGCTCCTGCGGATCCTTGACCATCACGCCACGCTGCCGTTGCGCTGGCGGCTCGCACTTCAGCACTTTGATCTTCTCCTCCGGCGTCACACCCAATGCGGCGGGGGCCAGCGTTTCGAGCGGCTTCTTCTTGGCCTTCATGATGTCGGGCAGCTTCACGTAGCGCGGCTCATTCAGCCTGAGGTCGGTGGTGAACACCGCGGGCAGCTCGACGGCAATGGTCTCGAGCCCGGCATCGACTTCCCGCGTGACCGTGGCGTGCCCATCGGCCAGCTCGATGCGTGAGGCAAAAGTGGCCTGGGGTCGGCCCCAGAGAGCGGCGAGCATCTGGCCGGTCTGGTTGTTGTCATCGTCGATGGCCTGCTTGCCCAGAATCGCAAGCTGGGGCTGCTCGCGTTGCACGAGTGCGAGCAGAATCCGTGCTGCGCTCAATGGCTCGACGGCATCGGCCTGCACGTGTACGGCCCGGTCCGCCCCCATGGCGAGGGCCGTGCGCAGTTGCTGCTGGGCATCGTTCGGTCCGATGCTGACCGCGATGACTTCCTGGGCAGCGCCGCGTTCCTTGATTCGCAGCGCTTCCTCGAGCGCGATCTCATCGAAAGGATTGATGCTCATCTTCACGCCGTCCGTGACCACGCCACTCCCATCAGGTTTGACGCGAATGCGCACGTTGTAGTCCACGACGCGCTTGATGCACACCAGGATCTTGCTCATCGAACTCCGGTCCGCAGCAGGGGGGATGCAATCGTAGTCGAGAGCGCGATGAAACGCAGCCTTGCGCAGTGGACGGAAGGTCGGTCAGTCTGCACCTGCCGACGATGGTGCGAAGCAGACCTGCCGGAAATGCATCGGGGAGCGCGATGAGCCGTTTTGTGCGTGTTCTGATCGGGAGCTGCATCGTCCTCGGCACCCTGTGTCTGGCCATCTATCTCTCGGATCCCCTGTTCTGGAAGCGACTGGTGACCTTCCCGGGCTCCGGCACCGTCACTGAAGTTGAGTGGTATCAGCCCAGAGAAACCGTCGCCGGCTCGGAGCGCGAGGACCTCCCGCTCGTCGATGCGGACCACCGCAGCGTCTCAGAGGAGGCGCTGGATGCCGCCGTTGAGTACGGCACCAAGACGCAGTCCGTGGCGCTCCTGGTCTGGCATCGAGGATCGCTGCAACTCGAGCACTATTGGCCGGGCCATGACCGGCAGTCACGCACCGACAGCGGCGCGATGCACGCGACGGTGCTGGCACTCGCCTACGGTGCGGCGATCGAGGAGGGCGTCATACGCTCGCTCGATGAGCCCGCCGCAACCTATTTGCCGGAGTGGCGCAAGGACGCGCACGCGAGGATTCGGATTCGCGATCTGCTGCAGATGTTGAGCGGGCTCGAATACCAGGCGGTCTCGCGCTATCCCTGGAATCGCGGGCTACGCCTTTTTCTGGGGAGTGACATTACGGCGCTCGCGCTGCGCGCGCCCGTGAGCGTCGAGCCGGGCGCTCGGTTCGAGTACAACAATCTCGATGCGCAGATCCTCGGCATCATTCTGCAGCGGGCCTCGGGTAAGCGTTATGCGCGCTACTTGTCGGAGCGCATTTGGAGTCGGCTGGGTGCGGGTGAGGCGGCCGTGTGGCTGGATCGGGAAGGGGGCATGGCGCGCACGTTCTGCTGCCTGCAGACCACGGCACGCGGCTGGCTCGCGGTTGGCCGATCGATTCTTGATCTGGGGCGGGTCGGTGACGAGCAGGTCGTTCCGGCGGCCTGGGTCCTCGAGATGCTGAAAGCATCCGGGACCAATCCCAACTTCGGCCTGCAGATCTGGCTGGGCGATGCGGGCGCCGGTGAGCGCAGCGAGAAAAACGCAACTCGCGTGCGGGCACTGCAGTCCGAGCCATTCGCGGCACGGGATGTGGTGTTTCTCAGCGGGGCCGGTGGACAACGCGTATACATCGTTCCGTCGCGTGAGCTGATCATCGTTCGCACCGGAACACGTCGCTCCGACTGGGATGAGGCCAAGCTGCCCAATGCCATCTTGCGCGGGGTATCCTGACGACGATGTGGAGCTACTCGATTCGCCGCCTGCTGGGTGCCATCCCGACGCTCTTCATCATCGTCACGCTCACCTTCTTCGTGATGCGCATTGCGCCCGGCGGGCCGTTTGACAGCGAGCAGTCCCCGCCGCCGCAGATCCGCGCCAACCTGGAGGCGGCCTACGGTCTCGATCAGCCGGTGCATGTGCAGTACTTGCGTTACCTGCAAGGTCTGGCACATGGCGATTTCGGTCCATCGTTCCGCTATCGCGATTTCACGGTGACTGACCTCATCCGGCAGGGCCTCCCGGTCAGCCTGACGCTCGGCCTGACGGCACTCGCGCTCGCGATCGGCCTCGGTGTGCCGCTGGGAGTGTGGGCCGCCGTGCGCCACGATCGCCCGGTCGATCATGTGCTGAGAGTGGCCGCGATCCTGGGGATCGCGTTGCCGAGCCTCGTGGTCGCACCGCTTCTCGCCCTCGTGTTCGGCGTCAAGCTGCGCTGGCTACCCGTCGGCGGCTGGGAATCCGGCTCAGTGCGGACACTCATTCTTCCGGTACTGGCGCTGGCCTTCCCCCTGGTTGCGTTCGTCTCGCGGCTGACGCGCGCCAGTATGCTCGAGATCCTGACCAGCGGATTCATTCGCACCGCGCGTGCCAAGGGCATGCCGGAGCGCATCGTCATCACCAGGCACGCCTTGCGGCCCGCGCTGCTGCCAGTGGTGAGTTATCTCGGTCCGGCTACCGCGGCCGTGCTGACCGGATCGCTCGTCGTGGAAACACTGTTCAATATTCCCGGCATGGGCAGGTACCTGGTACAGGGCGCACTGAATCGCGACTACACGCTGGTGATGGGCGTCGTCATCGTCTATGCGACGCTGACGCTTGCGATGAACCTGCTGGTGGATTTGATCTACGGCGTTCTCGACCCACGCATTCGCCATGAGTGAACCCGGGCTTCTGGCGGGACACCGAACAGCGGATGCGCAGTAATCGCATCGTGCTGGCGAGCGCGATCATTCTCCTCTTGATCGCCGTGGCCGCAGTACTTGGGCCGTGGTTGAGCCCTCACCCCTATGACGAGCTCGACTGGGGCGCACTGGCGAGCGCGCCGACGCTCGAGAACGCTCATTGGCTCGGCACCGATCGTCTCGGGCGGGATCTGCTGGTGCGTACGTTGTACGGCACACGCACTTCACTCCTGATCGGCTTGCTCGCGAGCGCCGTGAGTCTGCTCATTGGAGTCACGTGGGGTGCGATTGCCGGCTATGCAGGAGGGCGCATCGATGCCGCGATGATGCGGTTCGTCGACATCCTGTATTCGCTGCCCTACATCTTCTTCGTGATCATTCTGACAGTGGTGTTCGGGCGGAATATCTTCCTGCTGTTCATCGCCATCGGTGCGGTGGGCTGGCTCACGATGGCGCGCATCGTGCGCGGGCAGACGCTGAGCCTCAAGCGGCGCGAATTCATCGAGGCCGCGCAGGCACTGGGCGTGCCATCACGGCGCATCATCACGCGCCACATCGTGCCGAACGTTGCCGGGGCAGTGATCGTGTACGCGACGCTGCTGATCCCGCAGATGATCCTGTTCGAGAGTTTCCTGAGCTTTCTCGGCCTCGGCGTGCAGGAGCCCTTGGCGAGTCTCGGCAGTCTCATCGCCGAAGGTGCTGCGGAGATGGAGTCGGCGCCCTGGATGTTGCTGGTGCCTGCAACGGTGCTCGTGTTGCTGCTGGCCTGCCTGAACTTCATCGGCGAGGGGTTGCGAGATGCGCTCGACCCGCGGCGACACGCATGAGCGCGCTGCTCCAGATTCGGGATCTGCGTGTCCGGTTCGAATCGCGGCAGGGGGTGGTGCGCGCCGTGGATGGTGTCGACCTCGACGTGCGTGCCGGCGAATGCGTGGGCGTCGTCGGAGAGTCCGGCAGCGGCAAGAGTCAACTGTTCCACGCCGTGCTGGGCGTATTGCCGGATAGCGGCCGCGCCACGGGAAGCGCGCGGCTACAGGATGCAGAGCTCCTGGGCCGTCCGGCCGGAGAGCTCAACCGGGTTCGTGGTGCACGGATCGCAATGGTATTTCAGGACCCTATGTCCTCGCTGACGCCGCATCTGACCCTCGGCACGCAAGTTGGCGAGGTTCTCGTACAGCACCGCGGCTTCGGTACGGCTGCGGCACGTCAACGAGCACTCGAGCTGCTGAAGCAAGTGCATATCGACGCTCCAGCCCAGCGCCTGTCCCAGTATCCCCACGAGCTCTCCGGCGGCATGCGCCAGCGCGCAATGATTGCGATGGCGCTCGCCTGCGAGCCGCAGCTGCTGATTGCTGATGAGCCGACGACGGCGCTCGATGTCACGATCCAGGCGCAATTGCTCGAACTGTTCCGCGAGTTGCGGCGTGCCACCAACCTGGCGCTCGTTCTCATTACGCACGATCTGGGCGCTGTAGCCGGACTCGCCGACCGAGTCGCCGTGATGTACGCGGGCCGGATCGTGGAAGAGGCAGAGGTCGAAGACCTGTTCGCGCGGCCACGCCATCCGTACACGTCCGGCCTGCTGCAGGCCGTGCCGCGATTGGATACGCCGTTGGATCGCGAGCTGCCCGGCATTCCAGGCCAGCCTCCGCTGCAGCGGAGCGACTCGCCCGGGTGCGCATTTGTAAACCGTTGCGATTCAGTTCTCGCCCGCTGCAGGAGCGAAGATCCTGCGCTCACCCTCACCTCGAATCGCCGCAGCTCAGTCGCCTGCTACAACCCCCGCCCGGAAGCGTCTCCAACATGAGCCTGCCAGGCCACGATTCGAGCAGCTCGCTACTTCGCGTCGAGCAGTTGAGCGTCAGCTATCCGGTGCACCACGGTTGGCTGCGCCCGGCGACGGATCTCGTTGCGCTCAAGGACGTGAGCTTCGAGTTGGCAGCAGGCGAAACGCTCGGCATCGTGGGCGAGTCGGGCTGTGGCAAGTCCACCTTGGCGCGCGCCTTGGTACAACTCGTAGTACCACGTGCGGGTAGCATCAGCTGGTTGGGGCAGGGATTGGACGGGCGCTCGCGCGCTGAGTTGCGCGCGCTGCGTACCGGCGTGCAGATCGTGTTCCAGGATCCACTCGCGAGCCTCGATCCCCGCATGACGGTACTCGAGATCCTCTCCGAGCCGTTGCGTGAATTCCGCCCCGAGGTCACATCGCAGGCGCGGGCACAGGCTGCGGTGGCGATGCTCGAGCGTGTGGGCTTGTCTTCTGAGGTACTGAGGCGCTATCCGCATGAGTTCAGCGGCGGTCAATGTCAGCGCATTGGCATTGCACGCGCGTTGATCCTGGGGCCACGGTTGCTGGTATGCGATGAGCCCGTGAGCTCGCTCGATGTATCGGTACAGGCGCAGATCATCAACCTCCTCAAGCGACTGCAGCGCGAGTTCAATCTGAGCATAATCTTCATCAGCCACAACCTCGCGGTCGTGCGCCACATCAGCCAGCGTGTTCTCGTGCTTTATCTCGGCCGGGTCATGGAATTCGCGGGACGTGAAGAGTTGTTTCACAGCGCCCGCCATCCCTATACACAAATGTTGCTCGGGTCGATTCCGGTCCCCGACCCCGTACGCGCGCGAGTTGAACCTGCGAGCACACCGGCGGGCGAAGTGCCGTCGCCGCTGCACCCCCCGTCAGGTTGCGTGTTCCGCACGCGTTGTCGGTGGGCGCAGGCAAAGTGCGCCGCCGAAGTGCAGGCGCTGCTGCAGATCGCAAGGGACCACCAGGTGGCATGCTGGCGCTGGCGCGAGATCGCGCACGCACGCGATCCTCTGGGGTAATTCAGATGGGCCCACTCGATGGAATCAAGGTTCTCGACCTCAGCCGAATTCTCGCCGGCCCCTGGGCGACGCAGCTCCTCGCCGACCTGGGCGCCGAGGTGATCAAGGTCGAGCGGCCCGAGGGTGGCGATGACACACGGAGCTGGGGACCACCGTATCTGAAGGGTCGCGACGGCCGCGTGACCAGCGAGTCGGCTTACTTCCTCAGCACCAATCGCGGCAAGCGCTCGGTCGCTATTGATTTCGCCACCGAGGATGGGAGTCGGCTGGTCCGTGAGCTCGCGCTGCAGTCCGATGTGCTGATCGAGAACTACAAGGTGGGCGGTCTCGAGAAATACCACCTGGCCTGGAACGATCTGGCACCGCTGCATCCAGGCCTCATCTACTGCTCGATCTCCGCGTTCGGTCAGAACGGTCCTGCAGCCGCCAAGCCCGGCTACGACGCGATGATCCAGGCGATGGGTGGCCTCATGAGCGTGACGGGATTGCCGGACGGAGAAGCGGGAGGAGGGCCGCAGAAGGTGGGTGTGGCAGTTGCTGACTTGCTGGCGGGCATGTACGCATCGACGGCGATACTTGCAGCTCTGTACGAACGCGAGCGATCCGGGCGCGGGCAGTGCATCGATCTCGCGTTGCTCGACAGCCAGGTGGCTGCGCTCGCCAACCAGAGTCTCAACTTCCTGGTTTCCGGCGAGGCTCCGCACCGGCACGGAACTGCGCACCCGAACATCGTGCCCTACCAGGCGTTCGCCACGGCGGACGGTCACCTGATGCTCGCCATCGGCAACGATCGTCAGTTCGCACGCTTTTGCGAAGTCGCGGGCTGCCGCGAGCTCGCCGCAGATCCGCGCTACGCGACCAACGCCCAGCGGCTTGAGCATCGACAGCTGCTGGTGCCATTACTGAGCGCTGTCTTGGCCTCGCGCAATACCCGCGAATGGGTTGAGATCCTGGCGACGGCCAATATTCCGTGCGGGCCGATCAACGATCTTGCGCAGGTATTTGCCGAGCCGCAGGTCGTGCACCGCGAGCTGAAAATGAATCTGCCGCACGCGATGGGATCCGCTCCGGGCGTGAGGAACCCGATCCGCTATTCGCGCACATCGATCGAGTATCGCCGCTCGGCGCCCCTGCTCGGCGAGCACACGGACGAGGTGCTGGCCGAAAGGCTCGGACTGGGGCCGCAGGAGCTGCGCGCGCTGCGCGATCGCGGTGTGCTGAAATGACGGTACACTGTATTCCTCGATTCATAACCCGGATTGACACGTCATGTCACAGCGCCGCAGCGTCACCCCCAGCGAAGGTTTAAGCACCGTCCGCTACGAGATCCGTGGCCGGCTGGCGCGGCGCGCCCTCGAGATGGAGCGCCTCGGTTACGAGATCATCTCACTCAATATCGGCAACCCGGGTGCGTTCGGCTTTCGCACGCCGGAAACGATGCGCCTCGCCATGATCGAGAATCTGAAGGCCAGCGAGGGCTACGTTCACCAGAAGGGCATTTTCCCGGCGCGTGAAGCGGTGGTGATGCAGCAGCAGGAGCGTGGCGTTCTCGGGGTCAGCGCGGAAGAGGTCTTCATCGGCAACGGTGTGAGTGAGCTCATCGATCTGACGCTGCGGGCGCTTCTCAACGCCGGCGACGAAATCCTGGTACCAAGCCCCGACTATCCGCTGTGGACCGCGGCAGTCACCCTCAATCGCGGCAAAGCCGTGCATTACGAGTGCAGCCCGCAGCGCAGCTTCGTGCCGGATCCCGAGCAGATCGAGCGTCTGATCACGCGACGCACGCGCGCCATCGTCGTCATCAACCCCAACAACCCGACCGGCGCGGTCTATCCGCGCGCGGTGCTGGAAAGGATTGCACGGCTCGCCGAGCAGCATCACCTGGTCGTATTCAGCGATGAAATCTATGACCAGATGATCTATGACGACACGGAGTTCGTGCCGATGGCGACGCTCGTGCACCACACGCTGTGCGCGACGTTGAGCGGGCTGTCGAAGATCTATCGCGCCTGTGGCTACCGCGTCGGTTGGGCGGTGTTTTCGGGCGACCTGGAGCACGCGGGTGATTACCTGGAGGGGCTCGAGCTGCTGGCGTCGCTGCGACTGTGCAGCAATGTCCCGGCGCAGTGGTCCGTACAGACCGCGCTCGGTGGGCATCAGAGCATCCGCGAGCTCACAGCCCCGGGCGGCAGGCTGTTCGAGTCGCGTCGCGCAATCCTCGAAGCAGTGGGGCGTAGCAAGTATCTCGAGCTCGCGACTCCGAGTGGCGCCATGTATGCGTTCATTGGCGTGCGCCCGGATGTCCTGCCCGACTTCGACGACCAGGCATTTGCGATGGACTTGCTCGAGCAGAAGCATGTGCTGATCGCTCCGGGCGTAAGCTTCAACGTTCCGTATCGCAATCATTTCCGGATCACGAATCTCCCCGAACCGCGCGTGCTGGCCACAGTATTCGAGCGCATCGAGGCATTGCTCGATGTCTACGCAGAGAATGCAGCGGCCGCGAAGCGACCGGATCTGAAGGTAGTAAAGGACAACAAGGCCGAATAAACGACTTCATAATAGTTCTATATCTTATTGTAATATCTTGATTTGTCAGAACGGCTATCGGCAACCCTGAAGCACGCCCTGGAGCGTGGAGCGACCGTTCTCACGGCGAGCGCCGAGCAGGCGCGAGCCATCCACACGGCCTGGGGCATTACGCAACGCAATCAGGGGCGCCGCAGCTGGCCGACTCCGGACGTTCTGTCGGTGCAGGCCTGGGTGATGCGGTGCTGGTCGCAGGCAATCGCAATCGATGAGGCGGGCGCGCTCCCGCAGATTCTCTCCGCCACGCAGGACTTCGCATTGTGGGAGCGCGTGGTGCTTGCAGACGCCAGCACGATGAATCTCCTGCAGCCCTTCGGGGCGGTGCGCGCTGCCCGTCGCGCCTGGCAGCGCGTGCACGATTGGAACATTCACCTGCCTGATGAGCGCGAGAGCGCCACGGATGAGTCTGCGACTTTCGCTCGCTGGTCCAGGGACTACGTCCGGGAGCTCGATCGACACGGTTGGCTCGACACGGCGCGCGCGACCTGGCGACTCGATCAACTCGACGCAGCAGAGCGCCCGCAGGAGATCGTCTTTGCCGGCTTTGATGCGCCGACTCCAACGTACCGCTACCTGGGCGAGCGACTCGCAGGGCAGGGCACGCAAGTGACCTGGCTCGTCGCAACGGAAGGCACCGGCGGAGCGCGAGTTGCCTTGCCTGATGCGCAGTCGGAGCTCGAGTGCGCAGCACGGTGGGCATGGGCGCAGCTGCAGGCACGGCCCGAATCCGAGCTTCTCATCATCGTTGCGGATCTCGAGCAGCGGCGTGCGGAGGTCGCGCGGGTCTTCTCCCAGGCGCTATCTCCGGCCTCATGCCTGATCGAGACGCCATCGCACGCAGCGTTGTTCGGACTGGAGGGCGGCACGTCGTTGAGCGGTTGTCCGCTCATCGCCACAGCGCTCACCGCATTCGAGTTCGCGAGAGGCGCGCTGACCTTCGAGATTGCGAGCGATTGGCTGCGCTCGCCGTTTCTCGGTGGCGGCCTCGATGCGATTGCACGTCGCGCACGCATCGATGCGAGATGGCGCAGAGTTGCGCCACCTGAAGTCACATTGCCGCATCTCATCCAGGCACTGAATGGGTCACTCGGCACCGGCAGCGCCGATCCGGACCTGGCCCAGGCGCTTGGCCGTTTTGCCGATGCGCTCCGACAGCCGCGGGCGACGCTCTCGCATTGGAGCGGTGCGTTGACACGCGCGCTGCGTGAGCTGGGCTGGCCGGGCACACAGACGCTCGATGCAACCGAGCTCCTCATGCTGCAGGCTTTCAACGATGCGCTGGCAGAGCTGGCAACGCTCGATACCATTGCCGGCGCCGTAACCCTCGATGCGGCGCTCAGGAACCTGGCGACTCTCGCCTCGCGCGGGCGCTTCCAGGAGCCCTCGCGCGGACGCAGCGTAACGATCAGCGGCCGGCTGGCGGACCCTTGTGTGCGTTATGACGGCATCTGGGTGACCGGCCTGC
Source organism: uncultured Gammaproteobacteria bacterium (assembly GCA_963705495.1). Classification (GTDB taxonomy): domain Bacteria; phylum Pseudomonadota; class Gammaproteobacteria; order Steroidobacterales; family Steroidobacteraceae; genus DATBVX01. The sequence continues at coordinate 89,137 of CAVPJQ010000022.1, read as the reverse complement.
ACGCTGCGATGTGGCCCGGGCCGTCGCGACCCGATCCGTTCATCCCGCAACATCTGCAACTTGCTGCCGGCATCCCCGAGGCGAGTGCAGCGGGAACGCTCGAACTCGCCCGAGGCATCACCCGGAGCATTCTCGGCGGGGCGCCACGCGTGGTCGTGAGCTGGCCCCGACACCTCGCGGATGCGGATGCGGAACCCAGCCCCTTGCTCGCATCGCTCCCTGCAATTGACGCTGCGGAGCTCGTGAGCCCCGGCGCGCGCAGCTATGAGCAGGAGATATTCCAATCCGGCTCGCTGGAAGTACTGCACGACGAACAGGCGCCGGCAATTCCGACGCCCGCACAACTGCGCGGCGGAGCCAGCGCGCTGCAACGCCAATCCCAATGTCCGTTTCGCGCCTTCGCGCAACATCGGCTGCGAGCGGAGCCTCTGGAGCGACCGCTCCCGGGCATCGATCCGCGCACGCGCGGCAGTTTTCTGCATCGCGCGCTCGACAGCCTTTGGTCCGAATTGAAGGATCGCGATGCGCTGTTGGGTGTGTCGGCGGAGGATCGCCAGGGACTCATCCTCGCTGTCGTTGCCTCAGCCCGTTCCGAGATCTTCGGCCGGTCCGGGCGCTGGCCCATACCGCTCGTCGACCTCGAGTGCCGGCGTCTCGAAGCGTTGCTGCGCAACTGGCTCGAGGTCGAGAGCACCCGACCCCCCTTTCGAGTACTCGGCGTGGAGCAGCGACTGCTTTGGAGCGAAGCCGGGTTGACGTTCACTTTGCGAATCGACCGCATCGACCAGCTGGACGATGGCCGCACGCTCCTTCTTGATTACAAAAGCGGCGAGGCGAATGCCAATCGCTGGCACGGAGAGCGGCCCGAAGAGCCGCAGATGCTGCTGTATGCGACTGCGCTCGAGCGCCCGCCTGGCGCGGTGAGCTTTGCGCTCCTGAACGCTGAAGGGTGCAGCTTCGATGGGCTTACGTCGCTCCCCCCGGCGTTGCCGGGTCTCGAAGCGGTGGCTGACTGGCGGGCACAGCTTGCGAGCTGGCGCGCCATCCTGGAGCGCCTGTCGATCGCGTTTGCCGGGGGCGATGCGCGTGTCGACCCGCTGAGTCGGCTCACCTGCGCACGCTGCCACCTGCACGCGCTGTGCAGGATCGATGAAGTGCGCGCGCAGCAGGATGCGGAAGCGAACAATGAGTGAGCACTCGCCAGACGTGCCAGCGCGGCTCGCTGCGCTCGACCCGGCACGTTCGTTCATCGTCCAGGCACCCGCGGGTTCCGGAAAGACCGGTCTTCTGGTGCAGCGGTTTCTGCGGCTGCTGAGTACGGTTGATGTGCCCGAGCAGATCGTTGCGCTCACCTTCACCCTCAAAGCGGCCGCCGAAATGCGTAGCCGCGTGCTGCAGGCGCTGCGCGAGGCGGATGACGCCGCTCCCGAGGCGGGCGAATTCGCACGGCAGACCCAGGAGCTCGCACGCCTTGCCCGCACGCGTTCCGATGCCCTGGGCTGGAACCTCGCGCTGCATCCCAGTCGCCTGCGCATCCAGACCATCGATGCGTTCTGCCATTCGCTGGCGGCGCGGCTGCCGCTGCTCGCCAGGGCCGGTGCGGAGCTGATCGTGAATGACGAGCCGCAACCGCTGTACGCCAGCGCCGCGCGCCGTACGCTCGCCCTGATCGAGGAACGCGAGCCGATCGCTGCCTTGCTGCTCACGCTCCTCGCGCATCGCGACAACCAGTTGCTGCAGACCGAGGAACTGCTGATCAGGATGCTCGAGCGGCGCGAGCAGTGGCTGCCTTTTGTGGTTGCCCAGCGTGGTGCAGCGCTACGCGCGCAGCTGGAGCAGACGCTGCAACGCGAGATCCAGGGACACTTGCAGAGCCTGGCCGCACTCTGGCCCGAGGCGGCGTGGGCCGCGACGGTGAAGCTGATGGCCTCTCCGGTATCGATGGACCCCAAGGACAGGAGGGGAGATGGAACAGCGCGCCTCGGCACGACATTTCGCGATCTGCCGGTCTGGCAGGAACTCGCAGGGCTACTGCTCACGAAGCAGAACGACTGGCGCAAGCGGCTCGATGCGAAGGGTGGATATGCGACCGCAGCAGCAAGCGAGCTCGGCCGGCAATTGATTGTGCAACTGCAGGCCGTGCCGTTGCTGCGCGAGCAGCTCAAGGAAGTCCGGCGGCTGCCTCCGCCACAGTTCAGCGAATCGCAATGGGAAGTCGCCCAGGCACTACTTGAGGTGCTGCGCACGGCCGCGGCGCAGCTCGAGGTGGTATTTCGTGAGAGCGGAGAAGTGGATTTCCCAGCGCTCATACAGGCCGCGGTGAATGCGCTCGGCAGACCGGAAGAGCCGGGCGACCTGGCGCTGGCGCTCGACTACCGTATTCAGCATCTGCTAGTCGATGAATTTCAGGACACCTCGTTCAAACAGATCGAGCTGCTCGAAGCGCTCACCGCCGGCTGGGTGCAGGGCGATGGGCGGACACTGTTCTGCGTCGGCGATCCGATGCAGTCGGTTTACCGCTTCCGGCAAGCGGAGGTCGGTCTGTTCCTGCGCACTCGTGATCACGGTTTGCAGAGCATCCGCCCCGGCGTGCTGCAGCTGACGCGCAACTTCCGCTCACACCGCAATCTCGTCGAGTGGTTCAACGAGGTGTTCGCACAGGTGTTACCGGATGCGGACGACCTGACCCGCGGGGCGGTGCGCCACGTGGCGAGTGCGGCCGGCCGCGATGCACCGGGTGCCGCGGCAGTCGAGGTGCATTGCGCTTTCGCGGCCGATTGGCGTGACGAAGCGCAGCGAATCGCCGACCTCGTCGCCACTCGCTACGCGCTGGGCATGGAACGAACCATCGGCATCCTGGTGCGTTACCGGCGTCATGCCATCGAGATCGCCGCAGCGTTGCGGGAGCGCAAGCTCCCGTTCCAGGCAATCGAGCTCGAGACACTCGAGAGCCAACCGGTGGTGCGTGACCTGACGGCGCTCAGCCGCGCGCTCCTGCACCTGGGTGATCGCGCTGCCTGGCTGGCAGTGCTTCGCTCGCCGCTCTGCGGGCTGACACTCGCGGATCTCACGGCCCTGACACGCGATGACGAGCAGTCGACTTGTTGGGAATTACTCAATCAGTCCGCGCGCGTAGAGTCGTTGTCTGCTGAAGGGATGCGCCGGGCACTCGCGCTGACTGCAGTGATTGCGCACGCGCTCGACAGGGTGCGACGCGAGCCGTTGCGCGCCTGTGTCGAGCGGACCTGGCTGAGCCTCGGTGGGCCGGCGACGCTGCGTGAACCGCGCGCCGTCGAAGACGCTCATGCGTTTCTCGAGCGATTGGAGGAATTGGCGGTGCGCAACGCCCTCGAGTCGGGACCGGCATTCGAGGTCGGTTTTGCCGACCTGTACGCGCGACCCGATCCGACTGCGGGCCCTGAGATCCAGGTCATGACGATCCACCAGGCCAAGGGACTGGAATTCGATATCGTGATCATTCCGCGCCTTGGAGACGGTAAGAGTGCACCGGACGAGCCACTGCTGCGCTGGCTGGAGATTCCGCGTGCCACCGGGGAGCCCGGGTTGCTCCTCGCGCCCATTGGCGAGAAAGGCTCTGAAGAAGACCCTCTGTTCGAGTACCTCAAGCGCCGCGAAAGGGAGCGTGAATCGTTCGAGCGCGCGCGCCTGCTTTACGTCGCCGTGACACGCGCAGCGGATGAACTCCATCTCTTCGGGCATGTGAAGTTGCGAAAGGATCGCGACGACCAACCCGCAGATCCCGATGCGAATTCTTTCCTCGCACTTCTATGGCCCGCGCTGGGCGATCACTTTGCGCGCGCGTTCGAGGACGGGGCAATCACGCGCCCGGGCTACTTCGATGGCGATAGGCGGGCTCCGGTGGTGATTCGAAGACTCACCGCGGATTGGTGTTTGCCGCCGCCGCCCGAGGGGATCGTTGCACGCATTACGGCGCCGATCGAGGCGGGCACTGTCGCGCGGCCCGAGTTCGACTGGGCGAGCGAGACGAGCCGTCGCGTCGGCACACTGGTGCACCAGGAGCTCGAATCCTGGTCACGCCGCAACAGCTTGCCGGAGGCCGAGGCGATTCGTGCACGCGCAAGCAATTATCGGCGTCGCCTCGAGGCGAGCGGCGTGCCTGAGGACAGGCTCGAGGGTGCTGTTGAACGCGCGGTTGAAGCGCTAATCACTACCCGTACCGATGCACGTGGCTCCTGGATCTTCGCGTCCACGCATCGTGAAGCTCGCAACGAGCTTGCCCTGACGGGCGACATTGAAGGTGAGCTGGTAAGGATCGTGATCGATCGTACCTTCGTAGAGCAGAGCGGGGAGCGCTGGATCGTCGATTTCAAGACCAGCAGCCACGAAGGCGCGGACCGCGAAGCCTTTCTCGATCGCGAAGTGGAACGGTACCGTCCACAACTTGCGCGCTACGTCCGGCTGCTGCAGCCCGAGGGGGGCGAAATCCGTGTCGGCCTGTATTTTCCGCTGCTAGGGGGCTGGCGCGAATGGACTGCGCGTTGAGGCCGCTCAATAGGTGCCGGCGACGGAGAAGGGGCGGCGTCCTTGTGCGTCGGGCGCCCCAAGGAACCGCAGCGTATCGGTCACCGCCGGCGGCGCCCCGGCGCGGGGAGCGACCAATCCTTCCACCACATAGCTGCGATCCGCGGCAAGCGTCGCGGTGCCCGTGACCTGCATCGGGCCTTCCAGGTCCTTGAGCTGACCGACGAGCTTGCCGTCGCGCGCCGAGGCGGCATCGAACGTGATGGCGTAGCTGCCGATCGCGGCTCCGCCAGGCGGCGGCGCCTGCAGACCGCGCAGTTCGAGGGTGCCAACGATGCTGGGCGCAGCTCCAGGCGCGAGATCGACGCTTTGCATCTTTGCGCGGACCACGCCGCTCCAACCGGGAGGGCCGATACCTGCGGCAAGCGCCGCGAGCGGCAAGTTGATCTCGAGATTGCGCGCCTTGACGCGATTACCCAGTCCAAATCCGATCCTGCCGCGTGCCTGACCGTCATTGCGCAGCAACTCGCCATCGAACACGAGACGGCCGAGGAACGACTGCAAGGGGCGCAGTTTCCAGCGCAATCCACCGTAGGGGCGGCCGTTCACGGTGAGAGAGTCCGTGCTCCCGCTCCAGAGGGTGCCGCTCGTCAATCCGAGCTTGATGTGCGGCGGAAGCGCAACCGTAATGACACTCGCGGGAACTGTTGCGAGCAGCGTGATGAGAAAAGCGGCAACGCCGGCCGCGACCAGGCGCAGGGAACTGGATTTGGGCTGACTATCTGGCATGCCCGCGACCGCGGCGCACGTTCACGCGCCTTTGCGCATGATGAGGCTGGCGTTGACCACACCGAGGCGCGAGGTACGATCCACCGTCGCCGACTCGACGATCAGGCCGTGACGCTGGGCGAGATCAGCCACCCAACCCACGACCACGTCGAACGGCGCGGACTCGAGCCGTATCCGGATGCCGCCCGTGCCGCTCGGCTGCGTGTCGCGAAGCGAGGCAGCGAGCCCGGCGGCGCGTGCCGTCTGATCCACGATGACGACCAGTGACTGTGCGGAAGCATCCGCAGGTCCCGCCGCGCGCAACTCGCCGGCGACGCTCTGCATCCAGGCCAGGTCACTGCGTTTGCGCTCGACGCGCTTCTCGGCACCACTGGCGGCGGAATAGAGGGGTAGAACGAGGAGGGCGAAGACCAGCACGACGACGGCAGCGGTGCCGCCCCACGTCACCAGGCGGTGTTCGCGCTCAGAAAGAGTCGCGAGCCAGGTGCTGATCCTTACCGTCAATGCGTTCACGAGGCACCAGGACCTTTGACCTGGATGCGTCCTTCGACGCCCGAGTCGCGCGCGTTCGAGGATTGCAGCTCCGCCTGCAGACCGCGGTCGGTGACGAGACGCCGCAGCTTGTCGAGACTGTCGACATCGCGCGCCGCGACCCTCATGTCCAGCACCGTGCCGCGGAAGCTGAAAGCTTCGACCGAGGTCTGCGGTACCTGCGCAATCGCGCCGGCGATGACGCCGATGATGTTGAGGAGGTTTGCGACCTGGCCGCTGCTGGAGCCTTGCATCTGCTTCAGACGTGCTTCCATGCGACGGCGGGCGTCGACGGCGTTCTGCTCGCCGGGCATCGCCTCGCGAAACACCTGCTCGATCGAGGCATCCAGCGCTTTCTCCGTGCTCTTGAGGCGCCAGATCTCGACGCCCATGCCGAGCAGATTCAGAGCGATGAAGCATCCGCCAAGGATCGCAGCCAGGCGCCATACGCGCCATTGATCGGAGACCCTGGAATGAGGTGCGAACTCGCCTTGCAGCAGGTTGAAGGGCGGATTCGCCACGGCCTGGTGGGCGAGCAGCGGCAGTGGCCCATCGGGCAGGAGCTGTACTTTGAGCCCGGCAAGTCGCTCGCGCAGTGCATCGATCGACGCCTGGTGAGTGTGCCAATCCTGCTGCGTGACATAGAGGAGCGCGTGACTGTCCGCCCCCAGCGTAGCGAACTCGAGTGCCTCACTCAGGGGCTGTACATCGAGCACCAGCGGTGGCTCGCCGGAACGGCGCACGTACAGGCGATCAGCATCGATCAACAGTACGGTCTGCCCCGGGTTGGCAGGCACCACTGCGCTGTCTGCATAGACGGCATCGGCAACAATCTGCGCGCCGCGCAGCGCCGCGAGCCATTCCTCGATTCGATGGCGACGCACGCCGGCGACGGGGGTTCCGGCATGCGACGCATCCGCCCTCCCGAGCGCGAAGTGCATGCCTTCGATGTCGTCGGCAATGTGCTCCTCGAGCGCAAAGGGAACGACCTGCAACTGACGCGCGCCGCGCACCGGCAGCTCGGGCTGCGCGAGCAGAATGTCGATGCCGGGAACGAGCAGGACCACGCGTCGCCCGAGTGCAAGAGCAGTCGCCGACGACAATGGCCCGGATTGGGCAGCGCTCAGCCGGCCGCCAGCCGCATCCACGAGCATCCAGCTCGCCGGCGCATCGGGTCGGTCGGAAAGGCGAATGACGAATGTGTCTGCCATGTGAAAAAGTTACGTTGCTCAGTCAGTGCTGAAAGTGCGCATCACCGGGCGCACTAAGTGCGTCGTTTCATCGCGATGCAAGAGACTGTACAGAGTCATCTGCGAGGTGCCAATAGTGACCAGCGCAGTGACGCGAAAGTACGACGTTTTGTCATCGATGTAGTTTGCGATGGTCTCGAAATCCTGCCCATGAAATGAATTGCGCAGATCGTCGGGCGTCGGAAAACAATGATCGGTGCGCCCCTTGGCGAGGCTCTCCTCATCGAGACCGAACTCACGCGTGCCGTTGCTGAGCGAATCGATCACGATGCCTGGCGCAGTGCAGAGATTGATCTTGGTTCCGATCGGCAGGGCGGTGACGTAGGGCCTGAGCTTCTGGTAGCGCTCGACGCCGAAATCGGGCAACGCCATGAGCTCGCTGACACTCGTGATCGGGCCGTTCGCCGCGCGATAGGGTGGAGTCTGCGAGGTGTAGACGTTGTCTTCCGCACCATCCGGAGTCGGCTGCGTATCGGGGTCGAGCCAGTCGGCGAGCACATCCGCCCACTTCGCTTCCAGATCGAGCATGCTGAGGAGGTTGCGGAACTGGCGCATTGCCTCGGGATTCTGTGCGCCCTCGGGCGTGACCAGATTGTTGAGATTGAAGCGCCCCTGCAGGTCTTCAACGAAGCCTTCGACCTGGCCACCCTCGACCGGAATCGGCGGAATCGGTGTTGCCCAGCGCTCCGCGGGGTAGTCCTGCTTGGAGCCGTCGTCGAGATCCTTCTTGAGGTAGGAAGCGGCCCAGGCTTCCGCGCCGAGCCCGATGAGGTATGCCTGGTCGAGAGAAAGAATGGCACCGGTGCGCCGTTGCTCCAGCGCGCTGTCGAAGCCGATCTGGGTGGCGAGAATCGTGGCGAGCGCGACGATCAGGATCGCGGTCACGAGCGCCACGCCGCGCTGTCCTCGTAGACGCGAAGCAGGCGTTGGTCTCATCCGTCGACCTCGATCAGGCGCGTGATCTCACCGAAGTCCTCGAGCTCGAGCGTGATTTCGATCGCCAGCGGGCGCAGGCGGGTGACCGTAGCGGGCGCTGCATTCAGGGGCGGCCATTGCTCCTGCCACTGCTTTTGGTTGTCCATGAAGCGCACGCGCACCGACTTGACGTGATCGATCAGCTCGCGCTTCACGGGTTCATTCGAGAGCGTCGCATCGAGCACTGTGAAGTGCTCGCGCCGGAGCTTGTCGTCCTCGAGCACATAGCTGACGCGCTGCAGAGTGGCGCGCGGCAGGCCGCCCGGATTGGTCCAACCGGCACGTGTCAGCGAGAGCAGCTGTTGTCCCTTGCTCATGCTCATCAATGCGGGCAGGCGCGTGTCGCCCACAACATCGCGTACCGGGCGTGGCGCAATCTGCTCAAAATCCTGCGTGATCAAGCGCACCGTGGTCTGCACCTGCTCCAGGCGTTTCATGGACGCTCGCGCGATCTCGGTCTGCTTGACGGAGTTGTTATAGCCGCCGTACGCGAGCACGCCGAGCACCACGAAGATCGAGATCGCGACCAGCAACTCGATCAGCGTAAAGCCGCGGGCAATCTGCCGGCGCAGGTTCATCGCGTGAGGTCCTGCCCCGGCGCGCCTGGAGGCGTCTCACCGGGCGGCGGCGTTCCGGGCGGGGTCGCACCGGGCGACGGGGCTGGCGCGGGTTGTCTTCCGGGCGGATTTCCCGGCATCGCACCGGGCTCACCCAGCCAGTTCGGCGCCGGGGTTCCCGGTTGCGCAAGCGAATCGCCCATGAAACCAACCGCGAAACCGGGCCAGCTGTTCTCAGCTCCCTCATCGAGACGCGCACGAGCCTCGAGGCGCACGATGCCGGCCACCGGCGTCTTGAGCGTCTTCAGCTCCCAGCGCCAGTTCTGGCCGGCAAACTTCGTTTCACCTTCCGTCTTGTCGTCCGATGGCGGTTGGCCGGTGAGCCGTGCTTCGGTGATCCGATTGAGCGCGATCCACTGCGCGAAAGTCTTCTCGCGCAGGTAGGTTGAGGCACGCGCGGTTTGGGTGGTGACACTGAAGAGGGCCGTCAAGCCGAAAGCGACGATCGCGAGCGCGACCAGCACTTCGATCAGTGTGAAGGCCCGTTGCTGCATCACTTCGAGTCGTCCACGTTCTTGACCTCGAGGTCGCCGTTCGCGTTGCCCGTGATCGTGGCCTCGTGATCGCTGTCTTCTCGCTGCAGCTTGAGCTCGAACGCCGTGAGATCGCCGCTGCCGAGAATGTCGATCTGCGGTGGCCAGGGTTTCTTGGGATCGGCCGGCGGGCGCAGCGATGCCTCGCGCCCCTCGAGCCGCAAACGAAAAGTCAGACCCGGGGGAAGGCGCCGCAGCCGCAACAGATCATCACCTTCGACCGCCTGCCACCGGTCGCGACGCGGGTCATAGGTCAGAAACTCGTACTGTTGCTCCACGAGCCTCAAGCCGAAATCGCGCCCCTCCATCTGCGCCTGCTCTTGCACTGCGCCGATGATTCCGGCGAGACGCCGCGTCTCGTCGCGAATCTCCGTGTCGCGACCGAGCGCGTGCACCGAGATGAGAGATACGGAAGCAAGGATGCCGATGATGAAGACGACCACCAGCACTTCAATGAGCGTAAAGCCGGAAAAGCTCTGCGCGGGAAGCGTCCGTCGGGTGGGTACTTTCGAGACCGTGAAAAACATGGACGTTTTTCACGGAGCCTACAGGGACGTATTCACTGCGTTCTCGAAAGTACCCAGCCGATGGAGGCTTCGCGAAGCGGTCGCCCTTTCATCGCTGGCTAGTTCAGGCTCCAGTTGCCAATGTCCGCGTTGATCCCTTCGCCGCCAGCCTGGTTGTCAGCACCAAGCGTGAAGAGGTCGTACTCGGTTCCATGCGTACCCGGATACACATATTGGTAGTCGTAACCCCAGGGATCCTTCTTCAGGCTGTCGACATAGCCACCCTGTTTCCAGTTGCGGATTCCGGGGTCGGCGGGTTGCTGCACGAGTGCCGTCAGGCCCTGGTCGGTAGTGGGGTACTTGTAGTTGTCCATTCGGAACAGGTTCAGGGCGGTTTCATAAACGCGGATGTCCTGTCGCGCCTTGGCGATCTGCGCATCGTCGATACGGCTCATGATCCGCGGCGCGACGATGGCCGCGAGGATGCCGATGATGACCACCACCACCAGGATCTCGATCAGGGTGAAGCCTGCGGCGCGACGTACCGCGACGCCTGAAACGCTGACGTACATGCAGGAATCTCGATTGCCCAAGTTGAGCTATGAACGGTCTAACGTCACGATAGCACAAAGGGGTTAGACCGATTACCGAGCAGATCACGGCATGGCTGACGTTCCTGCACCTGAAGGGGCGCCGGCTGTGGGTATTTGTACTGATCTGTCTACTCTTGGCGACACTCGAGAGCACCGGTGACGCTGGGCGCGTGCTCTTGCGTTACCAGCGCGATGCGATTTTCGCGGGCGAATGGTGGCGGCTTGTCAGCGGCCATTTCGTTCACCTTGGATGGGCGCACCTTGGGTTGAACGTGATGGGCTTTGCGCTCATGTGGGCGCTGTTCGTCGCCGATTACACGGCGCGTCAGTGGCTGGTCATTGTGGCGGGCTCCATCGCTGCCATCGACGTGGGTTTCCTGCTGCTGAATCCAGAATTGCTCTGGTATGTCGGGCTCTCCGGAACCCTGCATGGTGTGATGGCTGCGGGAACACTTGCGCACTTGCGCCGGCGCGAGCCCGATGGCTGGATTCTCGCCGTCTTTCTGGTCGGGAAGCTGGCGTACGAGCAAGTGATCGGCGTCATGCCCTACAGCCTGAGATCCGCGGGCGGCCCGGTGGTGGTCGATGCGCATCTGTATGGTGCGATCGGTGCGCTCCTGGTCACGGCGCCGCTGACCTGGCTGCGCAAGCCGCTATAATTCGCCGCCCTGAAATCGACCAGGCGAACCATGGCACTCGCATTCGTCTTTCCCGGTCAAGGCTCGCAGTCAGTGGGCATGTTGAGCTCACTCGCTGCGGCAGAACCAATCGTGGCCGAGACCTTTGCACAAGCGTCCGAGGCACTCGGCTATGACTTGTGGAAACTGTGCCAATCCGGGCCGGAAGCTGATCTCAATGCAACCGAGCGCACGCAACCCGCCATGTTGGCCGCGGGGGTCGCCGTGTGGCGCGTCTGGAAGCAGCGTGGCGGATCCCAGCCATTCGTCATGTCTGGACATAGCCTCGGTGAGTTCACGGCTCTGGTATGCGCAGAGTCGCTGGATTTTCGCGCGGCAGTCGCGCTCGTGAGTTTTCGTGGTCGTGCCATGCAGGAGGCTGTACCAGCGGGGCTTGGCGCCATGGCAGCCGTTCTCGGGCTGGACGACGCTGATGTGGTCGCCGCGTGCACTGCAGCCGCGCAAGGTGAAGTGGTCGAAGCGGTGAATTTCAACTCGCCCGGGCAGGTCGTCATCGCCGGTCACGCAACCGCCGTGCGCCGTGCGATCGAGCTCTGCAAGGAAAGAGGCGCCAAGCGGGCGCTCGACTTGCCGGTGAGCGTGCCATCGCATAGTTCATTGATGCGGCCAGCGGCCGAGAAACTGCGCGAGCGGCTCGAACACGTCGAGGTGCGCCGGCCCTTGGTCCCCGAGATCTATACAGTTGATGTGCGCAAGCACGGGGAGCCGGACGAGATTCGCGCGGCATTGGTGCGCCAGTTGTTCAGTCCAGTGCGCTGGGCAGACACTGTGCGGGAAATGATCGCCGGCGGCGTCACGCACATCGCCGAATGCGGTCCCGGGAAAGTGCTGACGGGGCTCAACCGTCGTATCGAGCGTCGCAGGGAGATTGGCATGTTCGCGCTCGAAGACAGTGCCGCCATCGATGCGGCCGTCGCGAGCTGTCGGGAGAGTTCGAATGCTTGAAGGACAAACCGCAATCGTGACTGGCGCTTCTCGTGGCATCGGGCGCGCGATCGCGCTCGCACTGGGCAAGCAGGGCGCGACCGTGATCGGTACGGCGACGACGCCCCAGGGTGCAGAGGCAATTGGCGCGGCGTTGAGCGAGGCCGGGTGCAAGGGCAGGGGCGTCGTTCTCAACGTCACTGATATGGCCGGCATCGACGCAGCGATCGCCGACATCGAAGCCCACGAAGGCGCGGCCACGATCCTGGTAAACAACGCGGGGATCACGCGCGATGGCCTGTTGCTCAGGATGAAACCCGACGACTGGCAGGTGATCATGGATACGAACCTGTCGTCGGTATTCAGACTGTCGAAGGCCTGTCTGCGCGGCATGATGAAGCAGCGACGTGGCCGCATCATCAGCATTGCGTCGGTCGTCGGATTGATCGGCAACGCCGGCCAGGCGAACTACGCAGCTGCCAAGGCCGGCATTATCGGTTTCAGCAAATCATTGGCACGCGAGGTCGGATCGCGTGGCATCACCGTGAATGTCGTCGCTCCGGGATTCATCGATACCGACATGACACGCGCGCTGAGTGAGGAGCAGCGCACTGCATTGCTCGCGCCGATCGCCCTCGGGCGTCTTGGCTCCGTCGACGATGTGGCCGCAGCGGTCCTGTTTCTGGCTTCGCCCGCAGCTGCGTACATCACAGGTGAGACACTGCACGTAAATGGCGGAATGTATATGGCATGAGGGCCTGGCCAAGGCCTGCGTTTAGCGCTTGGATTTGACGCATTCTTTACCCTCGGCAAAGCACAGAACTCACCGATAGGTCAAGAAAAACAACTACTAGGGCTTCGATTTGGGTGGCAGGGTAGTGGGGCTTCCCCTAGAATACCGCGCCCATGCGGTCGAAGGGGCCGCCACGATCAAAAGAGGACACCACTGCGATGAGCACCGTCGAACAGCAGGTTAAAGCGATCGTCGCCGAACAGCTGGGCGTGAAAGAAGAAGAAGTGACCAACGACGCCTCTTTTGTCGACGACCTCGGGGCGGACTCGCTGGACACGGTTGAGCTGGTGATGGCTCTCGAGGAAGAGTTCGAGACCGAGATTCCTGATGAGGATGCCGAAAAGATCACCACCGTTCAGCAGGCGATTGATTACATCAACGAGCATCGCAGCAAGGCCTGATTTCCACGGCCTCCACCTCGGCCAAGGAGCGGCCGATCAAGCGAATCGCCTCCCAAATGGACTTCTTCCATAAGGTGCGCCTGTGACACGACGTCGGGTTGTAGTGACTGGACTCGGCATCGCTTCGCCACTCGGCAGCACGGTTGCGGGTGCTTGGGAAAGCGTCCTCGCCGGCCACAGCGGCATCGGCCCCATTACACGCTTCGATGTCAGCGCCTTTGCCACGCGCTTCGGCGGCGCCGTGCAAGGGTTCAATGTCGAGGAATACCTGACGCCGAAAGAAGCACGGAAGATGGACCCCTTCATGCAATACGGGTTCGGGTCCGCAGTCCAGGCGATGAACGACTCCGGCCTGACGATCACCGAGGCCAACGCCGCGCGGGTTGGCGTCATCATGGGGGCTGGAATCGGCGGCCTCGACACTATCGAGGCAACTGACGCGAAATACCTGGAGACGCGCAGCCCGCGCAGGATATCGCCGTTCTTCATTCCCGGCAGCATCATCAACATGGTCTCTGGCCACATCTCGATCCGCTATGGATTGCAGGGCCCGAACCTCGCGGTCGTCACCGCTTGCACGACTTCGACGCACGCGATCGGCCTGGCTGCACGGACGATTCAATACGGCGACGCCGACGTGATGATCGCCGGTGGCGCCGAGATGGCGACCACGCCGTTGGGGCTCGGCGGGTTTTGTTCCGTGAAGGCGCTGTCGGAGCGCAACGAGGAGCCGCAGCGCGCCAGCCGTCCGTGGGACCGGGATCGCGACGGCTTCGTGCTCGGTGATGGCGCAGGAGTCCTGGTCGTCGAAGAACTCGAGCATGCGCAGAAGCGCGGCGCGCGCATCTACGCAGAACTCGCGGGCTTTGGCATGAGTGGCGATGCATACCATATGACTGCTCCACAGGAATCCGGCGAAGGCGCGCGCCAGTCGATGATCAATGCGGTGCGCGATGCCGGGTTGAAGCCGGAGCAGATCGACTACGTCAACGCGCATGCCACCTCGACGCCGCTCGGCGACAAGGCAGAGACGTTGGCCCTCAAGCGCGCCTTCGGCGATCACGCGTACAAATTGGCGGTGAGCTCGACCAAATCTATGACCGGGCATCTGCTCGGCGCTGCGGGAGCGGTCGAGGCGATCTTCTCGGTGCTCGCGATCCGCGATCAGGTTGCGCCGCCGACGATCAACTACGAAAACCCCGATCCGGACTGCGATCTCGATTACGTCCCGAACAGCGCGCGGCGTATGCGCATCGATGTGGCGCTCTCGAACTCCTTCGGTTTTGGCGGTACCAATGGCACGCTCGTGTTTCGCAAGTTCACGTGATACGAGCGAGCGCACCTTGCAGTGAGCCGTGAATCGGGCCCTCAGCGCCGCGCTCCTCGTCCTCCTGGTTCTGTTGTCAGCCGCGTTCGCGGCGTTTCGCTGGGCTGACCACTACCTGCATTCGCCGCTGCGACTGGAACAGCCAGTCGTCTTCAATGTCCCATCGGGCGCCTCATTCTCCGCTGTCGCACGCGAGCTGGCCCGCAAGGGGGTTCTCAAGCACCCGCGTGTCGCGTCGGCCTACGTCCGCCTGCGAGGGGATGCGCGCAGAATTCACGCGGGGGAATACGAGATTCGGCCGGGTACAACGCCCGCCCAGCTGCTCGATTATCTGGTCCGAGGCGAGGTGCTGTTGCGCGAGCTGACGATCGTGGAGGGTTGGACGGTTCGCGACATGCTGCGCGCTCTCGGGAGTAATCCGTACCTCAAGCACACGCTGGAAGGCGCGCCTGCGACCGACCTCCTGACGCGGATCGGCGCCTCCGGTACTCATCCGGAGGGGCAGTTCTTTCCCGACACCTATCGCTTCGCCCGCGGTACGACAGATGTCGAGGTGCTACGCCTGGCCAATGAAGCGATGCGCACGCGGCTCGAAGCAGCCTGGAAGGCGCGCTCATCGGGTCTGCCGTTCTCCGACTCCTACCAGGCGCTGGTGCTGGCATCGATCGTCGAAAAGGAGTCGGCCCTTCCCGGTGAGCGGCAGCGGATTGCTGGAGTGTTCGTGCGCCGCTTGCGTCTCGGGATGCGCCTGCAATCGGATCCCACCGTCATTTATGGTCTCGGCGAGACGTATGCGGGCGACATCCGTACCCGCGATCTGCACACCGATACGCCATACAACACTTATACGAGGGCAGGACTACCACCGACGCCCATTGCGCTGCCCGGTGCGGGATCGCTGCAGGCCGCGACCCAGCCCGACGACACAGGTGCGCTATTCTTTGTAGCGACCGGTGAGCCCGACGGGAGTCACTATTTCTCGGCGACACTCGCGGAGCACGATGCGGCAGTGAAACGCTACCTGGCGCGCACCCGCAGCCGAGCCCGTGCACCATAGACAGACATGCGAAGCAGGTTCATCACACTGGAAGGGATCGAGGGCTGCGGCAAGTCCACGCAGATTCCCCTGCTCAAGGCATGGCTGGAGTCGCGAGGTATCGCCGTCACGGCAACGCGCGAGCCGGGCGGCACCCCACTCGCGGAGCGTATCCGCGAGCTGGTACTGGGCGCATCGACCGAAGCGGTTCCGGCGGAGTGCGAACTGTTGTTGATGTTCGCAGCGCGCGCAACGCATCTTGCCAACCTCATCCGTCCGGCACTCGAGCGCGGTCAGTGGGTCTTGTGCGATCGGTTCACGGACGCGAGTTTCGCGTACCAGGGAGCAGGGCGCGGCATCGCGCAGGAGCACATACGTAACCTGCAATCGCAAGTGCAGGGTGAACTGCAGCCCGACCTGACGTTGCTCATCGATGTGCCTGTGGCGCTGGGCCTGCGGCGCGCGCAGGCGCGTCGCGGCGAGGCGGTGCGCGATCGTTTCGAACATGAGCAGGAGGAATTCTTCACGCGGGTACGGGAATGCTTTCTGGCGCGCGCTCGCGCCGAGCCTCAGCGCATCAAGGTCGTGGATGGAAACCAGCCGATCGAAAGCGTCTCCGTGGCGATCCAGCGGCACGTGACTCGATTGATGACCTCAGAATAGCTTCATGTTATATATATAAGTCAATGATAGTAATGGATAAGAATCAAACCCTTTCGCTCCCATGGCTGGCCACGGCGAAACAGCGCATCAACGCAGCGCTGCAGCAGGAGCGGCTTGCGCACGCCTTGCTGATCCACGCAGCGCAGGGAGTCGGTGCCGAGTCGCTCGCCGCCTGGATCGCCCAGCAAGTCCTCTGTGCTAAGCCTGGTGAGGCGCCGTGTGGCGAGTGCGTCTCCTGTCGGCTGTTCAGCGCCGGTAATCATCCTGACCTGCATTGGGTGACGCGGGCCGAGGATGCGAAGCAACTGCAGGTCGACCAGATTCGAGAGTTGAGCGAGGTGTTCGCACTCAAGAGCTATCGCGGCGGACGCAAGGTTGGTGTGATCGCGCCCGCAGACCTCATGAGCGCCAATGCGGCCAACGCACTGCTGAAAACGCTCGAAGAACCGCCGCCCGATGGACTACTGATCCTGATCGCGGAACGCCCATCGCGCTTGCCCGCGACGATTGTGAGTCGCTGCCAGCGGATTACCGTGGCGGCGCCGTCCCGCAAGGTGGCGCTCGAATGGCTGGCGGAGGCAGATCCATCGGTCGCGGACTGGAACGAATTGCTCGAATTCGCCGCCGGTGCGCCATTGCGGGCGTTGGAGTTGCAGGCGAGCGGGTTCCAAAAACTGCACGAGGAAATGACAGCGGCAGTCAAGGCGCTTCGTAACCGATCGCTCGATATACCGGCGACCGCAGAGCGTTGGTGGCGCGACTCGATCGATGCCCGGCTGGGTTGGATCGAGACCTGGATCACAAAGTCGCTACGTGAAGCCCTCCTGCGACCTGCAGACTTGCAATCATTACCCGGAATTCGCAAGATTCGCGCCCTCTACGGCTTGCTCGATCGCGTTCGCGCGTTCAAGCTCGAACTCAGCACGTCGCTCAACGTGCAGTTGGCTGCCGAGGAACTGTTGTTGCGTACCCAGGTCGCATTGACCAGTTAACTGCCAAGCATCGAACGACGTGCGCCAACCTCTCAACAAGCCAGGACTGCTGACGCTCACCATCAAGGACAAGAGCGCGCTGTACCTCGCCTACATGCCGTTCGTGCGCAATGGTGGACTGTTCATTCCCACCAACAGCAACTACCGGCTTGGCGACGAAGTCTTCATGCTCCTCAATCTCATGGGCGAGGACGAGAAGCTCCCCGTGGCGGGGCGCGTGATCTGGATGACGCCCAAGGGCGCGCAGGGCAAGCGCACTTCGGGCATCGGTGTGCAGTTCAGCGATCAAGACCGCGGCCAGACACAGAAGAAGATCGAGAACTATCTCGCCGGCGCTCTCGGCGGGGACAAGCCTACGCACACGATGTGAGCCGGCAGCGCCGGCCGGGCGCAGCCACTCATCTCATCGTTCCCATTTGCTATCTTCGCGCCCCATGAGCGCACCGCTCGACGCTATTCGCGAGTTCCTCAAGCTCGAATCGGCCAGCGGCATCCTGCTGATGGCCGCGGGTGCGCTGGCGGTGCTCGCCGCCAATTCGCCACTGGCGAGCATCTATGTCAGCTTCTGGCAGATCCCGTTAACGCTGCGCGTGGGCTCATTCGCGCTGGCCAAGCCGCTTCTGTTATGGGTCAACGACGGGCTGATGGCAGTGTTCTTCCTGCTCGTCGGACTCGAGCTCAAGCGTGAGGTCCTCGAAGGAGAACTCTCCGATCGCTCGCAAATCGTGCTGCCGCTCGCGGGCGCGATTGGCGGAATGCTCGTTCCAGCGCTGATCTACAGCTCGTTCAATCTCGGCAACAGCATCGCGATGCGCGGCTGGGCGATTCCATCCGCAACCGACATCGCTTTTGCGCTCGGCATCCTGGCGCTGCTTGGCTCGCGGGTGCCTCTGCCATTGAAAGTCCTGTTGATGACACTCGCAACGCTCGATGACCTCGGTGCCATCGTGCTCATTGCGCTCTTCTATACGAGCGGGTTATCTCTGCTGGCGTTGGCCTGCGCGGGCCTCGCGTTGACAGCGCTCGTGCTGCTGAACGTGGCCGGCGTGACGCGTATCGCGGCCTACCTGCTGTTCGGTGTCGTGCTTTGGATCTGCGTATTGGAATCGGGCGTACATGCGACACTCGCCGGCGTCGCGACCGCCTTCGCGATCCCGCTGCGGGTCGAGAACTCTCACCGTGAATCGCCCCTGCGCGGGCTCGAACACTCACTGCACCCATGGGTGGCGTTTGGAATTCTGCCGCTCTTTGCCTTCGCCAACGCCGGAGTGAACCTTGGCGGTGTGAACCTGGCAACCGTGCTCGAACCGGTACCGCTCGGTATCGCGGCTGGACTCTTTGTTGGCAAGCAACTGGGCGTCATCGCGTTCATCGGGCTGGCAATTGCAGCCGGCGTCGCGCGCCTGCCCCAGAACGTCCGGTGGGCCCACATGTACGGTGTTGCGCTTCTCTGCGGAGTGGGATTCACCATGAGCCTCTTCATCGGCTCATTGGCCTTCGACGCGCTCGCGCCGGGCCCGACGGTAGATGATCGGCTCGGCATCATCACCGGGTCATTATTGTCCGCCGTCGCTGGATACCTGTGGCTGCGCTGGACGCTGCCGGCAAAACGGTGAGTTCCTAACCCCGGCGGGGCTTTCCGACATCCGTTGCACCCAGCCCGCCCTTGAGCACGTGCGCGTCGAAACCCCGCTCGCTCAGGATGTAGGCACCCGCAGAACTGCGACGGCCGGTGTCGCAGCACACGACGTAACTCACCGCTTTGTCGATAGCGTTGAGTTTGAGGCGGATGAAGTACAGTGGGATGTTGATCGCCTCTTCGATGTGCATGTTCTGAAATTCACTAGGCAAACGCACGTCCAGCCACTTGCCACCTTTCGCGACGATCTGCTTGGCCTGCTCATAGTCGACCCATTGCAGCATCGGCTCATTGAGCAGCGTGGTGAAATCCTGTTTGCCGAGACGCATCAGCGTGCCTTCCGAGAGCATCGTCACGGTGGCGTTGCGCTTGGCTTCCGAGATGAGTGCTTCCTCGCCGAACGTGTCACCCATCCCCAGCTCGGCAAGCTTGATGCCCTCCTTGTTGAGAGGCGTCTCGCGAGTCACGGTGCAGCGGCCGCTCACGATCGCGTAGAAGTAGTCCCCTTCATCTCCCTGCTTGATGACGACATCGCCGGCGCGGCAATTGATCCGCTGCATGCGCATGAAGATCGCCTGGATGTTCGCCGGTGGGATCCGATGGAAAGCCTTGGTCTGCAGAAGCGTCGTCATCCAGTCATCGCTGCTGCCGGCCGGTGTGCCATCGAGCTCGTTCACCTCGTAAGAACCGGTTTGATCCCAGGTCAGCATCACATCGAGCAGATCGCTGTCGATCGAGATGTAGCGCACGGGTTCCGCGGCGCGAGCATTGAAGCGGCGGGGCAGGGAAGGCGTGATCGGATTGCGTGCGGCGGGAGTGCCGCCGCGCAATGTAGAAAGAACGCCGTCGTTGTCGAAGACCTCGATGGTTCCCTGCACCAGGAAGTACGTGCGCTTGTCAGTGTCGCCTTCCTTGAAAAGAAGCTTTCCCTCGGGCAGTTCACGCAGCGAGGTTTTCTTGGCGAGCGCGTGCAGGTTCTCAGCCTTCAGACCGTCCAGGGGCGAGAACTGCTTGAGGAGCGCCAGATCTAGAGGCTTTTCATCCATTCGAAGGTCAGCTGCCTGCGCTTTCGTGGGTGCTCAAAGTGTGCCGGTGCCGCGGGATGTTAGCACAGGACCCCGCCAAAACCGGGGCCTGAAGCGTTAACGATCACACACTTACGACAAATGCCTGCCAACCGGAATCAGGATGGAAGCGCTCTCCATGCTGGCGCTCGAGTTCGGCCAGACGTCTTACGATCGCGTCGAGGCCACGGGCGCGCGCGTAGGCCAGCGGCCCTCCGCGAAATGGCGCGAAGCCAGTGCCGAAAATCACTCCGGCATCGAGCAGATCAGCCTCCTCAACGACGCGCTCGCGCAAGCAGGCAACCGATTCATTCAGCATCGGCAGGATCAGGCGGTCCGTGATGTCGGATGGCGCGGGACGTCCGTCGCTCGTTGGTTTGATCGGCTTGCCGTCGCGCCATTCGTAAAAGCCGCGCCCAGTCTTGCGCCCGAAATGTTTCGCGGCAACCAGCTGCTCGAGGTGCACAGGCGCCTTGCGATTGAACGCTTGCGCAAGGATCTTGCCGACATGCAGGCACACGTCGAGTCCCACGGTGTCGGCGAGCTCGATCGGGCCCATCGGCATGCCAAAGTCCACAGCTGCGGCGTCGATGTGTCGCAGGGCCACGCCTTCTTCGGCGAGGAACATCGCTTCGTTGAGATAGGGCATCAGGATCCGGTTCACGACGAATCCCGGTGCGCTCCGACAAGGCAGGGGAAGCTTGTCCAGCTTGCGTGTGAAGCTTGCACCCGCTTGTGCAACCTCGGGGCGCGTCTGCTTGGAGGCGATGATCTCGACCAAGGGCATCTTGGCAACCGGGTTGAAGAAATGCAGGCCCACGAGTCGTCCGGGATCGCGCAGATTCGCGTTCAACTGCTCGAGCATGATGCTCGAGGTATTGGTGGCCAGAATCGCACCGGCCTTGAGTGTCGGTTCAAGCCTGGCATACAGCTCGCGCTTGGCATCAGCATTCTCAAAGATGGCCTCGATCACCACGTCGGCACGGGCAACACCATCGCCGGCAAGATCCATTTGCAGGCGCGTTGCCGCGGCCTGAGCCGCGCTCGCATCAGGCAGTTTCTTGCCGAAGATATTCACGTGCCCGTTCCAGCGCCGGGCGCACGTACTCCTCCGCGCGATCCTGCAGCGTCACGCTCATGCCGCGCGCGACACACCATGCAGCGATATCGCCGCCCATCACGCCTGCGCCCACGACATGTACGTGCTTGAACTCGGTGGTCGGCTTGCCGCCCAGGGACTTGAGGCGATCCTGCAGCATGAAGACCCGCACCAGGTTGCGCGCCGTCGGCGTGAGCATCAGCGCCGCGATCGAGCGCGCCTCGGCTTCGTAAGCCCTTGTACCGCGAGCGCCGTAGCGTTCCCATAGCTCGACGATCGCGTAGGGCGCCGGATAGTGCTCGCGCCGTGCACGCCCTCTCACTTGCTTGAGCAATTGCCGGGCGAGCAGCGGGCGTACCGGCCCGAGGTTCAGCAGAACATCGAGCCAGCCCGCACTGCGCGGCGAGGGGGCGGCCAATGCCAGGGCCTTCGCTCGCGCGCGCAACTCAGCGGCCGGCACGAGCTGATCGACGAGGCCGAGTCGATACCCCTCATCCGCCTTCACCGGGCGACCGGTCAGCATCAGCCTCATGGCCTCACGCACACCGATGATCTGCACGCTGCGGACGGTGCCGCCAAAGCCTGGATGGATGCCGAGCTGCACCTCGGGCAAGCCAAGACTCACGCGCCCGTCGTTGCTCGCAACCCGGTAGCGACAGGCGAGGGCGAGTTCGAGACCTCCGCCGAGTGCAAAACCGTTGACAGCGGCGACCGTGGGGCAGGGCAGAGCAGCCAACCGATCGAACGTACGCTGGCCCGCATGGATCAGATCGTAGGCCTGCTCGGGAGTAGTGAGCCCGGTGAACTCCTTGATGTCGGCCCCGGCGACAAAACCATTGGCTTTGCCCGAGCACACCACGACGGCCGCCGGCCTGGCGCGCTCGAGTTCCGCAAGGTGCTCACCCAGCTCGCGAAGCACGTCCGATGACAGAGAGTTGGTGGAACTGCCGGCGCGGTCGAGGATGAGGAACGCGACGCGATCGGAGTCCGTCTCGATCCTCCAATGATTCGCTTGACTCATCGGCGTCTCCCGGGCAGGCCGCGGGGCGGAAGCGTCATCCTACTTTCAATCGGTCGCTCGCGCCCGCCAGCCCGGTTACTTCGAAGTCGCAGATCAGGGGTCGGTGGTCCGACAAGCGTACATCGGCGACCTCGAAGTGAGTCACCCGGATACCGTCGCTGTAGAGGATGAAATCCAGTTCCTTACGCGGGCTGCGGCTCGGGAAGGACGGGCTGCTGTTGGCGTTGGCGCTGCGCAGCCCGGACGCGCGCATGAAAAGATAGATCTCGTGCTCGCCCCAGAAGGTGTTGAAGTCTCCCGCGACGATCACGGGCTTGGTGGACTTCTCGACCAGCTCGTGCAGGTAACGGAGCTGGTACTGGCGGTGGCGGAACTTCAGCGACAGGTGCACCAGGAATACCGCGACCTGCTCCAGTTCGAGCTCGATGATCAGGCGCTTGATGCCGGTGTCGAAATAGTGAAAGCGCTCGCCGTGCACGCGGGGCGCCGCCAGGAACGCGTTGCCCTGCTTGCGTACGATCGGCACGAGCTGGTTGATCGAGGTCGCTCCGTATTTGCACTGGTAAGAGGAGTAGTGACCCAGGGAGTGCGCCACGAATTCCGCCTGGTTCACCATTCCGGTGCGAATCGAGCCGGTATCGATCTCGAGCAGGCCGACGATGTCCGGATCGCGCGATTTGATGAATTGCGTGATGCGACTGAGCACTTTTCGGCTGCTGCGCAGGTAGCCAGCGCCAGGGACTGGCAAGTGAAAAGCCGGTCCGGTTCCGGTGGCGTAGCGAATGTTGTAGATCAGCAGGCGCATCGTGTCGTGCAGGCGCGGGATTGCAAAAAACCGCGCAATGCTACACTACTCCTGAATCCAGAGGCGGGAGGGCGGCACGTGTCACAGCGTAATCCAATCAAGCTGTTCGTCAGCCACGTCTGGGAAGAAAACGACGACTAT
Source organism: uncultured Gammaproteobacteria bacterium (assembly GCA_963705495.1). Lineage (GTDB taxonomy): Bacteria > Pseudomonadota > Gammaproteobacteria > Steroidobacterales > Steroidobacteraceae > DATBVX01. The sequence goes on along the minus strand of CAVPJQ010000022.1, from coordinate 66,237 downwards.
TTTCGCGTCTTCGAGTTCCTCGAGAGCGACAGCAATTTCTACTACCAGAATTTCAGCGCGCCCGAGACTCGTCCCACGGGCGACAAGGAAGCGTTGCGCGAAGCGCTACGCAAGCAGATTGCTCCGGCCGAGATCGTGATCGTGCCGAGCAGCCTGTGCCGCAAGCACGGTGACCTGGTCCTGTTCCAGATGAACTTCGCCAAGGCCAACGAAAAGCCCGTGCTGCTGCTCGAGTCATATGGCGTGAAGGAGCAGATACCGAAGGCCATCCGCGACCTGGCGGACGAGGTCGTCGACTGGGACAAGCGTACGCTGGTGGACGCCATCCGCCGCCACGCGCGTCACGAGGAGACGCATCGCTGGGACACGATCGAGTTCAAGCTGGATTAGAGAGAAGACGAAGAGGGGATGTGCCGGTACATCCCTGTGACTCCGTCCGGCCCGCACGTCCATGTACAAGTCACTCGACCGGATCGAGCGCACGTCAAGTGCACTCGATAAAGCGGCAGCGTTCGTCCGGAGCGACTGCACATTGAGTGCAATCGCCAAATGGCACCGGCCTCAGGCTTCGGCGGCGTAGAGCTGCACCACCGGACCGGACTGTGCCAACCGCGGACCCAGCTGCGCCCTGGCGACTGCGTCAAGCATGTTCACGATTTGCACGGCGTGACGGTTCGCCTCGCCATTGGACATCTTGCGAATCGTGGCGCGCACCGTGTTTTCACCCGGCAGCGGCGGCACTGCGTGCATGGCCCGATCGAGCCCGCCCAGATCGTCCCGAACTTCGCGCGGAACCTGGTCGGTGGGGAGCGAGGCGAGGTGATTCACGTACGCGTTGAAGAGCCGCTGCTTGATCGGGCCCGCGCCCGCTAGCTCGACAGTGGCGGAGTGGAGTCTTTCCCAGGCTATCAGCATGGCCAAATCCCCATCAAAGACCTGAGCCTGCTCGGCCGCACGTTCCACATAGACCGATTATCTCAGGTGATGCTTGAGTTATTGTTCTTGGAGGATTCGTTTCACATCAATGAGCTGTCGGCGAAATATATACCAACTACTAGCAAAGGCAACGGGTAAAAAACGTCCACGCTAGTCGCGATCCGCAAGCAGAAGGGCTCCAGCACTCGGAGCTCGCGTAGTTCTACTTCGTATAATGTATATTATGGTAAACGACTGATTAACCCCAGCACCCGCAGTCCGGTATCTCCCAATTAGCTGCGTGTCACACGAGCCCTGACTTCACTTCCTCCTGCACTCTCAGGCGAGCGCTGCGGATTCCGTGCAGGTTCACTAAACGCTTTCAGCCTCAAGGGAAGCCAGCGATGACCATCGATCGGCGCACGTTTGTAGGAGGCACCTCACTTGCGTTATCCGCGGCGGCGCTGAGTTCAGAGAGCTCGGCTGTCGAGAAGCCCAACGGCGCCAAGCCATATCGGCGCGTAGCGACCGAGGAGGCATTTTCGATCCCCGAAGTCGCCGATGCGCTACGTAGCGTCTCCCGCGCGCCTGGCAACAGCCTGGATCTGTATCTGCTGCGATCGATCTACGATGCCCAGGGAGACACTCCTGGCGCCCGGCTGCGTAAGGCATTGCTGGACCTCGAAGGCGTACGGCTGCGCGAAATGGATGCAAACGGCGTGGCAGTGCACCTGCTGTCCCTGACGGCACCCGGTGTACAGATGTTCGATGCCGACAGCGCTGTTGAGCTGGCGATCATTGCCAATGACCGGCTGGCTGAAGTCATCAGCCGCCATCCCACACGCTTTGCTGGCCTGGCGAGCTTTGCACCTCAGGCCCCCAAGCGTGCCGCCCAGGAGATGGAACGTGCCATCAACCGGCTCAAGCTCAACGGCTTCATCGTCAACTCTCACACCAACAGCGAATACCTCGACGATCCCAAGTTCTGGCCGATTCTCGAGGCCGCTGAGGCACTGGACGCGTGCATCTACATACATCCACGCGCCCCCTCCGAAGGCATGGACGTGCCCTTTCGGCAGTACGGAATGGATGGAGCGCTGTGGGGTTACGGCATGGAAACCGGCACGCACGCAGTGCGCTTGATGCTCGGCGGCGTCTTCGATCGCTTCCCCAGGCTCAAGATCTGTCTGGGCCACATGGGAGAGGCAGTGCACTTTTGGCTCTGGCGGCTCGACTTCATGGCCGAGCGCATGCAAGCCGGCGGCCGGATGGCGAAGCTGCAGCTCAAGCCGAGCGAATACTTCAAGCGCAACTTCGTGATCACCACGAGCGGGCAGGAATCACACGCGGCCCTCGACTACTCTCTGAAGGTGCTGGGACCTGAGAATGTGTTGTGGGCGATAGACTACCCCTACCAGCCCACCTCCCCCGCCGTAGCATTCATGGATTCAGCGCCGCTCTCCGATGAGGTCAAGGAAAAGGTGTATCACTGCAACGCGGAACGCATCTTCCGAATCCGCGCCTAAGCTGAGGTTCAGCAGATGTGGAGTGCGATCATGGAGCGACGTGGAACGACGCAGCATATGGAAGACCGGCTGGACGAAGCACTGTCGGAGAGTTTTCCGGCGAGCGACCCGCCCGCGGCACACTGCTCCGACGATCCCCCACGACAGGCTCGGCATACTCGACGCCCTACTCCCAAGCGCAAGCCGTCTGGAGTTCGTCGCGTGAGTGCCAGGAAGCGCAAGCGCCGCTGAACCGGAAATTTGCTACCCGGGCGTTTCCAGCGGGCCGGTCTGGAGCGTGCGTGATCGCGAGCTCCGTGACAGTATCGACCATGATCTATCACCTCCACGAGGCCGGCGTCGGAGCTGCAGCACGCGTTTCCATGGTGCCCTCATCTGCCGTCTTCAGCGGCAGCAGCAGGAGCAGTCCTGCCGCGAGCACCGAGCCCAGCGACATCGCAATTGCGACGCCCGGTAGCGCGTAGCCACCGTTGAACAGGAAACCCGCCACCACTGGAGCGAGCATCGCACCGCCGCGTCCGATGCCGACCGCGAACCCGGTGCCGGAAGCGCGCACATGCGTCGGAAACGCCTGGGCGAAGATCGCATACATGCCGACGATGGCAGCGTTGGTGCAGAAACCCGCTGCCGCGCAGATCAGCGCCAGGCGCTGCAGATCCGGCGCGGTCCGCCCGAACAGGATCACCATCACTGTCGAGAGCAGCATCATGACGATCGTGAGTTGCTTGACACCGAATCGCTGCGTGAGCAGCCCCAGCATGGCACCGCCGGTCACGCCGCCCACATTGGTCCATACCAGGACTCCAGCGGCCTTGGCCGGCGCAAAGCCCATGTCGACCACGATCTTTGGCACCCACTTCACGATGAAATAGAAGGTGATCACGTGGAGGAAGTACGCAGCGGCCACGATCGTCGTGATCACCGCGAACCCGGGCGCAAAGATGTCGGCTACCGACCGCTTGCGCACCTCCGCCGAGATGACCGGCAAACTGCTTACGACGGCGTGCCCGAAACGCCGAAGGGTGCGATTGATCGTTTCCAGCGCGCCGTCAGGTTGCTTGCGTGTCAGCCAGTGCACCGATTCGGGCATCAGCCAGACCACGAGCGGAATGAACGCCGCAGTGATACCAGCGCCGAAATAGAACACGGAGCGCCAATCGTGGCTCTGCAGCAGCCGGGCGACGACGGTGCCGCCTATCACGGCGCCGATCGGATAGCCGATGGCCATGATGGACACGCACAGGTGGCGGCGCTTCTCGTTTGAGAACTCGGCGGCCACTGCGTTGATGGCTGCGAGCATGCCGCCGATGCCGACACCGGTGAGGATCCGCCACGCCGAAAGGTCGACCAGCCCCTTGACGGTCGTGACCATGAACATACCGACCGCCATCAGCACCAGGCAGCCGAGCACCGTTGGCCTGCGTCCGATCTTGTCGGCCAAGCCGCCCAGGAAGATCGAACCCAGCGCCATGCCGATGAGTTCCATCGAGAGCACGATACCGAGCGCGGCGCGGTCGATGCCCCACTCAGCCGCTATGCCCGGAGATGCGAAGCTGATGGACAGCACATCGAACCCATCCAGAGCATTGAGACCAACGGTGATCGCCACGGTGATGATCTGCAGCCGGCTCATCGGCGAGTTCAAGATCGTATCGCGCGGATCGGTATTCACTTGGCTCGTGCTCCTCTGGTGATGATCTCTCGGTTCTCAATCGTCGAGCGCTTCGAGCAGCACGCGCCACGAGAAGCCCGCTCCGGCCGGGTACGCGACACCCTTCGACGCCATCGAATCGACCAGCTTCTCCTGCCGTTCGGCAGTAGCGCGCGACATCATGGGAGTGATACCGACGCTCGCCAGGGTGCTTTCGACTTCATGCATTTCCGCGGCCCGTCGGCGGCCATGCTCGGCCACGCGGCCGACAAGATAGTCCGGGAGATCGGAGGTCCACCCCATCTGTGGAAAGGTGCGATCGAGCGATGCGAACACCTGTTCGGCGGCCGCGAATTCCCGCGCCGCCATGACGCATTCGACGGTGAGCGCTTCCAGTCCTTTGATGACAATGCTGCGACACATCTTGATGGCTGACGCGACGCCAAGCTCGCCGGCCACAGCAGTCGTGCTCATTCCCAACGCGCTGAGTGCCTGCGCCACAGGCACGGCGTGCGGGCCGCCAAGTAGCATCGGTACCGCAAGCCGCCTGGCGGGAACGGGAGCCATGACCGCGGCCTCGACGTACTGCGCCCCGCCAGGCTCGACCAGGCGTGCATTCTCACGCTTGGTCGCGGGAGACACCGAGTTGATGTCGAGGAAGATCTGCCCCCGCTTCAGAGTCAGGCACGCGTCCCTTGCAACCTGTGTCGATGAGGCGGCGGTGACAGCCGATATGACCAGGTCTGTATCGCCGATAGCGTCCGCCGAGCGTTGAGGCCGCGCGCACATTGGCCGATCGCGCCTTCATATACATCGCTTCTCGCGTCGCCGGCGCATCGAACAGGATGTCGTACGCGGTGACCTCCAGGCCGGCGCGCGCGAGATCCTCACCCAGGATGCCGCCTGCCTCGCCGAAGCCGACGATCGCCACACGATGCAAGGGTTTGAGTTCGGACACGCCGCTCACGTCAGGTGTGCATCAGGAGTCGACCGCGCCGCTCGATGATCCGCCAGCCAGCTTCGGTGCGACGAAAACGATCGGTGAAGACACCGAGAAGCTGGCCAGCCGTCGCCTTGCGTCCTTTGCCTGGCGTCTCGGGCACGGAGGCATCAGCAAGGAACAGCAACACGCGGCAGGTGCCGTGGGCGCTATCGTTCGAGTCGGCTGTGACGCGGATATTCGTGCACAGATGCTGAGTCAGGCGGTTTGGCGGCCTCCCCGCATAGGCAGCAATGATGCTGTCGATGCCGCGGATGACAGTATCGGGGTCCGTTGGGCGCGCAAAAGTGGCGTCGGGAGCGAACAGCTCGCGCAGGCGCTCATAGTCCTGCGCATCAACCGCATCGGCAAACTCGATCACCAGCCGCTGGCACGCGTGCTCTATGGCGTCGAGCATTCTCTCCCCTCGCCTCTCCTGCTGTTTCAAGTCGGCGGATATTGCTGGCCGCACTTGCGCGGTGTCAACGCGCCGCCGAGGACGTGCAGGTCGCAGACGGCTACTTGCCGAGAAAGCGGCTCACTTCGATGCCACTGCCGACGGGCAGCAGCACCGAGTCGAAGCGGCGACTTTCACGCACTCGCCGCCGATAGGCTTCCGCGGCCTGGCGAGTAGATTCGGGAAAGGTCATGTTGTCGGCGACCACGATCGCGCCCGGGCTCAGCTTCGACGCGAACAGATCGAAACACGGCAGATAGAGATCCTTCCACACATCGAGCAGCACGAAGTCGAAAGGCCCGCTGAGCTCGCGCAGGATCTGCAATACATCGCCGACTCTGAAATCGACGAATCGAGCGAGTCCCACGCTTTCGAGCTTGCTTCCGGGCGTAGGCCGATTTCTCGGCCACGAGATCCGTCGTGATCACCTGGCCTCCGGTTGCACGCGCCGCTTCGGCCAGCCAGACAGCCGAGTAGCCATAGGAAGTGCCGAGCTCCAGTAGTGAGCGCGCCTGCAACCCCTTGGCGAGCAGGTTCAGCAGCGTGCCGGTGCTGCGGCCTACTGAAAGCAGCAGCTCATCGCGACGCCGGGCGCCTGCTTCGGTGCTGAGCGCTTCGACCATCCCGCGCTCGTTGTCGGCACGTTGCTCGTATTCCGTCAGCAGGCTCTCGATTTTCGGTTCCATTCTCGCTCCCGGTTCGTAGAATCCCAGGCCCCGAGGCTATCAATCGCTACAGTGTCCCCGCCACCAGCAAATCCCTCCAACCCACCACGGGTTGTCATCACCGACCATCCCTGGCCGGACGTGGCGATCGAGCGCGATATTCTCGCGGCCGCCGGCTTTGAGCTTCATGCCGGGCCGGGCCGGGCCGGGAGTGCCAGGGAGATCGAGGCCCTGGTCGCGGCACATGATCCCGTCGCAATCATGACCTGCTGGGCAGAAGTATCCGCCGAGGCCGTTTCAATCCCCACCAAGCTTCGCGTTGTGGCCCGAATGGGTGTCGGACTCGACAACATCGCCGTTGCGGCAGCGACCGCACGTGGCTCCTGGGTGGTCAACGTGCCCGACTACTGCGTCGAGGAGGTCTCGGATCACGTCGTCGCCCTGCTCCTCGCTCATTGGCGCGGCATCGCTGCCCTCGATCGTGAGTCCAAGCAAGGACGGTGGGAGCCGGCGGCTGCGTCCGCCCGGCGCGTGCGCAACATGACGATCGGGATCGTTGGTCATGGTCGGATCGGAAGCGCCACGGCGCGCAAGCTGGCCCGCGGGTTCGGGTGCCGCGTACTGGTCAACAGCCCGCGGCTGGTGGCAGATCCAGGGCCGGGGCGTGAAGTAGCGCCCGGAACCACCGTGGCAACGCTCGCACAAATACAGCGCAATGCGGATGCCATCGTCCTGCATCTGCCTCTGACACACGCGACCCGACACTTCGTCAATGCGAAGTTTCTGGCTGACTGCGCCCGCAAGCCGGTGTTGGTCAACGTCAGTCGCGGAGGTCTCGTGGACAACGAGGCGCTGGTGCAAGCGCTCGACAGCGGACAGCTCTCTGGCGCGGCGCTCGATGTCGTGGAAGGCGAGCCCGCGCCGCCGGCGAACGTCATCGGGCGCTCCGACGTGATCGCGACGCCGCACATCGCTTTTCTCTCGGATGCGTCGCTCGCAGAACTGCGTCAACGAAGCAGTGAGGACGTAGTGCGTGTGCTACGCGGCGAGAAGCCGCTGCACCCTTGCAATGCACCGCGCCCGCAGGCGCGCTAGAGACGATCGAGCGTACCGGCCATGTGAGGCTTCTCGCCTTGTGCGTCCTTGAGGTTGAAGGCGAGGCCCGAGGTACTCTCCCAGCTCTGAAGCGTGACCCACGCCGGCAACAGGATCGGCAATTTGAAATTGGCCGCAAGCACGACGCCATCTGTCGCGAGGCGCGGGCGCAATTCAGCCGCCGCGCGCGCCAGGGACCACAGGCCATGGGCGATCGCGCGGTTGAAACCGAACAGCCGGGCTGTGAGGTCGCTGATATGGATCAGGTTGTAGTCGCCTGAGACCGCCGCGTAGCGCCGACCGATGTCGGCATCCGCTCGCCAGCTCGTGGTCTGCACGGCAGCGGGCGTTTCATCCCTCGGAGCCTTGACGGCGCCCTTTGTGCCATTGGTGCTCTTCGCCCGGCGCCGGGCCAGAAAAGTGCTGGTCTCGGACCAGACTGCGGTGCCCTGGACGCTTGCGGTCGTAGTGAGATCGAACTCCTGGCCGCGGTCGGTCTCACGATGGGCTGGAAGCGAGCAGTGCACATCGAGCGCTTCATCCTCGGCGATCGGGCGGCGGCTGGTGATCTCGTTGCGTACGTGAACCAGCCCGAGGAGGCGAACCGGAAAGGCATCCGAAGTCAGCATCGCCAGGTGCAGTGGCATCGTCATGATGTGCGGATAGGTGATGGGCAATTTCCCATCAGCCGAAAATCCGCACACCCTCCTGTAGGCCTCGAGGTTGCCGCTGCGCGCCGCAAGGCCCTCCGTACGCGCCTCGATGAGTGGCAGGGTTCGACCCTTGGGAACATGCGTCGGACGACGCGCCAGCAGCATCTTTGGCATCGCGCACCACACGGAGGGTGGCGCCGCAAAATTCATCGAGACGCTTTCACTCATGACAGATTGCTATGGGACGATCGAGTCGATCAGCAGGTCGACGGGTTCGCGTTTTTTTGCATCATAGCCCACCTTGCCCTCGAGATCGCCGCTCTGCGCGCGCGGATTACCGGATCGGGCAATGCGCGCCACGACGGTCAAGCGGGGCACGTCCCCGAGACCACGGCCGGCGATCATGGCGTCGCGATTCGTGAGCTGCACCATGACGGGTAGCTGCGCGCTGCTGCGGCGTGTGACGGCAATTGGAGGACCACCGCCTTCTGCCCGCACCATCACGAAGAGCGGCGCATCGGGTGGGATCCGACTGGCAAGCTTGGGGTCGATTCGAACGCGCACGTTCACGACCGGCTCCTCAGCCGACGTGCCGGCCGGCGGCGTCGCAGACGAATTCAGCTGTGTATCGAGCTCGGCGATCTTGGTCTGGAGCACTCGCTTGATTTCCGGCGGCGGGTCGAGCGCCACCAGGCCCATCCAGCGCTCACGTGCCACGTCGAGGCGGCCGCTTTGATAGGCGGCCAGGCCCGAATACCAGAGGGCCTTGGGGTGATGTGGTGCACGCTCATAAGCGCGCTCAAAGAGTTGCGCGGAACGAGGCGTGACCGTTCGATCGTCCGCGAACACGAGGGCCTCGGCCAGGCCGAGAATGGCCTCGACGTTCTCGCCGCCGCTCTGAGCGTACGCGCGCTGGTATGCATCGGCAGATTTGAAGTAGCTGCCGAGCTGAAAATAGGAACGGCCGAGCAGCAGCCAGCCGTCGAGGTCGTTCGGGTTCGCTTTGAGTCTTGCCTCGAGACTCGCGACCATCTGTGCGATAGCCGGCGGGACACCGGCCGTCGGTGCCGGGCCCGACCAGGACCAATTGCTCCACGAGTGATACAGGCCAAATGCGACTACTGGCAGCAGGAGACCCACCAGCAGCGCGGCGGGCCAGCGCGGTGCGCTGCTGGCGCCAGCTCGCAGTAACGGCCACAACAGGACAGCGATCGCTGCCAGGACCATCACGCCCGCAACGCTCAAGAATGCGATCACGTGGATCCTGTATCCAGATCCGAATCGTCTCTATCGGCCCTCGCCAGCCGATCGCGCTGGCGGATGATGCGCACTGCGATCCACGCACCGGTGGCCAGCAACAAGACCGGGGCGATCCACAGCAGCCAAGTACGCGCCACGAACGGTGGCCGGAACAGCACGAAATCGCCGTAGCGATCGGTCATGAAACGCAGAATTTCTGTGTCCTGCTTTCCGGCCTGCAGCATTTCGCGAACCTCGCGGCGCAGGTCCGCTGCGAGTGGCGCATTCGAATCCGCGATGCTCTCGTTCTGGCACACCAGGCAGCGCAGATCGTGAATGAGGTGCTCATAGCGCGCCTGTAAGACTGGATCCGCGAACTCCTCACCTGAATCGACAGCATAAACAGCCAGGCACGCCAGCATGAGCACGAACCCGGCGAGCGCTTGCTTCACGGTGCAGCTCCCTGGCGTGCGCGAATCAGAGGCATGAAGTCACGCTCCCAGATCTCTGCCGTGAGCGGTGCAATGTGTTTGTGAATCACTACACCGTTGGCATCCACCAGGAAGGTCTCCGGGGCGCCATAGACGCCCCAATCGATGGCGATGCGCCCGTCGCTGTCGTAGGCGCATTCCTTGTAAGGGTTCCCCAGTTCCTTGAACCACTGGATTGCGAGCGGACGGTCATCTTTCCAATTGAGGCCCAGAATCGGTACGACGTTGGAGCGCGCGATCGCCAGCAGCGCGGAATGTTCGTCGCGGCAGCCGACGCACCAGGTTCCCCACACATTCAGCACGTACATCTGGCCACGATAGTCGGCGTTCGTGACCTGGCGCCCTGGCTCCTCGACGCTCGGCAAGGAAAAGGCCGGCGCGGACTTGCCGATCAGAGGAGAGGGAATTGCCGATGGCTGGCGATGCAGCCCGACAAAAAAGAACACCACCAGGATCGCAAGACCGCCGAGGGGCAGCAGGTATCGCCACATCAGGCGGTGTCTCTCGCGGTCGAACCGGCGGGCACGGTCTCGGTGACGCGCACACTGCGATAGCGCCGATCCGAAGCGGCCAGGAGTCCGCCGAATGCCATCAGCAATGCGCCCACCCAGACGTAGCGGATCAGCGGCTTGTATTGAATGCGCACGCTCCAGGCATCCCCGCCCAGTTGGTCGCCGAGGGCTACGAACAGGTCCCGCGTCCATCCCACCGTGATGGCCGCCTCCGTCATCGGGCTGGTCTGCACGCGATAGATACGCTTCTGCGGACGCAGCTCGCGCACCGCCTTGCCATTGCGCGTGACGTTGAACTCGCCTTCGATGGCGCTGTAGTTGGGGCCCTCGACATTGCGCAAGCCGCGAAACGCGAACGTATACCCGCCGACGCTGGCCGACTGCCCCGGTTTGAGCGCCACGTCCTTCTCGATCTTGTAGGCCTCTACGCCCGCGACTCCGATTGTGAAAACGCCCACGCCGAAGTGAGCGATCGACATGCCGAGTACTGCGGCCGACAGGCTCTGATGCTTGCGCAGGCGTGAGATCGGTTCACGGAGCGCTGAATAGATGATCCACAAGCCCGCGGTGAGCCCGACCACTGCCAGCGTGGTTGTGCGACCGAACCCCCAGAGCGAAATCAAGAGCGCAACGACAAACGCCACAAGCAGGGCTAAAAGCAAGGGCCGCTTGAGATCGCCGAGTCGGGCTCGCTTCCACGATGCGTGCATCCCGACACCCAGCAGGGCCAGCAGCGGCAGCATCGGCACGAGGAACACCGCGCGGAAATACGGTGGCCCCACGGAAATCTTGCCGAGATTCAGCCCGTCCATGAACAGCGGATACAACGTGCCCAGCAGGATCAGCGCGGCGGCGATCACGAGCAGGACATTGTTGAAGAGCAGGAACGACTCGCGCGACCAAAGCTCGAAGCCGGCGGAAGAGCCCAACTTCGGCGCTCGCCACGCGTACAGGGTCAGCGCACCGCCGATGCACAGGGTGAGGAAGGCCAGCACGAAGACGCCGCGTGCGGGGTCGGTTGCAAACGCATGTACCGAGATGAGCACGCCAGAACGAACCAGGAACGTGCCGAGGAGGCTCAACGAGAAGGCAAAGATGGCGAGCAGCAGGGTCCAGCTGCGGAACAGGCCGCGCTTTTCCGTCACGGCCAGGGAATGAATGAGCGCCGTGCCTGCCAGCCACGGCATGAACGAGGCATTCTCGACCGGATCCCAGAACCACCAGCCGCCCCACCCCAGCTCGTAGTACGCCCACCAACTACCGAGTGCGATGCCGATGGTCAGGAACATCCACGCGACGATCGTCCAGGGCCGCGTCCAGCGCGCCCAGCTCTGATCGAGCCGGCCTTCGAGCATCGCAGCGCACGCGAAAGCGAACGCCACGGCGAAGCCGACGTAGCCGGTGTAAAGAATCGGTGGGTGGATTGTGAGTGCGAAATCCTGCAGCAAGGGGTTGAGGTCGTTGCCATCCATCGCGGGTGGCAGCAGGCGCGTGAATGGATTGGACGTTGCGAGCGTAAAGGTCATGAACCCGGCACTGATGAGGCCGAGCACACCAAGCACCCGCGCGATGAAGGTGTCCGGCAGAGAGCGGCTCAACGCTGCGACCGCGAGCGACCACGTGGCCAGAACCAGGATCCACAGCAGCAATGATCCCTCGTGAGCACCCCACACCGCGGCGACCCGGTAGAACGCCGGAAGCGCCGAATTCGAATTGAGCGCAACGTAGTTGACGGAAAAGTCGTTGGCGAGGAACGAGGCCGCCAGGCAACCGAACGCCAGGGCCACGAATACGAATTGGCCGGCAACCGCCGGGCGCGCGACGCCAATCCAGTCGGCACGGCGCCAATAGGCCCCGGCAAGACCGAACACACTCTGTGCAATGGCGAGGCACAGCGCCAGGATCAGTGCGAGATGTCCGAGTTCTGGGATCACGTTGTGCTTCCTGGCGCGCCCTTGAGGGATTCAGCGACTTCCGGCGGCATGTACTTCTCGTCGTGCTTCGCGAGGACTTCATCCGCCGCGAACACGCCGTCGCGCGTCAGGCGACCGTGCGCGACCACCCCCTTCCCTTCTCCGAAAAGATCGGGCAGCACTCCCGTGTACGTCACCGGAACGCTGTGCTTGAAATCGGTCACCACGAAGCGGATCTCAAGGCTCCCAGTGTCGCGCGCGACGCTGCCCTTGGTCACCATGCCTCCGATACGGAATGGACGCTCCTGCGGAGCCTCGCCAGCCACGACCTGGCTCGGATCGTAGAACAGCATCATGTTCTCGCTCAGTGCCCGGAACACCAGCGCGCTCGCAACGCCGATGCCGGCGAGCACACCGAGCACGACCAGCAGTCGCTTGCGCCTTGGAGTCATCCTGCGAGCTCGCTCATTTGCAGCCTGCGGCGTGCCTCTTGCAGCGCACGCCGATAGCTCGCGCGTGCTGCGTATACATTCAAGACGAGCACGGCGAGGGTGACAGCATAAGCCGGCCACACGAAGGCAGCGTAGCCGCCCATCGATAAAAAATGGCTGAGACTCACGCCATCACCTCACGGATCCAGCCGGCGCTGCGTTCGCGCCGCAGGACCTCACCCCGCACGCGCACCAGAAGCAGCGCGACGAAGAACAGCGTGAATCCCACGATCATCATCAGCAGCGGGATCAGCATCGAGGTCGAAATCGATGGTGCGGCCATCTTGGTGACAGTCGCAGGCTGGTGAAGTGTGTTCCACCACACCACTGAATAGTGAATGATCGGTACATTGACCACGCCCACGAGCGCCAGCACGGCGCTCGCCCGGTCGGCTCGTTGCAGGTCATCGATCGACGCGCGCAACGCGATGTAGCCAAGATACAGGAACAGCAGGATCAGCTCTGAGGTCAGTCGCGCGTCCCACACCCACCAGGTGCCCCACATAGGCTGACCCCACAAGGCACCTGTGGCCAGTGCGGCAAAAGTGAAGGACGCGCCGATGGGCGCGCAACTTGCGGCAACGGCATGCGCCAGCTTGATGCGCCAGATCAATCCGATTGCCGACGACACGGCCATCACTACATAGACGAACAGCGACATCCATGCGCTCGGCGCGTGCACATAGATGATGCGGAACGCATCGCCCTGCTGATAATCGGGCGGCGCGAGTACCAGCCCGCCATAAAGCGCAGTGACGATCAACAAGAACGCACTCCAGCCAAACCACGGCACGAGTTGTCCCGCGAGCCGGTAGAAGTGCGGTGGCGAGGCGAATTTGTGCAGCCAGACCCACATGTCTTTGTTCCTGCGAACTCCTGGTTCAGCTCAATCGATGCTGATCCTGACTGCCGCAGCAGCGGTCAATGGTGCGAGCGTAAACGCGAACACGAACAACGCACCCAGCAGATACAGCGGTCCGGTCACCGGCTCTGCCGCGATCGCGAGCTCGATCGCGCGCGAGCCGAAGATCAGCAGCGGCATCGCCAGCGGCAACACGAGCAGCGACAGCAGCAGGCTCCCGCGTCGCAGTCCCACGGTGAGCGCGGCTCCGATACCGCCAAGCAGACTTAGCGTCAACGTACCGAACAGCAGACTGATCACCACGACATCGAGAGCGTGGCCCGGAACGCCGAGCGCGATCGCCACGAGCGGCGAGATCAGCACCAGCGGTAGTCCACTCAGAACCCAATGCGCAGCGATCTTGGCCAACAGTAACCATGTCAGGGGCTGTCCAGACAATACGTACTGCTCGAGCGATCCGTCCTGTGCGTCTGACTTCAGCAGTGAATCCGCAGCGAGCAGCGAGGATAACAGCGCCGCCACCCACAGCACACCGGGCGCGACGTCTCTCAGGTGCGACAGTTCCGGACTTAATCCGAGCGGAAACAGCGTTGTGACGATGAGGAAGAACACCAGCGGGTCTGCAACCTGTCCCCAACGGCGCATGGCGAGACGCAAATCACGCTCGAAGATCAATCGGCCGGCCGTGAGCGCGTGCGTCGGCTGCATTACAGCCCCAGCTGCCGGACTGTGCCTGAACGCAGCTGCAGCCCCTGGTGAGCGGCGATCAGCGCCAGACCACCATGGTCGAGGTGGGATGCCAGCGCCATCGAGATCTGCTCGCTGCTGATGCCATCGAGATTCGTAAACGGCTCATCGAGTACCCAGAGGCGCGCGCGCGAAAGCAGCACGCGACAAAGTGCGACACGGCGGCGCTGGCCCGCCGACAGCACGCGCGCGGGCAAGTCGGCGCAATCGGCAACGCCAAGATCGCCCAGCATGGCGCGAGTCTCCTGCTCGGAGATTTCCCGTCGTACACCGACGCTGAAGCGCAGGTTTTCCACCGGTGTGAGATCGCCCTTGAGTGCAGTGTCATGGGCGAGATACGCGAGCGAGGCGTGATATGCACTATTGGACGCGTGAATCGAGACGCCCTGCCAGAGCACCTCGCCCTCCTCCGCGTGCAGCAACCCACAAGTCACTCGCAGCAGGCTCGTCTTCCCGGAGCCGTTGGGGCCGTACACATGCAGCGCTTCACCCGCATCGATCGCGCACGAGACACCGCGCAGCACGTGTCGCTCACCACGCCACAGGTGCAGGTTGCGGGCCCTCAGTCCCGGCGAGTCAGCGGTCACAGGACATCCATAAAAAGTATGCCGTAAATTTTGCCTATTCAGTAGCTTAGGAATACTATCTAAGTCTCAGGATAACACCCGGGCCCGACATCTCCGCGCGTAGTGTAGCCACGATGCGAAACGCGATGAGGTTATCTCCGCTAAACCATGCAGGGCGGCAGGCGCCGTGCGACGGCGGCGTGCGTGTAAGCTCTCGCGCCAATCGCGCTGCCCGGGTGGCGAAACTGGTAGACGCTGGGGGCTTAAAACCCCCTGGAGGAAACTCCATGCCGGTTCGACTCCGGCCCCGGGCACAGATTGCGGCCAGCGCAATCCCGCCTCCCACCGGAATGCGAATCACCCTCCTCTGCGAACGTGGAATGTGTCACGCATTCGAGAAACACAGGGTCGGCGAGCACCAACGCAATGCTTTTTTGCGGATTTCACCGCATATTCACGTCTTTCTAACTGACAACATAACGAAGAACGTCCTAGTATTCGCGCGCATTACGAGGCACAGGACCCGCCGTGAGCATGCTTAAACAGCCGTCCGAGTCGCTCTTCATGACCTCATCCTCCGGCTTCGGCGCCGGCTGGATGAGCCCGGATATGTTCTTTACGATCGTCATGACCGCGTGCCTCTTCTTGGACACCGGCCTTGTCCTGCTGCTCATCAACGTCTGTAACTCCCTCGGCGTGCCTTGGGTGCCCGTCATCGTGGTGGCTGCGTTCGGCGTCGTCTTGCTGGCGTTGCGCGTCGGCGCAACCTTGCGGGCTGCCACACAAGAACTACGCGGCTGAAGGTCTTCGGTCGCGAATCTCTGCGGGTTCAAGCGCGTCATCGCGCTGGTCTGGAGGCGTCGAGCGGAATCGAACCGCTGTACACGGCTTTGCAGGCCGCTGCATGACCACTCTGCCACGACGCCAAGGGCCCTGAAGCAAGAAACCCCGGGAAGAGTCCGGGGTTTCAGTCTATCAATCTCGAGCGGGAAATGAATCGCGCTCTGAGCTCCGAGGCCGATGCTAAGTCCCAGGCGGCGGACCAGACACCGCACCCCGTCTGACGGCGTCCACTGCGTCCCGCGCCTCCTTGCTTCTTCGCTCCAACTGCTCGGCGGCAAAGCATTCTGTCACTGATGTGATTCGCGAGCCTGTAGCTACCTCCTTGGTGCAATACACCTGCTTGCCGTCCTTGGTGACGATTCTGTAGCCCGCCCTTCTCGGGAGAGGCTCAGCGAGTTCGTTGCTTAGTCACGGCGCACACTGAAGTGGCCCGCTCCCAATTGAAGATCAGTCGGTGCGCGGGCGACTAGCGCTCGCGCAGTCGCGGCGGCATGGCCGTCATGATCTAACGGGAGATGGAGCGGGAAACGAGGCTCGAACTCGCGACCTCAACCTTGGCAAGGTTGCGCTCTACCAACTGAGCTATTCCCGCCGGCCGTCGATGAAGAGGGCGCAATTGTAAGGTCCGTCCTCTGCGTGTCAAGGAACTGGTTGGAATCAATGACCTGCGCTGAGTTCCGGTCGCGCGGCACGCAAATACTGGATCGCCGACCACAAGGTCAGGACCGCAGCCAGAACCGTGAGGAACAGCCCGCATTCATAGATCGGCAAGCCGAGAAAATTCCATCGGAACAGCATCATCGACAGGCCGACGATCTGCACGATGGTCTTGAATTTTCCGATACCCGATACGGCCACTTTGCCCCGCTTGCCGATCTCTGCCATCCATTCACGCAGCGCCGAGATCGCAATTTCGCGTCCGATGATCACGATCGCCGCGAGCGTCGTCACGATGGCTGACCAACGGGGCTCACGGGCCGCGCTCACGATCAGCACCAGGGCAGTCGCAACCAGCAACTTGTCAGCGACAGGATCGAGGAAGGCACCGAGACGGGTCGTCTGTCCCCACTTGCGTGCGAGGTAGCCGTCGAGCGAGTCAGTGATTCCGGCGAGCGCAAACAGGATTCCAGCGGCCTGGTCCGACCAGTGATACGGCAAATAGAACAGAACGATGATCAGCGGGACCGCGACGATGCGCGCCCATGTCAGTGTGTTCGGTATCGAAGTGCCGTTGCTCAACCGCTCACGCTCCGGGATGCAGGTGCTCGTAGATGAGCTGCGCCAGAGGTCTGCCGATGCCGCGCACCTGCACGAGATCATCTACGCCCGCGCGCAGTATGCCTTGGAGTCCTCCGAACTGCTTTAGGAGCTCACGGCGGCGCGCAGGACCTAGACCAGGAATCGATTCGAGCGCTGATTCGTTGTGACGCCGCGCGCGTCGGCGGCGATGTCCGGTGATCGCAAACCGATGTGCCTCGTCGCGGATGCGCTGTATCAAGTGGAGCGACGCCGAGTCGGGCGGCAGCACGATCGGTTCGTCGCGGCCCGGGATGAACAATCGCTCCTGTCCGGGCCTGCGATCCACACCCTTCGCAACCGCGACGATAGCGAGCCCAGGCAGCTCCAGCGCGTGGAGCACCTCCATCGCCTGCGTGAGCTGGCCCTTGCCGCCATCGATCAGCAGCACGTCGGGCATCGGAACTTCCGCTGCCTTGATGCGCGTGTAGCGTCGTGTGAGCACCTGGCGCATCGCTCCGTAATCATCGCCAGGTTCGATGCCGGCGATGTTGAAGCGGCGATACTCGGACTTGATTGGTCCCTCCGGCCCGAACACCACGCACGATGCAACGGTCCCCTCGCCCCGCGTGTGACTGATATCGAAGCATTCGATCCGATGGGGCACTTCGGACATCTGCAGGTCCTGCTGCAACGCCTCGAGGTGTGTCTCGATACCGACACGATTCAGCGCTCGCATGCGCAGCGCCTGTGAGGCATTGGTGTAGGTCATCGCCATCCAGCGCGAGGCGAGTCCGCGCGCGGCACGCCGGATACGCACCGAATGGCCGGCGCGTTCGCCGAGCGCCGCTTCGAGCGGCTCGGCGTCAAGGATCGCTGTATTGAGAAGGATCTCGCGGGGCGCCTCGCGCGTGAAGTAATACTGCATGAGGAAGGCGCTCATGATCTCGCCGCTGTCACCCAGCGGGGCCCGCGGAAAGAACTGGGTGCTGCCGAGATTGCGCCCGCCGCGAATGAACATCAGTGCGATGCAGTGATCGCCGGCCTCCGTTGCCAGCGCCACGACATCGGCGTCGCGCCTGCTGGCTGCCGTCACGCTTTGCTGCGACTGGATCTGCTTGAGGCTCGCGAGCTGATCACGCAGGCGCGCTGCCTGCTCGAACTGCAGGTTCTCCGCTGCGGACTCCATCTGGCGGCCAAGTTCTGCATTGACTTCCTCGCTGCGTCCGGACAGCACTTTGACTGCGCTGTCGACATCGCGGCGGTACTCCTCCTCCGTGATGAGGCCAACGCACGGTCCCGAGCAGCGATCGATCTGGTACTGCAGGCACGGCCTGCTGCGGTTCTCGAAGAACGTATCCTCGCAGTTGCGCAGCTTGAAGAGCTTCTGCAGCTGTTGCAGCGACTCGCGTACCGCCCCGGCACCCGGATATGGACCGAAGTAGCGTCCAGGCAGGTTGCGCGCGCCGCGGTAGAAGTTGAGCCGCGGGAAGCGCGCGTCCGTCGTCACGTGGATGTAGGGGAAGCTCTTGTCGTCACGCAGGATGACGTTGAAGCGCGGCTTGTGCTCCTTGATCAGGTTGTATTCGAGCAGCAGTGCTTCGGTTTCCGAGTCGGTCAGCGTCACATCAATTCGCGCCACCTGGCCGACGAGTGCCTGAACTTTGGGCTCTACGTTCCCAGCGTGAAAGTAGCTGCCGACCCGCGCCTTGAGGTTACGCGCCTTGCCTACGTACAGGATCTCGCCGTTCACGGCGCACATCCGGTACACGCCCGGGCGCGATGGCAGCCTCTGAACGAAGGCTTTGGGATCGAAGGCGGTGGCGTCCGGGCTCTCAGTCATTCATGTGACGGATCACGGCGTCGCCGAAGCCACTGGTGCCAACCAGTGTCGCGCCGGGAATGAGCCGCTGCAGATCCTCTGCCACGTTCTTGCACCCAGCGAGCTCGCGCTTCGGAGCCCGAATCGCCTCGCGCAGCCGCGCCAGATCATAGGTCAGCTCGCGATTGGCGATCGTGTTGGCGACGCCCTTGATGATCAGGTCCGCCGCCTCGGTCCAGCGCAGGTAACGCAACATCATTTCTGCTGACAGGATGATCGAGCCCGGGTTCACGCGATCCTTGCCGGCAAAACCAGGAGCGGTGCCGTGTGTCGCCTCAAACACCGCCAACCCATCGCCGATGTTGCCGCCCGGAGCAATGCCAATGCCGCCTACCTGCGCCGCCAGTGCATCGGAAATGTAATCGCCGTTGAGATTGAGTGTGGCGATGACGTCGTATTCCTCCGGTCGCAGCAGCGCCTGCTGCAGGAAGTTGTCGGCGATGACGTCCTTGATGACGATGCGATGGCCCGTGATCGGGTTCTGAAACGACAGCCACGGGCCCTTGTCGATCTCTTGTGCACCGAATTCATCGCGCGCCAGCTGGTAGCCCCAGTTGCGAAATCCACCCTCGGTGAATTTCATGATGTTGCCCTTGTGAACCAGTGTGACCGAGAAGCGATCGTTGTCGACCGCGTACTGGATCGCCTTGCGGATCAGGCGCTGCGAACCCTCCTTGGAGACCGGTTTGATGCCGATGGCCGAGCTGGACGGGAAGCGGATCGAGGTGACACCAAGCTCGCGATGCAGGTATGCGATCAGTTTCTGCACTTCCGCCGAGCCGGCAGGCCACTCGATGCCGGCATAGATGTCCTCGGTATTCTCGCGGAAGACGACGATTTCCACCTGGCTCGAGTCCTTCATCGGCGTGGACACGCCCGGGAAATGACGAATCGGGCGCACGCAGGCGTAAAGATCGAGTTGCTGGCGAATTGCGACGTTGAGCGAGCGAATGCCGCCACCCACCGGGGTGCCGAGCGGGCCCTTGATGGAGACGACAAAATCGCGCAGCGCCTGCAGCGTTTCCTCCGGAAACCAGGCGCCAGCGCCGTAGATGCGATTCGACTTCTCGCCCGCGTAGATCTCCATCCACACGATGCGGCGCTTGCGCCCATACGCTTTCTCGACAGCGGCATCGACCACTCTTCGCATCACCGGGGTGACGTCGATACCGATGCCATCGCCTTCCACGAACGGCACGATCGGATGGTCCGGAACGTTGAGAGAGAAATCGGGATTGAGCGTGATCCGCTCGCCGTCCGTGGGCACAACGATGTGGTCGTACTTCATGGCGCTGGTCACCGAACTGCGGGCGCGAACTGTAGCAGAAACCCGCCAGGAAGCGCCTGAGGCGCCGCGATCAGCTTTGGCGTCGCTTCGAGCCCTTGAACTGCGCTTCTTCGGTGGATCCGGTGAGCGCTGTGATCGAGGACCTGCCACCCGTGACAGTCTGTGTGACATCGTCGAAGTAGCCCGCTCCCACCTCGCGCTGGTGGCGTGTCGCCGTATAGCCCGCCTTCTCGGCGGCGAACTCCGCTTGCTGCAGCTCCACGTAGGCACTCATCTGCCGATCGCGGTAACCACGCGCCAGCTCGTACATGCTGAAGTTGAGGGCATGGAATCCGGCCAGCGTGACGAACTGGAACCTGTAACCCATTGCGCCGAGCTCGCGCTGAAACCTGGCGATGGTTGCATCGTCGAGCTTCTGCTTCCAATTGAAGGACGGAGAGCAGTTGTAGGCCAGGAGCTTGTCTGGATAGTGCTTGTGGATTCCTTCGGCGAAGGTCCGCGCCTGCTTCACATCGGGAACCGCAGTCTCGCACCACACCAGGTCTGCGAACGGCGCATACGCGAGTCCACGGGCGATGGCGGCGTCGACGCCCGCTCGCACATGAAAGAAGCCCTCGGAGCTGCGCTCGCGCTTTTCGATGAACGGACGGTCCCGATCGTCCACATCCGAGGTCAAGAGGCTCGCCGACTCCGCGTCAGTGCGCGCGATCAGTACCGTCGGCACGCCGCAGATATCTGCTGCGAGGCGCGCAGCAGTCAACTTGTTGACCGCCTCCGAGGTCGGCACCAGCACTTTGCCGCCCATGTGACCGCACTTCTTGGCCGAGGCGAGCTGATCTTCGAAATGCACGCCCGCGGCGCCTGCCTCGATCATCGCCTTCATCAGCTCGAACGCATTCAGCACGCCGCCGAAGCCGGCTTCCGCATCCGCGACGATGGGCTTCAACCAGTCGATGCTGTTATCGCCTTCGGCGTGACAGATCTGGTCGGCGCGTTGCAGAGTGTTGTTGATGCGCTTGACCACCGCAGGGACCGAGTCAGCCGGATACAGCGACTGATCCGGATACATCTGCGCGGCGAGGTTCGCATCACCCGCCACCTGCCAACCCGAGAGATAAATCGCATCGAGCCCGGCACGCACCTGCTGCATGGCCTGGTTGCCGGTGAGCGCTCCAAGCGCAGCGACGAACGGCTTTTCGCTGAGGTAGCTCCACAGCTTCTCTGCGCCCAACCGTGCGAGTGTGTGCTCGATGACGATCGTGCCGCGCAGCCGCACGACATCTTCCGCCTGGTACGGGCGTCTGACGCCTCGCCACCGCGCATCGGTGCTCCAGGCCTGGCGGATCTCACTTGCGGCGGGGGCATTCATCGGCGGTTCCTGTGACTCATCAATTGATTTCACGGTACGCGACCAGGGTCAGAAAAGCTGTGAAGCGGGGCTCAGCCGTCAGGCGTTCGAGGAGCCTCGCCGCCGTGTCGTAGTGGCCTGCGGCCGGGCTGGCCTGCTCAGCCCGCTCCTTGAGCGTGCGCAGTTCGCGGTTGATGCACTCGCGCACCAGTTCGAGGGTCACACGCCGGCCGTCCTGCAGCACGCCTGCCGGGTGATGAACCCACTGCCAGAGCTGCGCCCGCGAAATCTCCGCCGTGGCCGCGTCCTCCATGAGGTTGTTGATCGGCACGCAGCCGAGGCCCCCGAGCCAGGCGGCGAGATATTGCAGGCCCACGCTTACATTATTGAGCAGCCCTGCTTCGGTGATCGTACCCGCTGGAACGCGCAACAGGTCCGCGGCGCCCACGCGAACGTCATCGCGCAGGCGCTCGAGCTGATTCGGCCCGGCCATGTGCTGGTTGAACACTTCTAGCGCCAACGGCACGAGTCCCGGATGCGCGACCCACGTGCCGTCATGGCCATCCCCTGCTTCCCGCTCCTTGTCCGCGCGTACTTTCGCCAACGCGGCTTCATTCGCCTCGGGGTCATTCTTGATTGGAATCTGCGCCGCCATCCCGCCGATCGCGAATGCGCCGCGCCGATGGCAGGTGCGAATCACCAGCAGCGAATACGAGCGCAGGAAATGGTTGGTCATCGTGATCTGCTGCCGGTCCGGCAGCACGAAATCGGCGCGGCGAGCGAATTTCTTGATGAAACTGAAGATGTAGTCCCAGCGTCCGCAGTTGAGCCCGACGATGTGTTCTTTGAGCTCGTAGAGAATCTCATCCATCTCGAAGGCTGCCAGGATCGTCTCGATCAGGACCGTCACCTTGCAGGTGCCGCGCTGCAGCCCGAGCAGGTGTTCGGCATGCGTCAAAACCTCTGACCACAGGCGCGCTTCGCGGTGTGATTCAAGCTTTGGCAGATAGAAATACGGACCCGTGCCCCGTTTCGCCAGCTCACGGGCGTTGTGAAACAGGTACAAGCCGAAATCGACCAGCGCGCCCGGAATCTGCTCGCCATCGACCAGCAGATGCTTCTCGAACAGATGCCAGCCGCGCGGCCTGACGAGCAACACCGCGACTTGTGGGTTCAGGCGGTACTGCTTGCCTTCCGGGCTCCTGTAGTTGGCCACGCCGCGGACAGCATCGCGCAGGTTCATCTGGCCGCGCACCAGGTTGTCCCAGGTCGGCGTGAGCGAATCCTCGCAGTCGGCCATGAACACCTTCGCACCCGAGTTGAGGGCGTTGATGACCATCTTGCGATCCGTCGGTCCGGTGATCTCCACGCGCCGATCGAGGAGATCCTGCGGGATAGGCGCGACGCGCCAGTCGGACTCGCGGATCTCGCGGGTCTCGGGAAGGAAATCCGGCAGCTCGCCCGCATCCAAAGCACGCTGTCGGCGCTCTCGCGCCGCCAGCAGCTCATGCACCCGGGGTGTGAAACGTCGTGCCAACGCAGCCAGGAAATCCAGTGCGTCGCGCGTGAGTATCGAATCGAAGCCCGCGGGCATAGCGCCGCGGATTTCGCAGCCGGCAATTGCCGGTGCTCCCGATGGGGCCAAAGCGTCCTCCAGACTTGGTGCAGGAAGTTGCAGCGGAGCAAATCCTGCGCCGTGCAACCGTGCAGCGCGCAATATGATACCGCATGGGCGTCGCGCCCGAGGCCGCAGAATCAATGCCGAATGCGCTGTTTGCTGCTCAACAAGCCGTTCCAGGTACTGTCGCGCTTCACTGACGGCGAATCCCGTGCAACGCTCGGCCAGTTCGTGCGGTTGAAGAACGTTTATCCGGCGGGCCGGCTGGACTATGACAGCGAAGGTCTTTTGTTCCTGACGGACGATGGGCCCACGCAGGCGCGACTGAGCGACCCGCGCCATCGGTTGTGGAAGCGCTATTGGGTGCAGGTGGAAGGCGAGCCGCAGCCCGAGGCGCTGCACCGTCTTCGTAATGGCATCGATCTCAAGGACGGGCGGACCCGGCCAGCGCAGGTGCGCCTGATAGCGGAGCCGGCTGACCTTTGGCCGCGCAATCCGCCGATTCGTTATCGCGCGCGGATTCCGACCCACTGGCTCGAGATCGGCATCACCGAGGGACGTAATCGCCAGATTCGGCGCATGACAGCCGCAGTTGGCCTGCCGGCGTTACGCCTGATCCGTTGCGCGATTGGGCCCTGGACGCTCGCCGGCCTGGCACCGGGTGAAGTGCGCGAACTCGACTCGGGCGAGGTATTGGATGAACTGCGCCGTCAGCGCGGCGCGGACTTGTGACGCGCGATCAGCATCGCAAGCTCGAGCGCCTGCTCATAGTTGAGGCGCGGGTCGACGGTTGAGCGGTAGGCACGTTTCAAGTCCGCTTCGGTCAGCCCACGCGCGCCGCCGATGCATTCGGTGACGTCATCACCGGTCAGTTCGAAATGCACACCGCCGAGGATGGAACCGAGTTCCTCGTGAATGCGGAACGCGCTTTCGACCTCGCTGAGGATGTTCTCGAAGCGTCGCGTCTTGAAACCGCCCGAAGTGGTTTCAGTGTTGCCGTGCATGGGATCGCACATCCATAACACCGTCTGGCCCGTGGCACGCACCGCCTGGACGAGCGACGGCAAGCCGCGCTCGATCTCCTTCGCCCCGAACCGATGGATCAACGTCAGGCGACCCGGCTGGTTCTGTGGATTGAGGATCTCGAGCAACGCCTGCAGCCACTCGGCATTCATCCCTGGACCGATCTTCACGCCGATCGGATTGGCGATGCCGCGAAAGAACTCCACATGAGCGCTATCGGTCTGCGCCGTGCGCATGCCGATCCACGGCATGTGCGTCGACAGGTTGTACCAGCGCTGCCGGCGCGGAATGAAACGCGTCTGTGCTTGTTCGTACAGCAGGAGCAGCCCTTCGTGACTGGCGTAAAAGTCGAGGCGGCTCGCCTCGTGAATCGGCCGTCCGCTCATCGATTCGAAGAAGTCGAGTGAGTTGGCGATCGAGTCCACGATCCGCTGATACGCCTCGCGCAGCGGCGAGTGGTGCATGAAGCTCAGGTTCCAGTATTCGGGGTGATGCAGGTCCGCAAAGCCACCATCGATGAGCGCGCGCACGAAATTGAGCGTGAGTGCGGCGCGTTCGTAACCCCGCAACAGCAGCTGCGGATCCGGCTCGCGATCGGCCGCCGTGAACGGCGTACTGTTGACGATGTCGCCGCGGTAGCTCGGTAGCGTTACGCCGTCGCGCGTCTCGGTGTCGGCTGAACGGGGCTTGGCATATTGGCCCGCCATCCGGCCAATTCGCACGATCGGCATCTTGAGCCCGTCCAGCAATACGAGGCTCATCTGCAACAGGATCTTGAGCTTTTGCGCGATCCGGTCGGATTCGCACTCGGCGAAGCTCTCGGCGCAGTCACCACCCTGCAACACGAACTGCTCGCCGCGCTGTGCGCCGGCGATGTGAGCCCGCAATGCCTCGATCTCCCACGACACGACGATCGGCGGCAGGCGGCTCAGCGAGGCAATCACGTTCTCGAGGGCTTGTGCATCCGCGTAGCGAGGCTGCTGCTGCGCCGACCTGGCCTGCCAGCTCGCCGGGTGCCACTCGTTGATCGCGGGGGCGATAGCCATGGCGGGATCGTACACACCGGCTCATTGCACCGCAAAAAACGGACGGTGCTTTCGGCCGATCATTGAGGCAGAATGCGCGCCTTTTTCGCGGCCGCCTCAGCTGTCCTGTCAGCGACGATCAGAGCTGGCGCCGCCCTGCACGGAGTGAGTCTCATGCATCGTGTCCTTATCCTCGGCGCCGGCAAGATCGGCGCTCTGATATCCGGTTTACTCGCTGAATCAGGCGCCTACCGGGTGGCGCTCGCCGATGTGAACGGCCAGGCCGCGGAGTCTGTGGTCCGCGCACATGGTCTGAGCAACCTGCGGGCTCATGCTCTCGACGCTTCGAATTCGGATGCGCTGCTAGCGCACCTGAAGGCTCACCCGGTCGATGCGGTGATTTCGAGTCTTCCCTATTACTGCAATGTGGCGGTCGCGACCGCGGCGCGGCAGGCAGGGGTTCACTACTTCGATCTTACCGAGGACGTAGAGGTCACCAGGGCCGTGCGTCGCATCGCGGAAGGCGCTGCAACGGCTTTCGTGCCTCAATGCGGCCTGGCCCCGGGATTCATCAGCATTGCCGCCAATGAGCTCATCACTCATTTCGACGAGCCGCGTACCGTGAAGCTGCGCGTCGGCGCGCTGCCCCAGCACCCGAACAACGTGCTCAAGTACTCGTTGACCTGGTCGACCGAGGGACTCATCAACGAATACGGTAATCCGTGCCAGGCGATCCACGACGGCCGGCTCATCGACACGGCACCGCTCGAAGGGCTCGAAGAGATCGAGATCGACGGCACGCTCTACGAGGCGTTCAATACTTCCGGCGGTCTGGGTTCACTGGGCGAAACGTACGGCCCGCGTGTCGCGAACATGAACTACAAGACCATCCGCTACCCGGGACATTGCGCACAGATGCGCCTGCTGATGAACGACCTCAAGCTCAACCACGATCGCGCCACGCTGAAGCATGTGCTCGAGAATGCGGTCCCACAGACTCTGCAGGACGTCGTCATCGTTTATGCGGCTGTGAGCGGCCTGCAGGACGGTCAGCTGCGGGAAGAGAACTACGTCAACAAGATCTACCCACAGCTCATCGCCGGGCGTCTGTGGTCGGCAATCCAGGTGACGACGGCAGCCGGTATTACTGCCGTGGTCGACCTGGTGTTCAACTCTCCGGATCAGTACCACGGCTTCGTTGCCCAGGAGAAGTTCCGGTTGCCGGAGATTCTCGCCAACCGTTTCGGTCGTTACTACGCACCGGGCGGCACGAAGGACATCTCTTCCGAGGTCGTCGTGTCAGGCAAGGCCGGCCATCAGCGCCAGTTGTGGGGGAAGGCATCGTGAACGAAGTACTCGCGCGATTGAATCTCAAGCCGGTGAGTCCCGGAACCTGGTCCGGCACGGCGGGCTGGTCATCCGACAGTCGCGGGCCCCTCATCGATTCACTCAATCCCGCGACCAATGAAGTCATTGCGCAGGTTCGGTGCTCGACCGCGGCCGACTATGAGCAAGTGATGCAATCGGCCCTCGCCGCAGCCCAGGAGTGGCGGCGGGTGCCGGCACCGAAGCGCGGCGAAGCGGTGCGCCTCATGGCCGAGGAGCTGCGCGCCAGCAAGGATGCGCTCGGAAGCCTCGTGTCGATGGAGAACGGCAAGATCAAGGCCGAGGGCGATGGTGAAGTGCAGGAGATGATCGATATCGCCGATTTCGCGGTTGGCCAGTCGCGCATGCTCTACGGTCTCGCCATGCACTCGGAGCGTGCGCAGCACCGTATGTACGAGCAGTGGCATCCGCTCGGAGTGGTGGGAATCATCTCGGCATTCAACTTCCCGGTGGCGGTGTGGTCCTGGAACGCGTTTCTCGCCGCCATCTGCGGCAACGTCAGCGTGTGGAAACCCTCGCCCAAGACGCCGCTGTGCGCGATAGCCGTGCAGGAGATCTGCAACCGCGTACTGACGCGACATCACCTGCCGCCAATCTTCCAGTTGTTCATCGATGCTGGCAACGAGCTCGCCGAGCGATTCACCGACGATGCGCGCGTGGCGCTGGTCTCCTTCACCGGGTCCACGGCGGTGGGTCGCAAGGTCGGCGAGCGTGTCGCCGCGCGCCTCGGCAAGAGCCTGCTGGAACTCGGCGGCAATAACGCGATCATCGTCGACGAGTCGGCGAACCTGGATCTCGCGGTGCCGTCGATCGTGTTTGGTGCGGTGGGCACGGCCGGGCAGCGCTGCACCAGCACCCGCCGGGTATTCGTGCACCGGGCGCGCCAGGCGGAGCTCGAGAAGCGGCTCCTGCACGCCTATGCTCAAGTCAAGATCGGCGATCCCCTGGCGCCTGAGACCTTGTGCGGGCCGCTCATCGACCGCCAGGCCGTGGCCAGGTTCGAGGCCGCTCTCGCACGCATTCGCGAGCAGGGCGGGGAGATCCTCTGTGGCGGCCGCGTGCTTACCGGCCGGGGCAACTTCGTCGAGCCTGCGATCGTGCGCGCCCGCAACGATTGGCCCATCGTGCAGACCGAGACATTCGGCCCGATCCTGTACCTGATCCCGGTGCAGTCGCTCGAGGAGGCCATTACGGAACAGAATCGCTCGGCGCACGGCCTGTCCTCGGCGATCTTCACCGACCGGCTCCAGAACGCCGAACGCTTCCTGTCGGCCGAGGGGAGCGATTGCGGCATCGCGAACGTGAACATCGGCACCTCGGGCGCAGAAATCGGAGGTGCTTTCGGGGGTGAGAAGGAAACCGGCGGCGGGCGCGAGTCCGGCTCGGACTCCTGGAAGGCCTACATGCGCCGTCAGACCAACACCATCAACTGGAGTAGCTCCCTGCCGCTGGCGCAAGGCATCCGCTTCGACGTCGGCGGCTGAGGCAGTTGCCGCAGAGTTGCCCTATGCTGTGAGGAGGCGGCGTTCAAGCCGCGTCCGCGGTTGTCAGATGCGTTCACTTCTCATTGCTGCGCTTCTGTTGAGCTGTGCCCTGCTCCAGGCCGAAATGCCTGCGCAGCAGCAGGCCGCTTCCACGGCTCTGATCCTCAAGATCGATGGTCCGATCGGCCCTGCGATCAGTCATTATTTCTCGCAAGGCCTCAAGAAGGCCCAGCAGTCCGGGAGCGCGCTGGTGATCCTGCAGATGGACACCCCGGGCGGACTCGACACCGCCATGCGCGACATCATCAAGGAAATCCTGGCTTCACCGATTCCCGTCGTGACGTTCGTTGCGCCAAGTGGCGCTCGCGCGGCCAGTGCAGGCACATACATCCTGTACGCAAGCCATGTCGCAGCCATGGCTCCGGCCACTAATCTCGGCTCGGCGACGCCGGTCCAGATCGGCGGCGAGCCTGCCGGTCCTCAACCCGAAGGGAGCGATGCACCCACCCCGGACAAGCCTGCGGGTCCGGACACCAGGGAGGAAAAGGATAAGCCAGCCAAGGGCGCGCGCGACTCAAGCGCCATGGAACGCAAGGTCATCAACGATGCGGTGGGGTACCTGCGCAGTCTCGCGCAACTGCGCGGACGCAATGTCGAGTGGGCTGAAAAGGCCGTACGCGAGGGCGCCAATCTTCCGGCAGACGAGGCGCTCGACAGCAAGGTCATCGACCTCATCGCCAAGGACCTTCCCGACCTGCTGCAACAGCTCGATGGGCGCAAGCTCCGCATGGGGGCGAGCGAGATCACGCTTGCCACCAAGACGCTGACGCTCGAGAGGTTCGATCCGGATTGGCGCACCGAATTGCTCGCGGTGATCACCAATCCGACCATTGCTTACGGGCTGCTGTTGATCGGTATCTACGGGCTATTGTTCGAGGGTTACAACCCTGGCGCTGTCCTGCCAGGGGTCGCCGGCGCCATTTGCCTGCTCCTCGCGCTGTTTGCGTTCCAGGTCCTGCCGGTCAACTACGCGGGGCTCGCACTCATCGCCTTGGGGACGCTGCTGGTGGTGGCCGAGGCGTTCGTGCCGAGTTTCGGCGCGTTGGGGGTCGGCGGGCTGATCGCATTCGTCATCGGGTCGATCATACTGTTCGATACCAGTGTGCCCGGATTTTCCATCGCGATGCCGATCATCGCCGCCATTGCATTCGTTGCCGGACTGGTCCTTCTCGGCATGGTCTGGCTCTTCGGGCGTTCCCGGCGCCGCCCCGTCGTCACGGGTATCGAGAATATCGTCGGCAGCACCGCCGAGGTGCTGGATGGATTCACGACGCAGGGCACGGTGCGCCTCGGCGGCGAACTGTGGAACGCGCGCAGCCCCGCGCCGGTGAGCGCCGGCCAACACGTGCGCGTGGTCAAGGTCGATGGCCTGCTGCTGTGGGTCGAGCCGCTCAATCAATGACGGGAGTCACGCAATGAGTCCATTCGTACTGGTGGTGGTGTTTCTAGTGGGCGCGCTGGTGTTCAGCGCCATCAAGATTCTCAAGGAGTACGAGCGCGGCGTGATGTTCACGCTCGGCCGCTTCACGGGCATCAAGGGCCCGGGAATCATTCTCGTCATTCCTATCCTGCAACAGATGACCAAAGTGGATCTGCGTGTCATCGTGCTCGATGTTCCCAAGCAGGACGTCATTTCGCGCGACAACGTTTCGGTCAAGGTCAATGCCGTGGTCTATTTCCGCGTCGTCGACCCCGGCAAGGCAATCATCCAGGTCGCCAATCCGTGGGAAGCGACCAGCCAGTTCGCCCAGACGACACTGCGCTCAGTGCTGGGCCAACACGACCTCGACGAGATGCTGTCGCAACGCGATAAGCTCAACGTCGACATTCAGCACATCCTCGATCAGCAAACAGACGCCTGGGGCATCAAGGTCGCGAATGTCGAGATCAAGCATGTCGACATCGATGAAAGCATGATCCGCGCCATCGCCAAGCAGGCGGAAGCGGAGCGCACACGGCGCGCCAAGGTGATTCATGCCGAGGGAGAGAAGCAGGCGGCAGAGAAGCTGGTGGAAGCGGCCCACGCGCTGGCGGCGGAACCCAAGGCAATGCAGCTGCGCTACCTGCAGACGCTCGCGGACATCTCCAACGAAAGAAGCTCGACGATCGTATTTCCGCTGCCGCTCGACCTCATTGCCCCGCTCCTGGGCGATAGGAACCGCTGAGCCTCAAGCGAGGGGCTCGTCTTGTCTGCGTGGTCCCTTTCAAGACCGTGCAAAACAGGGACGTTTTGCACGGAGCCTACAGGGAAGTACTTACGGCGTTCTTGAAAGGGACTACCCAGACAGGGCGAGCGCCGGTCGGTGTATCAGCGGCCCGGCAGGCAGACCGTGACGAGCGCGCCGCTCAGCGTTGAGTTACCGATCTCCAGCGTGCCGTCGTAGAGATCGACGATCTCACGCACCATCGCAAGGCCGAGGCCCTGGCCTTCGACCTGCTCATCAGCGCGCGCACCCCGCTCGAGGATGCGCTCACGATCAGCAATCGCAATTCCGGCGCCGTCGTCCTCGACCGTGATCCGCAGCCGCGTGCGCACGTCGGCGGTCGACAGGCGCGTCGCGGTTACCCGGACGCGTGATCGGCACCACTTGCAGGCGTTGTCGAGCAGATTCCCGAGCAGCTCGAACAGATCGCCGCGATCGCCCGCAAATGCTGCGCCTTCCGGCGCGCTGATCTCAATCAACAGATCGCGGTGCGGATAGACCTTACTGAGAGCGGCCCTGAGCTCCACGAGCAGCGGCGCAACTTCTACCGCACTCTGACCCACCACCGCCCCGCCGGATGCGGCCGCGCGCTTGAGCTGGTGTTGCACGATCGCGTTCATACGATCGATTTGCTGGTCGACGATCTCGTGGCGCCGGTCGATTGCGGGCTGCCCCGCGAGCGCGGATCGCATCACGGCGAGTGGCGTCTTCAGACTGTGCGCCAGGTTGCCGAGCGTATTGCGATAGCGCTCGACGCGCTGGCGCTCGCTCTTGAGGAGTGCATTCATGTTGGCCGCGAGACCGGTCAGCTCGCGCGGCTGCGAGCCGCTCAGCGAGGTTCGACTCCCCGCCTCCACCTCGCCGATCTCCATCTCGATCTGGCGTAACGGACGGAGCGCCCAGCGCAGCAGCAAGGCGAGTGAGCCGAGCAACAATACGAGCAGCCCCAGAAACCAGCCCAGCATCTGGCTGCGAAATCGCGCCAGCTGAGCCTCGTATGGCGCCAGGCTGGTCGCCACGTTGAAAATGAACTCGCGGTTCGCGCCCGGTGCAATCTCCCAGTTGATGGATGAGGTCAGCACCATGCTGCGCAGGTTGACGTCGAGCGAGCGTTGCTCGAGGCGACGGGCACCGGGCGCAACAGGCCCACCGAAGTCCACCTGGCCTCCGAGCAGTGAGGGCGAGCGCCAGATGAGTTTGCCGTCGCGCGTGCGGATCTGGGCATACAGGCCGGAGCCAGGCTGGCGCAGGCGTGCTTCGGCCAGCGCGCCCGCGGGCTGCACGTTGCCGTGATCATCGGGCTCGCACGCCGCCAGGAGGGCTACGAGCTGCGCATCGAGGAGCTCGCCGATGCTGCGTTGGCTGAGGTCACGAAACACCGCGTCGAGAGCAGCGATCGTGACACCGAAGAAAAGAATCAGTAGCAGTGATACCGAGGCCAGCAGTCGCCCGCTGAGCGAGGACATCAGCCGCCGTCGGCGCGCGCGCTCGGCGTCTCGGCGCGTGCCAGCACCAGGCGATAGCCACGCCCGCGCAGCGTCTCGATCGGCTGCCGGCTCCCTTCCGGGTCGAGCTTGCGGCGCAGTCGCCCGATGAATACCTCGATGACGTTGCTGTCGCGCTCGAAGTCCTGGGCGTAGAGCCGTTCGGTGAGCTCGGCCTTGGAGATGACTTCACCCGCACGCAACATCAGGAACTCGAGGATGCGGTACTCGAAGGAAGTCAGGTCGATCACTTTCTCGGCCACTGTGACCATCTGGCTGCGCGTATCGAGGCTGATGTCGCCGCATTGAAGCACAGGTTGTGACCAGCCGCCCGAGCGTCGCAGCAGCGCCTGCACGCGCGCGAGCAGCTCCTGCATGTGGAACGGTTTGGCGAGAT
The DNA here is from genome assembly GCA_963705495.1 of uncultured Gammaproteobacteria bacterium. Lineage (GTDB taxonomy): Bacteria > Pseudomonadota > Gammaproteobacteria > Steroidobacterales > Steroidobacteraceae > DATBVX01. The sequence goes on along the minus strand of CAVPJQ010000022.1, from coordinate 34,197 downwards.
AGTCATCCGATCCGGACTGTAGTCCCTCGACCTTGTCCTGCCAGCGATCCCGTGCCGTGAGGATCAACACCGGAAAGCTGCGCCCGGCCTCGCGCAATTTGCGGATCAGTTCCATGCCGGGCAGTTTCGGCAACCCCAGATCGATGATGGCCACATCGATTGGGTACTCCTTCCCGGCGTAGAGGCCCTCTTCGCCATCAGCCGCAGCGTCGACCGTGTAACCGGCAGCACTCAGCTGTGTTACCAGAGACTCACGCAGGGCCTGCTCATCTTCGACGATCAGAATTCGCATCGGAATCAGTTCCTCGCTCAGAAATCATCCCTAAAGCACCGCGCCCGAGTCCGCATCGACGCGCACGGTCCATACCTTGCCGTCCGCGTTGAGCAATCTCAGTACGTACACGTTGCGTCCATTTTCCTGGCGAGTCTCGGCGCGCACGACCCGGGCGTTGTAGCGTTGCTGGACCATCTGTACGACTGCATCCAGCGACAGCTCGCCCTGCCCGCGCGTTTGCGCGCGCGGGGCGGCCTCTGTCAGTGGCGCCGCGCCCTGCCTGTGTGCCGAGGCGGCCCCGCACGCGAGGCTGCCGGCCAGAATCAATAGGGCAAGCGCCGGTACAGGTTGGTTCCTCACATTCGATCTCGCAGTCGGGTCACAGCCAGGGCCGGAAGTGTAGTGTGGGGGCGCACTCCGTGTAAGGACCGGAGCGGGCGGAGCCGCTCCGCCCGCCTCTCGCGTCAATGATCTACGCCGGTCGTACCGAAACCTGCACTCGCAGACGCTCACCCGGATCGTATGGCAGGCGCGTGGAATATCGCTGCCCGCTGTACTCATAGTCGACCTGATAGCCGTCGATACGTTCCTCGTAGGTCTGCTCGATTCGCTGGTCGCAGCGCTCGACCTGGTAGGGCTGCGGCTGCGAGTAGCCATACTGTGCCTGGCGTCGCGCCCCTGCGTCATAACCCAGCTTCGAACCGATCAGCACACCCGCCACCGTGGCAGCGTCCTTGCCGCGCCCGCTGCCGATCTGGTGCCCGATTGCGCCGCCGATCAGGGCCCCGACGAGCGTCGGCCCGGCAACGCTGCCGTAGGATGGCTGCGGCTGGTCATAACGCGTCTCGGTCCAGCACTCGCGTCGCGGAACGTCCACCCGCACCTGGCGCACGATCGGTTCGACGTGCAGCACACGCGCGTAGTCATAGCCCGCGTTCGCACTGCGCGATGGGCCATACGGGCCGTGCTTCGGGTCCGCAAGCGCCGCGGGCGCAGCCAGCACGGAGGCCACCACAGCGCAGGTCATTACTCGCGTAAACATTTCAGGCTCCTTTGCGCTCGGACGGCGTCATCCCGTCATCGCGAGCGTGGGAGCCAAGCTAAAGCAGGCACTCTGAATGAGGACTGAACCCCTCCGCGAAGAGGGAAAAGTGCGACTCAGTCGTGTTTCAGCGCTGCTTTGGCTTCATTCCAGAGCACATCGAACTCTGCCGCGCTGACATCCTGGAGCCTGCGTCCGCTGGCACGGACGCGCCCTTCCAGGTGCCGGAAACGTCGCTCGAAGCGAGCGTTGCTCGAGCGCAAGGCGGCTTCCGGATCGACACCCAGGTGTCGCGCCAGGTTGACGATGGCGAGCAGCACGTCCCCGAGCTCCGCATGACGTTCGGCGGTGCGCTCTGGGCCTGGCTCGATGGCATCAAGCTCAACGAGTTCCTCATCGATCTTGGCTCGCGCGCCGCGCCAATCGGCCCAGTCGAAACCGACGCCGGCGGCGCGTTTGCCCACCTTGGCGGCGCGCGTCAGCGCCGGCAGACCGAGGGCAATGCCGTCAAGAACGCTGGCGGCTTCGCCTGCCGCGCGCTCGCGTTCCTTGTGTTCTTCCCAGGCGCGCGACTGATCGGCAGAGTTGGCGATGCGCTGATCACCGAAGACGTGAGGGTGACGCCGCGTCATCTTGTCGCAGATCGCAGCGACCACGTCGGCGAATTCGAACTGGCCAACCTCCTGTGCCATGCGGGCATGAAAGACTACCTGGAACAGCAGGTCGCCCAGCTCATCGCACAGCTGCGCGGAATCGGCGCGCTCGATGGCATCGGCAACTTCATAGGCCTCTTCGATCGTGTACGGCGCAATCGTTGCAAACGTCTGTTCCTGGTCCCACGGACAGCCGCCATCGCGCGAGCGCAGCCGCGCCATGATCTGCAGCAGCTCATCGATTGCTCGCGGTGGACGCTGGGTCATTCGTGCAGCAGACGGTAAAGCGTCATGAGCATGCCAGCCGTCGCGCCCCAGATGTTGCGTTCGCCGTAGGGAATGTCGTAGACCTCGATCTCGCCCTCACCGAGCTGCCGTCGTCGCGCCTTGTGATGGGCGGGATCCAGCACGAAACGCAACGGCACCTCGAATGCCTCGGTGACCTCGGTAGTGTCGAGCTTGAGCTCGAAACCCGGGCGGACGAAGCCGACCACGGGCGTCACACGATAGCCGCTGATGATCAGGTGGTCGGGCAGATAGCCAACGACCTCGACAAAACCTCGCTCGAGCCCGATTTCCTCTTCAGTCTCGCGCAGCGCGGCTGCGAGCGCATCCGCATCGCTCGGCTCGAGGCGCCCGCCGGGGAAACTGATCTGGCCCGCATGGTGCTTGAGATCGGCTCCGCGCTGCGTGAGCAGCACCGTCAATCCGTCCGGGTGATCGACGATCGGCACCAGCACTGCAGCGGGTGTGGGCTGCGCGGGGATCAGATGATGAAAATGAGTGCTCAGTTCCGGTGGGAGCCCTGCCAGCCACGGATCGCGCGAGTGAGTGCCGGGCCCGGTGCCGGCCAGTCGGGTGCGAATGCGCGCGCGCAACATGTCATCGCCCTGTATCGGCGTCGCATCTGCGCTCCCGATCGCCCGACTCATCCGCCGCCGCCCCCGCCTCCCTTGATGCCGCCGCGGGTCAGATCGCGGGGGTCGAGCAGCTTCTTGAGTTCCTTGGCGCTCAAGTCCGTCATCTCCTGCGCAACCTCGCGGATTGGCTTGCCTTCGGCATACGCCTGCTTCGCAATGGCTGCGCCCTTCTCGTAGCCAATCACAGGATTGAGCGCGGTCACCAGGATCGGATTGCGATCCAGCGCCTCGGCAATGTGCGCCTGATTGACGGTGAACCCAGCGATGGCGTCGTCCGCCAGAGCGCGCGCCGCGTTCGCGAGCAACTCGAGACTCTGCAGCAGGTTGTAGGCGATGACGGGCAGCATGACGTTGAGCTGAAAGTTGCCCGACTGGCCGCCGACCGTGATCGTCAGGTCATTGCCGATGACCTGGGCTGCGATCATCGCAACCGCCTCGGGGATTACCGGATTGACCTTGCCTGGCATGATGCTGCTGCCCGGCTGAAGCGCCGGCAGGGCAATCTCGGCGAGCCCCGCCAGCGGCCCGCTGTTCATCCAGCGCAGGTCGTTGGCGATCTTCATCAGGCTGACAGCAGTGACCTTGAGCTGGCCGGAAAGCTCGACGGCGGTGTCCTGGCAACTCAGCGCTTCGAAGTAATTCTGACTCGCCGTAAAGGCCAGGCCGGTTCTCTGCGCCAGTCGCGACGCGAAGCGCTCGCCGAATTTCGGATGTGCATTGATGCCCGTGCCGACCGCTGTGCCACCCTGCGCCAAGGCGAGCAGCCGCGACTTGCCCGACTCGAGGCGAGCGATGTCGCTGCCGATCTGGGAGCGCCAGCCGCCGAGTTCCTGTCCCAGCGTCACCGGCATCGCGTCCATCAGGTGAGTTCGCCCGGTCTTGACGACCTCCGCCAGCTCAGCGGCCTTGCGGTCGAGTGTCGCGTGCAGGTGGCGCAGAGCCGGCAGAAGCTTCTCTTCCAGCTCGAGCGCGGCACTGACATGGATGGCCGTGGGGATCACGTCGTTGCTGCTCTGGCCCATGTTGACGTGATCGTTGGGGTGAACCTCACGCCCCGCCGCGCCGCGCGCGAGGTGCGCGATCACCTCGTTCGCATTCATGTTGGTGCTCGTGCCCGATCCGGTCTGAAAGACGTCTACGGGGAAATGGGCGTCGTGGCGGCCTTCGGCGACCTCACGTGCAGCCTTGCCGATTGCAGCAGCGAACGTGGCCTCGAGCTCGCCGAGCTCCTGGTTGGCCGCCGCCGCAGCTTCCTTGATCAACCCGAGCGCGCGAATAAATGCACGCGGCATCCTCAGGCCACTCAGCGGGAAATTCTGCACGGCGCGCTGCGTCTGGGCACCCCAGAGCGCATCGGCCGGAACCCGCAGCTCTCCCATGCTGTCGCGTTCGATCCTGACTTTCGGCTCCGACATTTGGGGACCTCGATGCATACGCAGTGCTGTCGCGGATGCGGACGAACGCACGCGGTGAAGGCCGTGCGCAGCACTTGCGGTATGATGCTGCATCCTAGCACTTGCGCCGGACACCGGTCATGACCTCACCCGAGCTCGAGGCGCTTTCACCTGTCGATGGCCGCTACGCCGCGCAACTTCAAGGACTGCGCGCGCTGTGCAGCGAAGCCGGGTTGATTCGTCAGCGCGTTCGCGTCGAAGCAGTGTGGTGGCAGCAGCTGTGCGCCGGCACGCCGCTGCCCGCATTGCAGAACGTTGACGGGCGCCTGCAGAGCGAAGTCGGGCGCCTGGCGAGTGATCCGAACGCCGTCGAACCCGATGCGGTCAAGGCAATCGAGACCCGGATCAATCACGACGTCAAAGCGGTCGAGTATTACGTGCGCCAGCGCCTCAAGGCTGCCGGGGCAACGGCCGCGCAGCTCGAGCTGGTGCATTTTGGCTGCACGTCCGAGGACATCAGTAACCTTTCATACGCGCTGATGCTGCGCGAAGCGCGTGCCCGCCAACTATTGCCAGCCATGTCGAAGCTCACCGAGCACCTGCGAGAGCTCGCGCATCACCATGCAGGCACGCCAATGCTCGCGCGTACCCACGGTCAGCCGGCGAGCCCGACCACGGTGGGCAAAGAGCTGGCAAATTTCGTGGCGCGGCTCGATCGGCAGCAAACGGCCTGGGCAGAAGTGCGCGTGCTTGGAAAGTTCAACGGTGCGGTAGGCAATTACAACGCGCACGTGGCGGGCCTTCCGGAGGTGGACTGGCTGAGTCTCAGCCGCAGCCTGGTCGAGTCGTTGGGCCTGGAATGGAACGCCTATTCGACGCAGATCGAAGCGCATGACTGGATCGCGGAGTACTGCGATGCGCTCGCACGGCACAACACCGTTCTCATCGACCTGTGCCGCGATATGTGGGGCTACATCTCGCTCGGTTACTTCCGGCAGCGGATCGTCGCCCAGGAAGTCGGCTCCTCGACCATGCCGCACAAGGTGAACCCGATCGACTTCGAGAATGCCGAAGGCAACCTGGGGCTCGCCAATGCGCTGCTGCGTCATTTTGCCGAGAAGCTTCCTCTGTCACGCTGGCAACGTGACCTCACCGATTCGACGGTGCTGCGCAACCTCGGGGTGGCGCTCGGGCATTCGCTGCTGGCAGTGCAAGCGGTCGAGCGCGGGCTGTCGCGACTCGAGGTGGACGCACAACGGCTCGCGGAGGATATCGACAACGCGTGGGAAGTACTCGCCGAGGCCGTGCAGACGGTGATGCGAGCCGCAGGAATTCCCGATGGCTACGAACGGCTCAAGGACTTCTCGCGTGGACGCGCAGTGGACCGCGAGCAGCTGCGCGCCTTCATCGCTACCCTGGATTTGCCCGCAGACGTGCGTCGTCGTTTGCTGGATCTGACACCGGAACGCTATCTCGGTCTCGCGACGCAACTCGCCCGTGAGATCTAGCCTGCCCATCCATCGACACAAATTTCACCATCGTCCCGGCAACCTGGCTGCAACAGCGCGAAGCGCTGCAGCACGTCCGTCGTGCCGTCTTCATCGTCGAACAGCAGCTTCCCGAGCAGGAAGAGTGGGATAGCGCCGACCTCACCTGTCTGCACGCCCTGGCCCTGCGGGCGAAACGTGACGCAGTTGGCACGGGCCGTCTGGAACCCACCGGTAAGATTGGGCGCCTTGCAGTCCTCAAGGAATTTCGTGGACTGGGCGTCGGGGAAGGACTTCTGGAGTGGCTCGTGGGGCAAGCGCGCCGTCAAGGACTCGAGACTGTATACCTGCATGCGCAGGTCCACGCCCTGCAGTTCTACCTGCGTCACGCTTTTGTTCCCGAGGGACCCGAATTCGATGAGGTCGGCATTCCTCATCAACGCATGAGCCGCAAGGTCGCCAGGTAAGATGGGCACTGTCATCGAGGCCAGCAATTCGCGCAGCATTCTCACGTCGCTCGAGGAAGTGCGCGAGGCGGTTGTCGAGGTCGCTTCGACCGCACGGCGCAACCTGAGCATCTATACCCCGGACCTCGAACCTCAACTCTACGATCAGCACGCTTTTCTCGAGGTGGTCAAACGACTGGTGCTGGCGCGCGGCTACGCGCGTGTGCGCGTCCTGATCTCTGAACCCTCGCGCACGATCCGCGAAGGCAACCGCTTCCTCGCCATGGGGCGGCGTCTCACCACCTACATCGACCTGCGCAACGTGCACGTCGATCACCGCAACAATGCTGCTGCGTTCCTCATCGCCGACGATCGTGCGCTCGTCTACCGTCTGCAGGCCACCCGTTGGGACGGGATGGCGGAGCTCAACGACACCGCGATCGCCCGCAAGTACCTCAGCTACTTCGACGACATCTGGCGCGCCAGCGAGCCCGAACCCGAAATCCGCATGATGCGCGGCTGAGACGCGGAGCCTCCCCACGCGATGATTCGTCGATGATCTGGAAGCCGGAACTCACCGTGGCGGCGGTGGTTGAGCAGCAGGGTCGCTTTCTCATCGTCGAGGAACGCGTCGCACGGCGCCTGGTTTTCAATCAGCCCGCCGGTCACGTCGAAGAAGGTGAAGACCTGCGCGACGCCGTGGTGCGCGAGACCCTCGAAGAAACAGCCTGGCAATTTCACCCGCAGGCGATCATCGGAATCTACCTGTGGAAAAATCCGGCCAACGAGAAATCCTTTCTGCGCGTTGCCTATACGGGAGTCGCAAGCAGTCACGATCCCCGCCGGCCATTGGACCACGCGATCCTGCGCGTTCACTGGCTGACGCGTGACCAGCTCCTGGGGCGCCAGGCGCACTTGCGCTCGCCGATGGTCCTGCGTTGCGTGGACGATTACCTCGCCGGTACCCGCCTGCCACTCGAGTTGCCGACCCACCTGCCGTTCGAGCAGGTCAAGGCGCGCGCCGCGGTCTTGTAACCAGCCCACCAGAAGGGTTGCGCCTCTTATAATGAGGGCGTGAGCTCAAAACGCCCCCTTGTGATCGCCGCCATGTCGGGCGGCGTGGACTCCGCCGTCGCTGCCCTGTTGCTGCTCGAGCAAGGCTATCGCGTGCAGGGTCTATTCATGAGCAATTGGGAGGAGGACGACGACGGGTACTGCACCAGCGCCCAGGACTTTCAGGACGCACGACGGGTGTGCGCTGACCTCGACATCCCGTTGCACAAGGTCAACTTCGCGGCTGAGTATCGCGCCCAGGTGTTCGAGCAATTCCTGGCGGAGCACCGTCTCGGTCGAACGCCAAACCCCGATGTGCTCTGTAATCGCCAGATTAAGTTCGGCACTTGTTTCGAATACGCGAAGCGCCTCGGCGCTGAACGATTCGCGACCGGACACTACGCACGAATTCTCAGGACCTCGTCCGGTTATCGATTGTTGAAAGGCCTCGATGCAGACAAGGACCAGAGCTATTTCCTCCATGGTATCGATCCAGCGGTACTGCCCTGCACGTTGTTCCCGCTCGGGGAGTTCACCAAGCAGGAGGTGCGTCGGCGCGCGCAGGACTCAGCATTGCCGGTGTTCGACAAGAGGGACAGCACGGGAATCTGTTTCATCGGTGAACGGCCTTTCCAGTCATTTCTGGCCCGGTACCTGCCGGCGCAGCCGGGGGCGATCGAATCGCCGGACGGGGATGTCATCGGACGCCATCAAGGCCTCATGTATTACACGCTTGGGCAGCGTCATGGCCTTGGCATCGGTGGAGTCTCCGGCGGACCCGAGGAGGCCTGGTATGTCGCGGCGAAAGATCGGGATCGCAATGTCCTCGTTGTCGCGCAAGGTCGCGATCATCCCCTGCTCCTCAGCAATTCGTTTCGCACTGGGCCGATGCATTGGCTCGCGCCAGCGGCCGACGAGCGGGCTCTCGCCTGCAACGTGCGCCTGCGTTACCGGCAGGCCGACCAGCAGTGCACTCTCACCTGGGACGCCGATGGCGCACAGGTGACGCTGGAAGCGCCGCAGCGCGCGATAACTCCCGGCCAATCCGCGGTCTTCTACGATGGCGAAACCTGTCTCGGCGGCGCGGTGATCGAGCAGGCCGCATCCGCCGTGCATCGCCCCGTCAGCCGCGATGCGCCTGCACAGCGAATCTCGATATAATTCGCGACCTCTTCGCCCCTCGCGGGCGCTCCCGGAGGTAGCATGAGCGATAGCTTCAAGACGCGGTCCCAACTGCGGGTTGGTGAGCGCTCCTATGAGATCAGGAGCCTCGCCGCTCTGAAGGGGCAGCACCTCGAACGCCTGCCGTTTTCGCTCAAGATCCTTCTCGAGAACCTGTTGCGCTTCGAGGACGGGGTCAGCGTGACACGCGCCGATATCGAAGCGCTCCTCAGTTGGGACCCCAAGGCTCAGCCGAGCCACGAAATCTCGTTCACGCCGAGCCGGGTGATCATGCAGGATTTCACCGGTGTCCCGGCTATCGTCGACCTGGCTGCAATGCGCGAGGCAATGGTGAAGCTCGGCGGCGATCCTGAGGAGATCAATCCGCTCGCGCCCGCGGAACTCGTGATCGACCACTCGGTGCAGGTGGACGAATACGGCAGTGCCAAGGCGCTCTCCCTCAACAACCTGATCGAGTTCCAGCGCAACGGCGAGCGTTATGCGTTCCTGCGTTGGGGCCAGACGGCGTTTCGCAACTTCAAGGTCGTTCCCCCCAATACCGGAATCGTTCATCAGGTCAACCTCGAGCACCTGGCGCGCGTCGTGTTCGACGATGAGCGCGATGGCGCTCGCTACGCATTCCCCGACACGCTGGTGGGCACGGACTCGCATACGACGATGGTGAATGCGCTCGGGGTACTGGGTTGGGGGGTCGGTGGCATCGAAGCGGAAGCCGCGATGCTGGGTCAGCCGGTGACGATGCTGATTCCGCAGGTCATTGGGTTCAGGCTCAGCGGGAGTCTCAAGCCGGGTGCGACGGCCACGGATCTGGTGCTGACGGTCACGGAGTTGCTGCGCAAGAAAGGCGTGGTCGACAGGTTTGTCGAGTTCTTCGGTGACGGGCTCAGCAATCTGCCGCTTGCGGATCGCGCCACGATCGCCAACATGTCCCCCGAATTCGGCAGCACCTGTGCGATGTTCCCGATCGACCAGGAAACGCTGCGTTATCTCGAGCTCTCAGGCCGCGCCAAGGAACACATCGAGCTGGTCGCCGCCTATGCCAAGGCGCAAGGGTTGTGGCGAGCGGATGGCCAGCCCGCCGCGCAATACACAGATGTGCTGAGCCTGGATCTGGGTGAGGTCGAACCGAGCCTGGCCGGTCCGCGTCGCCCGCAGGATCGCGTCCCGTTGCGCAATGCCAAGGCGATCTATCGGCAGAGTGTGAAGAAAATGGCCGACGAACGTGCGCAGAAGAATCCTTCTGCACACGGCATCGCCCCAGTCACGATGGACGGTCGGTCCTTTGAGTTGCGGGACGGTGCGGTGCTGATTGCAGCCATCACCAGCTGTACCAACACCTCCAATCCGGTCGTGATGGTCGGTGCGGGCCTGCTCGCGCGCAAGGCGCGCCAGCGCGGGCTGCAGGTGAAGCCGTGGGTGAAGACCAGTCTGGCGCCCGGCTCGCGCGTCGTCACCGACTATCTGACCAAGGCGAACCTGGTGAGCGATCTCGATGCCCTGGGGTTTTTCACGGTCGGCTATGGATGCACGACCTGTATCGGTAACTCCGGGCCGCTGCGGCCGGAGATCTCCGCGGCCGTGAAAGCCGCCGACATCGTCGGTTGTGCGGTGCTCTCGGGTAACCGCAATTTCGAAGGCCGTGTGCATCCGGAGGTGAAGATGAATTTTCTCGCCTCCCCGCCCCTGGTGGTCGCCTACGCGCTTGCAGGCTCGCTCGACGTGGATCTGAATAATGAGCCGCTCGGCCACGACGCAGATGGCAAGCCTGTGCATCTCAAGGACATCTGGCCGAGCGATCGCGAAGTGCATGACACGATTCACGGCGCGGTGGACTCGGCGATGTTCCGCAAGAGTTACGCGAGCGTGTTCGCAGGCGATGAGCACTGGAACGGCATTCGCGTGCCGCAAGGCAAGATCTACGCGTGGGATGCGGCATCCACTTACGTGAAGAACCCGCCCTATTTCGACGGCATGGACATGACGCCGAAGAGCGTGCGTGACATCAGCGACGCGTACGTCCTGGCGCTGCTCGGCGACTCCGTCACCACTGATCACATCTCGCCGGCCGGCAACATAGCCAGGACCAGCCCCGCCGCACAATACCTGATGAGTCTCGGGGTGAAACCGGTCGATTTCAATTCGTACGGCTCGCGACGGGGCAACCACGAAGTGATGATGCGTGGCACCTTCGCCAATATCCGCCTGCGAAACCTGCTGCTGCCCGGAACCGAAGGCGGCGTGACGCTGCACATTCCCTCGGGCGAGCAGATGAGCATTTACGACGCGGCCATGCGTTACAAGCAGAGCGGCACTTCGCTCATCGTCATCGCCGGCAAGGAGTATGGCACCGGCTCCTCGAGAGACTGGGCCGCCAAGGGTACGATGCTGCTCGGTGTACGCGCCGTGATCGCCGAGAGCTTCGAGCGCATACACCGCTCGAATCTGATCGGTATGGGAGTGCTGCCGCTGCAATTCCGCGACGGTGAAAACGCGCAATCGCTGGGACTCACCGGCAAGGAAATCTACACGATCGAAGGCCTCGAGGGAGGCAAGGCGCGCAGCGTGACCGTCACCGCGCGCCCACCCTCTGGAAAAGCGGTTCGATTCACGGCCCGGGTGCGCATCGATACGCCGAAAGAACGCGAGTATTTCCGCCACGGCGGGATCCTGCACTACGTGCTGCGTCAGCTCGCTGCCGGTGAGCGCGCGGCATGAGATCAGGCGGTATGCAGGCGCCAGTCGTCCCTTGAGCACGGCCGCGATGGTGCCGGACGCAAGCGTCAGGCGGATCGCACTGTTCGATCTCGATGGCACACTGACCCGTCGCGACACTCTGATGCCATACCTGTTGGGCTTCGGTGCTCGCGCGCCGGTGTGCCTGTTCCGGCTGCTCATCAGCCTGCCCGGGGCCCTGTTCCGCTATGTGTTTGGCGAGCGCGACCGGGGGCAGCTCAAGGAGACCCTGATCACGGCAGCGTTGGCGGGCACGACCCGCGCTCGAGATCGCGCGCTGGAACGAGAACTTTGTCCCGCGGTTGCTGCGCTCCGGCATGTACCCACAGGGGCTCAGACAGGTCGCAGCACATCGTGCGCGCGGCGACTATCTGGTGCTCATGTCGGCAAGCCCGGACCTCTACGTCCCGGCCATCGCGCTGGCGCTGGGCTTCAACGAGACCATCTGCACCGCCGTGCGCTGGGATGGGATGATTCTCAACGGTGAACTGGTCACGCCGAATCGGCGTGGCGAAGAAAAGCTGCAATGTGTGCTGGCGCTGCGCAGGCGCCACACCGACGTCCCCATCCATGCTTACGGCAACAGCGCTTCCGATCTCCCCCACCTCGGTGCGTGCGAGCATCCGTACCTGGTTCACGGGGACCCGCAGGCCGTGCGGGAAGCGGCGAGGATTGGAGTTCAGATCGGCTGGCCGCTGGAGAACGAATCCTCGCGTGCGCCCGCCTCGCCCCAATCACGGAGCTGATCGGTCCAACTGGCTTACAGATTCAACATTCAATGTAAGACGTATAATATTGATATATCGATGGTATTTATCAGTCACTCACGTGTTCTTCCTGCCTCTATCGTTATGGAAGTCTTCTCGTGCGGCTCCGGTGCCGCGCCTTGCGCCCGGGCGGCGAGCAGGATCGCGAGCAACACCAGTACGCCGCCGCCGAGGGTTGTCGCAGACACGGGCTCATGAAACAGCAGCCAGCCGAGGATTGACGCCAGGATCGGTTCACCGAGGAGCGTGACGGCCACGAATTCCGGTTTGAGCTGTCGCAGTGAATAGTTGTAGCCGCTGTGGCCAATCACCTGCGAGACCACCGCGATTCCCGCCAATGCCCACCAGGTGCTCCTGGCGAAGCCTAACATCGGCGTACCGCTCGACAGCGCCGCGATCCATAGCCACACAGCAGCGCTCGCATAGACCAGCGCGACGTAGGGACCGAAAGCCACCGTGCGCTGCACGCGTTGGGCCGTCAACAGATATGCCCCCATGCATACGGCACCCAGCAGCGCCAGGAGATCGCCACGCAACGTTCCCGACCCGATCGCGACACTCCCGCCTGCGATGATGATCGAGCCGAGGATGCTCAGCCCGATTGCCACGCCCATGAGCCGCGACAGGTGCACCGTGCCTGTCAGGCGGCCGATGACCGCCACCCACACCGGTGCCGTCGAAACGAGCAGCACGCTGTTGCTGATCGAAGTGAACTCAAGGGAGCTGATCCAGGTCGCGAAGTGGCCGGCGAGCAGCGCGCCTGCCGCGACCGTGAGAAGCATGTCCCGGCGCGTGACACTGCGGAAGGCACCCCTGCTCCTCGCCAGTACCAGGGGAAGAACGATTCCCGTAGCGAGCGTTAGTCGCCAGGCCGCAATCGCAAGAGGCTGCGCCCCGGTCGCGAGGCGCACGAAGATGGCGCCATGGGCGACCGCGATCACCGCGATGCCCAGAACCAGCAGCGGTGAAACGCGGCCGCGCAATCAGGCTGAAGAGGATCGTCTCAGGGCAGAAGCGATACGCGCACACGAGGCCAGGCGTGTGTGCAGGTCCAGGAGCAGGCGCTCGGTGGTCGGCCAATCCATGCAGGCGTCGGTCACCGAGACTCCATACTTGAGCTGCTGCAGGTCCGCCGGGATCGCCTGGTTGCCGGCGTGCAGGTTGCTCTCCAGCATCAGGCCCACGATCGAGCGGTTGCCGTCGAGAATCTGCGCAATACAGTTCTCGGCCACCAGCGGTTGCAGCGCCGGATCCTTGTTCGAATTGCCGTGGCTGCAGTCGACCACGATGTTGCCCGGCAACCGGGCTCGCGCGAGTTCCTGCTCACACAGGGAGATGCTGACTGCATCGTAATTGGTGCGCCCTCCACCACCGCGCAGCACCACGTGGGCGTGCGCGTTGCCGCGCGTATGGAATACCGCCGATTGCCCCTGTTGGGTGATTCCCAGGAAGTGGTGCGGGTGGCGCACGGAGTGCAGCGCATTGATGGCGACGCTGAGCGTACCGTCTGTGCCGTTCTTGAACCCGACGGGGGTCGAGAGTCCACTCGCCAGCTCCCGATGCGTCTGCGATTCAGTGGTGCGGGCGCCGATCGCGGTCCAGCTCACCAGCTCGGAGAGGTACTGCGGCATGATCGGGTCGAGCGCTTCGGTCGCTGCGGGCAGCCCTTCCTCTGCAAGGTGCAACAACAGCTCGCGCGCCAGCCGGATGCCTTTCTCGATATGGAAGGAATCGTCCATGTCCGGATCGTTGATCAGCCCCTTCCAGCCGACCGTGGTGCGCGGCTTCTCGAAATACACGCGCATGATGAGCAGCATCGTACCGTCAACGCGCCGCGCGAGACGCGCCAGGTGCTGCGCGTAGTCGCGCGCCGCCGCCACGTCGTGAATCGAGCACGGCCCGACTACCACGAACAGCCTGGGATCCTTGCGCTCGAGGATGGCCCGGATCGCGCCCCGTGAGCGGAACACCGTGTCGGAAGCACGTGCGGTCAATGGCAGTGCACGTTTGACGTCCTCAGGCGTCGGCAGCACCTCGCTCGAGATGACGTTGACGTTGTACAGGCGATCCGGGGTCGTCACATCGAGGTCCTGATGGTCCAAAGTTCCGGGAACAGGCGCAGGTCGAGCGCTTTTGCAAGATATGAAACGCCGCCGGTGCCGCCCGTGCCGCGCTTGTAGCCGATGATGCGCTCGACTGTCTTCATGTGGCTGAAGCGCCAGTGCTGGAACTTGTAGTCCAGGTCCACCAGTTTCTCCGCCAACTCGTACAGATCCCAGTTGGCCTGCACGCTGTGGTAGACGCCGAGCCACGCCGCGGCGACCTGCTTGTGCGGCTGGTAGGGCTGGGTGAAGTCTCGATCGATGTGATCACGCGGGATGTCGTAGCCACGGCGGCTCAGCAGGCGCAGGGATTCGTCGTAAAGACTCGGCGTCTCGAGCTGGCGCCGCAGCGCTTCGTAGACCTGCGGATCACGCCGATGCACTTCGATCATGTCGGCGTGCTTGTTACCCAGCATGAATTCGAGCATGCGGTACTGATAGGACTGAAAGCCCGAGGCACGCCCAAGCTCGTTACGGAAATTCGAGTAGTCGAAGGGCGTCATCGTCGACAGGACGTCCCAACTCTGCGTGAGTTGCGTCTGGATGCGCGACACCCGTGACAGCATCTTGAAGGACGGGCCGAGATCATCGCGCCGTATGCAATCGGTTGCTGCGCCGATCTCGTGCAGGCAGAGCTTGATCCACAGCTCGCTGGCCTGGTGGATGATGATGAACAGCATCTCGTCGTGGTGACTGGAGAGCGGTTTCTGCGCGCTCAGGAGCAGGTCGAGGTGCAGGTATTCGCCGTAGCTCTGGGACGAGCCCAGGTCCCAATGGACCTGCTCGTCGCTCAGGTCAACACTTCGCCTGCCGCCCTTCTCAGTGTTGTCATTGTTGTCTGCAACGCCCATGCGAGGAGTATAGAGCTGTCCGCCTCATCCTGTTGGTGAAGGCTCCTCTCCGCCGTCCGGGCCATAAAAGATCACCCACAACGTGAGGTCCTGGGAGAAGAACTCGAAGCGGTGCACGGCACCCGCGGGCGCGAACAGGAAATCGCCGGGCCCGAATGTCATGCGCTCGTTGCCCACGACATAGGTACCCGAACCGGCAACCACGATATAGACCTCGTCCCGCCGGTGCGGCTGCTGTGGGTCGATGTTCTGCGGCTGGTAGAGCTCGACTTCGAGCTGGCCGCGTTCGAGCAGTACCGCGTAGCGTTCACCGTTCGGACCGGGAACCGCCTTGCGGGCCTCTTCGATCGGGATGCGAAATCGTGTCATGTGCCGAACACCCATGCAGGAACGTTTTTCCAGCCATCCAGCAGCTCGCGGTCGAGCGCCCGGTGGTTGGGCTCGAAAGTCGCGACCAGCTGCCAGAAGCGACGTGAATGGTTCATGTGGCGCGTGTGAGAGAGCTCGTGCAGCAGAAGGTAACCTACCACCTCCGGGCGCTGAAACAGGAGGCAGCAATTCAGGCTCACAGTGCCGCGCACCGAGCAACTGCCCCAGCGCGATCGCTGACGACGGATCTGCGTGCGCTTGAACTCCATTGCGCTCTCTGCCGCCAGGCGGCCCAGCCACGGAACCAGAACCTCCCTTGCGTGCTCGATGAGCCAGGACCGCAGGGCGCGCTGTATTTCAGCGATTGAGGAGCAATCGCCGCTGAGCTCGATTGTGCCGCAATCCATCCTCCTCAATCGCACGGGTCCACGGTCAGGTCGCAGCTGCACGTGCCAGCGCTCGCCCGTCGCAGCCAGCTCGATCGAGCCCGGAATGCGATCGAGCAGCGCCGGCGCGCGAGCGCCCAACTGACCTATCTTGCGCTCGATCCAGCGACGATGGCGACGCACGAACTGTTCAACCGTCCGCCCCCGGGCCCAGCGCGGCACCACGATTTCCACCTGGCCGCTGGTGTGCACGCGGATCGACAGGTGACGCGCCCGCTCGCTGATCCTCACGCGCCACGCACCCTCGGAAACCGCCGGCCAAAGCGACAATTGCGACGCCGCGGTATCGAGCGCTGACGGCGGCGACAACGTCATAGACGGGCCGCAAGGCGGCTTGCCTGGTCAATGGCGCGCTTGGCGTCGAGCTCCACAGCTACGTCTGCGCCGCCAATCAGGTGCGGTCGCAGGCCCGCCTGCAACAGCGGCTGCTGAAGCTCACGCAGTGATTCCTGCCCGGCACAGATCACGATCGAGTCCACCGGGAGCGTGCGCGGGCCTTCAGCCGTGCGCAGGTGCAAGCCGTCATCGTCGATACGCTCATAGGCAACGCCGGCGATCATTTCCACACCACGGCGTCGCAAGGCGGTGCGGTGAATCCATCCCGTCGTCTTGCCGAGGCCTTCGCCGGGTTTGCTCGCCTTTCGTTGCAACATGACGATCGCCCGCGGACTCTTGTCAACGTGTCCGTGACCGGGCAGAACGCCTCCGCGCGATCCGAGTGTCGCATCGATTCCCCATTCGGCCATGAATGCTCCTGGATCGATGCTCGGCGACGGGCCTGCCGCGTGACTGAGATACTCGGCCACGTCGAAGCCGATGCCCCCCGCGCCGACAATGGCCACGGAGCGGCCGACCTCATGCCCGTCGCGAATCACATCGATGTAGGACACCGTCTTGCGGTGATCGATTCCTGCAATCGCCGGCACGCGGGGTACGACGCCGGTCGCCAGCACGATCTCATCGAATCGACCCGCGATCAGGTCATTGGCCACGATGCGTCGGCCGAGCTGCACTTGGACACCCAGCAATGCCAGCTGCCGCGTGTAGTAGCGCAGCGTCTGGTGAAACTCCTCCTTCCCCGGGATGCGCTTGGCAAGATTGAACTGCCCGCCGACTTCGCGCGCGGCGTCGAACAAGGTTACGGCGTGCCCCCTTTGCGCAGCGACCACGGCACACGCGAGGCCCGCGGGTCCGGCGCCCACGATTGCGATGCGCCTCTTTCTGGGGGTCGGCGTGTACTGCAATTCGGTCTCGTGGCAGGCGCGCGGGTTGACGAGACAGCTCGCCACCTTGCTCACGAACACATGGTCGAGGCAGGCCTGATTGCAACCGATACAGGTATTGATCTCATCGGCGCGCCCGGCTGCAGCCTTGCGCACGAAATCGGGATCAGCGAGAAAGGGTCGCGCCATGGACACCATGTCGGCCTGGCGCCGGGCGAGGACCTGTTCGGCCACGGCCGGGTCATTGATGCGATTAGTGGCGACTACGGGAATCTGGATCTCGAGCTTGAGCTTCTCGGTAACCCAGGCAAACGCCGCTCGAGGCACCATGGTGGCAATCGTCGGGATGCGCGCCTCGTGCCAGCCGATGCCGGTATTGATCATCGTGGCGCCCGCTTTCTCGACACCATGTGCAAGACTCAGCGCCTCTTCGAGCGAGCCGCCATCCTCGATGAGATCGAGCATCGACAGGCGATAGATCAGGATGAAATCGAGCCCTACGGCCGCGCGTGTGCGCGCGACGATTTCCAGGGCGATGCGGCTGCGATTCTCGAATGACCCGCCCCATTCATCGCTGCGGTGATTCGAGCGCTGCACCAGGAACTGGTTGATGAAGTAACCCTCCGATCCCATGATCTCCACCCCGTCGTAGCCCGCCTCGCGCGCGAGCGCCGCGCAGCGTACGTAGTCGCGGATCTGTCGCTCCACGCCCCGTGCCGACAGGGCACGCGGCTTGAATGGACTGATGGGTGAGCGAATCGCGGAAGGCGCTACCGCGAGGGGATGATACGCATAGCGCCCGGTGTGCAGGATCTGCATGCAGACGTGCCCACCCTCGCGATGCACGGCTTCGGCAATCGCGCGATGGCGCGGAATCTCGCTGCGCCAGCTCAGCTTGCCGGCGAACGGCTTGGCCCAGCCGACGATATTCGGCGCGATTCCGCCGGTCACGATCAGGCCCACCTGGCCGCGCGCCCGCTCGGCAAAGTACGCCGCGAGTCGCGGAAAATCGCGAGCGCGATCCTCCAGGCCCGTGTGCATCGAGCCCATCAGCACGCGATTGCGCAGCTTCACGAAGCCGAGATCGAGTGGCGCGAGCAGGTTCGGATAGCGGCCGTCCATTGCGATTGGTAATTCCGGCGTAACGGTGTCGCTCGAAATCATACCAGCGAACGGTGCGTGCCCGGATCTCGCCGCACCGGATTCGATCGGGTAGCATCGCTCGCCCCTCACCGCACCGAAGAACTTTCATGCCGCCGATTCTCGAAGCTCGCGATCTCGTCAAGCACTACGGCGCGGTCATCGCCGTCGACGGTGTCTCATTCGGCGTCGAAGCCGGCACCTGCTTCGGACTGCTGGGTCCGAACGGCGCCGGCAAGACCACGACGGTCGAGATCATGGAAGGCATCCTGCCCGCCACGCGCGGCGAGGTTTTCTACCGTGGCGAGCCTGCGGGAGATCGTTTCCGCGCCGAGGCCGGCATCCAGTTCCAGAAGACGGCGCTGCAGGAATTTCTCACCGTCCGCGAATGCCTGACGCTGTTTCGCAACCTCTATCCGCGCGGGCTCACGGTGGATGAGGCGATCCGCATCTGCGCACTCGAGAAACTGGAAGATCGGGACAACCGCAAGCTCTCCGGCGGCCAGCAACAGCGGCTCCTGCTCGCCATCGCGCTGGTGAATGATCCGGAAGTGCTGTTCCTCGACGAGCCCACCACCGGCCTCGATCCGCAGGCGCGGCACAACTTCTGGGACCTGATTCGCACCGTCAAGGCTGGCAACAAGACCGTGATCCTCACCACGCATTACATGGAAGAGGCCTATTTCCTCTGCGATCGCATCGCGATCATGGACCACGGCCGCATCATCGCCATGGGATCGCCGCTGCAGCTGCTGCACGAGCATTTCGAGGACGTGATACTCGAGATGCCGCGCGAGGACTTCACACTCGACCCCGCGCTGGTGCCCTTCCAGCTGCTCGATCGCAACGAGCAGATCGAGATTTCAACTTCCAACGTGGACGCGACACTCAAGTACCTGATGGATGCAGGCGTGGCACTGCGGCATCTGCGCATCCGGCCGCGCAACCTCGAAGACCTGTTTCTCGAGCTCACGGGAAAGGAACTACGCGCATGATCCAACGAGTACTGGCGGTGATGCATGCCCGCAACCTGGAATTCCTGCGCGATCGCGCCACGCTGGGCTGGAACGTGCTGGTGCCGATCGCCCTGGTCGGAGCCCTTGCCCTGATCTTCAGCGGACCTGAGCGACCCCTCTTCAAGGTTGGGGTGTTGCATACGGGACCGTCGATCCAGACCTCGATGCATCCCTTCCTCGCCACCCGGTACATCGAATTCTTCACCCCAACCGGTCAGGACGAAGCTGTGCGCAAGGTCGCCCGGCACGAGATCGATCTGGTGCTGGACCTGCGCTCCGCGCCGCGTTACTGGGTGAACGCGGATTCACCGAAGGGCTACATCGTGGAAAAGCTCCTGTTGCAGTCCGACCCGAACCTGCAGCGCGAGTCAGTGACCGGCCAGGCGGTGCGCTACGTCGACTGGCTGCTGCCGGGCATACTCGGAATGAACATGATGTTCAGCTGCCTGTTCGGCGTCGGCTGGGTCGTGGTCCGCTACCGCAAGTCCGGCTTCCTCAAACGGCTCCAGGCGACACCCCTGCGCGCCATCGAATTCATCTCAGCTCAAGTGCTCTCGCGGCTGATCCTCATCATGGTGGTCATGGTGCTGGTGTTCGCTGCATTGCGCCTGGTGCTGCATTTCCGCATGGAAGGTAGCTACCTGTTGCTGTTCGTGGTGGCGCTGTTCGGCGCCATCGCGTTGATCGCGATTGGTCTGTTCATCGCCGCGCGCTTCACCAGCGAGGAACTGGCGAGTGGGATCATCAACGCCTTCACCTGGCCGATGATGCTGCTGTCGGGCGTCTGGTTCTCGCTGGAAGGCTCGGCCCGCTGGCTGCAGTGGCTGGCGAAGATCTTCCCGCTGACCCAAATGCTCGATGCCGGACGCGCGATCATGATCGACGGTGCAGGTCTGGCGCAGGTGGTGCCTCAGCTCGTGTACCTCGCGATTACCGCCGTGCTGTTTCTCACCCTCGGCGCACTCTCTTTCAAGTGGCAGGCCAATTGAGCAGCGCCGACGCCGGCGGCCAGCTCATGCCGGCGGGTCCATCAGCGGCGGCAGCGGACAGTGAATTGAAGCGCATACGACCCGCAGTAGCTCCGATTCTTCGAGCGTCAGTCTCTGATCGAGGCCAATGGTCTTCACCAGAGCTTCCACCAGCTGCTCCTTGCCGGCGGGCGCCAGGCGATCGAGGCATTTCAGCGCGCGATCCAATGCAGGTGCCCACCCCGGTATGGGCTGAAACGGCGGGCGAATCTCCGGCAGCAGGTGATGCATGCCGATCTCATATGCGCGCCGGGCCTGCGTTGAGTCGGATGTCCCGTGCTCCGCCAGCGTCGAAAATACGGTCTGCAACTCGGCCGTTACCTGGTCGATCTTCAGGGGCCTGGTCGCGGCGGCGGGCTGCAACTCGTCCTGCAGATAGATTCTCGCCAGGGTGCCGAGCGCGTATTCAAAGATTTCGATGCGTCCGTCCACGCGGACCAGGCGATCGAGACCCTCCACGATGCGCGTCCGGCTCTCGCGTGTGAGACGCCTGAGACTCGGAAACAATGCCTGCAACATCGGCAGACGTTGGAACGGCTCGAGTCGGGCCGCGGCCGACTCAGCTTGCTCGATCAAGCCGAGCGCGCGCTCGCCGAGTCGCTCCTTTACGATCTCCAGCTGCCGGGATCGCACTTCCTTCTTTGGATCGAGTACCAGGGCGAGCAGCATGCCGAGGGCGCGCCCGGGCGCCTCCAGATTACTGAGCAGCTCCGGCGGCAGGGTTTGAGTCAACGCCTGCGCGATGCGCACTTGCGGCGTGCCCGGGTTGCCCACGAGTTGCGCGATCGCGTGCGGTTTCGCGGCCACGGACCCGGTGAGCGCGCCGAATTCTGCATCGAGCGGCGGCAGCGACTCACTCGTCAGCTGATCTGCGGTCACCTGGGAGGCAATCTCGGGCCCGGAATCTACGCGGGCAAATTCAGCCTCCTTGAATGATGGATCGAGCGCGCGAATCCGCTCGATGAGTGGCGGATGGGTCGCGAACAGGCGCGACATGCCCGGCGCGAACAGCATGTGCGCCACTTCGTCGACCCTTACGCTCTGGAGCTTGGAGCCGAGGTCGAGTCCACCGATCTTGACCAGCGCTCCCTTCAGCCCCTCGGGCTCGCGCGTGAACTGCACTGCCGACGCATCAGCGAGCCCTTCGCGCTGACGCGAGACCGCCGCCTGGATGAGTCGACCGAAGAACACGCCGATGTATCCCAGGATCATCACGGCCACTGCAGCCAGAGCGATCAGAGCCACACCGCCCTTACGATTTCCGGAACTGCGCGAGCTGAAGCGCAGCACGGTGCGCCCGACGAGCGCGATCACCAGCAGGCCGAACAGCAGCCCCATCAGACGCAGACTCAGGCGCATGTCGCCGTTGAGGATGTGGCTGAACTCATGCGCGATCACGCCCTGCAGCTCGGCCCGATTCAGGCGCTCGAGCGCGCCGCGCGTCACCGCGATGGCAGCATTCGACGCCGAATGGCCGGCCGCAAATGCATTGATGGCGCCTTCGTGCTCTAGCACGTACACCTCGGGCATTGGCACACCCGAAGCGATTGCCATTTCCTCGACCACGTTATGAAGCCGGCGCCGCAGCGGATCTGCGGTGCTGCGGTCAACTCGGTCGCCGCCCAGGGACTTTGCCACGACGCCTCCGCCGGAGCGCAACAGCATGCTCTTGTAGAGGCTCGCCAATCCCACCACTGCGAGTACCAGCAGCGAAGTGAGCACGACTGTGCCCGGGCGCGTGCCGATCCATACAGTGTCGGGCAGGGCCGGATGCTCGGAGTCGGAAATGGCGACGACCATCAACACCACGAAGTTGACCGCAGCCACGATGGCGATTACCGCGAGCACGAACAGCACCACCAGCAGGCGTGTCTGGCGGTGCGCGTTGGCCTGGCGCGCGTAGAAGTTCATCCGCTCACAGCGGCGGCGGCGGGCAGGCCCGGGAGCGCCTCAGGTGAAACTGACCTTGGGAGCGGCCCGCTTGTCAGCAGTCTCGATCTCGAGCAGCTGCGCGGGACCGAAGCCGAATGCATTGGCGACGAAATTATTCGGGAATACTTCCCGCGTCGTGTTGTACGACATGACGGCATCGTTGAATGCCTGCCGCGCGAAGGCAACCTTGTTCTCGGTGGAGGTGAGCTCCTCGGAGAGCTGCATCATGTTCTGGTTGGCCTTCAGATCCGGATAGGCCTCGACCACGGCAAACAGGCGCCCCAACGCGCCAGCGAGCGTGTTCTCTGCGCCCGCCAGTTGCTGCAGAGCGGCTGGATCGCCGGGGCTGGCGGCCGCAGCCTTGAGGCCGCTCACCGCCGCATTGCGTGCGCGCACCACGGCTTCGAGCGTCTCACGCTCGTGCTTGATATAGCCCTTGGCGGTCTCGACCAGGTTCGGAATCAGGTCGTAGCGACGCGTGAGCTGCACGTCGATCTGCGCGAACGCGTTCTTGTAGGCATTGCGCGCCGACACCAGGCGGTTGTAAATCCCGATCAGGAACAGCAGCGCGAGGACGATCAGCCCGAGGATCACCCAGCTCATCAGTTCTTCTCCTCAGTGTCTGGCCAGGAGGTGCCGAAGTATTGCACATCCGGATGGCTCTCAGACCACTTCGGGAACACCGCGCCTGCTAGGCGTTGTTGCGGCGGTGCTCTTTGAGGATGCGCACTTGCTGGGTCGGAGTCTCGGCGGTTTCGAGCTTGGAGTTGAGCGCGCGCACCCAGTTGACGATCTGTGCGGCGGGAAGCGGTGCGCTGATGAAGTATCCCTGCGCCAGGTCGCAGCCCATCTGGCGGAGCATTTCCCAGCCATCGGCGGTTTCGACGCCTTCGGCGACCACCTTCACGCCCAGGCTGTGCCCCAGCTCGATGGTCGAACGCACGATGACCTCATCGTCCGTCTGGCGTTTGAGGTCGATGATGAAGGACTTGTCGATCTTGATCTCGTCCACCGGCAGCCGCTTGAGCTGGGCCAGCGAAGAATAGCCGGTGCCGAAGTCGTCGATTGAGAAGCGTACGCCGTCGTGGCGCAGCTCCTCCATCACGCGGATCGCACTCGCCGTCTCGCGCATCACGGCGCTCTCGGTGATCTCGAGCACCAGGCGGCCGGCAAGGGGCGTCGCTCCGCTGAGGCGCTTGCGCACCAGGTCCGGAAGCTCGGGGTCACCCAGATCCGCCGCAGACAGGTTGACGGACACGTCGATCTCGAAACCATCCTGGTGCCAGGCCTGCATCTGTTCCTGGGCGCTCTTCAGCACCCAGCTCGTCAGCAGGATGATGCTGCCAGCGCGCTCCGCGAGCGGCACGAACTCTCCCGGTGGAATGGCGCCATGGCGCGGATGATTCCAGCGCACCAGCGCCTCCAGGCTCCGCACCTGCTTGGTTGCCATGTCGACCTTTGGCTGGTAATGCAACGACAGCTCACCTTTCGCGATGGCGCGCCGCAGATCGCCCAGGATCGCGAGCTGTCTGCGGTGGCCCTCTTCCCGTCCGGGCTGGTACACCATTACTGAAGTCGCCGCAGCGCGAGCGTCACACAACGCGGAATCCAGTCGGCGCAGCAAGACGTCGGCATCCTTGCCGTGCGCCGGACACACACACAACGCTACGAAAGCATCCAGGCTGATCGGCACGTCTTCGCGGATGAGGCCGGAGCGGATCGATTCGAGGATCTGCGCCGCCAGTTGGCGCGCGCGTCCTTCATCAGCGCCGCAAGCCATCACCATGAACTGTGCGGCTTCGCTGCGCGCTACGCGATCGCCCGCGCCCACGCGGCTGCTCACACGACTGGCGATCTCGCGGATCACTTCCTCGCCGAACGCGTGGCCGAAGGAGGCATTGATCTGATCCAGGTCTCGGACCTCGATTGTCAACAGTGCGAGCGCCGTGTTCGGCTCCGCCACCAGCGACGTCAACAGGAACTCTCGAAACAGCGTGCGATTCGGCAGGCCCGTCAGCTCGTCATGCGAAGCCTGGAAACGGATGTGTTGCTCACGCTCCGCAATGCGCGACTGCATCGAGTTCAGGGTTGAGGCGAGCGCGCGAAATTCCTGCGTGCCGCTGAGGTCGACCTGCTGAGAGTAGTTGCCGCCTTCGATGCGCTGCGCTGCCGCCACCAGCTTGTCGACGGGACGGCTGGCGCTGCGCGCCAGCATGGTTGCGAGTGGCACGGCGAGCAGGACCGCCAGGAGCGCCACTGCCAGGATGGTGGCACGCAGGCTGTCGAAAGGCTTGAGGATCTCCGCGAGCGAGGTCTGCAGCACCACGTAGAGTTGCCCGCCCGCCCCTTCGAGCGGCTCGATCAACAGCACGTAGTCATCGCCATCGATTGAGACCTGTTCGGCGCGCCCGGTCGCATTCAGTCGCTTCTGCACCTCGGCACGCAGTGCCATGCGGAGCGAGGAATCGAGCGATGACACCAGCGTATTCGTGCCGCCGTTGCTGTCGAAGTACGAGACGTCCACCCCGATGAGCGAGCGCATCTCGCTGGCCAGCACCGAATCGATCCCGAAACCGATGGCTGCCCAGCCTACCGTGACCGGCGCTCGCACCGGTGCGATCACCAGCAGGTAGGGCTTGTTGTTGATGCTTCGATAGATGACTCCGGAATCGTGCGCGGCCGCACCCAGCGAAGGCCAGCGCATCGCATTGGCATCGGGGAGTCCGGGAAGTGTCGTCGCGATCACCTGGCCGCTGGGATCGAAGAATGCGGCCAGATCCGCATCGATACGCTCGGCACTGTTGTCCAGTGCGGAGAGAATGGTTTCCTGGTCCTCGGAGGTGACGGCTTCCTTGAATCCGTAATCCGCCACGAGGACATGCACTGCATCGCGAAGCTGCTCGGCGCGCGAGTGCATGACGCTTGCGAGCACGCGACCACCGGAGCTGAGTTGCTGTTGGGCGCGCGACTGCGCCTCGCGGTGGGTCTGCACCACCAGCGCCAGCATCGTCGCGAGCTGCGTGGTCACGACGATGGCCAGCAGCAGGCCCAGGATCCGGGTGCGAAAGCTCTGCATGTGCGTCGGTGCGGCTCGCGCTCCTAGAAAACGCTACTCATTCCGCAATCTAGAGAGGTCGGTGCATTGCAGCCACCGAGCTATTGTCAAACTGGGACGTGGGTCAAACTTGCTGTCCACACAGCGTGATTCATTGCCGCCACCGGGCTTTGCGGGGTCGGCTTCCGATGCTGCGTTTCGGTCATTTGGCGGGCTTGCTCTCAGCGACTTGCGTGCTGTTCCTGAGGGCAGCGCCAACCGCGGGAGCGGCATTGGAAATCGGGGTGCTGGACCGGGACGGGCGGCCCGTGAGCGATGTGGTGATCGTCGCGACTCCGCGGCACGGCGCCGATGACGCCCCGCCGACTGAAGCGCCACGGCACGCTGTCATGGATCAAGTGGAACGGCAGTTCGTACCGCGCATCCTCGTCGTGCGCACCGGCACGCCAGTCGACTTCCCCAACAGCGATAGCGTAGCCCACCAGGTCTACTCGTTCTCGCCGGCAAAACGTTTTCAGCTTTCGCTTTACCGGGGTCAGGTGTATCCGCCGCTGATATTCGACAAGGCGGGCCTCGTCGTACTCGGCTGCAACATTCACGACAGCATGCTCGGTTACATCTACGTCACGGCTTCGCCATTCTTCGGCAAGACCGGCGCGTCCGGAACGCTGCGCCTCGATGGGTTGCCAGGCGGCGACTACGAGGTCAGCGCGTGGAGCCCGCGTTTCAACGAGGCCGAGGACGAGATCACGAGAGAAGTGCAGGTGGGCGCGGATGCACGGCCACCCGTCATGCTGCGCCTGACGAAATCGCTGTCGCCCGAGTTGCGCCCCAAGCCAGCCAAGGCAGATCGCAATGCGTACTGAGGGGCTCGGCTTGCGCCACGGACGCAGTGAACTGATCGCGGCACTCCTCGCTTGTCCAGGATTGGCTCTGAGCGCGGATTGGTCGGCACACCAACTCGATATTCAGATCGACGTGCGCTACGTGGACACCAACGTCGAGCGCTCATTCACGGACGGTGGTCTGGGGCTTGCCCGGTTCGACGAAGGTCACGATGAGTTGCAGCTCGGACGATTCTTCCTGGAGTACCGCGGTGCGCTGACGGAGACGATCGATGCGCATCTGACCGTCGACAGCTACGCAGACCATGACAAGAATCCGGTGGATGTTACTGAAGCGTTTCTCGAGTGGCGCCCCTTCCCTTCCTCCGCGTGGCGCTGGCGCACCAAGCTGGGCGCCTTCTATCCGCCGATCTCCCTTGAGAATCGCGACGCCGGCTGGCAAAGCGCGTACTCACTCAGTCCCGCTGCGATCAATACCTGGCTCGGCGAGGAGCTGCGAATCGTAGGCGCTGAAGCTGAGCTCACCTGGCTCGGCTCGCGGACCGGCAGTGGTGTGGACCTCAGCCTGGTCGGCTCGCTGTACGGCTGGAACGATCCGCTGGGCGTGCAAATCTTCGAACGCGGCTGGGCGATCCACGATCGTCAGACGGCACTGTTCGGCGGGCTGCCGAAGATCTTTGAGGCCAGCACGGCGAGACACCAGGTCGAGTTCTTCCATGAAATCGACAATCGTCCCGGATACTACCTGGGCATTCAGGCCAGCTGGCCGGAACGCCTCGAGCTCAGGGTGCTTCACTACGACAACCGTGGCGATCCGGCGGCCAGCAATGGATTCGAGAACGCCTGGCTCACGCGCTTCGACAGTGCGGGGCTGCGCTTCGAGTGGCGCCCGGATTGGACCTTCGTGGCCCAGTGGATGGACGGTGATACGGCAGTAGGGCCCAGCAGCGACGGCCTTGGCCTGATCCGGTTGGGCTACGAGTCATATTTCGCGCTGGTGAGTGGTGCCTTCGGCCGGCACCGCCTCACGGCTCGCTATGACAACCTGTCGACCTACACGCTGCGTGGCGCGCTCTATTTCGACGGCTACCAGGATGCTCAGGGCTGGACGCTCGATTACAGCTTCGACTTCGGCAAGCACTGGCAGCTGTGGATCGAAGCCCTGCAAGTCGAGGGAGAACTCGAACAGCGCACTCTGCTGGGACTTGATGAAGAGTTTCGCGAACGTACGGTGCAATGCGCGTTTCGCTTCAATTACTAGATCA
Organism: uncultured Gammaproteobacteria bacterium; assembly: GCA_963705495.1. GTDB lineage: Bacteria > Pseudomonadota > Gammaproteobacteria > Steroidobacterales > Steroidobacteraceae > DATBVX01. Next base: position 6,974 of record CAVPJQ010000022.1, on the reverse strand, counting down.
GGACTTCGGCGCGATGACACGGCGCAGCTCGGCCCGGGCAGCGGCAAAATCCGGCGCGATGATGAGCGCGCGTTCCAGTGCGCTGCGCGCGCCCAGTACGTCTCCGCCTTCGTCCAGGCATCTGCCTACGTAGAAATAGGCATCGGCCGCGCCCCATCCGGGCAGCCGTGTCTCATCCGGGGAGGCTTCGAAGAGCTGCGCGGCTCGCGCGAACTTGGCACAGGCGCGCTTGCGATCTCCGCCCAACCCTCGCGGTCGCTCGTAGTCATTCAGTGCATCGATCAGCGCGACGCGCGGGTTCTTCGGCGCAAGCTTCAACGCCTTGTCCAGGCGCGAGCCCCCCAACGGCAGATCAACGACGACCTTCCAGGCCTGGAGCGCTGCGAGGCTCGTATGACACGCCGATTGCAGCGCGTACGCCTCGGCAAATTGTTTATCGGCATCAATCGCTTTGCCCAGCGCGTCGACGCAAGCCGAGTATGCCTCCGGCGCCTTTGAGTCGTTACGCGCCTCGAGTACCTGCCCGAGACGATACTGCAGGTGGCCCTGCTGATAGTGAGCGAGTGTGCTGCTGCTGCCTTTCGCCAGGGAATTCTGGGTCGCGCCAACCAGGTTACGCAGCGCATTGACGTCGGCCGTGAAATACGCGTACTCGATGCGTCCCTCGAGATCGGCAGGATCTATTTCCTGCGCCTGCAGGGTGCAGGTCGCCATCAGGACCAGGAACATCGCGTAGGATTTGCGCATGTGCTTGTGACTCGACCGCTCGCGCGTGCCAGGGAAGCTCAAGGGCTCACTTGCCGGGCGGGGCAAGATAGCATGCAATCTCGCCTCCGCAGCCAGGCGCTCCCAGGTTGGCCCGTAACGATGCCCGAAGCACTCATCGACATTGGAATCAATCTCGCACACGACAGCTACGACGTGGATCGCAATCAGGTGCTCGAAAGGGCGCGCGCGGCGGGCGTGACGCACATGATCGTGACCGGTTCGAGCATTTCGAGTACCCGACGCGCCATTGAGCTGGTGCGTGAGTTTCCGAGCATGCTGCGGACTACTGCAGGCGTGCATCCTCACCACGCCAGTGAATTCACGGCCGAACAGCGCACGGAGTTACAGGGGCTGCTGCAAGCGGCGGAAGTCTGCGCGGCCGGCGAGTGTGGCCTCGACTACTTCCGCGACTTTTCACCCCGAGCTGATCAGCGGCGGGCATTTGCCGAGCAGCTCGAGCTGGCGTCGGCGGCGCAGCGGCCCGTGTTCCTTCACCAGCGCGATGCGCATCAGGATTTCGTGGCCATCCTGCGCGAGTGGCTGCCACAGCTTCCGGCCGCAGTCGCTCACTGTTTCACCGGATCACGCACGGAGCTCGACGAGTACCTCGCGCTCGGTCTGTACATCGGCGTGACCGGCTGGATCAACGATGAGCGTCGGGGCCGCGAGCTCCAGGAACTCGTGACACGGATCCCGGCCGAACGGCTGATGCTCGAAACCGATGGGCCCTACCTGTTACCGCGCGACCTCGAGCCCAAGCCCGTCAGCCGGCGTAATGAGCCGATGTATCTGCCCCATATCCTGGCGACAGTCGCAGCCTTGCGGGGCGAGCCTGCCGATGAGCTTGCCCGCCACACCACCGCGAACGCCCGAGCCCTCTTTGGCTGGCCCAGCGACTGAGCAATCTATCTTCTTAGGTATAGTCCGTAAGGCATTGATATACAATGTTAGAAAACCTTAACAAGAACGCGCTCAAGGAGTCGGTCGAGGAGCAGTGGCAACAATCCATCGTGCCGCAGCTCTGCGACTACGTACGCATCCCGAACAAGTCCCCTGCGTTCGACCCGGATTGGGAGCAGCACGGGCACATGGAAGCAGCCGTTCAGCTGATGGCACGCTGGTGTCGCGCGCAGAAGTTCCCGGGAATGGCAGTGGAGATCCGACGCATCCCCGGTCGCACGCCGCTGCTATTCATCGACATTCCCGGGCAGATTGATGATTGCGTGCTGCTCTACGGCCATCTCGACAAGCAACCGGAGTTCACCGGCTGGCATGAAGGACTCGGTCCATGGGAGCCGGTGATCCGCGATGGAAAGCTCTACGGGCGCGGGGGCGCGGACGATGGCTATGCCGTATTTGCATCCCTGGCAGCAATCGCGGCGCTCGATGCCCAGCGCATTCCCCGGGCGCGTTGCGTCGTTCTCATTGAAGCCTGCGAAGAGAGCGGCAGTGCCGACCTGCCATTGCATGTCGATGCGCTCGCATCGCGCCTCGGCACGCCGAGCCTGGTCGTGTGTCTGGATGCGGAGTGCGGCAACTACGAGCAGCTGTGGTGCACGACGTCACTGCGCGGGAACCTGGTGGGAACCCTGCAGGTACGGGTCCTCGAGGAAGGTGTGCATTCCGGCATGGGCAGTGGCATCGCGCCCTCCTGCATCCGCATCCTGCGCCAGCTCTTGTCGCGCATCGAGAATGAAGTCACCGGCGACCTGTTGATCGAGCCCATGTACGTGCCGATCCCGGTTGAGCGCCGCAGGCAAATCGCTGTTGCCGCGGCGGTGCTGGGAGATGAGGTCGCGGCACGCCTGCCGCTCATCGCCGGTGCCCGCCCACTCTCCACCGATCCGGTGGAACTGCTGATCAACACGACGTGGAAGCCGAGCCTGACCATCACCGGCATCGATGGTCTGCCTGCGCTGCAGGATGCGGGAAATGTCCTCGTGCCTCAGGTCAGTGTGAAACTATCCTTGCGGTTACCGCCTACTTGCGACCCAGCCCCGGTGGCGAAATTCCTCACGGCAACCCTGCAAGCGGACCCACCCTATGACGCAGGCGTGAGTTTTACGCCGGATTCCGCGATGGGTGGCTGGGATGCCCCGCCCTTCGAGCCGTGGCTGGAGCAGTCAGTGATGCGCGCCTCGCGCGATTTCTTTGGCAAGGACGCGGTGCATCTCGGCTCCGGCGGCAGCATTCCGTTCATGGGCATGCTGGGCGAGCGTTTTCCAAAAACGCAGTTCCTCGTCACAGGCGTGCTCGGACCGCACGCGAACGCGCACGGCCCCAACGAGTTTCTGCACATCGAAACGGGGATGAAGGTTACGCAATGCGTCGCGCAGGTGTTGGCAGATCACGCCGCTCGATAGAGCTTCTCACCATCACACGGGCAAGCTGAGCTCCACCTGCAGGCCCTCGCCCCCCGGCGCATTTTGCGCGCGCGTCGCGCCACCGTGCGCGGCGAGCACACGCGCGGTGATCGCGAGCCCGATGCCGTCACCACCACTCTCACGGCTGCGCGACTCGGCGACCCGGAAGAACGGCTCAAAGATGCGCTGCACATCCGCTTCCGGAACGCCGGGTCCGTGATCGCGGACGATGAGGCGCGCCTCGCCGGGAGTGCTTTGCAGCCTGATTTCGACGGCCGAACCGGGCGGGCTGTAGCGCAGCGCGTTGCGCACCACATTTTCGATCGCGCTCGCCAGCAACTCGGCATCGGCGCGCACCATGACCGCGCGCTCCGGCGGATCCCACTGAACACGCACGTCGTACCCTTGTCCTTCGAAGCTCGCGTCACGCGCCACCTGATCGATGAGCCCCACCAGGTCGACCGGCTCGCGCGTCAGCGCAGCGGCGCCGGCATCCAGGCGCGACAGCTTGAGCACCTGGTCGATGAGCCCATCGAGCCGCGCCGCTTCCGATTCGATGCGCTGCAGGCTCTGGGCGACGTCTCCACCAGGTTGACGGCCCAGTGCCACGGCAACCTGCATGCGCGCAAGAGGCGAGCGCAGCTCGTGCGAGACGTCCCGCAGCAGTCGCTCGCGCCCACGCAGCAATTCGCGCAAGCGGCGCGCCATCTCCTCGAAGTCACGCGCCAGGACACCCAACTCGTCGCGGCGCCTGGCGACCTGCGGCAGCCGAATGTCGAGATCACCGCCGGCCAGCGCACGCGTTGCAGAGGTCAACGCTCGGACCGGCCGGGTCACCGAACGTGCCAGCCACCAGCTGATCAGGGCCGTGACCAGGATCGCGAGCACCAGGATCGCCGCGCGCGCCTGCGGTATCTCGAGTGTGCCGAAAAATTCCGGTCTGCGCGGCATCAGCGCGAGCCGATACACCGTTCCGTCGCCGGCGATGATCAATGGCAGTGGCTGTGGCGGCCGGTAGCGTGCGGCACGCTCCGGCGGTGGTGGCCGCTCGTGGCCTGGTTCAAGCGCATCGCGGGCCACGCGTCGCGCCAGAAAATGCGGCACGGGACGGCCGAGAAGTTCTTCGCCCTGCGGGCCCACCACGAGGAGCCGCGTATCCAGGTTGCGGCGCTCGAGGTTCGTGAGCCAGCGCTTCAGTCCCGGTTCACCACCCGATTGCAGTGCGGCCGCGGCCTGCTCAGCGAGCGCCGCCGGGTCTCTTTGCGGTCCGTCGGCGCGCTCCGCGAGCACGTAAAGCGTTACACCGATCGCACCTGCAACGATCAGCACCATCGCCACCCAGAACGAGGCGAAGATGCGCGCCAGCAGACTGGTCACGACCCCTCCTCACCCGGTGCGGTGAGCATGTAGCCGGCACCGCGGATGCCGCGGATTTCGGGATCGCCCACGCCAGTCAGCGCCAGCTTGCGCCGCAGATTGCTCACGTGCGTGTCGATGCTGCGATCGTAGAGCTCGAGCTTGCGGCCGAGCGCCGATTCGGTGAGTTGCTCGCGCGAGATCACCTTGCCCGCATGGCGCATGAGCTGTTCGAGCACACGCATTTCGGCCCCGGTGAGCACTACGACCGCGCCCCTGACCTCCGTTCGATGCCGCGATGGATCGACGGTGATCGGGCCCAGTTGAATTGGTGCCCCAGCCGGGCTTCCCGGTTCGCGTGCGCGACGCAGAATGGCACGCAGGCGGGCGGCGAGCTCGCGCGGATTGAACGGTTTGGGCAGGTAGTCATCCGCGCCGAGCTCGAGCCCGAGGATCCGATCGACATCATCGCCGCGTGCCGTCAGCATCAGCACCGGCGGCGCTTGTCCCCGGCGCCGCAACTCCTGCAGGACTTCGAGCCCGTTACGGCCCGGCAGCATGATGTCGAGGACGATCAGGTCAATGTTGGAGGCGGCCAAGCGCTCCAGCACGCCAGTGCCTTCATGGACGGCTTCGACCTGGAAGCCCTCCCCTCCGAGGTACTGCGCGAGCATCGCCGTCAACTCCCGATCGTCATCGACCAGCAGCACGCGCGTTGCAGCTGAAGCGTTGTTCATGCACTCGATGGTGCGGGTAAGGCCCTGGTTTGTCACCGTCACCGGCGACCCTTGACCGATCTTTGCAGGGGCTTTGCGAGTTCTAATCCCCCTTCACACCAGGGTCACCGTAAGCTCTCAGCATCGAACGCTCCCGAGGTGGGAGCAGGCGTGGAAGGAGATGACCGTGTCAGAAGTAGGTAAGCGTTTCACGGCCGCATTGCTCGCGGTCGTCGTGCTCGGCGCTGCTGCGATCGCGGCGGCCGGCGACGAGAAGCATGAGAATGGATGGTCCGGCCACGAGCATGGCCCGGGGTCTGATGCGATGTTCGGCGCGGGCTTCTTCGGCGCTGACATCGCACGGATGGGTGATCAGCTCGGCCTGAGCGCAGAGCAGCGGCAGTCCATCAAGGGAATTTTCGACGCCGCGCGTCCGCAGATGCAGGCCATGCGGGAAAGCATGCGCGTGCAGGCCGACAAACTGCGCGGCACGCAGCCGGACGATCCGAACTACGCCACGGTGGTCGCGCAGGTCAGCCAGTCCGCCGCCGAGCTGGCATCGAAGATGGTGACCGATGGTAGCCAACTGCGTTCGCAGGTGTATGGGTTGCTCAACAAGGAACAGAAGGCGAAGCTCCCACAGATCGAAGCGCAGATGAGAGAGCAGCATTTCCAGCGGCACCGGCCGCCCGCTGCGGCGCCCTCTTCCGGCGATTCCTCAAAGCCGTCGACCTGATTCGCCCGCGCCTCACCGACGGGCCAGATCGCTGGGAGTCAGGCTTGCCTTGACTGACTCCCAGCCCGGTCTGAAATGCGCCACTACGCTCTGCATCGAGCCCTTGTCGACCGGCGCGTACTCCAATTTCAGTGAATCCAGCATCAGGACTGACTTCGGGCGACCCTTCGGAAACCGCGCACGCGAAGTGAACAGCACGCGGCCTTCGACCGGAGTGTCGCCGGCAAACTGCCTCACGGCCGCGACCCGATCGAGAAGCGGCCCCTGCGGGTTGGCAAACGAGTAGCGGCGCCGGCGCGTCATGACGGCCCAGTCATTCATCTGGTCGCCGCCGAAGATCAGGCCTGGTACCTCGCGCAGATCGAGGACCAGGATGCCTCGCTGCGTGAGCAGCAGGAAATCGACATGCAGCCGTCCGTCCATTCCGTCTGGAATGAGGACATCGTGCACGACTTCGTAGGAAGCGTCCTTGAGTGCCGCGCGCAGCGCACGCAGTTCGGTCATGCGCCGCAGCCGCCCATAGCCCCATATCGCAATCACAGCCAGAAGCAGCGCGCCGAGCGCCCAGGCAACGACGCGCGGATCGAGGTGTTCGAGTGTTTCGATCATCGTGCGAGCAGTTCTGTCTTGAGAGTGACGAATTCGGCATCGATCTCGGTAACCTGTCGCGGCAAGGACAGCAGCGCTGCGAGTGCCGGGGGAACGGCGACTTCGCCACCGATCAGGGGTTCGACGATCTCGCTGAACTTTGCCGGGTGGGCAGTCGCCACCAGGACCCAGTGGTGTCCGCGGCGCAATTCGACCGGCAGCTGCATGTACGCCTCGGCTGCAACGGCGGTGTGCGGGCACCATACGCGCCCGTAGGCTGAGTAGTCCGCACGGATGCGCGCCCGAATCTCATCGTCGCTGATTGATACTGCGGCCAGGCGGCTACCCCACGTCTGGGGGTCGGGCATCAACGTGCCCAGGCGTTCGGCGTTGCTTGGGTCCCCGACGTCCATGGCCGAGGCGAGCGTGACGACGCTCGGGCGAGGC
>CAVPJQ010000021.1:0-69555 GCA_963705495.1 uncultured Gammaproteobacteria bacterium | reverse complement strand
CGGCGAGCGGGCGTGGTCGAGTCTGATCATGTTGTCCCCCCTGTGGAATCGATCAGATGCGGCAATAGGTCGTGCTTCACGAGTCTCGAATTTTCGGATAGCGAATGTGTCTTCGGTTTCAGCGTAACTGTTAACCCTTCACTTGGCGAGCGCAAGCCGTCGTACGACCTCCGCGGGCGCCATGTGAAAACCGGACAGGTTGATGCTCTCCTTCGCGGCGTTGGCATGCTCGCGCATGAGCGCCTCCGCCCGTCCACTCTCGCCACGCTCGAGCGCATCGACGATGCCGTGGTGCTGTCGATGGGCGTGAAAGATCATGTTGTACATCTGCTCGAGGTTGGTCCGGTCGAACGCGAGGGCCTGTGGGCCAGCGAACGGAACCCGGCCATTGCGCTCCAGCGCTTCGGAGAGGATCACGCTGCCGGCTTCCTGCAGGATCAAGCCGTGGAAGCGCGCGTTCATCTCCGCATAAGGTGCCTCATCGCTCTCCTCGAGGCGGCGCTTGCGCAGCAGTTCATCGCCGTCGTGCAGACAGGCGCGCAACTCACGGATGAAAGCCTTCGAGGCGCCTTGTTCGGCGATACGACGAGCGGCGAGTCCTTCGAGGACGCCGCGGGTATCGATTGCGTCCAGGACGTCGCGCGGAGTGAACGCTCGCACGACATAGCCGCGAGTCCCGTGCTCGGTCAGAAGACCTTCCTGGGCGAGCAGTGGGAGCGCCTGGCGCACGGGCGTTCGCGACACCCCGAGCTGTTCCGCGACGGGGGCTTCGGCCACTCGCTGCCCGGGCACGAGCTCGCCGCGCAAGATCATCTCGCGCAGCCGCACGATCGCTTCGGATAGCTGAGTGCTCACGCAGGATCCCCCCCTACTGACAGCGTCGATGCTGCTTGTTAGGATCCCAATCTGTCAAGATGGGATCCCAAAATCCACAGCCGCGGCGGCGGGTTTCACGCGTGGACGAAAAGCTGTTCTTCGAGCGTCGTGTTGCGGACGATCTCGTGTGTCACGCTTCCCCAGTTGCCTGTTGCGTGCCCGGTGATGAATCAGTAGGTGGCGGGACCAATTGAGTCACTGCGTATTTAGAGAGGGGTTGAGTTTATGAGTCAGCAAAGCCTGGAGACCGTACTGAAGAGCGCGGGGAACCCGGTCAAGATGCTGCGCAATTCGCGCATCGGGGCCTATGTCTACCCGGTAGTTCCGATGGAGTTCACCAACTGGCGCGACGAGCAGCGTGCCTGGCGCGAGACCGCGGTGCTGTTCGACCAGTCGCATCACATGGCGGAGCTCACCATCAAGGGGCCCGATGCGCTCAAGCTGGTTTCGCATTGCACGATCAACAGCTTCGCCAGTTTCACGCCGAACAAGGCGAAGCAAATGGTTCCGTGCAGCTACGATGGCTACGTCATCGGTGACGGAATTCTCTTCTATCTCGCGGATAAGGAATTTCTGTTCGTGGGTCGTGCCCCGACCGTGAACTGGCTGCAGTTCCAGGCCGAGACGGGCGGATACAAGGTCGACATCATTCGGGACGATCGCTCACCGTCCCACCCGCGCGGCAATGCAGTCACGCGAACCCACTATCGCTACCAGGTGCAGGGGCCGAACGCGGCCAAGATTCTCGAGCGCGTGAATGGCGGCCCGATCCCGGACGTCAAGTTCTTCACCATGGACGCGATCAACATCAAGGGCCGCAAGGTGCGCGCCTTGCGCCATGGCATGGCGGGCGCGCCGGGATTGGAAGTCTGGGGTCCGTACGCCGAGCGCGACGAGATTCGCGAAGCGATTCTCGAGGCGGGCAAGGACTTCGGCATCGTTCAGGTAGGCGCTCGTGCCTATTCGAGCAACACCCTCGAATCCGGCTGGATCCCATCGCCGCTGCCCGCGGTGTACACCGGCGAGAAAATGAAGAAGTACCGCGAGTGGCTTCCCGCCGGAGGCTACGAGGCCAGTGGCTCGCTCGGCGGCAGCTTCGTCTCCGACAACATCGAGGACTACTACGTCACTCCGTACGAGTTGGGGTACGGGCCGTTCGTCAAGTTCGACCACGACTTCATCGGTCGCGAGGCACTCGAAAAGATCGCCAACAAGCCGCACCGCAAGAAGGTGACCTTCGCCTGGAACCCTGACGACATGGCGAAGATCTACGCTTCGCTCTTCCGTACGGACGGCGATCTCTACAAGTTCTATGACCTTCCGAATTCGAACTACGCTTCCTCGTCTTACGACAAGATCACGAAGAACGGTAAGGTCGTGGGCTTCTCGATGTTCGGGGGTTACAGCTGCAACGAGCGCACCGCGCTGTCACTCGGTATCGTCGATCCGGAGATCAACGTCGGCGAGGTCCTCACGGTGACGTGGGGCGAAGAGAATGGCGGTACGCAGAAGGCGACTGTCGAGCGGCATAAACAGCTCGATGTCAGGGTGAAAGTGTCGCCGGTTCCCTATGCACGGGAAGTGCGCGAGGCTTACCACGAGGGCTGGCGCAGCAAGCAAGCGTGACGCGGGCGAGCCCGGGCTCGGCCCTGCGGGCAGTGCGTGGTTACTAGAGGAGAGTAACCACGCCGCGGCCGCCATCGACGCGGATGCGCTGACCATCCTTGATTCGCGAAGTCGCAGTGCCCGTGCCGACGACAGCCGGCAGGCCGTATTCGCGCGCCACAATCGCGGCGTGGCTCATCGATCCGCCGATGTCGGAAACGGCGGCACAGATCTTCTGAAAGACGGGCGCCCAGGTCGGATTGGTGACCTGGCAGACGAGGATGTCTCCCTTCTGCAGGCGCCCGATTTCCTCCACCGACTTCACGATGCGTGCCGGACCTTCGACAACGCCGCTCGAAGCGGCAAAGCCCCTGATCTCGTTGCTTGTCGGCCCGTCACCGGCATTCAGCCATGTTTCGAGTGTTTCGCTCGTGATGCCCCAGAGCATGACGATCGCAGGATCGTTGATTGCTTCTGGCACCGGTCCGAGCGCGGGCGGCGTGTCGTGCTTCGCCCACTCCGCGATGGCGGCGCGACGTTCGGCGACGATCTTCGGCCAATGCGCGGGACCCCGCGGCGGTGAGGCGGTCGACCAGGAGGTCATCAGATCGATGATGGCCGCTTCGAGCTCGTAGTGGGTGAGATGAAAGACAGCCTCAGCGTCGGGGAAAAAGCCGTGTGCCGCGAGCAGTGCGCCGAATTCCCGGATCTTGTTGAAGAACAGGTTCGTGTACCAGTGCTCGCAGTAGAACTTGTGGCCTTCGACGTATGGAAATACCCGGTGAGCGAGGCTGATCATCTGGTCGTACGCCAGACGTTCTTCGTCTGAATCCAGAAGCTCGCGATAGCCCGCAATGATCTGGCGCCGCTCCGCATGCAGCTTCTCGAACGGACGCTCCAGCGATGTACCGGCCTTCACCTGGCTGATGTACCCCGGCAGGCTCGCGAAGGGCATCGAGAGATCGTCGTTCCACGAGCGGTGATAGTGATAGAAGCCGTCACCGACATTGATGTTGAACCAGGGATCACGCGACGCCTGGAGCTCCTTCAGCCACTCCTTCCCGGCCTCGCCCGCCTTTTGCAGCGAGCTGATGATCGCGTCGGGCGTGCGGGTTTCCTGGAACTGCCCCTCGACGCCGAGTTCGACGGCACGGCGAGCCAGCCGCCGCAATTCTTCGTCGGGGCGAAAGATCTCGGCGTCGATGCCGGCCACCATGCGGGCGATACTTTCGTCGGTGATCTCGGGGAAGGCCTTCTTGCAGAACGCGAACAGCGTCATGTACGCGCCATACCCGAGCAGCAGGAACTCGAAGTGGTGATGCCACATGCGGAAATAGCCCTCGAGCGTCTTCTGGTAAACGTCGAGGAGATAGTGGTTCGAGGCGATCCCGCGCCCTGCATGAACATGCTCGAGCGGCTCGAACTCGGGCAACTCGAGCTTGGGCAGTGCCTGCGCGTCCCGGATCAGCGCCAGCATTTTCCCGCGCCATTGCTCGTAGAGACGTTCCCAGTTCTCGTAGTAGTAGAAAGCCCGGGCGCGGAACTCTTCGGTGCGTCGCGCGATCTCGGCCGGATCGGTGACTGCATTTCCGCCGATGTAAACGCGTCCGTTGATGATGCGATAGTCGATGCCGAGCGTGGTGGGAATGCAGTGAACCCGGGTGCTCGCGGAGCCGAGCGCGCAGTACGCCGCTTCGGCGGTCACCATGTCGAACGCTGACATGGGCTCCGGAAAGTGCATGGAGTTATAGAACCAGAAGCGTCCGTCGTCGGCTTCGTTGAACTGCATGTAGTAGGGATAGGCCGCCTGAGCCCGCTCGGTTCCCGGGACTACGGTCAGGCTGCTGGGTAGCGGAAAGCCTTTCGACTTGACGGGCTGGTCCATGACAAGCTCCAGATATCTTTTCGGTGTCAGTGTAACTCTGATATACAACGCATATGAAAGACCTGAAAGGCAAGACGGCGTTCATCACCGGTGGCGGGAGCGGTGTGGCGCTTGGGCAGGCCAAGGCATTCTCCGCCGTCGGCATGAAGGTCGTGATCGTCGACATCCGCCAGGATCATCTCGAAGACGGGCTCGCGCAGCTGCGCGCACGCGGCGCCGAGGTGCACGGCATCAAGCTGGACATAACGGACCGCAAGGCCTACGCGGAAGCGGCGAACGAGGCCGAGCGGGTCTTCGGGCCGGTGCAACTCCTCTGCAATACCGCCGGGGTGAGCCAGTTCGGCCCGATGCAGCAGGCGACCTATGACGACTGGGACTGGCAGATGAGCGTCAACGTCGGCGGCGTCATCAATGGCATCCAGACCTTCGTTCCGCGAATGCTGAAGCTCGGCCAGCCGTGTCACATCGTCAACACGGCCTCGATGTCTGCGTTCACTCCAATGCCGGGTACTGGAATCTACTGCACCACCAAGTTCGCCGTGCGCGGCCTTTCGGAATCATTGCGTCTCGACCTGGAGCCGCACGGTATCGGTGTGTCCGTGTTATGTCCGGGCGCCGTGAACACGAACATCCACGAGGCAGTGCTCACGCGGCCGAAGCACCTGGCAAACACCGGCTACTACGGCGCCGATCCGCAAGTGATGCGAAGTCTGAAACAGGTCATCGAGCCCGGATACGAGCCTGAAAAGCTTGGTGAGAAGGTTGTGGCGGCGGTGCTGAACAACGATCTGTACGTGATTCCCTACGCCGAGTTTCGCGAGCCGCTCATCGAACTGCATAACCGCGTGCTCGCGGCGCTCCCCGATCCGAAGGACGATCCTGGCATGGCCCAGCGCGTGGCGGCTATGCGCAAGCGAAGGGAAGAACGGCGCGACCAGCGCTGAACGAGCGCTCGGCTAGCGAACGGCTGCGAATTCCCGAGTTTCCTCGAGCGCCAGGGTCTTGATGTCGTTGAGCATCACCTGAGGTTGCAGGTAGGCAAGTGAGTAGATCTCTCGGACCATGCCGTTACGGTCGATCAGAAAGAGTTTGAGCATGTGATGCATCGTGCGCGTCGGCCGGCCGCGTGCATCGACCTCGACGCTGACATCCTGACCGAAACCCTCGAGTACGGGCAGGAGCTCATGGACTGAGCGGGCGGTCAAAAACGTCCACTCCAGTCGCGCGTCCTTAGCCAGGTCTGCACCGTAACGCGCGAGGGCAGGGGGCGTGTCGTTCGTTGGGTCGAAGCTCACGCTGACGAAACGCACTCGCCCCGCGAGCTTCGGATCGGCCATCAGTTGTCCTCGAAGGTTCGTCAGGGTCTCGTACGCAAACGGGCAGCCCCATGGGTCCATGCAGTACGTATAAAAGAAGGTGAGCAACGTGATCTTGCCCGTCGTGTGAGCCGACAAGCGGCTCACACGGGCCTGCGCATCCAGCAGCTCGCCATCGGGGCTCAGCTGGATTCGCTGCAGCTGGTAGCTGCCGGGGGTGGGCGGCACGAAATCCATTCGCGGAGCGGTGGCTCCGACCGGGTCGACGCCGGCTTGCGAAATGGCAGTCGCGGCGAACAGGGTCGCCGCGACCCATGATCGACTCCAGCACATCAACGCTGCGCTACCTTGTTGCCGTCGACCGCCGCGTGGCCCGCAGCTCGCGCCGTAAATTTCATGTGATGAGGCCTGCCGAGCTGCTCCTTGGTGAAGTCGACCTCAAACGCTGGCGCGAGCTCCTTGCCGTCCCAGTTGAAGGCGCGCAGGAACTGCTCGTTGTCCTCGCCCTTCTTGTCCCATTTCGAGAGCAGGCTGGATGCGATGTAGACGCGCTTGCCGTCCCAGCTCTGCGAAACCATGTTGACCTGCTTGCCCGTGTGCTTCGCGTAGATCTCCTTCGGTTGCTCCGGATTCGAGAGATCGAAGTAATGTGTCATGCCATCCATGAACGTATTCACCCACAACCCCTTGCCATTCGCGCTGATCGAAATGTCGACGGGCAGCGGGATCTTGGCGGGATCGCCGATCGTACCGACTTCCTTCGCCTGCCAGACGCCGGAAGCGTCCTGCTTGATCAGCCAGAGCTTCGAGGTCAGTGCCGCGGCTGTAATGGCCCAGTTATCGCCGGCGTTGAGCGACCAGCGAATCTCGAGCGGAGCGCCGGGGACGCTGAAGACCTGGGTGGGCTTCATCGCCTTCAGATCCCACATCACCATCGTGCCGCCGAAGTGCTTCATCGCTTCCGGGTCGTTCACGACCTCTCCGAGGTCGCGCATGTAGTTGTTCCAGCCGGCGAAGCTGGAAGTCAGCAGCGCGTTCTTCGCGGGATTGATGGCGACGTCGTAACCGTAGCCATCCCCCGTCACGCCACCGATATCACCCACCGGCATGTCGAATTTCGCAACGAACCCACCCTGGTTGTTGTACTGGGCCATCCCGGTGACGCCGCCCTTGTCCTTCGAATTCGACAGGTTGCCGATCAGCATGCGTCCGGGCAGCGCATAGAAGGTGTGCGGTCCGACGTAGCCGGTGCGCGTCGTGAGGTCCGATAGGGTGCGAACCAGCTTTGGCTTAGCGGGATTGGATCCGACATCGAACACGTAGATCAGGCTGTCGTCGAGGCCGCCCGCCCACAGGTACTTGCGGTCATCGGTGAATCCCATGTGATGCGCTTCGCCGCGCTTGCCGACCGACACACTGTGGATCACCTTGCCGTAGGTCTTGGACTTCGGATCGGCATCGATGGTGACCAGTTTGTCGGAACCGTCGCCGAGCCCCTCGACCCCGAGGGTCCACACGTGAACGTAGGTTTCCTGGCCTTTGATCAGTCCGGACATGTAGGGCGAGTTGCAGGTCTCGTCGGCGCCGGCAGCGCCACCGAATACCAACGCCATACAGAACGTGATCAGTCGCAGAGTCATGATTGTTGTACTCCTCAGGATCAAGACATACGCGTGAGATTTGACGCATCTATCTGACGAACGTGATCGCGCGTCGATTGACTGCGCCGCCACGCTGCCGGGGGTGCGCCGTATTCGCGGCGAAACGCGCGGCTGAACGCTGTATCTGTCTGGTACCCCACATCTTCGGCAATGCGCGCCAACGGGGCGTTGCTGCGGCAGAGCAGATTGGCTGCAAGCAGCATGCGCCACTGGGTCAGGTATTGCATCGGTGAACTGCCCACCAGGTGCTGGAACCGTTCCGCGAGTACTGATCTCGAAGTGCCGGCCGCGCGCGCCAACATTTCGAGTGTCCACGCCTCTGCTGGTCGTTTATGCAGTGCGTTCAACGCAGTGCCGACGATACGATCATGCACACCAGCCAGCCACCCCGTGCGGCCAACACTCGGCTCGCTCATATACAGGCGCAGCACCTCGATGAAAAGCACTTCGGCGAGTTTCGCCAACACGCCGGCGCCGCCCGGTCGCGGTGAGCGGGACTCGGCGAGCGCGTAGCGGACCGAAGCCTCGAGCCACGTGCCGGCGTTCGATCCACGCACATTCACTCGCAGCACTCGTGGCAGACCGGCAAGCAGAAGTTCGGCGAGGCGGGCATCGCAGGCGAGGTAGCCGCACACGATGCGTGTCGCTGGCCCGCCGCCCCCATAGACGATGTGCCGCGCGCGTCGCGCCAGCACCTCTTCCAGCCGTGTGCCCCTGACCGGCGCCAACCCAAGCTTCGAAGTCATGCGATGCGCGTGGCCTTGTGGAAAGACCACGACGTCCCCGGCCATCAAGCGCACCGGCGGCTCATCTTCGAGTTCGACGAAGCATTCGCCTTCCGTGATGAGGTGGAAGATCACCACCCGCTCTGCACCGGGCTCGAGGACCGGTACCAACGAGTCCGCGCGGGGCGATTGATAGCACCAGGGTGCAGTGAACCTCGCCTGGATGAAGATCGCGCCGACCAGGCGCACGACGCGGAGCGTTTGCGAGAGCGCGTCCATCATTCGGCGCCGACTTCAATACGTAAGATCATCGGCACCGCGTTCTGCAGGGCCGCGGGCACGGGTGAACAACGACAGCTGTCTTCGACTACCGCTCGCAATCGCTGCGCCGCAACCCCGGGCGCGGAGATCCGGACCAGCAGTTGCACTTCATTCGGTTCGGCGCACACCGTTTCGCCATCCGCATCCGCCATACCCAGCAGACCACGGGTATCGGAGCGACTGCTGGCCACGACTTCGAGTGCGGCCAGCTCAATTCCCGCCGCGGCAGCACCCATCGCGATGCGCGTCGTGGCACAGGAGGCTAACCCGGCACGGAACAGCCAGCCCGGCGTGACCTGATCTCCGCTGCCGCCGACCTCGGCCGGCATGTCGCTCGTCACCTGCGTGCCATTCGCATGGCTGGATACGACGCGAGTGCCACCCTGCCAGTGGGCAGTGGCCGGTGCGTCATCATGCAGGCCTATATCGGGACGGCGCCGCAAGACTCTCTCCACGCGCTGCAATGCTGCCGCGAGATCCCGCATGGTCATGGTCGTACTCACTTGCTGTGGGGACCCGTCTCCTGATGAGCCGCGATTGTGGCTGCACGGGCTCACGGGGCCAAGGGGTAGTGATGCCCCGCAGCCGCTTGCGCGGACGATCAGGCAGTAATCCCGGACGCTGCGCCAAGGGGTTGGCGCTCGCTCGGGCGCGCAAGGACGCCTGAGCAGGCATCGGCGACTCATGGGCAGGACCCACCGCGGTCCTCCGCGTTCAATACGCCACGATTTTCCTACCACCCCGAGGCAAGCATCATGAATGCAGCAATCGATCTCAACGCCCTCAAGAGTCGCCAGCAGACAGCATGGGCGAGCGGAGACTACGCCGTCATCGGCACCACCTTGCAGATTGTCGGTGAGCAGCTCGCGGAAGCCTGCGACCTGCGCTGGGACGAGCGCGTGCTCGACGTGGCGGCCGGCAACGGCAACGCAACGCTTGCCGCTGCGCGTCGCGGTTGCG
The DNA here is from genome assembly GCA_963705495.1 of uncultured Gammaproteobacteria bacterium. Lineage (GTDB taxonomy): Bacteria > Pseudomonadota > Gammaproteobacteria > Steroidobacterales > Steroidobacteraceae > DATBVX01. Next base: position 60,206 of record CAVPJQ010000021.1, on the reverse strand, counting down.
GGGTGACCTCGACCGACTATGTAACAGCGTTACTCGATCAAGGCGCTGAGCGCGCGCGAGCAGAGCAGCTGCGCGTTGACTTTCGGTTCGCCGACGCCGAAGCGCTGCCATTCGAGGATGCGAGCTTCGATGCCGTGGTGTCCACGTTCGGCGTCATGTTCTGCCCCGATCACGCTGCCGCCGCGTCCGAAATGCTGCGGGTGTGCCGTCGGGGCGGGCGCATCGGCCTGGCGAACTGGACCCCGGCAGGCTTCATTGGCCAGTTGTTCAAGACACTTGGACGTCAGCTGCCGCCACCGGCGGGCGTGCAGTCACCCTCGCTCTGGGGAGCGGAGACGCACCTGCAGGCGCTCTTCGGCAAAGGTGTCGCGATCGAGGCGACGCCGCGTTTCTTCAACTTCCGCTACCGATCGGCCGCGCACTTCATCGACGTGTTCCGCACCTGGTACGGACCTGTTCATAAGGCCTTTGCGGCATTACCCGCCGACAAGGCGAAAGCGCTCGAGCAGGATCTGACGGATCTGCTCAACAGCCTGAATCGAGCTGGTGCCGATTCGCTCGTCGTGCCCAGCGAGTACCTGGAAATCATCATCAGACGTCACTGAGCATGGAGCCGAAGCTGCAGCGGCGCATCCAGCGCTACGGCTGGGACCTGGCGGCCGGCGACTACGAACCGCTGTGGCGAGAGCAGCTGGCGTGCGCGCAAGCGAAACTCCTCGCGTGCGCGGCACCGTCACCCGGTGAACGGGTACTTGACGTGGCTTGCGGCACCGGGCTGGTCGCGCTCGGTGCCGCCAGGGCAGTGGGTCCCCAGGGTCGCGTCGTAGGAACGGACATTTCGGATCAGATGGTCGAGGCGGCCCGCCGGCACGCCGAAGGGCAGGGCCTGTCCCACATCAGCTGCATCCGCATGGATGCCGAGAACCTGGCCCTGAGGGATGGGAGTTTCGATGTGGCGCTCTGCGCGCTTGGACTCATGTACGTGCCCGATCCTCTGCGGGCCGTGCGTGAAATGCGCCGGGTTCTGCGGCCCGGCGGGCGCCTTGGCCTCGCCGTGTGGGGAGAGCGTTCACAGTGCGGATGGGCACCGGTGTTTCCGATCGTCGAGGCCGAGGTCGCGAGCGAGGTGTGTCCGCTGTTCTTTCAACTCGGGCAAGAGGAAACACTGCACCGCTTGTGTGTCGAGGCGGGACTCGAGGTGATTGAGCAGCACCGCATCACCACGACGCTCGACTACATCGACGCCGGGCAGGCCTGCGATGCGGCCTTCGTCGGCGGTCCGGTGGCGCTCGCCTGGTCGCGCTTCGACGATGCGGTTCGCGCACGGGTGCGCAGGCGCTACATCGATGCGATCAGTCCGTGGCGACAGGGTCGAGGCTACCGGCTGCCCGGAGAGTTTGTCGTCGTTGTTGGCAAGCGGCGCGCACAGCGCATCGCAGGTGTCGTGGTGAGTTGACGTCGCATTCGGTTTACCGGACATTTTGGCTCCTGGCGTGAGAGATCATCGTCACGGTCCGAGGAGTTGAAAGTGGCGGGTAGCAGTCAGATTCGATGTCTTGACCGCATCGGTGATCGCGAGATCCAGGGGTTGAGCGACGTCCTGATCGATTGCGTGGAAGGTGGCGCGTCGGTCAGCTTCATGCTGCCGATGTCGCGCAGCAAAGCAGAAGCGTACTGGCGCGAAATGGCAGCCAGTGTGGCCCGCGGCGAGCGGATGGTGCTCGCGGCTGACGATACAGCGGGAAGGATCGTCGGCACTGTTCAGCTCATTTGGGCGGAACCTGAAAATCAGCCGCATCGCGGCGATCTGGCGAAGATGCTGGTGCATCGGCGCGCACGCCGGCAGGGAATCGGTGCTGCACTGCTGGTTGCGGCTGAGCGCATGGCTCTCAACGCGGGCAAGACTCTGCTCGTATTGGACACGGCCAGCGGCGATGCCGAGCGCTTGTATGCGCGGCAAGGCTGGCAGCGTTGCGGGCAAATTCCAGACTATGCGCTGTGGCCCGATGGAACGCCCTGCGCGACCACAGTCTTTTTCAAGTCACTGCGCAGCTGAGCAGTGCTGCCATCAGTCAAGTTGGCCGTGATCCAAAAGCGCGGGCCTGATCATCGTCACCTGTTGGGCGCTACCGCGCTGAGTGCCATGGCTTTCGGCTTCGTCCTCGCGTCGGCGAGGGCGGAGCCAGTGATCGGCCAGTTCGAGCTCAAAACACTGGACAGTGCCCCGGGCGCATTCGAGTTTCAGAGTCAGAACGCATGGTCGTGGGGCCAGCCGTTACGGCAGATCGCGAGCGACCCCGCAGGGATTGAGGTCGATGAGAACGCGGTCATTCGCGCGCGCTACGCGTTGGAGCTGGAAATGGGCTTCACGAACTTCCTCAAGATGCGTGTCGGCATCGAGTTCGAAAAGGAGCGGCTTGATGATCCCGCGAGCAACGGGCAGGCGAATGACTTTGACGCTCTGAAGCTCGCGGATGTCGGCGCCGAGTTTGTTGCGATTCTCATTCCGCGACATGGCGACGGTGCGGGGTTGGGCGTCGTGGCCGAGATCGAAGGGCCTGTGGATCATAAGGAGTCCAACAACCTCACGCTCGGCCCCATTGTCGAGTTTCAATCCGGTCGGTGGTTTGCGGCGGCGGTTCCGATGGCGGTCTACGCATTCGGCGGTGATCATTTAGAGGGCGAACCGGTCGATGACAAATGGGACTTCGCGTACGCGGCGCAGCTCATGTACAGGTTTTCCGGGAGCTGGTCGCTGGCACTTGAGGGTTACGGAACCGCCGAGCGAATCGGGAGTACCGGCCGTCCCCCGCAGGCCGCGCAACTGTTCGGTGATTTCAACCAGCACCGCGCAGGGGCCGTGCTGTATTACACGTACGACTTCGGAAGCGCTCAGGAAATCGAGGCGATGACGCCAGGATCAGCCTTGCTGAGAGATACGGGTGAAGAAGAGGAGGGCAAGAGCATGACCGTTGGCCTCGGCTTGCTCGAGGGACTCAACGAAAACACGCCCGATCACACGCTGAAGCTCAGCATCGAAGTCCATTTCTGATTCCTAAGCTGACAGCAGTTCAGGGTGTTCCAGGTGTGGTTGGGTTTCCAAAGGGGCCAACCGTCGGCTCCGCAATCACGCTTTTCAGCCCAGCCGCGTTCCAGCCCTCGATGCCTTCCGGATACCAGTGCACGTTTCGGTAGCCGTAGCGGACCGCGCGTTTGGCTGCATTCCAGCTCAGCCAGCAGCGTTCGTGGCAGTAGATGACGACAATGCGCCCCAGGTCGTTGCCAGTCGCGTGCGCCAATCGATCGCGAAACGCAGCGTCGACGTCCGACGCAATCGCACCCACGCCAGCGCCCGGGACCCACAGGCTTCCGGGGATCACCTGGTGGGGTTTCGGCAGCCACACCGCGCCTTGCGCGAGTTTCTCCGGCCGATGCGGAAGATTTGACACGTCCACCAGGACGACGTCGCCCTCCTTCAGCAACGCGTTGAGCTCCTCGGTGTGCAGCACCGTGGCACCGGAAAGTGTCGCGGGAACGGGTCCGTTGATCGGACCAGTCCAGTAATCGACCGGCTCGTCGGGGACCGCAGCATCTGCCTTGGGTGCCTCGCTCGCGGGCGGATCTGTGGCTGCGACAGGGGCAGCTTGCAGGAACAAGGCGAGCACGCAGGCCGAAAGCCAGGGCGTCGACATCACTGTTGGAGGCTGGCTGCGTCGGCTGAAGTTGCGAGCGCGGGCACCTCGAAGCTGTGAGCGAACGTCGCATCGTCGCTGTCGCGAACGGTGACGTTGAGCTTGCCTTTCGCCTGCGGCACAAAGCCGAAAATGATCACCGGATCGGTGCTGATCGAGATGTCGGAATCAAGGTGAAACACGCGACTGCCTTCGTACGTCACCTCGGTGCTCCTGATGAAGCGCGCGGGTGTGTAGAAGCGAGTGACCTGGTTCATCTGCATGCCGTTGAAATTCGGATGACGAATCATGAGTTGCGCCTGGATCGGCTTGCCGGCCGCAAAGTCGCCAAGCAGCCGCAACTTGATGCGGCCCACTTCCCTCAGGGCTTCTTCTTCCGAGAAGCCTGCGGGTGCCGAACAACCGCCAGCGGCCTTTACGAATTTCTCGCTGAGATAGAGTTGCCCGTCTGGTGTTTCTGCGACCGCGTGCATCAGCGTGTATTCATCCACGCGTACGCGCAGCTTGATGCTGCGCGTGTCCGCTCTTGGTCCGAAGGTGATTTGCGCAGACAGCGGGGACGGGTTGTTGTCGATGATCAGGTACACGGCTTTGACGGGCTTGTCGCCGACGAGCTGCAAGCCGACTGGCACCAGCGCTGCATCGAGCGCGCGTGGTGGAACGTCGAGCTCGATGACACCGCTCCCATCGCGCATCTTGCGATCGCCGAAGATGGCTTCCTGCAGTGTCTTCCAGCGTTCGGCGCGCGCGGCGACCTCGTCGTCCGGCACCTGTGCTTGGGAGATTGTGGCGAATGATCCGAGCACGCAGATCGTTGCCGCCAGCAGCGGGCCTTTGAGTATCACCATCTCGAACCCCCGAGTACGTACCTGCGCAGCATACCGCTCCTGCTCACCTCAACGAAGTGTCCGCACGTGGCTATTCCCATTCGAGTTCCTTGAAGGCCTTGGTGACGTTGTGACCGTGATATTCATCAAACAGTGCCCATCGACCGCGCTCGGATTGCCCGACCGCCTGCACAGCCTCGCCGATCTCCATGCCTTTCGCCACGGCCTCGCGCGTCTCGCTCAGCAGGACCCGCAGATAGCGCTCGATGTCCGCCGCTCCTGAAGGCCAGTCCACTGATGCCGGCCCGTGGCCGGGAACAGCATGTTGGGCTTTCAATCCCTTGAGCACGCCGAGCGCCTTCAGCCAGCCCGTGATGCTGCCATCGAGAGACGGAATGCGCCGAACGAACAGGAGATCGGAAGGCAGAAGCGTTGAGGTCTGTGCATCGAACACGCTCAGATCACAATCGGTGTGCGCCGTAGCGTGCGCGGTCAGCGACAGAACCCGATCGCCGAGATCGATCTCAGTGCGCTCCTTCACCAGCATCGTCGGTTCAACAACTGGCCCGGCGGCACCTTCTCCGAGGACCTGCTCAAGTCGCCGCCGGTAGTACTCGCCGCGCTGCGCGAGTGCATACGGAAGGCGGGCATGCCCGACATACGTTGGCTTGTCCGCCACGAAAGCGCCGGCGCCGAAGATGTGATCCGGGTGCACGTGCGACAAGATCACGTACCGAATCGGGAGCTTCGTTACCGTACGAATAGTGTCGCGGAGTCTGGCACCGTCGTTAAGGCTTCCGCCCGGATCCGCAACCGCCACCGCCTGGCGGCCGACGATGAAACCGACATTTGCGATCGCACCAGCGTTCTGCGCCGTCGCCTCTTCGTCCACACCGCTGCGAATGTGAATGCCGGGCGCGACCTCCTGCACGGCAACGGCATCTGCGTCCTCTCGCGCTGCGAGACTTCGAAGGCAACAGAGGCATGCGCCGCCGCCCAGCAAGACATCGCGTCGTGAGAGAAGTGAGGCGTCACCCATGCCGTGACTTCTAAGGAATGAACTGCGCCGCGTCAATGGCGTGCCGTGCTCCCGTTTCATTACTATTGTCCGGCAGCCAGCAGCGCTGGCCGGCAACGGGAGATGCGCATTGGGTGACGTCACCGTATTACTCGAACGCGCGCACCAGGGCGACGCCCAGGCGGGCAATGAGCTATTCGCGAGCGTTTACGGCGAGTTGAATCGCCTGGCCCGCCAGAAGCTGGCACGCGCAGCGGCACTTACCGACCTGGATGCGGCAGGCCTCGTGCACGAGGCTTATCTGTGCCTGGTTCGTCAGCCGGAGATCCCGGGCGCAAACCGGCGCATGTTCTACGCCTATGCCGCTGGCGTCATGCGTAGCGTGATCATCGACTACGTGCGCAAACGCGGCGCGCAGAAGCGGGGGCGTGGCGACGTTCACGTCACGCTGACCGGCAACGATCCCGAAGTCGAGTTACCTGCGCCAGAAGTCGAAGCGCTGGACGCTGCACTTCAGCAATTGGCGCGGATCGACGCACGCGCCCACCAGATCGTCGAGATGCGATATTTCGCGGGACTCTCCATAGAAGAGATCGCGGAGGTTCTGCAGACCTCGCCTGCGACGGTGAAGCGCGACTGGCAAAAGGCGCGCGCATTCCTATACATGGCCCTGCGACCCGGCGCTGACTGATGGACCTCGCACAGCCATCGGCGGAAGTCTGGCGCGAAGCACTTGCCTGTTTCGAGCGCCTGCTGGCACTGGGGCCGCAGAACCGGGACCAGGAACTTGCCGGGCTGGCCGAGGCACGGCCCGATCTGTATCCGCACGTTCTGACCCTTCTCGGCGCCGATCGCGCCGCGGAGGCGAATGAATTTCTCGCTGGCGATGCGGCACAGGATGCCGGCATCACGTCAGGCGCTTCGGAGGCCGCGCTCGAGGCCGGCACCCGCTTTGGCGCCTATCAACTCGAGCGGCAGGTGGGTCTGGGCGGAATGGGCGAGGTCTGGCTGGCGCGCCGCATCGACGGACGGTTCGAGGGCGCCGTGGCCCTGAAGGTTCTGCACGCGCATGTTGCGCAGTCCGCTGCACGCGAGCGTTTCATTCGCGAAGGCAGGATCCTCGGCCAGCTTTCGCATCCGCACATCGCTCGCCTCCTCGATGCCGGCGCGACATCGATGGGTGTCCTGTATTTCGTCCTCGAATACGTCGAGGGCAAGCCCATCGATCAATGGTGTGATGAACAGAGCCTCGATGTTCCGTCGCGACTGCGTCTTTTCCTGCAGGTGTGTGACGCGGTTTCGCACGCACACACCCATCTCGTCATTCACCGGGACCTGAAGCCGCCCAACATCCTGGTGACCGCGCAGGGCGAGATCAAGCTGCTCGACTTTGGGATTGCGAAACTTGTCGAGCCTGAAAAGCCCGCTGCAGAGACCGAGCTCACGCGTCTGAGCGGGCGTGCGTTGACTCCGGACTACGCCGCTCCGGAACAGATCCTGGGCCAGCCCGTTACGACGGCGACCGATGTCTATTCACTAGGCATATTGATGTATGCGTTGTTGTCCGGCCGCAGACCGTACAGCCGGCAACACATGACAGGGCGGGAGCTGGAGCGTGACGTGCAGATGGCGGAGGCGCTTCCTCTCGGCCGGGCCACATTGGCGGGCGATGATGCGAGCACGATTGCCGAACAGCGCAGATCGACACCCAACAAGCTCAAGCGAACGCTTTCGGGTGACTTAAGCACCATCGTCGCCAAGGCCCTGCGCTCCGAACCGGAGCGCCGCTACACCACCGTCGAGCAGCTATCGGCGGACGTGCGGCGCTATCTCACGGGACAGCCAGTGCTCGCGGTCCGCGATACGTGGTTCTATCGCACGCGCAAATTCGTGTCGCGCCACGTGGTCGGGGTGAGCGTCGGCGCGGTCATCGTGCTGCTTCTCGCCGGCTTCGCGGCGGCGATGTACGCGCAGATGCAGCGCACCGCGCGCGAACGCGTGCGCGCCGAGCAGGTGTCTTCGTTCATGGTCGATGTCTTCGAGCTTTCAGACCCATACAAGGCGCGCGGCAATGAGGTGACAGCGCGCGAGCTCCTGGATGCTGGCACGCGGCAGATCGAATCACGCTTCGCTGCGGAACCCGAAACGCGCGCGGCGCTGATGGGAACAATGGGACGCGTTTACAACCGCCTCGGACTGGGGGGCGATGCCGAGCCGGTACTCGAGAAGGCGCTTGCAGGCCTGATCGAGATCCACGGCCCCAGGCACCCGGATGTCGCAGCGATGCTCAATGAGATCGGCAATGCGTTGATGTCGCAGGGGAAGCTGGAGGAGGCAGAAGCGCGCATGCAGACGGCGCTGCAGATGCGCCGCGAACTGCTTGGGCCCGATGCGACCGAGGTAGCACAGACGCTGACCGACCTGGGGCGGGTCGCGTTCGAGCGCGGCGAGCAGATCGCCGCCGAGAAGTACTATCGCGACAGCCTCGCGCTCTATTCGCGGCGCGGCTTGCAGGCGACGCCGGAAGCTGCGCAGGTGATGAATGAGCTGGCCACTCTGCTCGCGTTCGTGGGGCACTACGATGAGGCGGCGAGCCTGCTCAACGCCGCTCTCGCGGTCGATCGGTCTGCGTTCGGTGAGGACTATCCACGCGTGATCATGGAGACTCACAACCTGGCCTACGTGCTGCAGATGCAAGGGCAGTTTGTAGCTGCCGAGCCGCTGTTCCTCAAATCCAACGAACAACTTCGTCGCGTGCTCGGACCCGAGCATCCCTACACGATCGACGCGCTTTCGAACTACGGGCGCTTCCTGCGCCGCAAGGGCGACGTCGTAGAGGCGGAAAAGGTGCTGCGTGAGGTGCTCGATCTGAATGTGCGTGTTCGTGGCCCCGCGCATGCCAACGTCGGCACGAGCCAGGTCAACCTCGCAATCCTTCTGCATGATGCCGGTCGCTTGAGCGAGGCGGAGACTCAGTTCCGGGCAGCGCTGGAAACCTATACCAAGGCACTGCCGCCTGAGCACACGTCATTCGCTCCTGCGCTCGCGGGTCTCGGCAGGGTGCTGGTTGACGAAGGCCGCGCGACCGAAGCAATCCCTCTCCTCAGGCACGCCACGCAGATCGCAGCGGCGACAATGCCAGCGGACAGCCCGATGCTGGCCATTACCCGCAGCTCACTCGCCAGTGCTTTGGTCGAGTTACGACAGTACGACGAGGCTGAATCATTACTGCACGAGAGCCTCCCCCTCGTGATCGCCACTCAAGGGAAGTCGAGCGCGGTTGTTCGCCAGGCGCACGAGGCCCAGGCCGCGCTTGAGCGGATACGCGCCGATCATCATCCTTCGAAAGGGTGATCTCCAGTCACGCCCCGCTCATCGAGGATCAGCGTCGCCGGCCTAGCCTGTAGGAAGCGCGCCGGGTTGCAGTGACGTGTTGCCGCCGGGGCCCGGAGTGATCTTCATGCTGCCGGTGCTGACGACTCTGCCATCCGAAAAATTGATCGTAACCCGTGCATCCGTGCCGGGGACGATTCTGCCTTGTGGAATCGCGAAGTCGACGCCTCCATCGGGCCGGACGGTGACGGCCGCCGGAAAGCTCAGGACCTTGCCGTTCGAAAAATTGAGAGTGACCTTGGCCTTGGCGTCAGTGCCGGGAACTATTCTGCCCATTGCTTTCTCCCCAGTTGTGCTGCGAGCGGTCTGTTACGCGCGTCGGGTGCGCATGCGCTGCGCCGCGTGCTGCATGCTGTGCCGTGGCGGCTGCGCTTATAGCACTACACCGGATCCAGCGCACCCGACGAAAATCGTGAGCCGAATTCCGACCCGTTTGCGTCTGTACTAGTGAAGGCCAGATGCGGCGCGTTGTTGCACCGCAGTGACCTCGGACTCATAACCGGAGGAATTCGCCGTGAAACCGTACCCGCTGCTTGCCTCTTTCCTTTGTGTGGCGCTCACCCTAGCCGTGGAGGTCGCCTTGTCCTCGGATCAGAAGGCGCTCGTGCCCAGCACGGCCGCTGCACAGACTTCCGCCAAATTGATCTCCCGTGCCGAACGAGCGATCAACGGCTTTGTTGCCGCCTGCGTAGCGCGTGACGCGCGCGCTCTTGGCAGCGTGACCACCGGCCAGGTGCGCGTCGAGTACGCCCTGGATGAGCCGGGGACCTACCTCAGCATGGATGCCAGTTCACTGCTCGCAGCTTGCGCCGCGAACAATACGGGTTCGCGTGTTTCGAATCTGTGGATCTTTCCGACCAATGACGCCAATACGGTGTTCGTCCAGTACGACGCGCAGTCGACTGAAAGCGGGTCACACGGGCAGCTTGCGCTGGTCGAATTGAAGGGTGACCGGATCGCGCGAATGCTCAACTTCGCCGCGCTACCCGAATCGTTCGTCGCGGGGCTGGTTCACGGAGCAAAGACGGCGACCGATGGCAGGGCGGCTTTCAACAATCACTGCCGCACCTGTCATTCGGTGAAGCAGGGTGATCATCGCTTGGGGCCGTCGCTGTACGGGGTCTATGGTGCGGAAGCCGGGTCCATACCCGGCTACCGCAACTCAGCGGGGGGGCTATCAGAGTCGGGAATCATTTGGGACGAGTCGACTCTGGATAGATTCATTGCCAATCCTGACCAGGTCATCTCGAACAACAGCATGAAGCCATACACCGGCATCGCGGATGCCGATGTGCGCCAGAAAATCATCGCCTACCTGAAATCGAATCGTGATCTGCAGGGCAGGAAGTGACAGCCTGGACCGTAACCATCGATGCACCTCCACACTCCTCGCTGCAACCGCTGAGTCTCAAATCACCGATTGGATCCAGGCGCTCGCCTCGCGTAGCAGTTCACTTCTGACCTGCGCATCGTTCCGTCCGCTGCGTGTCGATACATGGAAAGAGTGGTCCGCATCAGCAAACAGTTTCAGTGTGGCGCGCGTGCCGAGCCGATCGATGAGTGGCTCCAGCAGGTCCAGGTTTGCGAACTCGTCCCGGCCGCCCTGGAGAAACAGCATCGGAATCCGCACCTCCAAAAGGTGCTCGGCTCTCTCATCGGCAGGCTTCCCCGGTGGATGCAGGGGAAAACCAAGGAACACCAGACCTCGGACGCCCGATAGTGGGCAAGCCGCTTGCGTCTGCGACGTCATTCGCCCGCCGAAGGACTTGCCACCGGCAAAAAGTGGCAGATCCGGTGCGAGCCGCGTGGCTTCTGTGATGGCGGCGCGGACCGTGGCGTGGCAAAGCGCAGGCGGATCCGGCCGCCTGGAACCTCGTTCCATGTAGGGGAACTGATAGCGGAGCGTGGCAATGCCCAAGGCCTCGAACTCCGCGGCAACGGCCGCCATGAAGGGGTGCTGCATGCCCGCGCCGGCCCCGTGCGCCAGTACGAGGCATGCTTTGGCATCCGATGGCCGCTGCAGCAGCCCGGAGACGCGGTGTGCATCTCCGACATTGATCGTTACGCGTTCTGCAGATGAGCCAGCCACGTCCTTAGTATGTTCTACGCGGGTCGGCTTGTGATCGTCACGCCGGGGACCGTGATTCCGCCGCGACTCCGGTATAGTGACGCGCCGGGCGGGTCTGCAGGCTTGCGCAGGCCGGGCAAACTCCTCGCATAAATCGTCAAAGGGGAAATATGTATGAAGAAGAGTCTCGCCGTGGTGGCACTGTTCGCGATGGCTGCGGGCGGATCCGCGCTCGCCGACCCACCGAAGCCTTTGAGTGTCACCGAAACCATCGAAATCAAGGCGCCGCTCGACAAGGTCTGGGCGACCATCAAGGATTACGACGGCCTGAATAAGTGGCATCCGGGCTTTGCCAAGGACGAGATCGTCAAGGGGACCAACAACACGCCGGGCGCAGTCCGTGCACTGACGATCAAGGACGGGCCAACGTTCACTGAGGAGTTGCTCGCGTTCAGCGAGAAAAACCACTCTTATAAGTACCGGATCATTGAGTCGCCGCTCCCACTAGATGACTACGTGTCGACTGTTTCGCTGAAGGCGGGAAAGGACGGCACCACGGTGGTGACATGGGCTGGCCATTTCAAGCGCAAGAATCCGGCTGACAATCCGCCGGAGGCCGAGAGCGACACCGGCGCGGTCAACCTGATCAAGGGCGTCTACCAGGGCGGCCTCAAGAACCTCAAGACCATGCTCGAGGGCTGACCGGACTTGAGTGGCATTCCGGGGAAGTCGACGAGGGTAGCCTACCGCGCGATTTCCCCGGCGCCAGGCTGATTACGGATCGGGGCCTTCGCTGAAGCGTGAGGTCCGCAGACGCTGTCAGGGCGTGCGCTGTGCGTCCTCTGCAATGCGGTCCACCATGTAACGAATACCACGCAGCCACGACTGATCAGTGTTGCTGCGCAAGTCCACCGACTGCGCGTAGAGCATCTCGCCCGTGCGAACGTCCTTGACCTGAACATTGATGTTGAGGATGAGATTGCTGACCTTCTGCACCCAGCCGATGACGATGACGTCGGCCCCCAGTGCCTTGCCGATGTCGATCTCGCAGCCATTGCAGTCGCGCAGGTTCTGGCGCGCCTTTGAGTCAGATATCAGCTTTGCGGCGGCGTGGTTATCCACGACGCGGTACAACCCCCGTTCGCTCAATTCCTGCCGCAGCGTCTCGCTGATCAGCGTGATTCTGCGGCTCTCGGCTTGCATGACCGTGGGATCCTCATAGGCGCTCATGTCGTCGAACAGCTCGAATTCCATGACTGCCGCACTTCTCGGTGCCGTCGGCACGGCTGCGTCGCAATACACCGGCGCGGTCGCGAGCAGCAGCGTCGCGACTACGGTGCGCGGTAACAGGGGCATCATGGGGAAGTGCACGCTGCTGCACGCGCAAGGAGCAGCTCGCGCTCGCGACTGTTACGTGTGAGCGAAGCGGCGCGTTCGAACTCCACCCGCGCTTCAGCTGCCCGCCCGAGCTTGGCGAGGAGATCGCCCCGCACGCTCGGCAGCAGGTGATAGGTCCTGAGCGACGGCTCAGAAGTGAGCGCGTCGGCCAGTTCCAGCCCCGCGGCTGGACCGAATGCCATCGACACAGCGACGGCACGGTTGAGCTCGACGACCGGGGAGGGCGCAACTCTCGCCAGCGTCTCATACAGCATCGCAATGCGTACCCAGTCCGTTTGCTCTGCAGTCCGCGCGCGTGCGTGACAGGCGGCAATTTCAGCTTGCAACGTGTACCTGCCATATGCTCCGCCGAGTCTCTCGGCGCGCTCCAGTGCGCCGAGTCCTCGCCGGATCAGCAGCTGATCCCACTGCGAGCGGTTCTGCTCGAGCAACAACACCGGCTCACCCGAGGGTCCGATGCGCGCACCCGCGCGGGAGGCCTGAATCTCCATCAACGCGACGAGTCCATGGACCTCGGGCTCCTGCGGCTCGAGGTCCGCTAGGATGCGGCCGAGCCGCAGTGCATCCTCGCAAAGTGCGGGCCGCATCCAGTCCTCGCCCGCAGTTGCGGAATAACCCTCATTGAAGATGAGGTAGATGACCTCGAGGACCGAAGCCAGCCGTGCCCCGAGTTCGGAGCCGTGGGGCACCTCGAAAGGAATGCGCGCTTGCGAAAGCGTTCGCTTCGCCCGAACGATGCGCTGGGCGATCGTGGGTTCCGACACCAGGAAAGCACGGGCAATCTCCTCGGTCGTCAGGCCACCGAGGAGCCGCAGAGTGAGTGCCAGGCGCGCCTCGGTCGAAAGCACGGGATGACAGGCGATGAACAGTAAGCGCAGGAGGTCATCCCCGATGTCATCGTCGATTTCCGCATCGAGATCCGGCGTGACTTGCTGCTCGAGTTCGTAGCCCAGTTGCTCGTGCTTGCGTCCCCGGAGCTTCCCATGACGCACGCGGTCGATCGCCCGGTTCTTGGCAGTCGTCATCAGCCAGGCGCCGGGGTTATCCGGGACGCCTGCTTGCGGCCACTGCTCGAGCGCTACCACCAGGGCATCGTGAGCGAGTTCTTCGGCTACGCCGACATCGCGCACGATGCGCGTGAGGCCCGCGATCAGCCGCGGCGATTCAATTCTCCAGACTGCGTCAATCGCGCGATGGGTGTCGGTGGCCGTCACAGCCACCGATCACAGCATCCATGTTCATCCCGCGCAAGCGGGCCTGGCGCCCCTACTTGCCGCCAACGCCCATTTCGCGAAAGCGCTCGATCGCCTCGCTCGGCCCGAAGTCTTCCAGCTCGAAGAGCTGGCGTACTTCGATCTCGGCATCCTGGTCTTCTCCGACTGGATTCGGAAAGCGCCGGGTCCACTCGAGCGCCTCGGCGCGCGATTTCACCTGGATGAGCGTGTAGCCGGCGATCAGCTCCTTACTCTCCGTGAACGGTCCGTCGCTCACGATGCGTTTCGTACCGGAATACTTGATTCGCCAACCCTTGGAACTCGGCTGCAATCCCGACGCGTCGAGCAGTACGCCCGCCTTCACGAGCTCCTCGTGGTAGGCCGCCATCGACGCGAACCTTGCCTCTTCGGGCATTACGCCCGCTTCAGTGTCCTTGGTCGCCTTGACGATGATCATGAATCTCATGGGCTTCTCCTTAACGGCTGAACAGGCATGTGAACTCTCTTCAGGGGTGCATGTCCGTACGACGAATGACTGAGCCCGAATTCGACAAGGCGAATGACTAAACCGCGTGCGCGGCCGACGACTGACGGAAGCAGCACGCTGCAACCGTCGCGCTTCGAGAACGGCAAGCCGCTGCTGGTGGCCGGGCTGAGTCAGCGCTACACGTGCGAGACCAGCGCGGGCATACCGGCGCAATGGCAACGCTTCCTGCCGTACTTCTGCAAAATCCCCGGGCAGGTCGGCAGAACCGCTTATGGCGTGAGCTACAACGCGGACGAGGCGGGCGACTTCGACTACCTGTGCGGCGTCGAGATTGCCGATGCCGTAGCGGTGCCGACGGAATTCACCCGCGTGTGCGTGCCAGCACAAAGATATGCGGTGTTCGAGCATCGCGATCACATCTCGACGATTCGCGGTACCTGGAACACGATCTGGAACAAGTGGCTTCCGGAGTCGGGACACGAGGCCGCGGACGGCCCGAACTTCGAGCGCTATGGCGAAGCGTTCGACTCAGTGAGCGGCATGGGCGGGCTGGAGATCTGGATCCCTGTCAAGACCTGACAGCGGAGCACGCCGACTATGCGTGGGGACGCGACGACAGTTCGTTCACGCTCCTCCGTCGGGGAGGCGTTCTGAAATCGGCTCGATCAGTCCCTATCAGGGTGCGGCTGGTGCCGAGCTCGCTCCCGGTGCTCCGTCCGCGTTCCAAATATCGCGGTGGATTTGCCAGCCGCTGGAGGTTCGATGCCAGACCTCGACGTACTTGCCGGTCACCGGGACGCCCTTGGCGTCCTGCGAGCTCCATGAGCCGGAACGCCACCCCCAATCACCACCCGCATTGCGTGCATCGGACGTGATCGTCACCGCCACGCCGGTGGCGGCGATGTCGTTTGCCCAGTAGTCGCGGATCGCGGGGCGACCGTTGACGACTGGCGCTCCGGGCGGGAGAAGCTGCGCGTCTTCGCCGTAGAGAGCTGCGACTGCATCCGCGTTCTTCTCGTTATATGCCTTTTGCCAGCCGGCCGCGGTCGATGCAAGGGTGGCGACGTCAGCCGCGCTGTCCTGTGCCTTCTGCGGGGCGCAGCCTGCGACCGCCACCGCCACTGCGAGCAGTAGCGTCGAGCGTAGGCTCACATGCGGCATGTAGATCCCCTGGTTTCGAGCAGTCGCGACCTACTTGGCTGTGTACTTGAATTTCTGACCGCCCAGCGCTGCCTCGTACATCAAACCGCCCTTCGCCACCGTGAAGACCGCCATTCCCTTGCGGTACGAGCCGACAGTGGACGCGTCCTTCTTTCCGGCGCTTGCACCCGCAGAGGTCCCAGTGCCGCCGGCGCTGGCCGAAGCTCCAGCGGTAATCGCAACCGCGGAAGCCTGTGCGCTAAACTCAAACTCCCCACCAGTGAAATCATCGAACGCGCGCTTGTCTTCGAGAAAGATGATCTGGCTGAAGGCCTGGCCGCCGAGCTGGAAGCCGGCGGTGAGCTGGTTCATCGTGGTATCGCCGACATATTTACCGCCCTGGTACACGCGGCCCTTGCCATGCGCGCCGCCAATGCCGACGCCACCCTTGCCGATAGTCGGGAAGACCGCGTAGCCGTAGGCGTTCTTGAAGAACTGGCCGCTCTCGCCGGCGTTTTGAAATACCTTGATCGTGTCGTCGAATTCGTCCGCACGAACCACTGTGCAGAACAACATCAACATGAGTAGGGCACCGATTTTTTGCATTGGCAGCTTCATTGCGAGTTCTCCACAGGATAGGCAGTTAACTTGGGGTTGGCCACGGAGGATAGTCGGCCTCGTTCGCCGAGGCCAGCATCCTGCCCCAAGGGACTAGAAGCCGCGATCGGGACGACGCCCGGCTCCTGCCCCTTCCGAGGGGAAGATGGGTCGGTGAGGAGACCGAGGAACGCCATAGCACACGGTTCACCAAACAATCGAAGATAATCGCACCAAGAAGGCGACGCATCTGCGCCGCGAAGGGAAACCATGCCATGCGCCTTGCACCCAGGGCTCTGTATCTCGTGCTGGGAGTGCTAACAATGACCAGTTTAACCACGGCAGGTGCCGCAGCTGAGCCAGGCAAGACGTACCAGGATCTGCTTGCCCTGTTCGGCGAGTGGCGTGCATTCGAGCGACCCCCGCTGCGCGATGGCGCCCCGGACTACACTGCAAACACCTTCGAGCGTCGACACCGGGAATTGAAGACGTATCAGGCACGTCTCGCCGCGATCGACCCGCAGGGCTGGCCGGTCGAGCAGCAGGTCGATTACCAGCTGGTGCGCGCCGAAATGAATGGACTCGATTTCGATATCCGGGTGCTGCAGCCCTGGGCACGTGATCCCGCTTTCTACCAGTCGATATTTACGGAACAGAGCGATACACCCGCGCACGAGGGACCGACGAATCACGCGCTCGTCGAGTTGTGGACGTATTCGTTTCCGTTGACCCCGGCCGCGGAGCGAAAACTGAGCGGTGAGCTGTCAACCGTCCAGCCGCTCCTGAGACAGGCGCCGCTCAACCTGGTGGGAAATGCTCGAGACCTGTGGATCACGGGCATCGGCACGATGCAGAAACAGCTCGAGGTCCTGCGCGGCCTGGTAGAAAGGACTGAAGGCACGAGTCCTGACGTCAACCAGGCGGCACGCGCGGCTGCGAAAGCGACCGACGGGTTCATCGTGTGGCTCGAGGCGCAGGCTCCCGCCAAGACCGGCCCCTCTGGAATTGGCAAAGAGAACTACACCTGGAGCCTGCGCAATGTGCACCTGGTGCCGCTCACCTGGGAAGAAGAAGTCGACCTGCTGAAGCGCGAGCTGGCGCGCGCGCATGCTTCCCTGCGCCTGGAAGAGCAGCGCAATCGCGGCCTGCCGCAACTGCCGGTGATCTCGAGTCCCGAGGAATATCAGCGGCGCGCCAACGACGCGATCACCAAGTACCTGGCCTTTCTCAAGGCCAAGGACATTCTGCCGATGCGGGATTACATGGATCCTGCGCTGCGCGAACGGATCGGCGAATATTCACCCGAGGCAACGCGGGATTTTTTCGCGATGGCGAGTCATCGCGAGCCGATGACTCTGTTCACTCACTTCTATCACTGGTGGGACCTGGCGCAGATGCGCGTCGACCCGCATGCGAGCCCGGTGCGTCGCGGGCCGTTGCTGTACAACATCTGGGATAGTCGCGCCGAAGGCCTGGCAACTGCGATGGAAGAAATGATGATGCATGCAGGTTATTACGACGACAATCCGCGCGCGCGAGAGATCGTCTGGATCATGCTCGCGCAGCGGGCTGCGCGCGGCCTCGCATCGCTACGCGCCCAGGCGAATGAAATCACGCTGAGGGAGGCCAAGGCGTTTCAGGTCGAGTGGACGCCCCGCGGCTGGATGCGTCCGGATCTCGACCTGGTCGGCTTCGAGCAGCAGCTGTATCTGCGTCAGCCGGGATACGGGACGAGCTACGTCACCGGCAAGTACCTGCTGGATGAGCTGCTGATGGATCGCAGCAAGCAGCTCGGTGCTGAGTTCACCCTGCGGCGCTTTTTCACCGAGCTCAACGCAGCCGGTGTGATTCCGGTGTCGATGATCCGCTGGCAGCTGACCGGCAAGGATGACGAGATCCGGGCGCTGACCCGCGCGGACTGATGCGTAGGCTCGCGGACAACAAAAAGCCGCCCGAGGGCGGCTTTGATGAGTATCGGCTCGTGTGCCGACGGAATCCCGCATCGGCCGGCGAGCCCTGCCATCCAGGGCGAGATAAGCTCAGGGCTTAAATCTTGCGTAGGTATTGCGCAGGATGATCATGATTGCCCCTCCGGCCACGAGCACGCCGAAGCTGGACAGGATGGTCGCGAGGTAGCTGCCGATCTGAGGTATCGCATCGAAGGTGTGCGACAGAGCCGCCAGGACCAGCGCCGAGACCATGACCCTGACGTGATGGTCCGGGATGATGGACAGACCGACGAACAGACCGAGAATGAGGAGAATGGCGGCGGCGTATGGAATCGTCACGAATGCGCTGACGACTGCCAGGAGAACACCAATCAATCCGGCGATTTTTTGAGCGTTCATCAGATACCCCTCTGTTACGTGTTGTTATCAGGGCGGCGCCACGGCAGTGATGCCGAGCGCGGGGGAGCATATGCGATGCCGGGATTCGAGTCGACTCGCGCGGTTCAGATGCGGCGTGGCGATTCAATTCACGTAATTTCGACATGAACGCCGGCCAGGAAGACTGAGCATGCTCGTCCTCTCTCATGCGGATCTGATTGACCTGCTGCCGCCCGCGGCGCTGATCGGGCCGGCCGAATCAGCCGCGCTTGAGTCGGATCAGCCAGAGTATCGCGCGCCGCGTCGTCAGCACATCGAGTGGAACGGCAACACGTACCTGACCATGCCGGCGGTGGCGCGCGACATGATCGGCACAAAGCTGGTCTCGGTCGTGCCGGGTAACGCAATTCGCAACCTGCCAGTCACGAACGGCGTGATGGTTCTTGCCGACGGTGGCACCGGCGTGCCTCTCGCGGTTCTGAACGCCGCGGCGCTGACCGCCTTGCGCACCGGGGCCGTTGGCGCGCTCGGGATCAAACACATGACGCCCGCGGGCACGCGTACGCTCGGCATCATCGGCTGTGGGGTGCAAGGAGCCTGGCAGGCGATCAGTGCCTCTGCGGTGCGTCCGGTCAGTGAGGTCTTTTGTGTCCCGCGATCCCCTGCGAGCTACGAGAGGTTTGGCGCCACGATTCGTGCACAGGCCCCGCAGCTCCAAGTCAGGCCGTGCGCCGACGCGCGCGAGCTGCTCAGGCACACGGACCTCATCATCGCCGCGACGACATCGGCTCAACCGGTGCTGCCGGACGACGCCGGAGTGCTCACCGGCAAGCATTTCATCAGCATCGGCTCTTTTCGCCCCACCATGCAGGAGCTGCCGGATGCGGTGTACCGCCTCGCCGGGCACATCGTCATCGATTCGCAGACGGCACGCGAGGAGGTAGGGGATGTAATCGCGCCGCTCGCAAGGGGCATCGTGAAGTCCGCCGATGTCTTCACGATCGGTCAGGTCATTTCTGGCCAGCGCCGGATCGATGTGAGCGGCACTACTGCCTACAAGACCGTTGGAATGGCACTCTACGATCTGCATGTCGCCCGCGCGCTGTACGCAGCGGCCACGCAGCGGCACGTAGGTCACGAAATCGCGTTGTGACGCAGGTTCGTAGGCGCTGCATGAACGCGTGAGCCACTTCACTGTTCGATTCCTTGGAGCAGCTTCGCCGGCATTTTGTGAAGTCGCGCGGGACCTTCACGCCACTCTCCAATGCAAGATCGGACTCGTTGCAGTCACTGCGACTGCCGAAGGTTCGAGGCTACGGCCCTGGAGAATTCATTGGCGGCATTTTTCGCACAACGCGTCGCACGAGTCGTGATCACGCTGATCTTCCTGGCGGCGCCCGCTCCATGGGCATCTCCATCACTGCCTGGCGTGGACATCGCGCAGGCAAGCATCGTACTCAAAGACCTGGTTCTCGCCACGCTCGCGTAGCGCTCCCTCGCCGTTAGTTGGATTGAGCCGGTGCGGGCGTTTCCTTTGGCAGGCTGAGTGAGGCCTGTCCGAACACATAGCGCCAGCCATTCGGGGTCCGCACGTAGGTATCGCTGAACCAGAGTCGACGCTCGAGCTCTTCACCCTCCCTCGTCCCCTTGAGCCAGAGTCTAGCGGTCACGACTGCCGTGTCGCCCCATACGCGCACGGTTTGCGTACCCGGATCCTCGTCCTGCTTCTCGTAGATGATGTGGCGCTTGCGGGCCGAGTCCAGCAGATCCTCGCGCTTGTAGACCGTGCCGTTGCCGAGCACCAGCACGAAATCCTCATCCAGTATGCGTGCCATCGTGTCCGCGTCGTTGTGCTTGACGGCCTCCTGATACTTCACATCGAGCGCGGCGACGGCCTGGCGGTCGTCTTCGGGTGAGGAGCGCGCCGCACCAGAGGCGGCGAGGGCGGTGGTTGCCGCGAACAGCGCAATGAAGAGACGGGCATGCATCGTGGGTCTCCCGGCAGAAGATTTCGATCCGCGCACTCTATCGGCCGACGGATCGCGATACTTGGCATTTCTTGCTGCGGAGGGCGCTGGTGAAAGTAGAAAGGCCCCAGTGCACATTGGCACGTGGGGCCTTTTCGCCAGGGCGGGGATTACCGGCCCTCTTAGGACATTACCGGCAATAATGGTTGAGTCCCGTGATTCGCAGTGTCTACGGATCGATGTGACCGGACAATTCTCTCGCTTCTCATTGATCTGTCAGCGTGTTCCTACACCGCCTTGAACATGATCTGTCGCTACACGCCGAGTCATCGCACCTCCTGAGCTGGTCGCGTTTTTCCCACGCTCAGTCGGGGAGTTTCAGGAGCTGTCGCAGCTCCTTGGCCGTGAGCAGCCGGGTGTAGGGCGCCGTGCCGACGTCGAATTCCTTCGCTCGGGCGAGCGGACCGACGACCACCGGATCGAATCCCGCATCCCTCACCAGGCGCCCGGCGCCCGCGAGCGCCTCCGCATCGTCACCTGCGAGCGGAATCGCGACCCGCTCACCTTTGCGATGCGCTTCGTCCCTGAGATCGCCAGCGTTGATGGCGTTGAAGGCCCGCACCAGCCGGACGCCAGGCAGAAATTCGGCCGATGCGACACCCGTGCCCTTGCGTCGCGCCTCGACGGCCATGTCGCCGTCGCGACTTGGATAGGGGTTGCCGGTGTCGAGCACGATCTTGCCCGCGAGCTCTGTCTTGAGGTCACGACCGACCTGCGGCATGGCGCCGTAGGGAATCGAGATCAGCACCGCATCACCGAACACGGCGGCCTCACGCGGGGTACCCGCTCTCACCTTTGGACCGAGCGAGCGGGCAAGATCCTGCAGCTCCTCGGGATGACGCGAAGAGATGAGTAGCTCATGCCCGGCGTTGGCCCACAGCTTCGCGAGCGCTCCACCGATGTGACCCGTGCCAATGATGCCGATCTTGAGCGTCGGAGCTTGCATCGCCGGGGTCGTAGCCGCAGTGATTGCTCCACAACACAGAAATCCAAGCGCGGCCGCGGCGGCGGTCAGCCGGCTCAGTGCGCTGGACAGTTTCCCTCTGGTGGCAGACTGGTGCAGGGGCGTCATGGTATGCATACCTCGTCTTGTGATGAACCGGCGACAGGCGGTGATACTCGCCCGCCACGGAGAATGCAGATGAGACCACGGATGCGCGACGGAATTCGTTTGTGAAGCCAGTGCTGTTCTCGAAGGGCTATCGCGCCTGGCTCCTCACTGTTCTGCTTCTCACCAACGCGCTCAATCTCGCCGACCGCCAGGGGATCGCGGTCATCGCGCAAGCGATCAAGCTCGATCTGAAGCTCACCGACGCCCAGATGGGCATCATTCAGGGCCTGGGCTTTGCCATCTTCTATACCTTGCTTGGCCTGCCGCTCGCGCGCATGGCCGAACGCATGAGCCGGACCCGGATCATCGCGGCTTCGCTGGCGATTTTTGGCGTCATGGTTTCACTCTGTGGTAGCGCGTTAGGTTTCTGGCGCCTGCTTCTGTTTCGTGTGGGCGTGGGCGTGGGCGATGCGGGCTTCGGTCCGCCGGTGGCCTCGCTGATCGGCGATCACTATCCGCGTGACCGGCGCGCGTCCGCGATGTCCATCATCTGGCTGGGCGCACCGCTCGGGGTTGTCGCCGGCTCGACCTTCGCGGGATGGATGGCCGAGAACGTGAGCTGGCGAGCCGCGTTCGTTGGGATCGGCGCACCCGCACTTCTGGTTGCGTTGATTGCGTTTCTCACCCTGCGCGACCCGCCGCGCGGCATGTCCGACGAGATCGCGACGACCTCCGGGCCGCCGCCGTCGATGTGGGAAGTGCTCAGATTCCTGCTCTCCAAGCGCTCCATGCGCCACACATTGATCGGGTGCGCCCTCGCAGCGACAGCGATGAACGCGATCGGCCAATTTGTCGGCCAGTTCTTTGTTCGCGTCTATCACATGGGGTTCGCGGAGGCCGGGCGACTTCTCGGGCTGATCGCCGCACTGGCGATGAGCTCCGGCCTCGCGCTCGGCGGGTTCGGGGTCGATTGGGCTTCGCGTTTCGACCAGCGCTGGTTCGTGTGGGGACCCGCCATCGGACTGGTGCTCGCCGCGCCGCTGTTCGCGATCGCCTTTGCATCGCCCACAGTCGCGGTCGGCATCGGTGTGCTCGTCGCCGCGCACGTCGTACTCTTCATCTATTTCACGCCCACGCTCGCGATCGCACAAAACATGGTGGGTGCCAACATGCGCGCCTCCTCGGCTTTCGTCATATCGGTCGTGCTCGGGCTCGTCGGTATCGGCCTGGGACCGACCCTCATCGGCACTCTGAGCGACGCGTTCGCAGGCCGCGCGTTCTTGATGGGTGATTTCGCAACGCTGTGCCCGGGCGGCGCAGCGCCGGTGAACGCTGTGTCAACGCTTCAGGAGGCTTGCAGCGGCGCCTCGTCGCTCGGCATCCGGCATGCGCTGGTCGCGGTGTCGATGCTGTTCGCCTGGGCGGGGATCCACTATTTCATCGCCGCACGCGATCTGCGACGCGATCTGCAAACGCACTATCAGGCACCGCGCGCTGCTGAATGACAGCACCTGCTCAGGTAAGCTCGCGCGCCAGGTTGCAACCTCGTGGAGATTCTCTGTGCCTATTGTCCGACGTCTGTTCATTCTGGCCAGTGCCGCTGCGCTCACGATCGGTACCCAGGCTTCCGGAGCCGCCGAATCCGACACTCCTTCCATGTATGGCTTCACGCGGGCAGGCGCCATTGCGCAGGCGGCGCTCGAGCACCGGTTCGATGGCCAGCTCAATGCTGCCGAGATCGGAACCTGGCTGAAGCAGCTCTCGGCCGAGCCGAATCACGTCGGCGCACCTCACAACAAGGCCAACGCCGAGTTCGTGCGCGACCTTTTCAGGAGCTGGGGATGGCAGGCCGACATCGAGACGTTCTACGTGCTGTACCCGACACCGAAACGCGTCGCACTCGAGCTCATCGCTCCGAAGAATTTTGCGGCCAGCCTGCACGAGCCGCCGATTGCCGGCGATGCCACGTCAACACGCACCGACGGCCTGCCGCCTTACAACGCCTACGGTGCCGATGGGGACGTGATCGGGGATCTCGTCTACGTGAACTACGGCATGCCCGATGATTACATGGAACTCGCGCGTCGCGGTGTCGACGTCAAGGGCAAGATCGCGATCGTTCGCTACGGTGGCGGATGGCGCGGGCTCAAGCCGAAGCTCGCCTACCAGCACGGCGCAATCGGCTGCCTGATCTATTCCGATCCCAAGGATGATGGCTACGGGATGGGCGATACCTATCCGCTCGGTGGCTGGCGGCCCGCGGATGCTGTGCAGCGTGGCTCGGTCGCTGACATGCCGGTCTTTGCCGGAGATCCGCTCACGCCGGGTGTGGGTGCGACCAAGACCGCCAAACGCCTGTCGCTGGCCGAGGCGCCGACGGTTCTCAAGATCCCGGCGTTGCCGATCTCGTACGCCGATGCGCGCCAGCTGCTGGAGTCAATGACTGGGCCGGTGGCGCCGGAGAAGTGGCGAGGCGCCTTGCCTCTCACCTATCACATCGGTCCGGGACCGGCGCGAGTGCACCTCACCATCGCATCCGACTGGGGGCTGAAGCCGGTGTACGACGTCATCGCGAGAATTCCCGGTACCACGAGTCCCGATGAATGGGTGATTCGCGGCAACCATCGCGACGGATGGGTGGCCGGGGCCTGGGATCCGCTATCGGGGCACGTGGCAATGCTCGCAGAAGCCAAGGCCATCGGCGCGCTGCTCAAGAGCGGTTGGAAGCCGAAGCGGACACTCATCTACGCGAGCTGGGACGGCGAAGAGCCAGGCCTGCTGGGCTCGACCGAATGGGTCGAGACCCACGCGGCGGAGCTACAGAGTAAGGCGGTGCTCTATCTGAACTCAGACACCAACACGCGTGGCTTTCTGAACATTGAAGGCAGCCACTCTCTGCAACGATTCATGAATGAAGTGGCAGCTGACGTGAAGGACCCGCAGACCCGTGCGAGTGCTCAGGCCCGCATGCGCGCCAAAATGATGGTTACCGGCTTCGAAAAGGGTGCCACGGATGAACAGAAGAATCTGGCGAAGCGGGCCGCGGAGCGCGCCGACGTGCCGGTCGCTGCGATGGGCTCAGGCTCCGACTACTCGCCCTTCATCCAACACCTCGGTATTGCCTCGCTCGATGTCTACTACGAGGGCGAAGCGGATCAGGATGGCGTTTACCACTCTCTCTATGATTCGTATGACCATTACGCGCGCTTCGGCGATCCGGGCTTCGTCTACGGCGTCGTCGAAGCACAGACCGCCGGGCGGGCAATGCTGCGCATGGCGAACGTCGAGCTGCTGCCGCTGCAGTTCGAAGGATTCGCGACCACTATCGACGATTACCGGCAGGAGCTGCAGAAGCTCCTCGACGATCGGCGCAAGCACGCACAGGAACTCGCGCGGCTGATCGATCAGAACGCATTCATGCTGTCCAGTGACCCGACTCGCCCGGTCCTGGCGCCGGAGCGGGAGTCGGAAGTACCCGACATCGACTTGTCGCCGATCGACACGGTTCTCGCCCGGCTCAAGAAAAGCGCCGCGGACTATGACGCTGCTTACAGCCGCACCGTGCAGAGCGAGGCGCCACTCAAGGGAGCGACGCGCAAGTCGCTCAACGCGTTGCTGCAGGGGATGGAGCAAGCGCTGACCAATGATCGCGGGCTGCCCGGGCGCAGCTGGTACCGGCACCTGATCTATGCGCCGGGCCTGCTGACCGGCTACGGCGTCAAGACTTTGCCGGGCGTGCGCGAAGCGATCGAGGGGCAGCGCTGGGATGAGGCGAAAGAATACGTGGCGCTCACCGCACAGGTGCTCGCCAAGTATTGCGATCGACTCGATCAGGCGACGGCACTGCTGCAACCGAAGTCGTCGGCGTCAAACTGATGCCAACGCCAGCTACTTCGCTGTGATCGCCTTGAGGTATCGATACAGGAAGTCGAGGCCGGTGTAGAACGAGTCGACGCGGATCCGCTCGTCGAGGCCGTGCGCACGAATATCATCCCTGTCCTGCAGGTTCCCGGTGATGTTGTACGTGGGCAATCCCGCACGCATCGTGAACACCGCATCCGAAGCTCCGAGCGACATCGCCGGAACGACCTTGATGCCGGGCCACATCTCGCGTACCAGTTGTTCCAGCGGCCGCATGACTTCGGCACTCAGTGCAGGCGGAGGGAATCCGTGTATATCGGTCGCCGTGTCATGCGCTGCCCCATCGACGCTCAGGTACTGCACCTTGATGGCGGGGTTCGCGATGACCTGGGCGAGCGTCTGGCGTACTTCTTCCGGGGAGTGAGCGGGCAGGATGCGGCAGTTCACGGTCGCCTGTGCCTGCTGGGGCAGCGCGTTGTTCGCATGGCCGCCCCTCAGCCGTGTCGTCACGCAAGTCGTGCGCACCGTCGCGTGATCGCGCACATTGCGTGACAGCCGCTCGATGGCAGCCGCATCGGGTGGCGTGCGCAGAATGGCGCGCATGTCGGCGGCACGCTCGCCCGTTTCGGAACCGGCCATGCGTTCGTAGTAGGCACGTGTCACGTCATTGAGCTCGAACGGAAATTCGTAGGCAGCAAGCTTCGCAAGCGCGCCCGTCAACTCGTAGATCGCATTGTCCGCACGCGGCAGCGAGCTGTGACCACCACGATTCGTCGCGGTCAGGAGGTAGTCCGCATAGACCTTCTCGGTCCCGTACATCTCGTAGCGCAGAGCTTTGCCCTGGTCGGCGAGAACCGAATAGCCATCGGTATTGATCGCGAACTCGGCGTCGATGAGATCGCGGTGATGGTTCACCAGCCACTCGACGCCGTTGGAAGCGCCCCCTTCCTCGTCGGCAGTGAGGGCCAGGATGATGTCGCGGCTCGGGCGAAAGCCCTCTTTCTTCAGGCGAATCAGGGTTGCCACCATCATCGCATCGTCATTCTTCATGTCTGAGGTGCCGCGACCGTAAAAGTAGCCGTCCTTTTCGATCAGCTTGAAAGGGTCCGTGCTCCAGTTCTCGCGCTGCACCTCGACAACATCGAGGTGCCCGAAGAGCAGAATCGGTTTGCGCTTGCCCGTGCCATGAAACCGGACCACGAGATTCATCTTGCGCTCGTTCGGGCCCAGCAGCTGCACATCCTCGGCAGGGAAGCCCGCGTCGAGCAGGCGTTTCGCCATGGCCTTGGAAGAGGTGGTCACATTGCCTACGGAATCAGTGGTATCGATCTCGATGAGCTCCTTGAAGATCTCGTAGGCCAGAGCGTTGTTGGCGTTGTCCGTCGCCGCGCGTGCGACTGCGGTGCTGAGCACGATGGCGAGGGTCATCGCCAGCAAACGAAAAGGCATCAGTGTCCTCCTAGGCTTCGATCGTCTTGAGGGCTTCGAGAAACTTGACCACCGGCGGTGGCATGAAATTGCGCCGCCGCCGGAATACGAAAAACCGTCGCTGCGGGTCCATCTCCTTCACGGGCAATGCCCGGATGAGACCTGCGGCCTGTTCCGCCGCAAACAACGGCTCCGGCAGCCAGCCGAGGAAATGAGTCTTCGCGACCATCGCCTTGATCACGCTGGGCGAGCGCGTCTCTACCACGATCCGCGGTGGCGTCACGCCGAGGCGGCTGATAAGAGCATTGAACTGCCGACGTGGTTCCGCCTCAGCGGGCGGCATCACCCAGGGGATGTCGATGATGTCATGGATCGAGAGGTCGGTACGGCGTAGCAGTTCGTTGGCGGCGGAACAGATCACCGAATAGCGATCGGTGAACTTATGTTCGGTGACCTGCACGATTTCATCGCTCTCGGGAATCGGTCCGGAAATCACGACATCGATCGCGTTGTTGGTGAGCGCAACGGTGAGCACGTCCTCGACCGCTTCGAGGATCTGCACGTGCAGGTTCGGCCACTTCGTGAGCACGCGATCGAGCACTGCTGGCAGCACCATGATCGCAACGCTGGCTACGGCTCCAATACGGATCGTGCCCTGGCCGAGGCCGCGCAGTGAGTTGATCTGCTCGAGCGCGAGCGCTGCTTCTTCGCTGAGGAACGTGGCATGCGGCAGCAGCGCGTGGCCGAAGCTCGTGAGCTCCATCCCCGTCGTGCGCCGCTCAAAGAGTGTGACGCCCAGCTGCGTTTCGAGACGTCGAATGATGCGGCTCAATGCGGGTTGAGTGACGTGCAGCGTCTCGGCGGCGAGGCCCAGACTTCCGGTTCGGACGATTGCGAGAAAAGCTCTGAGCTGCCGCGGGTCTAAAGCCATACCGAAGTGTTATGACTCTGCCGCCAAATGGCAATCCCCGGCAGGTGGGAGCAAGCGTGAATATCGGTGCCGGTCTCCACAACCCGGACCGGAAAGAGCACGCGCGATGCTCGACAGTGCCGCGACCACCAGCTCCGAGCGCAATGCACGGACCGCATCGCGAGTCACCGTCCGCGAAGCTGTATTTGGGCTGCTGCGCGCCTTCAACCTGACGACGATCTTCGGTAATCCCGGCTCGACCGAGCTGCCGATGTTCCGCAATTTCCCGGCGGACTTTCGCTACGTCCTCGGCTTGCAGGAGTCGGTCGCCCTGGGGATGGCGGATGGCTACGCTCAGGCAACAGGCAATGCCGCACTGGTGAACCTGCATTCGGCCACCGGCGTCGGTCACGCGATGGGCAACCTCTTCACCGCGTACCGCAACCAGACGCCGCTCGTGATCACTGCCGGCCAGCAGGCGCGCTCCATTCTGCCGTTCGAGCCGTTCCTCTATGCCTCGCAGGCAAGTGAATTTCCCAAGCCGTATGTGAAGTGGAGCTGCGAGCCGGCGAGGGCGGAGGACGTACCGGCGGCGATCGCGCGCGCCTACTACACGGCCATGCAGCCGCCCCGCGGCCCGACGTTCGTGTCGATTCCGGTCGACGACTGGGATCGATTCTGCGAGCCGCTCATCGCGCGCCAGGTGAGTCGCGCGGTATCGGGTGACCCGACGCTCCTCGCCTCCGCAGCAGAAGCGCTCAACTGCGCACACCGCCCGGTGATCGTGGTCGGCGCAGGCGTGGCACGCGACGATGCGTGGGCGGAGACCATCGTACTGGCTCAGCACCACCAGGCTCCGGTGTGGGTGAGCCCGATGTCAGCGCGCAACAGCTTTCCGGAAAATCACGCGTTGTTCGCCGGGTTTCTCGCCGCGGACCGGGCGGCCATTGTCGAGAGCCTCAAAGGCTTTGATCTCATCCTGGTGCTCGGCGCGCCGGCCTTCACGTACCACGTGGAGGGATTCGGCGCGCACATCCCTGAGGGTGCGAGACTCGTGCAGCTCGTCGACGACCCGGCCATGGCCGCCTGGGCACCGGTGGGTGTATCGATCGTGACCAACCTCAAGCATGGCGTGCGCGCCTTGCTCGACGCGGCGGCACCGCGGCGGCGTCGTGCACCGGAGCCGCGCGCGCCGGCGCCGCGTGCGCCTCGTGATTCGTTGACAGATCGGTACCTGCTGCAACAGATCGCGGCGTTGCGTCCCGCCGACAGCATCATCGTGGAGGAAGCGCCGAGCAGCCGCAGCCCGATGCACGACTATCTGCCAATCACGGAGCAGAACTCCTTTTACACCTGCGCGAGCGGCGGACTCGGCCACGGACTTCCTGCGGCCGTTGGCATCGCGCTCGCACGTCCCGACAAACGCGTGATTGCCGTCCTTGGTGACGGCTCCAGCATGTATTCAATCCAGGGCTTGTGGTCCGCGGCGCAACTTCGCCTGGCGATGACCTTCATCATCATCAAGAACGGCTGCTACGAAGCGCTGTACGAATTCGGACGGCACTTCAACATCGAGCGACTGCCGGGGAGCGAGCTGCCTGAGCTCGATTTCTGCGGTCTGGCGCGCAGCCAGGGCCTCAACGCCATCCGCGTGGACCAGCCGGCAGAGCTGGATCGCGCGTTGACGATGGCATTTGAGTCAACACAACCGGTTCTGGTCGAGGTGTCAGTGGAAAGAGCGAACGCATCGCTGCCCGAGCAGGCGTGATGCGCCGATGGTCTCGTGACTGAGGGGGGAACAATCATGAAACGCGCTTCAGATATGGGGATGCATCCATCCGCCAGGATTCTGGCCTTGCTGCTCTGGCTCGCACTCGCCGTGCTGGCGGCAGGTTCAGCTCTCGCGCAGGAGCAGGCGCGCAGCCAGGGCACACTCGAGGAGGTCATCGTGACCGCGCAGAAGCGCGCGGAGAACGTGCAGAACGTGCCGATTGCCATGCAAGCCTACAACGGCGAGGCGCTCGAGAACGCCGGCATCAACCAGATTACGGATGTCACCCGGCTGGCGCCCAACCTCAACGTGGTCGTGCAGAACTCGATGAGCCAGCACATCGTCATCCGCGGTGTCGGCACGAACGAGTTCTTCGGCAATGCGCCCTCATCGGTCGGCACCTACATGGACGAGGTGACGATGAACTCCTCATACATGAGCACCCTCGCGCTGTTCGACATGGAGCGCGTCGAGGTGCTGCGCGGGCCGCAGAACAGCCTGTTCGGCCGCAACACCACCGGCGGGGCGGTCAACTACATCACCAAACAGCCGGTCGTGGGCGCCGACAGTGTGGATGGCGATGCGCTCCTCACTTACGGCAACAGCAATCTGGCCGAAGTGGAGGGTGGGTTCACGATTCCGACCGGATCGACCGCTGCGATCCGCCTCGCGGGCCTTTACCACTCGCGCGATGGCATCTGGGAAAACCTCGATACGGGCGACAACCACTACGGAGATGAGGAGCGCTACTCCGGTCGAGCGACCCTCGCCTGGGAGCCCTCCGAAGCGACGCGCCTCACCGTCAGCATCCATTCCGCACGTGCGCGCGACGATGCGCAGCCGCAGAAAATGGCCGGCGCCATCGTGGACAATCCTCCCTTGCGCATCAACGACACGATCCCGCCCTCGGGATACTCCGACAACATCGATTGGCGCCACGGTGATCTCAACACCATCGGCAACATTCCCACGGTGAACATCGAAGGGTTCGATCGGTTGACGCAGGGCTGGCAGGACGTCTGGAACGGCGGCTCACAGCGCGGCGACCTCGACGTCGACGGCGGGTACTTCAAGCTCAATCATGACTTCGGCGGCTCGACGCTCACCTTCATCGGCTCCTACGACAAGACGCACGGCTTCTATGAAGAGGACAACACCGGCGATGGCAACGTGCAAGGCGCCGGCACGCCGGGCGTGACTCACGACGTGCTGATCATCGACATGGACCAGGAATACAAGCAGTACACCGGCGAGCTGCGCCTGGCGTCCAACGACAACGAGGCTGCGTTGCGCTGGATCGCGGGGCTCTATTACCTCAAGGAGGACGCGACGCTTGCGCAGGACATCCGCTTCGGCGACAACGGCTTCCCGGGCGCGCATCCGTCAGCCGCCGGGATCACGCCGCCGAGCCTGTTCGACGTGATCCCGAATCCGTACGGCAACACGGTGTCCTTCAGTATTTCGGACCTCGTCGACCGCAGCTACTCGGCCTACGGCCAGATCGACTGGCAGTTCGCGGACGTGTGGGGACTCACCGTCGGCCTGCGCTATACGCACGACAAGAAATCGAACCCGTCCTACTACGCGGGCGCGTTCGTGAAGCCACTCGACTGGGACCCGTCGATCTACATCGGCGAGTCGGCGATTCGCGAGCTGGCTGCAGGTCTGCCGAACTGCGTGCCCAAGACCGATCCGGCGTACATCCCGTTCGTGCATTGCGCCGACACCAACACCTCGCGCGAGGATCTGAGCAACGACGAAGTCGGTGGCAAGCTTGGCATGCAGTTCCACGCGAGCGCCGATGTGATGTTCTACGGCAGTTATTCGCGCGGCTTCAAGTCGGGCAAGTTCGACATGGAATTCCTGCACACCGACGACACGCCGTTTCCGCAACGTCCGCTCGACCCGGAGACACTCGATGCGTTCGAAGTAGGAATGAAGTCGACCCTCGCTAATCGCTCGCTGCTCGTGAACGCGGCGGTGTTCTACTACATCTGGAAAGACCAGCAGGTCTTCAACGTGGGTGTGCAGGGGCCGGAGTTCTTCAACCTGCCCGAGTCCCATCTCAAGGGCGCGGAGCTGGAAACGAACTGGGTTCCGGCAGAGGGCTGGATGCTCTCGGCGGACCTCGGGTGGCTCGATACGGAGCTCACGGATGTCACCGGCATCGACTTCGACCTGGGGCAGGGCGACTTTCAGAAGGGTCATGAGCTGCCGTTGTCGCCGGAGTTCACTGCCACCGCAGCGATCTCAAAGACCATCGCCCTGGCCTCGAGCGATCTGAGCCTGCATGCCGACTACCGCTACCAGAGCACCTCGAAAGTGAAGTACAGCCCGCAGGTGCCGATCGACGAATACACCGATCGCAACGAGATCAATGCCCGCATCGGCTTTGCGTTCGGCGCCAATCGCCAGTACGAGGTCGCGCTCTTCGGCAACAATCTGACCGGCGAGAAATACTGCGTGGAGATCCAGGATCTGCGGGGTGTGTCGAGCTCTTTCTACTGCGTACCCAACGAAGGCGAGGTGCGTTACGGTCTACAGGCACGCATCGGGTTCTGACCGAACTGCGCGGTCGAAGTGGCGCACCTGATTCGAGGTAACATCGCTGCGACCGAGACACGCCGCAGCACCATTGACCTCGCCTGAAACGATAAGCCGACTTCGCGTGCGCCGCTTGCGGCGCTCGGAGCTACCGATCGACACGCTCGCGCTGGCGCGTTTTCTCGTCGGCAAGATCGTGGTGCGCGAGCTCGATGGGGAGCGACTGAGCGGCCGCATCGTGGAGACCGAGGCGTATCCGCCGGGCGATGCGGCGAGTCATGCCTTCCGGGGTCGAACACCGCGCAATGGATCGATGTTCCTTAGTCGCGGTCACGCCTACGTCTACTTCACGTACGGCTCCAGCTTCATGTTGAATGTCGCGAGCGAGGAGCAGGGCGTCGGTGCGGGTGTGCTGCTGCGTGCGGTCGAGCCACTACAAGGCATCGAGCGGATGCAGGAGCTGCGCGGCATGACCCGGGTACTCGATCTCACGCGCGGTCCGGGCCGGCTCGCGCAGGCGATGGCGATCGACTTGGCGCAGAACGGTCTCGACATGTGTGGCCGCAGTCCGCTCTGGCTGGGAGCGACTCGCGACAGACGGCGCCGGATCGGCAGCGCCATCCGTATTGGCATCACGCGCAATGCGGATCGCGTGTGGCGTTTCTACGAGCCTGGCAATCCCTTCGTCAGCGGGCCAAAAAGGTTGCTCGAGAGATCAGGGTAGGGCCCGAATTCTCGACGCTCCCAACGGGTCACCGCCGCGCACGCCACTCTTCACGGGTCTGACCCCAGACATCCACCGGCTCGTTCTCGAGCGGCGGCGGGAGCTTCCCGGAGCCGCGATTGCGTGAACCGAGCTTGCGCGCGACGCCCTGCGAGGCGAGGTTGCGCGGCGAGATCGTGTGGATCACGTCGGTCCAGCCCAGATTGTCGAAGGCCCAGTCGATCGTG
The DNA here is from genome assembly GCA_963705495.1 of uncultured Gammaproteobacteria bacterium. Lineage (GTDB taxonomy): Bacteria > Pseudomonadota > Gammaproteobacteria > Steroidobacterales > Steroidobacteraceae > DATBVX01. The sequence goes on along the minus strand of CAVPJQ010000021.1, from coordinate 27,502 downwards.
GCGGCTGCGCCTTCGGTCGCATAGCCACGTCCCCAGCATTCGCGTGCGATGCCCCAGCCGACCTCGGTTCCCGGCCAACCTTCCGGCGTCCAGGGACCGAGCCGCCCTACCCAGCGCCCGCTCGATTTCTCGATCACTGAGAACATCGCCGGGCGTCGCAGATGCCACGCTCCAGCCATGCACATCATCGTTCGCCACGCGAGCGGACGGGACTGCACTCCGCCCAGGAATCGCGTTGCCTCTTCGTCAGCGAGAAATGCCGCCCAGGCGTCGAAATCCTCCCAGCGTGTCGGCCGGAGGATCAATCGCGCTGTCTCGATTCGCAGCGTGTCGATGTCCATGCTCTCATCCCATGTCGTTGCGGCCGGGGCTCGGAGCCTCACGCGATCTTGTCGAGCAACCGCACTTCGTGTTGCGGTACTGGCATGACGATGCCGCGGCGCCGGAATGCGTCGATCAGCGATTTGCCGAGCTCGCCAGTCGCGGGACCGTAATCCGGCACCGCGACCCAGGGCATGATGCTGATGCTGATACTCCCTCCCTCGGAAAGGCGGGCCTGGATGAGCGGTTCCGGATCGCGCAGCACCCGTGGATTGGCCTTGAGGACTTCACCGATAACGGCGAATGCGGCATTGAGGTCGGTGTTTCCGGCCACAGCGACCGTGATTGCGAGCTGACGCCGCTGGCCGAAGTTGTGCAGGATTTCACCCGCGATCTTGCGATTGGGAACTACGATCAGCGACAGGTCGGCGTGACTTAACGTGGTGCTGAAGAGCGTGATCTCCTCGACGCGACCCTCCTCACCGGCAATGGAGACGTACTCCCCGACGCGAAACGGCTTGGTGAAGATGATCGAGAGGCCGGCTGCCACGTTGCCGAGCACGCCTTGCATGCCGAGCGCGAGACCGGCACCCACGACGCTCAGGCCGGCGATGAGGGGCAGCAGCTCTACGCCGAGGTTCTGCAGGGCCATGATCAGGAACAGGCCGAGGATCAACAAGCGCACGATGCGGGTGAGGAGCAGGCGCACCGGTGGCTCGAGGTCGATCCTCGCCAGCGCCCGCTCGAGCCACTGGCCAATCCAGCGGCTGACCAGCACCCCGACGGCGAGCACCAGGAGCGCCGCCAGGAGCTTGGGGCCGAAGCGGATGATGAGGTCGAGGACAGTGTTCTTGGCGTGCTCGATGGTCTCAAGCTGGTCGTTCATGGGCGCTCCGTCAGTGAATCGTCAAGAGACTCAGATGAAGGACCGAACCGGTTCCTGGCCGTCCCATCCGATGCTGGCGCGGTAGAAGCGGTTGAACACCGTCTCGAACGCCCCGCCGAGCTCAATCAACTCCACGAATCCTGGCAATTGCGCGGTCGTGTCCATGTAGCCGACGCGCCCGCCGCTCGGCACTTTGGCGAGAAACGCCAGCTCGTGCCCGGCGGCTCGATAGCGCTCGACATCGCGATCGAAGTGCCAGGTGCCGAGGCCCCAGTGATGAAAGCCGTAACCGCGCCGCTCGATGACCTCGCGATACACGGATGGTGCGGTGTTGTTAGGCTGGATCAGCTCGATGTTCATGTGACCCGCGAACCCCATGGCAATCGCGACGTCGGCGTGCGACGGCTTGCCGCGGTACTGGGGCTCCTCGCCCGTGAAATGATCCAGCAGAAACCAGGGCCCGACCTTGAGTTTGGAAACCCAATGATCGATGGCCCGGCTCATGTCCTCGACGACATAGGACATCTGGATGATGCCGTCGTCGGGCTGTCCAAAGCTGACGAGACCCATGCGCTGTACCCCGTTTGGTGTGGTTCTGATCGGGAGGAACGCGCACAGGTTTCCGCAAAGCCGGATGGGCTGCAAGCTCTGGTGTGGAAATAGTTAGGGGCCGGGAGACCGGCCCCTTGCAGAAACCACTTCCGCCGGTGAGGGATAAATCATCGTCAGCCAGCGGCCAGGGACTTCCCCGGCACGCTGGTGTCGTGGGTGATCGCCTGAGTCCGCTCAGGCCGCCTTGAGTGCGCGGCACAGCGCATCCACGTGACGGTGATCGGTGCCGCAACAGCCACCCGCCACCGAAAGCGCGGGCAATAGCCTACGCAGGTCGCGGTACTCGGCGCCGAGTGCGATCGGATCTCCCTCATCGAGATCCGGGGAATCGTTCAACTCCGCGTGACTGCGCTTTGAGGCATTGGCGCGCACACCACGAATGCGCCGCAGCCAGGAGCCACCGCGCTCCAGCACATTGCGAAAGTGGGTCGGGTGAGCGCAGTTGATCATGAAATAGGAAGCGTAGCCGCCGGTCTCCTCATCAGTACGCAGGATCGCGGTTTCGAGTGCATCACCGGACGGCAGGCGCCCGTCGGTCTCCAGCGTGAACGAGATCGCCACCGGCATCCCAGCGGCTTTCGCTGCGCTCACGATTCCGATCGCTTCCTCGACATAGTTCATCGTGAACGCCGCGACCATGTCGGCATCCGTGCCGGCGAAAGTTTCGATCTGCGTGCGGTGATAGTCGCGCGCCTGCGCCGCACTCATGCGAGTGTCTGCAATGTAGCCGTCGCCGCGCGGGCCGATGGCGCCACTCACGACGATGGGCGTCGTGGCCGTTTCGTATTCGTCGCGGATCTCCAGCAACAGCCCGATCGACTTGCGATTTGCATCGGCCAGGACCTCGGCATCGTAGCCGAGCTTCTGGCCCCAATCGGCGCTGGCGCGCCAGGTGACACTCTCAAGCACGATTCCCACACTGTGTTCGCGGGCGATGCGCGTGTAATGCTCGAAGTAGCGCCGCAGGACCGCGACCCCGGCCTCGTTCTTGAGCAGGTCGAAGGCCGCGAAGTGCGGTAGCGGAATATTCTCGTGAAAGATCAGCGTGGTCTCGATTCCACCATCGGTGGCGAAGAGCTTCTGGCCCAATTGCGGCAGGCGCTGCCGGTACTTGCTCGATTGCATGGGAAGTCATCCTGGGTTTGAATTCGACGCGCGCAACTGTATCGCGGGGCTTGACGTGCAACTAAAGCCATTTCGGCAGCGAAGCGGACGAATCGGCCAGGTTCAACGATGAATACTCCCGTCACGGTAGCGGTTCTTGCATTCCCTGAGGCGACGGCCTCAGTGGTCTATGGCATGTACGACCTCTTCATGTCGGCGGGGCGTGACTGGGGAATCGTCGTCCAGGGCAAGCCAGGACCTTCGTTGATGCAGCCGGTCGTGGTGTCTGCACAGGCGGCGGCATTCAGAGCCAGCAACGATGTCCTCATCGCGCCGCAACAGACGCTGGAGGCCTGCCCACGACCGGACATCGTCTGCATTTCCGAGATCGCCGTGCCACCGGGCGAGCCGCTCGAAGGACGATTCGTGCCGGAGATCGCCTGGCTGCAACGCTGTTATGAATCAGGATCGACGCTCGCTTCCGCGTGTTCGGGCGCAATGCTGCTCGCGGAAGCGGGCCTGCTCGACGGGCACGAAGCGACGACTCACTGGGCCTATTGCGACATCCTTAGACGGCGCTATCCGGCGGTGAACGTGCAGGCGCAACGTGCGCTGGTCGTGTCAGGTGAAGGCCAGCGCCTCGTCATGGCGGGCGGCGGTACCTCGTGGCTCGATCTCGCGCTGTACCTGATCGCGCGCACCGTCGGGATCGAAGTCGCGATGCAGGTGGCACGGGTGAACCTGATCGATTGGCACCACATTGGCCAGCAGCCGTTCGCACGTCTGGCCCGATCGCGTCAGGTGGATGATGCAATCATCGCGCGTTGCCAGACCTGGATTGCCGAGAACTATCACGAGCGCGCCCCGGTGGCGGCGATGGCGCGGCTGAGCGGACTGGCGGAGCGATCCTTCAAGCGCCGTTTCCAGCAGGCGACCGGCATGTCACCCCTCGAGTACGTGCACACGCTGCGGCTCGAAGAGGCAAAGCACATGCTTGAGAGGAGCGATGAGCCCGTGGAGGCGATCGCGAACCAGATCGGCTACGAGGATGCCGGCTTTTTCAGCCGGCTGTTTCGCCGCCAGGTAAAGCTGACGCCGGCACAGTACCGCAAGCGCTTTGGCGCCATGCGTAAGGCAATTCAGAGCGGGGTCCAGTAAGGCGGGCGGCTTGCCCGCAGGCCATCGCGCCAGGCCTCGCTTCCGTGCTCCATGTAGCGTGCGGTTCGTCGCCGCCGTGTCGACGTCGAAATACCGCGCCACGATGTGCAGGGCCATGTCGATGCCCGAGGTCAGTCCACCGGCGGTGGCGATGTGGCCGTTGTCGACGAAGCGCACACCACGCTTCACATCGACGGCGGGGAATTCCTTCGAGAACGCATCCCAGTAGTCATGGTGAGTCGTCGCGGAAATGCCGTCGAGCAATCCGGCGCGTGCGAGCTGGAACGCGCCCGTGCACACCGAGATCGTGACGTCGGTCTCCGGGCTTGTGTTCTTGAGCCAGGCGAGCGACGGCTTGGCGGAACGCTGCGCCGGCACCACGATAACCTGCGGCGTGGGCGCATCTTCGAGCGTGTAGGTCGGCTTGACCTTGAGACCGCCGGTCATGGAGATGAGATCGGTGGTTGGGGCGACCGTGAAGAGCTCGAACGGGTCACGCGCGTTGTGGCCTTCACCAAGGGCCGTGTCCTGGAACACCTCCCACGGGCCGGCGAGGTCGATGACATTGGTACCGTCACCCAGGAGGAAGGCAACCTTGATGTGGTCGCGCCGCGGCAGGCTCCCGCCGATTGCGCTGCCGCCAAATACCGCGACCGAGGCGGAGCCTATTGAGCCGGCCAGGAACTTTCTTCGCGTCAGCGACATCATGGTTGTGCAGATCCCCGGACCTGCGGACATTATGTCTCTTGGCGTCATGTCCCTTCGGACAACCCCGCGTCACTTCCTGCCACTGGCGGGTGGGTGATCACCCACTACCCAAAGGCGGGGTAGTAGAGGTATAGAGTGCCTTGAGAGCTAGTCGATGAAGCGACGCCAGAACATCTTGATCGTCCTGATGGTCGCGGCATGGATGTGCCGCGCCCTGATCCCGCCCGGTTTCATGCCGCAGACGGGCGATCACTTCTCCGTCGCGCTCAAGATCTGCCCCGGCCACGCGCTTCACTCACCACTTGAGGAGTCGGGGAAGGACCACCCGCCACGGCCGAATCAACCGCCTGGCGCTGAGCTGGTATGTGTGTTCAGCGCGGGCTTGGCGAGCGCGCCGCCATCGGCGCTCGCCTTTGCACCGGTTCACGCCGATGTGCTGCATCTGCACTTCGCAGCGTTTCAAACGGCCGACACCGGCCGCCTGATTGCTCGCGCCCAGTCGGCGCGCGGGCCGCCCCTTCCTGATCTGAACCTGCCACCGTATTGATTCCGGGCCTCGGCGCGCTGTGTCGCGCTGGAGTCCTAGGGATCGACTGCCATTGCCGCGGTCACTGCACGCGTGCAATGGCGCCATTTGCACACTTCGGAAAGCAAGAACATGAATATCAAGCAATCGGTCGTCGCGCTTGCGGTCGCCGCGACAGTTTCCTCGCCCGCCCTGGCCTGCTCGATCTGCAGGTGCGGGGATCCAACCTTCAACGCGCTCGGCCATGAAGGCGTGGCGCAGACCGGGCTGCGGCTCGCCCTCGACTGGGACCAGGTGGACAAAACCCAGGGCCCGCCCGACGAGCGGGACTCGATCCGCGAGCGCCGCACGACGCTGCTGGTCGCGTACGGCTTGTCGGATCGTGCAGGGCTGTTTGCGCGCATTCCCTACAGTGAGCGCGATCTCACGGAAACGGAGGCCGGCGAAAGCGAGCACACGCACGGCTCGGGCCTGGCCGATCCGGAACTCTATGGGCAACTGCGACTGTGGGCATCGCGCTTCGAGGGCGATGTCGGCGTCCGTGCGCAGCTCTTCGCGGTGGCGGGGGTCAAGACCAACTGGGGAGAGAACGACCTGTCGCGCGACGGCGAACGCCTCGATGAGCATGTACAGCCTGGCACCGGGTCGACGGACTGGTTCGGGGGCCTGTTCGGTTCCTACCAGCTGAACCCGAGCTCGGCGCTCTTCTATTCCGGACAGTACCGCCACACCGGGCGCAATGATGCGGGCTACCAATATGGGCGCATCAGCCTGCTCAACGTCGCCTACGAGCACAAGCTGGGTGCGCGCTGGGACGCAGTCCTTGAGGCCAACTACCGCTATGCAGAGCATGACGAGACGGACGCGAGCGGTGCGACCGATCCTGATACCGGCGGCACGATGTTCTACGTCACGCCGCGCCTCCTCTTCAACGCGGGAGGCGGCTGGGTCGTGCGGGTGTCCGGACAGATTCCGCTATCGCAAGGCGGGCTCTATGGCGAACAACATGAGGACCCAGTGCTCAACGTGGGTGTAACGAAACTATTTTCGCGCTGAACCGGGGACGCTCCGTTACTTGAGCCCCTGAACAAAAACCATATTGCCGCGGGTCGCTGCGAGGCGCAGCGCTTTGAGAGGCTGGTACTCCGGTGAGTCATACCAGCGGTTGGCGGCGTCGAGGTCCGGAAATTCGAGGATCACCGGAAACGTCGGTCGCCAATTGCCTTCCTTGACCTCGAAGGGCCCGCCGACCGCGATGTATCGCCCGCCGTGCTTTCTGATTGTTGCGACGACGCCAGCGCGGTACTGGTCCATCTTCTGAGTGTCTGTGGTCTCGAGGACGTCGACGATGACGAAAGCGGCCATGCAGGATCTCCTAGTGCTTCAACCCGAACACGACGATGCTGGCATTGACCTTGGGCGCCGGCCAGATGGGTGAAATGGCACCCGAGGCGAGCGCGATGCGCTGCTGGCCAGCCGCGACGTAACTGACGAGGCCACCGGCGACGGCGCCGTCGAGTTTCCTCGACCAGAGCTTTCGGCCGCTGCCTTATCGAGCGCGTACACGTTCCCGTCGAGATCGCCGAAGAAGACCAGACCTCCCGCCGTCGGCGTCACCGCCGCGAGAACCGGGGCGGGTGTTTTCATGCGCCAGCGGATCTCGCCGCTGTCGGCATCGGTTGCGGTAAGCCATCCACCGAAGCGCTCGGGCGGATCAAATTGGCCGAAGATGTGCGGCTCCTGCGCGCCGGTCCATGGTTGTCCGGGTGAGCCGCTCTTCGCCGCCGCTTCCGGCTTCAGGGTAACCGTCGTGCACCAGTCCACGGCGCCCGTGAACGCCAGATTCGTGTCCGGATCGTAGGCAGGTCCGTTCCATTCGGTTCCGCCCTGCGTGCCGGGGCAGAAGTGCGTGCCTTTTTCTGTGAGCGGTGCATTCTCGTTCTCGACGGTCGTGATGGCCGTGCGGAAGACGCGCTGGCCGCTGCCGAGATCGTAGCCATACAAGTGACCGTCCTTGGGCGCTGCGAGGAGACGATGCTGCTTGTTGCGCGTGGTCACGAGCGCGGGTGCAGCGGATACGTCCCAGTCGTGGAAGTCCCTCGGCGTGAGCTGGTAGTGCGCTCGATAGGCGCCGGTGCGCGCGTCGAGCACCACCACCGAGTTGGTGTAGAGGTTGTCGCCCGGCCGCACGGTCGCGACGAAATCGGGCCCGGGATTGCCGCCCGGCACATAGAGCAGGCCAGTCGTGGGATCGAGCGAGTACGAACTCCAGGTCGCACCCCCGGTGATCGGCACATCGGCTTTGTTGCCCCAGGAGCCCTCTGGTGCCTGAGCGCCAGAGTTCGTGCGCGCCGCATTTTCCCGCGGTACGAGGTAGAACTCCCATACAGTCTTCCCCGTCGCGGCATCGAGGGCGTACATACGGCCCTTCACTCCGTAGGAATCGCCTCCCGCATTGCCGATGAAGACCAGCCCCGACCACGTGATCGGTGCGGCAGGAACAGTCTCGCCTTTCCTGCCATCGCCGATGCGGCTCTCCCACAGGCGTCGGCCACTTGCTGCCTCGTACGCGACGACGCGCCCGTCCTGCAGGCCGCGAAACAACCGGCCGTCCAGGTAGGCGACGCCCCGGTTGGTGCGAAAAAAGGTCTGCACATCCTCGTGTACTCGCCAGCGCTCCTGGCAGTTGCTCGCATCGAGCGCAAACGTGTCGGTATCGGTGGTGGCGTAGAGCGTGCCGTCGATGACGAGCGGACCGGTCTGAAAGCTCATCTGATCGTGTGTGTCGTAACTGCAAACGATCGCGAGCTGCGCCACGTTGTCACGGGCGATCTGTGTGTGCGGAGCAAAGCGCTCTGATGTGAGCGTTCGGTTGTAGCTCGGCCAGTCATCCTCCGTGCCTGCGCTGGCCATGGCGCCGGACAGAAGTGCACAAGCGATCGGCACGAATCGCGCCGCGCTCATGGCTTCCACTCCTCGCCGGTGATCGGATGCTGGTAGTGGAACGCAATGACGCTCGTCTCCGGCCAGGAGTACGGCATCTGCGCCAGGATTTCGTCGGGACCAATCGGGTTTTCCGGGTAGGTCTTTTCAAACGGTGGCAGGTGTCCACTGCTGTGCGCCCAGCCCTGTTCGTATGGCGCCTGCCAGCGGCCCACGTAGTCGAGCAGCTTGATCTTCCACTTGCCCTCATCCTTGACGTACACGTTCTCGTAGATTCCGCCGCCCCAGAATTGCTGCGGCATGTGCTCGAGCGGCTCGGGCTTCTTGTCGTGGTAACCGATCATGTTGAGAGCCCGAAAACGCGCACGTGCCGAGCGACGATCCGGGGCAACCGTGACGATGTCCTGCATCTGCAGATGATCGAGGAGAAATCCGTATACCGGGCCGTTGTGCCCTTTGGTGAAAGCCTTGCGGAACCAGTCGCAATACAAGCGCCGGACGCCAGCGCGCCCCTTGTAGAGGCCATTGAGGAAGCGCACGGCTCCATCGTCTGCGAACAGGGCGCAGGCCTCGTCGTACAGGCACATGTCGATGTAGTAGCCATAGATGAAGTGCAGGCAACGCACTGCATGCACGTCTTCCATCACGCCGAGTTGGTGTGTGAGCTGCTCGACTCTTGCTGCCAGCGCCTGGTATGCACTGTCCTTGGTCATCGTTGCCTCGCTGTCGGGATTGGGCGGTGTCGCTCTCGCGCGGCACACGCCGAGCGCCTTTGCTTCGACCAGTACCATGATCTAGCCTTCTGCGCTCGATGAAAAGTGAAACGAGATTCGACGCGGCGTACTACCGCCGTTACTACGGCAATGCGCGCACTGCAGTCACTTCGCGCCGGGAGATGGCGCGCCGGGGCGAGTTCATCGCGAGCTTTGCGAGCTATCTCGATCTGCCGGTGCGCTCGATCCTGGATGCCGGCTGCGGAGTAGGGTGGTTGCGTCCTGCGCTGCGGCGTCGTTTCCCCCGCGCCCAGTACGTCGGGCTGGAAGTGAGTCCCTATCTTTGCAAGCGCTTCGGCTGGGTCCAGGGATCACTCGCCAGCTATCGAGCGCGCGAGCCGTTCGATCTCGTGATCTGCTACGACGTCCTGCAGTACCTCGAGGACCGCGAGGCGAAACGAGCGATGGCGAACCTCGCGCGGCTCACCCGCAGGGTGCTGTACTTCAGCGCGTTGACGCAGGAAGACTGGGATCAGCATTGCGATCAGTCGTACACCGATGGCGAGGTGCGGCTGCGTCCGGCCGCGTGGTACCGGCAGCGGCTGGGGCGCCGGTTCACCGCGCTGGGTGGCGGAATGCAGCTCAGGCGTGGTGTCGTGACTCAGCTCTGGGAGCTCGAGCGCTAGGCTGGCCTAGGCCATCAGCTTCTGGCGAGCGGGCCTGTTGAGGCAGCCGTCCACCCATTTCTTGAGGCTCGGGTACGGCGCCAGGTCGACCTTGACCAGGTCGACGAGCGAAAAAATCGCCGCCACGTTGAGATCTGCAATCGTGAACTTGGGCCCCAGCAAGTAGGGCCGGCCCTTGAGGTGATCGTTCAGCACCGTGAGACGGGGCACCAGGGCTTCGCGCGCCTCTTGCGACCGGTCGGGCCGCCTCTGGTCCTCCGGTGTAAAGATCTGCTGCACGAGCAGTGTAATGAGAAACGGCTCGACCTCGGCCATCCCCCAGAAGCTCCATTGGAGCGCGTGGGCCTCGCCCGCTTCGTTAGCAGGCCAGAGCTCCTTGCCGTACTTGCGGGCGAGGTACAGGTTGATCGCCATCGACTCGAACAATTTCAGATCGCCGTCGACCAGTGCGGGAATCCTGCCGTTCGGATTAATGGCCAGGAACTCGGGCTTCTCGTTGTCGCCCTTGTTGGTGTCGATGGGCACCAGCTCGTAGGGAACGCCAATCTCTTCCAGCGCCCAGAGGCAGCGGCTCGCGCGAGAACGCAATTGACCATAGAGCTTGATCATGTGAGCTCGACTCCGACGTGTGATTCAAGTGATCGGACGGTTGGCGTAGGATCGCCTGAGCCGACGATGGCTGCAATGCGAATGGGTGGGCGGGAGACGTGTCGATGGCGAGTGATGCCGATACCGGTACAAGTGTGGATGAGGGCACTGCCTACGGGCGGCGGCCGCAGCATTCCAACAAGCTCCTGACGGAAGTCGGGGCCGGAACGCCGTGTGGCGAGCTGATGCGCCGCTACTGGCAACCGATTGCCGCATCGAAGAAGGTCGGCGATCTGCCGCAGAAAGTGCGCATTCTGGGCGAGGACCTGATCCTGTTCCGGGACGGGAAGGGCAGGCCGGGGCTGGTCTATCCGCGCTGCATGCATCGGGGCACATCGCTGTTCTATGGCCGGGTCGAAGCCGATGGCATCCGCTGTTGCTATCACGGCTGGCTGTTCGATGTTGAGGGACGTTGTCTCGAACAACCCTGCGAGCCGGAGGGTGGCCGACACCGGGATGCCGCACGTCAGCCGTGGTATCCGCTCGAAGAGCGCTACGGTCTCGTTTTCGCTTATCTCGGGCCGCCGGAGAGAAAGCCCATCCTGCCGCGCTACGACAACCTCGAAACGCTCGAGCCCGATGTGGTCCTGTGGTCGGAGGTTGGGGGGTTCGGCGCGACCGGTGATGCGAGTCTCGCGGTGCTGCCGTACAGCTGGCTGCACATGAACGACAACATCATGGACCCGTTTCACGTGCACGTGCTGCACTCGACCATCAGCGGCATCCAGTTTCACGCCCAGTTTGCACTGATGCCCAAGGTGGATTTTTTCCACGCCGATCACGGCGTTTGCTATTCGGCGATTCGCCAGCTCGAAGATGGGCGCGAGGTGGACCGCATTTCATCGTGGCTGATGCCCAACATCATGAGCGTGCCCGACATCGGCATGCGTTCCGGCCAGTCATCGGGCATTTCCTGGGTCGTGCCGGTCGATGATTCGCATTACGTGCAGGCCTTCGCGATGAAGCTGCCCAAGGGCCAGTCGTTCTGGGAGATGCGTCTCAACGGCAAGAGCTGGGGTGAGATGACCGAAGAGGAGCACCAGCGTGCGCCGGGGGATTACGAAGCGCAGGCGGGGCAGGGGCCGATTTCACTGCACTCCGAGGAACACCTGGTCACGAGCGATCGCGGCATCATGATGCAGCGCCGTCTGCTCGCGCAGCAGATGGAGATCGTCGCCAAGGGCGGTGACCCGCTTGGCGTGAATTTCGATTCCGACCAGGCGCTGGTGCGGATCCGCTCCGGGAATTTCTATCGCACTTCACGCGCGGCCGGGTAAGGACGTCGCCCGGTTAGTCCCGGTCGGGTAGATAGTTTCGCGAACGCCGTAAATACGTCCATGTAGGCTCCGTGGAAAACGTCCATGTTTTCCACGGTCGCGAAACTATCTACCCGACCGGAACTACCCGGGCGTTTTCAGTACGCTGATGACTCTCGGTTCCAGGTAGCCCTTGAGGCCGAGCACCGAGTATTGCCTCCCGATGCCTGATTCCTTGGCGCCGCCGAACGGCACATTCGCCGCGGTCGCGCGGTGCTGATTCACCCACGCGGTGCCGACTTCGAGACGCGCCGCAATTCGAGCGGCGCGCTCGGGATCTGAGCTCCATACGGAGCCGCTCAGGCCGTAGCGGGTGTCGTTTGCACGGCGCAGCGCATCCTCGATGTCGCGGAATTTCAGCACCGGCAGGATCGGGCCGAACTGCTCTTCGGTGACGAGACGGCTATCCTCCGCGATATCGGTGACGACCGTCGGTGCGACGAAGTAGCCGGGCCGTTCGGGAACTTCACCGCCCGCGAGTATGCGTGCGCCGCTGAGACGCGTGTCCTCCAGGATGCCAACCACACGCTCGTACTGCTCGCGATTCTGGATCGGTCCCATCTGGGTGCTCGGGTCGAGGCCATCGCCAAGCTTGACCTTGCGTGCTTCTGCGGCGATCGCTTCGGCGAGCGCCTCGTGGATGCCTTCATGTGCATAGATGCGCTTGATGGCCATGCAGACCTGGCCACTGTTGACGAAGGCCGCGAAGAAAAGCTTCGGAGCCACCGCCTTCACGTCCACATCCTCGAGCACGATCGCAGCATCGTTCCCGCCGAGCTCGAGTGTGATGCGCTTGAGATTGCCTGCAGCACTCGCCATCACTTTCTTGCCCGTCTCGATGGAGCCAGTGAAGGAAATCTTGTCGATGCCGGGATGCTTCGTCATCCATTCGCCCAGCTCATCGCCACCGGCGAGGATGTTCACCACGCCGCGTGGAAAGATGTCACGAGCCAGCTCGCCGATCTTGAGCGTGCTGAGTGGCGTGTAGGGGGAAGGTTTGAGGACCACGGTGTTGCCGGTGTAGAGCGCGGAAGTGAGTGGACCTGCAGCCAGATTGATGGGTGCATTCCACGGCGTGATGATGCCGACGACACCGAGGGGGAAGTAGCGGAGCTCGATCCGGCGCTGGGCGTCTTCGACCAGGACTTCGGGCTCGATGGCGATGCGCGTCATGCCTTCGGACTGACTGAAGGCGCGCCCGATCTCGTCGCGCGCCTGTGACAGGGGCTTGCCCTGCTCGCGCGTGAGGAGTTCGGCGAGAGACTCCTGGTGGGCACGGAGTGTCTCTCCGAGCCGGCGCAGTAGTGCGGCCCGCTCTTCATAAGTGGTGGAGGACCAGGAGCCGAACGCGCGCCGCGCGGCGGAGACCGCCTGATCGAGCTGAGCACGGCTCGCGCTCGGGGCACGCGCGAACACTTCTTCGTTCGCCGGATTGATCACGTCTAACGTTTGGTCGCTCGCGACGAGGTCACCATCGATCAGGTGGGCGAAGTCGCTGCGGACCAGGTGTTGTTCGCTCATGGCAGATTGTCTGGCCGGGAGGCGGTGCTACGATAACAAATCCAATGATTCCAACCTGCAAAGCGCCCGACCCGAACCCGCACAAGCCCAGATACACCCCACCGGGCGGGGCGTGTGATGCTCACTGCCATATCTTCGGTCCCGGCGACAAGTACCCGTACGCCACCGATCGCACCTACACGCCGCCGGATGCGCCGCTGGAGAAATTCAGGGAGTTGCAGAAAATTCTGGGGCTCGAGCGCGCGGTGCTCGTCAACGCGAGCTGCCACGGGCGGGACAACACGGTCATTCTCGATGCGATTGCGCAAAGTGGTGGCCGGTACCGAGGCGTCGCCAACGCCGATGATTCATTCACCGTGCGCGATTTCGAGCGCCTGCACGACGGCGGTTGCCGGGGCGTACGCTTCAATTTCGTCAAGCACCTGGGCGGAGTCCCGGACATGGACGAGTTTCGCCGTGTTATCGAGCGCGTAAAGCCGCTCGGCTGGCACGTGGTGCTGCACTTCGACGCATCGGACCTGGTCGAATTCGCTCCGCTGCTGCACCGGCTGCCGGTGCCCTTCATCATCGATCACATGGGACGCGTGCCGACGAAGGACGGCCTGCAGCAGGAGCCATTCCAGCGCCTGCTCGATCTTGCGCGTCATCACGAGGATTGCTGGGTGAAGATCTGTGGTGCGGAGCGCATCTCGAGCGCCGGCCCGCCCTTCACCGATGCGGTTCCATTTGCACAGGAACTGATCCGCGCTGCGCCGGATCGTATCCTGTGGGGCACCGATTGGCCGCACCCCAACATTTCACGCTACATGCCGAACGACGGTGACCTCGTCGATCTGATTCCGTTGTTCGCACCGGATGTCGCCGCGCAGAAGCGTATCCTCGTGGATAATCCGCAACGCCTGTACGACTTCGATGCCTAAGAGATAAGGACTCATGACCAAGACTCCGCCACCGGGAACGTTGGATGAATTCAACGACATCCCCGGCACGATCCTGTTCGACATGGAGCGCTCGCGGCAGGGCTATCACCTCAACATGTTCTGCATGGCGCTGATGAAGCCCGAGAACCGTGCCGAGTTCAAAGCGAACCAGGCGGCGTACCTGCAGAAATTTCCCATGACGCAGGAGCAGCGCGAGGCGGTGCTGAAACGCGACTGGAACCGCATGATCGAGCTCGGCGGGAATATCTATTTTCTTTCCAAGCTCTTTTCATCGGATGGCCTGTCGTTCCAGCATGTGGCGGCGCTCATGACGGGTTCTACGCAGGAGCAGTACGCACAGATGATGATCCAGGGTGGGCGATCAGTCGAAGGCAATCGCAGCAAGTCCGGACGCAAACCCGCCCGTACCAAGTCGGAGCGCAAGCGCCGTGGCTAAGATCATCGCCAGCGTCAACGTCTCGCATGTGCCGGCCATCGGAGCGGCCATCGATCTCGGCAAGACCGAGCAACCTTACTGGGCGCCGGTCTTCAAGGGTTTCGAGCGCTCCAAGAAGTGGATCGCGGACCTCAAGCCCGACGTCATCATCCTGGTCTACAACGATCACGCTTCCGCGTTCTCGCTCGAGATCATTCCCACCTTTGCGCTCGGGTGTGCGGCGGAATTTCCGCCCGCGGATGAGGGCTGGGGCCCGCGCCCGGTGCCGGTGGTGAAAGGACATCCGGAACTTGCGTGTCACATTGCGCAGTCAGTGATTCTGGACGAGTTCGATCTCACCATCGTGAACAAGATGGATGTTGATCACGGCCTGACCGTGCCGCTGTCCCTCATGTTCGGCCAGCCGAAGGAATGGCCCTGCAAGATCATCCCGCTGCCCGTGAATGTCGTGCAGTACCCGCCACCGACCGGCAATCGCTGCTTTCAGCTCGGCAAGGCGATCCGCAAGGCGGTGGAGTCGTACCCGCAAGACTTGCGCGTCGTGATCTTCGGCACTGGCGGGATGTCACACCAGCTGCAAGGTCCTCGGGCGGGCCTCATCAACAGAGAGTTCGACACGAACTTCCTCAACAAGCTGGTCAAGGATCCGGTGGCGCTCACGAAGATTCCGTTCCTGGAATACGTACGCGAGGCGGGTTCGGAGGCGATCGAGCTCGTGATGTGGCTGATCGCGCGCGGTGCGCTCGATGCCAAAGTGCGCGAGGTGTATCGCTTCTATCACGTGCCGACCTCGAACACCGCATTGGGTCACATCATCCTCGAGAACGTGGCAAAGCCTCGCAAGGCCGGCACGGGTAAGCTGCGAACCGCCGCGAGGAAGAAGACGCGCGTGGTCGGCAAACGGAGGGCCGCGTAATGAAGGTGTGCATGGCGGGGCAGGGCGCTTTCGGGGTGAAACACCTCGAAGCGATGCAGAAGATCGACGGCATCGAGGTCGTCACGCTCGCCGGCGGCAGCGCCGAGTCCACGGCAGAGGTCGCGAAGAAATTCTCCATACCTCACTGGACGACGGACCTGGCCGAAAGTGTTGCGCGACCTGGTGTCGAGGCGGTGATCCTCGCGACACCGACACAGATGCACGCGAAGCAGACCGAGCAATGCCTGCGCGCTGGCAAGCACGTGCAGGTCGAAATCCCGATGGCCGACAACCTTGCGGACGCCGAGCGCGTGGTCCGCTTGCAGAAGGAAACCGGCCTGGTTGCGATGGCAGGCCATACGCGGCGCTTCAATCCCAGCCATCAGTGGATTCACAAGCGCATCAAGGCCGGCGAGCTGAAAGTTCTGCAGATGGACGTGCAGACGTATTTTTTCCGGCGCACCAACATGAATGCGCTCGGCAAGCCGCGCAGCTGGACCGATCACCTGCTGTGGCACCACGCGTGTCACACCGTAGACCTGTTCCAGTATCAGACCGGAGAGACTGCTTCACAGGTGCACGCGCTGCAGGGTCCGATCCACCCGACGCTCGGTATCGCGATGGACATGAGCATCGGCATGAAGGTCCCGTCCGGAGCCATCTGCACGCTGTCGCTGTCTTTCAACAACGACGGGCCGCTTGGCACGTTCTTCCGTTACATCTGTGACAACGGCACGTACATCGCGCGCTACGACGAGCTGCTGGATGGCAAGAACAACCCGATCGACGTCTCGAAAGTCGACGTGTCGATGAACGGCATCGAGCTGCAGGATCGGGAGTTCTTCGCGGCCATCCGCGAGCGGCGCGAGCCGAATGCCAGCGTCCGGCAGGTGCTTCCCGCCATGCAGACCCTCGATCGCCTGGAGCAGGCTCTGAAGAAGGGCTGAAGCGGCAGCGCCGTATCGGCGCGGACATCGCCCCGTCGAATCTGGCTGAACCCCCCTAGATGCTCGTTTCGAGAGCGCGCGTATCAGTGGCGTGGCGTTGAGACTTGGCGCCGGAGTCTCGATACGGACATTTGTTTGACCCAATACGGACATTTGGTGCGCCGAAGATCGCCTCGTTTGCGTCTTAGAGGGAGGAACCCAACTACTAACCACCTCACCTAGGAGGACGTCATGAAAAGAATCGTACAGTCCATTCTTGTGTTTCTGTGTCTGACCGCTTCCGGGACCCTGCTGGCCGACGGCCAGGGCTCGAATAACTGTAAGAACCTGCCCAGCCAATCTGCCTTGAAGGCCGCGCTTTCGGCGGCTGTCGCGACGGAGACCAGTGGCCTGGACTTCGACATGTGGGCCACGATCGTCGATCGGGATGGAGTCGTCTGCGCTGTCGCGTTCTCGGGTGGCGACCGCGGGGCGCAGTGGCCCGGCAGCCGCGTGATCTCCGCGCAGAAAGCCAACACCGCCAATGCCTTCGGCCTGGACCGCCTGGCGCTGTCCACCGCCAACCTGTATTCGGCGGTGCAGCCCGGAGGGAGCCTGTTTGGATTGCAGGAAAGCAATCCCGTCCGGACCAGCGTCGCGTACCAGGGACCTTCGCAAGCCTACGGCACGCGAAACGATCCGATGGTGGGCGAGAAGATCGGCGGCGTGAACGTGTTTGGCGGAGGCCTGGGGCTCTACGCCAGGTACAACCAGGCTAGTCACATCGTCGGCGCGGTAGGCGTGAGCGGAGATACCTCGTGCGCTGACCATCGCATTGCCTGGCTGGTGCGAGGCAACCTGCAGTTGGACAAGCTGTTGGGTGTAAACGGTGTGTCAGGGGATTCCGATCGCCCGGACAATATCATTTTCGATATCACGCCGAATCCGAGCGGCGGCACGGGCAACAGTGCCGGCGGTTTCGGTCACCCGGAGTGCCTTAATACCGTCAAGACTCCGCTGCCGAAGGTTCACTAGCAGCCACGTCAGGGCGGGCGCGTCGGCGCCCGTCCTGACTCTCAGCCGTTCAAGATCTTCATCATCGAAGGCGGGTGACGCTCGCCGTGCACAGCCAGTCGCTGGACCATGCCGGCAAGCTCGCCACGTTCGTCATGCGACAACTCGATATCGAGCGCACCGAGATTGTCTGCAAGATGCGCGCGCGTCTTCATTCCCGGAATGGGATGAACCTTGTCTTGCGCGCCCAGCACCCATGCGAGTGCCAGTTGAGCGATCGAGCAGCCCTTGCGCTTCGCAAATTGTTCCAGGGCCTGCGTGATGCTGGCGTTGTGCGCGGCGTTTTCATCCTGAAAACGCGGCTGCAGGCGGCGGTTATCGTCGGCCGGCAGGTCCGCGAGCGTGGCGAAATTCCTGGCGAGGAAGCCGCGCCCGAGCGGGCTGTAGGCTACGAAACCAACACCCAGCTCCCGACAGGCGGGTAGCACCGCGCTCTCCGGTTCGCGCGACCACAAGGAGTATTCGCTTTGCACGGCGGAGATCCGGTGCGCGGCATTAGCACGTCGCAAGGTCGCCTCGCTGCACTCCGAGAGTCCCAGGTAACGGATCTTCCCGGCCTGCACGAGTCTCGCGAGAGCCCCGACCGATTCCTCGATCGGGACGTTTCGGTCGATGCGATGCAGGTAAAACAGGTCGATCGTCTCGATCCCCAGGCGCTCCAGGCTCGCTTCGCAGGACGCCTGGATCGCCTCCGGGCGATTGTCGGCTATGAACGTGCCCTCCGCGGTGCGCGTGATGCCGTATTTGGTCGCGAGAAACACCTGATCGCGCCGGCCGCGAATGCATGAGCCGACGAAGCGTTCGTTGTCCCCGTTCTGATAGCCCGCCGCCGTGTCGAGATGATTGACGCCGCGGTCAATTGCCTCCAGCAGCGTGGCGCGGGCTTCCGTATCATTGCGCGTGCCGTACCAGCCGACGAGGCCCATGCACCCAAAGCCGAGTGCGGACAGTCGCTCGCCGGTGTTTCCGAGGGGACGGGTCTGCATGGGACCTCCGATTGATTTCGACTGCGCAGGACCGGTATAGATACTGCACATGATCATCGATTGTCACGGTCACTACACGACGGCCCCGGCGGAACTGCAGAAATACCGCGATGGCCAGATTGCGGGACTCAAGGATCCGGCGCACCGCCCCGCTGCGGCAAACCTGCAGATCAGTGACGATCAGATCCGGGAGAGCCTCGAGGGAGCGCAGCTCAAGTTTCAGCGCGAGCGCGGCACCGATCTCACGATCTTTTCACCCCGCGCCTCCGCCATGGCCCATCACATCGGCGATGAGACCACGAGCCTCAACTGGTCCCGGGCCTGCAACGACCTGATCCAGCGCGTCTGCTCGCTTTATCCCACCAATTTTGTCGGCGTGTGCCAGCTGCCGCAGTCGCCCGGGGTCGCGCCCGGAAATAGTGCAGCCGAGCTCGAACGGTGCGTCAGGGAACTCGGCTTCATCGGCTGCAACCTCAATCCCGACCCGTCGGGTGGCCATTGGAACTCACCGCCGCTCACCGACCGGCACTGGTATCCGCTCTACGAGAAGATGGTCGAGCTCGATGTGCCGGCGATGGTGCATGTCAGCTCCTCGTGCAATCCGAACTTCCACGCGACTGGCGCGCACTACATCAACGCCGACACGACCGCTTTCATGCAGTTCCTGACCTCGGACCTGTTCAAGGACTTTCCGACACTGCGATTCATCATCCCGCACGGCGGCGGGGCGGTGCCGTATCACTGGGGTCGCTACCGGGGCCTGGCGCAGGACATGAAACGGCCGCCACTTAAGGAGCTGCTCCTCAACAATGTCTTTTTCGACACCTGTGTCTATCACCTGCCGGGGATCGAATTGCTGTTCAAGGTGGTACCGATCGAGAACATCCTGTTTGGCTCCGAGATGGTGGGGGCGGTGAGGGGCATCGATCCCGAGACCGGGAACTACTATGACGACACCAAACGCTACCTCGATGCGCTATCGTTGGATGAGGTGAGCCGGCGTAAGGTCTTCGAGGGCAATGCCCGCCGCGTGTATCCACGGCTCAAGAACCACATATAAGGAGTGATTGCTGCCATGCCTGACTCCTCGTCGCTGATGTTTCCTGGTGCCTCGGAGACTCAAGAGGCCGCCTCTCGATACACGCGACGCGAATTCATCAAGCGGGTGATCGCCACAGGCGCCGTCGCTTCCGCCGCGGCCTATGTGTACGGCGGGCTGACGGGATGCAGTCGCAAAGCATCGCTGTCCGGTGGCATCGAGCGGCTGATCTCACTCAACGTCAATGGCGAGGTGCGTCGCGTCGATGTGCTGCCGCAGGAGACTCTGGCGATGACCCTGCGCTACAAGCTGGGTCTCACCGGTACCAAGCTGGGATGTGATCGGGCCGAGTGCGGCGCCTGTACCGTAATGCTCGACGACGTTGCGCATTACTCATGCTCAACGCTCACGCACAGTGTTCGAGCGCGCAAGATCGTGACGATCGAAGGGCTCGCGGGTCTCAATGGTGAGTTGCATCCTGTACAGCAGGCGTTTGTCGACGAACTGGGTCCGCAATGTGGCTTCTGCACGCCGGGGCAGGTGATATCGGCGGTCGCGTTGCTCAAACACAATCCCAAACCAACACGTGAGGAGGCGCGGATGGCGATGTCAGGGAATCTCTGCCGCTGCGGCGCGTACGACAACTATCTGAACGCGGTCATGCGCGCGGCGGGAGGCTGAGATGGCCTACAAACTCATCGGCAAGAACTTCACGCCCCATGATGTGGTCGCCAAGGTCACGGGCCAGGCGAAGTACGCTGAAGACTTTCGCGCGGACGGCATGGTGTTCTGTCGCCTGCTCCTGAGCCCGATGCCGCACGCGCGTGTGCGCAACATCGATGCATCCGAAGCGCTCAAGATGGAGGGTGTGTTCGGGCTGCTGACAGCAGGCGATGTACCCCAGCGGCCGCCCCCGTTCCCGCCAATCCTTGCGAAGGAGCCCAGTTACATCGGCGAGCCGATTCTCGCGATTGCCGCGGTCGATGAGACCACGGCGCAGAATGCGCTCGAGAAGATCAAGGTGGATTTCGAACCACTGCCATTCACCGTGGATCCGCTGCAGAGCCTGTTTCCGGGGGGACCGAACGCGCGCTCCGACGGCAACGTCGGCATGGTGTTCCCACCGCCGATTCCAGCCACGCCGGTGCAGACCTTCAAGTGGACTGCGGCGGATTTCGCCAAGGTGAATGACGGCCAGTTGCCGCAGGGCAAGGCCGTCGAGGAATGGTCGTACGGCGAGGTCGATGCCGGTTTTGCGAACTCGAAGCTCGTCTATGACGAGAGCTTCGTGACCGCCGGTATCTCACATCACAGCATGGAACCCCGCTCGTGCCTTGCGTACTGGCAGAACGGCAAGTGCTTCGTACACGGCTCCTCGCAGAGCCATACCTTTATCATTCCGAGCCTCGCTCAGTACATCGGCATCAAGCCTGAAGAGGTGGTGCTGATCGCCGAATATTGCGGGGGCGGCTTCGGCTCGAAGGGCGACGCCTATCCGGTGATGGCGATTCCGGCGCTGATGTCCAAGAAGATCGGCAAACCCGTGATGATGCGCATCAGCCGCGCGGAGGAATATTATCTGGGTTCCGGACGCAGCGGATTCCAGGGACGCATCAAGCTGGGATTCCGCTCCGATGGCAGGCTACTCGCTGCCGATCTTTATGTGGTACAGGAGGGCGGTCCACACACCGGGTTCTGGGACTATCGGAACGCGGGCGATGCGGTTTCCCTCGTCTACCAACCGCTCGCGATGCGCTGGCGTGGGGTGCCCGTGTACGGGAATACGCCCACGCGCACCGCGCAGCGCGGTCCCGGCTACAACCAGATCATGTTCGCGGTGGAGCCGATCATCGATCGTGCGGCGCGCGAGCTGGGCGTCGATCGCCTGCAGATGCGGCTCATGAACAACCCCCAGAGCGGCTCGAAGTTCGGCGGCCGGGGGCAGGCCGTATCAAGTTGCTATCTGAAGGATGCACTCACCAAGGGTGCAGCACGCTTCAAGTGGGATGAGAAGAAAAAGCTGAGCGGCAAGCGCAACGGCTCGAAGGTCACAGGAGTGGCCGTCGGCCAGGCCTATCATCCGGCAGGCTTCTTCGGGTTCGATGGCCTGGTGCGCATCACGCCGGACGGGAAGCTCCACATTCACAACGGCGTCGGCAACCTCGGCACCTTCTCGCATTCATCGACCGCGCGCATCGCCGCCGAAGTCCTGAAGTGCGACTGGGAGAATTGCGTCCTCGAGCGCGGTGACAGCCGCAAGCACTTGCCGTGGAATCTTGGCCAGTTCGGCAGCAACACCTCGTACACCATGAGCCGCACCAATTACGTTGCGGCCATGGACGCGGTGGCGAAGCTGAAAGAGATTGCCGCGAAGGATCTCGGCGGTAAGCCTGAGGACTACGACATCGACGGCATGAAGGTATTTGCGAAAGCGAGTCCCTCGAAGAGTCTGACATACGGTGCCGCCGCGCAACGCGCAATCGATCTCGGGGGCAAATTCAGCGGCAAGGAGATGCCGGAGGACATCAATCCGATCACCAAGGCGTCGGTGACCGCGCTCTCGGGCACAGGCCTCATCGGTGTTGCCAAGGACAATCTGCCGGTCGGGGGCCAGTCGGCCGCATTCATAGCGGCATTCATCCAGATCGAGCTCGATCTGGAGACCGGGCAGCACCGGATCATCGATTTCCTGAGTGTCGGCGATTGCGGAACGGTCATTCACCCCGAGGGGCTTGCCACGCAACTCAAAGGCGGCTCGGTGCAGGGCTTCAGCATGGCCTGCCTCGAGCACATGGTCTACGACCCGCAGAACGGATTGCCGGCCAACGTTGGTCTGCACCAGGCGAAACCGGCAACGTATCTCGACGTGCCGCTGGAGATGCACACCGATGCAGTCGATAAGCCCGAGCCGACGAGTCCACTCGGCACCAAGGGAGTCGGTGAGCCGCCACTCGGTAGCGCGGCGGCCGCGCTGCTGTGTGCGATTTCCGATGCGCTCGGCGGGCACGTATTCAACCGCACGCCCGTGTCACCCGACATGATCGTCAACTTCACCGCGGGTCGTGCGCAGTCGCACAAGCCGCTGCAGATTCATACCTTTTAGGAGAGCGCGAAATGTTGCACGACATGATGCCGCAGTTCGAGCTCTACCAGCCGGATACGATCGAGAATGCGGTCCAGCTCGCGAAGGACCTCGACGACAAGGGCTGGATCATGGCCGGTGGCTACGACAGCCTGGACTGGTTCAAGGATCGAGCCAAGCGGCCGGGCGCAGTCATCGATATCGGCGGGATCGCGAGCCTCAAAGGCATTCGCGAGACGCCCGAAGGTCTCGAGGTAGGCGCGCTCACGACGCTCACGGAGATCGCCAGCCATCCGGTGGTGCTGGAGAAGTATTCACTGCTGGCGAGTGCCGCGAGTCACGTCGCGAGCCCGCAGATTCGCAACGCCGGCACGATTGGCGGCAACCTGTGTCAGGACGCGCGCTGCTGGTACTACCGTTCAGGCGCCAATTGCTATCGTGCGGGCGGCAACTCCTGTCTCGCCGATACGCCGCAGGGACAGAATCGCGAGCATTGCCTGTACGGCGCCAGTCGTTGCGTCGCGGTCTCGCCGTCGGATGTCGCCACGGCGTCTGTCACGCTCGATGCGCACATGGTGGTTCGCTCCGCTTCCGGAGAGACGATCATTCCGGCCGAGGGGTTCTTCATCGGCCCAGCGACCGACATCACTCACATGACCGTGCTCAAGACAGGCGACATCCTGACCGCAGTCCGGTTCCCCAAGGAATGGGCCGGCGCGAAGTTCTATTTCGAGAAGGTCACCGATCGCAACACCTGGGACTTCGCGCTGGTGAGCGTCGCCGCAGCGATGATCCTCGATGGGCATGTCATCAAGAAGATCCGTCTCGCCTGTGGGGCGGTGGAATGTGTACCGCGACGGCTCAAGGCCGTGGAGGACGCAGTGACGGGGAGTCCGAAGGATGCCGACATCGCTACGCTCGCCGGCAAGACGGCGGTGCAAGGCGCAACGCCGCTGAACTTCAATCACTTCAAGATCCCGTTGATGGAGAACCTGGTGCGTCGCGCGATCCGGGACTCATAGCTGATGCACCTGGTTCGCGTCAGTACGGATGTGTGGGGGCAGCGGGTCCTCGAAGGCGTTTCCTGGGATCTCCTACCCGTCGCCGCGGGAATCGGTGCGGCCGTCATCATCGGCCATGGGCTCTACGCGCTGTTTCGTCGCAAGGAGCCGGTCGCTGTAGCTTCGACTACGTCCGCCGAGCAGCGAATCGAGCGCCATGTCGCGATCGACCGGCTGTTTCACTGGCTGACTGCGCTTTGCATGCTGACCTTGCTAGCGACGGGCTTGATGCCGGTCGTCGGCATCAAGTTCGATTGGGTGACGATTCACTGGATCACGGGCGTCGTGCTCGTGATCCTGGTGGTGTTTCACATCGTGCGTGCTTTGATCTGGCAAAGGCTCGGTGATGTGGGAATCGCGCTGCGCGATCTGAAACGCGGTGTGCGAAGCGGCAAATACACTCTCGCGCAACGACTCATGCACGACGCCATGACGGCCGCCGTCGTCGCGCTCCTGATCACCGGCGTGCTGATGCTGTTCAAGATCGATACGCCCCTCTGGAAGCGCAACCCGTACGTTTTCGGAGCGGATACCTGGGGCTTCATCTATGTGCTGCATGGTCTGGCGGCGCTGCTGGCTCTCACCCTCGTCATCGTGCACGTGTATTTCGCGCTGATCCCGGAGAATCGAATGTATCTGCGCGCGATGCTGAACGGCTGGATGACTCGAGGCGATGCCCTGCCACGCCACGACCCGGAGCGTTGGCCGGCGCTGCGGCAATGAGCTCTCCTGGGCTGACACAGCGAATCGAGCGGATCGAGGCTGGATACGAATACCTACTGGCCTACGCCGCGCAAGGCCGTCGGAGTGAAGAAGGCTCAGACGTGCGCAGCACCCTCGCGCAGATGCAGGCGGCACTCGACGGGCTGAGCGAAGAGGTGACTCGGGTATTCGCAGGCTCTGGCGAAAGCATCGCGTTCTTCGACGCCCTGGCTCGAGACGCCAGCACCGCCCACGGCGCCATCGCACTCGTGCTCAGCAGGTCCGCAATCAGCTCGCTCCTGGTCGACAATCTCAACGCCTCGATCCATCTGCGGGCGCTGCTTACGGACCTGTTCCTCGTTGACCAGGCTTTGAAGGCGGTCGGCTAGCATCCAGCACCGCACCACTCGCTTCCTGGCGTGCCGAAATGCCTGTCGTACGGGAAATCGCAGTTCGCGTCGGCGAGCTCAGCGCGACAGTGATCGTCGATGCGTTGTTGCTGTTGCGGCGTCAAAAGCTCGGCTGAATCCCCGCAGGCTCCGCGACGGATCATGGATCTCTCGCTGTCGGCCCACGGTACGATCATTCCCGGCTCGAACTTGTGGTTGATGCGCTTCATGAAGGCGAAGGACGATTGCTGCACGAGCGCGTCGAATTCGTCGGGGGACAATTCCACGCCCATGAAATCTGCAATTCGACGCACCGCTCCCGGGAGGTCCCGTTTCATTTCCTCGTACGTAAGGAACAGGACGTTACTGCGTTTGCGCGCCTGCCAGCAGCTCGTGAGATGACGCGCCCAGTTGCCGAACGCGAAGTCGGGCGACAGGAAGTAATCCAGCCACACGGACACGGCCGGCATCAGGGGTCCCATGTTGACGGAGCGAACGAAGTGGTAGCTGGAAACGAAGACGTCCTTAGGATCGCGAACCACGCAGATGTAGCGCGAATCCGGCGAATACGGGATCTCGTCGAACGGTCGGTGGGCCTTGATGACTCGCAGCCCCGTGGGTGAGCGCTGCCAGGTGCGTGCATCGTCGATTGGCACGGCGACCTGAAACCTGCCGGTGGGTCCATCGGGCCAGGGCACGAGGTCATGGATATGCTCGTAGCTTGCACGCCCGCGATGGGCAATCTGCAGCGCGATCTGCATCGTCCAGTTGGTGCCGGCCTTGAAGTAGCAGCACGTGAACACATCGTGCGCTGTCGGGCGGTAGCCGTTGAAGTCGCCGAATACCCGACGTACGACCCGTCCAAAGAGGCGACCGTAAGCCGGCCATCGCCCGGTGTGCTCCATCAGCTTCACGATGGGCCAATAGAGGCCGTAGAAAAGCAGCAATGCCGGATAGCTGATCCACGCCGGCAGGGAACGACGTCGATACAGGCGGGGTGATGCTTCCGAAGGCGCAGCGTCGGGCATTAGGGTCGTGGCGTTCATGGAAGTCTCCTTGAAAAGATGGCCTCCAGCGTAGAATCGCAACGACTGCCTGAAGATTCCTTGGCGGGGCCCTGAACATTCCTGATGTTTGCCAGCGCACGGAAATGAGCGAACCCGAAGGCCCCGCCGCATACGAGTTCGGCTCATTCCGGCTCGATTCCAGGCAACGCCTGTTGCTGGCGCGAGATACCCGGCAGCCGATCGCATTGGCCCCAAAGGTGTTCGACATGCTGCTCTACCTCGTGGAGCGGCGCGGTCGGCTGGTGGAAAAAGAGGAACTGATGCGGGCCATCTGGCCGAATGTCGTCGTCGAGGACAACAGCCTGAATCGCAGCATCTCGACGCTCCGACGTGTGCTCGGTGAGAACCCGGGTGAGCATCGGTTTATCGCGACCCAGCCCGGGCGCGGCTACAGGTTCGTTGCCGAGGTGAGCGCGGCGGACGGTTCGTCCCAAGCCGCAATGTCGGAAATCACATCAGCCGCGCGACCCGCCGAGCCGTCGTACGAGGCCGCCCCGTCGATTGCGGTATTGCCTTTTGCCAACCTGACGCGCGATCCGGAGAAGGAGTACTTCAGCGACGGCATGGCGGAGGAACTGATCTACCGCTTCGCACGCGTGCCGGGACTCAGGGTGGCCGCACGAACTTCTGTCTTTGCGTACAAAGGGCGCAACGCAGACGTCAGACAGATTGCGCGCGATCTCGGTGTCGGTGCGGTGCTTGAAGGCAGCGTGCGCGGCGCCGGAGAGCGAATCCGCGTCACCGCGCAGCTCGTCGACGGGCAAACGGGATACCACCTCTGGTCGCAGAGCTACGACCGTGAATTCGCCGATCTCTTCCAACTTCAGGACGAACTGGCCGCAGCCATCGTGCCGGCTTTGGGAAGCCGCATGCACGTGTCGTTGCCAGCCGGGGAGGTGTCTGGACGGCCGACCGAAAGCCTCGAGGCCTACGAACTCTACCTGCAGGCAAACGCGATCCGGTTCCAGCTGGGTGACGAGAACCTGCGGCTGGCGGAAAAACTGTATCAGCGTGCGATCGCCCTCGACTGAAAGTTCGCCCGTGCTCATTCAGCTCTGGCGCAGCTGTACCTGATGGCGGTAGTCGTCGCGTATCGGTGGCCCGAAGCGCTGGAAGGTGCGGAACGCGAGGCTTCGCGAGCGCTGCTGCTCGACCCCAACTTGGACGATGCGAAGCTTCCGTCTGCCAGACCAATGCTTTCAGGGGCAACTGGCTGGCTGCGGAGCTGCATTTCAGATCCGCCCAGGCCGGTGCTGAATCGGCTACGGGTGACGCTCCGATTCGTGCCTTGTATCTCGCGAGCGTGGGATTTCTCGATGCTGCCTGCCGCGCGGCAGCCGCTCGTTTCAGAGCGCACCCGGCAGCGCCGGTTGCCGCCGCAGCTTTCGCCGTCTTCAGTTGCATCAACGGAAACGATGCACAGGCCCTCAAGCACGCGGAGGTTGCCGTTACATTGGGCGCAGCGAATGTCAGCGGAGTGGCTATGGTCTACTCGCACGCGGCACGCCGCGCCGGCCGGTTCGATGAAGCTGCCGAACGGGTGCTGCAGGCGGTTCCCGCGGAAGTGCGAGCAGAGGCTGCCGAGGTCGTCAGGCAGGTTTACGCCGCGATGGGTGATGACACGGAGGAAATCGACTGCCGCCGGGGCATTGCATGAGCTGCAGCAGAGGGCAGGCGATTGGAGGTCAGAGTCTAGTTTCCTGGTGCTGCTGGCGATGGACTGGTACACCTGTCTCGGCGA
>CAVPJQ010000020.1:0-74515 GCA_963705495.1 uncultured Gammaproteobacteria bacterium | reverse complement strand
GCGCGTGCATCTCTGCGGAAAAACCGGGAGCCGTCGGGGCCAGATACCGTCCTCTTCGAATCCGCACAGGGTCGACGAAGTGCTCGTGCAGATGGTCGACAAATTCAATGGCGCGATCCTCCATTGAACCGCTGATGGCAATATAGTCAGCCATCGCGAGGTGCTGCACTAGCTCGCACAAGCCCACGCCGCCCGCATGTGGGAACACGCGCACGCCGAATTTGGCTGCCATCAACAGAATCGCGAGGTTTTCGTTGACACCACCGACGCGCGCTGCATCGATTTGAATGAGATCCACGGCCTTTGCCTGAAACAGTTGCTTGAACATCACGCGATTGTGGATGTGCTCGCCTGTGGAAACGGGAAGAGGTGCAACAGCTTTGCGAATTGTCGCGTGGCCGAGGATGTCATCCGGGCTGGTCGGCTCTTCGATCCACGCAATATTGAAAGGCGCAAGCCGCCGCAGCCATGGAATCGCTGTGGTCACATCCCAGCGCTGATTCGCATCGATCGCTAACGCCACGTCTTCCCCGATAGCCTCGCGAGCGATTCGGCAACGTCGCAGGTCATCCTCCACATTCAGCCCAACTTTGAGCTTCATGGTTCGAAAGCCATCCTTGACGGCCTCGACTGCCAGCCGCGCCAGCTTCTCGTCGGAGTAGCCCAGCCACCCTGGTGAAGTCGTGTAGGCGGGATATCCGCAATCCGCCAGAGTGACCAGACGCGCTGCCCTACCGGGCATGGCGGCGTGAAGAATCGCCAAAGCCTCCGATCGGGTAAGGGCGTCAGTGATGTAGCGGAAGTCGATTAGATCGGCAATCTGCTCCGGGCTCATGTCTGCAATGAGTCGCCACACGGGCTTGCCGGCGCGACGCCCCGCCATATCCCACGCGGCATTGATCACCGCGCCAATTGCCATGTGCATCACGCCCTTTTCGGGGCCAAGCCAGCGCAGCTGGGAGTCGTTCGTCAACCGGCGGGCAAAGGTACCGAGGTCGCTGACCACCTCATCGACTCGTAAGCCAACGACGAGGTGGCGGAGCGCAGCGAGCGCTGCGGTTTGCACGTCGTTACCCCGACCAATAGTGAAGACAAAGCCGTGTCCACACAGGCCGGTGGGATCGTTCGTGCGGAGTTGCACGTAGGCAGCTGAGTAGTCCGGATCGGGATTCATCGCGTCCGAGCCATCCAACTCGCGCGATGTTTGGAATCGCACGTCGAAAGTGTCCAGTGCAGTAATCACAGCCATCTTGGGTCGCCTCATCAGTCGTTCGGTCACATGTTCCCTACGTTGCGGCCATGACCCGCTGACGCTGGCAGCCGAGTCGTTCAATCTGCACGTCGATGACGTCGCCAGGGCGCAGATATACCGGTGGCTTCTGGCCAAGGCCGACCCCCGCAGGAGTGCCTGTGCTGATTACGTCGCCCGGCGCCAACGTCATGTAGCGACTGATGTAACTAACTAACCGTGTGACGCCGAATACCATCGTCCGCGAATTGCCATTCTGATATTGGTGCCCGTTAACGCTTAGCGTCATCGCCAGGTTCTGCGGCTCGAGCACCTCATCGCATGTCACCAGCCATGGGCCGAGTGGTCCGAAGGTGTCGCAGCTCTTGCCTTTCACCCACTGGCCGCCGTGCTCGAGCTGGAAGGCGCGCTCCGATACATCATTGACGATCAAGTAGCCGGCGACATGAGCCAGCGCTTCTGAAACGGGCACGTCGCGTGCCGTGTCGCCGATCACAACGCCCAGTTCAACTTCCCAGTCGGTCTTCTCTGCGCCACGCGGGATAACAACGTTGTCGTTGGCACCGACGACTGCCGTGGTGGCCTTCATGAATATGACAGGCTGCTCCGGCACCGCCATACCCGACTCCGCTGCGTGGTCAGTGAAATTGAGGCCGACGCAGATGAACTTGCCGATCCGACCCACAGGCGCGCCGTATCGAGGCTCGCCGTCTACCATTGGCAAGGCTGAAGGCTCGAGCGCGCGTAGCCTGGCGAGACCTCGCTCGGTCAGCACCTCACCGGCTATGTCATCAACAACCGCGGACAAGTCGCGGATCGCGCCCTCTTCATCAATCAGGCCCGGTTTCTCGTGGCCAGCTTGGCCATAGCGTATGAGCTTCATGCTGTTTCTGGGGTGCGCATCACGTCGACCAGCCACCGTCGATGATGTGGATGGCGCCAGTGACGAATAAGGATTCATCAGACGCCAAGTAGACGACTAGTGCGGCGACTTCTTTGGGGTCGCCGAGGCGGCCCATGGGCTGGCGCTCCTTGAAGCTCTTCCATACCGCGTCTTGATCGCCACCGAGCTCAGCAACGCGGGCGGCCAGCGATGGAGTGCTGATCGTGCCCGGGCAGATTGCGTTGCAACGCACGCCCTTGGCGACGTAGTCGGCCGCGATCGATTTGCTCAATCCAATCACGGCGGCCTTCGACGTACCGTAGGCGCAGCGATTCGGCACGCCCTTCACACTCGAGGCTACCGAAGCCATATTGATGATGCTTCCCCTACCCTGCGCGATCATGCCGGGCAGCACCGCTTTGCAGAGAAAGTACATCGCATCGACATTGATCGCGAACGAGCGTCGCCACGCGCTCTCTTCGCATTCGAGGATGCTGCCCTGGTGGACAACGCCGGCGCAATTGAACAGCACATCAAACGCTGCTCGACTCCCAACAAACGCGCGGATAGCGGTAGGGTCAGTGACATCGAGCGTGTACGCACTGATGTTCGGCTGACCCGCTGCCAGCGATTCCAACGCACCGGCATCGATGTCGGTAGCAACTACGTGAGCGCCCTCCCGGGCACAGGCCAATGCGCTCTCTCGGCCGATGCCCGCGCCGGCCGCTGTAACCAACATACGCTTCGAGGCGAGACGTCCACTCATCTCAAAGACTCCAATGAGTAGAACGCGATGGCGTTTGCGCCGAACACCGCAGCCTCGTGCCCGGGTGCATGCCGTCCCACGAGATCACGCGCTAACGCGAGCCAGCGACTGTAGTCGCAGACCCTGTTGAGAACTGGCCAGTCGCTGCCCCACAACACACGCTCCGGACCAAAGCACGCGAAGACATGCGCACCATAGGAGTCGAGTATTTCGACTCCAGCGTCGCCGCCTGCTTCTGTCAGCAGCCCGGATAACTTGCACCGTGCGGCGGTCTCGTGCGCGAGACGGGCCATGTCGTCAGCCCACATTGAGAATCCATTGCCGGCAATGTTCGGCTTTCCCGCATGGTCAATCACGATTCGCAGATTGGGTTGCTGACGCAGCCGCTTTCGCAACGCGCTCAAGTGTTGCGGTCTGACGAGCGCGTCGAACGACAGGTCGTGTTCGACCATCGCATCGAAAGCGGGATCGAGTTGCGGTCGCAGAACCCAGTCCGGATCCGCGATGTCCTGCATCATTGGGCGCAACCCCTTAAGGAGGCCGTTGCTGGAGGCGACCAGAGCTGCGATCCGCTGAGGCGCGTCGTGCCCTTCAAAGTCGACCCAGCCGACCACACCGCTGACGAACGGGTACTCCGCGCCGAGTTCGAGCAGATAGCGGGTTTCATCCTCGGTGGCGGCCGCCTGCACGAGCACCGTGGCGTCGACGCTGCTGGTCTTGAGCAGCGGCGCCAGATGGTGCGGAAGGTAGTCGCGGTAGAGCACGCCGAGATTCGGCCGCAGCCAGCCGTAGTCGCCACGGTCAAGTCGCCAGAAGTGTTGGTGTGCATCGACGATCACGCTGGCACCACGACCCTGGGCGCGACCAGTCCTTGCTCGCGCAGGTGCGCCCATAGGCTGGCCGGCAACTTTGCGTTTAGTCGCGCGACGGCGCTGCGGACTTCCTCGGTCGAACGCAGTCCTGCCACGACAGTGGCCACGGCCGGATGCGCCAACGGGAATTGCAACGCGGCCGCGCCCACATCGACGCCCTCTGCGGCGCACACGTCATAAATACGTTGAGCGCGCGCCAGAGTTGCAGGATCCACTGGGGTGTAGTTATAGGTCGCACCCGGTGTGTGCGCGTCGCCAAGGAGCCCCGAGTTGTATGGCCCCGCGACCAGGATCGCTACCGAGCGGCGCAGCGCTTCTTCCATGACCCGCCGCGAGCCATCCTGCTCAAGCAAAGTGTAGCGGCCCGCGAGCATGATGCAGTCGAGAGGGAACAGCGGCATCAGTTCAAGGCAGATTGCCTCTTCGTTCACTCCAATGCCGATGGCGCGGCAGGCCCTGGAGGCTTTCAGTTCGGCCAACGCAGGAAGCGCCTCTTCGAGCGCCTGGCGCAGGCGCTGAGGATGCTGCTCTCCATGGGTGAGGCGACCAATATCGTGCAGTAGCAGCACATCAACGTAGTCGACTCCGAGCCGTTCGAGGCTGGAATCGAACGAGCGCATCACACCGTCGTAGCTGTAGTCGAACACGGCCTTTCCGCCGACGACGGCGAAACCATCATTGGGCTGCCCGCCTCCACCATCGGCCTCGATCGAACGTCCGACCTTTGTCGATACTACGAATGAATCCCGTGGGGCGCCGGCCAGACCACGACCGAGGCGGCGCTCGCTCAGCCCGTAACCGTAGTACGGCGCGGTATCGAAAAAATTGATCCCGCAGCGAAGCGCTTCCTGCACCGCGGCTACGGCCGACTCATCGTCAACCTCGGCATAGAGATTACCAATTGGTGCGGCACCAAAACCCAGCACCGATGTGTTGACGCCTCGGACGGCGAAACTACGATGCTCGGGCCTGAACGGTGGGTGCATGGATGAGTGCGGCGTCCGTGTGATTGCAACGATCTCTTGCATGGCGCATCTCAGCGCTGACTGTGGCTTGTGCGGCGTCTGGATGTCATCGCTTCACTCGGCCTGAAATTTCAACGTGAGCTGCTGCGGCTGCTGATTACGCATGACCACGAACTCTCGCTGTCCGATCCACCGCTGAGCGCTATACAGCGTCATCAGGGTCGCCAGGTTGTCGATGACTTCCGCCGGCCGGTACTCATTGGCCGCTGCTTCCAGGATCACATCGTTGGCTCGCAGGCCTGAACGCTCCGCCAGGCTGCCAGCCGGGACCGCGAGCACCAGGACGCCTTTGAGCCCCCCAAGGCCCGCGGCGGACTGTTCACCCAAAGTCGTTACCGACTTTACCTTCGCGCCAAGAAAGTCGCGGACCTCATCGGGCGCGAGGTTCGCCAGAGAAATGAGTTCGGGAAGCGGAGCGGTCTTTGCCAGCCGCTTCAGCCTCGGACTGGTCACGCCGAATTGATCCATGGAGAAATTCTTGAAGCCAATCAGCAGCGCCGGACTGTCATCAGCGACGCGGAAATCGCCCGCGCGTGCATCTCTGAACTTCGGATCGCCTGCACGCGAGTGTTCGTCGAGTCCCAAGGACTGCGCCTGGCTCAGGGCGCTAGCGGTGGGGAGTAAGTTGTAGTCAATAGTAACGTCCCAGTGGTCCATCAGGATTGGTTGGTGACCCGCCATCACAATGTTGTGCTCAAAGCGATCGCCGCTCTGCTTGAACCAGACATGGGGATGAAAGCCATTGTTGATGAGTACGTTGTTCCACGCTTCGCGATCGAAACCCTCCCGGAACTTGAGACCCCCGCTCAGTAGCAGGTTGTCGTGAACACGATAATTCGATGACCCATCATCGAGATCAATGTCCCAGCCGCTGTCGCAGCGAAAGCGGTTGTAGCGCAAAGTGGTCGGCTCAATCGCGTCGAGCTTCCACATCCCGGAATTGTCACTATTGATGCGATCCATCAGCTCACGATCCGGATGCCAGAAACGATCCCGGCCCCAGCTGTTGAAAGCGCCGTTGTCCCCGGTTTCCAGAACGGTGCTGAACACGTCGTTGTACTCGAGGATGTGCCCGCCCCAGGTGCCGTCGCCGATGTTGATGCCCGCACGCGGCACGTCATAGATGCTGTTGTGGGCGACCGTGATTCTCAGCGCCATCGAAATCTCCACGCCGGCCACCTGCTTCTCGACCGTACCGATATCGTGGATGAGGTTGTCCTCGGCGCGCGAATCAGCAGGATATTCGGGCGTCTTTGGGCCGACCGTGCGATCAAGTTCTTCGAGCGTGATGAAGTTCTGATAGCGGAAGCTTGGTGAACGCACGGCCTGCGGCCGACCCACGAAGCTGATCGCGCTGCCGCCGATGTCGTGGACGTGGTTGCCCTTGATCGTGGCGCGACGATTGTATCCACTGACGAATATGGCGTTGCCACCCAGTTGCGAAAGCTCGTTCTCAGAGACGATCACGTCCTCGGTGTTCTCGAGGTAAATGGCTGCTTCGCGGGCAATCATCCAGTCGCTGCGCAGCAGTGGCTCAGTGCTTTGCAGGAACGATGATCCGGTATGACCGAGCGTGAGGCCTGAGATCCGCACGTGGCGCACGGGCGATTGATTGTCGCCCTGGATGTCAAACACGCGAGCAACGCCGCTAACCTCGACGGTCGCTTCACGCAAGTTCGCATCGCGCGGTGGCATGAAGTACAACGTCGACGTACCGACGTTCATGTACCACTCGCCGGCCGTGTCGAGCTCCTCGAAGATATTCTCGACGTATCTATATTGCGGATGCGGCCTGGAGGGCCGGTTGTTACCCACGCCTTCGCCGAAAATCAGCGAGCCGTCTGGATTCTTGCCGAGGATGGGCACTTGGACGCCGCCCCAGCGATTCTCATGCAGCGCGTGCACGACGCCACCCGTTGGATCTTTCCAACGCTTGACTCGCTCCGGCGCAAGCGCATCCGCGGCATAGCCATTGAGCACGACCGCCTGCGGGTCGAAATTGGGATAGCGCGCGCGCACCTGGCGCTTTCCATCTACAAAGAGCTGATCAAAGGATGCGCCGCTGACAGTCGCCTGCATGATGCCATTGCGATAGGGCCGCCATCGCGACGTCAACTTGCGGCCTGCAAGTAGCCGCGGCCCCGCTACAGATACCGCGGTAATCTCTGTAGGTAACTCGCTTGTTCCGGACAGCTCTGGCCCGATCTTCAGCGACTCAGCCACATAGTAGTCGCCAGCGGCGATCTCAATTCTGATAGCAGCTGAAGACCGCTGGCGCTTGAGCTGCGCCGCTGCTTCTAGAGCCTCCCCTACAGTTGCGAATGCACGATCGCCGCTCTTGCCAGCATGAGATGCATCCACGCGAAACACTGTTGCCGAACCTTCGGCTGAACCTGCGGCGATGGTCCGCTCTTCCGATTGGGCCGCATGAACTAGACATGCGGCCCCCAGCAGCAGTGTTTTCCATGCCACGCGCGATTTGTCCTTCAGGCACGTCAAGACGCAACCCGTATCTCCTCGATGTGAGTCAACCTTGACACCAATGAGGCTCACTAGAATTCGTAGCGCAGCGCCAGGGTGGTCCGGCGTCCGTTCAGCTCGTAGCCTCGGTTATAGCCGAGATTGTCCGTGCGTATCAGGGGTTCGTCGGTGAGGTTGGTTACCCCCAGTGTCACATGCGAACTTGTCAGTGAAGTTGAAGCGCGCGGATAAATCGAGCTGTGCATAGTCGTCTCCAAACTCGCCATCGCCGAAATAGCTACTCTGATCGTAGACGAAGTCATCTCTGTAGTTATAGGCGAGGTACATACCGAAGCGCGGCTTCTCGTAGTACGCGATTGCGTTGTAGCTATTCTTCGACACCCCGGGCAATGGCAGCGACGGGCCGCCGGCCACCACCGAAATTTCGCCAGCGTCAATGTACGTATAGTTGAGTAGGACGCCGAAGCCATCAAAAGGCGCGGGCAGGAATGTGAAGGGCTGCTGATAGCTGACTTCGACACCTTTGAGCGTCGTGTTCGCACCGTTGTCAGGTTGGAAATGAGTGAACTCTATATCCACCGTGCCACCGCCGTTCGCCAGTTGCACCGTGTGAGTCTCGAGGCTGCTGGTCGAAACAATGAAATTCT
This sequence comes from uncultured Gammaproteobacteria bacterium, assembly GCA_963705495.1. GTDB lineage: Bacteria > Pseudomonadota > Gammaproteobacteria > Steroidobacterales > Steroidobacteraceae > DATBVX01. The sequence goes on along the minus strand of CAVPJQ010000020.1, from coordinate 66,592 downwards.
TCACGTCCTTATAGAAGAACGCGAGTGACAGCAAGCTCTCCTGATTTAGATACCATTCCAGCGAAACATCGAATTGATCCGCCAGGTACGGATCGACGTTGGGGTTGCCGGAGGTGATCGTGCGGACATTGGCGTTGACGACCGTCGTCGGCGTAATTACGCCCAGATCCGGACGGGAGAGGACGCGCGCCGCCCCGAAGCGTGCGATCAAGTCTTCCGTAAGCCCAAAACGTAGATTCAAACTGGGTAGCCAGTTGTTGTAACTGCGGTCAATTGTCGTTGGTGCAGCTTCCGGTACAAAGGTCACCGCGCCACCCTGGTCAAAGATGATCTGGCTGAAGTCCGGGACGAAGCCAAAGGTCTTTTGGTCAGTCCGGACGTAACGCAATCCAATGTTCCCGGACACACGCCCGTCGGCAAGCTTGAAATCGCCGCGGATATATGCGGCACCCACGTCCTCCTGAACGTTCGAAACAGCTGTCGGAAACTGCACCGGAGGAAACATCTGGGCGAGTTCGGAGAGCGGGATGTCCGCGAGCAGAGCGTTTGGATCGGCAGACAACCAGGTCTTCGGGAACGATGATCCGCCGTCATAGCCAGACAAATAGCCGGAATCGCCGAATTCACGCATCCACGGCGCACCGTTGAAACTTCCGCCCTCGATGGTCGGGTCGAAGGCAACCCCTAACAACGTCGCGAGATCCTGCGCCCCAACCTGAATGAAGTTGCTGTCCGTCGAATGCTCACGCTTGCCCCAGCTTGCACCGAATCCGAGAGTCTCCATCCACCCGTGCATGCTGTACTTGACGTCGAACCGCACATCGCGGGTTTCATCTTCGGTTGGCTCATCGAGCGGACCGTTGAAGCCGATAGCGCGATAGTCGTTCGCATCGAACTGGTCAAAGCCACGCTGATACGTAAGGTCGGGTATCCCCGCAGGGTCATTGGTGAAATCGTAGGAAACGCGGGCTCGCCCGATAACTTCGAGCGATAGCGAGGAGATCTTGCGCTTCGACTTGCCATAGGACAGCTCGCCATCAAGCGTCCAATCGCCCACGGCATAGGTACCGCCCAAACCCCACGCCCTCAGCTCATCTTCTTCCTGACCAGTTCTTGCGTTGTTGCGATGATCGACGCCATCAGAGTCCAGGGAAATCAGGGCGCCGTTTCCATCCTGGATGCTGCCGACGACCGGCCCGAGATTGTTCGTGAAGCGATGCGAGTTCACCGGGAACAGCGCGTCAGTATCGAACTCCGAGTACAGAATGTCCGCGCGCCCTTCGAACGCCTCATTTGGACGAAACTGAAGCGAAGCCATCACGCTCTTGCGCTCCCGGTCTCCCAGGTCCATGCCGTAGTTCGACGCGTGGTTGAACCGGAACGTATCGTTGAAGTCACCGTCGACGTTGTAGTCCAGTTGCGGCACTCGGTTCGCTTCGACGCCATTTTCGAAACCGAAGGCCTCGAATCTCTCCACCTGCAGGTCGCGCTTGCTGTAGTCAACGCCAAGTGCAAGGCCGACCCGATCCTCCGAAAAGGTGTCAGAGAAAAACGCCGAAAGATGGGGCTGGACAGAGTCCGGATTGCTTTCGTGGATAGCTTCAGCGTTTACGACTGCTCGGCGACCTCCGAGGTCCAGGGGCTGCGCCGTCTTGACATCAATCGTCGCCGCGATACCGCCATCGAGGGAATCAGCGGTAGGCGTCTTCGCAACCTCCAACGCGTTAACAAAGTCCGCGCTAAGAATGGTGAAGTCGAAATTCCGTGAGCCGCTTGCCGCAGGCAGGTATCGGCCGTTGTACAGCAATTGGGTGAATTTCGGATCGAGCCCGCGCACGCTCACCAACTGTCCCTCGCCCTTGCTCCGCGTTATCTGGACGCCGGTGATACGTTGGAGCGATTCCGCCATATTCTGCTGCGGGAACTTGCCGATATCTTCAGCCATGATCGAATCGCTGATGATGTCCGCAGCGCGTTTGGCCCCGACGGATTCCGCCAAGCTGTAGCGAATGCCGGTCACCTCGACCTTTTCTATTACTGCCTCACTTGCTGCCGCTCCTTGCGCGTGGGCTGACATCGCACTCCACAGCAGTCCTGCTATCACCAGAGCGCTATTGATTAACCCCGCGAGTGCCGACTTGTGCATATCCCCCTCCAAGTGCGGGTGTACCAAAGGGCGTACACCCAAAGATTTCTGGTTCGCGTCCCGACAAGGCGGTGTCACCGACCGCCACGTCACATAACCAAAACGATACTTTGTTTTGTCTATAAATACACCTTGCATATATAAAACACAACAACGTCTCGGGGGTGAAGCGAACTTCTCGTTTCAGTGCCTGCCGTAGACACGCGGGTAATGATCACGGGGACATCCGCGCGTGCTGCCGACAAGCTCATCGGGGCGCGTCCAGGCAGGACAACGGGTGGTTCAATTCGGCAGGCCGAGCAGCCCGCCTCATCCCATACAGCAGCAACAGTTCGCTGGTGGTGTCGACGAGCGAATGAACGCCTTCACTGAGCAACGAGTTCTTCGACCGCTACGTACGGACTCCTGACGACGGAGCGATCTATCGGCGAACGCGCGTGAATGATCTCAGGACCCTTTTCTGCGGGGCAGTCAGTCGATCGAGTTCCAGCTCCCCGCATCGCCGCCGTCAAAGGGCAAATGCGGGCCGGCGAGCCGGAATCGCCCGGCAAGCGTCCCCCGATCGCATCGAGCGCCTGCGCTACCTGCCGCCAGAGATCGCGTGAGTGTCGGGCGTGCGGGCTCAGTAGGGGCTGAAAGCAGACAGCCACCTGCCCTTCAAGATCAAGACTTTAGGGCCAAACCAAGATCCGCCATGGGTCTGCATTGACTCGCGAATTCGCCTCACCCCGAACATACAGCCTCACAGCCATCTTCGGTCGGCGGTGAAATCGATCGTGAGCCAAAAGGTCGGCGTGGCGGCACCGAGGCGATCTGAAACGTCGCGCCGGATCGCATCTGCCGTTGCGGTATCGATTCGAGATTCCGGAGATACCAGTACGTGAATCTCGACGAATCTCCCGCGACCCGCCTTCGCGATGTAGCTCGAATAGTCGAGAAATTGGCGTTCCTTCACGACACTGGCCATGACGGCGTGAACTTGGGTGTCGAGCTCATCCGGGGCCACCTGGAGTACGTCGCTCATTGAGCGCCACAAACCAATCAGCGGCATGGGCAACATGATGAGCGCCATGCTGAGGAGCGCAATTGCATCCAGGTACGGGATCCAGCCTTGCAATGGCGTATCTGCAAGCGCCGTGGCTATGGCAAAGCCGATCAAGAGCGCCAGGCTGAGGAATGCGCTCACCACCCAGCTCCGTGCATCGAGTTTGAGCATCGGGGACTGAAGTGCCTTGGCGCGCCGGCTCAGAAACAGCGTCATCGCAAAACCGATGACGCAGAGAATGCCCGCCCACAACGCGGCTCGCCCATACTCCACATCGTGACCGCCGCTGGTCAGCGTCTTCACAGCATCGATCGCGGCGTAGATGCAGGCCACCACCAGAATGCTGTCGCGGAGCACGGCCACCAGGGGTTCAAGATGCCAGTATCCAAACTGGAAGCGCTGACTTGTTCCTCGAGCGATCAGTTTCACCACGAGCAGCGACACGACCGTTGGCACAACGTCGACGAAGCTGTACATGCCATCGAAGATGATGGCTTGCGAGCTAGTTACGAGTCCGCTTGCGACACCGAGCACGCCCAGCAATACCGTCAAAGCGATTGAAAACTTGAGGGTGCCTTGTTCTGCGCTCGCGTGCATTCGATGAGGTTACTGCCCTAGTACTTGAGCGGCTCAAGGTACGAAGCAATACTTTTCTCGCGGTCGCGGAACGGGGGCGGAATCTGCAGGCTCTTGCCGAGATCCTCGTAGCACTCGTCGACAAGAAATCCCTCGGCCTTGGAGACGCAAGCTTCGAACAGCGCGCCAGCGGGCGTGCGTACGTAGATCGAGTCGAAGTATCCACGATCCTTCCGATCCGATGTATCGGTGTATCCCAGGCCTTCCAGTCGAAACTTGACGTTGCTCTGGATGTCGAGCGTTGCGACTTTGAAGGCGCAGTGATGAACCGTACCCTCGCCATAGGCCCACGAACCCTGGGGAACAGTCGGCTCCTTCAGGAAATCAACGATCGTGCCCGTGCCGCCTGTTCCGACTTCATAGCGAATCGTTGTGCCATCGATGCGTCGATTTTTACCGCTCCAACCGTCCTGAATGAATTCTTCGGAGTTTTCCGAGTCACGCACCGACACCGTGATGCCGTGCGTGCCCCGAATGCCACACTCCGAGGGAACTACGCCGTTCGAGTAGGGCTTTCGACTGTCATCGTCGATGCCGACAAAGGCATATTCGATTCCGCAGGGGTGCTTGAATCGAAGCATCCGCTCGCCAAATCGCTCGTCATCGAGTGTGTTGATGCCGTGCTTTTTGAGGTGCTCTTGCCAAAACTTGAGCGACGATCGCGGTACGGACAGGGCAAGCGTCTTGATCTGGCCCGTACCGGGGCGCGCCTTGCGACCGGACTGACGCATCGGAAAGCAGGTGATCAGGGTACTTTCGTCGCCGAGATCATTGCCATAGTAGAGGTGATAGATCGGCTCGTCTCCGTCATAGAGCGCCGTCTTCTTCACGCTCTTCAATCCGAGCACTTTGGTGTGAAAGTCGTAATCGTCCTGAGCGGTGCCGACATTCAGAGTGATGTGGTGATGCTTCAGGATGTGGGGATTCGGTTCCATTTGCTTGCCTCCCAGTTGAAGTGTTGCCGGACGAGTACGGCAATCGGATTTGCACGTCATTGACCACGTGCGATCAGGTGTACGAGGAGAGCCGCCGCAACTGCCAGCGCCGCCAGTGCGGCGATCAGAACCGCAGCGGCGGCGCAGTCCTTGACCATGCCGATGGCGGGATGGGCCTCCGGATGCAGACGGTCCGCAAGACGCTCTATCGCGGTGTTGAATAGTTCAGCGGAAATGACTCCCGCGCTTGCAAGAATGACGAGCGCCCACCATGCGGGTTCGGGGCGAAATACGCTCAGCGCGACCAACACCAACGCGAATGCCAATACGTGCAAGCGCAGGCTCTGCTCAGCACGCAGGCCCTGTGCGAATCCTGAGCATGCGAACCGAATTCGTGCGATGAGCGATTGATTTTTGGAGGCTCGCACGTCTAATCCCCGATGGTCGATGGAACTCGTGAGCGAAAAACGCTCTCTCCCGAAACAACGTTACCACCGGCTAGACTCTAGGCAAAAGTATTCTGCCGTCGCGCATACCCCTCCCTCTCACATACGCATTGCTGATTGCCAGTTTCTGGCTGTCTCAGCAGTGTGCTGCCAGGCCATTGAATGGCCACGCGCTGCTGGAGGACACCAAGCTGTATTTCACAGCGCCCGCTCGATGGGACAAGAATGATTGGCTGTACTTTGGCGAAACGATAGTGGCCATCGGCGTGGCGCACGAATATGACGACAATGTGCGGGCACACTTTGCGAGCGGTTCGAATGCGACGCTCGATGGGAGCGACCCTAACAGCCTGCGCGATGCCGCTCCCGCGGCAGCAATGGTCGTCGGCACGTGGGCCTTTGCCGCACTCTTTGACGATCGGGATGGTTATGAAGAGGGGCGGGAGATGCTGGAAGCGGCCGGATTCAGTGCCATCAGCACCACGCTTCTAAAATTCGCGTCGGGGCGCAAGAGGCCCAACGAGACCACCCAGGTCGATGAATGGTTCCAGGGCGGTGACTCATTTCCATCCCTGCACGTCAGTGCGACCTTTGCCATCGGCACGGTGCTCGCCGAATCCGGCGGTGACGAGTACCGCTGGCTGCGACGAGCGCTCGGGTACGGCCTTGCGAGCGCCACTGCCTACGCTCGAATCCATGACAACGTCCACTGGTTGTCAGACACCGTTGCCGGGGCTGCATTGGGAATTGCAACCGCGCATTTCACGATGCACCGCGGTGAGGCACGCGCGCCCCGCTCGGCATTCATGGTTGTGCCAGTGAATGGTGGCTTGATGCTCACGTACACCCGCCCCCTGCACTGAATCCGCGCTCGCGGAGCCTGTTGTATCCTTACGAGGGCCGAGCGGTATTCGAACTGAGAACGCGGCCTCCTCACTGCGCAAATGGAGCAGCCAATGGCTGAAACCTTTCAGGCCCTTGTCATCGAAGAAATTGACGGCAAGCCCAAGGCCACCTTCAAATCACTCACTCTTGATGACCTTCCCGCACACGATGTTCTGGTCGAAGTCGAGTTTTCGACCCTGAACTATAAGGACGGACTCGCGATCTCCGGCAAGCAGAAGATCGTGCGTAAACCGCCACTGATCGCAGGCATCGATCTGGCGGGTAGGGTAGTCGAGAGCCGGAACCCGGAGTTCAAGCCGGGTGAGCGAGTAGCAGTCAACGGCTGGGGTCTGTCCGAAACGCAATCCGGTGGCTACACGCGCTATCAACGAGTCAAGGGGGAGTGGCTCGTTCGGATTCCGGATTGCTTTTCGACCAAGCAAGCGATGGCCATCGGGACCGCTGGATACACGGCTGCTTTGTGCGTTGATGCGATCGAACGTTGGGGCGTCCGCAACGGGCCCGTGCTGGTGACGGGCGCGGCAGGCGGCGTCGGTTCGATTGCAGTTGCCCTCGCGTCGGCGCGCGGCTATTCGGTCACGGCCTCGACTGGGCGTCCCACGACGCACGACTACCTGACGAAGCTCGGTGCCACAGCCTTCGTCAGTAGGGAAGAATTGCTGGCCGAGGGCGGCCCGCTGCAGAAGGAGCGCTGGGGCGCGGGTATCGATACAGTCGGCGGACTCGCCCTCGTCAATGTTCTGGCACAGACGCTGTATGGCGGCGCGGTAGCCGCCTGCGGCCTCGCCGGCGGCGCCAGCATGCCGAAAGCCACCGTGCTACCGCATATCCTGCGCGGCATCGCATTGTTGGGCGTGGATTCGGTGATGGCTCCGCAAACCGCCCGTCAAGCGGCCTGGGCGCGCCTCGCAAGAGATCTCGAGCCAGAGCGCCTTGCGAACATCACCACTGAAGAGCCCATGTCGAAACTTCCTCAGCTGGCCGATCTCATCCTCAGCGGCGGCGTCCGCGGCCGTATCGTGATAGACGTCACCCGATAGCGTGACGAAGACTAGTAGCCCGGATTTCCTGCGGAGAGAGCGAACAATGATCGTCAGGATCTGCATGCTGGTGGCTGTGCTTCTCGTATCAGCCTGCGCGCGCAAACCTCAGGCGGAGGTCGCTGACCTCGTCATCCTCGATGCAGCCGTTGTCACCATGAATTCTGCGCAGCCCGATGCATCCGCGCTGGCGGTTCGCTCCGGCAAGATTGCGTACATCGGTGACGATGCGGGTGCGCAGGGCTGGATCGGCAAGACCACGCGGGTGCTGCGAGTCAAGGGCGTCACGGTGCTGCCAGGCCTGATCGACACGCACATTCACCTCATGGACGGCGCGCTCGCGCTCGACTACTGCACTTTGGGCGACAAGCCACTCACTCTGCCTCAAGTTGTGCCGCTCGTTCGCCAGTGTGCCGAACGCACTCCGGGGGCAGGCTGGGTCGTCGTGCAAGGTCTGAACGGCGCGGGATTCAGGGCTGATCGCAAGTCAATCGATGCCATCGTCCCGGGCCGGCCACTCCTGCTGTGGGGCGCTGACGGTCACAACGGCTGGGCCAACACCATGGCGCTCAATCGTGTCGGAATCGGGCGCGAGACGGCAGATCCCGCGGGCGGACGCATCGGTCGCGATCGAAACGGCATGCCGACGGGGTTTCTGGTCGACGAAGCCGTTGATCTTGTCACGGACCACCTTGACAAACCCACTCCGGAGCAACGCGAGCGCGTGTTGGTGAAGGCGCTGCACGACCTCGCCGCGTCGGGGATCACTACGTTTATGGAAGCCAATACGGACGCTGAGACCGTTGACACCTACGTCAGCCTCGCCCGCAAGAACCAGCTGCCCGCACGAGTCACGTTCGCGCTCGGGAGCAACGGAGTCACGAGCGACGACGAGTTCTCACGCCTCAAGGATTTGCGCAAGCTCGCGGAGTCGCAGCCACAGCTGCGCGCTGGAGTCATCAAGCTCTTTGAGGACGGCGTCATGGAGTCTCCGTCGCAAACCGCCGCCGTGCTTGAGCCCTATCTCGAGGCGAATGGCAAACCCGGCAAGAACCTCGGCCCACTCTATTATGAGACGGGGCCTCTCATTGACTTCGTGCGGCGCGCCGACGCTGAAGGGTTCGGCATCCACATTCACGCGATCGGCGACCGCGCGGCGCGTGTCGGTTTGGACGCATTCGCTGCCGCCCGTGCGCAGGGCAGCAAGCGCTCGTACAGCTTCGCGCATCTCGAGCTTGTGGATCCGGCGGACATTCCCCGGTTTCGCGCGCTCGACGTCACCGCCTCGCTCCAACTGCAGTGGGCACGGCCGGACAACTACTCCGTCGAAGCCGTGCTCCCCTACATCGGTCCCGAACGCCAGGCGAGACTGTACCCCGAACGCACGCTGTGGGCGGCTGGCGCGAGGGTCGCGGGTGGAAGCGACTGGGACGTTTCCACTTACAATCCCTTCGAGGCGATCGCGATAGCGATGTCGCGGACCAATCCCGCGGAGCCGCAACGCGGTGTGCTTGGCAAAGGCGAAGAACTGACACTGCGCGAGATGTATACCGCGTACACGATCAACGCCGCACGCATGCTGGAGCGTGAGGCGGAGGTGGGCTCATTGGAGCCTGGAAAGGCTGCGAATATCATTGTGCTCGATCGAAGCCTCGATGCTTCGAGCTCGAGCGCCGACGTCCTTGCCACCAAGGTCGTCTACACCTTCAACGATGGGGCCCAGCTGATCGGTCCCAGCGACACTCATGAGCAGGCCAATGACAACTCCGACCACTGATCACAAGACTCTGCGGCGCCTCGATCTCGCCCACCATCTTCCGGCGCAACAGAACTACCGGCTCATGGAGCAGCTCGGTGGCAGCCGCATCATCGTCCGCGCCAAGGGTAGTCGCATCTACGATGCCGACGGGCGCGAGCTGCTCGACGGCATGGCGGGTCTGTGGTGCGTGAACGTTGGCTATGGACGCGAGGAGCTGGCGCGCGCCGCGTACGATCAGATGCTCGAGCTGCCTTTCTACAATACTTTCTTCAGGACGGCGACGACTCCTGTCGTACTGCTGGCGACGCAGCTGGCGAAGCTCACCGGCGGCGAGCTGACGCATTTCTTCTTCAGCAATTCAGGCTCAGAGGCGAATGACACTGCTCTGCGTCTCGTGCGCCATTACTGGGCGTCGGTGGGACAGCCACGGCGCAAGATTTTCATCAGCCGCTGGAACGCGTATCACGGTTCCACCGTGGCCGCGGCCAGTCTCGGCGGCATGAAACACATGCATGTGCAGGGCGACCTTCCCATTCCCGGCATCGAGCATGTCATGCAGCCGTACTGGTTCGGCGAGGGCTTTGGTGAGAGCCCGCAGGCCTTCGCAGAGCGCGCGGCAAACGCGATCGAGGAGCGCATCCTCGCAGTCGGTCCGGAAAACGTGGCGGCTTTCATCGGCGAGCCCGTCCAGGGAGCAGGCGGCGTCATCATTCCGCCGCCCGGCTACTGGCCTCGGGTCGAGGCGATCTGTCGCCGTCACGGCATCCTGTTGGTCTGCGACGAAGTGATCTGCGGTTTTGGACGCCTTGGGCGATGGTTCGGCCATCAACACTACGAGGTGACGCCCGACATCGTGACCATGGCGAAGGGTCTGTCTTCCGGCTATGCGCCGATCTCAGCGACCGCGGTGCAAGCTCGCATCGTAAATGCGCTGAAAGAAAAGAATGACGAGTTTGCACATGGCTTCACCTATTCGGGCCATCCCACAGCAGCCGCGGTCGCTCTCAAGAACATCGAGATCATCGAGCGCGAGGGCCTGGTGCAGCGCGTTGCCACGGATGCAGGTCCCTATTTCGCCGCGGCACTGGCGCGCCTCGGCGCCCACGAACTCGTCGGCGAGGCGCGCTCCCTGGGCCTGATTGGCGGCATAGAGATCGTGCGCGAGAAGGGCACGAATGCTCGTTTCGGAGACAAGGAAGGAACAGCGGGACCCATCGTGCGTGACCTCTGTATCGAGAACGGGCTGATGGTGCGAGCCATTCGCGACACCATCGTCATGTGCCCGCCGCTCGTCATCACGCATGCGGAGATTGACGAGATGGCCGACAAGATCGGCCGCTCCCTTGATCAGGCGCGGCAACCGCTGCGCGCCCTGCCCTGATCCCGCCATGCGTTCTCTGATCGCGCCGAAAGCGGTCTTCGACGAGGCGATCGCGCTCATCAACTCAGGGGATCTCGCCACAGCCGAGGCCCGCTGCCGACAGGCGCTCGAAATCTACCCGCGCGACGTCAACATGCGCGCGCTCCTCGGTGCCTTGCTGATCAAGCTGAATCAATCGGCGGACGCCGAAGAGTTGCTGCTCAAGGCGATTGCCGACGCCCCGACGTTTGCAAAGCCGCACGAAGACCTTGGCTATCTGCTCGTGCAGCAGAATCGCGCCGCCGAGGCCCTGCCGCACCTGGAACGAGCCACGCATCTGGACCCGAAGCTCGAAAGAGCGTGGTTCGCGCTCGGCAAGGCACTGGCCATGCTCGGGCGAGGCGCTGACGCTGACCAGGCGTTTGAGCGCTGCTTCGAGCTGTCGCCGGAGCGGCGCATGATGGCGCTCGCCGCGGAACATCAGAAGGAAGGCCGGCTCGATGAAGCCGAGCATCTGTACCGCCGAATTCTTCGTCATGACCCGCACAACGTCGACGCGATCCGACTCCTCGGGCTGATCGCCGCGCAGGCTGGACGCGCCGTGGAGGCGGAATCGCTGCTACAGAAAGCGATTTCGCTTGCCCCTGATTTCCTGGCGGCGATTCTCGATCTTGGCCGGCTGCTCAAGGAGCAGGACCGATACGCTGAGGCCCTCGAGTGTTTCGACCGGGCCCTCACCCTCGATGCCGCCAGTCCGCAGGCCCACTTCCTGCGCGCGTCCACGCTGGCTCCGGCGGCATTCACGCACGAAGCCATCGACGCGTATCGGCGGTGCCTCCAACTGCGTCCCGGACACATCGGTGCGCTGATTGGACTCGGTCACTTGCTCAAGGCCATCGGTCGCTATGAGGAGGCCGTCGCCTCCTACAACGAATGCATTCGACAGCGTCCCGATCTGGGGGAGACCTACTGGAGTCTCGCGAACCTCAAGACCTACCGCTTCGATGCTGCAACCGTCGCCGAAATGGAACGTCGCGTTGGCGGCAGCGGGCTCACGGCACAGTCGGAGGTGAACTTTCTGTTCGCGCTGGGCAAGGCGTATGAGGATCGCAGCGATTTCGAGCGTGCATGGCATTTCTACAGCACCGGCAACACGAAGCAGCGCGCGGAGGTCGCCTACGATCCCGTGCTCACCGAAGTGACCAACGATCGTCTGGTGAAGGTGTTTTCAGCGGATTTCCTGCAAGCTCAACGCGGCGTCGGCCATCCGGATCCCGCGCCCATCTTTATCCTGGGTCTGCCGCGCTCGGGGTCGACGCTGCTCGAGCAGATCCTCGCAAGTCATAGCCAGGTCGAGGGCACGAGCGAGCTTCCGTACCTGGGCAGGGTCGCCACCTGGCTCAACCGCAACCGGGCCGACGGCATCAACTATCCGGAAGCGGTGCGCGAGCTCGAGCCGCAGAACTTCGAGTCGCTGGGCAAGGACTACCTCGCTTACGCGCAGCTGCATCGCCGCTCGGGCGCGCCGCGGTTCATCGACAAGATGCCGAACAACTTCCCCAACATTGGTTTCCTGTCGATGATCCTGCCGAACGCCAGGATCATCGACGCGCGCCGCCACCCGCTCGATGCCTGCGTCAGCTGCTATCGACAGCTGTTTGCCAAAGGGCAGAACTTCACCTACGACCTCACCGAGATCGGCGAGTACTACCTGCAGTATCAGCGGATGATGGATCACTGGGCCGAAGTGCTCCCCGGCCGCGTGCTGACCGTGCAGTACGAGCAGGTGGTGACCGACTTCGAGGCGCAGGTGCGCCGGCTACTGGACTTCTGTGGGCTGGCGTGGGAGGACGCGTGTCTGCGGTTCTACGAGAGCGATCGGCCAGTACGCACGCCCAGCGCGGAGCAGGTGCGCCAGCCGATCTACGATCGGTCGATAGGCCACTGGCGAAACTACGCGCAGCATCTCGATGAGCTGATCACGGTCATCGAGCCCATTCGCGACCGCTATCGGCGTTACGAATCGTCTGATCGCGCCTGAGGCGCCGCAGTACCGGCAGGACTGGTCGGGGGCACGTAGTCGAAGATGAAGTGGATGCGATCCGTGTCGCCCTTGTTCATGACGCTGTGGGTTTTCTGATTGTTGATCTCGTAGGCGTGGCCGACTTCCAGCCGGGCGGGTCGGCCGTCGATCATGAAGCGCACGCGCGGGTTGGTCGCGATTGGCACATGAATCCGATGACCCGCGCCGAACGACGGATGCGAGTCGCGATGCGGGAGTATCTTTCCACCTGCGAATAACCGGGCCGCCATGGCGCGAATGATCGTGCCGCCGGGCGGATACCAGTTGCGAATGATCTGGTGCATGAGCGGCACGGCGGTTCCGGCAAAGCGATCCCATCCTGGCTGCTTGCTGACATCGACAGCGGGCCAGTTTGAGATCTCGGCGAACAGGAGCACGATCGAACGGGTCTGCTCGTGAACCTCATAGCTCTTTTGCCGCTCGACGTATTCGTTCCAGACCGCTTCGTCGGCAGCGAGAATCTGGGCGGCCAGCGCCTCTGAGTCCACCTTGCCGAAGGAACGCAGCGCTACACCGATGTCCATGTGATGAAGCCTATAGGCGGGCGAGCGACCCGGGCAAATCTTCCTGCAGCCCTCAGGCCTTGCGGTCGGTCGGCGGGTTCCAGCCAAAGGGCCAGACCTCCAGGCCGTGAATTGCGTTGCGGACGTCGTGCGTAAGGGTTGCGCTACGAGCCTTGCCGCCGGGCTTCAGGTCGGCGCAGCGTAACCGTCGAGGGCGACGAACCGCAGGCGATGGTCTCTGCGTCGATCACGCACAGGCCGCGTGCGAACGCCTGTCGCGCCAGCCTCGAGTCCTCGGGGTCGACGATGAGTGAGGCTTTCCTCCGGAAAGCGCGGCACGGGAAATACACGCTCACTGTCGCGCGACACGTACCTCACGACATCGGCTTCGGTGTCGTTGAAAAGCACACCATCGCGAAACGGGCGTGCGTTGTGCACGCCGATGGGCAGCTGGGCCCAGCGGCGCAGTTCCCGGCCGTTGAATAGCAGCACTCCGCCCGTCCGCAGGCCGCTGATATACATGCCACCGCGCTCGCAATGAACATTGTTCAGATGCAGCGCATTCGAAGCCTCTGGACCGTCGCCAAACTCAGGATCGAATGGCTTTCCGGCGAACACATCGCCCTCCGCAGCGATGTTGAGCCCCCAGACGAAACCCTTGCGGTCCAGGTCGAAGCCGAGGATGGAATCGAACCCGGTCGAGGTCAGAAAGAGTGTCCGCTCGTGGCGATGGATCTCGTGGCAGTGCTTGAGATAGCGGTTGCGCCACGATCCAAGCAGCTTGAAGTCTGGCGTGTAGGCGAACAACTCATCGCTCGCTGCAATGAAGACGACCTCGCCATCAAACGCGATGCCGCGCAGACCGCGATCCCAGCCGCGCCCCTGCCAGTCGATGTCCATCGTGTTCCAGTCGAGTACCTGGACTGCACGGTCAGCGTCGAAATCGATCAGGTACACGCCACCATGGCTCTCGCCCTGGCGGCTGCCGCGCACGACCGAAGTTGCGACGAGAATGGTCAGGGCACGATCAGAACGTATACCGAACCTGCACGCCCAGGGTACGCGGCGGATTGATTGCTTGCCGTTGCACGCCCCAGCGGTTGCTCAGGAACAAATCCGCGCGCTCGTCCCAGACATTGTCGATGAAGATCGAGCCGCTCCAGTGATCCCCGTCCAGCCCGAAGCGCAGATCGCCGATCTGGTAGGCCTTCTGCGTATCGACCGGGGTGTCGAGAACGACCGACTCGATGCCTTCGAGCGAGTTGACCGAATCGCCGACATACGAATAGTCGAAGCGCAGATAGGGCTGCGCATTGAAGATGAGTCCGCCGGGACGGAACTCGATGCCGAGCGACGCGCTCCAGTCCGGTGACAGTGGCAGGCGCGCACCTTTCGTCACTCCAAATTCGAACGTTTCGCCATTCTCATCCGTGGTCGAAAACGACGATGCCTCCGAAGTCTCCGCGTTGTTGTACGCAAGCGAACCGTCGAGCAGCCAGTGCTGGCTGAGCGTTGCAGCGAACTCCGCCTCGAAGCCCTTGATCTCGGCACTCGCCAGGTTGACGTAGCCCAGCTGGAAAACGTTCGGTTGCGGATCCTCGATCTGCACCGCGAAGTTGTCCCATTTCATGTAGTAGGCGGAGATGTTGAATCGCAGACGGTGCTCCAGCCACTCGGTTTTCGCGCCGATCTCGTAGTTCTTCAGTTCGTCGGAGTCATAGAATCTCGGCAACACCGTGTTCCCCTTCAGCGGGTTCGCGCCGCCGACGCGAAAGCCCTCCGAATAGGTGGCGTAGACGAGCCGGTCGCGATCAAATCGATAGGTAGCGTTCAGTTTCAGGACCGTGCCGCTTTCGCTGGTCTTTTCGGTGTTGTCGAGGCGCGATGCGCCGGTGAAGCCTTCCGGTTGCTCCTGGATCTGTGCAAATTTGCGGTCGTAGTCGAACCAGCGCCCGCCGGCCGTAATCGTGAAGTTCTCGGTCACATCGAAGCTCAGCTCCCCGAACACCGCCACCTGCTCGAGGTCGGTGTCGTAGCGGCCCAGGAACCAGGTCTGGGTTGGATCGAGCGTGTTGCCCGTCAAGCGAGTCTCGTAGTAGTTGAAGTACGCGAATGACGGCGTGTTCTCGTAGCCACGCACGAAACTGTCGAATGCGGTCTTGCCCTTCTCATCACTGTAGAAAGCCCCCACCAGCCATGCCCAGCGGCTCTCCGAGCCCGTCTTTGAAGACAAGCGCGCCTCCAGGGTCGTGATCTCGGTGTCCTCGCGGTTGATCGCGAAGCCCCTGGGGTCGCCGCCAAAATCGTAGGAGGGGGAACAGGGCGCGGTCGGTGAAGGAACGCAGTTGATGAAGCTCTGATTGAACTGGAACTCATAGTCCGTGGCGTCCGCCTCGTAGCGAAGCTTGCGATTGAAATAGGAGGCCGCAACCACCGCCTGGCCGAATGGCAGGGACGCATCGAGCGTCAGCGCGAGCTGGTACCAGTGGTCATCCAGGTTTTCATTCTCGAAGCGGACCTGGTGCAGGTCGCCTGCGCCTGATTGACATCCCCATGCCCATCCGCGTGAAGGTCCTGGAATACCGCCGACAGCGTGGCCTGTACGTTATCGGTCACATTCAGACCGAGCGCCGCTCGCCCACCAGTAGTCGTGGTCGTATTGACGTCCTTCTTAAGTACGTTCTCGTTGTCGAAGGTGCCGCCCTGGCTGTCGCTCAACACGTTGTCGATGAAGCCGGCGTCTTCGGCTGTGAAGCCCACCAGGCGCAGCGCGAGTCGATCCGCGACCAGCGGCACGTTGATCATGGCGCTGAGATCGTAGCCCGTGCCTCCGTCGCTGAGCGTTCGACATTTGCGCGTCGAACCAGGTCTCAAGCCTGGTCGGATCCGGCTTGTTGGTGATGATCCGCAGCGTCCCGGACTGAGAGCTCGCGCCGTAAAGCGTACCCTGCGGCCCGCGCAGGGCTTCGACTCGCTCGACGTCGATCAGTCGTGGATCCGGATTGCGGCCGCTCTGCGTGATCGGCTGTTCGTCGAGATAGAGCGCCGAGGAGGAAACGGAGCCGAACTGCAGACCGGACGTGGCGACGCCTCGGAAAACGATGGTTGTGCCCCCTGGCTCGCGATCGCTGATCGACAGACCCGGAACCAGGCGCGCATAGTCGTCCATCTGGAACAGGCCACGCTTCAGGATCGCGTCCGAGTCGATTGCGGTGATCGATTCGGGTACGTCCTGCAAGCGCTCCTCACGCTTGGTGGCGGTCACGATGACCTCCTCCAGTGTGGCGCCGGATGACGGTTGCTCTTGAGCCGATGCTGTCCCCGTCACTGCCAGGATGGCTGAGATCGCGGCGGTCAGCTCCTGCGATCCCATGCCTGGAGATTTCTTGTTCGGGCCTGTCATGACTCACCCCCCAGTGTCAATCGAGAGTAACCATCGATCGCCTCGGCCGCAATTGCCGATCGAAGCGGTTCTGTCTTATCTGGCCGCCCCGCTATTCGCGCCACGCATCGTTGCGACGTACCACTGCAGGAACCGCAGCGTGAAATCCTCCATCGGCGACAGGGGCCCGGGCTCGTAAAAGCGCGAGTCCACACCCAACTGGTTGCGCTCGATGATTTCCTTGTCCGCAATGGTCGTGACGTCCCACAGCCAGGTCAGTTCGGCGCGATCGTAGTCCTTGCCTTCGACCGCCGTTTCGTTCACGAGCCAGGTGATCTCGCAATCCGTGTTGCGCAGTCCGCGCGGCGTGAAGCGGTAGAGAACGACGTGATCACAATAGGCGAGGCCGAAAGTCATCGGACCCAGATGCAGGTCGGTTGCGCCTCCATCGTAGGCCTTGATCGTGCCAAGGAAGGGTGCGACGCGCTTGCCGTCGCGGCTGCCGGTCTGATGACCGCGCAACAGCGGATAGCGCTCGAAGCTGCACTCAACGCCGAGCGCCTGCGCGTCGAGCCATGAGTGGCGAATGTCGTGCTGTGTGAGGCCCGCCTCGGGCGCGCGTGCCATCACTTCAGGCAAGAGGGCTGCCTGTTCCTTGCGGGGAATCGCGCGCCCGTGTCCAACCGTATATTCCGGATGCGCAGGCGCGCAGTGGTAGCACTCGCAGTAGTTCTCGACGGCGAGCTTCCAGTTGCTGGCGATGGGATAGTTCTGACGGTGTGCGACCTTGCTGTGCTCCAGCGCGTACGGCGCCAGCGGCGCAGCCAGATCGTTCGCGATGGCTTCGAAGGGCGCCGGCGCCGCGTCGAAGTTGATGAAGATCAGTCCTGCGAACACCTTGGCGTGCAGCCGGCGCAGGCCCGAGGTTTGCCTTGTCGAAGTCTGCCGGTGTGTGCCCTGCTGCACGCAGCGAGCCGTCGAGACCGTAGGTCCAACCGTGATAGCGGCACACGAGTCGCGAGGCACGCCCGGTCGCCTGCGTCACAGATGCGCGATCCGCGATGGCGGCACACGTTCAGCAACGCGTTGATCTGGCCCTCGCCATCGCGCACGACGATCACGGACTCGCCTGCGATCTCGAACAGGAAATAGTCGCCGCGCTGCGGAATCTGGCTCGCGTGCCCGACATAGAGCCAGGACTTGAAGAAGATCCGCTGGATCTCCTCCTCATAGGTCGTCGGATCGCGATACAGGACGCCCGGCAACGAGCGCTCGCCGCTCCAGGTGTTCAGCGCACGCTGCCCTGCTTTCGCTCCGTTGCGTTAGACCTTCATTCATCGCTCTCACCCCGTCGCCGGGCGACGCCGGCCGGAAATCACGGCCGCAATCGCCACTGCAAGGACCACCAGCGCAATGATAATCGTCGTGATTGCATTGATGTCAGGGGTCACGCCGAGACGCACTTTTGCAAATATCAGCATCGGCAGCGTCGTGGCCCCGGGTCCCGAAACGAAGCTCGAGATCACCAGGTCATCGAGCGACAACGTAAACGACAACAGCCAGCCTGAGACCAAAGCCGGCAGCAGCATGGGTACCGTGATGTCGAAGAAGACGGCCACCGGCTTGCCGCCGAGGTCCATGGCCGCTTCCTCGAGCGACTCGTCCAGGGCAGCGAGCCGCGAGCGAACCACGACCACCACGTACGCCATGGAGAACGTGATGTGCGCAATCGTGATGGTGGTCGCGCCACGAGTCGCAGGCCAGCCAATCAGATTGGCCATCGAGATGAACAGGAACAGCAGCGACAAGCCGGTGATGATCTCCGGCATCACGAGGGGGGCTGTGACCATGCCGCTCAGCAGGATTCGTCCCCGCAGCCTTTGCACGCGGTGCAGGGCCAGCGCAACCAATGCGCCGAGCGCCGTTGCCAGCGTGGCACTCACGATGGCGATGCGCAGACTCAGAAAAGCTGCGGCCAGCAACTCATCGTCCGCCAGCAGACTTACATACCAGCGCGTCGAGAAGCCTCCCCAGAGCGTCACGAGACGCGAGGCATTGAACGAGTAGATCACCACCGACAGGATCGGCACGTACAAGAGCGCATAGCCAAAGCACGCAATACTCAGCAGCAGAAGCGACCGACGCTTCATCGCCCCGCCTCCTGCTCGCGATTCTGGTGGTGCTGGAACCAGAGAATCGGGGCAATCAGCAAGAGCAGCAGCACGACGGACACGGCGGACGCCACCGGCCAGTCGCGGCTCACAAAGAATTCATCCCACAGAACGCGGCCGATCATCAGCGTATCGGCGCCACCGAGCAGCGCCGGGATCGTGAACTCGCCCACGGCGGGAATGAACACCAGCAGGCATCCGCCGATGATGCCGGGCTTCGACAGCGGCAGCGTGACATCGAGAAAGACCTGCCAGCGCTTGGCGCCGAGGTCCGCAGCCGCGTCCAGCAGGTCCAGGTTCTGGCGCTCCAGATTCGCGTACAGAGGCAGAATCATGAACGGCAGGTACGAATAGAGGATGCCGAGATACACGGCGAAGTTGTTGTAGAGCAACGGCAGCGGTCGATCGATGATGCCCACGCTCACCAGGAAGTGGTTGATGATCCCCTTGTTGCTCAACAGGCCGATCCACGCATACACGCGCAACAGGAACGAGATCCAGAACGGCAGGATGACCGCGAGCAGCAGAATCTGGCGGCGGCGCGGCGGCTGGCGCGCAATGAAGTACGCCATCGGATAGCCGAGCAGAAGACACAGCAACGTGCCGATCGCCGCCATCTTCAGCGACGCAAGATAGATGATCGCGTAGTAGCCGTCCTCAAACAGGAACAGGTAGTTGTCGAACGTGGCCCTGATCCCTTCGAATCCCTGCCGGCCCCATTCGAGCAGCGCCGTGAACGGCGGCTGTGCAACGATCGGATCAGCGAAGCTGATCTTGAGGATGATCAAGAACGGGGCGAGAAAGAACAGCAGCAGCCACAGGTACGGCAGCATCACCGTCCTGCGCAGCCAGCGCTCGCTCTGAGGGCCCGTGTTGGAGGATTCTTCGCTCATGAGCGCAACAGGATCGTGCTGGAGACTTCCCACGACAGATACACTTCGTCGTCCCACTCCACGGTCAGCTTTGCTGAGCGCCGCAGATTCTGTGCGCTGACCTGCAACACGGCTCCACTCTGCAGCCGCACGCGATACAGCGATTGATCGCCGAAGTAGCCGAGGTCGCGGACAATGCCCTTGACGACGTTGCGATCCTCGCCGTTCGGGGCGTTGCGGCTGATCGTGATCTTTTCGGGACGCACGGCCACGCTGACCGCAGCGCCGGACCCGATCTCCTCCTCGCACAGCACCGCCAGATCCGCATTGAGCGCATCACAACGCAGCGATAAACGTCCTGCATTCGCACTCGCTACGCGACCCTCGATCAGGTTGATGTTGCCGACGAAGCTTGCGACGTAGCGGTTGGCCGGGTACTCGTACACCTCGCCTGGAGTGCCCACCTGCGCGATCCGCCCTTCCGCCATCACGGCGATGCGGCTCGCAAGCGTCATCGCTTCGTCCTGGTCGTGCGTGACGACGACGAAGGTCGTGCCAAGTTGGTATTGGATGTTGGCGAGCTCGAACTGCGTGTGCTCGCGCAGCTTCTTGTCGAGCGCCGCCAGTGGTTCATCGAGCAGCAGCAGTTTGGGCCGCTTGACCAGAGCTCGAGCGAGCGCCACGCGCTGCTGCTGCCCACCGGAAAGCTTGTCTGGCTTGCGGTCGGCGAGAGGTTCGAGCTTGACGAGCGCGAGCATCTCGCCGACCCGCTCCTTGATCTGGGCGGCTGGAACCCGTTCCTTCTTGAGCCCGTAGGCGACGTTCTGGGTCACGGTCATGTGCGGAAACAGTGCGTAGGACTGGAACATCATGTTGACCGGGCGCTCGTAAGGGGGCGCATCGGTGACATCGACGCCGTCGATGAGGATCCGGCCCGAAGTCGGCGGCTCGAAACCCGCCAGCATCCTGAGCAGCGTGGTCTTGCCGCATCCGGAGCTGCCCAGGATCGCGAACAATTCGCTGCGAAGAATGTCGAGGGACACTCGATCCACCGCTACGACGCCATCGAAATGCTTCGAGAGTTCACGGATCTGTACCAGCGGCGATGGAGGTTCGCTCACAGTCCGGTCTTCACGCGGGACCACAGACGGGACCTCGCGCGCTCCTCCTTCGGGCTGTGAAGAACGCCCTTGTGCAGGCTGAGCCGCACCTCTTCGGGCGGGTACACCGCGGGATCATTGCGAACCTCGGGCACAACGAAGGGCATGGCCGGAATGTTTGGCGCCGCATACCGGACCTCGTTGCTGATGTCCGCGATCACCTTCGGGCGCAACAGGTAATTCAGGAACAGGTGGGCGTTGTCGGGATGCGGCGCATCCGCCGGAATGAACCACAGGTCGAACCACGCCAGCGTCCCTTCGCGCGGTGTCGTGTATGCGAGCTCGACCGGCTTGCCAACCTCCTGTGCCCGGTACATCGCCTGCGCGTAGTCTCCCGACCAGCTCATCGCAATGCAGACCTCCTCGTTGGGCAAGTCGACCAGCATCTTCGCCGAGCTGAAGTAGCGGATGTACGGGCGCACCGCCTTGAGAAGCTTCTCGACTTGCGCGAGATCGGCAGGATCAACGCTGTTGGCATCGTGGCCGAGATAGATCATGGCCATCGGGATCACGTCGGTGGGCTCATCGAGGAACGAGATGCCGCAATCCGCGAAATGGCGCGCGACCTCCGGCTTGAAGATCATGTCTGCGCTGTCGACCGGTGCGTTCGGCATGCGCTCACGGATCATCTTCACGTTGTAGGTAAATCCGGTCGTGCCCCACAGATACGGCACGCCATAGCGATTGCCCGGATCCGCTGACTGCAGGGTGTTGAGCACCCAGGGGTCGAGGTTCCCCCAGTTGGTGAGCTTGGCGCGATTGAGCGGACGGTAGACGCCGATCGGGATCAGGCGCGCCGAATAACGTTCGGCGTGATCAACCACGTCGTAACCCGTACGACCGGCCAGTAGCCGCGCCTCCGCCATTTCGGTGGAATCGTAGGTGTCGTAGTTCACCTTGATTCCGTACTCCTTTTCGAAGTCTGCAATGGTGTTCGGACCGATGTAGTCCGGCCACGTGAAGACGTTCAGGATCTTCTCTTCTGCGCTCCCGGCAGCGACCGCACACGCGGCAGCGACTGCGGCGATGAGGAGCGCAAGCGCTTTCACCCGTTACATCCCCTCGAGCCCGCGCTTCTGCAGCGCTCGCGCGATGATGAGACGCTGAATTTCACTGGCGCCCTCCCAGATCCGATCCACGCGCAATTCCCGAAAGAATCGCTCGACGCAGTTTTCGCGCATGTAGCCTCGCCCGCCGAATATCTGCAATGCGCGGTCGACAATCCGGTTCGCGGCCTCCGAGGCGTAGAGCTTCGCGATCGCGCAGCGCGCATGGAGGGACCTCAGCTCTTCGCCGCGATCGTGCGCCTGCGCGGCCTCGTAGGTGATGAGCCGTGCCGCCCAGAGCTCGGTCACGCTGTCCGCCAGCATCGCCTGGATCATCTGCCGTTCAGCCAGCGGCTCACCGCCGATCATGCGCGTGCTGGCGAAGGCGCTCGCCTCTTCAATCAAGCGACTGGAGGCGCCGCAGCAGCGCGCCGCGATCATCAGCCGTTCGCGGCGGAACCAGCTATGGGCGTGCTGCATGCCGTCGCCTTCCGCGCCGAGGCGCTGGCTCTCCGGCACCACGACGTCGTTGAACCGGTAGATCGGATGATGATCACTGAAGGTGTGACTGAAAGCCGGTGTGCGCACCAGCTCGATGCCGGGCTGATCCTTGTCGATGAAGAAGAGCGAGTGCGACCCCGCGTGCGGTCCGTCGGTGAGCCGCGCCTGCAGGATGAAATAATCGGCGTGATTGGCGCTCGTGACGTACCACTTCTCCCCGCGAATCGAGTAGCCGCCGGGACAGCGTTGCGCGGTGGTCTGGATCGACTCGACGTCCGAGCCCGAGCCGCTCTCCGTGATTGCGTAGCACTCCTTGCGCTTGCCGCTCATGAGGGGCAGCACGTACCGCTCGAGCTGCTCCCGGCTGCAGGCCTCGAACATCCAGCGATGAGGCTCGGAAAAGCACCAACACAACGCGTTGGTGACCCTGCCAAGCTGCTCCCAGACCGCCACCTGATCGATCACACGCGCGTCGCGGCCGCCATGCGCAGCCGGTACGTCCATCGCGCTGAAGCCTAGTTCGACTGCGAGTTTGCGGTGCCGCGCCTTCACCTCGGGTGGCAATTTCCCCTCGTTGAGTTCGGCTTCTACCTCCCAGGGGATCAATTCCTGGCTGGCGAACTGCGCGGCACGCTCGCGCCACGCCCTCGCCGCCTCATCAAGGATGATCTGCATGATGAGCTATCTTGCGCCGACCACAGCCGGTCGGTTCGCGGTGACGCGTCGATCGGCCGCGATGCGTCGCTCAATCGCGGGACGCTCGAAGTGACGCGGAAAAGCATCCGCGAGATACGACATGCTGATTCGTCGCGCCAGCTCCCGGCTCATCGAGTCGGGCCTGACGAGCAGGTCAAGCCACAGACCATCGGTCAGTGCCGAGAGTCCGTCAGCCACCAGCGCCGGATCCACATCGGGATAGGCGCCCTGCTGACACAGTCTTGCGCACAGGACGCGCACCCGATCTTCGTAGGACTTGTCGCGCGCTGCGCAGATGCGCCGATACGTTGGCCGGAATCGGCGCTCACCCCAGAAGGCAAACCAGACAGCGAGCTTGTCCCGCGTGCAGATGCTGCGTTGAAAATCCAGATCGACCATCGCCTGCAGCCCGGCGACAGGCGAAGCTCCCGCCGCGGCAGCCGCTTCCTCGCAAGCGCTGCGGTATTCGTCCGCCAGGTATCGCAGCGTAGCGATGAGCAAGCGGTCCTTGCTGCGAAAGTGCAGGTTGATGATGCCCTGGCTCAGGCCCGCCTCCCGCGCCACGGTGGCGATGGTGGTCTGCGCCAGGCCCCGATTCGCGACGCAGCGGATGGTCGCCTCGATCAGCTGCTGCCGGCGTTCTTCGGGCGCAGCCGTGCGGCGCGACGCCTTGACCGGGCGCCGCCGCTTGGGGTTCTGGTTCGACTGCGGCAAAGCCAGCAACTCGTAAGCCCACGCGGGCATCCGGGGCCGATAATAACCGCTTCCGGGCCCAAATCAATGAATGAACAGCTATTCAGTGGGATGGACGCCGACCCGGTTTTTGTGGGACCCTGTGCGGGCTGTCGGAAGCCTCTGGGGACGCGCCGACGGGAGGGTAAAACCATGGCACGAAGCCTCAGAAAATCCAACGCGCACTTCCAGAAGGCCATCACCCGGCTGCCGCTGGGCGTCTCATCGAACTTCCGTTACTGGGGCGACGACAAGACCATCTACGCGGCCTCTGGCAAGGGTGCCCGCCTCCGCGACATCGATGGCAATGAATACATCGACTACCGGCTGGCCTACGGCCCGTGCATCCTGGGCTACGCGGATCCCAGAATCGATGAGGCAGCCCGCGCCGGCATCGAGGTGGGTGGCGTTTTTGCGCTCGGGACGGAGCGCGAATACGCGGTGGCGGAGCGCATCTCGCGCATGGTGCCGGCCGCAGAGCTGGTGCGCTTTTCAAACTCGGGCACCGAGGCCGTCATGGCCGCATTGCGTCTCGCCCGCGCGCACACGGGCCGGGACTCGTACGTCGTCATCGAAGGCGGATACCACGGCGTGTTTGACGCCGCGCTGTGGACGACTTTGATCGAGGGCTGGCGCCCGTCGGCCGGAGACCCGCACCTCGTCCCCTACAGCGCCGGCGTGCCGGGAATCCTGCGCTCGCTCCTGCACGCGGTGCCAATGAACGATGCCGATCGGCTGGAAAGCGTGTTCAAGGCCTATGGGGACCAGATCGCAGCGTTTCTCATCGAGCCGATCATGGGCAACTGCTGCTCGATCGCGGCGACACGCGAATATCTGCACGCCGCGCGCGCACTTTGCGACCGCTACGGCGTCCTGTTGATCATCGATGAGGTGAAGACCGGGTTCCGTGTGGCACGGGGCGGCTGCCAGGAACTGTTTGGTGTGCGCAGCGATCTGTGCACGTTCGCCAAGGCGATGGCGAATGGCTACCCGATTTCGGTGCTGGCCGGCCGGGAGGACATCATGCGCCGGCTCGGCAAGGGCGTCGTGCACGGCGGCACATTCACCGCTCATTCGGTCGCGCTCGCCGCCGCCGAAAAGTGCCTGCAGATCCTTGCCGAAACGCCCGCGCTGCAGACCATCGCGGAGTACGGCACGCGCCTGCGCGCCGGCATCAGCCAGATTCTGTCGCAGCGGGGCATCAGGCACTCGTTCAGCGGGCATCCCATCGATGAGCGGACTGTTCTTCAGCGAGACGCCGCCGCGAGACTATCGCGACTGGGCCTCCAGCGATTACACCTTCTACGAGGCGCTGGCACCGGAGCTGCACGATCTGGGTGTGCTGTGCGAGCCGGACTCGCGCGAACCCTGGTTCATCTGCGAGGCGCACGATGAACGCTGCCTCACGGAAACCCTCGAGCGCTTCGAGATCGCCGTGGATCGCGTCGTGAACGCGGCACGAAACTCCGGGCCCGCGCATCGCGCGGGATAAAGGCGCCTGAGCGTGACGAACTACGATGCCATCGTCGTCGGCGCCGGCCACAACGGCCTGACGAACGCCGCCTACCTGGCGCGCTCCGGGCTCAAGGTGCTGGTGCTCGAGCGTAACCCGTGGATCGGCGGTGCGGCGGTCAGCCGCGAGATTCAGGAAGGCTGGATCTACTCGAACTGCTCGTACGTTTGCAGCCTGTTGCGACCGGAGATCTTCCGCGACCTGCAACTGGCGCGCCACGGATTACAGGTCGTGCCCTACGGCGGTGGGGTGACGATCACGCGCACCGGAGACATCCTCGGCAACTACACGGACGAGCACGTGCAGCGGCGGGAATTCGCGCGACACAACGCGCGTGATGCCGACGCCTACAGCCGGTATTCGACCGACGTCATGCGTCAGTGCAAGTTCATCCGCCCGTTGTTGCTGCGCACACCCCCGGATCCCTCCTCGCTCCGGCCCCGGGACATTCGCGAAATGATCTATCTCGCCAAGGAATTCGCGAAGCTCGGCGAAGAAGTGATCTACGACACCATTCGCTTTTACACGATGAGCATCGCTGATTTTCTCGGCGAATACTTCGAATCGGACCTCATCAAGGCGCATCTCTCCGGAAGCGGCATCATCGGGACCGCGCTCGGCGTCTATTCGCCCGGGACCGCCTACGTGCTCCTGCATCACTACATGGGCGACGTCGACGGGTCCATCGGCTCCTGGGGGTTCGCGCGCGGCGGGATGGGTGCCGTGTCCAAGGCGATCGCATCGTCGTTCAAGTCTCACGGTGGAGAAATCATCACCGATGCACCCGTCGAGCGTGTGATGGTTCGCAATGGCCGAGTCACAGGCGTCGCGACCGCGAATGGCAACGAGTACCGCGCCAAGATTGTCGTCTCGAACCTCGACCCGAAGCGCACTTACGGCAAACTGTTCGACGAAAAAGACCTGACGCCCCAATTCGTCAAACGCGCGCGCAACTTCAAGATCCGCGGCTCATCGGGGAAGCTCAATATCGCGCTCGATGGTCTTCCCGAGTTTCCGGCGCTCGGGCGCGACAACCCGCTGCGCTTCGGCGACATCCATTTTCTCGATTCGCTCGAGAAAATGGAGCGCGCGTACGATGACTGGAAGAACGGCACCTGGTCGAAAGAGCCGTACCTTGATCTGCTGATTCCGTCCATGACGGATCCGACCATGGCGCCGGCCGGCAAGCACTTCATGTCGGTATTCGTGCAGTACGTACCGCCGAAGATCCATGGACGCGACTGGACAGATCAGGACCGCGACGGGTTCAAGCAAACGGTGCTCGACCAGATCGCGCGTTACAGCCCGAACTTCAAGCAGCTGATTCGCCACGTCGAAGTGCGCACGCCGCGCGAGCTCGAGAATGAAGTCGGCCTGACCGAGGGCAACATCTTTCAGGGCGAGCTGACGATGGATCAGCTGTTGTTCAACCGGCCCTTCCCGGGCTACGCGCAGTATCGCGGACCAGTCAAAGGCTTCTACATGTGTGGCTCGGGCACTCACCCGGGCGGCGGCGTGATGGCTGCACCGGGCGCTAACGCCGCGCGCGAGATCCTGCTGGACCTCAATCGACCCAACCTCGTGCCCGAAGGGTGGCGAGATGACTGACGCCATGAACAAGGGCAACCGCACAATCATCATCGGCGCGGGACACAACGGCCTCGTGTGCGCCGCATACCTCGCCAAGGCGGGGCGCGAAGTATTGGTGCTCGAGGCTTCGAACCGCATCGGTGGCGCCGCGGTCACGCGCGACTTTGCGCCGGGGTTTCGAGTTTCCGCCTGCGCACATCTTTCCTATCTGCTCGATCCGAGCATCAGCCGCGAGCTCAGCCTGGCGCAGCACGGACTCAGGACCGCGCGCGCCGACCTGCGCACCGTCGCCCTCGATGCGAACGGCAATCACCTGGTGCTGCATGGAGCGGAGCTGCAGTCGGGCTCTCTGCCGGAGCAGGACCGAACTGCGCTACGGGAATACCAGGCGCAGATGCTGCGGTTTGCGCGGGTACTCGGGCAACAGCACAACCGCCGTCCACCGCGACTCCTGGGCGGCGGCCGATCGGAGCTCATCTCGGCGGCGATGCTGGGCCTCGACATCCGTCGCCTGGGCCGCGATTCAATGCGTGAGTTTCTGCGTATCGCGGGCATCAACATCTTCGACGTCCTCGAAGAGACGTTTGATTCACCACTACTCAAGGGCACCCTCGCACTCGATGCAGTGTTGGGCACGAATCTCGCGCCACGCTCGAACAACTCGGTGCTGGCGTTGCTGCACCGGCTGAGCGGGCAGGCGATGGGCGTGGCCGGTGGCTTGTCGCTGCCGGAAGGCGGGATGGGCGCGGTGAGCGAGGCACTCGGTAAGGCTGCGACCGCGAGCGGAGCGACCGTGCGCACCGGCAGCCCGGTTGCACGCATCATGCTCGAAGGCGATCGCGTATCCGGCGTGGAGCTCGAGAACGGAGAGCAGGTCGGAGCCACTACGGTGATCTCGAACGCGGATCCCTCACGCACGCTGCTCCAACTGCTCGGCGCCCGCCACCTCGAAACAGGCTTCGTGCACCGAATCCGGCACATTCGGACCAAAGGAATGGCGGCGAAACTGCACCTCGCGCTCGATGGCCTGCCCTCCTTCGCGGGGCTGCAGCCGGATCTCGCGGGTGAACGGTTGGTTGTCGCTCCGGATCCGGTCTACATCGAACACGCGTTCGATCACGCGAAATACGGTGAATGCTCGCCGGCTCCGGCACTGGAGATCACGATCCCCAGCGTCCATGACAGAACCCTGGCGCCGGCTGGCAAGCACGTGCTGTCGGCGATCGTGCAGTACGCGCCGTTCGATCCGCGCGCAAGCACTGACAAGGCACGAGCCGCGCTTCTCGAAGCCACGCTGGCTGTGCTCGAACGATATGCTCCCGGCCTGCGTCGCCAGGTGATCGCATCCGAATTGCTCCTGCCGGTCGACATCGAAAGCGAATTCAGAATCACCGGCGGTCACTGGCACCACGGCGAACTCGCCCTCGATCAGTTCCTCATGCTGCGGCCGGTTCCGGGCGCGGCCCAATACGCGATGCCCGTAAACGGTTTGTACCTGTGTGGCGCCGGATGTCACCCGGGCGGCGGTGTGATGGGGGCTGCGGGCAAGAACGCAGCCCACGCGGTGCTCCGCCAGGAGCGCGCGGCATGATGCACAAGGAACATTTCCGGACCGCGGTCTATCAGACCCCGTTCCATCCGCGCACGTCCGCGCTCAACACGTTGAACGAATGGCATCGGTGGAAGGACTACACGACCGCAGATGCATACTTCGACGAGGCACTGGAATACGCGGCGATCCGTAACGCCTGCGCGGTGTTCGATCTCACGCCGATGACGAAGCACCGCATTACCGGCGCCGACGCGTTGCCGTTCCTGAACCGGCTGATCACGCGTGATGTCGCCAAGATCAAGCCCGGCAGGGTGGGCTACAGCGTCTGGTGCAACGATGACGGCAAGGTCATCGACGATGGCACGGTGTTTCACCTTCGCGAAGGCGACTACCGACTTTGCTCGCAGGAACGCCAGCTCGAATGGCTGTCGCGCTCAGCTCACGGTTTCGACGTATCAATCGTCGAGGACACTCACGACGTTGCCGCCCTCGCTCTGCAGGGACCCACCAGCTGTGCGGTGCTGAAGGCTATCGGATGCTCTGGCATCGAACGCCTCTCGCCGTTTGGCATCGCCTATTTCCCGTTTGCCGGCGGCGAGCTGATGGTCTCACGCACCGGTTTCACGGGCGATCTCGGCTATGAGCTGTGGGTCGAGCCCTCACAGGCGCTCGCGCTCTGGGACGCCCTGTTCGAAAAAGGAGCGCTTTACGGGATCCGTCCAATGGGCACTCATGCACTGGAAGTCGCGCGCATCGAGGCCGGTTTCATCCAGGCGCAGGTGGATTTCCTGCCCGCCGACCAGGCGATCCACCCCGATCGTGCACGCTCGCCGTTCGAGCTCGATCTGGGCCGTCTGGTCGACTTCGGCAAGCCCAATTTCAATGGTCGCCGCGCCTTGCTCGAGGAGCAGCGCCGTGGCTCACGCTATCGGCTGGTGAGACTGGACGTCGAAGGTAACAAGCCCGCACGCTCCTCTTATATCTACGACGCTCACCGCAATGGCAATGTCGTGGGTACCGTAACGTCCGCGGAATGGTCGCCGTCTGCAAAGTCAAACATCGCGCTCGCTTCGCTGAACATGCCCTGGGGTAAGCCGGGGGATGAGCTTTGGGCGGAAATCTATTACCAGCGCGAGCTCAAGTGGTCGCGCGTGATGGCGCGATGCCTCGTGGTCGAAGGTGTGTTCTTCGATCCTCCGCGGCGCCGCGCCACTCCCGCCGGGGACTTCTGACCGCCGCGCGGTTCGGGGCTGACATGCCTCATCGCCTGGAACCCTTGCTTCGTCCCACACTCAATCGCTGTGGTGGGCGCGACCGAGCGCACCGGAACCGTCGGTCGCACGAGGTCGCAAACCTCCTCAAAGGCGGATTCGATGGTGCACTGTTTGCGGTCAACCCTCGCTATCAATCGGTCTGCGGTGTGCCGTGCTTTCCTTCACTCGCGGCCCTGCCGGAGCCGGTCGAGCACGTGATCTTCGCGGTCAGCGACGAGCGCATCGAAGCAGCGCTCGACGAGGTCATCGCTCATGGCGCGCGCGCCGCAACGATCATGTCTTCGCTCGTGCTGGCGCAGGATCGCAAGCCAAATCTTCAGGAGCGCGTGCTCGCGAAGATTCGCGCATCAGGACTCGTGGTCTGCGGCGCCAACGGCATGGGCTTCTACAATTTCGCCGCTGGCATCTGGGCGTGCGGATTCGAGACGCGAGTGCACGCGCGCGGCGGAAACGTCGCCTACATCAGTCACTCGGGCTCCGGAATGTGCGGCATCGTCGATAGCGAGGAGCGCATCGACTTCAACCTCGTGGTATCGACCGGCCAGGAACTGGCGGTCACGATGGACGAGTACCTGGACTTCGCGCTCGATCAGCCGACGACCCGCGCCGTGGGCCTGTTCATGGAGACCGCGCGCAATCCGCAAGGGCTTGCTCGCGCGTTCGAGAAGGCGCAACGAGCGCGGCATACCCATCGTCGCGCTGAAGGTGGGTCGTACGGAGCTCGTCCGCCAGGTTGGCCGTCTCGCATTCGGGCGCCATCGCCGGCGAGGACGCCGTGTATCAGGCGCTGTTCGATCGCTACGGCGTGCAGCGCGTGGACGACATGGATGAGCTCGCCACGGCCCTCATCATGTTCGCGCAGCCGCATCGCGGTCGGGGCCGGCGGTCTGGTATCGATTCACGACTCGGGCGGTGAACGGCAGCTGCTCATCGATCTGGCTCATGAGGCGCGCGTGCCGCTCACGCAGATCTCGCTCCGCCACCACGGCGCAGCTCGCTGCACTCCTTGATCCCGGCTTGCCGCCGATCAATCCCCTCGATGCCTGGAGCACCGGCGGCCCGGACTATCACGTCGCGATGCAGGAATGCTTCGCCGCGTTGATGTGTGATCCGGGCGCTGCCTTCGGCGCGGTCATCCATGATCGCGTCGCAGGGGGCGGCATCCATTCCGGTTATCTCGACTACCTGCGCGCGGGGCACGCGGCGTCCGGCAAGCCTGCATTTCTCGTTGCCAATCACCAGGGTACCGGAACCGACTGCGCAGGTCATCGCCTCGACACGTGCAGGTTTCCCGGTGCTCGACGGCGTCCGTTCGTTTCTGCGCGGGGCGAAGTGCCTGCTGGACTATCGCGACCATCAAGCGCGCGAGCGCGGGCCTGTGTTCGCAGCTGCCGGAGCCGGTACTCACCCAGTGGCGCACTCATCTCGCGAGCCACGCGAAGCTCGATGAACACGAGGCGATGACGCTGCTGCGGGACTTCCAGTTGCCCGGCCAACCCGGGTCGCATCGTCGAGAGCGCGCTGGAAGCGCGCGCGGCCGCGCGCGAGCTCGGCTATCCCGTCGTCCTCAAGACTGCCATGCGCGGCATCGACCACAAGTCGGACCGCGACGGCGTACGGATGAACATCGAGGACGAGGCCGATCTGACGCTGCTTACCAGGACCTGTCGAACCGGATCGGTCCGCGCGCACTGGTCGCACCGATGATCCGCACCCCGGGCGTGGAGATGCTGCTCGGCATGGTTCACGACGATCAGTTCGGACCTGTCGTGCTGGTCGGATTCGGCGGCGTGCACGTGGAGGCGCTCGCCGATGTGGTCTATGCTTTGCCGCCCTTCGATGCCGCCGAAGCCCATAGGTTAGTCGAGCGGCTGAAGCTCGGCGCTCTTCTGCACAGCCCGCGCTACAAGTCGCCCGCTAGCCGTGGACGCATTCTGCAGGACGGCGGCGCAGTTTTCCGCGGTGGTCGCCGGTCTCGGCGATCGAGTCGAGTGAGATCGATTTGAATCCGGTGATCGTGCACGCGAATGGCTGCGTCATCGTCGATGCACTCATCGTCGGTCGCCAGCCGCATCACCAGGTCGAGCCACAAGCGAGGCAAGCTCGATGAGCCTTCAGACACTAGGCAACTACGACAAGGTGCGCTGGCAGGCTGCGGCGAACGCGGCGCGCGCCCGCATCGAGACACGCCTCTTCATCGAGGGTCGATACGTCGATGCCGCGAAAGGCGGACGATTCGCGACCGTCAATCCGGCGACCGGCGAACCGCTCGCGGAGATGTCGGCAGGCACCGAGCAGGACATCGATCGCGCAGTTGCGGCGGCCAGGCGCGCGTTCAAGGACGGATCCTGGTCACGGATCGCGCCCCGGCAGCGCATGGAGATCATGTATCGCTTCGCGACGCTGGTGGAACAGCACGCCGAATCCCTCGCGGTGCTCGAAACACTCGACATGGGCAAACCGATCGCCGACGTGGTCGGCGTCGATCTGCCTTCCGTCATCGACACGATTCGCTTCATGGCGGAGTGCGTCGACAAGATCGAGGGCGAGCGTCACGAACACGGAAGCCGGCGTCATGCACATGGTCCTGCGCGAGCCGCTCGGCGTCGTCGGCGCGATCTCGCCGTGGAACTATCCGCTGCTGATGGCCGTGTGGAAGATCGCTCCCGCGCTGGCCGCCGGCAACACGGTGGTCCTCAAGCCCGCGGAACAGGCGCCCATGAGTTGCCTGCGACTTGCGGAACTGTTCGTCGAGGCGGGCGGGCCGCCGGGCGTGTTCAACGTCGTCAACGGACTGGGCGAAGTCGCTGGCAAGGCGCTCGCGCTGCACGCCGACGTCGCGAAGATCACCTTCACGGGTTCGACCGAGGTCGGGAAGCTGATCCTCCAGTACGCGGGCCAGTCGAACATGAAGCAGGTCGCGCTCGAGTGCGGCGGCAAGTCACCGCAGGTGTTCCTCGCCGACGTCGCAGGATCTCGATCGTGCGGTCACCGCCGCCTACCGTGGGATATTTTCCAACATGGGGGAGGTCTGCAATGCCGGCTCGCGGCTGCTCGTCGATCGCTCGCTCCACGAGCGGTTCGTCGAGCGATTCATCGAGCTCGGCAAGGACGCCTTTCAGCCGGGTGATCCGCTCGATCCCGCGACGAACCTCGGTCCGCTGGTAACGCGCGAAGCGCAGCAACGGGTGCTGAACCTGATCGAGACCGGACGACGCGAGGGCGCGCGCTTGCAGTTCGGCGGCGGCGCACCGCGGGGTATGGATGCAGGCGCATACGTCAGCCCTACTCTCTTCACCGACGTGCGTAACGACATGACGATTGCACGCCAGGAAATCTTCGGGCCCGGTCGCCACCGTGATTCCGTTCGATGGAGTCGAACGAGGCCATCGCCATAGCGAATGACACCATCTACGGGCTTGCCGCCGGCGTCTGGACCCGCGATCTCGACACCGCGTTCCGGCTGGTGCGCGGTATCGAGGCCGGCATCATCTGGATCAACTCCTTCGACGAAGGCGACATGACCCAGCCGTTTGGCGGCTACAAGCAGTCGGGTCACGCGCGCGACAAGTGCTTCGACAGCATCAAGAGCTACATGCAGTCGAAGTCCGCGTGGTTTCGGCTGTCCTGAGGTGACGCAGATGGCCGGTGCACTGGTTTGCAGCGAGCTTCGCGATGGCATCGCCCTGTTGATGCTCAACCGGCCCGACAAACTGAACGCGATCAACAAACAGATGATCGCTCAACTTGGAAGTGCGCTCGACGCCGCGGAAGCGGATCTCTCGGTTCGCGCGATCGTGCTCGCCGGTGCCGGCCGCGCCTTCTCGGCCGGCTTCGATCTGGACATGGAAATCGAAAGCGCCGGCAAGCCCGAACCCGAGCACGTCCGCCAGGCGTTGCGCAACGACTTTGAGATCATCATGCGCTTCTGGGATTGTCCCAAGGTCACGCTCGCTGCTACACATGGCTACTGCCTCGGCAGTGCCATGGAGCTCGCGCTCGCCTGCGATCTCACGGTCGCGTCCGAGGACTGCTTTTTCGGTGCGCCAGAGGTCCGATTCGGAAGCGGCATCGTAGCGATGCTGCTGCCCTGGCTCGCTGGGCCGAAATGCGCGAAGTATCTGCTCCTCAGCGGCGATGATCGGGTCACCGCGGCCGACGCGCTCGACATGGGGCTGATCAATCGCGTCGTCCCGGCAGGACAGGCGCTCGACCGGACTCTCGAGCTTGCCCGGCGCGTCGCCGCCAATGATCCAGCTGGCCGTGAAACTGACGAAACAGGCGATCAACCGCAGCCTCGACATCGGCGGGCATGCGCGAGGCACTGCTGCAGGCGCTCGAACTGAACGTGACCATCGAAACTTCCGAGTCCGCGGAGTCGCGCGAATTCAATGCCATCCTGAAACGCGAAGGGGCGAAGGCTGCAGTCGCGTGGCGCAGCGCCCGCGCCACGGGCAAATCGGCGGGGAAGAACTCATGAACAAAGAAACGAATCGCGCGCCTGGGGAGCTGCAGGCCTATCTCGAACGATACCCGGATACGCAGCTGCTCGAGCTCCTGCAACCGGACATGCTGGGAATCCTGCGCGGCAAGCGAGTCGTGCGTGACGAGTTCGCGAAGCCCTTCAAGGAAGGCCTCAACTTCTGCGGCGCAACTGTGCTGCTCGACAGCAAGGGGCAGACGTTCGAGCGCATCGACAGCGGGAGCCGTGACGGTGATCCAGACGCGATCTCGACGGCCGTGCCTGGCTCTCTTGCGCCCGTGCCCTGGGCGCAGGTGCCGACCGCGCAGCTGCTGCTCGTGATGGCGAATTCCAATGGCGAGCCGTTCTTCGCCGACCCGCGCCAGGTGCTCAGAAACGCTGCACGACCGCTGCAGGAATTGGGGCTGACAGCCGTGGCGGCGACGGAGCTCGAGTTCTATCTGCTCGATTCAGCGGATCCGGTCTCGGACGGCAATCGCCCCTCCCCGAAGGTTGGCAACATACCGGGGACGCGTCGGCCGCAGGATGGGCCACAGTACGGCAGCATGGAGGACGTCGAGGATGTCGATCCGTTCCTGGCCGAGCTGTACGCGGTCTGCGAAGCACAGAACATCCCCGCGGGCGCCACGCTGAAGGAATTCTCGCCGGGCCAGTTCGAGGTAAATCTGCGTCACGTGGCCAACGCAGAGCGTGCGTGCGACCACGCCGTACTCTTGAAGCGGGCGGTCAAGGCTGTCGCGAGACGGCACGGCCTGGGCGCGAGCTTCATGGCGAAACCGTTTGCGCAGGCAGCGGGCTGCAGCCTGCACGTGCACGTCAGCCTTACGGATAAATCCGGTCGCAATGTGTTTGCCGGGCCTGGCTCCGGAGCAACCATTTTCCGACACGCTGCGCCACGCCGTCGGCGGTCTTGCGGCAACGATGGCCGAATCCATGGCGATCTTCGCGCCTACGGCGAATTCCTATCGACGCTATCGGCCCGGACTGTTCGTCCCGCTCGCGCCCAACTGGGGCGTCAATCATCGTGGGGTCGCGCTGCGGGTGCCACTTTCAGCACCCGAGGACACGCGTATCGAACATCGACCCGGTGGCGCCGATGGGAATCCCTACCTGGTGATGGCGGCGATTCTCGCGGGCATTCACCACGGAATCACCAACCGCATCGAACCCGGCCCGATGGTTGCGCAGGGCGAGGTCATCGAGGAAAGGGTTGGGCTGCCGCTGCGCTGGGAAGCGGCGCTCGATGCATTCGACAAGGGAACCGTGCTGCCGCAGTACCTCGGCAAGCGTTATCACGACCTGTTCGCGACGTGCCGTCGCGAAGAATGCGACCGCTTCCACGCCGAGATCACGGATCGCGACTACGAGTGGTACCTGCGCGCGATCTGATCCGGCGCTCGTCAGATCGCCAGGCTGGAATTGCGTGCCGCGACTGTGCCGCGGGCCGGCGCCTGCGTGAGGTGCGTCACCGGTAGCCGAGCCCGGATCCAGTCCTGGAACCCGGCCAGCACGATTTCCTTGGACGAGAGAATGCCCTGCGTATACGCGCCGGAGGAGAGCCCCCGCTGCACCGAGCGCGTGAGCACTTCATCTTCCGCCTGCACACGTGTGTTGAGGCGTGCGCACAGCCAGCGAGCGGCCCGCATCTCGCGCCGGTCATCCGGGAAACCATACGAGCGGGCGCGGATCTGCGTACGCCCAGGCCCGGTCGGCACCAGCTGGAAGAAGTCCAGCCACTCCGGGTAGATGTCGAAGAACACATTGGGGAACAGCCCGATGTAGGTCCAGCGGCGACGCATGGTCTCGGGCAGATGTTCGATCGTCGGCAGAAATTTCGCGTAGCGCTGCGCGCTCCAGGACTTGAGCGGTGTCTCGCGCATCCGGTGACTCAAGCGCATCGTGCCCGCCGGCAGGACCTCGCGATCGTACTGCGACTCCATCAATGCCGAGAGGCCCGGGTGACCCATGGGAAAGTGGTAGTCCTCGACATAGTTCTCGACCAGGTTCTTCCAGTCGATCTCCACGTCGTGAACCCAG
Organism: uncultured Gammaproteobacteria bacterium; assembly: GCA_963705495.1. Taxonomy (GTDB): domain Bacteria; phylum Pseudomonadota; class Gammaproteobacteria; order Steroidobacterales; family Steroidobacteraceae; genus DATBVX01. The sequence continues at coordinate 30,724 of CAVPJQ010000020.1, read as the reverse complement.
AGTTCGTCGAGCGGCACCATCTGCTCGATCCGGTAATGAGCAAGCTCCGCCTTGTGAGGCTCCATGCGCTCTGCGACGCTCGCTTCGCCTGAGCGGAACCTCACGAACACCATGCCGCAGAACACTTCGAGCTCGAGCGGCTTGAGCCCGAACTTCGACCGATCGAACTTCGGGAACGTGTCGGGCGCGCTGACACTGCGATTGCGTCCATCGAGATGATAGGTCCAGCCGTGGTACGGGCAGGTCAGGAATTTCGCGCAGTGACCGCGCTGCCCGCCCACGACCGCGTGCGCGCGATGCGCGCACACGTTGTCAAAGGCACGCAGCGTTCCGGCGTCATCACGGATGACGAAGCCCCGCCGGCCGAAGAACTCGAACGCGACATAGTCCCCGGCAGAAGCGAGCTCGCTGACATGACAGACGATCTGCCATGAAGGCAGGAACAGGTGTTCCTTCTCGAGCTCGTGAAACTCCTCGCTGTGATAGACCCAGGCCGGCAAGGTGTAGCGCAGCGCCGGATCTGTCGGTGTCCGCACTTCCGGCTGCAAGGCTCGAACCTTTGCTTTCGCCGGCGCAGTTGCCTCGATACGATCGGCGAGCCACGGAAAGACGCTGCACAGATAGGCGCGACACTGGCGCTTCGCAGCGTCACGATCGAAGTCGTCGCCTTCGAACAGAATGCCCTGCCACAGCTGATCGATGAGACCCGTCAGGCCGAGCGCGACGGCCTCGGCGTCGGGCCAGCCCTCGACGCCGCGGGCGGCGATCAGCCGCGTGCAAAGCGTCGTGACCGTCTGGCTGTAAGACTGGTCGCGCTCACCGCAGATGCGCTGGTAGTCCTGGCGCGCATTCGACTCGGCCAGGAATGCGTACCACACCGCGATCTTCTGCGACTCGCTCAGTCGCCGGCTCAGGCTCGCATCGATGATTCCGAGCAGGCCCAGCAATGCGTCGTCGCCTGCATCGGCGAGCACGGCTGCCATGCTCTCGGCAAACTCCTCGGAGACCTCGCGCAACGTGGCGAGGAGCAGCGCTTCCTTGGACGCCGAAGTGAAAATTGACCGAAGCGGCCGTGTGGCCCGCCGCGCTCGCGATCTTGGCCGAAGTCAATTCCGAGAGGCCATGGCGCGAGATCGCAGCCACGGTGGCACGGATCAGATCGAGCTTGGAGCCACTGGGTCGCAGCTCAGGGCTGCCCTGGATATTGGCGGACATTGGAGTCTCCCGGTGTGCCTGCATTTTATCCCGGCCGGCGGCCTGACTCAATGACTGTTCAGTATTCTAAATGATCATTGAGTCAACGGTCCTAGATCCGGACACGCTAGAACTGTCGTCTAAACATAGGGTTGCGGATCAAGTAGCGCTCCCAATCAGACTTGCGGTGACGCGACTGCCCCTGCACCGAGTCGCAACCTGATCTGCGCGACGATGCGCGCTGCGTCCCGGCCAACGCCATGGACCATGGACGAGGACATCGCGTGCAGGAATGGCAGACGCACAAAGACGGGAAGATCAATCCAGTCGAAGCCCGGATGAAACCCGGTGCACCAGATGACATTCGCGACGTCGCGCGTGCGACCCCCGCGGGAACGAAATTTTCCGTTGACGAAAATTGAGGAAAGAATCAGACCCTATCCGTAACACGAACGGGCGTGAACCACGGGTCGGTGCGGGCGAGTCCCCGCGCGCTTCCTAACTGGGGTTGTCGCAGGTCCCCACTTTGTGGCCAGCGAGCTTGATGGTCATGTTGCCCTGTGCGGAGCTGTATTGGATGGATCCGACATAAGCATCGTCACCCTGCCGCGTGATCTCGCCCTTGCCTGTCATCGGCGGCCCCTCGCAACTCTCGGTCCAGGTGACTTTGTCGCCGTCGATCACGTAGTCCGAGCGCATGCACTTCTGCTGCGGGTTGTCGCCCGCCGGCGGCTTGGTCCACACTTTCGCCGCGCAGACTTTCATCTTCTGCGCCGGCATCTCCATCGGCATCCCCTCCATCGACATCTTGGACGTCACTTCCCAGAGATCCCCGGCGGCGCTTGGCGTGTCTGCCCGCGGGCCCGCCGCAACGACAACCAGAGATCCGAGCAGGGTCAAAACAGCGCCCGACGCGCGGCAAAAAAAAGGCAAGGCCATGCTATTACCCTTCCCAGTTCGTTATTGGAGTGGCTCGATCGCCGCAAAAGCATACACTCGGGCGCAGGACTGGCCCAGACTCCATGAACCATAATGGGCCAGAGCCCACTTCGTTTCCAAGCGTTGGCGATCGCATCGCGTTGTCGCAAGCGGACGATCCATCTCAGCTGAAGGAGGCCGCATGCGCGGTTCATGTTATGGCCGCTTGCTCTTCTCGACGGGCGCAAGTGTATTGGCGATGGCGTCCGGTCTTTGCGCGCAACCGCCAGCGAGCCCCTGGGCGAAGGCTGTGCCGCTGCCGACGGCCTGCTACGCATCACAGGATCAATTCGCCGCCACCAATGCCGCGGCATTGCAGGTCGTCTCAGCCGACGCCGCCAAGCAGAAGGAGGTCAACGATCAGATCTCCAACTGGGGCTCGACGGCGGGAGAGGACCCCATGGCCACGGCCGCTCGCATGCAGGAATTGATGATGAAGGACCCCCAGAACGCGACGAAGCTCCTCCAGCAAACGGGCGCAACGGATCCCGAGGCGGTCCAAGCCGAACACACGCAGCAACTCGAAAAGCAGCAAGCGATCGAGGCCGAGGAAACGGCTCTGCTCAAGCGTTACCACGCAGCGATGGAGACGGCGCTGGTACCGCCGCGGACGCACTTCGCGGCTCTGCGGAAAAAGCTCGGCATCACCGAAGGCTGGGGCGTCGGTGAGAGTGGCACACCGGACTGGGCCTTCGCCGAGTACGATGCCATCAAGCGCGAAGCCGACCAGGCGTATGTCGCGATGTGCCCGCAATGGTGGGGCGCCACCGGTGCCATGCAGGCCTTCATGAAGCGCTACAAGGACTACCTCGTCACTGAGCGTATTCCGTCTCACGAAAGGAACGACTCGAGAGTGCTGGCCACTATCGCATTGCGGGGCGCTCCTACGGACTCCTACAAGTCCACGGCCACTCTCGACGCCGTGCGGGACTATATGAAGCTTGCGGAGCGCTTGTACGGCGAACGCGTAGCGGAGCCGAACTGCACTGGAAACAAGTGCAGGGACATGGCCGGCATCTGATCGCCAGTCGCCTCGCTATTGCGCGTTGTCCTCGTCCTCGCGCTCGCCACCTTCACAGTCGGCGGCTTTGGTCTCAGCGCTCAGTTGCTTGATGGCGCCCTCGTGCGCGCGATAGAACTTCACGTTTTCCAAAGACATGCCTGGCGGCAACTTGCCACCCGGCTGATCGAGCGCCCAAGCCCCCATGCCGTTCTGAAACAAGGAGAAGGTGAAAACGAGGTACTCGCGGGTCGTCATGCCCGCCGCCTTGATCGCCGCGTGAACGCCTGGATTCGCATCGACGCGCGCCACCGTTTCATCCAGGGAGTGAGCACTCTCACCGTCATCGTCGTCCCCTTCAGCGCAGTGATCCGACATCCCCTTCGCAAGGGGGCCCAGGTTCTTGACGGCCTGGGTGTACTTGGCAAGACCCGCGTCGGTCAGCACGTAGCTGCTGATTTCGCTCAAGTCGCGGTCCGCTGAGTTCTGCGCAACTGACGCCGTCGAAGGTAGCAATGCGGCTGCGGCAACAACCCACAGAGCCGTCCGAATCCGATGCTGACTGGACATACGCCCACCGTTCTTGGTTTTTGGTCGCGATACGGCCGACGGCGACATTAGCAGCATCCCAATCCGCTCGCGAGGCCCCGGACGCGGGCGGTATCATTTCTCCGACGATGGAGACAGCTCGCGCGCTTTCAAGGTATTCATGAAAACCAACAACCCGGGCAGAAATTGTGACTTCACCGACGCTGGATGACTGGAAGCAGATGTATCACGCGCTCTGGCGGATACGTCTGTTCGAAGGCCAGGTGCAGCGCCTCGCTGCCGCGGGGGAGATTCCTGGTTTCCCCCACCTATCGACCGGGCAGGAAGCGGTTGCTGTGGGCGTCTGCGCGCATCTCACTCGGGAGGACGCATTGTTCACCAGCCATCGTGGCCACGGCCACGTGCTCGCCAAGGGGAGTGACCTTCAGGCGACATTCGCCGAGATTCTGGGCCGGGAAGAGGGCTTGTGCCGCGGTCGCGGTGGCTCGATGCATCTGGTCGACGCAGCGAATGGCGTACTCGGCGCCACCGGAGTCGTGGCAGGGAACCTCGCTCTCGCCGCGGGTGCTGCATGGGCGGCGCAGGCGCAGGGTAAGCAGAACATCAGCGTCGTGTTCTTCGGCGACGGTGCGACGGGCGCCGGCGCGTTTCACGAAACGCTGAACCTTGCCGCGCTGTGGCGGCTTCCGGTGCTCTTCGTGTGCGAGAACAACGGCTACGCCGAGTTCACCAGCCGCGAGGAGCACTCGAACGTTACGCACGTCAGCAGTTTCGCAGCGCCCTACTCCATCGCCACGAAGACGATCGACGGCAACGACCTGCCCACCGTGCATGCGGCCGCGCGGCGAAGCGATCGAACTGTCTGCGCAAGGGTCGGGCCCGTATCTGCTCGAGTGCATGACGTTTCGCATGGCGGGTCACTATGTCGGCGATGCACAGCAGTATCGCTCGAAGGAAGAGCTCGCCGCGATCCGGGAGAAGTGCCCGATAGAGCGGCTGAACGCCAGCTCATCGAGCGCGGCGTCAAGCTCGAAGAACTCGACGCGATCGGGGAGCGCGCCACAGCAGGAGGTTCAGCAAGCCGTCGAACGCGCCCGTGCTGCGCCGCGCCCCGATCCGGCGACGGTGCTCGAGGATGTCTACCGTTCGCCATCGTTCAACGCGATGCCGGGCTGAGCTTCATGGAGCACACCTTCATCGAAATTCTTCGCCGCGCGCTCGACGAGGAGCTCGCCCGCGACGCCTCGGTCCATTTGCTGGGCGAGGACGTCGCAGCGGGCGGAGCCTTCGGCGTCACCAAGGGTCTCGCGCAGAAACACGGTGCCAAGCGCGTGCGCAACACGCCAATCAGCGAAGCGGCAATCACGGGCCTCGCGACCGGCGCCGCGCTGTGCGGTCTCAAGCCAGTGCTCGAAATCATGTTCATCGATTTTGCGACCCTCGCCATGGATTGCCTCGTGAACCAAACCGCCAAGTACCGCTACATGTCGGGCGGCCAGCTCAGCGTTCCGCTCGTAGTGCGTACGCAGGCGGGTGCTGCGGGTGGCGCAGCAGCGCAGCACTCGCAGAGCCTCGAGGCCTGGTTCATCCACGTTCCAGGGCTGGTGATCGTGGCGCCCTCCTCGCCCGCCGAGGCCTACGGCCTGCTCAAGAGTTCGATTCGGCTCGGCGAACCGGTGCTTTTCATTGAGCACAAGCGGCTCTACACAATGAAGGAAGCCCTGGCGAGCGACGCAAAGCTGCCACCGATCGGCAAGGCCCGGGTTGTGCGCGCTGGAAGCGATGTGACCTTGATCGTGTATTCGGCCATGGTGCGAGATGCGCTGACAGCCGCAGAGACCCTGGCGCGCGCGGGTGTTTCTGCTGAGGTCATCGACCTGCGCACTCTCGTGCCGCTCGACATGGCAACGATCGCCGCATCGGTCGCGAAGACTCACCGGGCCGTGATCGCACACGAAGCCGTGCGCAACGGTGGCGTCGGTGCCGAGATCGCGGCGCGCATCGGCTCGGAGCTGTTCGACGAGCTCGACGCTCCGGTCGTGCGTGTCGGCTGTCCCTTCGCGCCCATTCCCTTTGCTCCAGAACTCGAGCGCGCGCTGCTTCCCGGCAGTAGCGACATCGTCCGTGGCGTGCGCCACGTGCTCGGTCTCGAAGCACAGGCGCAGGAGTAACGAGGTGCCCCTGGTTACGCAGGAGATTCCGAAGGTCGGCCTCGTCATGGAGGCGGTCCGGGTCACTCGCTGGCTCAAGAACGTGGGCGACACGGTGACGCTCGGCGAGCCGCTGGTCGAAGTTGAAACGGAAAAGTCGGTTGTCGAAATCGAGGCCACCGTGAGTGGGCGCCTGGCCGAGATCCTGGTGCAGGTGGGCGAGGAAGCGAACGTCGGCGATCAAATCGCCCGTGTGGAAGCCGACGCACCACAGCAAGCGCAGACCACGGCGCCAAAGGCGCGGACGCCCGAACTTGAAACCGCGTTGCCTTCCGCCCCTGCATTCGCAGCGGACACCGGCGATCGCATCCGGAGTTCGCCGGTCGCACGCAAGCTTGCTGCCGAGCACGGACTCGATCTCGGCGGCATCGCGGGGTCAGGTCCGCGCGGACGTGTTCAACTCGAGGACGTGAGACGGGCAATCGAATCACCTGCGACGGCACGAGCCACACACGTGCCGGCATCGGCGCCCCAAGGACTCGCGCCGATGCGCCGCGCGCTGGCGCGAGCCATGACGCTGAGTAACGCGACCATTCCGCAGTTCATTGTCGAGCGCTCGGTCGACTGGACGGCACTGCAGGCGCTACGCGCCGAGCTCTCTGCGACGCCGTCTTCGAGCTCAGCCAAACTCTCGATGAACGACTTTCTGCTACAGGCGATCGCTCGAACGCTCATCGAGTTCCCGACTATGAACGCGACTTTCCTGGGAGATCCGGACTCGCCCGACTGCTCGCATCGTGCAGGCCAACGGTGCTCACATCGGCCTGGTGGTTGCCGTGGAAAACGGCTTGCTCGTTCCCGTGATTCACGACGTCGAGCGGCTTGGACTCATTGAGCTCGGTCGCCGGCGCGCCGATTGTGTCGAGCGCGCCCTCAAGGGTCGGCTGAAGCGCGAAGAGCTCGACGGCGCAACGATCAGCCTCTCGAACCTCGGCGCACGAGGCCCGGATCGCTTCACTGCAATCATCAACCCGCCGCAATCGGCGATTCTCGCGGTCGGGCGGCAACGAGACTGCGTCGTGGTGCGGATCGGAAACATCGAGGTGCGCCCACAGTCGGAGCTCACGCTGACGGTGGATCATCGCGTCGCCGACGGTCGCCTCGCCTCGCAGTTTCTCGCGCGTCTCGTCGAGATTCTCGAGGGGCGCGACTGGCGATTTGATTAGCGGCCGGCGCGCGCGTCGCCAGATCGTTATCGGCGACCTTTGAGCACGCTTCGAACGCCAGCGATGATGCTTTCCTCGTCGGGGATCACGTACGCCTCGAGCGGCTCGCTGTAAGGCACCGTCGCATCGCGAGCCGTGACCTGCACGATCGGCGCCTTGAGCGACGAGAAGCCCTGCTCAGCGACATCGCCAGCAATGATGCCGGCGACCGTGGCATGTCGTGGCGCCTGATCGACGAGCACGAGCCGCCCCGTCTTGGCGACCGACTTCAGAATCGTCTCCAGGTCCAGCGGCGCAACAGTGCGCGGGTCGATCACTTCAGCCTGGATACCTTCCTTGGCCAGTTTCTCGGCCGCGGCGAGAGAACGCGGAACCATCCAACCGGTGGCGACGATCGTGACATCGCCGCCCGAGCGCCGGACCTCGGCCTTGCCGAACGGCACCAGGTACTCACCGTCCGGCACCTCGCCATGCTCGAGCGTGAGCAGGTAGTGGTGCAGGAACACGACCGGGTTGTCATCACGGATCGCCGTCGCCATCAAGCCTCTTCGCATCGGCAGCCGTGGACGGCACGACGACCTTGAGACCAGGAACGCCCATGAACAGTGCCGTCAGCGAGCCCGTGTGCTGCCCTGCCCAGCCGCAGGCGAAGCCGAACCCGGCCTTGAGCACGAGGGGAACCTTCACCTGTCCGCCGGACATGTAACGGAAGCGCGGTGCCTCGTTCACCACCTGGTCCATGGCGACGAGCATGAACTCCGCCATGTAGAGCTCGACCACCGGGCGCAGGCCCGCCATCGCCGCGCCGATCGCGATGCCGATCTCCGCAGTCTCGGAGATGGGCGTCACGCGTACGCGGTCGTGCCCGTAGGCAGCGACGAACTCGTGATTCTCCGTCGTCGCCATGTTCTGGCCGAAATACAGGACCTTCGGATCGCGTCGCATCTCCTGGTGGATGCCGGCATCGATCGCGGCGATGAATGGAAGCTGTGCCATGGGTCGCTCCGGCCTATGCGTAGATGTTTTCGAGCGCGGACTCGAGCTTGGGGAAGGGACTCTTGAGTCCGAACGTCACGGCGGCGTCCATTTCCTTCGCGGCCTGCGCTGCGAGCTCGTCGGCCTTCGCACCGCTCAGCACGCCGCCCTGGACCAACGTGCCGCGAAAGCGCGGCACCGGATCGCCACGCAGCGCCGCCTCGTACTCGGCGCGATTGCCGAAGACCGTGATTGCCTCATGCTCTGGATAGTGAAGTGGCACGCCGGGCGGGGCGATGATGTTGCCGTGGGCCGAAAGGCGGTAGACCTTCGATTCGACCAGAGTGGGGCCGGCGCCCGTGCGTGCCCGCTCGACTGCCGCGCCGACCGTGGCATGTACCGCCAGCGGATCGGTCCCATCGACGGTGACGCCCGGCATCGAGAAGGCCTTTGCCTTGACGGAAAGTGGCTCGCCGTTGGCCGCATTCGCATCCTCCTGCGCAGTGGTCGTCACGACGTTGTAGCCGTTGTTCTCCATCACGAAGATCGCTGGCAGCTTCCACAGCGAGGCGATATTGAGCGTCTCGTAGAAAGCGCCCTGCTTCGATGCGCCGTCGCCAAAGAAGCAGAACACGACCTCGCCTTTCTTGCGGATCTGCGCGGCCCAGGCGGCGCCGGCCGCGTGCGGAATGCCTGCGCCGACAATGCCCGATGTACCCAGGAAGCCGTGCTTCACGTCGGTGAGGTGCATGGACCCGCCGAGACCCTTGCAGAGGCCATCCGCGCGACCGTAGATCTCGGCCATCATCGCGTTCGGGTCGCTGCCCGAGAACGAGGGGGTAACCGTGACAGCGATAGGTCGCGAGGGCTGCATCGCCGCTGCGGAAATGGCTGAGCGAGCCGACGATCGATGCTTCGGCTCCGTCAGCCAGATGCGTGTGACCGCGGATGACGCCCGGGTGTTCGGTAAAAGTGCGCTTGACGCGTTCTTCAAAGGCGCGGATGCGCAGCATCTGGGTGAATATCCAGATCTGCCGCTCAGCGCTGGGCGCCTGTACGCTCATTTGATCTCCTTGACTGCTGATCGGCGGCACCACAGCTTTGCGTGCAGTGCCGGTGATGCTCGACCACACGACGCAGAACTGGCGTCGATGCTCGTTGACGAAAGCGTACTCTACGTGAATCGAATCTGAAATCCATTCAGCATGTCGAAAACCCGTTGCGTGCTCCGACCTACGTTCGAAAGCGCCGATTCGGGCGCGCCCACAGGACGAGGAACCAGGCCATGAAGTACATGATGATCATGCAATTCCCGATGGCGGAATGGAAAAAGTCTCACATCGGCCTGTGGCCATCCGAGGACGTCAAGGCGCACATGGACTTTCTGCGCCGTTTCAACAAGGATCTCATCGATGCGGGAGAGTTCGTCCTCACCAACGGCCTGGCTGAACCGGACCAGGCAAAGATCGTGCGCGCAAACAAGGACGGAACGCCTGCGATTACGGATGGCCCGTTCGCGGAATCGAAAGAGTTTCTGGCCGGCTACTGGATCATCGACGTGAAGAGCCCGGAGCGCGCGTTGCAACTCGCCGCTCGTGCCTCGGCGGCGCCCGGCCCCGGCGGCAAGCCGCTGAACATGCCCATCGAGGTGCGCCCGGTGATCATGCATTCGCCGGACGGCCAGGTTTGACGTCGAGCTGCAGATCCCACGAACCGAGGTTGCCGTGAGCCGGCAGACATGAGCGACACCTGTGACGTCGTGGTGGTTGGAGCCGGACCGGTCGGCTTGCTGACTGCGCTCGGCGTGGCTCAGGCGGGCCGGTCAGTCACGGTGATCGAAGCCGAGCCGGGCATCAACGATTCGCCACGCGCAGCGGTGTATTTTCCGACCACCCTCAAGATCCTCGATCGACTGGGGTTGTTGGAAGACACGCTCGCGATCGCCTATCTGAGCAAGAGCTTTGCCTTCCACCTCCTGGCAAGTGGCGAGGTGGCTCGTATCGCAGATACATTCCCGCCCGACTCCCCTTACCCGTACAACGCTCATTTCGGCCAGCACCTGTTGGCGCAACTGGTGTTGCAGCACTTCAGCGCACTGCCTGGTACCGCGATGCGCTGGAACACGCGTCTGGTCGGACTCAGCCAGGACGCATCCGGTGCCACGTTGAGCGTCGAAACGCCCCGGGGGCGCGAGGACATCCGGGCGAAATGGGTGGTGGGCGCCGACGGCGCACGCAGCACCGTGCGCAGTCTCCTGTCGCTGCCATTCGAAGGGCACACATGGCCGGACCGGTTTGTGGCGACCAACGTGAGCTACGATTTCGAGCGCTATGGATTCGAACCGGCGAACATGGTGGCGGACCCGACCAACTGGGCGGTGGTGGCGCGCCTCGGCCGGGAGAATCTCTGGCGCGTGACCTTTTCAGAGGACGCCAGCTTGCCGGAAACCGATATCCCTCGACGCATCGCGGAGAAGTACTCGGTTCTCCTTCCCGACCCTTCGGCGCCCTACCGGATCGTCGCCTATTCGCCCTATCGCGTACACGAGCGTTGCGCGCCCACGTTCCGCGTGGGCCGAACGCTCCTCGCGGGCGATGCCGCCCATGCCTGCAATCCTTGCGGCGGAATGGGTTTGACCGGCGGGGTCATCGATGCAGCGGCGCTCAGCGATGTCCTCGCCGCAGTGCTCGCTGAGCGCGCAGCGGAAAGCGTGCTCGACTTCTATGCGACCGAACGGCGTCGCGTTTTTCTCGAGGTCAGCTCCCCCATTGCCTCTGACTTCAAGCGCCGCATGTCGGAGAAGGATCTCGGCCGCCAACGCGCGGAGTTCGAGGAGTTTCGGCGCCAAGCGGAGGATCCAGCGCGTCTTTCGCTGTCGACGGCGCTCAGCAAGCTGGTGGAAGGCCAGCCCATGCCCGTGAAGAGGTGCCGGGTTTAAGTTATTTAGTTATCCCGCTCCGACCGGGGTGGATAACTAAATAACTTAAACCCGGCACCTCTTAGGTAGACTCCCCGAGTGACGGCCTACAGCACAGCAGGTTTCGAACGACTCGAGCTGACCATCGCCGGCATCCGTACGGTGGCGTACGCGGCGGGATCCGGACCGGACCTCGTGTACTTCCACGGCGGCGGCACCTTCCATGGTTTTGAGTTCGCCCGGGACTGGGTCCCACACTTCCGTGTGCTGCTGCCCTACCACCCCGGCTTTGGCGAATCGGCAGATGCTCCAGCGATCGGCTCGCTCGAGGATCTCGTAAGACACTACGTGACGCTGTTCGATGCGCTGGGTCTGAAGTCGTTTCACCTGGCTGGTGCATCTCTGGGCGGGCGCCTCGCAGCGGAATTCGCCCTCCTGCATCCGGATCGCGTGCAGCGCCTCGTGCTCGTCGCCCCGGGCGGCATCTATGCACCCGCATTCCCGCAGCCCGACTTTTCAAGGATCGCGTACCAGGAGTGGCCTTCATACTTTGTGCACGACCCCGACATCGTCCAGCCTTTTTGGCCGAAAGACCCCGACGCGGCGTTCCTGGCGGCACGCGCTCGCGAGGCTCAAACGACGGGACGCATTGCGCTCAGCGAGGGACTCGACGCCCGCAGGCTTGCGCGTCTGCGCGCGCCCACGCTCCTGATCTGGGGAAGGGAGGATCGAATGGTGCCGGCCGGCAACGCGCCGGAGTGGCAGGCGCGCATTCCGGGCTCCACCGTCCGGATCATCAATCGGGCGGGGCACCTGTTGCTGGATGAATCCCCGGCGGCACGCGCTGCGATAGCAGAGTTTTTGAACGAACAAGAATAGCGACGACATGCAGGGGGCGAAGATGATTCCACCGGGCGTCAGCAACACTGACTTCACAGCTGCTCTCAAGGAATTCGAAGCCGCAGTCGGTAAGGCGTTTGTATTCACGAGCGATGAGGATGTCGCGCTCTATCGTGACGCGTACTCACAGGTCTGGGGCGAGCCCGAGGAGCGTCTCGCCTCAGCTGCGGTTGCGCCATCCACCGTCGAGGAAGTGCAAGCCGTCGTCAGAGCCGCGAACCGATACCGGATCCCGATCTACACCATTTCGACCGGCCGCAATCTGGGATACGGCGGCTCGGCGCCGGCGCTCTCAGGCAGTGTCATCCTGGACCTGAAGCGCCTCGACCGCGTCATCGAGGTCAACGAGCGCCACGCCTACGCACTGGTCGAGCCGGGCGTGTCGTATTTCGATCTGTATCGCTACATCTCCGAGCGCGGCCTGAAAGTCTGGATGGATTGCCCCGATCCGGGCTGGGGATCGCTGGTTGGAAACGCGCTCGATCGCGGCGGCGGTGTAACGACTGCAGCCTTCCGCAACCACTTCGAGGCGCACTGCGGGATGGAAGTCGTCCTGGCCAACGGCGACGTCGTGCGCACCGGCATGGGGGCATTACCCAACGCGAAGACGTGGCAGCAGTTCAAGACCGGCTTTGGTCCGGCGATCGATGGCATCTTTTCGCAGTCGAACTTCGGCATCGTCACCAAGATGGGGTTCTGGTTGATGCCTGAACCGGAGGCCTATCTCAACGGCTTCGTGCACGTCTACAAGTACGACGATCTCATCCCGCTCGTGGACATTGTTACGCACCTGGAGAATTGCCAGATCGTCACCGGGATGCCCTATTTCGGCAGCCCCATCTACTCAGGCTTGCGCCCGCCGGACCAGGTGGCCGCACGGCCGGACAATGAGCTTCTCGATCTGCTCGCCACACCCGGAGGCCCGTCGAAGAGCGCGCTGGAGGCCCACGCCCAAAAAGTCGGCCAGGGACTCTGGGGCGCAATGCTGCAATTCTACGGACCGACCAAGATCATTCACGCCCAATGGGACTACGCCAAGGAAAAACTCGCCGCAATCGCGGGCGCGAAGTTCCTCGAAGGTGACTACTACCGCATTCCTCTGACGCCGGAGCAGCTCCAGAAAGTATCGAAGAATGCGTTTGGCATTCCTAGCCTCACGATCTTCTCGCTCCTGGCACGGAGCGAGGCCGGACCTGGACTCGATGGGCATGTCGGCTTCTCGCCGATCATTCCCCGCACGGGCGAAGCAATCTTCGAAGCGCAGAAGGTGTTCAGCGAAGTCGCACGCGAATACGGCCTGCCGATGAATCCGCTGGTGATGCCATTCACCTATTGGCAGCGCTGCTTCGTGTTTCTTTTTCTCTTCCCGGTCACTCGCGATGCCCAATTCAACCAGCGCAATCGCGAGGCGTTTCGCAAGCTGGTGAAGGTGAGTGCCGAACACGGATGGGGTGAGTACCGCACGCCGGTGATCTACCAGGACGACGTGATGAACGTTTATTCGTTCAACCATCACGCGCTGCGGCGCTTTCACGAAACCGTCAAGGATGCGGTGGATCCGAACGGCATCCTTTCGGCTGGCCGCTACGGGATCTGGCCCAGACACCTGAGGAAGGGCTAGGCTGTGCAGAGGAACCGCTCCCCGGGAGCGGCTTTGCAGGATTGTCGCTGGTTGCTCCTCTGTGGCTAGTGTGGCCTTGTTTCAGACAACCACAGTCTGATTCGATCGTGGACCTCGCGGCTGGTGCGCAGATCGAGGTGATTCAATCCATACGCTGTGAATTGGCGAGACTCTGGAATCAGAAGAGCCAGCGCAGGATTCTCGTGATGGCCGAGCGCGCTCCTGACAGGCACCAGTCCGTCTCCGGACAGTCGCTTACTCGACCCGGCTGACCTTGCCCCCTTGGTCGCAGCAATTGCAAAACACTGCACCTTGGCGGGAAGGGGCACGGACTTTCTCGGATCATGAGCATGATCGCCGCGCCGACCTTCCCAATCCTCGTCCAGGATGTTGCCGTAACGGAGGTCCTTGACCCCCGCGCTCCGGATCTCGCCCAATCTCGCCAATGGAGCCGTATAGGGGGTGAGGCCCAAGAGAACCTGCGCCCAGTTGCCGACCCGCTCGAGCGGTGCCCCATGGTGCGGGGTACCGAGAAAGATGAGCTTCTTCAGGAGCGGTAGCCATCGATGGCCTGCACGCCCCGCGTAGTGGCAGGCGCTGCGCGAGATCAAGCCACCCATGCTGTGGCCGACGATAGCCAACTCGTCAACGGGCGCAGGCCACCCCCGAAGGAGTCGTTCCATCACGTCAGCAAACTCCCGCCCGTTTGTGGAGATGTGGCGGCCGCTGTTGTATTGCAAGTAGATCGGTGTGTACCCGAGGTCCCGCGCGAGTGGAGACCAGTGATTGCCTCCCCTGCGGTTCCGCTCCATGTCAGTCATGCACAACCCATGTGCCAGGACGAGCAGTTTTCGGTCGGTGCGTGCGAAAGCGGATGCAAGCGCCCGGCGCTCCAATGCCAGAGGTTGTCCGCCCCCGCGCAAACACATGGCAATCGCCAGTGGGTTATTCGTAGCAGCAAGATAGTCGCCCAATATGCCATTGAGCGCGGCCATCACGGCTTCACGTCGCAGGGAGGGTGGGACCGCAACGTCGGCGAGCAGCGGGGCGGCGTGCACCAACACCGAATCGAGGCCGACGCCGACCCCGCGCGTTACCCCGCGAATACTTCGGTAGACCAGGCCGGAGATAGCGTGCACCGGACGCACGGCTGTTTTGCCAGCGCCGGTTGGCACACGCACGATACTGCGATGCATGTCCTCCACGATGTCAGTGACTCCCACCACAGCTGCGACCGCGAGTTGACCGATGCCGCGCAAGTTGGAGACATTCACGGAGATCGCCCCAGTGCTGACTTACACATAGCTTGCGTGTTGACCTGAGCAGCCTGCGCACAACATCCGGGTCTCGTGCGGCTGGTGATTATTCTCGACGCCGGATCGGAACGTCCAATTAATTCGCGTCATGATGCTTGATACACTGCGGGATCAGTGGCATCGAGCTGGGCGCGTCTTGCCGCGCCCGCCGGCCTGATGCGAATAGTACGAATAGCCTGTGCTGCCTGGAGGGTGCTAAAGAATTCTAATTGGCATTCCGGACGCGCACTGAACGAAGAACCTAACTGAGCAAGCGCCCTCCGACTGATCAGCAGATTACGCGCTGCGCCTCCTAAAGTTGCGCGTACGAGCGATCTGGCGCCTTCGGCGCTTGGACTAATATTCGTCGAGTGCGAGATTCACGGCGAGAACATTGACTCGGCGCTGTCCGAGAAAGCCAAGAGCCGGTGGCTCGATATGCTGCTCAACGAGTGCGCGCACGGCGGCTGGATCAAGTCCGCGTGCAGCGGCGACGCGCTCGACCTGGTACAGCATCGCGCGGACGCTGACATGAGGATCAAGTCCACTTCCGGATGTCGTCACGAGGTCCAGCGGGATCGGAGCAGCGGAATCGCCGTGTGCTTTTGGCGAGAGCATTGCTGCGCGCTGTCACGTCCGTAGCGAGCTGCGGATTCGTGGGAGCGAGATTCGTTCCCGACGATGCGGCCGCGTTGTAGGGCATCGGTGATGTCGCCGACGGCCGCCCCCAGAAGTAGCGGGCGTCATCGAACCTCTGGCCGATGAGCATCGAGCCGATGACTCTGCCGTCGCGGCGGACCAGACTGCCGTTCGCTTGCCCCGGGAAAAACGCCTGAGCGAGCGCGAGAATCACCAGCGGATATGCGTTGTAGAAGGGCGAGTTGGCGTTCAGACCCGCGAAGTTCTGGCCATTGCTGGTGAAGCTCGAAGCGTACGCAAATGCGACCGACGTGAGTCCGTGAGGTCCAAGGTTAGTCGTCAGCGCGGCGCGCCCCGCCGTCGTCGTAAGCGCCAGGGCCGTGAGCGGCAAAATCACTGCTCCCGCGATGAGCATGTAGAGGGCGATAAGCTTCATCTCCGGAGGGCCGATCTGGTTGCCGAGATATGCGGGCGCGCGCCCGATCATGAGCGCGCCCACGAAGACAGCGAGCAGAGCAACGAGGACCAGGCTGATCAGACCTGTACCGAGGCCGCCGTACGCCACCTCGCCCAGAAGCATATTGAAGAGTGCGATACCGCCACCGAGCGGGGAAAGGCTGTCATCCATCGCGGCGTAGGAGCCGGAAGCCCCGTTCGACGTGCCGACAACCGCCAGCGCTGTTCCGGCAGCGCCGAAGCGTACTTCCTTACCCTCGACGTTGCCGGTCCACGCATCTGCGCCCGCAGCGAAGGTGTGAGGCGCCACGGCGCGCGCGAGAGCCGGATTACCGACGCTCTCTCCCCAGTGCACGCCAGCCAGTCCAAGGACAAAGAGTAGGGTCATAACCCAGTAGAGGAGCCAACCGTGGCGACGCTGTCCGGTCATCTTGCCGAGGGTGTAACAGAGGGCAGCTGGGAGCAGCGCGATGGCCAGCATCAGGACGAAATTGCTCAGCGGCGAAGGGTTCTCGTAGGGATGCGCGTCGTTGACATTGAAAAAGCCGCCGCCATTCGTGCCCAGGTTTTCGATGAACTCGAACGCCGACACGGGGCCTTGCGCGATGAGTTGCGGCGCGCCTTGCAAAGTCGCGGCTGTGGCATAGGCATGCAGGTTCATCGGCACGCCTTGCCAGACGAGGAACAGGGCGCCGGGGATGCTCAACGGCAGAAGCACCCACAAGGTGGCGCGGATCACATCACGCCAGAAATTGCCCAGTACGCCGCCGGCGTCGGTCGCGATACCGCGTATGAATGCAATTCCAATGGCAAGACCAGCAGCTCCCGCTAGAAAGCTCTGCGACGCCAGCGCGACGATCTGGCTGAAGTAGCTCAGCGTCGTTTCGCCGCCGTAAGCCTGCCAGGTCGTGGTCGTCGCAAAACTGATTGCGGTATTCACCGCAAGATCGACTGTCATCGGAGTCGTGAGTACGTCCTTGCCGACGAGACCATAGAAAGGCAGCAAGTGCTGCAGCGTCAGGATCACGAAGATGAGCGCTGCGCCGGCGAGTCCAAAGACAAGGAATTGGAGAAAATACTCGCGCCATTTCATCGACCGCCGAGCAGCCGGGCCGATCAGCCGCAGGATCAGTCTTTCGACGGGAGCAGCCAGCGGATCGAGAAACGTGGGTTCATAGGCAAAGACCTTGGCGAGATACGAGCCGAGCGGCCGAACCGTGGCGGTAAGAACCGCGATGAATACAAGGTATTGCCACAAGTCAGTCCAGGTCATGCAGATACGACTGCAGGTAGGTCGCAACGAGGAACGTTCCGGCGCCGATCAAGTACGGGCGGCCCACGCACTCGGTAAACATCATTGGGTGTTGGGCATGCACAACGCTGCCGCCATCGACGGGTGCCGGGCTCAGCAACCGCTTCAGACGGTGGAACAGGCTGGGGCGCCCCGCGAACCGCTTGAGATCGACGCACATGTCCCCTCCAAGTGCGACGATGATGCGTCAGCGCTGCCGCTAAGAGCAGGCATGGCCGTGTGAAGATTTTCCTAGACGACACGGTGTGAGCGCCGCGTGAGGAAATGTGTGTGCCCTCGGACGATTCGTCCCATAGAAATCCTCACAGCGGCAAGCCTACCCAGGAAGGCTTTGCGGTCCCATGATTGCTGCCGTTCGGAGGTCATTTCGGAGTTCATCATGAGTGACCGGATACACATTTTCTTGTCAGTCGGCGTGGCTCTCATTCTCATCGCCGCGTGCTTCTATCACGTCAGAGAGTACCAGCTGACCAAGCGCGCTCCGGCTGAGCAGCAGTTTACGCGCAGCGCTTCCTAAGGCCGCGCTTGCGAAAGGCAACTGGTCGCTAGAGCATCCGCCCAGGCACCTGAGGAAGGGTTAGGGCGTCTCTTCGCATTCGCAGCCCGGCATGCCGAACCTCGTCATGATCGGCGCGGACCCGTTACAGCGCCAGCCGCTCGACCAGTCGCTCCAAGCGCGGATTGCCCCGCAGCGCGTCAAATGCGGGTTCCTGTGGCAGGTGCGCAATGTGCTGTGCGCGCTGTTCGAACGCCCGCTCGAGCCAGTCGAGCGCCAAGTCCTGTTCTCCGAGACCGATGTAGGCCAGCGCGAATTCATATGCAGATACGTAAGTCGTCTTCGCTCTTTCCTGCATCTGCTGCAACAGTGCGCGGGCCTCAGCTTGCCGGCCGGCCATGGCATACGCCTGCACGAAATCGGCGTCCCGGCCAAGCCCCGGAGAGCGGCGGCGCCCGAACACGGTCAGGGCATGCTCGGCATCTCCCTTGCCCAGGTACACACGGCCCAGAAGGGCGAGCGCCAGTTCGAAGTTTTCGTCCATAGTGAGCGTGTGCTGCAACTGCTGGATGGCTTCATCGTAGCGACGCGCGTGGTACAGCACATTGCCGATGTTGGCACTGAGCGCCTTCTGCTGCGGCTCGAGTTCCTGTGCGGTGCGCATGTACGCGAGCGCTTCATCGAACCTGCCGCGGTAGTTGTAAAGCATGCCCAGCCAGAAATAGCTCATCGAGTATTGCGGATTGAGCTCGATCGCTCTGCGATACGACTTTTCGCCGGCGTCCCAGTCAAGGTCGTACTGCACTTGAATGTGTCCCATCGTCGCGTGCGCCTCCGCCAGCTCCGGATCGAGCTCGAGCGCCCGCTGGGCAGCCGCACGGGCCTTTGCAAACGCTTCGCGCGGCTCCATCACTCCAAAAACTCCGAGCACACCATAGCAGTCCGCCACGGCGGCATACGCGAGCGTGTACTGCGAATCTCGCGCAATCGCCTGCGCGAAGTAGTTGATCGCGAGCTGCATGCTCGCCGGAGTTCGTTCTGCCCAGTGGAAACGCCCTGCGACATACAACTGGTAGGCTTCCGGGTCGCTGGTGGTGTGCCGCAGCGCATGAGCAGCGGGCTTGCCCACGATGTCACCCGGCAAGTGAGCCGCAACGTTCGCTGCAATTGCATCTTGCACCGCGAACACATCGGCAAAGCGCTCATCGAACTGGCGTGCCCACCGCGGCTTGCCGCTCGCAGCATCGAGCAGCCGCACGGACACACGCAGACGATCACCGGCGCGATGCAGTTGTCCTTCGAGCACGCTCTGCACGCCCAGCTCGCGCCCGGCAACGAGCGGGTCCTGGTCGACACCGGTGTAGCGACGCACCGAGCTTAGCGGCGATACGATGAGCCCGCGTGTCTGACTCAGCTGCGTGATGAGCGTGTCGGCCATGCCGAATTCCAGCACCGGGTCGCGCTCGTCGGAAACCAACGCCTTGAACGGCAGCACCGCCAGCGTGTGCTGCGTTGGCGCGTGGCTCGCGCAAGAGCGTTACCGAAATTGCGGTCGCGAACGCCACCCCCACGACAAGCGCCACCGCGAACCTCCAGCCCAGCCAGTGCGGGATCCTGTGGCGCACGGGCGGTTCGTTCGCTTCGAGGTGCGTAGCTGCATCGTGCTCCATGCCTTGACCCAGCGTGGTCACCGGTTCGACGAACTGATAACCACGCGAGGGCACGGTTGCGATGTATCGGGGCTTGTCCGTGCTGTCGCTGAGTGCCCGACGAATCGCCGAGATCGCCTGGTTGAGGTTGTTCTCCTCGACGAACACGTTCGGCCACACGGCCTTCATGATTTCCGATTTCTCGAGCAGCCGCCCGGGATGCTCAACCAGGTAAAGGAGCGCGTCGAACGCCCGCGGTGGCAATTCGACGACCTCACCACCGGCCGACTGCAGTACCCGTCGGGCCACATCCAGGCGGAACAATCCGAAGACGTACGTGTGTTGACTCGTCGCGCTCATATTTTCAGAGCGAATCATACGGATTCAGGCGGATTAAGTACCCATGGGCGTGGGTTGCGAGAGTCTGCGAGCCGCCGCGGGACTGTAGCCCGCGGCCGCAGGGCAAATGCCCCGCGAATGACAAATGACCCACGACAGGAGATGCCCACATGACGACCTCAACCGTGAAGACTCTGGCCCGCACCGCCCTGGTAGTCCTCCTGGTTGGCTCGGGAACCGTGTTTGCGGATTCCGCCCAGCCGCGACCACTCGCCACCCCGGTCACCGTCCGCTACGCCGACCTGAACCTTGCCAACGCGGCGGGCGCCCTCGCCCTCTACCGCCGCATCAGTGCTGCAGCGCGCACGGTTTGCGGCCCTGACTATGCGCAGTGGTATCCGGCTGCACGGAAGGGATGGAAGCACTGCTACAAGGCAACCGTCGACGAGGCCGTCAGGGCGGTCAACGCGCCGACGCTTACGGCGCTGCATGCGCATGCGATCAACGTGGCGGCCCGCTGAGTTGACGATTCGACCAAGGTGAGGCACAGCGGACGTGCCTCGCCTCTCGAATCCCTGATCACTTCGGCGTCAGCGTCTCTTCACACAAAGTTCATTGCTTCGCATGAGTGAGCGCCGCATGATGATCCTTCACACAATAAGAACAAAGGGGCGCCTTGCGATCTTCATGCTGCCCCCACGAGCGGCGTTCGCAATAGTCAGTCTGCTGTGCGCCTACCTGGCGTGCGCTACGGCGCGCGGGCGAGAGCGCTCTCGAAGAAGTCATCGTCACTGCACAGCGGCGCGCGCAGCCTCTGGATGAGGTTCCGATCTCGATCTCGGTGGTCGATGGCGATTCGTTGCTGGCGACTGGCGCTCACGATCTGGCCGCCCTTGCCGCCTTTGCACCCAACGTGTCCTTCGACAGCATCGTGAC
This sequence comes from uncultured Gammaproteobacteria bacterium, assembly GCA_963705495.1. Classification (GTDB taxonomy): domain Bacteria; phylum Pseudomonadota; class Gammaproteobacteria; order Steroidobacterales; family Steroidobacteraceae; genus DATBVX01. Next base: position 10,092 of record CAVPJQ010000020.1, on the reverse strand, counting down.
GCAAACCGGCGGTTCCACTGCAACCTCGATATACATCCGCGGCATTGGTCAGAGCGACATGCTGCAAACCACCGATCCCGGGGTCGGTCTGTTCGTTGACGGTGTTTATGTGGCACGCGCGGTGGGCTCGCTCCTCGATGTCGCCGACGTCGAGCACATCGAGGTGCTGCGTGGCCCGCAGGGAACCCTGTTTGGCCGCAACACCGTCGGCGGCGCCATCAACGTCATTTCGCGGCCTCCTGCTCAGGAGCAAGCGCTGACATTGCGGGCCACGCTCGGCAGCGACAGCAGGGTGGACGCGTTCGCCCGGATTGATGTGCCATTGTCCGGGAACGTGCGCTCCAAGCTGTCCTTCGCCACGCTTCGATCAGGACGGCTATGTCAACCGTCCGAACGCCGGCGACTGGCTCGGAAACAAACACCGCCGCGCAGCGTACGCACAACTCGTGTACTCACCGGGCGATGCCTTCAGTCTCACCTTCAGCGCCGACTATACGCACGCGGACGAACGCGGCGTCGCCGCGACGCTCGAGCGCGTGGTGCAGATCTGTCCGGCACCTGTGGCGAATGCCGTCGGCGGCTGTGACGGCAATGCCCGACCGGGCGCGCCGGTGAGCCAGACTTTCGCATTCAACAATGTGCCACCGGTGAATGGCGCCGCAGGCGGCTCCGGCGTCGGCGTCAGCGTCTACGACGAGCGGTATGTGCCGTCGGACCCCTTCATTAACTACGGAACGGGACGGGAAGCATCCAGCCTCGATCTGTGGGGCTCGAGTCTGACACTCGACTGGAAATTACCTTTGTTCACGGTGCGCTCGATCAGCGCCTGGCGAACCTTTGACGCGTCCTTTGTGCGCGACACCGACTCCTCCCCATTCCATATTGTGGTTCCGGGCGCGACGGTGGATCAGCGCCAGCTTTCTGAGGAGCTACAGCTTATGAGCCCGGGCGCGGAGAGCCCGCTCGACTGGCTTGCAGGGCTCTACTATTTGGATGAGAAGGCGGACGACGATTCGGACTTCAGCGCCGCTGCCTTCGATCTGCAGAGCGGCGGACGCGACATCGTCAATCGCAGTATCGCGCTCTTCGGACAGGCGACCTATCGGCTCAGCAAGACCGTCGCGCTCACCGCCGGCGCCCGCTACACCGACGAGCACAAGTCCTATGTCCCGACCCAGTATTTCACTGGCAGTGTGACGGGCATTCCACCCGTCGGCCTGGTCATCGTGCCGCCGCTGAAGAATGAGCTGGACTTCTCCAGGCCGACCTACCGTGCCGCCGTCGAAGTCAAGCCATTCGATGACGTGTTGCTTTACGCATCCTGGTCAACCGGCTTCAAGAGCGGTGGCTTCGTGCAGCGAAATCAGGCTCCGCGCCAGTTTCTACCGACCTTCGGCCCCGAAACGGTCGAGGTGCTGGAGATCGGCGCCAAGGCCACAGTGCTGGCTGGGAGGCTGCGTCTGCGCGGCGCAATGTTCACGAGCGACTATGAGGACCTGCAGATCCGCATCGTGCAGCCGGTGACGTTCTCGCCGGTGACGAGCAACGCCGGCGATGCGCGCATTCGCGGCGGGGAACTGGAGTTCGAGGCTGCGCCGCATTCGCGGCTGCACCTCGCAGGCGGCATCGGTTATCTGCATGGACGCTACGAGCGCATCGCTCCCACGGTTCCGGATCTGACACTGGACTCGCGGCTTACCGATTCGCCGGAATGGTCCGCAAACCTGAGTGCGATCGGCTCGCTCACCGACTCACTTTCCGCGCGCATCGACTGGAGCTATCGATCAGCGACTTTCAATGACGCCGAAAATACACCCGAACTCAGGCAGGAAGCTTTTCATCTGCTGAACGCCTCTACAACTTGGCACTGCTCTGGGTGCCGCGAGCGCGCCTGGTCCGCCACACTGGGCGTCCGCAATGCAACCGATGAACACTACCTCATCAGCGGCTACTCATTACCCGTACAGGGACCAGTGGCATCGAGCTACGCCCGCCCGCGGGAGTGGTTCCTGACGGTTGAGCTGCACATGTAGATGACTGCCACCCCTCAGATGCCCGCATACCACTCGTAACCCTGGTCTTCCCAATAGCCGCCGCGGCCCCCACGGATGTCAGCGAAGCTGTCAACCAGCTCGATGCGCATGACGAATTTCGCCATCTTGTATCCGAGCTGACGTTCAATGCGCACGCGTAGCGGCGCGCCGTTCGCAATCGGCAGCGCGTGGCCATTGAGCTCGTAGGCCAGGATCGTCTGCGGATGGTACGCATCCTCCATATCGATGCTTTCGTAGTACTTGTCACCGGACCGGTCCATCGGGTCGGCGCAATGAAACATCACGTAGTTGGCTTCCGACGTGGGCCTCACGAGCGCGAGCACTTCGGCGAGGGGCACACCGGTCCACTTGCCGATCGCGCTCCACCCTTCCACACAGTCATGGCGCGTGATCTGCGTGCGGCTGCGCATGGCGCGCAGCTGCGCGAGGCTGAATTCCATGGGTCGCTCGACGCGCCCGTCCACCTGCAGGTGCCAGTCCGCAAAATCGTTCTGGGCGAGCGCCTGGTAGGTTGCATCCTCGGGATTCGCCGTGCCATTGCTGCGAAAGAACGGCGAGAGATCCGCCTCGGTGAATTCCTGGGCCATCGACTTGCGCGGTGTCGCCCAGTGCTGAACGTTGCGGCTGAGGTGCTCGCCCGCACCCAGCACCTTTGGGAACCAACTGCTGCGCGAAAGCGCATCGCAGCCTGCCAGAAGGGCCCCGGAAGCCGCGGTCAACGCAGTGCGGAGGAAAGTTCTGCGGGTCCGGCTGCTGGCGCTCACGCTCCCTCCCCCGGCCGTTCCGGCGAGACTCGATATCGACCTGTAATCATCGAGCGCAGGTTGTTCCAGAAGCCGGTCACGATGACCTCGAAGACGTGCACCAGGAAAAACAGCACCACGAGCCACGCGGCAATGAAGTGCAGCGTGCGCCCCGATTGTCGTCCACCGAGGATGTCCACCCAGCCGGGCCACAGCGAGTTGAGCCACGGCGACATCGACCATCCCGTGAGGACGATCAGGGGCAGCAGCACGAAGATCAAAGCGAGATAGGCCAGCTTCTGCAGCACGTTGTAGTGCTTCGCGGCCTCGCCCTGTGGATGACGAAGCCGCAGATGATCGAGGATCGAACGACCGATCGAACGCCAATCCGTTCGGGTCGGAGCCAGGTCGCGCGACAAGTGACGGCTGGCGATGGAATATCCCAGGTAGAGCGCGCCGTTGATCACGAACACCCACGCGAAGAAGAAATGCCAGCGCCTTCCCATCGCCAGCCACCTGGGGCCTGGAATGGTCGTCCACGACGGAAAGCCGTTCGAGTCGCGAAACACAGCAAGGAGTCCGTTCTTCTCGAACGCGTGACCGAAGATGCGGATGCGAGCGGGACCCTCCTCCACCGCCGGCGCAGCGCGCATGTCGAGCAACGGTGCGGCACCAGTGTACGAGGACTTGCCCCAATGCAATCTCGGGTATGCATTGAAGATCTGTAGCCCGCTCATCAGTAACAACGCCAATGCGAGGGCATTGACCCAATGCATCACGCGTATCGGCAGCCTATGCCGGTAGTAGAGGTATCCGCCGTCCATGTTCCGTGGCCATGAGTACGAGCACTGGACCGTGGCGAGCGATCAAACATTTCACGTGTCGCGCCTGTTCCCGGGCGCGAGCATAACTTCATGCGCGCCAGGGTTCACGCAAGTCGTCCTGCCGCTTGCGCTTGACGCAGCGAGGTGCCCTGGGAGCATCTCGTAGTAGCATTCCTTTTTTGCATCGCACCTGCACCTCCACGAAGTAGCGTCTCGAGCGGCATTGTCATGCAGCCCTTTGGCTTACTGAGCGACGGAACGCCGATCGAGAGTGTGACGCTCGGCGGCCCGGACGGCACTACAGGCACAGATCCTGACCTATGGGTGCATCCTGCGCCGCCTGACGCTGCCGACCCGCGCGGGCCGTCGCGACCTGGTGCTGGGCCTGCCCGACCTCGATGCATACGTTCGTGACCGTGCCTTCGTCGGTTCTGTCATCGGGCGCGTTGCAAATCGCATTGGCGGCGCGTCGTTCGAACTGGACGGGCGGCGTTTTGATCTCGCTGCCAACGACGGCCCGAATCATCTGCACGGCGGCCGGCTCGGCTTCGGTAAGCGGGTATGGAGAGTGCTCGATTTGGTTCCCGGTCAGTCGGCAGCGCCTGCGGCTTGGATTGCACTCGCCGGCCGGAGAAGAGGGCTATCCCGGTAACCTTGATGTCAGTGCCGACTTCACCGTCGAAAGCGACGACCTGCACATACGACTCGAAGCCACCACTGACGCAGCGACACCGATCAATCTCACCTATCACCCGTACTTCAATCTCGGCGTGCACGCCCGTGCCTTTGCGGGCGATCATTTCCTGCGTGTTTCTGCTGCTCGCTTCCTGCCGGTCGTGGATAGCGGCCTGATTCCAAGTGGTGAGCTCTGCCCGGTGGAGGGCACGCCGTTCGACTTCCGCAGATCCCGTCCTCTGGGCCTGCCGCTGGCAGACCGGCACCCGCAACTGGCACTGGCCGGCGGGTACGATCATTGCTTCGCGCTCGATGCGACGAGCAGGGAAGTGGCGGAGCTGCGCTCGGAACGTTCGGGCATCACGCTGCAGCTCCACAGCGACGAGCCGGGCCTTCAGTTCTACGGCGGCCAGGCGCTGTCGCGGGAGCATCCCGGGCTCGCGCCTGGGATCTCCCTGGAACCTCAAGCGTTCCCCAACGCACCGAATCTGCCGATGTTCCCGTCCACGATCCTGCGGCCCGGCCAACTCTATGTGAACACGATCGTGTATCGGTTCAGCCGCGACCCTCAGAACGCTCCGTAGTCCAAAGCGTTGTCCGTCCCGGTCCGTGCTGGCCGCGAGTTGGCGGATTGAATGCCGGAATAGGCCTGGAGGCCTGTGTTGGCGGAATCTCGCAACCTGAGTTCCGCTGCCGAAGGCAAATAGGCGGTGTCGACGCTCCTGATCCCATTGCGCTCCTCGAAGTGGCTGGTGCCGTGCGGCCGCTGAGCGAGTGCGATGGCGGCGACAGCAACGAGCGTGCTCCCAAAAGCAAGAATGCGAATATTCATGACTGCACCGTTACTACTGCCGATCGGAACTCAGACCAGCAGCGTGGCGGTCGGCAGGCACATGGCGATCGTGCCGCCCACGACAAATGCGACCATGCTGATGAAGACCATGCCGGCGAACACCTGCTCGACGACCCTGCGCACCGAACCTGAACCATTCTGCCTGCTCATCTCGATCTCCTTCGTGAACTTGAACCGGGTTGAACATCGGACGGCGCAAATGATGGCCTGAGCCGTCCAGGAGAACTGTCAACCGGTTGACACAAGTCGCTGATGACCGAAAGCGGGCTGGAGGGGTCCATGTGATTTCCTCGCGGGTGGTGACGAATCGCGCCGGCCTATACCATTGTGGTTTTTATCGGGCCGCGTGCTGGGATGCCTCTTCGTTCGGCCACATACACGGTTTTTCTTGGTGTTCTCTGCAGCGTAGTCACGCCGCGGGCGTCGGCGCAGTACGAGGTCGAACAGGCGGATCGCGTCTGGGTGCGAGCCCTGCTGGATGTGCGCGTCGCTCGCGGAGGATCGGCGCCAAGCTGGACGGACAGCGGGCCTGGGAAAACGCGCTACGGCGGAAAATCCACTGACACGGGATTCGAGCAAGTCACGCGCTTCGCCCTGGCACAACTCGCGATCGAACTGGGCGCGGCACTTCCCTGGGATATTCGTGCCGAGCTGCAGCTCAATATTCAGCCCGACATCGCCGACGATTACGACCCCTGGATTATTGACGCATTCCTGCGCAAGGAATGGGGCGATCAGAGCGACGGCTGGGGCTTACAGACCGGACTCATGAGCGTTCCCTTTTCGCTCGAGCACGTCGGGCCCGCGTGGTCCCCCGAATATTCGATCTCCGCGTCGGCCCTCAACAGCTGGCTGTGGGAGGAGATCAGTCTCGCGGGCATCGAGGGCGAGTGGTGGCATGACACGAGCGACGGCCTGCGCCTGGGTATCACCGTCGGTGCCGGCTACGGCCCGGACCGGTTGGGAAGGCTGCTGGCGCTACGAGGCTGGACGATGGGCGACGGCCTGAGCGGGCTCAACGGCGATCTGCCGCTGCCCAATGGGACGCGCATGGACACCTTCGATGAGCGTGATCATCGACCTGCCGCCTACACCTGGATCACGGTCGGCGATCCGGGCGACCGGGCTGCATTGAGGCTGGGCTATTTCGACAACTTCGCCGATCAGGACGACTCGGACGCCTGGCATACCCGCCTCGCCACCATTGGCACGATTCTCCACCCGCTTCCACGGCTCGACCTGGTCGTGCAATACCTGCGGGGCAAGGCACTCGTGCGCGCCACCTCGAACGACAGCTCCATGCGCGCGTTCTACGCGTTGCTTTCCCATCACTACAAGGGCCATCGTTTCACTGTCCGCTACGACGAGTTTCGGGTAAACGATCTCGACGGCGGCAACTCGACACGCGAGAGTGGCGACGGCGTCACCGCTGCCTACCTCTACGAGTGGGGCCTGCGCCACCGGATCGCTGTTGAATACATCTGGTTGAACAGTGATCGTCCGTTGAGCGCTGTGCCCGAGCCTTCACAAGACGGTTGGCAACTGAGCTATCGTTTTCGCTACTGAATCGACTGTCCCGCGTGAACCCACAAGATTCCCTGCGCGCCTTTCTACTCATACTGGCCGTTGCGATCGCCACACCCGCCATTGCCGGGCCGACGATTTCCGGTCGCGTCGTCGATCCGGATGGCAAGGGAATCGCGCAGGCCGTCGTGTTCGTGGACGCTCCGGGTCCGCTCGAGCCAAGTGCCTCCAAGCCACCGACAGCCACCATGGACCAGATCAGCAAGACCTTCGTGCCAGCATTGTTGCCGATCGCAGTTGGCACCGAGGTGAAGTTCCCCAACCGCGACCAGATCAGCCACCATGTTTATTCGTTTTCACGCACCAAGAGTTTCGAATTGCCCCTCTACAAGGGCGAGGATGCCCCGCCGGTGTTCTTCGACAAGGCTGGCGTGGTCAAGATCGGTTGCAACATCCATGACTGGATGTCGGCGATCATCCTGGTCCTGCCCAATACCCATTTCGCGATGACCGACGGGGAAGGTCGATTCACGCTGTCCGGCTTGCAGCCGGGCGCTTATACGCTCGTGGCGTGGCATGAGCAGAGCCGCGAAAAAACCTCGGACACGGCTCAGCGCGTGCAATTGGCCGCAAGCGACCTCGAGCTCACGTTCCATCTGTCGCTCGCTGATGCGCGCTCCCGTCCCGCGATGCGTGGTTCCAGATGGGACCAATAGGTTTCTGGGCACGGAGTCGCCTGCGCACCAAGATCTTCCTGGCGTTCTCGGCACTCGTCCTTGCCGTGCTGCTTGCGACGCTGGGTTTCACGCAGGTCGTCGTGAGCCGTGATGCCGAGCGCACGCTGAGCCGCGAGCTCCTGACGACCGGGCAGGTATTCGACGGACTCGTGGCAGAGCGTGCTGCGCGCCTCAAGTCGAACTCCATATTGCTCGCGAGCGATTTCGCCTTGAAACGCATCCTCGCGACCCATTTCGACCCAGCGAACTACGATCCGGCGACTCTGGCCTCGGCCGCGTTGAGTTACCAGCGGCGCATCGACGCACAGCTGCTCTGGATTACGGACGAGAATGGTGTGCTGCTCGTGCACTCTCCAGGACCGTCGCACATGCGTCAGTCGCTGGCAGCGTTCTCACCTCTCAAGGAAGCGCTCGAGACCGAACAAGCCGCGGCTGCCATCGCGGAAGTGGATGGCGTTCTGTTTCAGCTGGTCGCCGTCCCTGTGTTCGGACCGGACGTGATCGGCTTCCTGTTGCTTGGGCAGGCCATCGACGATGCATTCGCCGCTCAGCTGAAGACAGCCGCCGGGCTCGACATTTCCTTTCTCACTCCGGAGCGTGTGTTTGCCTCCTCCTGGCCCGTTGAAAAACGCGAACGCCTCATTCCCGCTGCGCAGGCGCGCGTGGCGCTGCTCGAACCCGGGAGGCTGCGCAAGACAACGCTCCTCAGGCAGGCGGGAGAGAGATTTCTGTCGCTGGTATTTCCGGTCGAAGCCCGCATGTCGCAGCCGTTGTTTGCGCTGGTGCAGGGTTCGTATGACCGGGCGCTCGCGCCGCTTCGCGCCCTGCAGTGGCGCATCGCTTCAATCGGCACCGTCGCGCTGCTGGCGGCACTGTTGATCGGCGTTGGTCTGGCCGGAGGAATCACTTCGCCCGTGCAGACGCTGGTGGCGGGAATGCGCGAGGTTCTCAAGGGAAACCTGCGCTATCGCTCCGGGATCGAGCGCCAGGATGAAATCGGATTCCTCGCCCGTTCCTTCAACGACATGGTCGGAGGCCTCGAGGAGCGTGAGCACATCAAGGATACCTTCGGGCGTTTCGTCTCCCATGACGTCGCCGAGGCAGTGCTCAACGGCCACGTGCCCCTGGGCGGAGAGCGGCGCGAAGTGAGCATCCTGTTTCAGGACATCCGCGGTTTCACCTCGCTCAGTGAAAAGCTCGACCCTTCTGCGCTGCTGAAGCTGCTCAACCAGTTCTTCACCGAAGTCGTCGCCGCGGTCGAGGCGGAAGGTGGCGTCGTCAAGCAGTTCGTAGGCGATGGCGTGATGGCGCTCTTTGGAGCTCCCCAGGCCTATCCGGACCATCCCGAGCGGGCGGTGCGCGCCGCGCTCGGGATCGTGCAGCGACTGGTCGGCCTGAACGAGGTCCTCGGCAGGCAAGGTCTTCCAACGCTGCAGATCGGCGTGGGCATTCACACTGGCGCCGTGGTAGCTGGATTGATCGGCCCCGACAACCGCGTGGAGTATGGCGTCGTCGGCGACCCGGTGAATCTCGCCAACCGCGTCGAGGCTCTCACCAAGGAGGTGAGCGCGACGGTACTCGTTTCCACCGAGATATCAGCACGCCTTGGCCCGGCGTTTACGCTCGGCCGCGCGGCGACATTGCCGGTGAAGGGTAAGACTCACCCGGTCAATGTGGTCGAGGTGCTGAGCTATCAGCCTTAGCTTACCGGGACAGAGTCCGTAGTCCTGGTTTGCCTTGAAGTGGTTCTCGCTTTCTTCGCGAAGTTGGATCTGTCATGAGACCACCTCGACCCTCATCCTGCGCAACCAAGGAGACCAACTGTCATCCGACAGCTTGCGGTTGTGCTCGCAGGACGCGCGCCTCGCGGATCGGCAGATTGATAAACGCTGCAGCGAGCGCGAGCGTCATGTCCGCATACCACATCCATCCGTAGTCGCCGAATCTCACCAGGGCGATGCCGCCCAGCCACGCGCCGAAGAATGCGCCGATCTGGTGAGTCAACAACGTGAGCCCAAACAGTGTCGCGAGATAGCGTACTCCGAAGAGCTTGCTGACCAGCCCTGCGGTCGGCGGTACGGTAGAAAGCCACGTAAAACCCAGCACGGCGGCAAAGACGTAAAAGGTCAATGCAGTGCGTGGCACGGAGATATAGACAGCGATGGCGGCGGCCCGGGCGAAATAGGTCCAGAACAGCAGCCACTTCATCCTGAACACGTTGCCGAGTGATCCCGCGGTGAGGCTGCCGGCAATATTCGCGAGCCCAATGATGGCCAGCGAGGTTGCAGCGACGCTCGGCGGCAGGCTGCAGAGACTGACCTCACCGGGAAGGTGCGTGACGAGGAAGGCAATGTGAAAACCGCAGGTGAAAAACCCGGCGTGCAGATACCAGTAGCTCCGATCGCGTGAGGCGATGCGCAGCTGATCCTTGAGCGTGAACTCGGCCGCCCCCGGGGTCGAAGTACGTTCTCGCACCGAGGACTCGCCTACCAACACGCGACCGAGCGGGACGGTGGCGATGGCTGCCACAGCCATCGCGTACATGGCAGTTACCCAGCCAAACGCACTGATGAGGACCTGGTAGAGCGGCGCGAACACGAACTGCCCGAGGCTGCCCCCGGCGTTGATGAAGCCCGATGAGAACGCCCTCTTCTCGGGTGCGATGCGTTGTGCCGTGGCACC
>CAVPJQ010000019.1:0-91350 GCA_963705495.1 uncultured Gammaproteobacteria bacterium | reverse complement strand
GCGCGGCCGGGAGCGCAATAGGTACCAAGCGCAATAAGTACCAGGTTTGCTTGCATAACTCGTTGCATAACTCAATGGGAAGGCGACGAGTTATGCAACGAGTTATGCAAGCAAACCTGGTACCTAGAACCAGATCGAGCCGAACAACTGCAGCACATTGGCCTCGAAGCTGTAAAGCGGCTCGGTGCCAGGCGTCGTCGACACACGAATATCGCGAAAATCCTTGTAATCGAACCACAGATGTTCGACGCGCACGTTGAGCGAGCCCTTCTGCACGAAGCGCGGCCAGCCGCCCGGAAATTCGTAGCTCGCACCTACACCGAGCCCGTAACTTTGGAAGGTCGCCAATTCCTTGTCGCGTCCCAGGAAGTTCTGCGCATCGGCGCGCGGGAACAGGTCGCTGTAGAAGTCCGCGTTCTTCTGGGTGTAGTAACGCACGCTCGCGTCGAAGATCCATTTCTTCTTCCACGGCTGCGTGTAGCCGACATCCGCGGTGTGTGCGGTGATGCCCCAGGTGTCCGAGTAGAAGCGGTACTCGCCGTTGACGGCGGCGCGGAACGGCAGGTAGTACCTGCCGTTCACGGCAATGGCGTTGCTCGTGTGCGTGCGTGGGTAGACCTCGGCCTGGAAGCTGTAACCTGTGCCGCTGGTCGGATCGAGATAGCGCACCGAGCGGTACGGGTTGTTGAGGAACCCCTCATCGGTGATGGTCTCGAAAGCGGCGCCCAGGATCAGGTTCTTGGTGATGATCTGCGATACGCCGACGCTGTAGGAGCGACGGTCGAGTGGCTGCTCGAACGTCGGATCGCCACGCCGTCGCACCGTGTCCCAGCCGCGCGAGTAGCCGAGCGTCACCGTGGTGAGATCGCCGAACAGATCCTGGCTCAAGCTGAACGAGGCAGTGTTGGCCTCGTAGTCGTTCTCAGAGCTGTTGATGTAGTTGAGGCTGTAGGTCGTCTTGCCGCGCATTGCGTCGACGCCGAGACTCCATTGCGTGCGCTCTTCGTTGTACGGACTCGCGGTGGTGACCACATCGATCGATGCGCTCGACACCATGTCCATGTAGAAGTTGCCGACGACCGATACCTTCTCCAGAAAGCCCTTGCGCACCAGGAGCGATGGCCCGTCGATCTGCACGCCGCCGCCGTCGTAGACGTGGTACATGAGATCGGCCCGATCCTCGGGCAGGACACCCGCGAGCGCGCGCCCGGCCAGGCCGGTGAGCGCGACCAGGAGCAGGAGGCGATGCAGGTGAGCGCGCATCGCTCCTAATTGCAACCGCAACCGCCGCCCGCGCTGCCGACCGCGCCGCGTGCGCCTTCGCGCGCTTCGAACACGTGCGCGATGTATGCGCTCGATACCGGATCGCGATTGCTCGACATGATGGGATCGGCCAGCCGGTCGCGCTCGTACGGGCTTGACCCACGGCTCGACGCCGCTGCAACCGACGAGTAGCAGAGTTGCAAGGCCGATGAAGGCGAGCGCGAGTCGTTTCATGATTGCTCCCGTTGGCCTGCGGCCGGTCCTCATTCGCGGATCAGCGCCCGCACCTGATTGAGGTACTCGTTCTCATCGCCCGCCTTGTAGCCGCGATGCAAAGAACGGACGTTGCCCTTGCGATCGATGAACACCGAGCTCGGCATGCCGCTCACATTGTAGAGCTTGCTGACCTGGTTTTCGCGATCGAAAAGAATCGGAAAGCTTACCGGCGTCTCCTTCAGCCAGTTGGCGGCGCCGCTCGGATCGGGCTCGACGTTCACGCCGAGGAGCGTGAAGCCCATCGGCTTGTACTTGCGGTACATCTGCTCGAGCAGCGGCATCTCCTGGCGACACGGTCCGCACCACGTCGCCCAGAAGTTGATCATGATGACCTGGCCGCGGAGCTGGTTCAGCGCCACCGGCTTGCCGCTCAAGCTGTCCAGGCTGAAATTCGGTGCCGGGCCGGAACCGTCGCCAGCCAGCGACAAAGACGTTGCCAGAATGCCGCAGAGCAGGACGCCCCGCGCGATGCGACCGATCTGATTCACCATGACTGCCCATCCTCCATTCGTCAGTTCCCGGAAAGCGCTAGTTTCCTCAGAAGAAAACCGTGATTCCGATATGGGCTTCAAGGTTATTGGTCGCCTTGTTACTTCCCAGCAGATCCGTCGCAAAAATGTGATCGCGGAAGTCCAAGTGCAGCGCCAGCCAGTCGGTGGCCAGCACCCGGGCGCCGACGCCGAAGTTGACGGTGAACTTGTCCTCTTGGGCGAATCGGGTGCCCCCGATGCCACCGATGAGGTAGAGCGCCGAGTTCATCGCCGTCTTCTTGCCAAGGAAGATCTCGCCTGGCAGGAAGTTGTAGCCGAAGGAAATGTTGTAGTAGGTGAAGTCGCGATTCTCGGTCACACGGACGTTGGCGAGTTCCTCGATGCTCGACAGGCCCGCTTCGGTGCGCGCCACCGCGGCCTCGACGAACAGGTCCTCCGCGATGTGGTAGGCGAGCTGCACGCCGTAGAGCGGGTTGGTGCCGAAGTCCTCGATGCTCATGATGCCGGCGAACGCGCCGATCTCGAAGTTCTCGGCGTCGATCTTGGGCGGCTTGATCTCGCGCCGCTCGACCTCCGGCACGATGATTCCGCCGGCCTCCCGCTCCGACTGCGGAATGGAGATGTCCTCCGGACCGCGATGTGCACAACCGGCGGCCAGCAGAGCGCAGCCTAGAAGAAAAACGCGAATCCGCCTCTCCATTCGTCGATTTCCTCGTTGTCGTTGCGGCTGGTGAACACTACGTAGCTGCGGTATTCGGCGCGGAACATGAAGCGCCGCGTGATGTAGACGCGCACTCCGCCGCCCACGTAACCGACCTGGTCGGTGCGGTCCTCGGACTGTCCCAGAGTGACGCTCGGCTCGGTATGAATGACGCCGGTGCCGAGAGTGAAGAAGGGCGATGCGCGCCACTCGGGGACGAAGACGTGCGTGAGCCCGAGAGTGCCGAGATAGCTGTTGGAGAACTCGCCCAGCACGTGCGAAGCGCCGAGCTCGAGCGAGAGCTGTGAATTGAAGGCGAGCGCGCCGTAGATCGATATGACACTGGCGCCGTCGAAATCGCCGGCCAGAACGCCCGCTTCCCAGCGGTGGTCGGTGAATGCTTCGCGCGACCCATCGTTGAAGACCATCTGCTCGCCGTCGGGTTGCAGCGTACGCAGCATCTGGGTTCTATCGACCCAGCCTTCGCGGCGGTCCTCGGTGCGGACCTTGAACCAGTCGGTGCGTCGCTTGAGGATCTCGATCGCCGCGCCGCGCTCGACGACGTGAAACACCGGATAGCCGCGCCCCGGGCCCGTGTGCAGCTCGATGTACGGATCGGCGACGACGGCGTGCGCGTACTTCTCTTCAGCACGGACCTGACCGGCAGGAAGGCAGTACAACAGCAGTGCGAGGAGCGGAAGCCACCGCATTCCGTCAATTGAGCGGCGCGGCAAAGGGGTTGTTGTAGTACTGGGCACCTATATCCAGCCATTCCGAGAGCAGTCGCTTCTCCGCCGGCGTCAGGAAGTCTCTGTGATCCACCGTGCCCCCGCCCGCGTCGAAACGGTCGAAGAACCGCGTGGACGCGCGCGCACTCCCGGCAGCCATCGAAGGACTCACCGGCACCGTCACTTGTGTCGGCAGGCCGGTCACCGGATCGATCGGACCCGGCACCAGGCAGTCCTGGAGCGCGCCCATGTTAAGGCACTGCTCGTTATCCGAAAACAGTAGTTCGCGATAAGAGTTGAAATGATCGGCCTGCTCGTTGGATGGGCCGTCAGACAGGTCGAGCTGGCCCGCAGGTATCTGCGCGGCTCCCATCGCATCCTTCGGACCGTGGCAGGTATTGCACTTGTGGTTGATGACGGCGCCGTTGCCGTCTACGTCCGGCATACCGTCATTGTTCGCATCGACCGTCCGATCGATGCCCCACAGCGGATGAATGATCTTCTCGTAGTTGATCACGATGCGGCAGCCGCCTGACCAGCCGGCCATGCAGCCGGACGAGGTCGGCGCCGCGGTCTTCAGATCGCCATACCGATACAGGAAGCTTGCGTCCTTGGGCCGAACCATCGGGTCGGTCCACACGTCGTCGAAGATCACATCGACACTCGGCAAGAGCGCACGACAACTGTCGGTCGCGCAGCTGTTGCGCGACAGGGTCTGCGCCATGGTCTCGCCCATGTCGGCGAACAGTGCCGGATCGGTGTTCGGGAAGGGCTGACCGGTTGTCGGCGCGCCCGGATTGACCGAGGCGAACAGGTTCGCGCGCCCATGCGAGCGCGTGCTCTGCGGATCGTGACAGCCGTTGCACTCGAGCACTTCACCCGGCCGCACCTGCAACCAGTTGTTGTGGCGCGGCCCGATGCGCCGGCCGTTGCGATCCAGGATGGAGATGTCCAGCGCGACGTTCGCGGGCACCTTGACGCGCACCGAGCCATCGGGCTGCACTGGCACGTAGCCGAGGATCTCGCGCATGAAATTGACGGTGCCGAAAGCCGTATTGCGGAAATCGAGCACGTCGTCATCCGGCATCGAAACCGCTTTCTCGATGCGCAGGAAACGGGCCGGGCGCTGGTCGGCGGTCGTTACCCCGGGGTTCCTCACCGTCGTGATGCCACCCGGTGCCGTATCCACACCGTCGATGTCGTACACGCTGCGGATGTGCAGGATGCCAACACCTTCGCTGACCAGCGTCGAGTCCAGATCAACGCCTGATACCTTGTCCAGGATGACCGGCGGGAGCGTGCGCGGCTGCATGGTCACGACGTCGTTGATGATCACTCCTTCTTCAGGAGGCACGACCGGGATCTGCGTATCGCGATCCTGATCGTAGATCCAGATGCCGTACAGCGGCGGCGCCGGCACCGTCGCCGGATTGGCGAGCCGATCCGGCGTGCAGGGCACGATCACGTTGTTCTCGAGTACGCGGCACAGGCTCCAGCTCACCAGCATGCGATTGGTGCCGTCCGTCAGCGGATAGACGCTGCTGAAGAGGCCACCCTCTGATGGGCGCGTCGGATCGGTCTGCACCTCGATTCACCGTGGCCGGCTCCTGCGCCGGACCCGACAGCACGCCGACGTTGGGCAGGGTCGGCTGCGTGTTCTCGACGTAGTTCGTGGTGTCGATGGTGACGATATCGCCGCCGAACAAGTGTTCCGGAGAACGGCCGGATCAGCGACATGACGCGGCCATTGAGAGCTGGCGTGCCTGGAGGAACTGCACCGTCCTCGGCCGTATTGACGAGCTGGTGGCTGTGCTTGCCGTAGAGCAGTTCGAGACCCGTGCCATCCGGATTCACGCGGTACAGGCTCATCTCATCGTTGTTCGGGGCGTGATCCCAGCGAGTGAAGACCACCTGTCCGTTGGCGAGCACCGACGGATCCATGTCGTTGCTCTGATTGAAGGAGATCTGGTGGATATCGCTGCCGTCCGCGTTCATGACGTGCAGCACGAAGGCGTCCTGGTTGCGATCCTCATCCTGCGCAGCGAACTGCGGCTTGCCCTCATCGAGGAGGATGGCGCGCGACTGACGCTGGCGAGTGGAGGAAAAGACGATGCGCCCGTCGGGCAGGTAATGTGGTGCGACGTCATGGCCTTCGCTCGCGACCGTATCGGAAGGAATCACGCGTCGCAGCGTGTCGGTCGGATGGTCGTACTCCCAGATCGCCCACTTGGGCAGATCCTCTTCATTCGCATTCTCGTCGAACGGTCCGCGCATCGCGAACAGCAGCTTCGTGCCGTCGTACGAGGCCTCGACGTCGCGTACATCCCATTGCTCGGTATCGCCGGTGACGCGCTGAGTGATGTTGTGCTCGGGCGCGCTCGGGGCGGCACGGTCTCTTAGAAAGAGATCGGCGTCCACGTTGAAGGTGCGCAGGACCTTGGCGTTGTCCTCGAGCTGCATTGCCATCGGGTCGGTGGGAAGCGTGCGCTTGACGTATGCGAGCGCAAAATCGACCGTCGCCGGATCGGGGCCCTGGCCGCTACCGAGACTCGGTCCGCTGCCGCCACCACCGCTGCAAGCAGTGAGCGCCAGGGTGCAAAGTGCAAGTGCCACGGCGCTCCGGGCGGTCCGTACCGTCGCGGCTGCATCGTTTCGCTTGCTGTGCCTGATCATCATGTCATCCCCGGATCCTTGAGCCGGATCCGCCTCTGCCTCACCCGTGTCGGGCGGGCTTCTTTACTCAATCACTGTTCGCCTGCTCGCGCAGTGCGTGAACGTCATCACAGTTCTCAAAAGTCCTCGCACTCGACTTCACTCACCAGGTGCTCCAACGACGCAACGTAATGCAGTCGGAGCCACCGTGCGCGCTTCACGCTGTGACTCGCATCACGCGTGCCGGAGCATGCCTGCGCACTTTCCGGATGCGCTGCAGATACTGGAAAAACAGCCATTTCCTCACTCTTTTGGCGCACGCGGAAACAGCATCACCTGCAGCAGTGCATGTCGATGCTTATACACGCGCGTGACGTGCTGCGTAATGTCGCCAGCGGGAGACGTCGGTGTCCTGAGACATTACGGCGAGCCTCGACCGCTGCGTATATTGCCGCCCGACGCGAAGCCACTTTGAGTGGACTTGGGATGAAGTCATGCACACGAGGACGCCCATGAACACGGCGAGACAACGCCCGAGCGCGGCGCGCAGCCGCGACCAGCGCAGCCCTGGCAGGCTGCCTGCTGACAATCGTGGCCGCGACTGCGGTTGCAGGTCCGCGCGAACAGGCGAAGCGCATGCACGATCGCCTGGTCGGCACGCCGCCGACCGACACGGTCCTCAACCAGATGGAGGCCGACATCGTGGGAGGCAGTGCGCTCAACGCCGCGTTGCGCGCGATCGATCCCATGAATCCGACCTCGAGCGCGTTCTACTCGGTCACGCTGAAGAACTTCGCGACGCCGTGGACCAATCGCGACCAGACAGTGTTCGCACCGCTCAACGACTACACCGCGACCGTCATCGGCATGGTGCGCGACGATGTGCCGTTCAACCAGGTGCTGTCGGCCGACATTCTCTATACGGGGCAGGGCATCTCCCCCGGCTATGCGCCGAACAGCAACGCCCACTACCAGGCGATGGAAGACCAGAACGCGGACCTCAGCACCGTGCTGACCCAGCAGACGCAGTCCTCGTTGAATGGGATTCCTGCGGCCGCGACCGCCGGCGTCATCACCAGCCGCGCCGCCTCGGAGGCGTTCTTCATCGCGGGCACCAACCGCGCGATGTTCCGCTTCACGCTCATCAATCACCTGTGTCATGACCTCGAGCAGATTCATGACACCTCGCGCCCGCCGGATCGTATCCGCCAGGACGTGAGCCGCAGCCCCGGCGGCGACAGCCGCATCTTTCTGAACGGCTGCATCGGCTGCCACAGCGGCATGGATCCGATGGCGCAGGCCTTCGCGTACTACAACTACGACGAGACCTCGGGCCAGCTCGTGTACACGGCGGGCCAGGTGCAGCCGAAGTACCTCATCAACATGGACAACTTCAAGCCGGGCTACGTCACGCCGAACGATCACTGGGACAACCGCTGGCGCCAGGGCCCGAACGCACTGCTCGGCTGGTCGTCAACGCTGCCCGGGCAGTGGCGACGGCGCCAAGTCACTGGGCCAGGAATTCGCAGGCAGCGAAGCCTTCGCGCAGTGCCAGGTCGAGAAAGCATTTCGTAACGTCTGCTTCCGCGATCCGAGCGATCAGACCGATCGTGACGAGGTCGGGCGGATCGTCGGCGTCTTCAAGGCGAACAACTACAGCCTGAAGCGCGTATTCGCCGAAGCAGCCGTCTACTGCAAAGGCCAGTGAGGGAGAGGACCATGAGCTCATCGGTCATCAGGACTCAGGATTTTCCGGCCGCGCGGATGCGGCGCGCCGGTCTCCTCGTCGCGCTCACGGCACTTGCGCTCTCGGCATGCAGCGGCGGCGGCCCGGAAACCGTGCAGAATCCGGTCACCACGCCGCCGAATCAGCCGACGTATTCGGGCCCGCCACCGGCGACTGCGGACGTGCAGGCGTTTCGCATCAACCTGTGGGAGAACATCAAGGCGACGAATCGCTGCGGCCAGTGCCACACCGTCGGCGGCCAGACGCCGATGTTCGCGCGCCCCGATGACGTGAATCTCGCGTACGACGCGGCCAACACGGTCGTGAATCTGAGCGATCCTTCGCAGTCGCGCATGGTCCTGAAGGTCGGCGGGGGCCACAACTGCTGGCTCGGTTCGCCCGCCGCCTGCGCGGACATTCTCACCACCTGGATCACGAATTGGGCGGGCGCTGCCGCGGGTGGCGGAACGCAGATCAAGCTGCTGCCGCCGCCGATGAAGGACGTGGCCTCGAGCCGCAACTTCCCGGCGACGCCGCCCGCGGAGTATGCGGGCGTGCATGACCTGCTGACACAGTTCTGCTCGCGCTGCCATACCTCGAGCGCAGTGACGCCGCAGTCACCGTTCTTCGCGGCCGCAGACATTGATGAGTCCTACGCGGCGGCGAAGACCAAGATCAATCTGGACAATCCTGCACAGTCGCGCCTGGTGGTGCGCCTGCGCGATGAATTCCACAACTGCTGGGCCATTCCGGCCGGCGGCGCTCCCGACTGCCCGGGCAGCGCGAACCGCATGCAGGCTGCCATCCAGGCGATGGTCGATCAGATCCCGCTCACGCAGATCGACCCGGCGCTCAAGATCAGCAAGGCACTCACTCTTTATGACGGTACCGTCGCGAGTGGCGGCAACCGCTTCGACGGCAACGCGATTGCCAAGTGGGAGTTCAAGACCGGCAGCGGCGCGACCGCCTACGACACCAGTGGCGTCGAGCCCGCGCTCAACCTGACGCTCTCCGGCGATGTCAGCTGGGTCGGCGGCTGGGGCATCAACATCAAGACTGGCGGCAAGGCGCAGGGCGCTACTGGCGCCAGCAAGAAACTGCACGACCTGATCACCGCGACGGGTGAGTACAGCATCGAAGCGTGGGTCGCGCCTGCCAATGTGATGCAGGAAGACGCGAACATCGTCAGCTACTCCGGCGGCAACATGGCGCGCAACTTCACGCTGGCGCAGCAGCAGTACCAGCTCGACTTTGCCAATCGCAGCTCGGCGACGGATGGCAACGGCACGCCCTCGCTGGTGACCGATGCGGACGACGAGGACCTGCAGGCGACACTGCAGCACATCGTCGTGACCTTCGATCCGGTCAACGGCCGGCGTGTCTACGTCAACGGCGAAGACACGGGCGATCGCGACGCCGCGGGCAATGCGAGCCTGAGCGATTGGGACGATACCTTCGCCTTCGTGCTCGGCAACGAAGTCTCCGGCAATCGCCAGTTCACGGGCCTGTACCGCCTGGTCGTGATCCACAACCGCGTGCTCACGCCGGCGCAGATCCAGCAGAACTTCGCGGCGGGTGTCGGCGAGCGCTACTTCATGTTGTTCAGCGTCTCGCACCTGGTCAACGTGCCGCAGAGCTACATCATGTTCGAGGTGAGCCAGTACGACAGCTACAGCTACCTCTTCAACAAGCCGACCTTCATCAGCCTCGATCCGGCCGCGACGCCCGGTGGCAGCATCCCGATCCGGGCCATGCGCATCGGCGAGAACGGCATCGAGCTGCCGGTGGGCCAGGCCTATCGAACGCTCGATACCGCGATCAGCGACTCGCTGTACACGCCCGCGACCGGTCAGCCGCTCGCGAGCATCGGAACCATCGTGTCGCTCGAGAAGGGGCCGCTCGATGACCTCTTCTTCCTGAGCTTCGATGTGATCGGCACCAACACGAACGTGAGGACCGAGCCCGCGCCGCTGACACCAGCACCGCCCGCTCCAGTGCCGCGTCCGTCCGACATCGGCGTGAAGACCTTCGACGAGATCAACGCCTCGATGGCCGAGATCACGGGCGTGAGCCCCAACACGCAGAAGGTCAAGGACACCTTCACGACCGTGAAGCAGCAGTTGCCTCCGGTGGAAGACATCGAGGCGTTCCTGGCCTCGCACCAGGTGGCCATCGCGCAGATGGCGATCGCCTACTGCAGCGCGCTGGTCGATGACTCCGCCAAACGCTCGGCCTTCTGGGGTCTCGACCCGGTCAACGTGGATCTCAACACCTCCGCCTCGCAGGTCATCAACCCGCTGGTGGACAAGGTGATGGGCACGAATCTCACCTCGCAGCCGAATCCTGGCCGCCGTGCGCACCGAGCTCGGCAGCCTGGTCTCGGGCAAGTTGTGCGCCAGTGGCTGCTCCGGAGCGACCCGCAACGCAGTCGTCGTGAAGGCGGTTTGCGCCGCGGCGCTCGGCAGCGCGGTCACCACGGTGCAGTAGATACAAGTACCTTGAGGATACGAGCCATGATCAGACGTGGAAAAAAGCGTGCTCTCGGACTCGATGAGCCGTTGCGTCATCCCGATCACAAGAAACCCGTGACGCGCCGTGACTTCCTGGCGCAGGGGTTCCTGACGGGATCCGCGACCGTGGTCGCGCCGAGCCTGCTGGGCTTGCTGCTCAATCCGCGCGTGGCTCGCTCCGCGCTGTCGACGGATATCGATGCACTGCTCGGCGTGTGCAAGATCACCGCTGGCGCGGGCAAGATCCCGTTCATCTGCTTCGACCTGGCCGGTGGCGCGAACATCGCCGGCTCGAACGTGCTGGTTGGGCAGCAGGGTGGCCAGCTCGATTTCCTGTCGACGGCCGGTTATTCGAAGCTTGGTCTGCCGGGCAACATGACGCCCGCGAGCTCGACGACCAATTTCATCGATACGCAGTTCGGCCTGGCATTTCACACCGACAGCGCCTTCCTGCGCGGCATGCTGACGCGCACCGCCGCCACCACGGCGAACACGCAACGGCGCGGTCATTCCGGCACGTTCCGAGAACGACACCGGCAACAACCCGCACAACCCGATGTACGGTATCGCGCGCACCGGCGCCAAGGGCGAGTTGCTGACACTGATTGGTTCGCAGAGCTCGGATTCGGGCGGCAACTCGATGGCGCCCGCGATGATGATCGATCCCACGGTGCGGCCGACCAAGATCGATCGGACCAGCGACGCCAAGGGCCTGGTCGACACCGGCGAGCTCGGCACACTGCTCGGCAGCCAGGCTGACACGGTGTCGGTCATGGAATCGATCGAGCGCATCAGCAAGATGAAGCTCGATACCGTCAACACGCAGCTCGGCAATCCCGGCGATGCGGACACGAAGCAGCTCACGCAATGCGGCTACGTGAAGACTGCCTATCTGGCGGACAAGTTCGGCAACCCGGCGGCCATCGATCCGTCCGCCGACACGCGCATCAAGGGTGCCGCGGGCATCTTCACGGACGCCGAGTACACGGGCGATCGTGAGTTCGAGAAGACCGCCTCCGTGATGAAGCTGGTCATCGACGGATACGCCGGAGCCGGCACGATTTCCATGGGTGGTTTCGACTACCACACGGGCGATCGCTCCACCGGTGAGGCTCGCGACTTCCGCGCCGGCGTCTGTATCGGCGCGTGCCTGGAGTTCGCAGCGCGTCGTGGCGTGCCGCTGATGATCTATGTCTTCAGCGATGGCTCCTTGTCGAGCAATGGCATGATCGACAACTCCACCGGTGGTCGAGGCAAGGGCGTATGGACCGGCGACAACCAGTCGACGGCGTCCTCGTTCTTCCTGGTTTACAACCCGAACGGCCGGCCGGCCGCGATGCGGCAGCAGATCGGGTTCTTCCGTGCGAGTGGCGACGTGGAAACCGCTTCGCATCCGGGCGCCAACGCCGTCAACCTGCTGGTCGAAACCGTGATCCTGAACTACATGGCGCTGCACGGTGAGCAGGGCCAGTTCGCGACCCTGTTCCCGAATCACGGCCTGGGCAGCGCCTCGTTACGCGACAGCCTGACTGCGTTCGGCCAGATCGTATAGGGCACGCACTCGCGGCAGTCACTGAACCGGTTCGCCGTCGCTCCAGCGCGACTCTTTGTCGGACAGTGACGCGAGCACCGCGGAAGCGCTGATCCGTCTCGCCTGACCGCAGCTTTGACAGCTGCATTTCGTATCCGCAGGTCGCTGTATTCGCTGCGTTTGTCGCCAAGCGGCGACGGCGGGATTGTGCGCGCAGTCGCGTATTATGTTCGCCCGGCGTGTAAGCTCCCTCACTCGCGTGCCGGAGGCTGAAATCAGCGAGATGGTGCGGATGTATTCATTTGGAAATTCACTCACCGCGCGAACGAAGCGCGTCCTGCCGAGATTGGGCATGTGCGTGCGCACTGCCTGCGCAATCCTGCTCCTTGGCCTGGCCCTCGACTCGCATGACGCGCGCGCCGACCTCGCCGGTGGAACCACGGCACCGGATTTCGTTCTGAAGAGCCTCGCGGGTACGAACCTGCGCCTGTCGGAATATCTTGGTGAAGTAGTCATGCTCAACTTCTGGGCGAGCTGGTGCGGGTCGTGCCGACAGGAGATGCCGCAACTCGATCGCCTCTATGCCACGTATCGCAGCGCCGGGTTCGTCGTGCTGGGGATCAACGTAGATGACGACGTCGCGCGCGCAGTCGATGTGGCGCGCGCGGTCAACGTGACCTATCCGATGATGCTCGATCCCGGCAAGAGCGTCGCCCCCAAATACCGCCTGGGCGAACTGCCGATGAGCGTGCTCATCGATCGTTTCGGAGTCGTGCGCTATGTGCACAGCGACTACCAGGTGGGCAAGGAACAGCCGTACGTAGCGGAACTGCGCCGACTCCTGAACGAGTAGACACCGCCTTGCAACAGTCCTGAGATCTCATCGATGAGGTGCCGGAAGTGCGATCGCGCAAAGATTCCTTACGCCGAGAACGCGGTTTGCAGCCCCTGACACGCCTGTGGCGCGTCAGCGTCGCGTCGTTGGCGCTGCTGTGCGCGGCAGCATCAGCCGAGGATGTCGCGCCAGCCGTGAACCCGCCTGCAGCCACGCCCTCTGCGGCCCCGGCCGAGAGCGCTGCGCCCGGGGATTTCAAGAGCCTCGATCAGGAGGTTCAGGCGCTCAAGACCGAGGTCGTCGAGCTCAACAAGGACCTGTTCGTCCTTGAAGAAGAGTTGCTGTTCCCGGCGAACACGCAGATCGCAGTTTTCGTCTCGCTCGATGTCGGCGATTTTTTCGCCGTCGATTCCGTGACCCTCAAGATCGATGACGATGAAGTGGCCAACTACCTCTACACGCAGCGTGAGGCCGAAGCGCTGATGCGCGGTGGCGTACACCGGGTGTATCTCGGAAATCTCAAGGTCGGCAAACACGAGCTGGTCGCCTTCTTCACGGGCAAGGGCACGCACGAGCGCGACTACAAGCGTGGCGCGACGGTCAAATTCGAAAAAAGCATCGGCGCCAAGTATGTCGAGCTCAAGATCAGCGACCGGGTGCGCAAGATGCAGCCCGAGTTCGTCATCAAGGAGTGGGAGTAGGGCGTGCGCTTGCGGCGCGCAAGCATTGCGGCACTCCTCGTATGGGTGCTGGCCGGCCGTGTCGGCGCGGCCGAGGAGCCTGCCGCGGCTGCGCCCGCGGTCGCCTCGCCGCCGAGCGGCACGCTGGCACCGACCACCATCAAGGACCTGTACTACGGCGACGTACTCTTCTATTTCTATCAGGACGACTACTTCAACGCCCTGACGCGTTTGCGTGCCGCACAGGACAAGGGCCGCGTCTCGCATCACGCTGATGAAGCCGAATTGCTCCTGGGTGGCCTTTATCTCTCCTACGGGGAGCACCTTGAGGCGGGCAAGATTTTCGAGCGCCTGCTCGCGCGCAACGTTTCTCCCTCCGTTGCCAACCGCGCCTGGTTCTACCTCGGCAAGGTCTGGTACCAGCGCAGCTACTGGTCGCAGGCCGAAGGCGCGCTGCGCAAAGTCAAGGGTGAGCTTCCGCCGCAGCTGGAAGCCGAGAAGCGCAACCTGCTCGCGCAGGTGCTGATTCAACAGGGGCGCTATGACGATGCGATCGCCGAGCTCAACGGCTGGCGCGGCCCGCCGGACTGGACCGCGTACGCACAGTTCAATCTCGGCGTCGCGCTGGTCCGCAAGGGACGCATGAACGATGCGGCGACGATGCTCGATGGCGTCGGTCGCATGCAGACCAGCGATGAAGAGCTGCTCGCGCTGCGTGACAAGGCGAACCTGGCCCTCGGCTATGCGTACCTGCAGACCGACCAGGCCGCCAATGCCAAGCCGGTGCTGCAACGAGTGCGGCTGCAGGGCGCCCAGTCCAACAAGGCGTTGCTGGCGGTCGGCTGGGCCGAGTCGGCCGACAAGAACTATCGCGAGGCGCTCGTGCCGTGGATGGAATTGCACCGGCGCAATCTCCTCGATGCCGCGGTCCAGGAGTCCTACCTCGCCGTGCCCTTTGCATTCGCGAAACTCAATGCCAACGCGCAGGCCGCCGACTACTACAACACCGCGATCCTCTCCTACTCGGACGAGTCGACCCGCATCGACGAGTCGATCGCCGCGATTCGCAACGGCAAGCTGCTCGACACTCTGCTGACCCACGATCGGGCGGGGAACCAGGGCTGGTTCTGGCAGCTGGAAAACCTGCCGCAGGCGCCGGAGTCGCGCTACCTGTATCACCTGCTCGCCGGCAACGAATTCCAGGAGGGGCTCAAGAATTACCGCGACCTGAATTTCATGCAGCGCAATCTCGCGGAGTGGTCGCGCAGCCTGGTCGCGTTCGGCGACATGGTGGATACACGCCAGGCCGCCTATGCGCAGCGTCTGCCCAAGATCGATGCCAGCCTCGCCGGGGTAGACCCGAAGGATCTGCAGAACAAGCGTGTCGAGCTCGAATCACGGCTCAATTCCGCGGAGCACGCCGGCGATGTGGTCGCACTGGGGACGGCCCGTGAGCAGGAAATGTGGTCCAGGATCCTGAGCCTGGAGGATGCCCTCGCGGCCCAACCTGACGATCGCTCGCTCGACGAAACCCGCGACAAGGTGCGCTTGCTGAAGGGCGTCCTGTCCTGGCAACTCAATGAGAGCTACAAGGCGCGCGTGTGGACTACGCGGCGCAGCCTCAAGGACCTCGATCTCGCGCTGCGCGAGATGGAGAAACGCTGGCTGCGCGTTCAGCAGGCGCGTGACAGCTTCCCGAACGACACCGCAGGATTTGCCACGCGTGTTGCGGCTCTCAAGCCGCGCATCGAAGCGCTCAACACGCGCCTCGCCGCTGCGGGCCGCAAGCAGGGCGAATACCTCGCAGGAATCGCCATCAACGAGCTCGAAGCCCAGAAAGAACGTCTCGCGAGCTACCAGGTCCAGGCGCGATTTGCGCTCGCAACGATTTATGACCGCGCGGCGAACACGGGAGCTACGCCGTGAAACGGCTGGCTGCAACGCTAATCGGCTCGTTCGCGCTGCTGGCGGCAACGGCCGCATGGTGTGGAAAACCCAAGCCCGCGCAACCAACGATCGGGGATCTCTCGGGCCGTCAGGTGGAAGTACGCACCGACAAGCCTGTCGATGCGGGGTTCGGCCCGCGCGATGGAGAACTATCGCGAGTTCCTCAACCTCAAGTCCAACGACCCTGCGTTGCGTGCCGAGGCGATGCGCCGGCTCGGTGACCTGAACCTGGAGGCGAGCGAGATCGAGCGCGGCGAGCGCGAGCAGAGCACGGCTGACGCGATGCAGTCCGGTGAAGCAATCAAGCTCTACACCGCGCTCCTCGAATCGTATCCGGAGTATCGCCAGAGTGATGGTGTGCTCTACCAGCTCGCGCGCGCGTATGAGAGCAACGGTCAGCCCGAGCAGGCCCTGGATGCACTCGACCGGCTGGTGAGCCGCTTCGGCTCCAGCGCGCTGATCGATGAGGCCCAGTTCCGCCGCGGTGAGATCCTGTTCAGCGCCAAGCGCTATCCCGAAGCCGAACGTGCCTACGCGGAAGTCATCCGGCGCGGCCCGCAGTCTACGTTCTTCGAGCAGAGTCTCTACAAGCACGGCTGGTCGTTGTTCAAGCTGGCACGCAGTGACGAGAGTCTCGGCTCGTTCGGTCAATTGCTGGACCGCAAGCTCATCGATCCGAAGGACCCCAGCAAGGTCGTGGACATGCAGACCTTGACGCGACCGGAGCGCGAGCTCCTCGAAGATACGCTCCGCGTCATGAGCATCACGTTTTCGTATCTGGATGGCGCGCAGTCGGTGGATGAGTTCGTGGCCAGGCGCGGCAATCCCCGCTATTCGTACCTGCTCTATTCGTCGCTGGGTGATCTCTACATCACCAAGGAGCGCTACCAGGATGCCGCGCAAACCTACGAGGCCTTCGTCAAGCGCGATCCCATCGATCCGAACGCACCGCTACTGCAGGTGCGCGCGATCGAGGCGTATCGCAAGGGCGGATTCGCTTCGCTGGTCCTTTCGGGCAAGGAACAGTTCCTCGAGCGCTATGGCTTCGGCTCGCCATTCTGGGCCGGCCGCGAACGTGCCCAATTCCCGGCGGTGGTGGCTGAGCTCAAGAGCAGCGTGAAGGAGCTCGCCCAGTATCACCACGCCGAAGCCCAGAAGACCAAGAAGCAGTCCGAGTACATGCTGGCGGCGCGCTGGTACCGCAGCTATCTCGACTGGTTCCCGAACGAACCCGAGTCGGCGGATAGCAACTTCCTGCTGGCCGAAGTGCTCTTCGAAGCGAAGCAGTATCGCGACGCTACCAAGGAATACGAGCGAACCGCCTATGCGTATCCGTTCAACGCCCGCTCGGCGGACGCTGCGTACGCTGCGTTGCTGAGCTACGACGCGTACGAGAAGCAGCTCACCGATCCCTCACAGGCAGCGCAGAAACAGGCCTGGCATGCGGCAGGTGTCGAGAGCGGCCTCAAGTTCGCGACTACGTATCCGCAGCACAAGGAGGCCGCGAACGTCCTCACGCGCACGGCTCGTGAGCTGTTCGAAATCAAGGATCTGGATCGCGCTGTCGATACTGCGCAGCGCGTCCTGGCACTGCAGCCGCCAGTCGATGCGACCAAGCAGCGCACCGCACTCACCGTCATCGCCCACTCACGCTTCGACCAGGGACGTTACGCGGAAGCGGAAGCCGCCTACGTACAGCTGCGTACCGTGATCCCGCCTGGAGACAAGGAGCAGAAGGAGATCACCGAGAAGCTCGCCGCCGCTGTCTACAAGCAGGCCGAGGCCAAGAAGGCTGCTGGAAATTCCGTCGGCGCCGTGGACGATTTCCTGCGCGTGGCACAGGTCGCGCCGGATTCAAGCATCCGCCGCAACGCTGAATACGACGCGGCTGCTGCCCTGGTGACGATGAAGGACTGGCCACGCGCGATCGAAGTGCTGGAGGGTTTCCGGCGCAATCATCCGCAGGATCCGCTCAATGCCGAAGCGACCCGCAGTCTTGCCGTCGCATACACGCAGACTGGCCAGTCGGCACGCGCCGCCGCCGAGTTCGAGCGCATTGCCGACACGCCGACCGAGAGCGCCGAGTTGCGCCGCGAAGCGCTGACACGTGCGGCGGACCTGTATCAGAAGGCGAACGATCGCAGCAGCGCGATTCGCAGCTACACGAAGTTCGTGGAACGTTTCCCGGCGCCGCTCGACCCGGCGATGGAAGCGCGGCAGAAACTCGTCGACATGGCGGCCGAAACGCATGACATCAAGGAGCGTGATCGCTGGCTGCAAAACATCATCGATGCGGACCGCGCTGCGGGCGCCGCGCGCACGGAGCGCAGCAAGTATC
This sequence comes from uncultured Gammaproteobacteria bacterium, assembly GCA_963705495.1. Taxonomy (GTDB): domain Bacteria; phylum Pseudomonadota; class Gammaproteobacteria; order Steroidobacterales; family Steroidobacteraceae; genus DATBVX01. Next base: position 73,673 of record CAVPJQ010000019.1, on the reverse strand, counting down.
TCGCCGCGAAGGCAACGCTCGTGTTTGCCGAGCCGGCCGGCGCCGCGTTCGCGATCGTCAAGCTGAGCGCGCCACTGAAGAAGAACCTGGCTCTCAAGAAGGATGCGATGGAGCGGGCTCTCAATGCCTACGGCAAAGCCGCTCAATATGGCGTCGCCGAAGTGACCACCGCGGCGACCTATCAGATGGCGGAGCTGTATCGCACGCTCGCCAAGGACCTCATGGAGTCGGAGCGCCCGAAGAATCTGAGCGAGGATGAGCTCGAGCAGTACAACGTCCTGCTCGAAGAGCAGGCGTTCCCGTTCGAGGAGAAGGCGATTTCGATCCACGAGGCGAATGTCGCGCGCGCCAGCGAAGGCGTGTACGACGAATCGGTGCGCAAGAGTTTCGAGGCGCTGGCCAAGCTCAAGCCGGCACGCTATGCAAAGGCGGAAATCAGTGCGGAGTTCGTCAAGGAATTGCGCTGAAGCGCTGAGCCTGGCGCTCGCGCTCTGCATCGCCGGCTGCGCCAGCGCACCGCCGGCGCCCGAGCCCGTGGCTGCGCCTGCGCAAGCAACCGGGGTCCCGGCAGAGCCGGTGATTCCCGAGCGCGCCAACCAGCAGTTTGCGCAGGCGGTGGCGTTACTGCAGGCCGGCAAGCTGACCGACGCGGAGCTCGAGCTCAAACAACTCACCCTGGCGTATCCCGAGTATCCGGGGCCATACGTCAACCTGGGTCTGCTCTATGAGCGTGCGGGTAAGTACCCCGAGGCGGAGCAGGCCTTGCGCCAGGCCACGCAGAAGGGCATGCCCAGTGCGCTCACCTACACCGAACTCGGCATCGTCTATCGCCAGCTGGGCCGCTTCAAAGACGCCGAAAGCGCCTATGGCGAGGCCATCAAGATCGACCCGAACTACGCGCCCGCACACTTGAACCTCGGCGTGCTCTGCGACCTGTACCTGCAACAGCCGCAGCGAGCACTCGAAGCGCTTGAGCGTTACATGGAGTTGTCGGGGAACAGCGACAAGCGTGTTGCGACCTGGATCGCGGAACTCAAGGCACGCGTCGGCTCCAATCCAAAGCCGCAGACTGCCGAGGTTTCACCATGACTTGTCTACGTAGCGCAATCGTTGCGGGCTCGCTGTTGTCCGCATTCGCCGTCTCGGCGCAGACCGTGCCGCCGGCTGACGAGCGTGACTCGGTGATGCCGCAAGCTCAGACCAGCGCGCCCACGCCGCCGGCGGAGAGCCCCGCTGCGACGGACAATGCATCGTCGCCCGCATCAGCAGAAAGTTCTCCGGCAACCGCCGCCCCCTCTACTGCAGGCGCGCCTGTGGACGTAAAACCTTCCCAGCGCGGCTCGCAGTTCAAGACCGTCGATCGACTGGAGCTGGAAGGCTCATCGATCACGGGCAACCGCGAATTGCCGAAGGTGCTCTACATCGTGCCCTGGAAGAAGGCCGATCTCGGCGATCTCATCGGTCGCCCTGCCAATAGTCTGATCGATGAGGTGCTGGCGCCCGTGGACCGCGACGTGTTCAAGCGCCAGATCGAATACTTTGCAACGCTCAATGGCGAGGCCGGAGCGAGCTCGGCACCTCCGCCCCCGGCCGCGCCGCCGGCACGTTGAGCCTGCACTCACGCTTTTGAAGAGGAGACCCACATGGACCTTTATGCCCACCTAGTCCGCTTCTTTCAGGGAGGCGGCGCTTTCATGATCCCGATCGCGATCGTCGCCGCCCTGGGACTGGCGATAGCGCTCGAGCGCTACATCTACCTGTCGATCGTGAGCCTGCGCAATCGCAGCCTCTGGAACGACCTGACACCACTCCTGGCGCAGGGCGATTTCAAGCGCGCGATAGCGATCACGTCCAAGTCGGACGCGGCGATCGGCACGATCCTCAACTATGGCCTGTCCCGTATTCAGTCGGCGCGCCGTCGCGACGACATCGAGAAGGCGATGGAAGAGAGCCTGATGGAGGTCGTGCCACGGCTCGAGAAGCGCACGCACTACCTCGGCACTTTCGCCAACATGGCGACGCTCCTCGGCCTGCTCGGCACCGTCATCGGCCTGATCAGCGCCTTCGCTGCGGTCGCTACGGTGAATCCGGCGGAGAAAGCCAACCTGCTCTCGGCCAGCATCTCGGTGGCGATGAACTGCACCGCGTTCGGTCTGATGGTGGCCGTGCCGCTGGTGCTGACGCACGCGGTGCTGCAGACCAAGACGACGGAGCTCGTAGACAGCCTGGAAATGGCTTCGGTGAAGTTCCTGAACAGCATCACCGAGCGGCGCGGCGATCTTGCGCCGGCGACCTGAGCTTCCAGCCCGCTAAAGGCATCCAGCCATGTATTCGACGCGACAGGCACGCGCGCGGCTGATACGCCGTCTGCGCCGTGGCAACGGCGAGGCCCTGAACCTCGTTCCGATGATCGACATCTTCACGGTGCTCGTGACCTTCCTGCTGATGACGGCAGTGTTCTATCGCACGGTGATCCTCGAACTCAATCTGCCGACCGCGCAGAACGAGGAGACGCCACCGCCGCCGACGCTGCAGCTCGAAGTCATGGTGCGTAAGGCCAAGATCCAGGTCGCCGATCGGGGCACCGGTCTCCTCCAGGAGTTCCCGAACGGCATCACGGGCTATGACCTCAACGCTTTGTCGCAATTCCTGCAGCGGGTGAAGGAGCGATTCCCGAGCAAGCTCGACGCCACCATCCTTCTCGAACAGGACATCCCGTATGACACGCTGGTGCAGGTGATGGACACGGTCCGCGTGGTTGACCAGAAGCAGGGCGAGCGCACCGTGCAGGCGGAGCTCTTTCCGGAAATCTCGATCGGAGATGCGCCGCTATGAGACTTTCAGGTCGCGCCAAGCGAATGATCATCCACCAGGAGCGCAATCGCGCCGGCGTGTCGCTCAACCTGATCCCGATGATCGACATCCTGAGCGTGATGGTGTCGTTCCTGCTCGTGTACTCCACCGAGGTCGAGGTGCTGCAGAACACCAAGGGCATCGAGATCCCGGAATCGGTCGCTGAGCAGAAGCCCCGCGAGACGGTGGTGATCATGATCACGCGCGATGAGCTGCTGGTGCAGGGTCAGCCGATCGCGCGGATCGCCGACATCGAAAAGATGGATGGCACGATCATCGCGCCGCTCAAGGCCGCGCTCGAGCGCCCCACCGTCGCCATGCCGCGTCGCGTGCTCGAGCGCGATATCGCCGGCCGCGAGCTCACGATCATGGGCGACAAGGTCGTGCCCTACAACGTGCTCAAGAAAGTGATGGCGACCTGCACGGACGCGAACTTCGGCCGCATCTCCCTCGCGGTGCTGCAGAAGGACAAGCCGGTTGCAATCGCGCAGGTCCCGTAACGGCGCGGAGTAAGCACAGTGCTCAGACCTTACTACCGCGAATTCGAACTCCCCTGGACCGTCAACGACGAGGATCGGGAGCGCTTCAAGAAGATCCTGTTGTGGGTCATGGGGCTCATGCTGCTGCTCATGATAGTGATACCGCTGCTGCCGACCCCGGAGCGCAAGGAGGCCACCGAAGAGCAGGTGCCGCCGCGACTTGCCAAGCTGATGCTGGAGAAGCGCGAGCCGCCGCCGCCACCGCCGCCTCCGAAGGAGGAACCGAAGCCGGAGGTCAAGAAGGAACCGAAGCCGGAGCCCAAGCCCGTCGATCGGCAACAGGAGGCGCGCAAGAAAGCAGCCGTCGCCGGGCTCCTGCCGTTCAAGGACGAGCTCGCAGACCTGCGTGACAATCGCATGGTGGACATCGCCACGGCGAATCGCCCGCTCACCGATGTCGTGCATGCCGGCGACATGGCACAGCGTTCGCTGATCACCTCGAAAGTCGGCCAAGGGAGCGGCGGTATCAATACCGCACAGTTGAGCCGTGGATTCGGCGGTGGCGGCGGAGGCCTGGCCGGCCGCGCTACGACAACAGTTTCGAGTGGCATCGGGAGCGGCGAGCCGAAGGCGGTACGCAGCGGCAGCGGACAGAAGGCCTCGCGCAGTCGTGAAGAGGTCGAGCTGGTGTTCGATAAGAACAAGGGCGCGATCTACGCACTCTACAACCGCGCGTTGCGCGACAACCCGGCCTTGCAAGGCAAGGTCGTGCTCGAGCTGACCATTGCACCCTGGGGGGAGGTGACCAATTGCCGCGTCGTGTCGAGCGACCTCAACGACCCCGATCTGGAGCGCAAGCTCATTGCGCGCGTGAAGCTGTTCCGCTTCGAGGACCGGGACGTCGAGGCGGTCACGACCACCAAGCCGATCGATTTCTTCCCGGCGTAGGCACGGCAGGCATGCGAGCCGTGCGCCCCTCGATACTGGTGCTCATCACCCTGGCGGCGGCGGCTGCGTATGCGGCCGATCTGCTGTCGGCAATCAGGCTGGCGGACACCGTCATTACCGGTGAGCGGCGCATCGCCATCATCGAGACGAGTCACGGTGAGCAGCGCTTCATCACCGAGGGCGAGACGGTCGCCGGATGTCTGGTGAAGCATATCCGTGTCGATGGGGTGGACCTGGAGTGCCGTGGCAGGACGCGGTCACTCGGGTTCGCCGGGCGCGCGCGCAGCGCCGCGGCGCAGCCGGCGGAACCGGCGGGCCATATGTCGATTTCGTGAAACCGCTCGTCGGGCGACGAGCGCACATTGCGGCGGGCCGACTCAAGCAATAATAATGTGTCGAGCGGGGGAAACGCGTGAACATCCAGTCCGAGATCGAGTACTTCAGCGAGCTGACGGCCATTGACAAGGGCCGCTTCCTGGCCTTGCTGATGCACGAGCTGGCGGAGGAAGCCAAGGGAACGTACGGCCCGGGCGCCGAGCAGGTGAGCGATGGCGCGCATCTGCGCTTCATCAACGAGCTCCAGCACCGCCTCAGCCGCCTGGTCTACCAGTTGCTGGGTGAAGACCCGGCGCGGCCGGGCGACGATGTCGTGGTGCGCATGCTGCTCTCACCGCGTGCGGACAAGACTGCGGAACGATTCATCGCCAGCGCCTACCGGCGGGTGTTGCAAGGCTTCGACCGCCACGATACGACGGTCCTCTTGAACCAATAGGTCTTAGGCTCCAGGCCGCAGTTTGTCGGCTTCGGCTGCGTCTGCGCTGCCTCGAACAACGACTCGAGCTGCCGGGCGGACTCGATCGCACTTCCCAGCCAGCGGAAGAGCCACGTGTTGCAGCAGGCTCATGGATGCACCTCGATCCCGACAGGCGAGCATCCTACGGCACGGCGCGGGACTCCAGCACGAAGACGTGGCGCGCCAGCGCAGACTCGAGTGTCTTGCGGTCGTAGAACCGGCCGAGGAGGCCCGCTTCGAACAGAGCAGGATTCGCGGCAACGAACTGCTCCCACGTGTCCGCGGGATTGAGTGCTCTATGCGTCTGCAGCAGAGACATGTAGGCGACCGTGACCGTCTCATGGTAGCGCTCGGGCTGCCCGTGGCTCGCCGCATAGCGTCGCAACGTGTCGCGCATCCGGTCGAGGGCGGCTCCAAAGGGCATTCCCTGCAGGTAGGCCCAGCCGGCACGCAGGTGATCGCGATGGCGAAACGCGGCCGGCGGCAAGGTGCAGCTTTCGAGTGCCGCGAGGAATTCTGCATCCGTCATGAGGCCCTCCCGGGCCGCTCGCGCAGCCGGTGACTGTCGCCCGCGCGCAGCTCCAGCCCGTAGATGCGCCTGAGATCGCGCACGTGCGTGAGTGTCGCGGGAGCGAACGGCGTCTTGCCCTCGAGCGCATGCAGGGCGATGCCCTCGATGAGATCGCCGAGGCTCATGTCCTTGTACTCGGCCAGCGCCTTGAGGACCTTGAGCAGCCGCTTCTCGATGCGGATGCCGGTCTGCACGCGCTCAATCGTCGGTCCAGTCGCGGTAGCCATCATGCGTAACCTGTGTACATATGTACCAAGATACAATAAGTGAGTTCCTTACCTTTGTCGAGACCAGCAGTCCCGGGCGGCCGTCAGGTGACAAACCGGCCGCCAGCGCCGGATCACGCTCACTGACGTAGTGCCCGATAATGCAAACCCGCAAACATTGAAGCCGGCGCCGTCGGCAGGTGTCACCCGACGTCCACCCGCTCCTGCGTCAGCGAGGTGCAGCAAACTGCCTCTCCCCCTCCAAGTGCAGGAGGATTCGGACATCGGGTTTGGGGGGAATTGTGCCAACCCGGGCGAGCAATGTTCGCGGGTTTGCATTTTCGGGCGGCACGCTATCAAACGTGATCAGCCCGGCGTTGGCACAATCCCCCCACCCGATGTCCGGATCCGACTGCTCTTTTCCTGCAAGCGTGGCATCATGCGCGGCCTCGCCATGCACCGACACGACATCGAATTCGCGCCTAAAGACGCGGCCCTGCGCGAGGACGTGCACGCCCTCGGCGCCTTGGTCGGGGAGATCATCCGCGAGCAGGGCGGAGCGGAGCTGTTCGCGATGGTGGAGCAGGACCGCGTAGCGGCCATCGCCCGCCGTGAGGGTGAAGCGGAAGACGCCCTCGAGCTCACGATCAGGGTGCAGGATCGGCCACCGGCAATTGCACGCGACCTGGTGCGCGCGTTTTCGACCTGGTTCCAGGTCGTGAACCTGGCGGAGAAAGTGCACCGCATCCGGCGCCGGCGCCAATACTTCACCAGCCAGAGCGCACCGCAGCCGCAGGGGGTCGCTGATTGCCTGCTGCGCCTCAAGGAGCAAGGCCTGTCACTCGAGCAGGTCATGGACCTGATCCGAACGCTGCGCATCGAGCCAGTCTTTACCGCGCATCCGGTCGAGTCCACGCGGCGCACGATGCTGCGCAAGCAGCAGCGCATCGCTCAGCTGATGATGCTGCGTCTCGATCCGACGCTCACGCCCCAGGAGCTGGCGAGCGTATGGGGCCGCGTGCGTACGGAAATCACCACTGCGTGGCAGACCGAAGAGCATCCGCGCCTCAAGCTCACCGTGGCGGACGAACGCGAGCACGTGTTGTTCTATCTCAGCGAGATCGTCTATCGAATCGTGCCGGCATTCTACGAGGAGATCGAAACCTCGCTCCGCAACGTGTTCGGCGCGGCGGCCGACCCGATCGAGCTGCCCGCCATTCTCGATTTCGGCTCCTGGGTGGGCGGGGACATGGACGGCAATCCCGACGTACACGCCAAGACCATCCGTGAAACGCTGGCGCGCCACCAGCAGCTCATCATCTCGAACTACTTCAGCGAGGTGCAGAGCCTGGCGGAGAAGCTCAGCCAGAGCGCGAGCCGCATCAGCATCTCTACGCCATTGCAGAAGCGCATCGATGAATATGCCGCGCTGCTGCCAGCTGCGCAGGCCACGACGCCGGCGCGGCACGACCGCATGCCGTACCGCGTGTTCATGGCGCAGGTCGCCGAGCGGCTGCGCAACACCTACCAGGCCGGGCCCAATCACTACGACAACGCCGGGCAGCTTCTCGCCGACATCGAGCTGGTGGCATCGAGCCTGCTGGCGAATCGAGGCCGCCATGCGGGCTATCACGCGGTGCGCCGGCTCCAGCATCGGGTGCGAACGTTTGGCTTTCACCTGGCGACCCTCGATGTGCGCCAGCATCGCGACGTGCACAATGAAGTGCTGGCGCAGGGCCTCGGCGATGAACAGTGGTTCGCTCGCAGTGACGAGGAGCGCCTGGCGCGATTGCGGCTGGCACTCGAGAAGGATCAGGGCCCGGTGGAAACGCTCGATGCCGTGGGGCGGCGTACGCTGTGGGTGTTCGAAGCGATCATGCAGTGCCGCCACAAGTACGGCCGGCTGGCGATCGGTGACTACATCGTCAGCGGCGCAACTGGCCCGGATGATGTGCTGGCAGTGATGCTGCTCGCACGCTGGGCGGAAGCGACGGACCGGCGTACCGACGAAGTGCCGTTCGATATCGCGCCGTTGTTCGAATCCACGCAGGCCCTGGAGCAGTGTGGCGATGTCATGCGTCGCCTGCTCGCGGAACCGGTCTACCGCAGACATCTGCAGGCGCGCGGCAACCAGCAGATCGTTCTCATCGGCTATTCCGACAGCAACAAGATGGCGGGTATCGCGGCGTCACGCTGGGCGACGCACCGCGCCCAGGCGGAGCTCGTGCGCACGGTGACGGACGGCGACGTCAGGCTCACGGTCTTTCATGGTCGTGGAGGATCGGTGAGTCGCGGGGGCGGGCGCATCGATGCGCTGGTGCGCAGCGCACCGCCCGGAGCTGTCAGCGGGCGGCTGGTCGTGACCGAGCAGGGTGAGGTGGTCAATCAGAACTACGGGCTGCGGCCGGTCGCCATGCGCAGCCTCGAACGCGCATTCAATGCGATGGGTCTCACGCTCGCAGGAAGCCGGGCGCAATCGCCGGAGGATTCGCGCTACCTGGAGGTGATGGCGACGCTCGCGTCTGCCAGTCGTGCGGCTTACGAACGGCTCGTGACTGGAGACGCGGCCTTCTACGAGTATTTCCGCCAGGCAACTCCGGTCGATGCCATCGAAAGGATGCAGATCGGCAGCCGCCCGGCCTCGCGCGCTGAGCGCAGCGATTTCGATTCGTTACGTGCTGTGCCGTGGGTATTCGCCTGGACGCAATCGCGCCACATCCTGCCGGGGTGGTTCGGGGTCGGCACGGGTCTCAAGGCCGTTATCGAACGGCACGGGCGCGAAATCCTCGAGCGGATGCGTCGCGAATGGTTTTTCTTCTCCAATCTCCTCGACGACGTAGAGGCGATGCTCGCGCGGACCGATCTCGGTATCGCCGCCTTCTACAACGGGCTCGCCGAGCCGCGCCTGCAGCACTATTTCCAGGACATTCGCGCCGAATTTGAGCTTGCTTGTCAGCTGCTCTTGCAGCTCAAGGGCAGCACGCAGCTCCTCGACGGCGACCGGACGCTGCAACGCTCGATCCTGCTCCGCAATCCCTACGTCGATCCGATGCACCTGATGCAGGTCGATCTGCTCAAGCGCTGGCGGGGCACCGAACGCCGCGACAACGAGCTGTTCCAGGCGCTGCTGGCGTCGATCAGCGGTATTTCGCAGGGATTGCACAGCACCGGCTGAGTTGAGGGAAGCTCTGCACCGGTGCAGAGCTTCCCTTGCCGCCTGTGCGGCAGCTCACGTTTGACAGCGCTGAATAACGCGACCGCGTGCGCACTTCCTTTCTTCCCTGTCGGGCTGTGGCGTGCGGGACACAACCGCGCTTATGTCACCTGTGATGGCCCACTGAGTTTCACCAGTTGGTCCACTGCTGCGCACGCACTTCATTCAAGATGGGTTCAGTTGGCTACGGATAATCTCGAGCCACATATGAGCAAGAATGGATCGCGGGTTCGCCCGCAAAGCACCGACTACCCGTTCTACGGGGGCGACCGTCGCAGTGAGCGCTGGCGTGAGTGGGCGCAAGGCCACAACCAGAGCAGTGAATACGACGGCAATTCGACGCTGGTGAAGCGCTCCTGGTTCGGACGGCTCCTGGGCATGCTGCCGAAGAAGTAGTCAGCCCTCGGCGATCACGGCCACGCTCTGGCCGGGTTGCAGGCGTTCGCCACCGCGCACCACTACGCGGTCTCCCGCCGACACTTTCCCTTTGATTTCCACCAATCCACCGGTGCCGATACCCGTGCTGACTGGCACCCGTTCGACCGTGCCGTTGGGCATCACGCGCAGAATGTAGGCGTCGTCATTGCGCAGGATGACCGCATCGCGCGGCACCGCAACCACGGTGAGCGGTGCGCTGGTCGGCACCTCGACGTTGACGGGTGATCCGATGGGCCAGATCCCATCGGGAAGCGAAACGCGTATTTCCATCTGCCGCGAGCGCTCATCGCCCACCGGGATCACGGCGCGGATGGGGCTGCGCACTTCGCGATTGGCATGATCGAGCACGCGCACTTCACGGCCGCTGCGCACAAATGCGGCGACCTGCATGGGTGCCTGGGCGCGTACCTCGATGTGGGACGTGTCGACGAGTCGCGCCAATTCACCACCGGCCGCGACAAACTCACCGGGCTGATGCAGCCGCTCCACGATCTGCCCGGTGAAGGGTGCCGTCACCCGTGCGCGATCGATGTCGTGCAAGGTCTGGTCGCGCGTGACGCGCGCCTGCTTGATTTCCTCCGCCGTCATGTCGCGCTGTGCGATGGCCTCGTCGAGCTGCGACTGCGAGGCGATCTTCTGCTCCAGCAGCCGTTGGAAGCGTGCAACCTGTGAATCCTGGTACTTGCGGCTCGCCTGCAGGCGCGCGATGGTCGCGTCGTTCTCGCGCAGGTGCAGCTTCAGCGAGGAATCGTCGATCCGCGCGAGGACACCGCCGCGCTCGATCTGGGTACCCGGCTCCGCGACCCAGGTCAGTCGTCCAGGCGTTTCCGCGGCGATGCGCGCATCGTTACGGCTCACGACCGTACCGGTTGCGGTCATCGTCGTGGTGATGGATTGCTTGCTGGCCTTGCCGACCCTGACGGGCGCGGCGGGCACATTCGGCTCCTGTGCGGGGGCATCGAATGCGGCGAACGCCAGCGCGAGGACAATGACCGCGAGGACTGTATGTTTCATGGATGTGCTCCGCGCCATCAAGCGACTCGCTCGAGTCTCGGCGGGCTGAGTTTGCGGGCGGGCTGTGCTTCGGTGCCCGGCTCGCGCTCACCGAGTCGCAGCAGTGCCGGCAGCAACAGCAGCGTGAACACCGTGCTCACTGTCATGCCACCGACGATGACAGCCCCGAGTCCGCGATACAGCGTGCTGCCGGGTCCGGGGACGACCGCGAGCGGCAACATGCCGACGAGCGAGGTGGCAGTGTTGCAAAGGATCGGACGGATGCGCAGCTGAATCGCCTGCACGACTGCTTCGCGCCGCTCGATGCCTTCACGCTCACTGGTGCGCGTCTGATCGACGAGCAGGATCGCGTTGTTGATGACGAGCCCCATCATGATCACGAAGCCGATCATGGTGAGCAGGTCGAGGGGCTGGAAGCTGATGAGGTTGAGCGCGCGCAGCGCCAGCACGCCGCCGACCGTTGCCAGCGGAATCGTGAGCACCACGAGCAGGCTGTCCTTCACCGAGCGGAACATCGCCGCCATGATCAGGAACAGCACCAGGATTGCGAACGCGAAGTTCTGCCCCATGTTGGTGATCGCGTTGCTCAGGTTATCCGCGCTGCCACCGTAACGAATGCTGCCGTCGGCGGGCAGCATCCTCTTGATCACGGGCTCGATATCGCGCTTCAGGATCTCGATCGATTCTTCGAGTGACATTTTGCGCGGCGGCGAAATGCCGAGCGACACGGTACGCTTGCCATCGACGCGCCGCAGACCGCCAGGTCCGACCTTGGTTTCGACCGACATCAGCTCGCCAAGGGGCATCACTCCACCAGCGGGAGTGGCCAGCGGCACGCTCGCCAGGTCCTCCGGTGTCTTCCAGCCCTCTGCGCGCAGGATCACATCGAGCCGCTTGTTGCCATCGAAGTAGTCGCCGATCCACAGGCCATCGCCCATGGCCCGGATGACGTTGCCCGCCGTGGCGCGATTCCATCCGGCCTCGGTGAGGCGACGATCATCCGGTGTTACGCGCAGTTCCGGCTCGGCCGCCTCCAGACCCTGCCACGGCTGCACCTGGGCACCGGGCATCCGCTTCTCGATCTCTTGCATCGCTGCGCGCGCGACTGGAAACAGTGCGGTCACGTCGGCGGATTGCAGCATGAGATCGATGTTGCGCCCGTCGCCAAAGCCGCCGAACAGGTTTCCTTCGGCGACGAACGACTCCATGTCGGGGAAACCGACCAGGATCTCTTCCTTCAGCAGCCGTTCGAGCTCGGGCAGCTGGGATTGATCCTTCACGCGCGCGCCGATGGTGCCACCACCGCCCGGCCACACCAGCACGTAGTAATTGAGGAGCGCAGGCTGCTTGACGCCTTCCATGTACGGGCGCATGCGCTGCGCGATTGGCTGCACGATCTCACGGTCGATCGTGTCAACGCTGGCACCCGGAGGAAATTGCAGGAAACCATCGATCGCGGCGCGCTTGACCGGTGGCAGGTAGTCCAGGCGCGGCAGCAGCAGCCAGCTCAGCAGGATCGGCGCGCTGATGAGCCCCACGATGAGCAGGCGCCGCCGTTGGCGCCCGTCCGTGAGAGCCACGATGCGGCGCGCGAACCGGTCGGATTTCTCCTTGGTTTCGGCACGTAACGGCGGGGGCTTCACCCAGCGCGCTACCACCACTGGCACGACCGTGACCGCGACCAGCATGGAAATGACGTTGGCGATCGAAATCGTGAGGGCCAGGTCCGCAAACAGCTGGCCCTCGGCGTCCTTGAGCCACAGGACGGGAAGAAATATTGCGACGGTCGTGATCGTGGACGCGAGGAGTGCCGGCCACACTTCCTGCGTGCCGCGAGTCGCCGCGACTTCCGGGAGCTCGCCGCGCTCCTGCAAGCGCAGCGTGTTCTCCAGCACGATGATCCCGGCGTCGAGCACCATGCCGACACCGAAAGCAAGGCCGGCGAGGGAGATCACATTGAGCGTGCGGCCGGTGAGCTGCAGCGTGATGAAGGTCGACAACAGGCAGATCGGGACCGTGAGCCCCACCAGGATCACAGCGCGCGTGTGCCTGAGGAAGAGCCACAGCACGCCGAGCGCCAGCAGCACGCCGGCGAAGAGGTTGCTGGAGACGAGGTTGATTGCCTGGTTGATGAACAACGACGGATCGAACGACTGCTGGATCGTGAGGCCCATTTCCTTGAGCGGCCCGTCGCGCAACTCCGCAATCTGCTCCTTTACCGCACCGAGCGTATCGAGAACGTTGGCCCCGCTTTCCTTGATGATCTGCAGGCCCATCGCGGGATTGCCGTTCTGCATCGCGAGGTTCTGACGATCTCCGCGGCGCACCTGGATGTCCGCGATGTCCCGCAGGCGCACCGGGCTGCCGTTGCGCCAGGCGAGGATCTGCTCGCCGAGATCGTGCGGCGAATAGCGGCCGGCGAAGCGCAGCGCGTAATCCCGTCGGCCGACCTCGACATATCCGCCGGAGGTGTCATTGGCCGTGCCCGCGACTGCGGCGACGGCAGGTATCTCGATGCCCAGCTCCGCAGCGCGATAGGGATCGAAGCGCACCTGCAACTCTTCCGGTGCACTCGCGTTGATGTTGACGACCGCGACCCCGGGCACGGACTCGATGCGGGGCTTTACGACGTCCTCGAGAAATCTCTGGTAGTTCTCGATCGGGCCCGGGGTACCGGGCAGCAACTGCACGAAGAACCAGCTCAACGTCTGGTTGGCGCCGCCTCCACCGTCCTCGCCGAGTGAGATGACGGGCGGAGTCGCATCGCGCGGCAGGGTCGGAAGCTGGTTCATGCGGCCGATGACGTCCATCATCGCCGCCCGCATGTCGGTGCCGACGTTGAAACGCAGACCGATGAAGCTGCCGCCGGCGTTCGCAAACGCGTTGAGCTCCTTCAGCCCCGGCAGCCCCTGCAGCGCCGCCTCCTGCGGCTCGATGAGCTCCGATTCCACTTCAGCAGGTGCTGCTGCCCGCCAGCCAGTGAAGATCGACATCTGCGGCTCTTCGATATCCGGGAACAGCTGGATCGGGAGCTTGAGCGCGCTGTAGATGCCGAATGCGATGACCAGCGCCATCGTGATGATCACGGCCGCGGGGTTGCGGAGCGAACCATCGGTGAGCTTCACGTTCACGCCCTCCCTAGGGGCTGCGATTAGTCATCTGCAGCGTTCCACGCCTTGACGCCGCTCGGGCAGATGAGTTGCCGCTTGCAGACTTCGCCTGCGGACGACTAGTTCCGCAGCAATGCCGGCCAGCGCACGGCAGTAGTCCTCGCCGACTCTACGCGTGGGCACGATCAGTGTCGTGCGCTTGGAATTGGATGAGCGAATCGAGCCGCTGGTTTGAATCAGCGAGCGGTTCGTACCACGGGACGCGAGTTACGCAGACCAGAACCCGTAAACGCAGCCGATCCGAGCAGCCGGCGTGAATTCGAAAAAATTCGTCCCACGCGCTGCTGTCTCACTCCCACGGCGGGCGATCCAGTCGATCAAGACCGCGCCCTGGCACTGGCGCGCGGCCGAGGCGCGCTCCAGCACGGTTCCCGGCATGTGCATGTGAATCGCGGCGATGTGCTCGTTGAGGTCGTCGAGGCCGCGAATCGCCGCGTAGGCATCGCGAAACTCGACGTGGCGATCTGCGACGGCCTCGAGCAGGTGCTGGCGCTGCGCTGCGTCGGTCTCGTTCCAGGCGGCAAAGTACCGTTCGATGGACTCGAGCGCGTGCGCATGTGCTTCGTTGGCGGTGACATTCGCGAACACGGACAGCTGGTAGCGCCATCCGGCCACGTGCTGGTCGCGCACTCTCGGATCGGCAAATTCGTGCAACAGGTCGAGACGCGTGCCGTCCGTATCATCCAGCAGTGTGATCGTGACGCGCGAGGCGCCCGGAGCGATCGGCTTGGCCGGGTCCTCGTATCCGTAGGTGAACACGATGCGCTCATCGGGAATGATCCGTTCGACCACCCCGCGCGCGATCACAGCATTCGGATAGCGGATCAGCACCTCACCGCCGACGCGCGGATCGATGCTCGAGCCCTGGCCCCACCACGCCGCGAAGCGCTTCGAGTCAGTGAAATAGCGAAACACGAGCGCGCGCGGCGCGCGGATCACGATGCGACGCGTCAGCGAATGGGGGAGGGAACTCAACGTTTGCGTCGCTGCTTGCGAGGCGCTGGCCCGCGCCGGTGCGCTTCCGCTTCGGCCTGAGTCTTCAGGTCCCATAGTGCGTCCTCCCACATATGTTCGAGCCAGGAGCGCAAAGCACCGAGCGCGGTGCGTCGCACGCCACTCGAGTCAACAGGGCAGGTTGTCCCTTGGCCTGCAGATTCCTTTAATAGAGAAGCTTGCTCCGTCCTGATGACTGTATATAATCACAGTACCTGTAGCCAGTACAGGTTCTTTTTGTTTTGCAGCTCAAACAACTCTTACGCCAGGGTTCTTCAGGCCCGCCGACTATATGGTCGCTTCACTCGACACTTTGTTTTCTTCCGCGCTTCTCTGGAGAGCGAAGGGAGCCGTGCAGGTTTCAGCTGCCTGCATCCCAAGTGAATACGCGCTTCTCGACGAGCGCTTGCCTGGCGGCGGCTGGCCGTGTCCGGGCCTCATCGAAGTCCTGCATGCAGGTGCCGGTATCGGTGAGCTGAGTCTTTTCGTTCCGGCACTCAAACGGCTGATCGCCAGCGCGCCAACTCCTGTGGCGCGCAGCATCGCGTGGCTCAACCCACCGCATCTGCCTTATGCGCCGGCGCTCGCCGAACGCGGCATCGATCCGGCACGGCTGCTGGTGAGCAGAACACTGACCACGACTCAGACACTGTGGGCGACCGAGCAGGCCCTGCGTTCGGGGGCGTGTCTCGCAGTGCTGGCGTGGATCGAGAACGCGAGCCTGCATTCGCTGCGCCGCCTCAAGCTCGCTGCACACGCGGGTGGCTGCCTGGGAGTGCTGTTCCGCTCCTTGTCACAACGCACGCAGGCTTCACCTGCGACTTTGCGACTCGCTTTATGGGGCGACGATGCGCGCCTCGCGGTCGAGATCGTGAAAGTGCAGGGTGGCAAAGCGGGCATCGTGATGCTGGATCGGCGCTAAACCCCTTGGCCGTGATTCATGCCCGCGTTGCGTAACCTGCCTCTGTTTCCTTCCGAACCTGCCGCTGAGCGCGCGCATGCGAAAGTTCAGCCTCGCCCGGCTCGCGCTCTGCGCGAACCGCCTCGCGAAGCGAGGCTTTCCCGCGCAGCAGCTCGCCGGCTTTGGCTGGCGATCGATCTGCCGCAGCTCGCACTGGAAGCCGTCGAGGATTTCTCGACTTCGCAGGGTGCGATGGCCGTCATCGATCCGCAGAGTCGCCAGCAGTTCGTGCTCGCCTGTAATGAAAAGGCCTGTGCTGCCGGCGTTCGTGCCGGGCACTCGTTGAATGCCGCGATCGCGCTGGAGCCGGATCTGCAAGCTCGCGCGCGCGATGCAGCGCGTGAACGCGCACGACTGGTGCAGCTTGCAGCGTGGTGCCAACGGCAGTTCACGCCCCTGGTGAGCCTCGAGCCACCCGATGAACTGCTGCTGGAAGTGAAGGGCAGTCTGAAACTGTTCGGCGGCGCACAGGCGTTGGTGCAACGCCTGGCCGCGGGCCTGCGTGAGCAGGGAGTGACGGCGCGCCTCGCTCTGGCCCCCACACCCACCGGCTCTTTGTGGCTGGCACGATCACGTCCCGCATCGCGTGAGAGCCCTGCAGCAAGCACTAGTGCCGTGATCATCGAGAAACCCGGCGAGCTGCCCCGGCATCTCGCGACCGTGGCCATCAGTTCCCTGCGCTGGCCCGCGCAAATCATGGTGCTGCTGCTCAACATGGGTGTGCGCACCGTCGGTGATCTCGTGCGCCTGCCGCGCGCAGGATTTGCACGCCGCCTGGGAACTCGCTGGCTGGATGAGCTCGATCGCGCCTTCGACCGGCGCGCACAGGCGCGCCACGGATTCAGCAGTCCCGAACGTTTCGCTGTCCGGCAGGTCCTGGAGCATGAAATCGAAACCGCGCTCGAGCTCGAGTCGGCGTGTGAACCGTTGCTCGAGCGCCTGCAGCTCTTCCTGCGCGAGCGACAGGCGGCGATCGCCTTACTGAGCCTGGATCTCAAGCATCGAACGCATCCACTGACCCGGATGCGCATCGGACTCGCAGTGCCAAGCGGCGAAGTAGCGCATCTGCGTGGCCTGCTGGTCGAACGACTGGCGGTGCTTGTATTGCCAGGCCCGGTCATTGCCCTGCGCTTGCGATCCGGCACGCTGCTTCCCGCGATACCTGCGAATGGCTGGCTGTTGAAGCAGGCGCAGACGCAGGCGACTACCGATGCATTGCCGCGACTGATCGAACGTCTGCGCGCCCGGCTCGGTGAGGAGCGGGTGTTCGGCGTATGCACCGTTGAAGACCATCGGCCGGAATGCGCCTGGAAAATCGCTGGCGGAAACGAGATTCGCGATCTGCCTCGCGTCGATCAGCCACGTCGGGCCGTCGAGCGTCCTTTGTGGTTGCTGACACAGCCACGCGAGATCGCACGCCAGGGAAAGAGATTACGTGGACCGGAGCGCATCGAAACCGGGTGGTGGGACGGCCGCGAAGTGACGCGTGACTACTTCGAGACGCATACCGAGGAGGGCGCGAGGCTATGGGTGTACCGGGAGCGCCGAGCTCCGCAGCAATGGTACGTGCATGGGTTGTTCGGATGAATGCGCCAGGCTTTTGTTCATGCCTTACGCCGAGCTTCACTGCAGCAGCAATTTCACCTTTCTCGAAGGCGCCTCCCATCCTCACGAGCTCGTCGCACGAGCCGTGGAGCTTGGCTACAGCGCGCTGGCGCTCACCGATGAATGCACCGTCGCGGGTGTGGTGCGTGCGCACGAAGCCGCAAAAGATGCGCGGTTCAAGTTCATCGTGGGCAGCGAATTCGCGCTCATGGACGGGCTGCGGTTCGTCCTGCTCGCCACCAATCGCGCGGCTTATGGCCGGCTTTGCCGCCTGATCACTCGCGCGCGCCGCAGCGCAGATAAAGGCAGCTATCGACTGGCCCGTGAGCAGATTGCCCCTGCTGATCTCGACGACTGTCTCGCATTGTGGCTTCCCGGCAGTGACCCGGATCCTGCGCAAGGCGAATGGCTGCAGACGCTCTGCCCGCAACGCTCCTGGCTCGCAATAGAACTGCTGCGCACCGGTGATGATCGCGGCCGGCTCGCAGCACTGACGCACCTTGGCACGAAGTTGAACCTGCCGCTCGTGGCGAGCGGTGGTGTCCAGATGCACGTCCGCGAACGGCGTGCGCTGCAGGATTTGCTCACCGCGATCCGGCTCAGCAAGCCGATGACTGCAGCAGGCTATGAATTGCAGCCGAGCGGCGAGCGGCACTTGCGCTCGTGCGCAGAGCTCACGCGCCTGTATCCGCGCGCGTTACTCGAGGAGACTGAACGCATCGCGGAACGCTGCGAGTTTTCGCTCGATGAGCTGCGCTACGAGTACCCGCAAGAGCTGGTGCCGGCGGGCGAGAGCGCTGCGGGCTGGTTGCGCAAGCTCACCGAGGAGGGCGCGCGTCGACGCTGGCCACGGGGAGTGCCCGAACACGTCCGGGCTCTCATCGAGCACGAGCTCGCGCTGATTGCGGAGTTGAGGTATGAAGCCTATTTCCTCACCGTGCACGACCTGGTGCAGTTCGCGACCGGGCGGAAGATCCTCTGCCAGGGACGCGGCTCGGCCGCCAATTCCACGGTCTGCTACTGCCTCGGCGTCACTTCGGTCGATCCCGGGCGGCAGGACGTGCTGTTCGAGCGCTTCATTTCCCGCGAACGCAACGAACCACCCGACATCGACATCGACTTCGAGCACGAGCGGCGCGAAGAAGTCATCCAGTACGTGTACGGCAAGTACGGCCGACACCGTGCCGCCATTGCCGCCACGCTCATCACTTATCAGCCGCGCAGCGCGCTGCGGGATGCCGGCAAGGCGTTGGGCCTGGACCCGCTGCAGGTCGAGCGCCTGGCGCACGCGATGCACTGGTGGGACGGCAGCAAGGTTGTCGACGAGCGTGTGCGCAGCGCGGGCTTCGATCCGCACAATCCCCTGCTCACGCGGCTCCTGGAGCGGGTGCACGAGCTGATCGGCTTCCCGCGCCATCTTTCTCAGCACGTCGGCGGCTTCGTGATCTCGCGCGGCCCGCTCGAAGAGCTGGTGCCGATCGAGAACGCCGCGATGCCGGAGCGCACCGTGATCCAGTGGGACAAGGACGATCTCGATGCGCTCGGGCTTCTGAAAGTAGACGTGCTGGGACTCGGAATGCTCTCGGCGTTGCGCAAATCGCTCCAGCTGCTGCGCGATTTCCGCGGCCGGGAATACACGCTCGCTTCGATCCCGGCCGAGGATCCGGCCGTTTACCAGATGATCCAGCGCGCCGATACGGTCGGCGTGTTCCAGATCGAATCGCGCGCGCAGATGTCAATGCTGCCGCGCCTGAAGCCGAAAAATTTCTACGACCTGGTGATCGAGGTCGCGATCGTGCGCCCCGGCCCGATCCAGGGCGACATGGTTCATCCCTATCTCCGGCGCCGCAACGGCGAGGAGCCCGAGAGCTATCCGAGTGCCGCGGTGGAAAAGGTTCTCAAGCGCACGCTCGGTGTACCGATCTTCCAGGAACAGGTCATGCAGCTCGCCATGGTGGCGGCGGGATTTACGCCGGGTGAGGCGGATGACCTGCGCCGCTCGATGGCGGCATGGAAACGGCGCGGGGGCCTGGAACATTTCGAGCAGCGACTGCTCTGCGGCATGCGCGAGCGCGGTTACAGCGATGAATTCGCGGCGCGCATCTTCCGGCAGATCCTGGGCTTCGGCGAGTACGGCTTCCCGGAGTCACACGCGGCCAGCTTCGCGCTGCTGGCGTATGCCTCGGCGTGGATGAAGTGTCACGAGCCGGCGATCTTTACCTGCGCGCTGCTCAACAGCCTGCCGATGGGCTTTTACGCGCCCGCACAGCTGGTGCGAGATGTGCGCGCGCATGGCGTCGAAGTCAGGCCCGTGGATGTGCTCGAAAGCGGTTGGGATTGCACGCTCGAGCGGCGTGAGGATGGTGAGCCTGCATTGCGCCTCGGGTTGCGACTGGCGAAGGGCCTGTCGGAGGCTGCTGTCGAGCGGCTGATGGCGGCGCGACGTGAACGTGTCTTTGAGAGCCTGCAGGATCTGGCGGAACGAGCGCGTCTCGAACGTCGCGACCTCAATGCGCTGGCCGATGCTGGCGCCTGTTCACGTCTCACTGGAAACAGGCATCGGGCGGTGTGGGAGGTCGCGGGCGTGGAAGGGGCATTGCCAGTGTTTCCGCAGATCAAGGTGGCCGAAGGCATCCCGATGCTCGCCGCTCCCACCGAAGGACAGAACCTGCTCGCGGACTATCGTGCCCTCGGCCTGACGCTCGGACGTCATCCATTGGCGCTGTTGCGCGAACGGCTGCGTGCGCGTCACCTGGTGACTGCCAGGGATCTCAATGAGCTCGCGCACGGCACGAGCGTTCGTACCGCAGGGCTCGTCATCACGCGGCAGCGCCCTTCGAGCGCGAGCGGCGTCATCTTCATCACACTCGAGGATGAGACCGGTCACGTGAACCTCATCGTGTGGCCGGCCGTTGTCGAAGCCGAGCGGCGCCACTTTCTCGAAGCGCGGCTGCTCGAAGTGCACGGTGAGCTGCAGCGGCAGGGCGAGGTGATGCACGTCATCGCAGCGCGGTTCACCGATCTCAGCCGCTGGCTGGGAACATTGGCAGCGAAATCGCGCGACTTTCGCTGAGCAATGGTGTCACATAGCAACGAAGGTCCGCCGCAGGAGTCATCAATGACGCAGGAAACAGCAGTAGTGGTAGGAGTCGGTCCGGGCCTGGGCGCGGCGCTCGTCCGCACGTTCTCGCAGGCGGGCTACACCGTCCTCGCGGCAGCCCGGAGCGCACCTGCCCCGGAAGAAATCGTATCGCCAGGCGGCGGCCGGGTCATCCCCGTCGAGTGTGACGCGACGGTGCCGCAGCAGGTGGAGGAGTTGTTCGATACCGCAGAGCGACAGCACGGACCGTTGCGGGTCGCGATCTTCAACGCCGGCACCTTCAAGAAGGCGGATGTCACAGACACGCCCCCGGAGCAGTTCGAGCACAGCTGGCGCATCGGCTGCTTCGGCGGGTTCCTCGTCGGCCGCACAGCGGCTCGCATCATGCTCAAGCGGGGTGTGGGCACGATCCTCTTCACCGGCGCCACCGCTTCGCTGCGCGGCGGCGCGGGGTTCGCGAATCTGGCCTCGCCCAAGTTCGCGCTGCGCGCGGTGGCGCAGAGCCTGGCGCGCGAGCTGAGCCCGAAGGGAATTCACGTGGCGCACGTGATCATCGATGGGCAGATTCATTCGCAGCGCTACGCGCACCTGCTCGGTGACCGAGGTCCGGATTCCCTGCTGGAGCCAACCGCAATTGCCGAGGCGTACCTTGGACTTCATCGCCAGCATCGCAGCGCGTGGACGCATGAGCTCGACCTGCGGCCGTGGGTGGAGAAATTCTGATGCCGCAGGGCGCTGCCTCCGACAAACGGCGGCAGTCAACCCGTGAGTTCGAAGTCTTTTGAAGGCTCGGGGCCCGCGGCCTGTGGCTCGATGCACTCTTTGCCCTCGTTGCGAGGGTTGTTCACGTAGGTGCTCACGGGGTAATACCTGAACTCCTGCACGGTTCCCGTGGTAACGGTCTGCCCGAGCGCGCCGACGTCGTCGTTCGCAGGGTTGAGCCAAGACAGCGTACTGCTCCTCGCGCAGCACGACGGGCATGCGGTCATGCAGTTGCGCGAGGCTCGGCGTGGGCGTGCGCGTGAGAATCGAGAAGGTGAGAAGTGGTTCGGAGCCACTTTCCGGACGCCAGCGTGACCAGAGTCCCGCGAAGCACAGCGGCTGCAAGCCCTCGAGGTGAATGAAATAGGGACGGCGAACCGGACTGATCTCGCCGGTCGTGGTGTCAACGCGCGATTCGCTGCGCCACTCGTACCACCCCAGCGCAGGCACCAGGCAACGCGCGCCGCGAAAAGCCGCCTGCCACATCGGTAGTTGCGCAGCGTCTTCCGAACGCGCATTGATCGTGAGCTTGGGCGGCTTTGCCTGCTTCCACCAGCCCGGGATGAATCCCCACTTCATCGCACGTGCTTCCGGACCGTCAGCGCCCGCAGTGACCACCGACAGCCGCATGCTGGGCGCCGCGTTGTAGATCAAGTCGAACGGATCGTGCCAGCGCACCTGGACGGCGCGTTCCAGCGCGGCCATCACGCGTGAAACGAATCGGGCGCACATGCAGCGAGTATAGGGTATGCGCTTACGAGGGTCCGTTCGTCCCCGAGGCGGGTCAGCCGGTGTGAATCACAGGCCGGCTCGTCCCTTGGCGCTTGCTGCAGTAAGAATCAATTCGTAGCTTGCGGCGCACTGACCGAGAAGTGTCAGCTACGGTTTTGTCGCCGCCCTCGAATCCAGCGAGCAGGTTCTTGCCCTTGACGGGTGCATCCCGAGCCTGAGCGTTGGTCCCCGGAGGGGCCACAGGAGTGGCCCCTTCGTCTTCGCCACAACTCGTGTACCGTAGGCGCCCTCTGGTCGCAGGGAGCCTCATGCGGCAGCGAATGACTCCGGCAGCGACGGCGCAGTTCCTGCAATGATCCGAACCGCAGGGGCGAGCGCGATCCTGCTGACGGCTACGGCGATGATCGCCTTCGCGACCAATTCGCTCTTGTGCCGCATGGCGCTCGGCGCTCACCTCATCGACGCGATCACCTTCACTACGGTTCGCCTGTCGTGTGGCGCACTCTTCCTGGTGGCGCTCGTGGCAATCCGGCAGGGCCAATCCCTGCGCATGCGCACTGACGCAATCGCCGTCGGCGCATTGTTCGGCTACGCGATCGCGTTTTCTTTTGCCTATCTCGGCCTGTCGGCTGGGACCGGGGCACTCGTCCTCTTTGGCGCCGTGCAGATCACGATGATCGCCGCCGGCCTGGTGAGGGGAGAGCGCTTGTCAGCACTGGGATGGTCAGGGCTCGCGGCGGCCTGCGTCGGACTCGTGCTGTTGCTTGCCCCTGGCATCTCTGCGCCTCCCATTCACAGCGCGCTGCTCATGACCGGCGCCGGCATCGCCTGGGGGATCTACTCGTTGAGGGGGCGCGGTGTTGCCGATCCGCTGCAATCAACCGCGGCGAATTTTGTCTGGACCGTGCCGCTCGCCCTGGTATCGATGCCAGTGCTTGCGCACCCATGGCACGCGTCGACCCGGGGACTGGTCCTGGCCGCAGCGTCGGGCGCAGTGGCATCGGGCCTGGGTTACGTGGTGTGGTACGCGGCGCTGCGCCGGCTGAGCGCTATTTCCGCGGCCACGGTGCAACTCTCGGTCCCGGTGATCGCGGCCGTGGGCGGCGTGCTCCTTCTCGGAGAGCAGCCAACCCTGCGCCTGCTCGTGTGCGGCGTCGCCGTGCTGGGGGGTATTGCGTTGGTCCTGCGCAGTCGCGTGGCCGCGGGTCGGGCCTGACAGAGCAGCGCCGCATTGCGGGCTGTCGCCACATGGCGACAGATTCAGCTGCGCGCGAGCTGGGGCTATCCAAACGGCCGAAACTGCCAACCGCGTAGTATTCACTCCGCAACCCACTGGCTAAAGTCCCGCGGCACGTCCCCGTTGAGTCAAACCGAGGAAGGCTGCATGGGGCTTTCGGAAACGATCGTGGCCGCAATGATTGGCGCGATGGCGACCATCATGACTGCAACTTTTCAGTTGGTCATGTCATTGCGTGGCCGCGCCAAAGCCGAGACCCGGCCCAAGCGTAGTGCAGCACGCTCGCTGGTGACATTGGGCGTGATTGTGCTCGCCTCCGCGGTGGGCGGCTTTGCGTATTCGGAGCTGCGCGCCGAGCGGGTGCGGGAAGACACACGTCAACTGCGCGAGGAGCTCTCTACCCAGCTCAGGGAACTCGCCACATCCACCGAGCGGCTCGAGCACCTGCGCTCCGAGCAGGCCGAGACGGCGAGCACGCCCGCACAGCCGGTCGCCCTCACCGGACCAGCAAGTTCCGAGGCGATTCTTCGCTTGCACCCCTGCCGCGCCGAGCCGATCAGTGTCGGTGTCGAGACCCCTGCGTGCGACGAGGCTACGGCGGAGCGGGTGGCGCTGTGCGCTGCCGTACCGCTGCAGGCCAAAGTCTCCGGCGTCGAGCTCTTTGCAAAGCCCGACGACGATCTGCAGGGCTGGGAGGCGAGCAAGGTCGAGTTCAATCACGACATCGAGGGAACCCGCTTTGCTGATGCACCGTACGATCAGATGCAGGGGGGCGACCATCGCTCGGTCTGCGTCAATCTCACCCACTGGAATAGCGCCCACGGCCACGTCGCCAGGCTCCTGGTCCACTACGTCCCCGCGGTAGCTCCGGCCGGACCTCAGACCACCCTGGCGCGCTCACAGTAAGACGGCCGCCCGGGTAGAATCCGCGACTGTTCCTCGCGGAGTCTCCCCATGCCCGAGCTTCGACTTCTGTCTGAGCACGCCTGCTTCGGCGGCACTCAGCGTTTCTACGCACATGCTTCGGCGCAATGCCGTACGGAGATGCGTTTCTCCGTCTATCTGCCGCCCCGGGCCAAGTCCGGCCCCGTGCCGGTGCTGTATTACCTCGCCGGGCTCACGTGCACCGAAGAGACCTTCATGATCAAGGCGGGTGCGCAGCGCCTCGCTGCCCAGCTCGGTCTGATGCTCATCGCCCCGGATACCAGCCCACGGCAGGCACGCATTCCCGGCGATGATGCGAGCTGGGACTTCGGGATAGGAGCGGGGTTCTACGTTGATGCGACTGAGGCGCCCTGGTCGCAGCACTACCGGATGTACAGCTACGTCACCAAGGAGTTGCCGGCACTGATCCAGGGCGAATTTGCGGTGCGTGCGGACGCGCAGGGCATCTTCGGTCATTCGATGGGCGGCCACGGCGCGCTCATCTGCGCGTTGCGAAATCCGGGGCAGTATCGTTCGGTCTCGGCATTTGCGCCGATCGCGGCCCCGATGCGTTGTCCATGGGGGCAGAAGGCCTTCAGCGGCTATCTCGGCGAGCAGCGGGAGTCCTGGGCCGAATATGACGCCAGCGTCCTGGTGGCGAAGCGCGGCTTCGCGCGACCGATCCTCATCGACCAGGGCAGTGCCGACAAATTTCTGGCCGAGCAGCTCTATCCGCAGGTGTTCGCAGAGAGCTGTCGTCAGTCCGGTACCTCGCTGACGCTGCGTATGCAGGACGGCTACGATCACGGCTACTACTTCATTTCCACCTTCGTCGAAGACCATCTGCGTCATCACGCAGCGCAACTCGGTACCTGACCGGCCCCAGGGTCTTAGCTCAAGAAGTGCGCAGCGCGTCACAGCCCGCGCTGCGGGGCTTGACAGGGCTGCCGACTAGTACTGTAATTTCTGTCATGACAGAAACAACTGAAACACCCGTCGAGCTTGCCGAGCCCGTACGGCGCTTCGTTCTGCATTGGGGCCACATGGGCGATCGCTGGGGCGTGAACCGCTCCGTGAGCCAGGTGCATGCGCTGCTGTACGTCGCGCCGCGCCCGCTGACCGCCGATGCCATCGCCGCGACGCTGGAGATGGCACGCTCGAACGTCTCGACCTCGCTGCGTGAACTGCTGGCCTGGCAGTTGATCCGGCGCGTGCCGGTGCTGGGCGATCGGCGCGATCACTTCGAGGCCGAAACCGACCTGTGGACCATGGTTAACCGGATCGCCGCCGGCCGTAAGGCACGTGAGCTCGATCCGGCGCTCGCAGCGCTGCGCGACTGCGTGGCGGCGGCTGAGAGCGATAAGGCAATGAGTGCTGAAGCGACGCGGCGCCTGGCGCAGATGCTGGAGTTCGTCGAGCGATTGACCCGCTGGTACGAGCAGATGCTGGCATTGCCGCCTCAGCAGGTCACGGCACTCATGAAGCTCGGCAGCGGCATTGTCCGCTTCCTGGATCGGCGCGCCGCACGCCGCCGGGCATCTCGATCACTGACAACAACGGAGAAAAAGTCATGTCAGCTCTGCAGCTTTTCATCACCGCACTCGGCGTCTGCCTCACCCTGAGCACGATTCTCGTGCTGATCCTCTGGCAGCCCCTCGAGGTAATGCTGGCTTCCCTGTGCGAGGGAAGTCAGGCGATCCGGTTCTGGACCACCTTCACTGCGGTGATGCTCTACCTGAGCCCATTGCTGGTCACGCTGCTGGTCCAGGCGATGAACGATGACGGTACCGCGCCACTGATCCAGGCCCTGCGGCTCGCCCTGACGACAGCCGTGCTCGGTGCTTTCCTGGCTCTCGGCGGCATGGGCCGGCAGATCGGGCGGGCGCAGCCGCGCAGCAGGCAGGCTGATCGGAGTCGCGGCGAATGGCTCGAAACCAACCGGGGGTAGCGCCACAGACGCGTGCCTGACGGTGGCAAGGAGCGCGACTTCGGACTCACGAGGTTCAGCGTCAGATCTCGTCCCCTCATTTCTCACGCCAGAACCTGGATTCCGGCAACTCGTATCCAGAGAAGAGTGGGAGCAACTACCGGGCGCGATCCGGCGTCGTTTCTCCCATCATCTGCCCAGCGATGAGCAGCAGATCTTTTGCGGCGAAGTCGCCGCGACGCGCCTGTCGCGGTTCGGGTGGTTCTACGCGCAACTTGCCAGGCTGATCGGAGCACCGTTGCCACTCGAGTCGGGCGCCCGCGCGGCAGCACTCGTAGTCGTTACTGCGGATCCTCGTTCGCACGGCCAGGTCTGGACGCGCATGTACGCGCGGAAGCGAGGCTTTCCGCAGGTGATCCACTCGGCAAAACGGTTTTGCGGCCCGACCGGGCTCGAAGAATACGTCGGCTGCCGCATCGGCATGACGCTCACGGTCCACGTCGTGGACCGCGCACTCGTCTTCCGGAGCGAGCGCTACTACTTGCGCCTGTTCGGCAGGTCCGTACGGTTGCATGAGATTCTGTGCCCGGGTCGTCTCGAAGCGGTGCATCGTGAAGAACGGGAGGGCCGCTTCAGCTTCACGCTGCGAATCACTCACCGCTGGTTCGGTGAGGTTCTCCATCAGGTCGCCTTCTTCACCGACGCGCCCGGATGTTCCCCGGGGAGCTGAACGGGTTGATTCTTTGCCGTGCGGCATCGAATATTCGTGCATGCGTGCGGCAGTCTTCCATGGGAGAGAGGACCTTCGGCTCGAGGATGTACCCGAGCCGACGGCGGGCGTCGGCGAGGTCAAGCTGCGCGTGCAGTACAACGGGATCTGCGGCAGCGACCTGCACGAGTACTACGACGGTCCGATCACCACCCGGCGCGATCCGCATCCGCTCACTGGGGTCAAGAACCCTGTCATCCTCGGCCATGAGCTGAGTGGCATCGTCGTCGACTGCGGCGATGGCGTCGAGGACCTCGAGCTCGGCGACCTGGTCGCGGTGGAGCCAGTTGAGACCTGCGGACGCTGCTTGTTCTGCCGCGCGGGGCAATACAACCACTGTGGCCTGCTGGCCTTTCACGGCTACAACCGCGATGGCGGCGGCCTGTCCCAGTTCACCGTCGTGCGTCGCTCCATGGCACACAAGCTTCCTCGCGGCATCACGCCGGCGCAGGGCGCATTGATCGAGCCGATGGCGATCGCCTGGAGCACCGTCAATCGTTGTCGCGTGCAGGCGGGACAGCTCGTCGCCGTTCATGGCGCCGGCCCCATCGGCATCGGTGTTCTGCTCACGCTGCTGCGGCGCGGTGTGCGCGTGATCATGATCGATCCATCGCCGGCCCGTCGCGCCGTGGTTGCCGCGCTCGGCGCTGAGCAGGTCCTCGACCCGCGACGATACCGATGTCGTCGCGGCGCTGCGCGATCTCACCGCCGGTCGGGGCGTGGATGCCTCCGTGGACGCAGCCGGCGTCCCGGCCGCATTTCAGGCTGCGCTGCGCGGGACCGCAGTGGACGGCAACGTCGTCGTGGTCGCCATTCATACCCAACCCCTGCAAATTCACCCGATGGAAATCCTGATGTCCGAAGCGCGCATCACCGGTGTGGCGCTTTCCTGCGGCGCGTTTCCGAGCGTGATTGCCGAGATGGCGGCCGGCGCATATCCCGCCGCCGGCTGGGTCGAAACGATTCCCTTTCCACAGCTGATCCGCGATGGCTTCGAGCGTTTGCATCGCCAGGATGGCGTGAAACTGCTGGTCGACGTTGCGGGCACTACCTGACAGGAACTCAAACAATCGTGAGCAGCATCACTCGGCGCAACTTCGTGGCGGGCGCCGCCGGAACCAGTGCGGCGCTATGGCTGGCGCAGCGCTCTTTCGCCGCCTCCAACCTGGGGCCGATCTATACGCAGGTGGAGCGCCGGCACCAGGAGGCCGTCGCACGCTTGCAGGAATGGATTCGCCACTACGGGATCGCCGCCGAAGACAACAAGGTGGCTGAAAGCTGCGAGTTCACGATGGGCTTGCTTCGCGATGCGGGGTTTCAGCACGTCGAGAAGATGCCGACTGACAGGCACCCCGGTATTTTCGCCACGCTGGATGCCGGCGCGAAGCGCACCATCGGCATCTACTTCATGTACGACGTGAAGCAGGTTGAAGGACAGGAATGGTCGGTGCCGCCCTGGGAGGCGCGACTGATCGAGATGCCGGATCTCGGCACGGTCGTGATGGGTCGTGGCGCCGTGAATCAGAAAGGCCCGGAATCTTCTTTCCTGGCGGCATTGCATGCGATCCGCGGCGCCAAGCGCAAGTTGCCGGTGAACCTGGTGCTGGTCGCGGAAGGTGAAGAGGAAATCGGCTCACCGCATATTCGCCAGCTGGTACTCGCGCCGCCAGTGCGCGCCGCGCTCGGCAAATGCGACGCGATGCTGATGCCCGACGCGGCGCAGGACCGCGACGGGAGCATCACGATCTCGCTCGGCGCCAAGGGGGTGGTCGAAGCGGAGCTCCTCGCGAGCGGTGAAAAGTGGGGACGTGGACCGGCCAAGGACATTCATTCGTCGAATCGTGCGTGCGTCGACAGCCCGGCGTGGCATCTCGTGCAGGCGCTCAATACCCTGATCGACGCGAAGGGTGATCCGGCGATCGACGGCCTGTTGGAGCGCGTGAGGCCAATCTCCGCAGCGGACAAGGAGATGCTCGACGTGGCTGCGCAACGGATCGCAGAGGAATCGACCAAGAAATCGCTCGGCGTCCTGCACTGGGCTCGCGATGCGAGCTGGCGACAGGCGCTGGAAGACATGTGCAGCCGGCCTACCGTGAACATCGAAGGGCTGGTGGGTGGTTATATCGGCCCCGGTGGCATGACGATCCTGCCGCACCGTGCGGCAGCGAAACTGGATCTGCGGCTGGTCCCGGACATGACTTTCGAGGACACGGTCGCGAAGCTCAAGGCACATCTGCAGAGCCGCGGCTATGGCGATATCGAGGTCAATGCGACTGGCGGCTACGATCCGACCACGACTGACGTCAGTTCGCGGATCATCCAGGCACAGAAAACCGTGTATCGAAACGCGGCGACCGATCCGATCCTGTGGCCGCGGCGCGGTGGCTCCTGGCCCGGCTACGTGTTTACCGGCGCACCGCTCAATCTCGCGGCGGCCCATCACGGCCTCGGGCACGGCGCGCGAGCCCATGCGCCGGATGAGTACTACCTCATCGATTCGAAGAACCCGAAGCTCGCGGGCATGGACGGCGCAGTGCGCTCGTTCGTCGATATCCTGTTCGCGCTGGCGTAGCGTCAGGCAGCGCGAAAGCAGACGTGAAAGGCCGTGCCGCGGCCAGGCGCGCTGTCTACCGAGATCGCCGCGCCGTGCGATTCCGCAATCGCCTGCACCACTGCGAGGCCAAGGCCGGTACCAGAGTCGGATGCCTTGGTGGTGAAGAACGGCTGGAAGATCTGCTGCAGCGTTTCCTCGTCCATGCCGCAACCGTTGTCGCGTACTGACAGCCGAACATAGGTGCCCGGCACGAGGTCAGGGGAGGCGATCACGTCTTCGGGCTCCACGCGATCCTCGCTCACGCTGATCGTGATGATGCCCGGGGCCGGCTCGATCGCCTGCCACGCGTTGATGCACAGGTTCATCAGAATCTGCTGGATCTCGCGTGCGGCGACCAGGATCGGCGGGACCGGATCGATACGCGCCTGAATCGCCACATTGCGGGGCAAGGCGGCTGTCAGCAGATCCAGGGACTCGCGCACGATGGCTCCGAGGTCATGCTGTTGTCGCGGCTCGATGCCGTTCTTGCCGAAACTGAGGATCTTCTGCGCGAGATCGCCGGCCCGCGCGGTCGCGCGCGTGATCTGGCTCAGGTGACTGTGAGCGCGATGGTCATCTGGCAGCGTGAGCTGGGCCAGCTCGACGGCGCCAATGATCGGAGCGAGTGCGTTTTTGAGTTCGTGCGTGAGCTGACACGCAACCGTACCGACGGCTTCGAGGCGCTGCGCATGCAACACCTGGTCCTCTCGCGGTCCGCCTTCGTTGAGTTCGCGAAACGACCAGATGCGATTCTCGCGTGAGCTGCCATCGTCGGTCAGCGGGGCGGTACGGCACTCGACCTGTT
Organism: uncultured Gammaproteobacteria bacterium; assembly: GCA_963705495.1. Taxonomy (GTDB): domain Bacteria; phylum Pseudomonadota; class Gammaproteobacteria; order Steroidobacterales; family Steroidobacteraceae; genus DATBVX01. The sequence goes on along the minus strand of CAVPJQ010000019.1, from coordinate 43,579 downwards.
GTCCGTTGGTCAGCTTCCAGGTCCATTTCGCGGCCGCCACCGAATCGAGTCCGAAAGCCGTGATCATGTCCTGCACGGTCTGTGGCTCGTCGACCAGGCGCAGCACCGCATTCCAGACATCCGCTTCGACATTCAGGCGCGTCTCCGGGCCGACGTTCCAGAGACTTCGAAAGCGATCATTGGCATGCGCGACGGTGCCAGCGTGCGAAATGATCACGATGCCATCGCCGTTCTCGTTGCCATACCACTCGAGCAGGAGCTGATCCAGACAAGGATCGTCCGCGAATACGCGCGCCGCACCCGACTCCTTGCGCACGGCAGTCGAGGCATGGGCACTCGAGCGCGCACTGCCGGCGATCCCGCGGGCGCCGCGCATACGACTATGCGTTGTCAGATCACAGGGAGAGATCAGTTTGAATGTCGCGCGCATTTGAGCCATCCGTGACACCGGTAACAGGGGAAACCGCGGGCGGACATTAGCTGCACCACCACACATTGCGAATGCGTGGAGTCCCGTAGCGGCGCGTGGAAGACTACGTAGGCGAGTGAGGGGAACTCTCAGGCATCGATGATCCGGTTGCGGACGGCGTACCTGACCAGGTCTGCCAGCGACTCGAACCCCATCTTGCGCATGATGTTGTTGCGGTGAGTCTCAGCGGTCTTGACCGTAATGCCGAGCCGGCGGGCAACTTCCTTGTTGGTCTTGCCCTCTGCCAGCAGCTGCACGATCTCGCGTTCCCGCGGGGAGAGGCTCCCGCCGATTCCCGCGGAAGAGAGGGTGCCGGACTCGAGATACCCCTTCAGGATGAGCCGCGCCACTTTTGAGGTGAAGTACGGCTTACCATCGAGCAGGGCCTGGATCGCAGCAACGAGCTCGTGACCGGCGTCAGACTTGAGAAGGTAACCAAGCGCACCCGCATCAAGAACCTCACGCACCACCTGTTCGGATTCGTGCGCAGTCAGAATCAGCACGCGTGTGTGCGGTGCTTGCGCAACGATGCGGCGAGTGGCCTCCAGGCCGTTCTGCTCCGGCATCGCGAGGTCCAGGACAGCGATATCGGGCTGGTGCTGGAGCGCGAGCTCCACCGCCGCTCGGCCGTCGCCGGCCTCCGCCACGACACGCCAGCCATCGACTTCGGTGACTACGGCGCAAAGCCCGCGGCGCACGAGCTCATGATCGTCGGCGATGAGAATCGAGGCCTTCTTCACGCGGCCACGGGTGAGGTGAGCGGCACCGACGCAACGATCGAGGTGCCTGTCGAATCGGACTCGATGGCGAGGTTGCCACCCAACTGGCGCAGCCGTTCGCGCATTCCGGCGAGACCAACGCCGGTCGGCTGCGCCGCCGCCGGAACTCCTGGCCCGTCGAGACCGCGACCAAAGTCACGCACCTCGATGCAGACTCGGTCAGGCTCTGTCTTCAGACGCACGCGTGCCATCTTGCTGCCGGAGTGTTTCTGAATGTTGGAGAGCGCTTCCTGCACGACCCGAAACAGCGACAGCTCCTGGTCCGGTTGCAGGCGCACGCTGGTTGCCGGCAATTCGAGCTGTACGGGAATGCTGCTGCGCGCGGTGAACCCATCGACGAGCCAGCGCAGCGCGGTCGGCAGCCCGAGTTCGTCGAGCAATGGTGGGTGCAAGAGGTAGGATGCAGTGCGAATTTCCTGCGAGCACTGGCGGGCGAGCTGTGAGCATTCGGCGAGGAGCTGGGTCAGCTTTGGATCCTTCGACGGGCCCTTCGACTCAAGGGCAGCGACTGCGCGCTCGAGCGTCATTTCCAGCGCTGCGAGCACCTGGCCGGTCGAATCATGCAGCTCACGCCCGATGCGGCGTCGCTCCTCGTCCTGCAGCTGCATGAGTTTGCCGGCAAGAATGCGGATGTCCTCCGCGGCGCGTGCACTCTCCGCGTTGGCGAACGCGTGACCAACCTGGTCGGCGAGACCGCCGGCAAACGCGATTTCGTCTGGTTCCCACGCCCGGCCGCGCGCATGCTGCTCGAGGCACAGTACCCCGATCAGCCCTCCGGACAGGCGCACAGGCGAGTCGAGCAGGGCGCCCACATTCCACGGCACGAGATAGTCGTCGCGCAGCGAGCTGGTGCGCGGATCCGTGTGGGCATCGGACACGGGCACCGCGCGATCGGTGTGGAGCGCCGCAAAATACGCCGGGTAATTCCTCGCTGTGAGATCGATGCCGTGCAGGTGTCTGCCGGAATCCACGTCGTAGCGATCCAGGCAACGCAGCGTGGCTCGATCCTCATCGAACAGCCACACGCTCGCGCTCTCGACGCCGAGGGTGCGCGCCCCGTTTTCCGTGATGAGGTGCAGTCCGGCAATGAAGTCACCCGAGGCCAGTAACGGATCGACGGCGAGCCTGAGCAGGACCGTCGATTGCGCTTGCAGGCGGGCGGTGAGCGCTTTCTCCCGTTCGGCGCGCTCGCGGCGCGCGGTGACGTCCTGCAACAGTGTCTGCGCTGCGGGGCGCCCCCCGAAATCCACTCGCACTCCGGTTGCCTCGACCCACACCAACGTCCCGTCCTGGCGAATCACCGGCACTTCGATGGGCGGTGCGGGTATGCCCTCCACGATGATGCGACGGGTGCGCTCTTCCAGAAGGCTGAGGTTGTCCGGATGAGCGAAGGAAAGGACCGGGCGGTCAATGACTTCTTCCAGCGTCGCTGCGCCCACAAGTCGCAGCGCGGCCGGGTTCGCAAACAGGCAGCGCACGCCATCGTGCACGAGGATGGCTTGCGGCAACGCATTCACGAGGGCGCGATAGCGTTGCTCGCTTTCCCGGAGCGCCTCATCGACGCCCAATTCGCCTGGCGAGGGTGATTGCGGCACATCCATACGATCGGGATCCCTGCGGTTGCAGCACCATTCTTCGTCGGCGGCGGTGCAAAGTCACGCTTTCAGGCGGAAGGTCAGTGTGCTCCGGCCATGGCGGGAAGGGAGGCTGCCTTTCACGGAGGCGGCGCCGCGGTCAGTTCGTCTGCTGTCACGAATCGCGGGGTGATGTCTACCGGAACGTCGACGAGACGATCGAGCAGGAGCTTCACCTCGGGCCGGATCACCACCATGCGCTCCAGCAGCGCCTTGGCTCGCGCGTAGTCGCCCGTCGCCTGGATGGTCATGATCTCGCGGGTCAGCGCCGCAACGGCCTTTCGAGCCTTCGCGAAGTTGAGCCGGAAGGTTCCGTCGGGTTGCACGCTAATAGCGCCCTGATCGAGGAGAGTATTCACCTGCAGCGCCATGCCCTTGGCGTGCGAATCGGTGAAGCCGAAGCGCAGGGTGCGAAACGTCGAAGCGAGGAAGGTCGTGTAGAAGGCGCGCTCCTGGCTCTTGGGCACGACGCCCTTGTCGGCGAGATACTGAAGCGCCCACAGGCCCGAGATGTCGGCCTTGGCTTCCTCGAGCGTGCCGTTGAGCTCCTTGAGCTCCTGGCGCACTGTCGTCTCGCGTCCAGCGACGCGGATGGTCTGCGGGCCGAGTCCATGCATCAGCTCGTGCATGAGGATGTGCGTGAAGAAGGGCTCGAATGCGACCAGTGCCTGGTCGTCCTGGGCGAGCACACGCTGAGAAATCGGAACCAGCACATGATCGAATTTCGCGTGCTGAAAATTCTTGAGCATTACTCGCTTCGAGCCCTTGAGCGCGACTACGCGTTCGTCGTTCGGCAGGTTGTACGCCGCAGTTTGCACGCCGTGGTTACCGTCGCCCGAGCAGAACACGACATCCGCGACCCGGATCGGTGAGAAACCGCCGAGCTTTGGATTACGGAATTTCGCGTCGATGGGCAGGTGATCTTCCAGCTCCTGCAGCTCGCGGCTGAAGCGCGCCAGTTGCCCGGTCGCCTCCGTATCGGTGAGCAGGATGAAGGCCTCGAACGCTGCCTTGAAGTTGAACCACTCATCTTCATAGACCTCATAAGGGCCGATCGTCGGCTCGATCGACGCATCGAGCTCCATCCACGCGATATCGCTCTCGTAGTAGTCGTTGCTGAGGAACGCACTGGCCCGCTTCTCGAGAAAGTTCCTGAGGGTCGGCTGCGTCGTGGCCGCCGCGGCTTCGCGCAACAGGCGTGCGGCCTCGGTGAGCTCGCCCTGGTACTCCATGCTGTAGGGCACCGCGCTGAGCGCTCCTGATGGCAGATGCCGAATGGTGGTGAAGAACCCTTGCGCGGCTTCGCGCTCCTTGGCCGGCAATGACTCCATCCAAGCCTGTACTTCCTCGCGGGTGGCATCGCCCGGGTAGAAGTTTCCACCCTTGGGCTTGGGACCAACGCCCGGGATGAATGGCAAGTCCTCGTCGAGCGAAGACCACGGCCCCTTGTTGATCATGAAGTAGCGCAGGCGCGACGGCGCGAGCGGCGATGCGTCATTCAGGAGCAACAACAGCGTGTCCGGGCCGATAACCGACACCTGCCGCATGAAAAGCGGATCGAACAGTCGTGCCGCCTCGATCATCCTGCGCAACGCGAGCTTTTCGTTCGCGGGCAGACGCGCTACGTCGACCGTGACGTCCACCGGGACGAACCGTCGCGCCATCGCATCGAGCTGCGCTGCTGTGAATACCAAGTCAGTGGCGAACACGGCGCTGCTCAGGAGCAGGCACACAGATAAAAAGAATACGCGCATCTGCACATCTCCTCTGGCGCAGCACGCAAAGCGACAGATGAATTTCGGCAACTAATGCCACACAGAAAGACTACCACCGCCCTCGTGCGCGAAATCGCTGTCGCTAGCATGCAGCAAAGGCATTCACAAACCGCATCGGGCATGCACGTCGCGGCATTACCCGATGGCCTTTGGCTATTGAATCGCGATCTTGAGGAGGACTCAATGATCTACCGTAACAATCAACTGGCACGCGCCGTTCGTTACGCACTGCTTGCAAGTGCGGCGACGGCGGCCAGCACGAGCATGCCTGCGTTCGCGCAGGAGGCGCAGGAAGCTGCACCGGCGTCAGAGATCGGAACTGTCGTCGTCACGGGTTCCCGCATTCCGCAACCCAACCTGACCAGCATCAGCCCGGTCACCTCGGTCGGCAACGAGGAGTTGAAGCTCGAAGGCGTCACACGCGTCGAGGATCTCGTCAACAATCTGCCGCAGGCGGTCGCCGACTTCGGTGGCAACATCTCCAACGGCGCGACCGGCGCAGCGACCGTGAACCTTCGCGGCCTGGGCTCGCAGCGCACCCTGGTGCTGGTGAACAGCCGCCGCCTGATGCCGGGCGATCCGACACAGAACGGCGCCTCATCGCCCGATCTCAACCAGATTCCCGGCGCGTTGGTCGAGCGCGTGGAAGTGCTCACTGGCGGTGCCTCGGCCGTCTATGGCGCGGACGCTGTGGCCGGCGTGGTCAACTTCATCATGAATGACCACTTCGAAGGCGTGCGCCTCGATGCGCAATACGCGCTCTATCAACACAACAACGGCAACAGCGCCAGCGATGTGGTCGCGGCCAGCGGCTTTCCGACGCCCGACAGTAACGTGACCGATGGTTATTCGAAGGACTTCACGTTCATCATGGGTATGAATTCCGGCGATGGGCGCGGCAATGCGACCGTGTATGCCGGCTACCGCACGCTGTCGGCGATCACACAGGCGAACCGCGACTTCAGCGCGTGCACTCTCGGCTCGGGTGACGAATTCTCCTGCAACGGCTCAGTGACTTCCGCACCCGGGCTGTTCCAGCCGGTCAACCAGGATCCAGCCGCTTTCGGCGCCGCCGCGGAGCCGAACAACGGTTACTACACCGTTGATGCCAACAATAATTTCCGTCCGTACGATTTTGCGACAGATGTGTACAACTTCGGGCCGCTCAACTATTACCAGCGACCCGATGATCGCTACACGGCGGGTCTGTTCGCCCACTACGACATGAACGAGCACGCCACTGCGTACACCGAGTTCATGTTCATGAACGACAAGACCGTGTCACAGGTTGCCCCGAGCGGCGCGTTCTTCGGTTCCAACAGTGGCCAACCGCCGTTCTATGGCAACTATGTGGTCAACTGCGACAACCCGTTGCTGTCCGCCTCGCAGGTCAACCTGCTGTGCAACGACCCGCTGGTCAACCGGCAGCCGGGCCAGAACGATGTATTCCTCGGCCTCGGCCGGCGCAATGTCGAAGGTGGCGGACGGCGGGACGATCTCGAACACACTTCCTATCGCGGCGTGCTGGGCGTGCGCGGCAATTTCGGTGAGGCGTGGAGCTATGACGCTTACGGCCTGTACGGCACGACGGTCTATAAGGAGAACTTCCTCAATGACTTTTCCGCGGCGCGACTCGGTAAGGCGCTTACCGTCGTGAACGATCCGACGACCGGCCAGCCCGTGTGTCGTGTGAACGTGGACGCGGACGTCACCAACGACGACGCGAAGTGCGTGCCTTATAACATCTGGCAGAACGGTGGCGTCACGCAGGAAGCCCTCAACTATGTGCAAGTGCCGGGGTTCAAGCAGGGTCAGACCACCGAAGAAGTCCTCAGCGGTTCAGTCACCGGAGATCTTGGTCAGTACGGCGCCAAGCTGCCGTCTGCCAATGATGGTCTCGGCGTCGCGTTCGGCGCGGAATACCGGCGCGAGGAACAGGAGCTGAAGACGGACCAGGCCTATCAGACCAACGATCTGCTGGGCCAGGGCGCTCCCGAGCTCAATACGATCGGTTCGTTCGACGTCAAAGAGCTGTTCGTCGAAGCTCGCATGCCACTCATGCAGGACAAGACGGGCGCACAGGATCTGGCGGTGGAAGCCGGCTACCGGTATTCCGACTACAGCCTGGGATTCGATACCGACACCTACAAGTTCGGCCTGAACTACGCGCCGGTCGAAAGCGTCCGCTTCCGTGGCAGCTACCAGAGAGCAGTGCGCGCGCCGAATGGACAGGAGTTGTTTCTGCAGGATCGTGTGCAGCTCGACGGTAACGCCGATCCATGCGCGGGCGCACTCGACGCCAGCGGGGTCGCCAGCGGTGGGGCGACTCTCGCGGAATGTGCCAATACGGGCGTCACCGCAGCTCAGTACGGCTCGATCCTCGAGAACCCGGCCTCGCAGTACAACGGGCTGGTCGGTGGCAATCCGGACCTCGACCCGGAAGAGTCGGACACCTACTCCTATGGGTTCGTACTGACGCCCAGCTTTCTGCCGCACCTCAGCTGGTCTGCGGACTACTACGACATCAAGGTGGAAGGCCTGATCAACAGCGTCGGCGCGGACGTGATTATCAATAACTGCCTCAACACTGCCGACCCGGGGTTCTGCAGCCAGGTCCACCGTGCGCCGGGATCCGGGTCACTGTGGATCGGCACGCTCGGCTTCGTCGATGATCCGATCATCAACACCGGGTCGCTGCGCACCAAGGGCATCGATACGGAGTTGAACTACAACTTCGACATGGGTGGCAACGCGGGACGGCTCGCGTTCCAGCTGATCGGAACGTACGTCGACACGCTGACAATACAGCCGACCACGGGCTCCGCTTCATACGACTGCAAGGGCTTGTACGGCCTCTCGTGCGGCGTGCCGACGCCGGAGTGGCGCCACAAGTTCAGGGCCACCTGGTCTACGCCGTGGAACCTCGACCTGTCATTGAGCTGGCGTTATATCGACAGCACCAAGCTCGACACGACGAGCTCCAATCCACAGCTCAACGGCGATGTCCCGGCGACGGACGCCAGCATCAAGTCGATGAGCTACCTGGATCTCGCGGGTTCCTACACGTTCAACCAGAGCATCACGCTGCGTGTCGGCATTAACAACCTCACGGATGAGGACCCACCGCTGATCGGGCAGGACAGCTGCCTGGATGTGTTCTGCAACGGCAACACGTTCCCGCAACTCTACGATACGCTGGGCCGCTACGGGTTCGTCAGTGTGACCGCAGACTTCTGACCGTGACTAACCAGCTGATTCAGCGGCGGGCGTCGTGCCCGCCGCTTTTTTTTTAAGTGAGCTTGACGGCGGCGCCGATGCGGATGGATTCGTAGATCGCGAGCATGATCTTCACGTCGCGCAATCCATCCTCGCCGGAGACCTTGACCGGGGGTCTGTGCTCCAGGATGCAGCGCGCAAACTCATCCATTTCCACTGCGAACTGGTCGCCACCCGGCAGGTTGATCTCCTTGCCATCGCTGCGCCGCCCGCGAATGCCACCGTAGTAGAAGGCCGGATCGAGCTCGAACCAGCCGTGCTCTGCCTGGGCCCTGAAACGCGCGATGCCATGCGCGTTGTAACTCGCGGAACAGTACGCGAGCGCCCCACCGGGAAATTTTGCCTGCCAGACTATTGATTCATCGACCTCCGCGAATTTCACCGGATCGGTCTTGGACTCGGTCGCCGAGATGAGGATCGGCTCCTCACCCGTGAGGTAGCGCATGGCCTGCACGGCGTAGACGCCGACGTCCATCAATGCACCGCCCCCGGCCAGTGCACGCTTGAGTCGCCACTGGTTGGGATCACCCACCGAAATGCAGAAACCGGCCTCGACGATCTTGACGGCACCCAGCTCCTTTTCCCGGGCGATTCTCACGCACTCGAGATTGTTGGGCTCGTACTGCAGTCGATAGGCGATGCCCAGCATGCGATCTGCGGCCTTGCACGCCGCCATCATGGCGTCGCAGCGCTCCGTGGAGATCTCCATCGGCTTCTCGCAATACACATGCTTGCCAGCCTTGGCGGCTGCGAGCGTGTGCGGCAGGTGAAGCGCGTTAGGCGTGACGATGTAGACGACGTCGATATCAGGGTTATCGGCCATCCGCTCCATCGTGTCGTAGGTGTAGACGTTGCGATCCGGGATGCCGTATCGGGTTTTCCAGCGCGCCGCCTTGTCGGGCGAGTCCGTGATGAGGCCCGCCAACCGGCAGTTCTGCGTCTTGAGCAGCGCAGGGGCGATCTGCTCGGCGCTGAGTTTGCCGAGCCCGCAGATGGCCCAGCCGAGTTTCTTGCGCGACGATTCCGCGAGTGCGCGCGTGACGCTGGTGCTGATGAAGGGCGCGGCGGCAGCGATGGCCGCGCCGGCGCGCACGAACTGTCGGCGAGTCTGCATGCCCATGCAATGCGCCTCGGTGGCTACGGAGAAATTGTACGGTGACTAGCGCGGATTCGGACTCGGCACCGGTTCCGGATGCGCCGTGAGCACACGCGAGACCTTCGGTCCGAGCCAGCGTTCGATGTCATCGATCAAGGTGAATACCGCGGGCACGATCACCAGGGTCAGCGCCGTGGACGTGATGAGACCGCCCATCACCGCGACCGCCATCGGTGCGCGGAACGAGTTGTCGCCGTGGATTCCAATCGCGACCGGCAACATGCCCGCCACCATCGCGACCGTGGTCATCACGATCGGGCGTGCGCGCTTGTGGCCCGCTTCGAGCAGGGCCGTCATCCGGTCCTTGCCGGCGCGCATCTCCTCGATCGCGAAATCCACCAGCAGGATGGAATTCTTCGCGACGATGCCCATCAGCATCAGGAAACCGATCACGACGGGGAGCGACAGCGGGAATCCCACGAGAAGCAAGGCGACGGCGGCGCCGCCGATCGACAGGGGCAGGGCGGAGAGAATCGTGATGGGCTGGAATACGCGCGCGAACAGCAGCACCAGCACCGCGAACACCATCAGCACGCCGGTGAACATGGCGATCGCGAAGTTGGCGAACAGTTCACGCATCACTTCCGCATCACCAACTTCCACCTTGCGCACGCCCGCCGGCAGGTTGCTCAGGGTGGGAAGCGCGTAGATCTTCTTCAGTCCCTCGCCCAGCTCCACGCCATTGAGATCGGCCTCGAGGGCGATACGACGGCTCTGGTTGTAGCGTCGTACTCGCACTGGCCCTTCGCCGAAGCTGATGTCGGCGACGGCTTTCAGTGGCACTGGTGTTCCGGACGCGGTCGGTACCGGGAGGTTCTCCAGCGTACCGAGATCGCGCCGTGCGCTCTCCACCAGGCTGACGCGAATCGGAATCTGCCGATCGGACAGGGAGAACTTGGGCGCATTCTGCGGCAGGTCTCCCAGCGTCGCGATACGGATGGTCTGGCTGATGCTCGCGACGCTCACGCCGAGCTCGGCGGCGAGGTCCAGGCGCGGCCGGATGATGATCTCGGGACGTGGCAGGTCGCCGTTGATCCGTGGTTCGCGCAGCTCCTTCAGGGTGCGCATCTCTTCCACGACCTGGCGCGCGGTACGGTCGACCAGCGCCGGATCATCGCCAGTCAGGTAGATGGTGATGTCGCGCCCGTAGCCGCCACCCGATTGCTTCTGGAAGTTGATGCGGGCGTCCGGAATTCTGCGCAGTTCCTTGATGACGCGCTCCTCCCACCGTTGCTGCGAGAGCTTGCGGTCCTCGCGCGGTACCAGGGAAACGTAGAGATTGGCGATGCGTACCTCGCCGGTCTGGTCGGCGCCGATGCTCTCAACGACGTCGGTCACTTCGGGCTGCTGCCTCAGGACTTCGTACGCTGCAGCGGATACCCCGGCGGTCTCTTCGAGCTGAACGCCCGGGGGCAACTCGATGTTGAGCTGGGAGCTTGCGAAATCAGCCTCCGGAATGAACGACGTGGGCACCATCGCGAGCACGACGAGCGAAAGAATGAAAAACGCGGTGCCACCGGCGAGCGTGCGCCAGCGGTGATTGACACACCAGCGCAAGGTCTTCAGATACCAGGTCATGATCGGTCCGTCGCCGTGGACCTTGACGTTCTCCGACTTGAGCGTATAGGCGGCGACGACCGGCGTGATGAGACGCGCGACCAGCAACGAAAAGAAGACGGCTGCCGCGACGGTGAGGCCGAACTGGATGAAGTACTGGCCGGTGATGCCGGGCATGAAGCTGACCGGCAGGAATACCGCGATGATGGTCGCAGACGTGGCGACAACCGCGAGGCCGATTTCGTCGGCTGCTTCGAGCGCCGCCTTGTAGCCCGTCTTGCCCATACGCATGTGACGCACGATGTTCTCGATTTCCACGATCGCATCGTCCACCAGCACGCCGGCCACCAGGGACAGGGCGAGGAGACTCACCTGGTTCAGGGTGAAGCCCATCCACTGCATGAACGCGAAGGTCGGTATGGCCGACAACGGAATTGCGAGTGCCGAGATCGCCGTGGCACGCCAATCGCGCAGGAAGAACCAGACCACCGCTACCGCCAGGATCGAGCCCTCGATCAGCGCCTCGATCGCGGATGAGAACATGCGCTTGGTGTAGTCGACGGTCGTGAAGACGGCCTTCAGCTTCACCTGCGGGAATTCCTTGCCGATCTTGTCGATCTCGCGCGTGACGAGGTCCATCACAGTCACGTCGGAGGAGCCCTTGGACCGGAACACGCCGAACGTTGTCGCCGTGCGGCCGTTGAGCCGCGAGACGCTGCGGATTTCGGCGACGCCATCGCGCACTTCCGCGATATCGCTCAAGCGTGCCACCCGCCCGCCGGGCAGATAGATACGCGTCTGCCCGAGCTGCAGCGCGGTGTGTGCCCCGCCGAGTACGCGGATCGACTGTTCCCCACCGCCGACCTGCAGGCGCCCACCCGGCGCGTCGAGGTTGATTTGCCGCAGCTGCTGGTTGACATCCACTGCGGTGAGCCCGAGCGCCTGCATCCGTGCCGGATCGAGCTCGACGCGGATCTCGCGATCGACACCGCCGCCGCGCTGCACCTGTGCCACGCCGTTCACGGCGAGCAAGCGCTTGGTGACGGCGTTGTCGACGAACCAGCTGAGCTCTTCTTCCGTCATGTCGGTGGTGCTGACGGCGTAGTAGACGAACGCTCCGCCCTCGACATCGATGCGCTGTACCAGAGGCTCTTCGATGCCTTCGGGCAGATTGCTGCGCACCTTGGAAACGGCATCGCGCACATCGGTCACTGCACGGTCGACTGGTGTACCGATCTGGAACTCGATGTAGACGAATGCAGCGCCTTCGAGCGCCGCGGAGGTGATGTTCTTGACGTTACCGACGCTCGCTACCGAGCCTTCGATCTTCTGGATGATCTGGGTCTCGATCTCGGTCGGTGCCGCGCCCGGCTGATTGACCGTGACCTCGACCAGCGGAAAGGAAATGTCCGGGCTCAGGTTGATGGGCAAGCGGATGAACGCGACGATGCCCAGAAAGAACAACACGACGAACAGCACTACCGGGGGTACCGGGTGCTTGATGGCCCACGCCGAGATGTTCTTGATCATTTGCCGGCCTGCTGTGCAGTTTGCGGGGCGAGTTCAACTGCCTCGCCTTCGCGAAGGAACCCGCCTGCCATCGCGATTACCTTTTCGCTGCCCTCGAGACCCTCACCGATGACCACCCCGCCGAGTGTTGTGTCGGCGACGCGCACTGCACGGCGCTCGATCTTGTTGCTGCCGTTGACGACATAGACGTAACTGCCCTTGAGATCGGACAGAACCGCGGTCTGCGGCAGCACGGGGCGCGTTGCCTCGCCCACTACAACCTGACCGCGTGCGAATGCACCGGGCCGTAAGGCCGGATTCGCCTCGAGCGCGATGCGCACTTCGCCTAGTCGGGTTTTCGGATCGATGACGGCACCGAGCAGGCGCACCTTGCCACTGAAGGGTGTGGCATATCCGGTCAGATAGACCTGCGCCGGTTGGTCGAGCCGTATGCGCGCAAAATCCTGTTCCGCGAGCGAGCCGCGCATTTCGATCTCACCGCCACGCGCCAGTCGGAACAGCGGCTCACCGCCCGGAGCTGCGGTCTGACCGAGTTCGGCCGTGCGCGTCAGCACCAGGCCGTCGGCCTGGGCTCGAATTACCGTCCGATCGAGGCGTGCCTGCATTTCCGCGAGCTGCGCTGCTGCGACGTTGACGCGCGCTTCGTCGGTAACCGAAGCGGCCCTGCGCCTCTCAATCTCTTCTGCGGACAGTGCACCCGCGGCCTCGACCCCCTTTGCACGTCCGTACTCTGCCTGGGACAACGCGGCTTGCGCACGTGCTTCCTCGAGTGACGCGGCCAGGCGCTTTAACTGCGGCAGCAGGACCGATTGGTCGAGCTTCGCCATGATTTGTCCGCTCTTGACCTGATCACCGGCCTCCACGTAGATGGCGATAATGCGACCGGCTTCGCCCTCGGCGCCGATCGGCACGTCATAGCGGGCGAAGATCGTGCCGCTGAAAGTGACGCTCGCCGTCACTGGCATCACCCGTGGCGTGATCACGGTGACCAGCGGTGTGGATTGCTGCATCAGCGGCGCAACTTTCGGCGCCGCCGACGAGAAGTGCTGCTTCGCCCAGATCAGCGCGATCGCGACCACCATGACAACGAACCCAGCCACCCACCATTTCGGCGGAATGTCCCTGATCCTCTGCAGGCGTCCCCTGAGGCTGCGGTCCTGGTATGAACGAGCCTGGGCAGGCACCTGATCGCGGTTCATGGAGGAAACCTTGCGGAGTTCGAAATCCTGTTCGGGCTGCGCGTTCACGCTGTTCTCAGCTGTCGTTGTCGGGACGCCACATAGCGTGGCACAGGGCCGCGAAGTTTAGCGCGCCGCAGTAAAAATTGCGCCTCTGGCTACGACGCGGGTGCAAGCCGCTGCAAATTGCGGACAAAACGCACCTCATCAATACGGCGCGACTGCCGTCGTTGCGGCAGAGCTGAACACACGGCCCAGGCACGCGGTCCACGCAAGATAGTCGTTGTGCTCGCCGGCAAATCGACAGCAGGGAGATACCGTGGTTGAGTCCGAAATCGCATAATCGCGCGATGCGCCGCTTTGCCAGCCTGATTCTTCTGACGGCGGCCGCCGCGGTTGCGAGCGCTGCGACCGCTGCCACGGTCGTCTCGAACCGGGTCAAGTCGAAAGTCGCCATACCGCTGCCCAAGCCGCTCGATGTGGAAGCGGCCGGGCACTTCGCCGAGCTCGCGCTTGCGTGCCTGCATCGCGAGTATCCAAACAAGATTGCGCACGTGCTGAACAGCGATGCGGATGCGCGCCCGCCACGGGAGCTGACTCCGGCGTTCTACGGTTGTTATGACTGGCATTCGGCCGTGCATGGACACTGGCTGCTGGCGCGGCTGGTGCGCCTGTATCCGGATGCGCCGTTCGTAACCGTGGCGCGGGCTGAGCTCGCGCGCAGCCTCACCACCGAAAACATTGCCGGCGAGGTCACCTACCTCGAAGGCGAAGGGCGCGAGGCGTTCGAGCGTCCCTACGGGCTCGCCTGGCTGCTGCGGCTCGCCGCGGAACTGCGCGAGTGGGAGGATCCTCAAGGGCGCGAGTGGCTCGCCGCGCTCGAGCCGCTCGAGGCAGCGGCCGCTGTCCAATTGAAAGAGTGGTTGCCACAACTGGTCTACCCGGTTCGCAGCGGCGAGCACAGCCAGACTGCGCTTTCATTCGGGCTGATGTGGGACTGGGCCCTCGTCTCCGGCGATGCCCAGATGCGCGAACTGCTCGCAGTCAAGGCCGGGCAGTTCTATTCGCAGGACAAGAAATGTCCGCTCGCTTTCGAACCATCCGGCACGGATTTCCTGTCCCCTTGCCTGGCCGAGGCTGATTTCATGCGCCGCGTGCTCGACCGCAAGGGGTTCTCGCGCTGGCTGGGACGCTTTTTCCCCACCCTGGCTAGCGCCGATCCAACCGAGTGGTTGAAGCCCGCAGTCGTCACCGATCGCAACGATCCGAAGCTCGCTCATATCGACGGACTCAATCTCAGCCGTGCCTGGATGCTGGATGGAATCGCGAGCGCGCTGTCGCAGAACGATGTGCGCGTGAATGTGCTGCTGATCGTGGCAGCGCTGCATCGACAGGTCGGCCTCCCCGCGGTGCTGCACGTTTCATATGTCGGCAGTCACTGGCTCGGCACTTATGCCGTCTATCTCACGAGCCGCGCGGGAATCAATGCAGGTCGACCCGACGCCTCCGCCGTCGCGAAAAGCGGGACGTAGTTGCCCTTGCAGGTTCACTCAGCGGGGCGTCGCGAAGACCTGCGTCCAATAGATACCGTCTTCACTCGCGGCATTCACTGCGTAGGCGACGCCCATCTGCGTGAAGTCGGGATTCATGACGTTGGCGCAATGTTCGGGGCTCTGCAGCCAGCCCTGAATGACATCTTCCACGCCGGGCGTTCCGGCGGCCACGTTTTCGCCGACCTTGGCCCACTTGTAACCGGCGTGCGCCGCGCGCTCGGCGACACTGGTGCCATCGCTGCCTCGATGAGTCATATGGCCGTGCCGTGCCATGTCCTCCGAGTGAGTGAGCGCAGTGCGATCGAGCTTGATGTCCAAACCGACAGGTCGCGCGGCGCCAAAATTCTGCCGGCCGCATTTTCTCGCCTTGGCACGAGCTTGGTTGACGAGTTCGAGCGCGCGCTTGCGAATCGCGGCGGCATCCTTCGCCTGCGGCAGGGTGAAAGGCGTCGCGAGCACGATCCAGACGTCCTTGCCTCGTTCCCAGGCTCCAGCACGCTCAAAATCCGCGTTGAGCACGTCCGCACAGAAGCGCTCGGCGATCACGCGAGTAAGGGCCTTTTCGTCTGGAGCTCCGGCGATCGAGATCGAAGTGGATAGTCTTGCATGGAAGTGCGCCGCAGCGACCGCCTCGCCGAGCGCAGCGCCGCTCGCCATCCTGAGAGCGACTTCATTGAGCGCGGCATCGCGAGCCAGTTTGATCGTCACGCCCGGCTTGCCACCGCAGCCCTGGACGCGAACCGAGTTCAGTGCATCGAGCGTCGAACCTGCAGCAAGGCTCGGTGCCGCTGCGGCGCTCAGCGCCCATGCGGCTCGCAACGCGACGCGAAACACCCGTGTGATTCCCAGTGTCACCGATCGAGAGCGCGAACTGCAGTCAGCCCATCGTGGGCATGCTGAATTCGGCTCCACCTGCCGTTCTTCCGGGCCAGCGAGCCGTGACTGTCTTCAGGCGCGTGTAGAAGCGCACACCGTCCGGCCCGTGCACGTGCAACGCACCGAACAACGAGCGCTTCCAGCCCCCGAAGCTGTGAAATGCCATCGGCACGGGAATCGGTACGTTAACCCCAACCATCCCCGCCTGCGCGAAGTGGGTACTCATGGCGCACGAACATAGGCCAGCTACGGCTCACCGCGCAACGCCGAATCCGGCTGCCTGAGCAATCGCTCGCTGACCGGCTCAGTTGTTCGACCCGGTACCGGACTGCACGATCGGTTCGCCGCGTGCCTCGAGCCAGGCAGAGCGTGCGATCGGCTGCACCCACCAGGAATCGAAGAGCTGCTTGCGCTGGGGATCATCGAGCGTGTAAGCGGAAGCGAAACTCGAGGTGTCGAGCGCCTTGCGCGTGGCCTCGAGGTCGAGCCCCTTGGCTACGGATGTCGCGACCTGTTCGCGGATCGCGTTGAGCATGCTCACGAGTTGCTCGACGTAGAGGCGATCGTGCAGCACCTCGCCATGCCCCGGTATGAGCGTATCGAAAGGCAGCGCACTGATCGCCCGTAGTGCCACGATCCATTCGCGCGGGAAGCTGCCGATGCCATACGGGATCGGATGCACGACGATGTCGCCACTGACAAGGACGCGATCCTGTGGCAGCCATACTGCTGCGTCGCCGTCGGTATTTGCCTTGCCAAAATAGCGCACCTCGATGTCGCGCTGGCCGCGGTGCAGGATCAGGCGCTCATCGAAGGTCGTGTCCGCGGGCGTGATTTGGATGCCCTGCAGCGCCAGGTACATGACCTTCAAATCGTCCAGCATGCGCGCCGCGCCCGCCGAGAGCGGCTTGCGCTTTCCCTCCTCCTCGAGCTCGTGCATGTAGTCCTGGATCTGCTGCGGATAGGTGGTGATGTAGGTCATTGGCGGGCCCGTCATGTCCCGGTAGGTAGCCTCATGGCTGATGATGCGGATCGCGGGAAACGTGGTGCGATAGACCTGGTTGCCAAAGTTGTGATCGCCATGCCAGTGAGTCGTGATGAGGGTCGACACCGGCTTGTCGGTGACAGAACGGATCAGCCGGATGGCATTGGTCGCGGCGAGCGGTGAGCCGCCGCCATCGACGACCACCACGTCCTGCTCATTGACGATGAAGGTGACATTGCCTTCGACGGGCTGACGCAGTGCGTCGGGCCGGCGGATGAGATAGATCTGCGGCTTTACGGGCACGAGCTCGAGGTCGTAGATGCCGGCGGCTTGCGCCGTCGTCCCCCACATCAGAGCCACCCAAAGGAGGGCTGCGAACGATTTCATCGATGCCTCGCTTGGTTACCAGAACGAAACATGAATATGTGCTACGAGCGCCCGCTCCGGGAGCTTGCCGCGATGGTCGGACGGGAAGTCGCGACGGACGCAGCGGTGCCGCGACGCAAGGACCCGGGCGCCCGATGAAGCGAATTGCAATTGGTACCGACCACCTGGGACTAGCAGTCTTGCGCACTCGTCGCGCGCCGAGGCCCGTTCATCGCGTTTTTCATGTCGTTTGTCGCACCACACGGTCATCCGTGCTCCCCTCCGTCCCGTCAGTCGCATAATGAGCGCCGTCTGCATCCGCAGCGGTACGCTTCGACCCAAAATCCGTACAAGCAGGTTCAATCCATGTCCACCATGAGTCTCACGCGCGAGCCGACGTATCGTGCACGCGACACAGATTGGCCGGCCACGCCATCAGGCGGGGCAGCGCGCGATCATCAGACGGTCACGCAACAGAGCACCACGCACATTCAAGTGTTCAGCGCATTGTTCTGGATTTCGATGTTCCTGATGCACACGTTGCAGACCGCGCTCGTCAACCAGTACAGCGATGCAGCCTCGATCTTCTGGCGAGCGATCTTCAGCTCCCTGGGCTTCGTGCTGTGTCTGCCGCTCGGCTGGGTGTTGCGCCGTACCCTCGGTTGGGATCTGCGGCACAAGGCAGTCGCAGTGGCTCTGGTGTGCGTGCCCGTGGCTGTCACGTATGCGACGCTGGGACATCTGATCTGGTTCGACCTCCTGCAGCACAGCCCTCCGTACGGTGCACTGGTCAATATCGCTCTGCAATCCCTTTACAACCTCGTCCTCTTCCTGATGTGGGCGGGGTTCTGCGCGGCGATCCTGTATGCGGCGCGCCTGCGCGAGCGCGAACGCAGTCTCCTTGAAGCTCGTGCGCTCGCGCACCAGGCGAAGCTCGAGATGCTGCGCTACCAGATCAACCCGCATTTCCTGTTCAACACGCTCAATGCGGTCTCGGCGCTGGTGGTCACCGGTCAGACGCAGGCGGCCGACCAGGTGATCGCAAAGCTCGCACGCTTCTTCCGCAATGCCCTGAGCCGGGAAGGCGCCACGAAGGTAAGTCTTGGCGAGGAGATACGCGTGCAGGCGGAGTACCTGGACATCGAGCTGACGCGCTTCGGCAACCGCGTGAAGTTCACCACGGCGATCGCGGAGGGACTTGATCGGGCGCTCGTCCCGCACCTGATCCTGCAACCTTTGATCGAGAACGCAGTCAAACACGGCGTCGCGCGCATGTCCGACGCGGTGCGCATCCAGGTCCGGGCGACACAACGCGCGCAATCGTTGGTACTCGTGGTGCAAAACGACGCTCCGGTTCAGCCCTCCGTTCGTCCCACGGGATCGCGGGTCGGTCTCGCGAACGTAGGCCGGCGCCTTGCGAGTTTCTACGGCTCCGAGGCCGCGCTCGCGGTGATCGAGTGCATGGGAAGCTTCACGGTCGAGCTGAGTCTGCCTCTGGAGATCGCGGCATGAAAATGCAGGTGCTGGCAGTCGACGATGAACCGCTGGCCCTGCAACGCCTGGAGTGGTGCCTGCGCGACCTGCCCGAGGTCGAGCTCGTCGGCAAGGCGCGCGATGGTCGCCGCGCACTCGAGCTCATCCGTTCCCTGTCACCCGATGTGGTGCTGCTCGACATCGAGATGCCCGAGCTCAACGGTTTCGAGCTCATCGATGCCCTGGGCGATGAAGAGCTGCCGCAGATCGTATTCGTCACTGCCTTCGATCATTTTGCCGTGCAGGCCTTCGCCACCGGCAGCGCCGATTACCTGCTCAAGCCGGTAGAGCAGGAACGGCTGCGTATGGCGCTGGAGCGCGCACGCACGCGCATCGAACTGCAGGATGCGCAGATGCGTGTCGGGGAGCTCAAAACGCTGGTGAATACTTTGCGTCAGGGCCGGCGTGCCGCGCTGGAGACCCGCTACGAGAACGAGCTCTGGGTTCGCGAGGGCGACAGCCGGGTACGGATCCCGGTGAATCTCGTGGAGCGGATCGAGGCGGACGGCGACTATGTCCGACTGCACGTCGGGCAGCGCGTGCGCTTGCTGCGCGCGAAGCTCGGGGCACTCGCCGAGCAGCTCGATCCGAGGCTGTTCGTGCGCGTGCACCGCTCCGAGATCGTGCGACATGACCTGGTCGCTGCGATCCGGCGCCAGGATTCGGGGCGCGCATATGCGGTCATGCCGAGCGGGCGTGAAATTCCGATCAGCAAACGCTATCTCTCGCGCGTGGTGAAAACGTTGCGCCTCGGCAAAAGCGCCCCGGAGCCCGAGCGCGGCTAGCGACTGCGTGCGCCGTTCGGCGCGATATCAGGTCACCTCGCAGCACGGTGCCGACGCTCCACGGCACCCAGGCGCTGATTCAACGCAATTTCATTTTCCTCGCTTGCTTTCGCGCTTAGCGTATTCGCTTGTGTGATCGGCGCAACGCGGTTGCACTGTTTCGGGATCCGGCAAGGCAGGTGACAACGTGAGCCTGATGATTCGCAGATTCCACTACGCAGGTGCGGCGAATGGCAGCACTGCGAAGAGCCCGACGCGCGACACGGAAGTGCATTGGATCTGTGCGGGCCGCAACCGCTACGAGGTCGACGCGAGGGTGCCATCGATTCATGCCGCGTGGCACGGGCGCTATCAGCTGACCGTCGATCAGCGTGCCGTGGCCCTCGATGACGAAGTGTTCCTGGTTCTCAATGCGGGGCACGCTTTGAATGCCAGTTTCCGGCGCGGAGCGGCCGGGCGGGCGCTTGGAATCTATTTTGGGCCCGAGTTGTTCGCGCAGGCCTTCGATGCCATCGGCAGAAGCGCGGAGGCCATCCTGGCGCCAGCGTCGGACGGCGAACGGCCACTGTTTCACGAGCACGTTCGGCCGCGCCATCCGGCGATTACGTCCGTGCTGCGCTTCATGGCGCACTACATCGAGCACGGCATCGAAGAGACGCTGTGGTACGAGGAGCACGTCGCGCTCCTGCTCGAACGAGTGCTACGCAACGAAGTGGATATCGGCAGGCACGTGTCCGTTCTCTCACGCGCGCGGGCGCGCACGCGGCGCGAGATGTTCCAGCGCGTCGCGCGCGTGACGGACTTGATTCACTCCGCGTACGAACAGCCGCTGAGCTTGCGCGAGCTGGCCGGCGCGGCGCGCTGGTCGATGTTCCACATGCTGCGTGAGTTCAAAGCCGTGCATGGCCAGAGCCCGTATGAATATCTGCAACGGCGCCGCACCGAAGCGGCGGTGAGACTTCTGCAATCGACCGATCTGGCGGTGGCAGAGATCGCCGATCGCGTCGGCTTCGATGATCGCAGCACGCTGGTGCGGCGTTTGCGTCGCTATCACGGCTTGGGGCCGCGAGAGTTGCGCGCCCTGGCGCAGGTAAGAAGCGAGGCGGCTGCTGTACCGACCGTGCGTCACCAGCGGGCTCGTACGGGGAGCGTGCTGGACTACTCGGCTTGAGCCCCCTTGCGGCTCAATGTTGCTGCGGTTTCCTGAGGTAGTCGTTTCGGTCGGCTGAGCGAACCTTGACCTGTGGCTGCGCGCCACCACGCGCGAGCGTCAGCGGCACATCGGTGCCCACCGGACCGAGGCGCCAGATGCTGCGGAACAGGTCCGCCAGACCAGATACGGGTTCACCTGCGACCTGCAGGATCAGGTCGCCAGGCCGCACGCCCGCACGAGCTGCGGGCCCTTGCTCCGCCAGCCCGCTGACGACCAGGTGTCCCTGCATTTCCATCGTGTACAGGCCGAGCCAGGGGCGTGGTGCACGTGCCGGCCGTCCCGTGCTCGACATCTCGTCGAGAATCGGTTCCAGCAGATCGATGGGCACGAACATGTTCGCCTCGGTCTTATCCTTGGCCTGCTGTTCCTGCACCAGCAGCGAACCGATGCCAAGGAGTTTACCCGACTCATCGATGAGCGCCGCGCCGGACCAGTGAGGATGTGCGGGCGCCGTGAACAACGCCTCATCGAGTACGTACTCCCAATAGCCCGCGAATTCGCGCTTGGCGATGATCCGGGTATCGAGTGCGTGCCCCAGCCCGCCGTGACTGATCGCAAACACTCTGGAACCCGTCGTGACTGCGCTTGAGGAACCGCGCGGCAGTGGCGGCAGAGCCAACTGCCCGAGCGGCAGGACCAGCCCGAAGCCCGTGACATAGTCGAAGGCGAGGGGATGCCCGGGAACGACGGTCCCGTCGATGCCGGTGAGCCAGATCGATTCCGCTTCGGTAATGAGATAGCCGATCGTGAGGAGCAGGCCGTCCTGGCGAATGAGGACGGCGTTTCCGGTCCGCTCAGTACCCAGCACCGCAGCCGTGAACGCGTCCTCAGGCACTTCGGCGCGCAAGGCAACGACCGACCGCAGCGCCTCGTTCAGATCGAAACGCAACTCTGCCGGGCGCGGCTGAAGCTGCTCGGGAAAAGCCCAATCACTCAGTTGACCCATGCGGCGCTCGAGTGTCGTAGCCAGCCTGTGGTGCCGGTATCTGATGAAACCTGTGCAGACCTTCCTTGGTTCGATGTGCCGGCGCCTCGCAAGTTTCCCTGGCCTGGGCTGTGATGTTGCGCGGGCCCATCGCGCGCAACGCAGCTGCTCTCCTGCTCCGTCGGCGGGTCCAACAGCATCGGAATCGGGCCGGCACGCTACGCGGGAGTGACAGATTCCGGCGATGAGGAGGACGGCAACCCGATGACGTAGCATTGGCGCATCTTCAGGAGGTTACGTTCATCATGACTCGAAGACTTGCGATTTTGTCGCTCTGGCTGGCCTGCACCCTGGGCCTGGTGCCCCCTGTCCAATCTGCCGACACGCAGGACAGCTCCGTTTCACGGCCGGGCGCGGCGATCGGCGATTTCGGCCTCGATCTCAGCGCCCGCAAGCCCGGCGTGAAGCCCGGCGATGACTTCTTCAGCTTCGCCAATGGCCAGTGGTACGACACGTTCACGATCCCCGAGGATCGCACCAGCTACGGCAGCTTCGTCGTGCTCGACGATGCCGCGCGCAAACGCGTGCGCGGCATCATCGAGGATGCGGCCACGAAGAAATCCGCACCGGGCACACCGGAACAGAAGATCGGTGATTTCTACGCGAGCTTCATGGATCTGGAAGCCATAGAGGCCGCGGGACTGAAGCCCGTCCAGGCCGACCTGGATCGAATCCGCAACACGCGCTCCCTCACGGACATCGCGGCGCTGTTTGGTTCGCCGGGCTTCGAATCCACTTTTTCCGTAACCTTCGACGCCGACCTCAAAGACCCGAACGTTTATGCCGTCACCATTGGCCAGGCGGGCCTGGGACTTCCGGATCGCGACTATTACCTCAAGGACGATGCGAAGCTGAAGGAGATTCGCGAGAAATACGTGGCCTTCATGGAGCAGATGCTGACGCTCGTGGCCTACCCGGAAGCGGCGCAGCACGCCAAGGCCATCATGGATTTCGAGACAGCGATCGCCCAGGCGCAGTGGCCGATCGAAAAGCAGCGTGACGTGGAAGCGAACTACAACCCGCGCACCAAGAAGGAGCTGCTCGAGCAGGCGCCCGGCTTCGCCTGGCAGGCATTCCTGGAGCCCGGGCGCCTCGGCACGCGCGAGAAATTCGTCCTCGGCGAGATTACGGCCGTGCAGGACATCGCGAAGCTACTTAGCAACACCGACCTCGATACCCTGAAGGCCTATCTGACCGTTCACTACATGACGGACCACGCCCGCTACCTGCCGGTCCGTTTCGATGACACGGTATTCGCGTTCTACGGCCAGACATTGCGCGGGCAGCCGAAGAAGCGCGAGCGCTGGGAGCGCGGCGTCGGGCAGGTCAATGACTCGCTCGGTGAGCAGGTTGCCCAGGTCTATGTGCAGAAATACTTCACGGCCGACTCCAAGGCGAAGATGCAGCAGCTGGTCAACAACCTGCTCGCGGCATTGAAGGTGCGCATCGAGGGGCTCGACTGGATGACACCCGAGACCAAGAAGCGCGCGCAGGAGAAGCTTGCGAGCTTCATCACCAAGATCGGCTATCCCGACAAGTGGAAGGACTACTCCAGCCTCGAGGTGAAGCGTGACGACCTGATCGGTAACGTGCAGCGCGCGCAGATCTGGCAGTGGGACTACCAGGTCGATCGTCTCGACAAGCCGGTCGATCGCGCCGAATGGGGCATGCTGCCGCAGGACGTCAATGCGTACTACAACCCGCTCAACAACGAGATCGTGTTTCCCGCCGCGATCCTGCAGCCGCCATTCTTCGACCCGAACGCGGATGCGGCGGTGAACTACGGCGCGATCGGCACTGTCATCGGGCATGAGATCGGGCACGGCTTCGACGACCGCGGCCGCAAGTTCGGCCCCGATGGCTCACTCACTGACTGGTGGAACGAAAAGGACGACAAGGCCTTTACCGCACGCGCCCGCAAGCTGATCGATCAGTACTCAGGCTTCGAAGCGCTGCCGGGGCTCAATGTGAAGGGGGAGAACACGCTCGGCGAGAACATCGGCGATCTGGGTGGCCTCAATATCGCGTACGACGCCTATCAGATCTCGCTTCACGGTCAGAAGGCGCCGGTCATCGAGGGACTCACCGGCGAGCAGCGATTCTTTCTCGAGCTGGGCCCAGGTGTGGCGCGAGAAGTATCGCGACGACACGCTGCGCGAACTGGTGCTCTCGGATGTGCACAGTCCGCCCAAGTTCCGCGTCAACGGCTCGGTGCGCAACATGGATGTGTGGTATCGCGCGTTCGGCGTGAAGCCGGGAGACAAGCTGTATCTCAAGCCGGAAGAGCGCGTGCGAATCTGGTAATAGCGACTCGGCAGGGGTGGCGTATCGGGGAGTCCTTTCGAGACCGTGAAAAACATGGATGTTTTTCACGGAGCCTACAGGGACGTATTTACGGCGTTCTCGAAAGGACTCCCCGATACGCCGCCCCTGAGCCCGGTGCGAAATCAGTTGCCTCGATGGCCATCGAGAATACTCAGGATCCCGCCAACGCCCTCCAGCGTGAGATGCGGACGATGGTTCGCTGGCAGGCGCGAGGCTTCGCCAGATGGCCAAACGCCGGTGCGCACTGCGATGCCCAACGCACCGACGCGTCGCGCCATGAACACTTCGATCGCCGGATCGTCGCCTACCACCACGAGCTCGGCCGGATCGATGCCGAGGCGTCGGCAGGCGCAACGCGCGGCTTCGGCAGCGGGCTTGCCGAGCACCGTCGCTCGCTTGCCGGTAATGCTGGTGATCGCGGCGCAGAGCACGCGCGAGGAGGAGAGAACCTTTCCCTGCGCACTGGCGAAGTAAGGCGCGAGTGAACCGGTGTAAAGCCGCGCCCCCGCGATGATCGCTTCGCACGCCGCCTGGATCTCATCCATGGTGAACTCGCGGTACCACCCGACGAATACGGCATCGACGGGTTCGTTCGTGGTGCCACGCACGATCTCGAGTCCCGCCGCTTGCAACGGCCGCCAGACGCCCTCGACGCCCAGCACGCGCACGCGTTGGTACTTCATGCGCGTGAAGTATTCTGCCGCCACGCTGCTTGGCGTGAGTGCGAGGTGATCCGCGACCTGGATCCCTGCGTGGTGCAGCTCATGCACGTATTCTTCGGGCGTGCGCACCGTGCCGTTGGTGAAAATCGCATACGGCACCTGTCGCTGCTGCAGTCGCGTCGAGCAGTTCGACCGCGCCCGGGAGCGGCCGGATCGAGCGATTGTTGCGGTCGCCGAGCACCAGCGTGCCATCGAGATCGAAGAGGAAAGCCCGCGCGGTGCGCAGGCGTGCGTGCACGTCGGTGGCGGCATCCATGAATCAGGCCCGGCGACGCAGCTCGAGGCGGAAGTTCGGCTTCTCGACGATGAGCTCCGCGGCATCGCTCCTGCCGGCCATCTCACGGATCAGGTCTACCAGTGGGCGCGTGTCCGGGTTGTAACGAGCGTCAGCGGGCTGCGCGGCGAGCATCGCGTCGACCTGCTCGGCAGGCATGACGGCACGCAACAGGAACTCCTCGTCGGTCAGCGTCTTTGCGAAACGACGCCGCAGCTCGGCGAGGGATGGCGGCGGCGGTTCCGCAGCGAGTTCGCGCGCGCGCGGGCGTGCGAGGATTCGATCCTTGACGTTCGGATCGACGGGCGCCGTGGGGCGACCGAAGCGCCCGATCACATAGCGGATCACCTGGTCTGGCACGTTGGAATAGCGTTCCGGGCCGATGACGTTGAAAAGCGCCTGCGTGCAAACGATCTGCGGGAAGGGCGTCACCATGATCGGATACCCGAGCTCGGCGCGCACCCGGATGGTTTCTTCGATGACAGCGGGCAGGCGATCGCTCAGGTTCAGTTCCTCGAGCTGGCGGATGGTCGTTGTTATGGCGCCGCCCGGCAGTTGGTGGCGGAGGAACGCGGCGTCGTATTCCTGTGGCGCTCCGGCCGGTAGCCCCTCGGCATCCGCAAGGCTCGAGAAGTAGCTGGCAACCCGCTGCAGTGAAGCATCATGAATATCCACCGAGTGTCCGAGCTCGCGCAGGTTGGCAACCACCCGGCGCGCGTCCGGGAGCGACGTGCCGTTGGCGAGTGGCCCGCAAGCGACGTGCAGGACATCGATTCCGAGCTCGGCAGCCGTCATGTACGTCAACGGGGCAAGGCCGATCGTGCAATGGGAATGCAGCTCGAGCGCCTTGGCGCCAATGCGGGCGCGCACGGCCGGAATCAGCTTGCGTGCGCGCTCGGGAGTCAGCAGTCCGGTCGGATCCTTGATGTACAGGCGTGCGACATCGGGCGAGGCGGCGAGCACGCCGGCGAGATCTGCGTAGAACGCGTCATCGTGAACGGAGCTGATCGTGTACGTGAGCCCGGCGAGCACCTCGCCACCCTCCTGGCGAATCATGCGAGCGCCATCGAGCAGTGCCTGGCGGTCGTGCATGGGATCGATGAGCGCAAAGCGCGCTATGCCGTTCTTCACCAGCGTGCGATACGCGAGCCGCATGAACTCCGGATCGGAGGTTTCCCACGAGATGAAGCGAAAGCCCGTGGTGATGAACTGCAAGGGCGTGTGGGGCGCGGCGGCGCGCATGCCGCGAATCAAGGTCCAGGGGTTTTCCTGGTGCGTGCGCACGGACACGCCCATGTGAGTGCTGGAGGTGAAGTCGATCGCGTGCAGTCCGATCCGGTCCATGATCGGCGCGATCTGCAGGGTCCGGGCAATGTTCAGCCCGGTGGCGCCCCAGATGCTCTGGTTGCCGTCCCGGATCGAGACATCGACGAGCTTGATATCCGGCATTGCAGTGCTGACTCCTGCTTCGATTCTAACCTTCGCCGTGACTCATTGGAGCAAGATCCGCCAAGTGGCGAGTGGCAATCCGATGTTAAGATCCGGCGCCTCATGGCGGTTTCATCCTTTGCCCTCTTCGACACGGCCATTGGCCGCTGCGGTATCGCATGGTCGGAACGCGGCGTGGTTGGAATTCAGCTTCCCGAGCGGCGTGAGATCGAGACACGGGAGCGTCTTCTGGGGCGTTTTCCGCAGGCTCGGGAAGATTCTCCGCCAGCTGAAATCCAGCGGGCGCTGGATGGAATCGTCGCGTTATTGCGCGGGGAGAAGAGCGATTTGTCCGCGGTAGCACTCGACCTGGAGGGGGTGCCGCCGTTTCATCGTCGCGTCTATGAAGTTGCGCGCACGATTGCACCCGGCGCCACTCTCTCGTATGGAGAGATCGCGAAACAGCTCGGCTCGCTGGGCTCGGCGCGCGCAGTAGGCCAGGCGCTCGGACGCAACCCCTTTGCAATCGTGGTGCCGTGTCATCGGGTCCTGGCGGCGGACGGGCGGCTGGGCGGATTCTCCGCCAATGGAGGCATTGCGACGAAGCTCCGTCTGCTCTCGATCGAGAATGCGCACGCGAACGGGCAACTCGCGCTGTTCGAAGGTGACGGGGTCTTCGGCTTCGATCCAGCCGCCGCGCTCGAGCATTTGCGCGCCGTTGATCCGACGCTCGCGCGGCTCTTCGATGCAGTCGGACCTTTTCGCATGCGACTCGATCGGACGCCGAATGTCTTCATGGCGCTCGCCGAAGCGATCGTGTACCAGCAACTCAACGGCCGGGCCGCGGCGACGATCTTTGCACGCCTGTGCGCGCTTTTCCCTCGCGGTCACGCCGGACCCAATGCCGAACAGATCCTGCGAGCAACCGGTGCGAAGCTGCGAAGCGCTGGCCTTTCCCGCTCCAAGATGCTCTCGTTGCGCGACCTCGCCCGCAAGGCGGTGGATGGCAAGATCCCAACGCTTGGCGAAGTGCATCGCATGGAGGATGAAGCGATCATCGAGCGGCTCACCGAGGTGCGCGGGATTGGGCGCTGGACGGTGGAGATGCTGCTCATATTCCGGCTCGGTCGCCCCGACGTGCTGCCAGTGGACGACTATGGCGTTCGCAAGGGATTCGCGATCGCCTTTCGCAAGCGCAAGTTGCCGCACCCCAAGGACCTGCAGAAATATGGGGCGCGCTGGCAACCCTATCGGACGGTCGTGAGCTGGTACCTGTGGCGCGCCACGGACCTTGGGAAGGACTTGCTCCCGAAAACCTAGTCAGGTGTTGCGCTCACCGCCGCAGGATGCGGCTCGTTTGCCCGCTACTGCGACCGGGCGTAGCCTTCGCGGCCATGCTTGTCGCCACACCACTGCAGCGCGGGCCGATCACTGTCGTCGACTGCCGCTGCACGACCGGGCCTGCAGATCGCCCTTTTGTCGAGCTTCACGACCAGCACACGATCTCCTACGTGCGGCGCGGGACCTTCGGCTATCGGCATCGCGGCCGGTCGTTCGAGCTCGTCGCCGGGTCCATCCTGGTCGGCCACCCCGGTGATGAGTTCATGTGCACGCACGATCACGCGCATGGCGATGAGTGCCTGTCCTTTCACCTCGAGGCCCAACAGGCGGAGTCGCTGGGCGCCGGAGCCGAGATGTGGCGCGTTGGAAGCGTGCCACCGTTGTCGGAACTGATGGTGCTCGGCGAGCTGGCGCAGGCCGCGGCAGAGGAGCGCAGTGATGTCGGGCTGGACGAGGCCGCATTGTTGTTCGCGTCGCGGTTCACGGAGCTGGTGCTCTCGCGCAAGCACGCTGCGCCGCAAGCCCGCGGAGCCGATCGCCGGCGGGTCGTGGAGACGGCGCTGTGGATCGATGCCAGCTCTGCGGAGACGATCGACCTGGACCGGGCGGCCGGGCACGCCGGTCTGAGCCCGTTTCACTTCCTGCGCCTGTTCACACGCATACTGGGCGTAACGCCGCATCAATACCTGGTGCGATCGCGGCTCCGTCGCGCAGCGCGCATGCTGGCCGAGGATGACCGGCTGATCAGCGATATCGCCTATGAAAGCGGCTTTGGTGACCTGTCGAACTTCGTACGCAGCTTCCATCGCGCAGCCGGCGTCTCGCCACGCGCATTCAGGCAGGCGGCACGAGGCGAACTCACTGCTATCGCTATCCGGGGGGATCGGGCCGCGACCGTCAGCCGGTGAGCCCACGGGCTTGCTTTAAAGTAAGCTGTGGGTTACCGTAAGACATGGCTTACGATTCTGCCCTGGCCGCGCTTGCCGATCCCACTCGCAGGGAAGTCTTCGAACGACTGCGTTCGGGTCCGCGCGCGGTGGGAGAGATCGCCGCGGAAATGCCGGTCAGCCGACCGGCTGTCTCGCAACATCTCAAGGTGCTGAAGGACGCCGGGCTGGTTGCCGATCGCGCCGAGGGGGCGCGGCGCGTCTACTACATCGATCCGCAAGGACTCGGCCCGTTGCGCAAATGGCTCGATCAGTTCTGGGACCAGGCGCTCGGGGCGTTCCAGGCGCAGATCGAGCGCTCACCGCCGGCGCCGGAAGCGCTATTGAGGGACCAGAACAAGGACAAGAACGATGAATCGCACTATCACGGCCGCACCCGTCCGCAAAAGCGTTCGCGTCGGCGCTCCGCCCGCACGCGCGTTTGACGTCTTCACCGCGGGGGTGGCGAGGTGGTGGCCGCATACGCATTCGATCGGCACCTCGCCAATGAAGGAAGCAGTGATCGAGCCACGCGCCGGTGGACGCTGGTTCGAGCGCGGCCAGGACGGCTCGGAATGCGACGTCGGCAAGGTGCTGGTGTGGGAGCCGCCGAATCGTCTTGTCCTCGGCTGGCAATTGAGTCCCGAGTTCAAGTACGACCCGAGGGTGACATCGGAAGTCGAGGTGCGCTTCATCGCCGACGGAACGAGCGCCACGCTGGTCGAGCTCGAGCATCGACATCTCGAGCGTCACGGCGAACACGCGGACACGCTGCGACAGGCAATCGATGCGCCCAATGGCTGGAGTAACTTACTGAATCTGTACGCGGCTGTGGTCGCGCAATGAGCCGACAGGCAGGAGAATCGACGTGTTGAATCTTTACGTGTTTCCGCCATCGCCGCGCGCGTTCAAGGTGCTCGCGCTGGCCGCGCACCTCGGCATCGAGTACGAGAAGCGCATCGTCGATCTCACCAAGGGCGAACAGAGACGTCCCGAGTTCGCGGCCCTGAACCCGAACCAGCGCATGCCGGTGCTGGAGGAGGATGGCTTCGTGCTGTGGGAGTCGAACGCGATACTCCAGTACCTCGCGGACAAGAAACCCGCGAGCGGTCTGCTGCCCACGGACACACGCGCGCGCG
Organism: uncultured Gammaproteobacteria bacterium; assembly: GCA_963705495.1. Taxonomy (GTDB): domain Bacteria; phylum Pseudomonadota; class Gammaproteobacteria; order Steroidobacterales; family Steroidobacteraceae; genus DATBVX01. The sequence goes on along the minus strand of CAVPJQ010000019.1, from coordinate 13,774 downwards.
CCGATGTCACGCGCTGGCAGTGCTGGGATCTCGCCAACTGGGATCCCGCGTGCGCAATCATGATCTTCGAGCGCCTTGTCAAGAAACTCCTGCATCTCGGCGAGCCCGACCTGGCGGAGATTGCCAGGGGCGAAGAGCGCTTTCACCGAGCTGCGGGTGTTCTCGACGCGCACCTGAAAGGACGCAGGTACATCACGGGCGATAAGCTCACCGTCGCGGATTTCTCTCTCGGCGCGCCACTGAACCTCGCCGTGCCAGCGCAGCTTCCGGTGTCCGGATACGCCGAGATCAGGCGCTGGCACGCAGGTCTCTCGGAGCTACCGGCGTGGCGCGATTCGATCGCGTTTCCCCCCGCGACCTGAGAGCGCTCGTAAAGCAAAACTTAAGACTCATAAAGAGACCGTGTTTGTTCCCTTGAGGGCGCAGGAGCAACCTGCCAGGGTCCCGACGAATCGTGATGTCCGCGATTCGCGGCGCAGGCAGGAGGCACAGGATGAGCAAGCGACAGTACTCGATCTTCGACACCATCATTGCCCGCATCAGCCAGGGCTCGGTTCCCTTCGATGCGGTGTACTGGATCGACCCGAATGAGGAGCGCGCGGTGAGCGCAGCGGACGTGGTGGATTCGCGGCCCAAGGGCGCCGCACGCGTTTCACAGCGCCTGGCAGTGAAGGAGTGCGCGACGTGCGACTGACCGATTCACCTGCAGCGTCCGTGTCCGGCGTGCATGGCGTCCTGACGTATGTAGCGCCCGGGCAGGGAAGGCCGCGGAACTATGCCGATGACCCGCCGCCAGGCGTGCCGCAGTCGACGGCGCAATACGAAGATCGCACGGTCGCTATCAGCGACCTCCGGCAGGCGCCTGAGGCCTTTTCCGTCGATCGCGAGGGCTTTCAGCTCGCTACTGCGCCCAGTGGTTTTCGTCGCTTCGATGATCGCGATGCGATCGAAGCTGGTTACTACGCGGAGGCCGAGCGCGTTGTCGCCGACCTGACCGGGGCATCAAGCGTGGTCGCATTCGATCACACGCTGCGTCACCGTACTCCGGGCAATTCGCGTGGGACTGCTGTCACGCCCAGGCCGCCGGTACATCGTGTGCATGTCGACTTCACCGCGATGTCCGGGCGGCGTAAGGCGGGCGAGATCCTGGGCGATGCGGAGCACGAGCTCTTGCGTAAGCGTTTTGCAGTGATCAACGTTTGGCGGCCAATCCGCGGGCCTCTGCAGGACTCACCCCTTGCAGTGAGCGATGCGCAGAGTGTGGCATTCGATGATCTGGTGGCGACGGATCTCATCTATCCGGATCGGGTAGGGGAGTTCTACACGGTCAAATACAGCCCGTCGCATCGTTGGTTCTACGCGCCACGAATGACGCACGAAGAAGTGCTGCTGCTCAAATGCTTCGACTCCGCCGAGGACGGCACGGCGCGCTTTGCTCCGCACACGGCGTTTGCTGATCCAACCGCTCCCGAGGATGCTTTGCCCCGCGAGAGCATCGAGGTCAGAACTCTCGCTTTCTTCGACGCCTGATCAGCTCTACGGGTTTCGCGGGGAAGTTGCGCGCAGGTCGATGCCACTTTCGGCGATGACATAGAGCATTGCAGCCCAGGCCGCTACATTCTGCTCCAGGTCGCTGCGCTCCACCTTGTTGAGGGTGTCGTCCGCGGAGTGATGCGTCGCGAAGTAGCCGCGCGCATCCTGGCTCATCCTCACGATCGGCACGCCTGCCTTGCGCAGGTCCTCGACGTCGGTGCCGGCGAATGTTGCGAGGTCGTGGCTTGGCAGGACGCCGAGCGGGGCGAGGATTGCCGCAAGCTCGAGCAAGTACGGATCGTTCCAGGCATCTGTCGAGAACCCGATCCGGTAGATTCTGCCGCTTCCCATGTCGCTCTCAGTCGCGAGCATGATCCTGGAAGTCTCATCCCGGTGCGCCTGAGCGAAGGCCGCGCCGCTCCCACCCGTTTCCTCGGAGCCCCACAGAACGAGCCGGATGGTCCGTCGTGGTCGCTGCGGCTGCTGCGCGACCAGGTGGATCGCGGCCAGGCAGATGGCAATGCCGGCACCGTCATCCGTCGCAGCTTCCGCAACGTCCCAGCTGTCCAGGTGCCCCCCGATCACGATCATCTCGCCGGACCTGTCGCGGCCGACAAGATCGCCGACCACATTCCACGCCGGTGTCTTCGCAATGACGGTGGACGCCAGGTTCATGTGCACCCTGGCCGGCTGGCCGCGTGCAGCCAGGCGTTCCAGGAGCTCGACGTCCGGTACGCCGAGAGCTGCGGCGGGAATGCGTGGAGCACCTTCCGTGTAGCGCGTGGCGCCCGTATGCGGCAGGCGCGAGTCGCTCGTCGATAGCGAGCGGACCAGAAACGCTACAGCGCCCCGTGCCGCGGCGACCGAGGGTCCATCGCGTCTGCCGCGCGCTGCAGCTCGATAGCCCTCCTCACCCTGCGCCACGTTGATGGGCTGATTGAGCACTGCAATTCGATCGGCGAGCGCATCGGGAGGCGCGGCTGACAGGTCTTCGAAACTCGAGAACATGGCAATTTGCGCTTCGATTCCCTGTGGCGGAGTAGGAATGCCATTGCCAAGGCCGAGGATTGCGAGAGCATGCGGGTAGGGCGCCGTGACCTGCGCGGACTCCGTGCCGCGAAACCACGCGTTCTCTTTGACGAACTCTTCGACGTGCACATTTTCAAGACCCAGCGCTTTTAGCTTGGTTACGCCCCAATCCCGGGCACGCGCCATTGCGGGCGAGCCGACGGGCCGCGCTCCGATCTCCGTCGTCAGCGACTCGAGGACCGGCCAGGCCTGAGACCCTGAGAGCGCTTGATCCCGCAAGCGCTCTGCGACCTGCCGGATGTCGCTGCCGGTTTCGGCAGCAGCGACTTCGCAGGTCAAGATCGCAGCCAGGAGGACAGCTGTTGAGGCAGCCATCAGGACTGACTGTCCACACACCTCGCGCGTCATGAAATCACTTGCAAGCCGGCGATCAGGCGGTCGATATCGGCCTCTGTCGTATAGAGGTAGCAGGAGGCTCGTGCGGCCGTCTCCACGCCCAGCCGCTTGAGGAGCGGCAGGGCCGACAGGTCGCCGGCGCGAATTGCGATGTGCTGATCATCCAGCGAGCGCTGAACCTGCTCGGCACTGAGCCCCGCGATTTCGAACGAGAACACGGGGATTCTGCGGTCGGCATCTTTGGGTCCGAGCAGTCGCAGATGAGGGACCTCACGAAGTCTGCGCAGCGCATAGTCGGTCAGTGCGTGCTCGTGGTTCGTCACCGCCTGGCGGCCCAGTGAGTCCAGGAATTGAATCGCCGCCGCCAGGCCAACTGGGCCGGGTGCGTACGGCGTACCCGCCCCGAACTTGTGGGCAGCGTGCTCGAGTTGCACCGATCCGCTCTCGAGGGCATGGGCCATGTTGGAACCTGCCTGGTACGGAGGCATGGATTCCAGCAATTCGCGTCGGGCCCAGAGGACGCCCATGCCCATTGGGCCCAGCATCTTGTGGCTCGAGAAGGCGAGGAAGTCGCAACCCAGGGCGCGGACATCAATGGGGATGTGGGGCGCTGATTGGGCGGCATCGATCAAGGTCAGCGCACCTGCCCGTCGCACTCGCGCACAGATCTCGGCCGCGGGATTGACGTAGCCGATGACGTTCGACACGTGGCTGAACGCGACCAGGCGTGTTCGGTCGCTGAGCTTCTGATCGAGGTCTTCGAGACTGATGCGTCCGTCGTCATCAACGTCGACAAATCTCAGCCTGGCACCCACGCGCTCGGCCGCGAACTTCCATGGCAGCAGATTCGAGGCATGCTCGGCGACAGTCAGCAGGATCTCATCGCCCGCCCGCAGCGCAGTCGAGCCCCAGGCACTGGCCACGAGGTTGATCGCTTCCGTCGTGCCGCGCACCCATACGATTTCCTCTGGGTCGGCCGCGTTCATCCAGGTTGCCACGGCCTGTCGCGCACTTTCGTATTGCTCGTGAGCGCGCCGCGCCAACATGTGCTGGCTCTTGCCGGGATTTGCGTTGTCGCGAGCGTAGAAGTTGGTCAGTGCGTCGAGAACGACGCCAGGACGCTGCGTGGTGGCCGCGCTATCGAGATAGACGAAAGCCGGCCCCGCGGGCGAATTCGAGAGGGCAGGGAAGAACCGTCGCCACTGATTGGCCGGGACAGCGGGCGTCGCAATGTTCTCAGGCCGGGCCTCGATGCAGGAACCGGTCATGACGCCGCCGACCAGGCGAACAACATCTCTGCGAGTGATCACACTGTCTCCGCCGCCGGGTACTGACCTGTACGTCGAATCCGTTGGTGCTTCAGGCCGGGTCAGATCTATGATACTATTATATCGATGGCAGTATTTAAGAGATACTCTTATACCAAAGAACAACGCATTGCCGCGCCAGGTTTCACGCACTAATCAGGAATGGTGGGTGTTCGCGTTCAACCTGCCGGCACAACCTGCCTACGGCCGCGTAAAGATCTGGCGGCGTTTGCAGGATATCGGCGCGGCCGCGTTCAAGAACGCGTTCTATATCCTGCCCGCGAGCGACGATCTGCTCGAAGACTTCGAGTGGACCCTGCGCGAAGTGCGCAATTCGGGCGGCGACGGAGTGATCTTCAGGGCGACGGTGTTGCAGGGGATGTCACACGAGGAGCTGATTGCGCTATTTGACTTCACCCGCGGTGAGCAGTACCGCGAGCTCGCGGAGGCGATTGCGGCCTTCAACGCCCAATGCGAGCGCAAGCGCACCAGGCCGACACCGGGCGAGGTTGTCGGTGCCCTGGCGCGTTTTCGCAACCGCCTCAGCGCGATCGAAGCAATTGATTTCTTCCAGGCCGACGGGCGCGAACAGGTCCACGCGCTGTTGCGCGACCTCGAATCCCATGCCGCAGAGCCGGCACTCCCGAAGGAGGCACCCGAGATGAACGCCGCACGAATGGACGAGTTGCAGGGGCGCACCTGGGTCACACGCGCCAACGTGCATGTCGACCGCATGGCAAGCGCATGGTTGATCCGGCGCTGGATCGATCCCGAGGCGAAATTCAAGTTCGTCGGCGACCGGCAATACCGCGCAGCCGCCGACGAACTGCGCTTCGACATGTACGAGGCTGAGTTCACGCATGACGCCGAGCGCTGCACCTTCGAGGTTCTGGTCGCCAGGCTCGGGCGTGAGGACGCGGCGCTGGAAGCGATCGGCGAAATCGTTCACGACCTCGATCTCAAGGATCAGAAGTTCGGGCGCGAAGAGGCCGCAGGGATCCAGCAGTTGTTGGCTGGCATCGTGGCCGGCAACGCGCGCGACGAAGCCCGCCTTGAGCGCGCGTTCGTATTGTTCGATGATCTGTACAGCTCGTTCGCGCAGGATCGCTAGGACTTGTTCGATACTACTCAACTCTTGTTATTCATGACGGCGACCCTCGCTCTGAATCTGGCGCCGGGCCCGGACGTCCTCTATGTACTTGCCAACAGTGCGCGTCATGGGATTCGGGGTGGTGTGTTTGCGACCCTGGGTGTTTCCGCGGGGATCGTGTTTCACACCTGCATCGCCGCGTTCGGCATCGCGGCCGTGCTCCTGGCGCACCGGTGGGCCTTCGACGCGCTGCGAATTATCGGCGCGCTGTATCTGATCTGGCTCGGTATCGCGGCGTGGCGCTCGGCGGGCACACCTGAGCTGCCCGAAGCGGTCGACCCCCGCTTGAGTCAGGTCTTCCGCCAGGGCCTGATCACCAATGTGCTCAATCCGAAGGTGGCGCTGTTCTTTCTCGCCTTCCTGCCTCAGTTCGCAGATCCGGCACGCGGCAACATCACGCTGCAGGTGCTGACCTTCGGCGCGCTCTTCATCGTCTCAGGGACGATCGTGAACCTGCTCTACGCGTGGGCGGGTGGGGCGTTGAGCGCGACGCTGCGCCGCGATGTGCGATGGCAGCGCCGCCTGAATCGAATTTCCGGCGGGATTCTCCTCGCTCTGGGTGGCAGGTTGCTGTTATCGCCGCGGCTCAGCTGAGCGGCTATCTCCACTCATTCCCGCCCTGGTCCTGGATCTCGGCGAACGAGTCGCGACGCGACAGTCCGTTGAAGATCGAATCGCGGACGAACAACTTCGAGCCGATGGCAGCCTCGAATGAACCCGACGCGCCCTCGACGTAGCTGTTGGCGATGTGCACGGTGGCATCCTGCACCACCACACCGGTGCCGGAAGCCACGATGCGGCTGTTGGTCAGATACAGCTCGCACCCGGCGCGTGCGGTGACCCCATCTCCATCGACGTAGATCCTGCGATTGTCGAGGTGAATCATGCGCTGGCCCTCGCAGATAATGGGATCCGCCTTGCGCATTCCGGCCTCCGCCGCCGGTTCGGCCGTAGCAGTGCGGCCGGTGGAGACGATGCTGATGCCCGGACCGCTGACTTTGACCTGCCCGTCCGCGCGCTCGATGGTGTAGTCCTTGCTCTCTGCAGGCATGGGCGTGATTGCCTCCTGCATCGGTCTTGCAGGCAAAGCTTCGGCAGACATCCTCGGTGGCGCCGGCGGCGCCGCTACGGTGGCAGGCTCGGACGCTGCTGGGGGCGGTGTGTCCGCGAAGGGTGACTCCTCGGATTCGGCCGGCACCGCCGATCGGGATATTTGCGCCGTCAGCTGTGAGATCGGTGCGGCGGCGAGTTCGCTCAGTCTCACGGTCTGCATTTGCCCAGTGCGCTGATCGCGCACCGTAAAGACTCCCGCTTGGGTATCGGTTGCGACCACTTCGAGGTTCGGGTTGCGTTCCAGGGCCATGCGGGCCCACGCGATCTCAGTAAGGCCCTGTGGGCCGCTGGGCCCCTTCGACTGCTGGCACGCGGCCAGGAAGAGCAGGACCGAGCAGGTAACTGTCAGGCAGACGCCCGTTCGAAATCGAATCAGAGACTGAGCGTGCATGTGACCTCCGCTCGAGAACCGCACCGTGACCTATCGTCACTCCAGCACGAGCGGGAGTCCATCCGTTTCCCAGGCTCAAAGGGCCCCAGAACGAAGTATTTTTCGCGCGCGACGTTCAGCTTTTACTTTTTTCCGATCGTGAGCGCAGCAGAAAGGGCGCCGACGAGCGACAAGCCGGCGGCGATTAACATAACCAGCCGTATCGACTCTACGAATGAGTCGGTGATGATCGCGGTCGCGAGTTGACGTTCGGGCTGCGTGAGCTGCGGCGGCAGGGTTGGAATTACAAATCCGCCACGCGCCCGGTCCACTACGACCTTCACATCAGATGACAGGCGCGCATCGGCGAGACGCTGGTCGAGCGATTCATTCAGCACCCCAAGTGCAACGGTGCCGAGTACTGCGATCATGAGCAGGCTCGCGACCGAGGCTATCGCGTTGTTGATTCCCGAGGCGACGCCCGTCTGACGAGACGGAACCGAGTTGACGACCGTGGTGGTCAACGGAGCGACGGTGATCGCCATCCCGACGCCGAGCACGGTCATCGGCGCGAGCAGCGCCCAGTACTGCGGGTTGCGAGTCGCCAGGGCCAGCAGCACGAACCCGAGCGCCACAATGCCGGGACCGATGATGAGCGGAGCGCGTGCGCCCGCGCGATCGGCAAGGCCGCCCGACCAGCGCGACAGCACGCCGAGGATCAAGGCGAAGGGAATGAACATCGCGCCCGTCGCGGTCGCGGAATAGCCATGCACCTGGATCAGCAGGAAGGGTACAAAGAAGAAAGCGCCGCCCAACGCACCGTAGAGAAGCAACGTCAGGAAGTTGACGCCACTGAAAGTGCTGGAACGAAACAGCTGGAGCGGCATCATTGGCGCGCGGCTGCGGCGCTCTTCGAACACGAACGCCGCCAGCAGTAACACTCCGGCAATGCTCGAGCCGAGCACGAGCAGACTGCGCCATCCGAGCGCCGCGGCCTCGATCAATCCGTAGACGAGTACTCCGAGGCCCGCAAATACCAGCGCCGCGCCGCGCCAATCCAGGTGGGACCCTGCTTGCGGGTCGCGGCTCTCAGGCAAGTGCCGAAGACCGATCCACACCGCGAAGATCGCGAGCACCGGGTTGATCAGAAAGATCGCGCGCCATGAGGTGTGATCGACTAGCCAGCCACCCAGCAACGGGCCGAGCCCGGCCGCGAGCGCGGAGGCACCGGACCAGATCCCGATTGCTGCACCACGCTCTTTCTCATCGAATGTCGCACCAATGATCGCGAGCGAACACGGGATCAGGAACGCGGCACCCGCACCCTGAACCGCCCGCGAGACAATCAGCACACTCGCATTCGGAGCCAACCCACAGCCAAGCGACGCCACGGCAAAGAGGGTGACTCCGATCAGGAACATGCGCCGACGGCCGAGTTGATCGCCTGCAGCGCCGCCAATCAGCAGCAGCGCCGACAGGCAGAGCGCGTAGGCGTTGACGACCCACTGCATCGCGGCAAGTGTCGTGCCGAGGTCAGTCTGCATGCGCGGCAAAGCGACGTTGACAACCGATTCATCGACGAACGCCATGGTGGAGGCAAGAACCGAGGCCGTCAGCACCCAGCGCTTCTGTTGACGGGCACAATCGGACGGGCCGCGGGTCGAACGGATCAGCGCCTCGTCACAGGGGCGTGCCTTAGGGTTGATCATGGGGTTGGCGGCTCCGACACGAGTATCCACTTGATGTCCGCCGATCCGCCACCAGATCCCCGCCACGATCTGCTTAGGAACCGGATGATGAGCAACCGCGATCCTCGCTCCTGGATGTGGGCTGAAGCGCTGGAGCTGCTCGAGGAGGCTGACAGCCTGCATCGACAGTTCTATCGCGCCGTGGGCCGCCCCGGAGTGCAGCTGCATTGGGAACCACCGGTCGATATCGTCGAGACCACAACTGAGATTGCGATCCTGCTGGCCCTCCCCGGAGTGGCGCCCGAGCAGATCGAACTGCATCTCGACGATAGCGGCGTGCTGGTGAGAGCCGCGAGGCACTCGAGCGCGAGCGGGCGCGCAGCGCGCATCCGGCGCCTGGAGATTCCCTACGGATGCTTCGAGCGTCGCATCGCCCTGCCGCAGGGCCGCTACGAGCTGGCCGAGCAGTCCTCGGTCAACGGCATCCTGCAACTGCGGCTTCGCAAGTACTGAGGGACCGAATTGCCATGAGTGAAAACGAGTCACCTGCGACTGAAACGCCTACGCCCACCGTGTCCGATGACATGCTCGTCATCCTGCCGGTGCGTAACCTCGTGCTCTTTCCGGGCACGGTGCTGCCGATCGGGATGAACCGTGAAGCGTCGATCGCCGCCGCACAGGAAGTCGTGCGTGCGGAACGCAAGATCGGCGTTCTCCTGCAACGTGACTCCGACAAGGACGAAGTGACGGGCGATGACCTGTATCGCATCGGCACGGTTGCTTCAGTGCTTCGCTACGTCACGGGGCAGGATGGTGCGCATCACCTCGTGTTGCAGGGTGAACGGCGCTTTCGGGTCCTCGATTTCCAGCCGGGGCTCCCGTATCTGATGGCGCGCGTCGAGTACCTGCCGGAGGAGACACAGTCCTCCAGCGAGATCGAAGCGCTGGCACTGAACCTCAAACGCCTGGCCGCCGAGGCCATCGGGTTGCTGCCGCGCGCACCGGCCGAGCTCGCGAATGCCGTGCAGAGCATCGAGTCGCCGTCGGCGCTCGTGGACCTGGTGGCGAGTTTCCTCGATGTGAAGGTCACGGAACGCCAGCAGCTGCTCGAGACACTCGACCTCAAGGCCCGCCTCGATCGCGTTTCGGAGCTGGTTTCGCATCGCATCGAAGTGATGAAGCTGCAGCGGCAGATTGAAGAGCAGACGCGTGGCGCCATCGATGAACGTCAGCGCGAGATCCTGCTGCGCGAGCAGATGAAGCAGATTCAGAAGGAGCTCGGCGAGGACGCCGGTCTTTCGGAGGAAATGAAGGAGCTCGGCGCAGCGATCGACAAGGCAGGCATGCCGGAGGAAGCGCAGGAGCAGGCGAAACAGGCGCTCAAGCGGCTGGAACGCATGTCCGATGCGGGTCCGGAGTACTCGATGCTGCGAGCCTGGCTCGACTGGATGATCCAGTTGCCGTGGTCGAAGCTCGACGAGGAGGCCATCGACATCGCGAACGCGCGCCGCGTCCTCGATGAGGACCACTACGGGCTCGACAAGATCAAGAAGCGCATCCTCGAGTTCCTTGCGGTGCGCAAGCTCAATCCGCAGGGCCGCAGCCCGATCCTGTGTTTCGTCGGACCGCCCGGCGTCGGCAAGACCTCATTGGGCCAGAGCATTGCCCGCGCGCTCGGTTTGAAGTTCGTGCGCACCAGCCTCGGTGGTGTGCACGACGAGGCGGAGATTCGTGGCCACCGACGCACGTACGTTGGCGCATTGCCTGGCAGCATCATCCAGGCACTGCGCAAGGCCGGAACGCGCAACCCCGTGCTGATGCTCGATGAGATCGACAAGCTGGGTGCGGGCATTCACGGCGATCCATCATCAGCGTTGCTGGAAGTGCTCGATCCGGAGCAGAACAACACCTTCCGTGACAACTACCTCGGTGTGCCGTTCGACCTGTCGCGGGTGCTGTTCATCGCGACCGCAAACGTGCTCGATACGATTCCAGGGCCGCTGCGCGACCGCATGGAGCTCATCGAGCTCACCGGGTACACGGAGGACGAGAAGGTCGAGATCGCGAAGCGTTATCTCGTGAAGCGACAGCTGGACGCGAATGGCCTCAAGCCAGAGCAAGCCGCTATCACCGAAGAGGCGCTGCGCCACATCGTGCGCGACTACACGCGCGAGGCGGGCTGCCGCAGTCTCGAACGGGCGATCGGCGCGGTGCTGCGCAACGTCGCGGTTCGCATCGCGGAAGGGGCCATCGAGCAGCGCACCGTCGAGCCGGATGAATTGCGCTCGATTCTCGGCCACCCGCGTTTCGAGAGTGAAGCTGCCATGCGCACCAGCGTGCCGGGCGTTGCAACCGGCCTCGCATGGACTCCGGTGGGTGGCGACATCCTGTTCGTCGAATCGACCCGTATTCCCGGCAGTGGCAGGTTGATCCTGACCGGGCAACTCGGTGATGTGATGCGCGAAAGTGCGCAGGCTGCCCTGTCGCTCGTGAAATCGCGCTCCGAGTCCCTGGGGATCGATCCGCACCTATATAAGAAGAGTGACCTGCACATCCACGTGCCGGCCGGTGCGATCCCGAAGGATGGACCGAGTGCGGGCGTCGCCATGTTCACCTCGCTCGTGTCATTGCTGACGAGCAAGACGGTCGCGAGCGACGTCGCGATGACGGGCGAGGTCAGCTTGCGCGGCCTCGTATTGCCGGTCGGCGGCATCAAGGAGAAAGTGATCGCCGCACATCGGGCAGGTATCCGGACCGTGCTGCTGCCGGCGCGAAATCGCAACGACGTCGAGGATGTCCCCGAGAGCGTTCGCAAGGAGCTCAAGTTCGTGTTCTGCGAGCGTGTCGATGACGCATTGCGCGCAGCACTCGGTATCACTTCGCCGGTGACGGAGTTGCGCACGGCGGTTTGACCGCAAGCGGCTTCTGACGATCTAGATTTCGCCCTTGCGCGCGAAGTTGCCGATGTGCTCGGCGGCGCGAAATGCCAGCGCCTGGATCGTCATCGTCGGCTGCCCGCGGCCCGAGGTCACGAGACTGCTGCCGTCACACAAGAACAGGTTCGGGATGTCGTGGCACCGATGATAGCGGTCGATCACCGAAGTCGCAGGGTCGTCACCCATTCGGCACGTGCCGAGAAGGTGCATGGACGAGTTCTGTTCGGTGACTGGAGCGCGCGTCACGCTCAAAGCGCCGGCGGCCTCGAGGATCTCGACGGATCGATCCTGCAGAAAGCGTGCATTCGCGAGATCGTCGGGATGATCCTTGTAGGTGACGCGGATCGCCGGCATGTTCCAGTCATCCTTCAATTCTGGATCCAGGCCGACACTGTTGGTTTCGACCGCCAGCGACGTGCCGTGGCCAGCGACGAGCATCGAGCGCGGAAATTCCGCCAGGCGCGCCTTGTATGCACTGCCCCACGAAGGCCCTTCCAGCGCCGTACGCGATGCCCAGACCATGGGCTGCGGACCTATGCGTGCGTCGAGGCCACCGCCGCCACAGAAGCCGCGTTTCGGATCGGAGTCATAGAAGTCGTGCAGGATGCGAGTGACCTGCACGCTCTTGTACTCGTTCAACTCGTGTTCGAAGACACCGGCCGTGCGCGAGGCGTAGTTGAACATCAGGTACTTGCCAACCACGCCACTGGAGTTGGCGAGCCCCTGGGGAAAGGATGAATTGGCCGACATGAGGAGTAGGCGGGGCGTCTCGGCGCCATTGGCGCAGACGATCACCGCGCGCGCCTTCTGGAAATGCTCGCGGCGCTCGCGATCGAAGTAGGCGACGCCTGTAGTGCGACCGCGCTTGTCGGTCTCGATGTGCACAACGTAGCTGTTCGCACGAATCTCACAATGTCCGGTTTCTTCAGCCTCCGGAATCATCGAGAACAAGGTCGAAGACTTGGCTTGCACCTCGCACGCGAACCCGTGGCAGAAACCGCAGTGCACGCAGCCGGGGCGGCCGCGATAGGCCTGAGAGTTGATTGCCATCGGTGCAGGGAAGGGATGCAAACCCAACTTGCGTGCGCCCCGCTCGAACAGTACGCCGGATGATTTCACCGGAAGGGGCGGCATCGGGTACGGCCTGGTGCGCGGGGGGTCGAAAGGGCTGGCGCCGGCCAACCCGCTCACACCGATTTCCCACTCGACCTTCGTGTAGTACGGCTCAAGCTCGGCATAGCTGATCGGCCAATCGAGCAGGTCCGCGCCGGGAATCGCGCCGAGTCGGCTGCGTTCGTTGAAATCAATATCGTGAAAGCGCCAGTAATTCGCCGTGAAATGCACGCTCGTACCGCCCACGGTTCGCGCGTACCACAAGGGCGGCTTGTCCTTAACGCGTACGGCTGTCTGCGCCGGATCGTTGCGGAAGGTCTGTGGATTCTTGGTCGCATCGTTCGTGATCCCGGACAGAAACCAGTACTTGAGTTCATCGTGCTCGAAATCCGACGGGGACAGGTGCGGACCCTGCTCGAATAGCACGGTGGAGAATCTGCCGCGGGCCAACTCACGCGCGAGGATGGCGCCCGCCGCGCCGGAGCCCACGATGGCGAAATCGACAGGCTCGGAGTCCCGGAATCGACGCCCGGTCATGATTGCACTCCATCCGCGGCGACGCGCGCCATGCTGATGCGCCAGTCGAAGGAATCGACTCCGGAACCCTCCGGAGCGATGGCAATCTCGGCCGTCTCGCCGCCACCATTCTTCCAGGGCATGTGACGATAACTATCGGCTCTAATCACGAGCATCTTGCCCGGCCTCGCGGTCTTGATCGGCGACGGCGAATCATACTGAAATGCACTCACGGACTCCCCATGTTACGGAAGCAGTCGTGACGACGCATTCAAAACCCTGGCTGATCGTGCTGGCCGCGGCCGCGATCATGATGATCACGATGGGGATCCGGCAGTCGCTGGGACTGTACGTCGCCCCGATCAACACCAGCACGGGCCTTGGAATCGTCGCGATCAGCTTCGCGATGGCAGTTGGCCAGTTTGTGTGGGGCGCCGTCCAACCGATTTTCGGTGCACTTGCTGACCGTTACGGAACTGAGCGGGTGCTCATCATCGGCGCCATCCTGCAGGCTGGCGGCCTTGCGCTCACGACCTTCGCGTCGAGCGAATGGGCGCTCATCGCGGCATTGGGCGTGATTTCCGCGGCGGGGGCGGGCGCGGGCAGTTTTTCAATTCTCATCG
>CAVPJQ010000018.1:0-95856 GCA_963705495.1 uncultured Gammaproteobacteria bacterium | reverse complement strand
CCCCTGACCCGCTCGCGCGAGCAACGGCAGCAAAAGAAGACCGGTGCCGGCTCGAACAGCCGCACGTCCTCCTCATGAAACAGGCGCCGCAGCAGCTCACGCTGTGGCAACTCGAGCAGCTCGGCCTCGGTCAAGGTGCTGGCCAGCTGATCGATGCGGCTCCAGGCTTCCGCCGGATCCTGCTCGTCAACCAGCACCAGGGAGGGCTTGCTGCGCCGTTCCGGCAGGCGTTGCAACAGCAAGCCCGCCGCGGACTTGGAATTCGCCGCCAGCCAGATGCGGGTGGGAAGCTGCTCGGAGTCGCGAAAATAGGCCTCGAGGCAGGCGGCGAGGCCGCCACTCGCGAGGGGAACCACGCCCTGGTAACGACCCGCGAGGTCTGCAGTTTCCACGCTGACGGTGAGCTTGCCATCGCCGGCCATGTCGCGCAGATCGCTGGCCGGCACCTGCGCGCTCCAGCGTGCGACACCGCGCAATCCAAAACCATGACTGCACTGCGCGACCAGCAGGTGCATTGGGCCGGGCCCCTGTAACTGCAGCGTGAGGGTCCCATCGAACTTGCGTGTCGAGGCGATGAGCGCCGCCGCCACGGCCGCTTCACCCAGCACCTCACGAACGACAGGCGGGTATTCGTGGTGCTCGCACATGGCCTGCCAGGCGCTGTCGAGATGCAGGATGTGCCCGCGCAGCGGGCTGTTCTCGAACACGAAGCGACGAATGCGATCGCGATCAGCCACGAGTCTACCCGGGCAGTTTGCGCTTGAGCAGCTCGTTGAGCTGCGCCGGATTGGCCTTGCCACCTGTGGCTTTCATCACCTGGCCGACGAAGAACCCGAAGAGCTTGTCCTTGCCGGCACGATAATCTGCGAGCTGGGAAGGATTCGCGGCCATCACTTGTTCGATTGCGCGCTCGATGGCGCCGGTGTCGGTGATCTGTTTGAGCCCGCGTGACTCGATGATCGCATCCGCCTCGGCGGACTCGGTCCACATCACCTCGAACACCTCTTTGGCGATCTTGCCCGAGATCGTTCCGTCCGCAAGTCGCTTGAGCAGGCCCGCGAGCAGCGCCGGCGAGAGCCGGCTCGCTGTGATCTCGAGTGCGTCGCGATTCAGCGCCGCAGCCAGGTCACCCATGACCCAATTGGCGGCAAGTTTAGGCTCGCCGCCGAGCTTCGCGACCACGGATTCATAGTAGGCGGCAAGCTCCCGGCTCGCGGTGAGCACATCGGCGTCGTACTGCACCAGGCCGTGCTCGCGCACCAGACGCGCCGCTTTCTCGTCGGGCAGCTCGGGAAGCGACTGGCGCACTTCCTCGATGAATGCCTCGTCGATGGCGAGCGGCAGCAGGTCCGGATCGGGAAAATAGCGGTAGTCGTTGGCCTCTTCCTTGGAACGCATCGAACGCGTTTCGTTGCGATCGGCATCGTACAGGCGCGTCTCCTGCACCACCGTCCCGCCGCCCTCGAGGATCTCGATCTGCCGCGCCACCTCGTAGTTGATCGCCTTCTCGATGAAACGGAATGAATTGAGGTTCTTGAGCTCCGCACGGGTGCCGAACTTCGCCGCTCCCTTGGGACGGATCGAGACATTGGCATCGCAACGGAACGAACCCTCCTGCATGTTGCCGTCACAGATCTCGAGGTAGCGCACCAGCGTGTGCACTTTCTTCATGTAGGCGACCGCTTCCTTGGCGGAACGCATGTCAGGCTCGGAGACGATTTCGAGGAGTGGAGTGCCGGCGCGGTTGAGGTCGATACCGGTGTAACCCTTCAAACCCTCGTGCAGCGACTTGCCCGCATCCTCTTCGAGGTGAGCGCGCGTGATGCCCACGGTCTTGCGCGTTCCATCCTCGAGCTGGACTTCGAGGGCACCGTCTTCAACGACCGGCCGCTCGTACTGGCTGATCTGGTAGCCCTTGGGCAGATCGGGATAGAAATAATTCTTGCGTGCAAACACCGAGCGGCGCGCAATGCTGGCGCCGACGGCAAGACCGAATTTCACCGCCATCCGCACCGCTGCGCCGTTCAGCACCGGCAGTACGCCCGGATAGCCAAGGTCGACGAGATTCGCCTGCGTGTTGGGTGCCGCGCCGAATGCCGTGGACGAGCCGGAGAAGATCTTCGAGCGCGTCGCAAGCTGCGCGTGGATCTCCAGGCCTATGACTGTTTCCCACTCACTCATAGCCGCGGGGCACTCGCCGGTGCCAATCGGTTTCTCTCTGATACTGGTGGGCGGCATTCAGGAGCTTCGCCTCGCTGAATACCGGGCCGATGACCTGCAGGCCCACCGGCAGATCCTCGACGAAGCCGCACGGGATCGACACTGCGGGCAGCCCTGCCAGGTTCGCGCCGATGGTGTAGATGTCGTTCAGGTACATGGTGATCGGGTCATCGGTCTTCGCGCCGATTTCGAATGCGGGGGTCGGCGCCGTCGGCCCCATCAGCACGTCGACCTGCTCGAACGCGCGCCGGAAGTCATCGCTGATGAGCTGGCGGACTTTCTGCGCCTTGATGTAGTACGCGTCGTAATAACCCGCCGAGAGCACGTAGGTGCCGGTCATGATGCGCCGTTTCACCTCGGCGCCGAAGCCTTCGCCGCGCGAGCGCATGTACAGATCGAGGATGTCGCGCGGGTTCTCGCAGCGATGGCCGAAGCGTACGCCGTCGAAGCGCGATAGATTCGAAGAGCATTCTGCCGGCGCCACGACATAGTAAGTCGGCACGGAAAGCGGCAAGGCAGGCAGACTGACCTCGCGCGTTTGGGCGCCGAGCGCCTTGAAGACCTCGAGTGCACCCTTAACGCGCTCCTCACAGCGCCGCTCGAGCCCCTCGTCGAAGAATTCCTTCAGCAGCCCGATGCGCAGACCCTTGAGGGGTGCGTCCAGCGCGGCCACGTAGTCCGGTACCGGCGCATCGACACTGGTGGAATCCCGTGGATCGAACCCTGCGATTGCACCCAGAAGTAGCGCGGCATCGTATGCCGATTGCGTGAGCACGCCGCCCTGATCGAGGCTCGAAGCGAACGCGATCATTCCGTAGCGCGAAACGCGCCCGTAAGTGGGTTTGACGCCGACGATACCGGTGAGCGCCGCGGGCTGACGAATCGAGCCGCCGGTGTCGGTACCGGTCGCGGCCGGCACCAGGCGTGCGGCGACGGCGGCGGCCGAACCGCCCGAAGACCCGCCCGGAACGCAGTTTGGATTCCACGGGTTGCGCACCGGACCGTAGTAGCTCGTTTCGTTGGATGAGCCCATGGCGAACTCGTCCATGTTCGTCTTGCCGACGAGCACGGTGCCCGCGTCCTTGAGCCTCGCGACCACGGTCGCGTCATACGGCGAAACGAAGTTGTCGAGCATCCTGGACCCGCAGCTGGTGCGGATCCCTGCCGTGCAGAAGATGTCCTTGTGCGCGATCGGCACACCGGTCAGCGGACCGCCGCGGCCGGCCTGCAGCTGCTGGTCGGCATGACGTGCAGCCGCAATAGCCTCCTCGGCCGTCACGGTGAGAAACGCATTGAGCCCTCCGTTCAGGCGCTCGATGCGCTCGAGGAGCTTACGGGTCAGCTCAACGCTCGAGAAGCGTCGCGCGCGCAGCCCCGCGGAGAGTTCGGCAATCGTCAGTGTGTGCATGAAGAAGAAAGGCTATTCAATGACTTTGGGCACGAGATACAGACCCGCCTCGACGCGAGGCGCGTTCTTCTGGTATTTCTCGTGCTCGTCCCGCTCTGTCACTTCATCCGCTCGCAGACGTTGGGTCTGCCCACTCAACGGGTGTGCCATCGGCTCGACGTCGGTCGTCTGGGCCGCATTGAGCTGCTCGACGAAGTCGATGATGCGCGACAGCGTGCCGACGTACTGCGCCAACTCGCTCTCGGTGATCTCAAGCCGCGCGAGGCGGGCGATGTTCTCGACGTCGGTGCGAGTGAGGCTCATGGAAGAACAGTGAAAAGGGACACAGAAAAGGCTGAAAAATCGCGTGTAATCATACACCTTCGCCTTGCTGAAAGTCCTGCCCGTTGTTAGAGTACCGCAACTTTTTTTCCGCCCTTCCGCGTCAGGTCCAACCCGCAACATGTTCAAGCGCCTCAGAGGTTATTTTTCCAACGACCTCTCGATCGATCTCGGCACTGCCAATACTCTGATCTACGTTCGCGGCCGCGGCATCGTCCTCAACGAGCCGTCAGTGGTCGCCGTGCAGGACGAACCGACGCGCGGCGGCAAGGTCATCGTTGCGGTCGGCGCTGAAGCCAAGAACATGCTGGGCCGCACGCCGGGACACATCACCGCGGTCCGTCCGATGAAGGACGGCGTGATCGCCGACTTCACCTACACCGAGAAGATGCTGCAGTACTTCATCAAGAAGGTGCACGGCAATCGTCTGCTCAACCCGAGTCCACGCGTTCTGGTGTGCGTACCGTTCGGTTCGACGCAAGTGGAAAAGCGTGCGATCAAGGAAAGTGCGGAAGGCGCAGGTGCGCGCAGCGTCGACACAGTGTACGAACCGATGGCGGCCGCCGTTGGCGCGGGGCTTCCCGTGCACGAGGCGCGCGGCTCGATGGTGCTCGACGTGGGCGGCGGCACTTCCGAGGTCGCTGTCATCTCGCTCAACGGTATCGTGTACGCCTCTTCGGTGCGCATCGGTGGCGATCGCTTCGATGAGGCGATCACCAACTACGTGCGCCGCAACTACGGCATCCTGATCGGTGAAGCCACTGCCGAGCGCGTCAAACTCGAGATCGGTTCCGCTTACCCCGGTCAGCAGGTGCGCGAGATGTCGGTCAAGGGACGCAATCTCTCGGAGGGCGTGCCGCGCAGTTTCACGCTCAACAGCAACGAAATTCTCGAAGCGCTGCAGGAACCCCTGCAGGGTATCGTCGGCGCCGTCAAGCAGGCGCTGGAACAGACTCCGCCCGAACTCGGCGCCGATGTAGCTGACCGCGGCATCGTACTCACCGGCGGCGGCGCGCTGCTGCGTGACATCGACAAGCTGCTCATGGAAGAGACCGGCCTGCCGGTCGTGGTCGCCGATGATCCGCTCACCTGCGTGGCGCGCGGCGGCGGCCGAATTCTGGAGCTCACCGACGAACACGGGCCGGGGATGTTCGGACTGGAGTGAGCCACCGGCTCACCAATGGTCGCGTTTCGCAACGCTGAGTCCCGACCAATCCTGGGGCGCGGCCCGTCGCCAGGATTACGCTTCTTTTTCTTCGCGCTGCTCTCCATCGCGCTCATGTGGCTCGATCAGCGCCAGGGCTACCTCGAGGCCGCACGCCGCGCGTTGTCGATGGTGACCTATCCAGTGCAGGTGGCGGTCAATTCGCCGACCGCGCTCTGGGACTGGCTGCACGAGGTCTTCGCGACGCGCGAGCGCCTGCAAAAAGAGAATGCGCAACTGACTGTCCGGCTGCGGGATGCAGACTTTCGGCTGATGCGCCTGGCCGACCTCGAGCAGGAGAACCTGCGCCTGCGCGGGCTGCGCGATGCCACCTCGCGCGTCGCGGAGCGTTTCGTGGTCGCCGAGATCCTGCGCGTGGATCTCAATACCTTCCGCCACCGAGTGATCGTCAACAAGGGCACGCGCGATGGCGCCTTCAAGGGCCAGCCGCTGCTCGATGCCGCGGGGATCGTCGGGCAGATCACGCGCGCCGGGACATTTTCCTCCGAAGCGATCCTGATCACGGACTCCGAGCATGCGATTCCGGTCCAGGTAAATCGCAATGGTCTGCGCAGCATCGCGGTCGGCACTGGCGATCTGGACCTGAGACGTTTGAGCCTGCCCTTCCTGCCCACCAACGCGGACATCAAGGTGGGAGACCTGCTGGTCTCGTCAGGTCTCGGCGGCGTGTTCCCGGCTGGCTACCCGGTCGCGACGGTGACCAAGGTCGATAAAGGCGTCGCACAGACCCTGGCTGCCATTTCGGCCGAGCCGGCGGCGCGTCTCGATCGCGATCGCGAAGTGTTACTCATCTGGACCGACGAGCCGCCGATCGATGTTGATGTCGCGCCCACTGAGCCCGCAGCACAAGGATCCAAGCCGTGAGCCACGATGCACTGAACCGGGTGCCGATGCTGCTGAGCGTGCTGGCCGGCCTGATTCTCAGCGTCCTGCCATTGCCTCACTGGCTCAACATCGCGCGCCCGGATTTCCTGGTGATCGTGGTGCTCTACTGGTCGATCATGGTGCCGAGAGCCGGTGGAATGACCCTCGCATTCCTCGCGGGCCTGCTGCTCGACGCATTCAAGGGTGTCGTGCTCGGTCAGCATGCGCTGGCCCTTTGCCTGGCGAGCTACATCGCCATCAAGCTGCATCTGCGCGTGCGGATCTTTCCTGTATGGCACCAGGCGCTCACCGTGTTCTGGTTGCTCGCCGTCTACCAGTTCATGTTGTTCTGGATCGACGGCATGACCGGTCACCCGATCACGACCTACGCACGCTGGATACCGGCGTTCACCGGCGCGGCACTCTGGCCGCTCTTCGCCGGTCTTCTCGGCAACGCCTACCAGCGCACCTAGTCAGGCAGACTCCTAGTCGTGGCGAGCCGCGTCCGCATCAAGGATCACTGGGCCGAGCAGCGCATGTTCCTGCGCCGTGCGATCGCGGCGGGCGTCATCATGACCCTGCTGGTCGGGGCGGTGCTCGTCAAGCTCGTGCAGCTGCAGGTGGTCCGGCACGACTACTACCTCGATCTGTCCCAGGGCAACCGGGTGCGCGTCGAGCCGCTGCCGCCGAATCGCGGACTGATCTTCGATCGCAACGGAGTGGTCCTGGCCGAGAACTTGCCGGCCTACCAGCTCGAGCTCACGCGCGAGCAGGTTCCCGATGTCGACGCCACGCTCAAGACACTGAGCGGCCTCGGCCTGGTCGAGGCCGATGACCTCGATCGCCTGAAGCGCCTGATCCGCTCACGTCCCCGGTTCGAAGGTGTGCCGATCCGCCTGCAAATGACGGACGAGGAAGTCGCGCGTTTCGCGGTGCGCCGTCATGAATTGCCGGGCGTGGATATCCGCACGCGTCTCACGCGTCACTACCCCTACGGTGCGATCGCCGTTCATGCGCTGGGCTACGTGAGCGCCATCAGTGAGCCGGACCTGCTGCGCATCGACGCGAGCGAATACGCCGGAACCACGCTCATCGGCAAGGTCGGAGTGGAGGCCTCGTACGAGAAGGAGCTGCATGGTTCGCCCGGATTCCGGCAGGTCCTGGTGAATGCGCAGGGTCGCCCGGTCGACGTCGACGTCGAGAACCCGTTGCAGGCGGACCTGTCCTCGAAACCGGCGACCGCGGGCAGTGACTTGATCCTGAGTCTCGACCTGCGTGCGCAACGCGCGGCGGAAGAGGCACTCGTCGGCAAGCGCGGCGCGGTCATCGCCATAGATCCGTCCAACGGCGATGTGATCGCGTTTGCGAGCGTGCCGGGCTTCGACCCGAATAGCTTCGCCCGCGGACTGAGCCGCGCCGACTACAGCGCGCTCGAAAGCGATATCGATCGCCCGCTCTTCAACCGTGTGCTGCGCGGCGCCTATCCGCCCGGCTCGACGATCAAGCCCGTGATCGCGCTCGCCGGACTCGACTACGCTGCGATCGATCCTTCCCAAGTGCGCTATTGCCGCGGCTTCTTCACGCTGCCGGGCAGCAGCCATCGCTACCGCGACTGGAAACCGGCAGGCCACGGCTGGGTAAACCTGCAGGAAGCGGTCGCTCAGTCCTGTGACACCTATTTCTACGGCGTGGCGCAAGCCCTCGGCATCGACCGGCTCTCGACCTTTCTCGGCAAGTTCGGCTTGGGCCAACGCACCGGCATCGACATCGACGGCGAAAAGCCTGGCCTGGTCCCCTCGCGCGAGTGGAAGCAGAAAGCCTATCCGCGCGAAAGTGTCTGGTTTCCCGGTGACACAGTCATCATCGGCATCGGCCAGGGCTACCTGCTCGCCACGCCCCTGCAGCTCGCGCACGTGGCGAGCGTCATTGCCGCGCATGGCACGACTTTTCAGCCGAGACTGGTAACGGGTGTGCGCAATGCGCACACGGGCGAGGTGCGGCGCCTGCCGCCGCGACCGTCGCCGCCGGTGGATCCCGATGAACCCACACGCTGGCAGCGCGTCGTCGATGCGATGATCGGAGTCATGAGCCCCCCGCACGGGACCGCACGCGCAACCGCCGTCGGCTCGACGTACCAGATTGCGGGCAAGACCGGCACAGCGCAGGTGTTCACCGTCAGCCAGACGGAAAAGTACAATGAGGAGGAAGTCGAGGAACGCATGCGCGATCATGCGCTGTTCATCTCCTTCGCTCCTGCGGATGCACCGCGCATTGCAGTCGCGGTGCTGGTGGAGAACGGAGGTCACGGCGCCAGTGTAGCGGCCCCGGTGGCCCGCAAAGTCATGGATGCCTACCTGCTGCCCGAAACCCCGCCGCCGACACCAGCGTCACCGCCCTCATGATCTACGACGACCTGCAACCTTCAACTGCACGACGCACGCTCACCGCGTCGGCGCGCCTGCTCGGCAAGCTCCGGCTCGACGGTCCGCTGCTGCTCGGCATCTGCGCCACCGCGGTGTTCGGCCTGGTGATTCTCTACAGCGCGTCCGGGGAAAACCTGGCCCTGACGCGCGGGCAGTTCCTGCGCATGTGCCTCGGCCTCGTCATGCTGGTGCTGCTCGCGCAGGTGAGTCCGAAGTACCTGCGCATGCTCGCACCATGGATTTATACGATCGGCATCGTGCTGCTGGTGATCGTCGCGGTGATCGGGGATATCGGCAAGGGCGCACAGCGCTGGCTCGATCTCGGCGTGTTGCGCTTCCAGCCGTCGGAGATCATGAAGCTCGCCGTGCCGATGGCCGGCGCCTGGTTCCTGCACGAGCGCCCGCTGCCACCTGACTTCAAGCTGGTGGTAGTGCTCGGCCTGATGATCCTGTTCCCGGTCGGGTTGATCGCGGAGCAGCCTGATCTCGGCACCGCGCTCCTCATCGGTGCCTCGGGCGTGTTCCTCGTGCTCCTCGCGGGGCTGCGCCTGCGCGTCATCATCGGCGTGATGGCGCTGCTGCCGGCGCTCGCGTGGCTGGGCTGGGGCATGCTGCACGACTACCAGCGCAAACGTGTGCTCACCTTCCTCACTCCCGAGAGTGATCCGCTCGGCGCGGGCTATCACATCATCCAGTCGCAGATCGCGCTCGGCTCGGGTGGTGTGTTCGGTAAAGGCTGGATGAATGGCAGCCAGGCCCAGCTCGAGTTCCTGCCGGAGCGCTCCACCGATTTCATTTTCGCTGTCGCGGGGGAAGAGTTCGGTCTCATCGGGCTCACCCTGCTGCTCGGGCTGTACCTATTCATCATCGCGCGTGGCATGTACCTGGCGCTGCAATGCCAGGATACTTTTTCGCGCCTGGTCGCCGGCACCATCAGCCTCACCTTCTTTGTCTACGTGATCGTCAATGCGGGGATGGTGAGCGGCCTTCTGCCGGTGGTCGGTGTGCCACTGCCGCTCGTCAGCTATGGCGGCACTTCGATGGTGACCCTCATGGCGGGTTTCGGTATCCTCATGTCGCTGCATTCCCATCGCAAACTCGTAGGGTCGTGAGCTAGGGCAGCTCTGCACAGGTTTCATGGGCGCGACCGTGGCTCCGCAAGCTTCTGGCTAGGCGCGAGGCGCAGTCGATATGTCGATATCGACAAGACTCGCAACGCCGCCAGAAGCTTGCGGAGGCCGGTCCCGTCCGGGTTACGTCGCGAACGGGCAGCTGCGTCGTTGCATCGCTTGCCAATGGAAGCGACCATTGGCTGCGCGGTGCGCCTAGCATCTGCACCGTTGGCGACGTAACGCGCCTCATGAAACCTGTGCAGAGCTGCCCTAACCCGCATGGACGCCAAAGACCTGCATTGATGATCCCGACTCCCGCGCGCACCGCGCTGCGCACCTTCATTACCGGCCTCGCTGTCATTGCAACAGTGGGTGCCGGTGAGCCACCGGTGAGCGTGAACATCGATCCAGCGCGTCCCCTGGTGCAGTCGTTCATCGCACGAATGACCGCGCAGTACGGCTTCTCGAGCGAGGAGCTCGTGCAGCTTTTGAGTCAGGCGCAGACGCAGCAGGGAATCCTCGATGCGATGTCACGGCCCGCCGAGCGCGCTCTCGCCTGGTACGAATACCGGGCACGCTTTCTGACCGAGCAGCGCATCGCCGATGGAGCGCAGTTCTGGTCCGAGCATCGCGAGCTCCTGGATGAAACGGCGCAACGCTATGGCGTCGCGCCGCAGTACCTGGTCGCGATCCTGGGAATCGAGACTTCATACGGCCGGATCATGGGACGCTACCGGGTTCTCGACGCGCTCAGCACTCTCGCTTTCGACTATCCGGCGCGCTCGAGTTATTTCACCGGGGAGCTGGAGCAGTTCCTCCTGCTCACGCATGAGGAATCGCTCGACGCGCTCACGGCAGTCGGCTCGTACGCGGGGGCGATGGGCGCGCCGCAGTTCATGCCGGGGAGCCTGCGCCGCTTTGCCGTGGATGCCGACGGCGACGGCAAGCGTGACCTGTGGTCCGATTGGGCGGACATCCTCGCGAGCGTCGCCAACTACTTTCGCGTGCACGGCTGGGAACCCGATGGCGTGGTGCTCACCGATGTCGACATCGATCAGCAGCACGCCAATGGCCTGGACTCTCGACCCCTGGCGCTCACCGAGACAGTCGCTTCGCTGCGCGCCAAGGGCGTGCAATTCAGACAGGCGTTGCCCGAGGATGCACCCGCGATGCTGATCGCCGCCGACGAACCCGATGAAGTGCGCTTTCGGGTCGGCCTCAACAATTTCTACGTGATCACCCGTTACAATCGCAGCCCGCTTTACGCGATGGCGGTGAATGACCTTGCCAACCGGGTACTCGAGCGCGTGTTCAGCGATGCGCCACCGGGCTGACGGACGGGACACAAGTGTCGGCGGGATCCAGGCACGCGCTGCGGTCGGCGTGCTGCTGGTGTTGATCGGCGCGTGCAAGGCAACTCCACCCCGGCCCGCGCCCACGGTGCCACCTCCTCCACCACCCGCGGATGTGACCAAGATCCCGGATGCTGTGCCACAGGTCGAGCCGCGCAGTCGCAGTGGCAATCCACCGTTCTATGAAGTGGACGGGCGACGCTACTTCGTTCTCAGCTCGAGCGCGGGGTATCTCGAGCGGGGGGTCGCCTCCTGGTATGGGCCGAATTTTCACGGTGGCCGCACTGCGACCGGCGATACCTACGACATGTACGCGATGACGGCGGCGCACAAGACGCTTCCCCTGCCGTGCTACGTGCAAGTCATGAACCTGAGCAACGGACACAGCGTCGTGGTGCGCGTCAACGATCGCGGGCCTTTCGTCGCCAACCGTCTCATCGACCTGTCCTATTCCGCGGCCAGTCGGCTCGACATGATCCGTGACGGCACTGCGCTTGTTGAGGTGCGCAGCGTCGATGCCCAGGGCGCCGCAATTGCGCCGAGCGCTGCATCTGCCGCACCGGCCCGGGTCGACACTCTCTACGTCCAGGCGGGAGCGTTCGCGGATGCCGCCAATTCCGAGCGGCTGTTGCAGAAGTTGCGGGCCGCCGGGATCGGCCCCGCCTTCGTGCGCAATGACCAGGTGGGCGGCAAATCGCTGTATCGCGTGCGCGTGGGCCCCGTACCCACGGTCGCAGAGTTCGATCGACTGGTGCAGGAACTGAAGGGCATCGGCGTCGACGACGCACGGCTCGCAGTCGATTGAGTGCATCTGGCCAGCGCCGCCAAACCGGATAAACTGCGCGCTTTCATAGGATCCAAGATGAAACTGCTCACTCTCGGGCTTGCGGGCCTGCTGCTGATTCAGAATGCCTCGTTCGCGGCCACCGTCCCGGTGCCGCCTGCACCGAGCCTCAAGGCACGCAGCTACGTGCTCATCGATCACGATAGCGGTCGCACGCTGGCGCAGAGCAATGCCGAGGAGCGTCTCGACCCTGCGAGCATCACGAAGCTCATGACCGCTTATGCGGTATTCCATGCCCTCAAGGAGGGCAAGCTGACGCTAAAGGAAACGGTCAGCGTAAGTGAGCATGCGTGGAAGGCCGAAGGGTCGCGCACCTTCGTGCAGGTCGGCACGCAGGTCCCGGTCGAGGTCCTGATCCAGGGGATGATCGTGCAGTCGGGAAACGATGCGACGATCGCACTCGCCGAGCGCGTCGGTGGCACGGAGGAGACCTTCGCTGCTTTGATGAACAACTATGCGAAGCAGCTCGGGATGAAAGGCTCGCACTTCGTCAACAGCACTGGGTTGCCTTCTCCGCAGCACTACATGACGGCGCGCGACATGGCGATCCTGGGCTCGGCGATCATTCGCGAGTTCCCCGACTACTATCGCTGGTATTCGCAGCGCGAGTTCACCTGGAACAATATCCGCCAGGAGAACCGCAATGGCCTGCTGGACCGCGACCCGACGGTCGATGGGATCAAGACCGGGCATACCGAGGCTGCCGGCTATTGCCTGGTGAGCTCCGCCAAGCGCGGCGACATGCGGCTGATCTCGGTGATCCTCGGCACCGACTCGATGAAGGCGCGCGAAGACGCCAGCCAGGCGCTGCTCAACTACGGCTATACCTTCTACGAGACCCAGAAGCTGCATGCGGCGCGCGAGCCGTTACAGACCGCCCGCGTGTGGAAGGCTGCATTCACTCCCGTGCAGATCGGCCTGGGTCGCGATCTCTACGTCACCGTGCCGCGCGGACAAGTGGGCAGCGTCAAGACCACGATCCGGGTTCAGCCACGGCTCATTGCGCCGCTCTCCGCGCAGAAGCCGGTCGGAACCTTCAGTATTGCCTTTGGCGACCAGGTGCTCGGCCAGGGCAACGCCTATCCAGTACATGATGTGCCGCAAGGCGGCTGGTGGAGGCGCATGGTGGATACCATGCTGCTTTGGTTCGAGTAATGGCCGAACCGTTCCCGGTCGCATACCTCAACGGCGAATTCGTGCCGCTGAAGGACGCACGCGTCTCGCCCCTCGATCGCGCGTTCCTCTATGCCGACAGTGTCTACGAAGTGATGCCGGTGTATGGGGGACGGGTGTTTCGCTTTCGCGAGCACTTCGATCGTCTCGACCGGAGCCTGGGCGAACTGCGCATGCGACCGGCCTATTCGCGCGAGCAGTGGGCGACGCTCTGTGATGGGCTCATCGCGCGCAACGGTGGCGGCGACATGTACCTGTATGTGCAGGTCTCGCGCGGGGCAGAGTACGGCCGCAACCACGCGCCCTTGCCTGACATCGAACGTACGGTATTCGCCTTCGCTTCCGCACTTCCACCCCTGACGCGCGAGCGACTCGAACGCGGCGTGGCCGCGGTTACGGCTGAAGACACCCGTTGGTCACGCTGTGACATCAAGTCGACGGCGCTGCTCGCCAACGTTCTGCTCAAGCAGCTCGCGGTCGACGCGAACGCGGCCGAGACCATCCTGATTCGCGATGGGTTCCTGATGGAAGGCAGCTCGACGACCGTGCACGTGGTACTTGGCGGGGAGATCCGCACGCCACCCAAATCGCACAGCATCCTCCCAGGGACGACGCGCGATGTGGTCAGTGAGCTCGCAACACGCAGCCGCATCCCGTTCCGCGCCGCCCCAGTGACTGCTACCGAGCTCAGGGAGGCGCGGGAGGTGTTCATCGCTGCGGCCACGATCGGCACACTCGCCGTCACGCGTCTTGACGGACAGCCCGTGGGCACGGGCGTGCCAGGACCTGTGTGGAAGCAGATCCATGCGGCGCTGGAGTCCTACAAGCGCGAGCTCGCAGGCACGCCGGCGTATTGAGCCGACGGGAGATGCCGTGCCCGACGTATTCGAGTTCCCGTGTGAGTTTCCGATCAAGGTCATGGGGCGGGCGAGCGAGGACTTCCGGCGCCGCACGCGCGAGATCGTGGAGCGCCACGCCGGCACCCTGAGCGACGGCCAGGTGGTCGAGCGGCTGAGCAAGGACGAGAACTTCATCGCCCTCACCTTCACGATCAGCGCATCGAGCCGCGAACAGCTCGATGCGCTGTACCGCGAGCTCACTGCCTCTGACGACGTGCTGATTGCCCTATGAACACACTGGTCTGCTGGAAATGCGGCGCATCCCTCGCGGCCCTGACGCTGCCGCTGCGCCGACTGGAGGAATGCCCTGCCTGCCACGCGGAGCTGCACGTGTGCCGGATGTGCGTCGAGTACGACACGTCGGTCGCGAAGAGTTGCCGTGAGCCGATCGCCGAGGAGGTGAAAGACAAGGAACGAGCGAACTTCTGCGACTATTTCAAACCGCGCCCGGATGCGTACCGTCCACGCGATCAGGCCGCGGAGCTCAGGTCGCGCGCGGCGCTGGACGCAATGTTTGGCGGTCAGACCGGGACGGGCGCAACTGGATCGGCCGGCGACAGCTCGCGTGCCGGGCTCGAGGACCTGTTCAAGAAGAAATAGAGCCGTCGCAGCAGGATCGGCTCCAGCCGTGCGGCCGCAGTTTGCGGATCGCGCAACAGCGACAAGTCGGCGAGCCGCACGATTTCGAGGCCGGTAAAGCCACACGGATTGATGCGCGAGAACGGCTGCAGATCGTTGCAGACGTTGAGCGCGAGACCATGATAGCTGCAGCCGCGCCGCACGCGCAGGCCGATGCTCGCGAGCTTGCGCCCGCGGACGTACACACCCGGAGCATCGCGACGTGCCTCGGCATGGATGCCAAGCTCAGCACAGAGCTCGATCACCGATTCCTCGAGACAGGTCACGAGGTCGCGGACCCGCAGTCGCGCGCGCTTCATGTCGATCAGCGGGTACACGACGAGCTGGCCCGGCCCGTGATAGGTGACCTGTCCGCCACGATCCACCTGCACCACCGGGATATCGCCGGCAGCCAGCACGTGCTCGCGGCGCCCATTCAGGCCCAGCGTGAAGACCGGCGGATGCTCGAGAAACCAGATCTCATCTGGCGTCGATCCGTCGCGCGCTTCCGTGAAGCGCTGCATCTCGCGCCAGGTGGGCACGTACTCGACCTGCCCCAGCCGCCGCAAGACGGGTGCGGGTGGCTCCAAGGAGACGGTATCGATGACCGCGGCCATGTCTTCAGCCCGCAGCAGCGGACGAGATCTCGAGTCCCGCGTTGTTGCGCTCCAGGGCGCGCTCGGCGCGGTAGCTCGAGCGCACCAGCGGCCCGGAAACGATTTCGAGAAAGCCGAGCGCCAGCCCTGTTTCACGATAGCTCGCAAATTCTTCCGGCGTCACGAATCGCTCGACAGGAAGATGGTTCAGCGTCGGTCGCAGGTATTGCCCGAGCGTGACGATGTCGACTCCCACGGCACGCAGGTCCTTGAGGGTCTCGAGGATCTCTGCCTCCGATTCGCCCAGACCGAGCATGAGGCTGGTCTTGGTCAGCACCTCGGGCTTGTAACGCTTCGCGTGGGCAAGCACCGCAATCGTCTGCTCATATCCGGCGCGCGGGTCGCGTACCGGGTGCGTGAGCCTGCGCACGGTCTCGACGTTCTGTGCGAAGACCTCGACGCCGGAGTCGAGCACCGTTTCGACGTCCGTGAGCACACCCTGAAAATCCGGCGTCAGGGCTTCGACCGCCGTGCCCGGGTTCACTTCCTTGATGGCGCGCACACAGGCTGCGTAGTGAGCGGCGCCACCGTCGGTGAGGTCGTCGCGATCG
The DNA here is from genome assembly GCA_963705495.1 of uncultured Gammaproteobacteria bacterium. Taxonomy (GTDB): domain Bacteria; phylum Pseudomonadota; class Gammaproteobacteria; order Steroidobacterales; family Steroidobacteraceae; genus DATBVX01. The sequence continues at coordinate 80,190 of CAVPJQ010000018.1, read as the reverse complement.
ACGGAGGTGAGGACTACGTACTTGAGCTTCATCAGGGCCACCGAGCGCGCGACGTTGGCGGGCTCTTGCGCATCCAGCCAGCCGTGCGGGTTGCCCGTGTCTACAGAGCAGAATCTGCAGGCCCGCGTGCACACCGCACCCATCACCATGATCGTGGCCGTTCCCGCGTTCCAGCACTCCCCGATGTTCGGGCACTTGGCTTCCTCGCACACCGTGCTCAGCCGATGCTCACGCACGATCTGCCGCACGGCATCGAATGCCACACCGCTCGCCAGTGGGGCCTTCAGCCAGCGCGGCTTGCCCCCGAGCTCGCGGCGGTCACCCGTGCCCTGAGACTTCACACCATCCTTGATGGCGGTGAAGCCCTGCGGCGTGCGGTACTTCTCGCCGCTGCGGACCCGCTCGGTGAGCGGTGCGATGGGTATGCCTTTGAACGTAGCCATTGGATGCCTGGAAAAACGGTCAGGCGATTTTACCCGACTGCAACTGCGCCAACCGCTCCGGCGTCCCCACATCGCTCCAGGCCCCCTCGTAGAGCTCCCCGCTCAGCGTCCCCGCATCAATCGCACGCCTGAGCAGGGGCAGCAACGGGAACCGGCCAGCCGTGGATCCGGCAAAAAACTCCGGCCGATACATGGCGATGCCCGAGAATGTGTAGGTACTGCCGCCTGGGTGCATTACGCGCCGATCCTCAAGACTGAAGTCGCCTCTTGCGTGATGCGCAGGGTTGGGGACCAGCACGAGGTGGGCCGCGGCTTCGGCCGCGAGCGCCAGTCGCGAGAAAGGAAAATCGGTCCAGACATCCCCATTGACCACGATGAACGGTGTCGGACCGAGGAGCGATAGCGCATTGAAGATGCCGCCGCCCGTCTCGAGCGGCTCAGGACCTTCTTCGGTGTAACGAATCGACACGCCCCAGGGCGCACCATCATCGAGGGCGGCGCGAATGCGTTCCCCGAGCCAGGAGAGATTGACCACGATGTCGCGAATACCAGCCGCGTGCAGCGCCTGCAGGTGATACTCGATCAGCGAACGCCCACGAACTTCCAGCAGTGGCTTGGGGGTTTCCTCGGTCAGCGGCCGCATGCGCTCGCCGCGTCCCGCGGCAAGGATCATCGCCTTCACGCGCGCGCCTCGGCGGTGCGTTCAGCGAGAATCGGCGCCACCCGTGTACGCAGGAAACGCCCAAGCGGCTCGAGCTCGGCATGGCGTGCGCAGGCTGACTGGACGTACTTCAGGGTGAGCGGCAGGTTATCGAGGTACTCGGCTTTGCCGTCGCGATGGAACAGCCGGGAAAAAATGCCGAGCACCTTGACGTGCCGCTGCACACCCATCAGGTCGAACCAACGCAGGAATTCGCCCTCGTCGGCTCCGACGTCCACGCCCGATGAACGCGCCATGGAGCGATAGCGCAATACCCATTCCTGCACGCGTTCCTGCGGCCACCCGATGTAGCAGTCGCGAAACAATGACACCAGATCGTAGGTGACGGGGCCGTTCACCGCGTCCTGGAAATCGAGCACGCCCGGATTGTCGCCCGAGAACACCATCAGGTTGCGCGAATGGTAGTCGCGGTGCACGAAGACCTTCGGTTGCGTCAGCGCCTCGCGACACAGCACGCCAAAGGTATCCGCGAGCATCTGCTGATCCTCGGCGGTGAGCTCGAGTTTCAGGTGCCGGCCACAGAACCACTCGGGCATCAGCTTCATCTCGCGCTCGAGTATCGCGCGATCGTAGGCCGGCAGATGGCGCGCGTGCTCGGCGCCTCGCGACTGGATGCGATTCAGCGTCATCATCGCGTCGAGATAGTGTGACTCGACGTTATGGTTCGCGGTGAGATCTTCGAGGTAGTGGCGCGTTCCGAGATCGGTGACCAGCAGAAAACCAGCTGTGTGCTGCTCGGCGAGGATCCGGGGCACATGCACACCGATCTCTGCGAGCATGCGGGCGATCGTCAGGTAGGGCCGCACGTCCTCGCGTCCAGGCGGCGCATCCATTGCGATGAATGTTTCCCCGTCGCGCCAGACCCGAAAATAGCGCCGGAAACTGGCATCGCCCGATGCCGGCGCGATGCGATCCGCGCCGAAAGTCAGCTCGTTGGCCAGCCAGTCACGCAGCAGTTCGAGTCGCACGTCGCTAATGAGTGGATCTCCGTGGGGAAACAAACGTCATTATAATGTGTCCGAACGCAGCACCCCCGCAAAAATCAAGTACTTGATCACCTTGTCACGTCGCTCCCGCTGCCCGGCACTACTCGTGCTCCTGCTCGTGCTGGCCTGCGGTTACGCGGCTGCCGATGAGACTTGCTGCGCCAACGCGACGAGCGAGAACCAGCAGCAGCTTTGCGGACCCGTCGCCGCTCCATTGCCGCCGGCGACCTCCACCACCACACCCGCCGATGAGGACATCGAAGTGAGCAGCCAGGGCGCCGAGCTCAGCCGCACGGGCGATGCGCTATTGAAAGGCAAAGTGGACGTGCGCCAGGGTGATCGGCGTCTCAGTGCGGAAGATGTGCAGTACGACGATGCAACCAAGAGCCTGTCGGTGGCGGGCAATGTCGAGTACCAGGACCCGATTGTGCGCGTGCGCGGCGCCACGGGTACCTACGATGCCGCCGGCGGTGCCTCGTTCGGGGACGCGCAATTCGAGTTGCCGTCGCGACCCGCGCGCGGATCGGCGAAAGAGATCGCGGTCAAGCGCGATGGGAGGGTGAGTCTCGACGAGGTCACGTACACGACCTGCCCGGTGGGCAACGAAGACTGGGTGCTCAAGGCCGCAGACATCGACCTGGATACGGCTGAGCGCAACGGCAGCGGACGCCGCATCCGCCTCGACTTCAAGGGCGTGCCGATTCTCTACACTCCCTACATCTCATTCCCGCTGGGGAATGAGCGTAAGTCCGGGTTCCTGTTCCCGGAGTTCGGTGTCTCGGACCGCAACGGTGTCGAGCTGGGCGCGCCGTATTACTTCAATCTCGCCCCCAACTACGATCTGCTGCTGACGCCCAGGATCTGGACCAACCGCGGCCTGGCGCTCGAGGGCGAGTTCCGCTACCTCGGTCATGGGGATCGCGGCGAGCTCGATGCGTTCGCTCTGCCCAGCGACAAGCTGCGCGACAACGACAATCGCAGCTACGTGCACTGGACCAACCGCAGCGATTTCTGGGAGCGCTGGCGCTTCGTTGCCGATGCCGCCAACGTCAGCGACAACAACTATTTCGAGGACTTCGGCCAGGGCTCGGAGATCACGAGCACTCTCTACGTCAAGCGCGACGCGCAGCTGCGCTACTACGGGGAGCACTGGGCGTTCGTGGGCGAAGTCGAGAATTTCCAGACCATCGACCAGAGCATTCCGCAGGAATCGAGACCGTACACGATCCTGCCGCGCATCCTGGCACGCGGTCTGTGGGAAGACACGCCGCTCGGCCTGGAGTATCAGCTCGACGGCGAGATGGTCTACTTCACGCGCGATGAGGGTGTGACCGGGGGACGTCTCGACGTCGAACAGCAGATCCGCTGGCCGCTGCGCAGACCCGGCTACTACCTCGTGCCCGAGGCCGCATACCGCTTCACGAGCTATGAGCTCAACGACGCCGTGACCGGGGCGCCCACCTCGCCCTCGCGCGGAGCGCCGATTTTCAGCCTGGACAGCGGTCTCACCTTCGAGCGCATCACCCCGAATCGCATTACGACACTCGAGCCGCGGCTGCTGTACCTGTATGTCCCATTTCGCGACCAGGCCGATCTGCCGGTGTTCGACACCGGGATTCCGGACCTGAACCTCGTAGAGCTGTTCCGCCGCAATCGCTACGTCGGCGCAGACCGGCTGAGCGATGCCAACCAGCTCAGTGGCGGCGTGACCGCGCGGCTGATCGACACCGCGACCGGGCAGCAGTACCTGCGCGCGACCCTCGGCGAGACGTGGTACTTCGAGAGCCCGCGTGTACTGCTCCCTGACGAGGTGCCCACGAACCGGCAGTATTCGAACTTCGTCGGTGAACTCGAGCTCAGCGCCTATCGACACTGGAACATGCGCCTGGGACTGGAGTGGAATCCGGACGCCACCCAGAGCGAGAAGGGACAGATCAGCGTGCAGTACAAGCCCGCCGCGCAGTCGGTCGTCAACCTGGGGTACCGGTTCCGGCGCGATCTGATCGAGCAGGTCGACGGGTCGGTCGCCTGGCCAGTCTCGCGGCGCTGGAACATCTACACTGGCGCGGTCTATTCGCTGCGTGACGAGGCGCTGATCGACCAGTTTGCGGGTTTCGAATACGTGAGCTGCTGCTGGCGCGTGCGGCTCGTGCAGCGGCGCTACGTCAGCAGCCGTACCGGCCAACGCGACAGCTCCCTGGCGGTGCAGCTGGAACTCAACGGCCTGAGCAATGTCGGAGTGCCCGCGGACGCTTTTCTCGAGAACGCAATTCGAGGATACTCGCGCACCCGTTAAAGCACTGATTGCCGCGGATTCTCTTATGCCCCTGGCCCGACCCCTCGCCCCCCTGCTGCTGGTTCTATTGAGCGCCGATGCGTTCGCGCAAAGCCGCGAGCTCGCCACCAGTGGCGTCCTGCTCGATCGTGTGGCCGCGGTGGTCAACGACGGCGTGGTGCTGAAAAGTGAAGTCGACGGTCAGGTCCAGATGGTCACTGAGCGGCTGCAGCAGCAACGCACCGAGCTCCCGCCGGCTAACGTGCTGCGCCAGCAGATCCTCGAGCGTCTCGTGGTGCAGGAGATCCAGCTGCAGCGTGCCGACCGTGGCGGTGTGAAGGTCTCGGACGAGATGCTCAACAACTCGCTGCGCGACGTGGCGGAACGCAACAAGATGACGCTCGATCAGCTGCCACGCGCGCTGGAATCACAGGGTATCAACTACGCCGCCTATCGCGACTCGCTGCGCAAGGAGATGACGATCTCGCTCCTGCGGCGGCGCGATGTGCTGGAGAAGATCATTGTCACGCCGCGCGAGATCGACCAATACCTCGCCAAGCAGAGCGGCTCCATCGACAATCAGGAATTCAACATTTCGCACATCCTGCTGGCCCTCCCCCAGGCAGCGACGCCTGGGCAGCTCGAGGAAGTGAGTGCCCATGCACAGGATGTCTACGAGCGCGCGCAAAAAGGCGAGGACTTTGCGCAGCTCGCGGTGACGTACTCGAACAGCCAGACTGCCCTTGACGGCGGCTCGCTCGGTTGGCGCAAGGGGCCGCAACTGCCCACCTTCATCGCGGACCTCGTCGCTCACATGCAGCCCGGCGATATCGCCGAGCCGGTACGCACTCCGAGCGGCTTTCACATCATCAAGCTCAATGAGCGGCGCGGGGCTGAAGAGCAGGTCATGGTCAACCAGGTGCACGCGCGCCACATCCTCATGCGCACCAACGAGCTGCAGGACGATGCCACCGTGAAGCAGAAACTCGAGACGCTGCGCAAGCGCATTCTCGACGGCGAGGATTTCGCCGGCGTGGCGTCGGTGACGTCCGAGGATCCAGGTTCCGCGGCCCAGGGGGGCGACCTTGGATGGGAATCACCCAACAGCTTCGCGCCTGAGTTCGCCAAGGTGCTCGAGGGGCTGAAAGAGAACGAAATCAGCGAGCCGTTCCAGACCCAGTTCGGCTGGCACATCGTCCAGCTGCTGGGAACGCGCACGCACGACAACACCGACGAGGTGCGCCGGCAGCGCGCATTCGCGGCGCTGCGCGAGAGCAAGGCCGATGAAGAAACCGAGCTCTGGCTGCGGCGGCTGCGGGACGAGGCCTACGTCGAGTACAAGATGTAGCGTGACCCCTAGAATAATCCTGACTTCAGGCGAGCCAGCCGGGATCGGTCCGGATCTGTGTCTGAAACTCGCTGAGCGGGATTGGCCATGCGAACTCGTCATCGCGGCGGATCCGGAGCTGTTGCGCGCACGCGCGACGCTTCTCAACCTGGATCCACAGATCGAGGAATTCTCACCGCTCGCCGAGCGGACGTCGCACCGTGCACGATTGATGCGGGTTATTGCCACGCCGCTCGCGACTCCTGCGGAAGCGGGCCGGTTGAACGCCACTAATGCCCACTACGTGCTCGCGCTGCTCGACCGTGCCGTTGCAGGCTGTCTCGCTGGCGAATTCGATGCGATGGTCACGGCGCCCGTACAGAAGAGTGTTCTCAATGAAGCGGGCGTCGCCTTCACGGGGCACACCGAGTATCTCGCTGCACGCACGAACACGCCTCGCCCGGTCATGATGCTGGTAGCGGAGCGCCTGCGCGTGGCGCTCGCGACCACCCATCTGCCGTTGCGTTCCGTGAGCGAAGCGCTGAGCAGCGCGCTGCTGCAGGAAGTGCTGGCGGTCATCGATGCGGACCTGCGCCAGCGCTTCGGCTTCGCGCGGCCGCGCATCCTCGTGTGCGGGCTGAACCCGCACGCCGGTGAGAGTGGCCATCTCGGACGCGAGGAGATTGAGATCATCGCGCCCGCGGTCGCCGCAGCACGCAGGGATGGCATCAATGCGAGCGGGCCGGTGCCGGCAGACACCGCGTTCACGCCGCGATCGCTCGCGGGCGCCGACGTGGTGCTCGCCATGTATCACGATCAGGGATTGCCCGTGCTCAAGTTTGCGGGCTTCGGCGGCGCCGTGAACGTAACGCTCGGCCTGCCGTTCATTCGCACCTCCGTCGATCATGGCACCGCACTGGACCTGGCCGGCACCGGGCAGGCCGATGTCGGCAGCCTCGCGGCGGCCTTGCAACAGGCGATCGAGCTCGCGCAACGCGTCCCATGAAGCCTGTGCAGCGCTTCCCTGCGCGTAAGCGCTTCGGCCAGCATTTTCTTCACGATCCGAAGGTCATCGAGCGCATCGTTGCCACGATTGATCCACGGCCCGGTGAGGCACTGATCGAGATCGGCCCGGGCCGTGGCGCCCTGACCGCACCTCTTCTGCAACGCGCCGGCGAACTGACTGCAATTGAGATCGATCGCGATCTGGCGGGTGAGTTACGGGCACGGTTCGGCGCGCCGCTCAACCTGATCGTGGCTGATGTAATGGATGTCGATTTCAAAACCCTGCGCGCTGATCGCAAGGCACTGCGCATCATCGGCAACCTGCCCTACAACATCTCGACTCCCCTCCTGTTCTACCTGCTGGCGCAGCGTGAGACGATTCTCGACATGCACTTCATGCTGCAACGGGAGGTGGTCGAGCGCATGGTCGCCGCGCCTGGATCGAAGGCCTACGGCCGCCTGACCGTGATGCTCGCGCCGTGGGTGCGCGTTGAGTCCGTCCTCGAGGTGGGAGCGGGAGCGTTTCGGCCCGCGCCAAAGGTCGCCTCGACCGTGGTGCGCATCACCCCGCTCCCCGGGCCGGCATTCCCGATCGCCTCCACCGAACGCTTCGACCGAATCGTGCGCGCCGCATTCTCGCAGCGGCGCAAGACTCTGCGTAACGCGCTCAAGGGACTGGCGAGCGAACGGCAGCTGCGGCAGCTGGGAATCGATCCCGGCTTGCGTCCGGAGCGGCTCGAGCCGCAGCAGTTTGCATTGATCGCGGCCTCGCTGGACGCCTGAGAAACCGCCGGCGGGTCCCCGCTATAATCGGGTCCTCCAGCGCCGGAGGCCGTCATGCACCCATACCGCAAGATTCTCCTCGTCGTGGATCTCACCGAGGACAGTGAGGTCGTCGGCGAGCGGGCCAAGGCTATCGCGGCCTCCGATCAATCCACCATCCAGTTGCTGCACGTGGTCGAATACGTGCCGGTGGAGCCGATGGGCGAAACGTTGTTGCCCGCGGTACAGATCGAAGAGGAACTCATCGAGCGCGCACGCGTGCGGCTGAAGGAACTCGCCGGCTCCCTCGGCCTGGGTAGGAGCGAATGCTTCGTGGAGGCAGGTAACATAAAAGCGGAGATCATCCGTGTGGCACAGGAACAGCAGGTCGATCTCATCGTGCTCGGCAGCCGGGAGCGCCACGGGCTCGCAATCCTGCTGAATTTCACCGAGGACACAGTACTACACGCATCCCCATGCGATGTACTCGCGGTTCGCCTGCACTAGCCCGCGATCATTTCCGGTACACTCGCCCCATGACCTCTACGGGCTCCAGCCGCGAGAAGACACGCCACGCGATCCGCGTCGACGTCGAGACCAATTTCGTCGATGAGCAGTCGGATCCGCGCGAGCGACGCTTCGTATTTGCCTACACCATCACGATCCGCAACGAAGGGCTGGTGCCCGCGCGCCTGATGACGCGTCACTGGATCATCACCGACGCCAACGGCAAGGTGCAGGAAGTTCGCGGCGACGGCGTGGTGGGTGAGCAGCCGTATCTGAAACCCGGCCAGGGCTTCCGGTACTCCAGCGGCGCCATCATCGAGACGCCGGTCGGCGCCATGCAAGGCACCTACCAGATGGTCGCGGACGACGGGCAGCAATTCGACGCGCCCATCGCGCCATTCACGCTAGCAATGCCCGGAGTGCTCCACTAGGAGATCGACTCCTAATGGCTGTCTACGCCATTGGCGACGTCCAGGGATGTGACGAGGAGCTGGGCGAACTTCTGCAGCGCATCCGTTTCCGCCCCGATCGCGATCGGCTGTGGTTCGTGGGCGATATCGTCAACCGTGGCCCGCGCTCTCTGCAGGCGCTGCGACGCGTATACGCCCTGCGCGACAATGCTGTCGTCGTCCTCGGTAACCATGACCTGCACCTGCTCGCCGTGGTTCACAGCCGCCGCCGGCGCCTGCGCGATGGGGACACGCTCGATGCAGTGCTCAACGCGCGGGATCGCAATCGCTTGCTCGAATGGCTGATCCTTCGCCCGCTCTTTCATCACGACGCAGACCTCGATCTCGCGATGGTGCATGCGGGCTTGCCGCCCCAGTGGGACCTGTCATTGGCCGGCGCGGCTGCTGTGGAGGTCCACAAAGCCCTGCGCGACAACGCGGCCGGCCTGTTCGCGCACATGTATGGCAACCGACCCGACAAATGGAGCGAGACACTCACCGGCTATGATCGGCTACGGTTCATGGTGAACTGCTTCACGCGCCTGCGTTACTGCGATGCCAGGGGTCGCATCAATCTGCAACTCAAGGATGCGCCCCGCGACGTGGGCGCGCCCTGGCTACCGTGGTTCAAGGTGCCCGGCCGCGCTAGCCGCAATGCGCGCATCGTATGCGGACATTGGTCGACGCTCGGCTATTACGACCGCCACAACGTCCTGGCCATCGATGCTGGCTGCGTGTGGGGTGGGAGCCTTTGCGCCATTCGCCTGGATGAGATTCGCGCCCCGGTGCGCCTGCGCTGTCGCGCGCACCAGAGGCCGGACCAAGACTAGAAAAGCGGTCCGCGCGCCGGTTGTCGTGAAGGCGCGTCTATAATGTCGAGATTCCGACTGCACACGCCATGCTCGATCTATTCAACTATGTCGGGGGCCACACCCAGCCGTCCCGATCGGGACGCTGGTTCGATGTGTACGAACCCGCGACCGGCCAGGTCTATGCGCGCGCTCCCGAGTCAGACTCGGGCGATGTGCAGCAAGCCGTGCAAGCTGCGCGCGGCGCGTTCGCCGCCTGGCGTGACCTGCCGGGTGCCGAGCGCGCTGCCTGGCTCAATCGGATCGCGGATCTGATCGAACGCGATTTCGACACCTTTGCGCGCGCTGAATCGCAGGACACGGGTAAGCCGCTGAGCCTGGCGCGCGCGCTCGACATCCCCCGCGCCATCGCCAATCTGCGCTTCTTCGCCGGCGCTGCGACTCAGTTCGCGAGCGAAGCGCACGCCATGGAAGTGGGCGCCATCAACTACACGCTGCGCCAACCGCACGGCGTCGTGGCTGGAATCTCGCCCTGGAACCTGCCTCTGTATCTGCTCACGTGGAAGATCGCTCCCGCCCTCGCCGCCGGCAATTGCGTCATCGCCAAGCCTTCTGAGATCACACCGCTCACCGCTTCACTGCTTGCAGAACGGTGCATCGAGGCAAAGCTGCCCGACGGGGTCCTCAATGTGCTCCATGGCGCGGGTCGCGACGTGGGCCAGGCGATCGTGGCACACCCGGAAGTGCGTGCCATCTCGTTCACCGGCGGTACCGCCACCGGACGGGCCATCGCTGCAGCCGGCGCGATGCAGTTCAAGAAGCTCGCGCTCGAGCTTGGCGGCAAGAATCCAACGCTGGTGTTCGGCGATTGCGATTTCGAGCGTGCGGTGGAAGGTGCCGTTCGTGCGGCGTTTACGAACCAGGGTGAGATCTGCCTGTGTGGCTCGCGCGTGCTCATCGAGCACACGATCTACGCGCGCTTTCGCGAGGCACTCGTGGAGCGCGTGGAGCGCTTGCGGGTAGGAGACCCGCTGGAATCCGACACCGACCAGGGCGCAATCGTCTCCGAGGCTCATCTGCACAAGGTGACCGCGGCAGTCGAACAGGCGCGCGCCGATGGTGGTCAGATTCTTTGCGGTGGCCAAAGCACGACCGTGGACACGGCGCGCTGTCGCAAGGGCTGGTTCCACGAGCCCACGGTCATCGACGGCCTGAGACCGGAATGCGCGGCCAACCAGGAGGAGATCTTCGGTCCGGTCGCGACGCTGCAATCCTTCGGCGACGAGGCCGATGCGCTGCGCATCGCGAACGGCACGCCGTACGGACTCGCGGCCTCGATCTGGAGCCGCGATATCGAACGCTGTCACCGCGTGGCGGCGCGCCTGGAATCAGGGCTGGTCTGGGTGAATACCTGGATGCTGCGGGACCTGCGCACACCAATGGGAGGGGTCAAGCACTCCGGCCTCGGTCGCGAGGGCGGTTTTGAAGCCATGCGTTTCTTCACCGAGCCGCGCAATGTCTGTATCAAGTACTGAAAGCTCCCGCCATGACATCGGAAATCATTCTTTCGTCGCGCGCGCCTGAAGCGCTCGGCCCATACCCGCACGCGCGTCGTGTGGGAAGTCTGCTGTTCATTTCGGGCATGGGGCCGCGCAAGCGCGGCGAGAAGGCAGTTGCCGGTGTCGAGCTGGACTCATCGGGCCGCGTGCTCCGCTATGACATCGAGGCACAATGCCGTGCGGTGTTCGACAACGTGCGCATCATTCTCGAGGACGCGGGCTCGAGCTGGGAGCGACTGGTCGACGTGACAGTGTTCCTGACCGATCTGGAACGCGATTTCGCAACCTACAATCGAATCTACACCGAGTATTTCGCCGGCGTTCGCCCCTGCCGAACCACCATTGGCGTTGCACGCCTGCCGGGCCCGATCGCGATCGAGCTCAAATGCATCGCTACGCTCCCGGAGTGAACCGTCATGCGACCCATTCAAGCCTTCAATCTGCAGCGCTGGATCGATGAGAACCGCCAGCTGCTCAAGCCGCCGGTCGGCAACAAGCAGGTGTTCAAGGATGCGGAAATGATCATCATGGCGGTCGGCGGCCCGAATTCGCGCAAGGATTTTCACGACGATCCGGGCGAGGAGTTCTTCTACCAGCTCGAGGGCGACATGGTGTTGAAGACCATGCAGGACGGGCGCGCGGTCGACGTCACGATCCGCGAGGGCGAGGTTCTGCTACTGCCGCCGCACGTGCCTCACTCCCCGCAACGCTTCGCCAACACCGTGGGGCTGGTGGTGGAGCGCCAGCGCCGCCCGGGCGAGCGGGACGGCTTCCTCTGGTACTGCGAGAACTGCAGCAGCGAGCTCTACTCGGAATACTTCGAGCTCAAGAACATCGAGACGGAGCTGGCGCCGGTGTTCGAGCGCTTCTTCGCAAGCCTGGAAAAGCGCACCTGCAAGCACTGCGGCACCGTGATGCAGCCGCCCAAGCGAGCGCCCTTATGAACGGCTTGCTGGCGGCGCCTCGATCGGGTGGGTCCTTTCGAGAACGCCGTAAATACGTCCCTGTAGGCTCCGTGAAAAACGTCCTGTTTTTCACGGTCTCGAAAGGACCCACCCGATCGAGTCACCGCCGGCTGCCGCCGTTCCAGGGTTAGCGCGGGCGCGCCATGTTCAAGATCGACATGCATACGCACGTGGTGCCGGAGAACTGGCCCAACCTGCAGGACCGCTACGGCTACGGCGGCTGGGTGCAGATCGAGCACACCGGGCCCGGCTGCGCGCGCATGGTCCAGGAAGGCAAGCTTTTCCGCCACATCGAAGCCAACAGCTGGGACGCCGACAAGCGCTTCGAGGATTGCGCGCGCACCGGGGTGAACGTGCAGGTGCTGTCGACCGTGCCGGTGATGTTCAACTACTGGGCGCGCGGGCCCGACACGCTCGACCTGAGCCGCTTCCTCAACGACCACATCGCGGGTCTCGTCGATCGATATCCGACGCGCTTCATCGGGCTCGGCACGGTGCCGATGCAGGAGCCGGACCTTGCGATCCAGGAGCTGGAGCGCTGCGTGCGCAGTCTCAAGCTCCCCGGCATCGAGATCGGATCTCACGTCAACGGGCGCAATCTCGATGATCCCCGTGTGGTGGAAATCCTCACCGCTGCGCAGGATCTCGATGCGGCGATATTCGTGCATCCGTGGGACATGCTGGGCCGGGAACGGATGTCGCGCTACTGGCTGCCGTGGCTCGTCGGCATGCCGGCGGAAACTTCGCTCTCGATCTGCTGCATGATTTTTGGCGGCGTGTTCGCCAAGCTGCCGCGCCTGCGCGTGGCGTTCGCGCATGGCGGCGGCGCCTTCCCAGCGACGCTCGGCCGCATCGAGCACGGATTTCATGCCCGTCCGGACCTGGTCGCCGTCGCCAATCAGACCAACCCGCGCGAATATCTCGGGCGTTTCTATGTCGATTCACTGGTCCACGATCCGGACCTGCTGCTCTACATGATGAAGCTGATGGGCGCTCGCAGCGTCGCGCTCGGGAGCGATTATCCCTTCCCGCTCGGCGAGGATCATCCGGGCCAGATGATCGAGTCGATGCAGCTCGACGCTGAGACGGTCGCACGTCTCCTGCACGGCACAGCGCTCGAATGGCTGAATCTCGAGCGGAAGAGATTCGAATGACGCGCCACATGAGTTTCGAAGCCTCGCGCGCGCATGCCGAGGCGCTGGATCGCAGCGACGTGCTGGCCGCCTTTCGTGCGCGTTTTCATCTGCCCCCGGGACGCGCCCGACCCACCGCGATCTACTTCTGCGGCAACTCGCTCGGTCTGCAGCCGAAGGGCGTGCGCGACCTGATCGACGAGGAACTCGAAGACTGGGCGCGCTACGCGGTGCTCGGTCACCTCGAGGCGCGCCGCCCCTGGCTGCCGTATCACGAGCAACTCACCAACGACACCGCGCTCCTCGTCGGAGCGAACCCCGCGGAAGTCGTGAACATGAATACGCTCACCGTGAACCTGCATCTCATGATGGTGAGTTTCTACCGACCGACAGCCGACCGGCACTGCATTCTGATCGAGCAAGGCGCCTTCCCTTCCGATCGCTACGCGGTCGTGTCGCACCTCAACCATCACGGCTATTCCGCGCAGCAGGCCTTGATCGAAGCGGCGCCGCGCAGCGGCGAGGACTGCGTACGTCATGAGGATCTCGAAGCATTGCTGGCGCGCGAGGGCCCGCGCATTGCGCTGGTAATGCTGCCAGGCGTGCAGTATCGGACCGGCCAGAATTTCGACCTCGCGCGGATTACGCGGGCTGCGCACGCACAGGGGGCAAGAGTCGGTTTCGATCTGGCGCATGCAGCCGGCAACGTCGAGCTGCGCATGCATGATTCGGGCGCCGACTTCGCATGCTGGTGCACCTACAAGTATCTCAACGCGGGACCGGGAGCAGTGGCCGGCTGCTTCGTGCATCAGCGGCACGCCGAGGCGTCCGACCTGCCACGGTTCGCAGGCTGGTGGGGACACGACAAGGCCAGGCGCTTCCTCATGCAGCCCGACTTCGAGGTGATGTCTGGCGCGGAAGGCTGGCAGATCAGCAATCCGCCGATCCTGTCGATGGCGCCCCTGGTGATATCGCTGGCGATGTTCCGCGAGGCCGGTATGGGATGCGTGACCGACAAATCCCGCCTGCTCACCGGATTCCTCGAATTCCTGGTGCGCGAGCGACTGTCCCGTGAGATCGAGATCGTAACGCCACGTGATCCGACCGAGCGTGGCTGCCAGCTTTCGCTGCGCCTGCGCTCGGGCGTGCGGTCGGGACAGCGCGTGTTCGCAGCGCTCGAGAAACGTGACGTCGTCTGCGACTGGCGCGAACCCGACGTCATTCGCGTCGCGCCTGTGCCGCTCTATAACACCTTCAGCGAGGTCTGGGAGTTCGTCGACGCGCTGGCCGCAAGCCTCGCGGAGTGAACCAGGTGAAGCTCTCCCCTGCCACTATTGTTGGAGCGGGACCTGCAGGCTCGCTGCTGGGGATCTTCCTCGCGCGCCGCGGCTTGCCGGTCACTGTGTACGAGCGTCGCGCCGACATGCGCCGCGAAGCCATCAGTGCCGGGCGTTCGATCAATCTCGCGCTGGCAGATCGCGGCATTCACGCGCTGGAGCGCGCCGGCGTGCTGGACGCCGTTCGGCCACTGATGATCCCGATGCGCGGGCGCATGATTCATGACGAGCACGGGCGGACGACCTTGCAGCGCTATGGTCAGAACGATAGCGAGGTCATCCATTCCGTATCGCGGGCCGAGCTTAACAAGCTGCTGCTGACGGAGCTCGAGCGTATCGCGTCGATTGAGGTGCGGTTCCGTCACACCTGCCAGGGTCTGGATTTTCGTTCCGGGCGTCTGCGCCTGCTCGATGAAAGCGACGGTCGAGTGAAGGAAGTTGCGGCAGCGCCCGTCATCGGTGCCGATGGGGCCAGCTCTGCGGTGCGCGACGCGATGCACGCGGACGGTCGCACGCAGGCAAGCGAGGAGCTGCTTTCACACCGCTACAAGGAGCTGACGATTCCTCCCGGGCCGGACGGCAGACACCGCATGGAAATGAACGCACTGCACATCTGGCCACGCGGCGGCTACATGCTGATTGCGCTGCCCAACATCGACGGCAGTTTCACCGTCACGCTGTTCCTGCCGGCCCAAGGTCCGGAAAGCTTCGCCACGCTCACGAGCCCGGACGCCGTGCAGAGGTTTTTTGCACGCCGCTTCGCAGATGCTCACGCCCTGATCACGCATCTCACTGAGGACTTCTTCGAGCACCCCACCGGGGCCATGGTCACGGTGCGCGCGGCGCCCTGGAAGTTCGCCGATCGCGCATTGCTGATCGGCGATGCCGCACACGCCATCGTGCCCTTTCACGGCCAGGGCATGAATTGCGCGTTCGAGGACTGCGTGGCAATCGATGCCGTTCTGGACCGATACGAGGACTGGGGCCGGGTGTTCGCTCGTGTCGATCGCGTGCGCAAGCCCAACGCCGATGCGATCGCGCAGATGGCGCTCGAGAACTATGTGGAGATGCGTGATTCGGTGCGCGATCCGAGGTTCGTCCTGCAGAAGGAGCTGTCACTGCAGCTTGAGCAGCGCTTCCCGGAGCAATTCATCCCGCGCTACTCGATGGTGATGTTTCACCACGAGATTCCGTACACAGAGGCACTCGAGCGCGGCAGGATCCAGCAGGAGATTCTCGACGAGCTGACGGTCAAGGCGATGACCGTCGATCAGATCGACTGGTCGCTCGCGACCAGGCTCGTGCAAACCAGACTGTCGGCTCTCTGAGGGTCGCCGCAGGGCGTTGACCTGGCGTTCACATTGGCAGCTCAATTGGGATTGCGGGATATCGACCTGTAGAATTGCGCCCATGCCTGGCGATGTAGAACTGCCTCGAGCCGACATAGTCGCGGCACATCCTCACCAGGAAGTCGAGTGGCAGCTCGCGGCCCGCGATCTGACGCAGGTGCGTCAATGGTTGAGCGACCATAGCGGCTTCGGCGGCTTCACGATCGAGCCGCGCCCGAGCCGCACGATCTACGACACCTATCTCGACACAGCGGACTGGCGTTTTCACCGCGCCGGGTTTGCGCTGCGTCTGCGCGATGTTCCCGGCCAGGCGGAAGTGACGCTGAAGGACCTCGCGCCCGCATTGGACGGCCTCAGGGTCAGGCGTGAGATCAATGAGTCGCTTCCCTCGGCTGAACAAGCCTCTTTTGCCCATAGCAACGGGCCGGTCGGCACCCGTGTGCATGCTGTGGCCGGCACGCAACCGCTACGAACGCTGTTTCGCGTGCGCACCCAGAGGCAGCCCTTTGCGGTCCTCAAGGAGCAGGGCGAACAGGCGGCCGAGATCGCTCTGGACGAAACGATCGTCGCCAGTGCCGACGGCGGTTCCCGGGCGCGCATCCGGCGCGTCGACGTGGAAGCACTCGGCGAGCCCACGCGGTCGCTCGAGCCGCTCGTGGACCAGTTGCGCGTCGAGTGCGAGCTGGAGGCCGCGGCCGACAGCAAGTACGAGGTGGGACTGAAGTCCACGGGGCTGGTGGCGCCGGTGTCGAGCGACCTCGGCTCGATGTTGATCGATCCGACCCTGAGCATCGGCGAGATCGCGCGCGCCAACCTGCGGCGGCACTTGTGGGCCTGGCTGACGAGCGAGCCCGCGGCGCGGCTCGGCGAGAATGAGGAGCGCCTGCATGAACTGCGGGTCGCAGCCCGTCGACTCGACACGAGCCTGGGACTGTTCCAGGACTATCTGCCGAAGACGATCCTGCGACAGCGCCCGGCCTGGAAGGCTCTCGTGCGTACGCTCGGCACAGTGCGCGATCTTGATGTGCAGCTCGCGGAGCTCGATCGATTCGCCGCGGAGCTGAACGAGATCGATCGCCAGCGGCTCGACCCGCTGCGCGCCCGACTCGAGGGAGAACGGCAGCAGGCCCGGACCCGGATGCTGGCCGCGCTCGATCGCGCGTCGACGCGGCGCCTCATCGAGCGACTGCGGGTCGCTCTCTTCAAGCCGAACCGCATGGCCGTCAGGCGCAACAACCCGATCGCCGCTCGGGTCGCGCCCCGGCTGATTCGCCGCACCTTCAGGAAACTGCGGCGCGCGGCCGACGCGGCTGACCGCCATATGGACGCGGCCGCGTACCACAATGTACGGCGACGCACGAAGCGCCTGCGCTACGCGATCGAGTCGTTCGACGGCTTCTATGGCGAGAGCGCGATGAAGATGTTGCAGGCGGTCAGACGACTGCAGAACCGCCTCGGATCGCACCAGGATGCAAACGTCGCAGCAGATCGGTTTCGGGTCATGGTCGGTAGCCGCTCGTGCAAGATGCCGGGCGAGACGGTCTTCCTGATGGGAATCTTCACCGAGCGGCAGCGCCTCAGTGCCGGCGACATGCGGCGCCGTTTCACCAAGACCTTCCGCCGCGTGCGCGGACGCCGCTGGAAGGCATTGCGCCGCGCGATGAGCGAGCTGGCCGGGGTGCATGGCGGCGCCGCCGTCGAAGCACCGCTGCCGACACCCGAGCCCTAGTTCGTCACCTCACTCGGTCGGCAGCGCGAACGCCATCAGGGAGTCGCCCGCCGGTACCATTCCGCTCAGCGCGAAATGGCCGCCCGCGGCGACCACCACGAACTGGCGCCCGTTGTCCCCGAGCCGGTAACTCATCGGCACCGAGTTTGCTGTGGTCGGCAAGGTCGCCTTCCAGAGCTCCTTGCCGGTGGAGAGATCGTAGGCCCGGAATGCAGGGTCGGTGCCCGCGCCGATGAAGATCAGGCCCGTCGCGGTGATGAGTGGGCCGCCGATCGAAAACGCCGAGCCGTCCATCTTGGACAGCGGCCACCTCGCGCCCGCGCCCAGCTCACCGAGCGGACGGGTCCAGGCCATCTTGCCCGACGAAAGATCGACGGCGTCGAGCGTCGCCCAGGGTGGCTTGGTGCAGGGCGCACCCCACGGCGAGAGCACTGGCAGGACAATCGCGCAATAGGCAGAGCCGGTTTGCGGCAAGTCCGGATTGAGCGAGCCACACTGGGCTCGAGGCACGAGCTTGACCGACAACGCGATGTGAGTCGTCGCCACGACCATCCGCTGGCTCACGGGATCTACAGCGGGTGATCCCCAATCGTTGCCGCCGAACGTGGAGGGATTGATCACCGACCCCTGCAACGACGGCGGCTGATAGATATCGCCGGTGCGCAATCCCTCGAGCGTGTCGCGACACTTGCCCTTGTCCCAGAACGTGAAGCCCCACGCGTCATCCGCAGTCAGCCGCGTCCGGGCCGTTGGTGCCGGGAGTGAGGGCACCGGCTGCGTCGCGCTCAGATGTTCCTCCGGCACGGCGCCATCCTGTGGCGCCGGTTTCTCCTCGACTGGGAACAGCGGCTCGCCCGTTTCGCGATTGAGCACGAACGTGAAGCCCATCTTGGTCACTTCGATCAGCGCCGGAACGCTCTTGCCGTCGATCGTCAGGTCGAGCAGTGTCGGTTGTGCCGGCATGTCGTAGTCCCAGACATCGTGATGCACAGCCTGGAAGTGCCACACGACCTTGCCGGTCGCACCGTCCAGCGCGACCACCGAGCTCGAGTAGTAGTCGAGCCCTTGGCGGTCGCCGCCGAAATAGTCGTTCCCCGCATTGCCCGTCGGCAGAAAGACGAGATTGCGCGCGGGATCGACCGACATGATCGACCAGACATTGGGGGTGCCGGCGCGATAGGTGCCGTCAGGATTGAGATCGGCTTCACCCGGCGGCACCGCATTCCACGCCCACTTGAGTGCACCGCTGCGCGCATCGAACGCGCGCACGACGCCGGCCGGCACGCCCTTGCGGAAGCTGTCGGCAACCAGTGCCCCCACGATGACCGTATCGCCCAGGATGGCCGGCGGACTGGTCACGCTGTATTCCCTGGAGCCGTGCGGCGTCAGGCCGACATTGAGATCCACTTCCCCGCCGGTGCCGAAATCCGTACAGGCGGCGCCGCTCCCGGCATCCAGCGCGATCAGCCGGGCATCAAGGGTCCCAGTGAATATGCGCTTGCCACACTGCTCTGGCCCTCCCGCGCCTGCCCAAAGCGAAACGCCGCGACAAGCGGGCGCGTTCTCCTGGCTCATGTCGACATGAGGGTCGAACACCCACCGTTCCTTGCCGGTCGCCGCATCCAGAGCGAACACGCGGTTGTATGGCGTGCAGTAGTAAAGCGTGTCGCCGGAGACAATGGGCGTCGCACCGAAACCGGTCTGCTGCAGAGGGCCATTGATGGCGCCTGCGCCTTCCGCGGGCGGCCCGCGAACGTCGCCCGAGTGATGAACCCACGCAAGCTTCAGTGCATGGACATTCTCGCGCGTGATCTCATTCGCGGGTGAATAGTGTCCGCCACCCGGGCTGCCGCCGAAGCTCGTCCATTCCGCGCCCGGTCCGTTCGGGTGATCGACCTTGCCGCCTTCGCTGCAAGCCACCAACAGCACACAGACGAGCAGACTTGCCCGCGAGATTTTTCGAGCGAACGTCATTACTCCCCCCGGTCTCTTGTCGTCTTTACAGCCAGCGTCGGACCCGCTTCTTGTAGTCGAGATAGCGCGCGCCGAAGATGCCTTCGAGAAAGCGCTCTTCACCGGCGATGAACTGCGTCTGCAGGATCCACACGAATGCCGGCAGCACCAGCAAGGCACCCAGACTGCCGAGCAGGATCGCGGCGCCGAGCAGGCTCAGCACCAGTCCGAGGTACATCGGGTTACGCGTAAAGCGGTAGAGGCCATCCGTCACCAGCGCGGTCGAGGGCTCGAAGGGCACCACCGGTGTGCCGGCTCGCTTGAACGCGCCGGCCCCAGCTGCACTCATCGTGATGCCGAGCACCACCAGCACTGCGCCCGAGTACGACCAGGGAGGAGTAAAGATGCGCACGATGGGCGCCGCGTAGTTCAATGCCACGGCGAGTCCCAGCGCAAGCAGCAACCAGACCGGCGGAAGGATTTTGCGTTTTTGTTCCACGTCTGTCTCGAGTCCGTGCCCATTGTAACGGGCGGTTTGCCCGTCGTGTCCCCTCGGCGTACCCTCCTCGCCCGTTCGCCTCGGGGTCCGCGGCGTGCGCTCTCCCGAGGGGATGACAACATCAACAAACCGGGGGGATAGCCATGGGTGGAATCAATGTTCCGCGCTGGATCGGCGGCGGTGTAGTCGCCGCGCTCGTCATCTATCTGATCGAATGGTTCATGGCCGTAAAGGTGTGGGGAACACCAGTCGCGGCGCGCCTCAATGAGCTCGGACTCGCCGCGTCGATGAGTTCGAGCGCCTACCTGGCCTACGCAGTCGTGTGCCTGCTCGTGGGGCTCGTGCTGATCTTCTTTTACGCCGCGGCACGGACGCGCTTCGGACCAGGCGTTCGCACCGCCGTCGTCGTATCGATTGCGATGTTCCTCGGTGGCTATCTGGTGGGACTCATCGATTACCACGTCATCGGACTGTATTCAGACGATCTGCTGGTGAAATGGGGTTTCCAGGGCCTGATTGAGACCGTGCTCGCCGGAGTCGCGGGCGCCTGGGTTTATAAGGAGTGAGGGTCATCGGGGTCGCCGCGCGACGGCGACCCCTTTTCCAGCGTCACGAACGTCAGCGCGTAGGCGTTGCGGTCATCCGCAGCCTGTACGGTTCGTTGCACGCTGCGCCACTCGTGCCAGTCGATGCTGGGAAAGCGCGTATCGCCGGCGATCGGCGCGTGCACGCGGGTGAGATAGATGCGTTGCGCATGCGGCAGACACAACCGAAAGATCTCCGCTCCGCCGATCACCATGAGCTCGTCGGCATCCTGTGTGGCCGCGAGTGCTGCTTCGAGATCCGCCACCGTTTCAATGCCTGGCGCATCGATCTGGCGGCCGCGTGACATCACGAGATTGCGCCTCCCGGGCAGCGCTTTGCCGATGGATTCGAAGGTCTTGCGACCCATCAGCATGGGCTTGCCCATGGTCACGCTCTTGAAGTGCTTCAGGTCCGCCGGCAGGTGCCACGGAAGTCGATTTGCGTTGCCGATCACACCGTTCTCAGCCATCGCCACTACGAGCGACAGAAGGGGCTGCGATTGGGGGCGATTTGTGCGCTCGATCACGGTTGACATAAAGGCCCTGTGAGCGGCTCCACGCGCTTGGAACTCAAAGACTTATACAGTGAGCGAGCCGATTTGCGCAGGGTGTTCCGCAGTGACGGCGGTGCGGCGCGGCGGCGATCACGATCGCAAGGGTAATCGAGTGTTGCAATGAGGCGAACACTGGCGTGGCTGGCCTTGGTGGGGCTGCTCCTTGGCCCCGCCACGGCCTTTTCACAGACCATCACCCGGTACGCGCGCTTCGTCGGCAACATCAATTTCGTTGCGACCGGCGGATCGCTCCGTACGCAGCCAAATACGGGTGACGCTTGCGCCGTTGGCGCCAGCAGTACCGCTGCCGTCGCCGGCATTCCAGCGGGCTCGACGATTCTCGCCGCCTACTTGTACTGGGGCGGATCGCAGACCGGAGCCACGATCGACTCGACCGTTACTTTCGCCGGTTCGGCGCTCACTGCGACTCGCACGTTCACCACCACGTTCAACAACGGCGGCACTCTGTTCCCGTACTTCGGCGGCTTCGCCGACGTGACGGCGCGCGTCGCCGGGAATGGCAACTACACCTTCAGCGGACTCACGGTCAATACGGGCGCGCCTCATTGCGGCAGCCAGGCCGTGGTCGCGGGCTGGGGACTCGTCGTGATCTACCAGCGCGCGGCGGAGGATCTGCGCGCCATCAACGTGTTCGACGGGTTGCAGTTCTTCCGCGGCAGTTCCATCACGCTGACGCCTGACGGTTTTCGCGTGCCGGTCGCACCGATCAACGGCAAGATGGCAATCGTCGCCTGGGAAGGCGATCCGCAGAATTCGACACCGCTTAACGGTTTCAGCGAGCAGTTGAGCTTCAACGGCAACGCGCTCGACGATGGCATCGTCGTCCCCGCCAGCGACCCGACCACCCAACCCTACGACGGCACCGTCAACACGCTCGGGGTGGCGACCAGCTACGGCGTCGACGTCGATACTTTCACCCTAGATCCGTACATCTCAGCCGGGCAAACGTCGGCGACGACCGTGTTCTCGGCGGGCGGCGACCTCGTCCTGCTGACCGCGCAGGTCGTGAGCATCACGAGCGAACCGAGTGTCGATCTCAGCATCACCAAGACGCACGTCGGGAACTTCTCCGCCGGAACCAACGGCGTCTACACGATTCGCGTCAGCAATGGCACCGGCGTGGGGCTCGAGCAGGAAGACAACACCATCACGGTGACGGACACGCTCCCCACCGGGTTCAGTTATGTGTCAGGCACTGGCACGGGATGGAGTTGCAGCGCAGCTGCTCAGACCGTGACCTGCAATCACCCGCCACCGCTCGCGCTGGGTGCGACTTTGCCCGATCTCTCGCTTACGGTTCTGCCCGGCCAGGCAGCGGCGCCTTCGAAGATCAATACGGCCGTCGTGTCGAGCGCGAGCCTGGATTTCAATGCGGCCAACGATACGGCGAACGATACGACCAACGTCGTGCTGCCGAATCTCTCGACCTCGACCAAGACCGTGTCGGATCTCAACGCCGGCGATGCGAATCCCGGCGACACCCTGCGCTACACGATCACGTTGCGCGAAACAGCCGGTGTCCCTGCTCCCGGCGTGCGCGTGACCGACGACATTCCCGCCAACGTCAATTCCTTCAGTGTCGTGACCTTGCCGGCCGGTGCCGTGAACAATTCGACCGGGGCCGGCACCGGGGCCGATGGCACGGGCTTTCTCGATGTCTCCAATATCACGGTGCCCGCCAATGGCACCGTCACGGTCGTGTTCGACGTGAGGGTCGCAGGCGGCACACCGCCGGGCGCGACCATCGACAACACCGCAACGGTCCTCAATACCTTCGGGCCCGGCGCGACGCCGGCGGCGCCGCAGGTCGTCGTGTCGCAATCCCAGATCCCATCGAGCGGCAACAAGGTTCTCTACCTGAGATCAGGACTGCAGTTGTCACGCACGCCAGCGCCGGCTGCGCCGCCCTCCGTCACCATCGTAGAGGGCAATAGTCAAACCTGGGTCCTGGCCCCAGCGCTGGCGACGACTCTTTCGCTGCCTGCAGGCAATGCACCCGTGCAGCTGTACTTCACGCGCTCCGGGAACGGCACGTCGCGCGTGGTGCGGGTGACGCTGACGGCCAGCGGTGGCATCACGCTGGGCACGGTGCAAGTCACGTTCACGCCCAGTGACACGACTCCCACCCTGCAGACGTTTACCGTGCCAATCGCTGCGACTACGCTCCCCACCGGCGCAACCATCTCTTTGCAGGTGACCAACAACACCACCGGCAGCGGCAGTCGCGACGTGCTGGTGTACCCGGCCAACTCCGCAGCCCAGCGCTCGAATGTCAGCTTCAACAGCAACACCGTCATCAGCGTCAGCAGCGTGCAGAGCTTCAACGCCGCCTACGCCGGCGGCGTCGCGACGGCCTCGTTCTTCCCCGGTTCCACGGTGTTCATGCGCGCCGTCGTGAGCGATCCGTTCGGCAGTTTCGATATCTCGGGGGCCTCGGTGACGCTCCTGAACCCGAGTGGCACGGCAGTGCTGACCAACTCCGCGATGACGCAAGTCAACGACTCGGGGGCCGCGACCAAAACGTACGAGCTGACCTACGCTGTGCCTGGCGCAGCACCCGCAGGCTCCTGGACCATGAGAGTCACGGCTGCCGAAGGCACGGAAGGCACGGTGACCGACCTCGGTATCGGCACCTTCGATGTCGTGATACCGCAGCCGACGCTCATCGTCGCGCGCACCTCACAGGTGATCTCCGATCCGTACAACAACGCGACCAACCCCAAGCGCATACCGGGGAGCGTCCAGCTCTACTCGCTCACGATCACCAACCAGGGGCCCGGCACTGTCGATGCGAGCACGCTGGTGATCAGCGAGTTCGTGCCGCCGAATTCGGATCTCTATGTGTCGACGGCGAGCGGGGATCCAGTTGCCTTCGTGAATGGAACGCCCGTCAGCGGCCTGAGCTACGCATATGCATCCAACGTGAGCTATTCGAATCAGCCGGGTGGCGTAGCGCCCTACACCTACACGCCCGTGCCCGATGCCGCGGGCTTCGATCCCAACGTCACGGGTCTTCGAATCGCGCCGACCGGCACGATGAGCGCCGCCGGTCCGGGCGGCAATCCGTCCTTCACCATCCGTTTCCGCGTTCGCTTGCGCTGATTAGGGAAGCTAGTGCGACCACTGCGCCGGGGAGCGGTCCCAGCGGTGAGCGCGTAATCGGCCGAGCAGTTCCTCGGGTAACGGCTGGCCGTCCGACACCGCAATGTTCGACGCCACGTGCGCGACGCTGCGCATCCCCGGAATCACGGTGCTGACGCGCGGATCGGAGATTGTGAAGCGCAACGCCAGCTCCGCCATTGTCATGCCGGCGGGCACGGCTGGCCGCAACGCTTCGACGCGCTTGACGGTCGGCGCCAGATTTGCCCGGCCGAAGTAAATATTGCGGAAATCGCCCTCCGGCCACTTTGAATCGAGAGTGAGGTTGCCGGTGAGCGAGCCCTCGTCGAACGGCACGCGTGCGATCACCGCGATGTCGAGCTCCTGGCACACCGGCAACAGCTCATCTTCGGGCGACTGATCGAAGATGTTGTAGATCACCTGCACTGCATCGATCAGCCCGGTCCGCAGCGTCTGCAGGACGTTCGCGGGCTCCCAGCGATTGACGCTGACACCGGCTGCCGTGATGAGGCCCTGGCGCTTCAGGTCGTCGATGGCGCGCGCCCAGCGTCCATCGCGCGCCCATGTGTCTTCCCAGACGTGAAACTGGAGCAGGTCGAGCCTGGAAAGGCCGGTGTTCTCGAGTGAGCGCTCGGCGTATTGGCGGATGTGATCCGGGGGGAACACCTCGTCGAGTCGCATGCCGCGACGCGATGGCCAGGTGAGATTCTTCGGCGGGATCTTGCTGGCCGAATACAGGCGCTGATCCGGGTGCGCGCGAAACAGCTCACCGAGCAGGCCCTCACTGTGCCCGTCGCCATAGGCCCAGGCGGTATCGAAGAAGTTGCAACCGAGGTGCACCGCCTCGTTGAGGGCCGCGCGGGTGCGCGTGTCATCGGAGCCCGTCCAGCCGCTGAGTCCCCACATGCCGTAACCGACTTCGCTCACCTGCCAGCCGAGCCGGCCGAAACGACGATAACGCATCTGTCAGACCGAGTCGTTCATGCGCGCAATGATCCTCGGCGACCAGTGCTCGGAAATCTTTGCAAGTCTTTCCGCGAAGTTGATCGTACTCATCATTTTTGCAGGGCTCCCGTCAGGTGGGCCGGATAAGTAGAGCCGCGCGCGCTGGACACAGTCAAGGCGGGCGCCAGCCCGGGCTTGCGCCCGCGGTGCGATGCATTACCCTACCGCCCCCTGACCTGGACCGACCCCAGAGAAGAACATGGACACCCGGCTGATCTACGGCCTGACTGCAATTGCGTTTCTCATTTGCGGCTGCTCTGCGATGAATCACGGCAACACGACCAAGTCCGCGAGTCCCCCAACCGCCACCGCAGCGAACCCGCTGCTGGCACCGTGGACTGGCCCCTACGGGGGCGTGCCCCCGTGGGATCAGGGCTCACCGGAGCTCTACAAGCAGGCGCTCGAGATCGCTCTGCAGGAGCGGCGCGCAGAGTATGCGGCGATCGTAGCCAATCCGGCGGCGCCAACCTTCGATAACACCTTCCTGCCGATCGAACGCGCCGGGCGCACGTATGCGCGTGTGGGCCGCATGTTCCTCGTGATGACCAGCAACGAAAGCACGCCCGAATACCAGGCACTCAACAAGGAAGTGGCACCGCAGCTGGCCGCCGCGGAGGACGAGATCTATTTCGATGCCGGGCTGTTCAAGCGCATCGAGACGATCTACAAGGCGCGCTCTGGCGCCGGCCTGACCGCGGAGCAAGTACGCCTGGTTGAGCGTACTTACAACGAGTTCGCGCGTTCCGGCGCGACACTGAACGCCGCCGACAAGACACGCTTGTCGCAGATCAACCAGGACCTGGCGAGCCTGTTCGCCGACTTTTCCGACAAGCTGCTCGCGGATGAGAACACCTGGGTAGTGCTCGACAGCAAAGCCGATCTCGCGGGACTTCCGGATTCGATCGTCTCGGCTGCGGCTGCGGCCGCCAGCGAACACCAGCTCGCTGGCAAATGGCTGATCGTCAACACGCGTTCGAGCGTGGAGCCGTTCCTCACCTTCTCCACGCGTCGCGACCTGCGCGAGCAGGTGTGGCGCAAGTTCGTCAATCGCGGTGACAATGGCGATGCGAACGACACCAATGAAACGATTCGCAGGATCGTCAAGCTGCGGGCCGAACGCGCCAGACTCCTGGGCTACCCGTCGCACGCGCACTGGCGCATGGCGGACACGATGGCCAAGGATCCAGCCAAGGCGCAGGCGCTCATGCTGCGCGTCTGGCCAGCCGCCGTGCAGCGCGTGCACGAAGAAGTCGCCGACATGCAGAAGGTGGCAGATCGCGAGGGCGCGAATCTCACGATCGAGCCCTGGGATTATCGCTTCTACGCGGAGAAGGTACGCAAGGCGCAGTACGATCTCGATCAGGCGGAGCTCAAACCGTACTTCGAGCTCAACAACATGATCCAGGGCGCGTTCTGGTCGGCCGAACAGCTCTACGACATCACCTTCACCGAGATCAGCGGGCAGGTGCCGGTGTTCAATCCCGCCGTGCGTGTCTGGGAAGTCAAAGACAAGACTTCCGGCCGACACATCGGGCTCTTCTATGGCGACTACTACGCCAGGGGTAGCAAACGCTCCGGTGCCTGGGCGTTCTCGTACCAGACCCGCGAGAGATTCGATGGCGAGGTGCCGCCGATCAGTTCCAACAACAACAATTTCGTGAAAGCTGCCCCCGGAGAACCGGTGCTGATTTCACTCGACGATGCACGCACCCTGTTCCACGAGTTCGGGCACGCGTTGCACGCGCTGCTGTCGCAGGTCAACTACCCGGATCTCGCCACCACGCCGCGTGATTTCGTCGAATATCCATCGCAGGTGAATGAGCATTGGGTGCTGACGAGGCCAGTGCTGGACAGATTTGCACGCCACTACCAGACCGGCGAGCCGATGCCGCAGGCACTGCTCGACAAGGTCAAGGCTTCCGAGAAGTTCAACCAGGGATTTACCGTGGTCGAGTACCTTGCCGATGCCATCGTCGACATGGACCTTCATACCCGGCCCGACGGCGAGATCGATCCGGACGCTTTCGAACGTGAAGATCTGCAAAAGATCGGCATGCCGAAGGAAATCGTACTGCGCCATCGCCTGCCGCAGTTCGCGCACCTGTTCAGCAGCGATAACTATTCCGCCGGGTACTACAGCTACGTCTGGTCAGCGGTGATGGACGCCGACACCTGGAAAGCATTCACGGAGGCCGGCGATCCGTTCGATAAGGCAATCGCCGCGCGCCTGCGTGAATACATTCTCGCGCCCGGCAATTCGACTGATCGCGCTGAGGCCTTCCGCCAGTTTCGTGGTCGTGACCCCGACGTCAACGCCTACCTGGAAGATCGCGGATTTCCCACCAGTGCGACAGGTGGTGCCAGCAGCGGGAACTGAGGTCAGGGCGAGTCTCAAAGGCCGAGCCGGTCGAGCCTCGCGGTGCGCCCGTCACGGGGCGCGAGATGAGAACCAACCGCTGATACTGAGCCGCTCACGCGCGGTGAGCAGCACTTCGTGCTCGAATCTCGCGCTTAGGAACAGCACCAGCCGGCCGGCCTGCGGCAGGAAGTCGATCGTGCGCTCCTGGCTCCCCGGGTAAAGGCGCAGCGCACCACCCTCCTCTGCTCGCCATCCCTCGTTGAGATACAGCACGAGCGACAGCACTCGCCGCGTGCTGCCGGCGAATCGATCGAGATGTCGGGCATAGGCGGTGCCGGGACGATAACGTGCGAAATGCAGCTCCAGGTCGAACAAGCCGAGCTGCAACCCGGCATTGATCTCGCGGCGCAACTCTTCGAGGCGCTCGATCAACACCGCGGCGGACGGGGAATAGGGAGCATCCAGCCAACGGGTTTCATCACCCCTGATGTCGGAGTGCAGCGCGTGCCGGGTGCCGATCGCCGCAGCGCGCAATTCACCGCTCGTCGCAAGCTGCCGTGCTTCAGCGTGTAAACGGGCAATCAGCCTGGCAGGGAGGAAATCCTCGCAGCAGCTCCATCCCTGCGCGGCGAGCTGCGCGGCAATTCCCGAGAAGTCGCGCTCCCGCAGCAGCTCCGGGACACCCATTGGGTTTCAGTGACCGTTGGCCCGTCGCCGGCGCTTGGGCAGCTCCGGCGGCGCCAGCATCGTGCCGCGACAGGCCGGCGCACCACACCGGCAGCCATAGATCGCGTCGATGTTGGGCGGATCGCCGTGCTCGCGCTGGATCTGGTAGTCGTAGGCGAGCTCTTCACCCGGCTCGATGGTGCGCGTGGCGTAGATATAGATGCGGTTGTTCTCGATCACCGACTCGCAGTTCGGCTCGCAGGAATGATTGATGAAGCGCGCCTCGTTCCCCCCGACACCAGCATCGATGACCGTGCGCCCATCGAGAATGAAAAGGAAGGTGTGATTGTCATCCGGATCGTGCGTCGCGTAACGCTGATCAGCCTCCTTGTGGCTCACCCGTTCACCGGTGTACTCGATGACTCGCGTGCCCTTGCGAATGCGCCTGAGGGCGAACACGCCATTGCCATGCACCCGTGAGCGTCGTACCTGCACCAGCGGCAGCCTCTTGCCATCAGCCAGTCTCAGCATCGCTACTCCTAGACCGCCACCGGCGCTTTGATCGCCGGCTCGTGCTGATAGTTCACGATCTCGAAATCCTCGAATCGATAGTCGAACAGTGTCGCTGGCAAGCGCTTGATCACGAGCTGCGGCAACGGATGGGGCGTGCGCGAGAGCTGCAGGTCAGCCTGCTCCAGATGGTTGACGTAAAGATGACAGTCGCCCCCGGTCCAGATCAGATCGCCGGCGACCAGGTGCGCCTGCTGCGCCAGCATGTGCGTCAGCAGCGCGTAGGAGGCGATATTGAACGGTACGCCCAGAAAGATGTCGGCGCTGCGCTGGTAGACCTGGGCGGACAGCCTCCCTTGCGCCACGTAGAACTGAAAGAAGGCGTGACAGGGCGCCAGCGCCATGTGCTCGAGCTCGCCCACGTTCCAGGCGCTGACGATAATGCGGCGCGAATTCGGATTGCTGCGCAGTTGCTCGACGGCCTGCGCCATCTGGTCGATGTGCCGGCCGTCGGGGGCCACCCAATCGCGCCATTGCTTGCCATAGATCGGGCCGAGCTCGCCGTTTTCGTCCGCCCATTCGTCCCAGATCGTGACGCCATGCTGGTGCAGGTACTCGAGGCTCGTTTCCCCACGCAGGAACCACAGCAGCTCGTGGATCACCGAACGCGTGTGCACCTTCTTCGTGGTCACGAGCGGGAAGCCCTGCGCCAGGTCGAAGCGCATCTGGTACCCGAACACGCTGAGCGTGCCGGTGCCGGTGCGATCGGCCTTGCCCACCCCGTGCTCGCGCACGTGGCGCATGAAGTCCAGAAACGCTTTCATCGATAGTTGCCGGAAGGCTTGCGCTTGCTGTAAGCCCAGATGAGGAGCGCCACGCCGATCAGGACCATCGGGAACGACAGCACCTGCCCGGTCGTCAGCCAACCCCAGGCGAGGTAGCCGCCTTCGCCCATGTTCTCGTCCGGGATGCGCACGAACTCGATCGCGAATCGAAACACTCCATACAGCACCAGGAACAGCCCCGTGGGCGCGAGCCGTGGCCGCGGCTTCGCGGTGAAGAGCCACAGGATCGTGAACAGCACCAGGCCCTCGAGCGCCGCCTCATAGAGCTGCGAGGCGTGGCGCACTTCGCCGTTGACGATGAACCCCCACGGAACGTCCGTGATCTTTCCCCACAGCTCGCCATTGATGAAGTTGCCAAAGCGTCCCGCGAACAATCCGAGCCCGGGAAGTGGCGCCATGAAATCGAACACGTCCGCAATGGCACGCCCGCGCCGCTTCGCGAAGATTGCGATCGCGATCAACACGCCGGCGAGGCCGCCGTGGAATGACATGCCGCCCTGCCAGACCTTGAGGATCGCGAGCGGGTTCTCCGCCACGATGTCGTGCCCGTAGACGAGCACCCAGCCCAGGCGCCCGCCGAGAATCACTCCCAGCGCCGCAAAGAAAATGAGGTCATCGACATCGTTCGGCTTCCAGGTAGATCCAGATTGCGCGGCGCGCCGGCGGCCCAGCCACCACCCGGCGATGAAACCGATGAGGTACATGATTCCGTACCAGTGGACCTGGATCGGGCCGAAGCCGAAAAGAGGCCCGATAGAGAACGCCACGGGGTCGAAAGCGGGATACGGAATCATTGCGCCTCAGTCCTGCACAGCACGGCAGAAGTATGCTTTGAGATAGCGGGTTTCCGGAATGGCGGGATGCACCGGATGATCGGGTGCCTGCCCGCCGGACTCGATCACTTGCACGAAACGACTCACGTGGCGGGCCGCCTTCTGGATCGCGCCCAGCAGCTCCTCGCCCGAGAGGTGATAGGAACACGAGCAGGATACCAGCATGCCGTCGCGTGACAGGAGCTGCAGGCCGAGCTGATTGAGCCGGCGATAGGCCGCCTGCCCTTTGGCCGCATCCTTGCGTCGCTTGATGAAGGCCGGCGGATCGAGCACCACGACATCGAAACGCTCGCGTGCCGCATGCAGCGCTTCGAGGAGCTCGAACGCATCGCCCTTGCGCACGTCGAGCTTCACGCCATTGCTGGCTGCATTCGCCTGCAACCACTCGATCGCGTGCGGCGAGGACTCGATGCAGGTGACGTCGGTGGCCCCGTGTCGGGCAGCGGCGATCGCCCATGCGCCGAGGTAGCTGAAAACGTCGAGGACACGCGCGCCGGGCACGTACTTCAGAAACGTCGCGCGGTTGAGTGCCTGGTCGAAGAACCAGCCGGTCTTCTGTCCCTGCGCGAGCGGCACGGAAAACTGCAGGCCATTTTCCGTCACAGTCGCCCTGTCGGGCACGGTGCCGAACGCGGTCTCGACGTACTCCGGGAGCCCTTCAAGATCTCGTGCACCGCTGTCGTTCTTCCACAGCAAGCCCGCAGGATGGATCACCTTCGTGAGCGCGGCGGCGATCTCCCCCTTCAAGCGCTCCATGCCGGCAGTGCCAATTTGCGCCACGCAGACATCGTCATAACGATCGATGACGAGGCCGGGTAACTCATCCGACTCGCCGTACACCAGGCGATAGCAGGGCTGCTCGTACAGCCGCCGGCGCAGGCTCAATGCCACCTGCAGCCGGTGCACCAGGAGCGATTTGCCGATCGGATGCGCGGCATCGCGACTGACGATACGCGCACAAATGAGCGAGCGTGGATTCACGTACGCGTAGCCCAGAAAGCGATCGCGATCGCTCACGATGCGCACCTGATCCCCGGGCGCGAATCGGGTCAGCGGCGTCGCATCGGTATCGACTTCATTGCTGAACACCCACAGGTGACCCGCGGTCAGCCGCCGATCCTCGCCGCGCTTAAGGCGCAGCTCCGGAATCGCGGCTGCCGCAGCGGCAGGTTCCGCGCGCATGACGGGTGGGAAGGACATCGGCTCCGGCAGATCGGGATCGCGTATAGTGGCGCGCATTCTAGCCGAACATCCCGACATGCAGCCGTCCTCTGCATCCACACAGAACCGACTCGCCCGCGAGACCAGTCCCTACCTCCAGCAGCACGCGGCGAATCCCGTGGACTGGTATCCGTGGGGCGAGGAAGCATTGGAACGCGCGCGGCGGGAGGACAAGCCAATCCTGCTTTCGATTGGTTACTCCGCCTGTCACTGGTGCCACGTGATGGCACACGAATCGTTCGAGGATCCCGCAACCGCCGCCCTGATGAACCGTTTGTTCGTGAATATCAAGGTCGATCGCGAGGAACGTCCTGACCTCGATCGTATCTACCAGCTCGCACACCAGATGCTGGCGCGCCGCGCGGGCGGCTGGCCGCTCACCATGTTTCTCACCCCGGACGATCAGCGGCCGTTCTTCGGCGGAACGTACTTCCCCAACGAACCCCGCTACGGCATGCCGGCGTTCGCAGATCTCCTGCAGCGCGTGGATCGCTACTACCGGGAACACGGCGAGGAAGTCCGTACGCAGAACACGGCGCTGGTCGAAGCCTTCGGGACGCTCTACCCGCCCGCGCCCGAAGCGGGCCAGCGACTCACCGCCGAGCCGCTGAAGCAGGTGCGCGCACTGCTCGAGGACGAATTCGACAGCCGTTATGGTGGCTTCGGAGGCGCGCCCAAGTTCCCGCACACGACAGGCCTCGAACGCCTGCTGCGCCACTGGCATTCCACGACATCGGATCGCGAGCCCGATCTTAAGGCGCTCTATATGGTGACGCTCACGCTCAAGCGCATGGGTGAAGGCGGCATCTGCGACCAGGTGGGCGGCGGATTCAGCCGCTATTCGGTCGATCAGTACTGGATGATCCCGCACTTCGAAAAGATGCTGTACGACAACGGCCCGCTCCTCGCCCTGTATGCGCAGACGGCCAGCGCGACGGGTGATGGCTTCTTTGCGACCATCGCCGGCGGCATTGCGCACTGGGTACTGCGCGAAATGCAGTCACCCGAAGGCGGCTACTACTCCAGCCTCGATGCCGACTCGGAAGGTCACGAGGGCCGCTTCTACGTATGGGACAAGCAGCAGATCCACAGCCTGCTCGACGCGGGCGAATACCGGATCGTGGAGCGGCGCTTCGGGCTCGACGAGGCACCGAACTTCGAGGGCCAATTTCACCTGCACGCGCGCGAGTCGCTGGAGAAAGTCGCGAGCCGCGAGAAGCGCGAGCCCGCCGAGATCGAGACGATCCTGCAGGGCGCGATGAAAAAGCTGCGACGCGCACGCGATGAGCGCGTGCGGCCCAGCCGTGACGAGAAGATCCTCACCAGCTGGAACGGCCTCATGATCCAGGGCATGGCGCTCGCGGCGCGTGCGCTCAAGCGTGCCGATCTGGAAGCTTCCGCGACTCGCGCGCTCGATTTCGCTCGTTCCGCGCTGTGGAGCGATGGCCGGCTGCTGGCGACGTTCAAGGACGGTCGCGCCCACCTGCGCGCTTACCTCGACGATTACGTCTTCCTGGCGGATGCCATCGTCGAGCTGCTGCAATATCGCTGGCGAAGCGCCGACCTGCAGTTCGCGACTGCGCTCCTGGACGTCGTGCTGGAGCACTTCGCCGATCCCGCGGGCGGTGCCTTCTTCTTCACGGCGGACGACCACGAGGCATTGATGCATCGTTCGAAGACTTTCAGCGACGAGTCACTACCGAACGGCAATGCGGTGGCTGCGCGCGTATTCGGTCGTCTCGGGCATCTGTTAGGGGATTCCCGGTACCTGCAGGTGGCCGAGCGCACGTTACAATCCGGTTGGGCCGCGATGGAGCGGCACCCGCAGGGCCACGCAGCATTGCTCAACGCACTCGAAGAACATCTGCAGCCGGTGGAGATCGTCATCATTCGCGGCGCGGAGAACACCGTGCGACGCTGGCGCGACGAGCTCGCTGCAGTCTACGCACCGCGCCGCCTGGTGTTTCCGATTCCAGACGATGCAGCGGATCTGCCGCCTGCGATTGCCGACAAGCGCGCGATGGGCGATAACGTCGCCTACATTTGTCGCGGCATGACCTGCAGCCCCCCGATCAACTCACTGCCGGAGCTTCTCTTGCAACTCGGAACAGCGGCTTGAAGACCCGCACCTCGGACCAGGCGCGCTGGTGGATCCTCCTCTTCACAAGCGTCGCGCTTTTCGGCAACTACTACGTCTACGACTCGATCGCACCGGTCGCCGACCTGCTGCAACGCCAGCTCGGCTTCAGCTCGACTCAGCTCGGCACGCTGAATGCGATCTACAGCGCACCGAACATCATCCTGGTGCTGGTGGGAGGCGTGCTCACCGATCGATTCGGCGCCGCGCGTGTCACTTTCTGGACCGCTTTGATCTGCGTAGTCGGTGCGATGCTGACGGCAATCGGCAGTCACTTCGTCGTGATGGCGACCGGCCGGCTGCTGTTCGGCATCGGCGCAGAAACCATGATCGTGGCGACGCTCGCGGCACTCGGACAATGGTTCGCCGGCAAGAGCGTGGCGTTCGCGATGGGGCTAGGCCTCAGCATGGCGCGGTTGGGGTCATACGCCGCTGATCTGTCACCCACGTACGCGGCCGGACTCTACGCGCGGGGCTGGCAGCCGCCCCTGTGGTTTGCAGCCACGATCATGGCGCTGGGTCTCGTCGGCGCAGCAGCCTATTGGTGGGTCGATGCCCAGGCCCGTGCCCGGGGCGCACAACTCGCCGCAACCAGCACGGATCGATTTGTCTGGTCGGACGTGTGGCGCTTCAATCGCTCGTACTGGTACCTCGTCGCGCTCTGCGTGCTGTTTTACTCGGTGATTTTCCCATTTCGCAGCACGTTTGCGATCGCCTACTTTCAGCATGCGCACGGGTTGCCACTCGATACCGCGGGTCAGATGAACAGCTACGTGTTCCTGGCCGCGGTCTTTGCCACGCCAGTCTTCGGGTGGATCGCCGACCGGTTCGGTCGCAGAGGCCTGCTGATGGTGTTCGGATCGCTCCTGCTGCCACTCAGCTTCGTGATTCTCGCCGAGACTTCCTGGAGCCTGTGGGTCACGACCGTGCTCATCGGCGTGAGCTTCTCGCTCGTCCCCGCCGTGCTCTGGCCCTCGGTCTCGATCCTCGTGGAACCGAAGCGTCTCGGCACGGCCTTCGGCCTGATGACGATGCTGCAGAACATCGGCCTCACCGTTTGCAACGTCGTAGTCGGCGCAATCAACGATGCATCCCACGCCGGCGCAGATAATCCGTCCGGCTATCTGCCGATGCTCGCGTTCTTCGGTGTTTTGAGCCTGCTCGGATTCTGGTTCGCAGGGTTACTGCGCCGGCGCGAACGCGGGCCGCAAGGCCACGGACTGGAGCAGCCCGCAACGGGTCTCTGAGCGTTATTTTCCGCGCCTGGAGCGCGTCGTCCGCGCGGCTTTCTTTTTACTGGGGCGGGGCTTGGCTGGCCTTCTCTTGGGTCGCACTTCATTCCGCGCGGCCAGGGCGACCGCGCAGGACTTCCGTGCCCACTGCACCAGCAACTCCGCTTCCTCGAGCACATCCGCGGGCACCTGGAAGTACGTCATCGAGTAGAGCGGCTTGTCCTTGAAGGGCCGGAAAGCGTCCATGCCGCGCGAGGTATAGTCGGAACGGTTGGAGTCGTCGACCTTGAGATACAGGACATCATCGTCGATCAGCCCGAAGAAGAGGCCATCCCAATACAGCCCCACGCCACCGAACATGCGGCGCGAGCTCACTGCGTGCAGCAGCGCGAGCTGCTCGAGCACATAGCTGTGAAAATCGGCACTCACCGACATTGCGCTTGCCTTGACGGCGTCAATACCTATTGCGATCAGTAACTATCAGAGGTTCGCCGGAATGATCTTTGCAGCGACGCGCCTCATGTCGGCGCGCGTCCCGTGCCGGGAAGGATGCAGCCGCATGAATTCGTCGAAAACAAGATAAGCAACGACATCGCGAAACGTGAGATCGCGCTGATTGGGCCATTCGGCGAAGCTTTGCTCGGCCTTCAGCACAATCGCACGCGCAGCTTCCTGATCGGTATGCGAATGAGTTGCTATGACCTCTGTATAAAGCGCCTTGCCACTCAGTTCCGGATGGGCTGCGCGCACCTGCCAATACACGTCGAGGACACTGCGGCTCGCTCGCCGTGCATAGCGCTTCTCGGTCGCCGGAATCAACGTGGCTAGAAAGCTGATCGGCTTGGGCAATCTTGCGCTCACAACAGCCCTCACACTTCAGGCGCTACGCAATATCATCCATTACGAGCGGTGCCAGCAAGTCGGCTCGTACAAAGGTGCTGGTACCGGTGGTGGAGCTGCAGGTACCAGTGCCGAACGGTGCCGCTCATGCGATGATTGGCAGGCCAACCCGACCCGGAAACGCCAGCAATGCCCTCATTGTTTGAGGAACTGAAGCGCCGCAACGTGGTGCGGGTCGCGATCCTGTACGCGATCGTGGGCTGGCTGATCCTGCAGGTCGCCACCAGCGTGATGCCGGCGCTCGGCATTCCGCCCTGGGGCGTTTCACTCGTCGTCATTCTGGTCATCGTCGGATTCCCGATCGCTCTCATCCTCGCGTGGGCCTACGAGCTCACGCCCGAGGGGATCAAGCGCACCCACGAGGTCGAGCATCATGAGTCGATCACGCCGCTCACGGGACGCAAGCTCGATTTCCTGATCATCGGTGTGTTGGCCGCGGCGCTCGTGTTCGTGATCGTCAATGCCTACGTCCTCAAGCGCGCGCCGGTCAATGATGCCAGCACGGAGACGGCTGCAAAGGGTAGTGCCATCACCATCGCCGTGCTGCCGTTCATCGACATGAGCGCGGCCAAGGACCAGGAGTACTTCACCGACGGTATCTCGGAGGAGCTGCTCAACCTGCTCGCCAACGTGCAGGAATTCAAGGTTGCCGGTCGTACCTCGTCGTTCGCGTTCAAGGGGCACAACGAGGACCTGCGCGAGATCGGGCGCAAGCTGGGTGTTGCCAACGTGCTCGAAGGGAGCGTACGCAAGCAGGGCGATCAACTGCGCATCACGGCGCAGCTCGTGAAAGCTGCGGACGGCTATCACCTCTGGTCCGAGACCTACGATCGCAAGCTCAACGACGTGTTCGCGATCCAGAGCGAGATTGCGGGGGAAGTCTCCTCCGCACTCAAGCGCACGCTGCTGCCAGCTGCGGCCAATGCCACGACGACGCCGGTGACCCAACGGGCGCCGACGGACAACGTGGAGGCGTACACGCATTACCTGCGTGGCCAGTATCTGCAGCGCACACGCCAGGGGCCGAATCTCGATCAGGCGGTCGGCCGAATTCACGCGTGCGACCGAGCTCGATCCCAAATTTGCGCGCGCCTATTCGGGCCGGGCGCTGACCCTGGTGCTGCTTGCCAGCTACGGCCAACGCAATACTCGCGACGTCGAGCCGGCCGTCAACGCGGCCATCGATCGTGCCATGGCTCTCGACCCGACCCTGGCAGAGCCCTACGCGGTGAAGTCTCTGATGCTGCAAACCGAAGGCAAAGCGGCGCCCAGCGATCGTATCGCGCTGCTGGAGAAGGCCGTCGCCCTCAACGACAAGGATTCTCAGACCCTGATGTGGCTCGCGGCAGCCTACGGAGACGCCGGCCGACGCGAAGACCAGGTGCGGACTTTCGAGCGCGCGTATGCGCTCGATCCGCTGATGCCGGTGTTGTTGTCGAACTTCGCGGGCACACTGGCGGCGTATGGCGAGCGCGAACGCGCCGAGCGGCTCGTTGCAGAGCTGCAGACCCTCGGGTCCGATTCCGCGATGTACTACAACGCCCGTGCCAACCTGGCGTCTGCCGACGGGCGCATCGATAACCGCGTGCGTGCCTATGCGGCGGCGACCAGGCTGCATCCCGAGGACGCGGCGACGCACACATCGCTCCAGTTCGCCTATCTAGACCTGGGCAACTACGCGGCGAGTCTGCGGGAAGCGCAGGAGATCGCCCGGATCAACCCAGGCAGTTTGGGCATTGCGCAGATTGCGCTGGCGCAAGCACTCGGAGGCGACGTGCCCGGGGCGCGGGCCATGCTCGAGAAGGCTCTCGCAAAGGAGCCTGGCAGCTTCGATTTGCGACTCCCCTACAGCTATGT
Organism: uncultured Gammaproteobacteria bacterium; assembly: GCA_963705495.1. Classification (GTDB taxonomy): domain Bacteria; phylum Pseudomonadota; class Gammaproteobacteria; order Steroidobacterales; family Steroidobacteraceae; genus DATBVX01. Next base: position 42,538 of record CAVPJQ010000018.1, on the reverse strand, counting down.
GCTGATGCTGCAGCGTGATCCGCGCGCCAAGGACGAGTTGCTGGGCTGCTTTCCCTGGTTCCTCAAGTCGCCGCCCGAGATCGATGGCGGGCCAGGGTCATTTTTTGCGCCTGAGGCGATCTACCTGCTGCGCGAATCCGGGGATGACGCGCACGCTGACGCACTCGCGCGTGCGTACCGCGAATGGCTGGACGCCAACTTGAAGCCCATGAAGGGAACCGAACGTGGTGCCGTGCTCGGTTTTCGCGCCTATCTGGCCGCGGCCAACAACGATCGCGACGATATCGTTCGCCAGCTGACCGCGCTCTATGACACCGGTGGGCTGGTCGCGGCCTACTATGCGCGCGAACCCATGGTGCAACCGCATCTGGCGGATCCGCGGGTGGCGACGCTGATGAAGAAGTTCGACGCGCGTCGCGCCGAGTGGATGAAGCAGCTCGCCGCAGAAGGGCTCTGAGCAGGGCGCGAACTTCAACGTCACTTCGCGATCGGACGGCGAGCGAGTCACTTGTGGGGAGAGAAAAATGAGACTCCAATGGGCCGAGACCTTGCATCAGCGCTTTAACGCCTCCGCAGACGTACTTGGAAACGTCCTGGTTGACGCTTTCCACTATCTGGCCTTGTTCGCCATCGGCGCGGCCACCGTGTGGTCCGCGGTCGTGGCGTTCCTGGCGATGATGGCGAAGGGTCATGCATTGATCGACGATATCCTGCTCTTGTTTATCTACCTCGAACTCGGTGCCATGGTCGGTATCTATTTCAAGACCAACCACATGCCGGTGCGATTTCTGATTTACGTGGCGATGACCGCGCTCACTCGGATGCTCATTTCGGACGTGCAGGCGCTTCATCGGCCCGACGTGGGCGTCGTCCTGGTTTCGGGGGCGATTCTCTTGCTCGCGCTGGCTACGCTGGTCGTCCGCTACGCGTCATCGAAATACCCCGCCAGCCCGGCGGGCGAGCGGGCCAAAGCGCCCGCGGCGCGATAGCGAGCCAAAGGTACCGGACTTGGATTATTGGAATTTTCGCTGATGCCTGGCGAAGAGCTTACAGAGAGTTGAGGAGTCGCGATTCAGAAACTCTGCCACGTCGGTCATTGTGGCTACACGTTGCTCCATGGCTTCACGGGCGATCTCGAGGCGTATCGGCGTGAGAATGCGTCGCGCTGAGCGGGAACGAACGAGCTCGATGCCGACGTTGTAACGCGCGCAGACGGCCTGTGCCAACTGTTCGAGAGTGAGGGTAGTTCGGGGCCGATATCGAGGAGCGGGAATCCTGGCAATGAACTGGTCCGTGCCCAAGATGCGTGGATCTTCAGGGTGTGACTCCAGTTCAAGCCTGCCATCGCGAGCGTCGTCAGGCTGCAAGATGAATCGGCTGTAGGCCTCTCGGGCCTGAACCGAGTCGCTGGCAAAGAGCGACAAACCGAAGTGGGTCGTGAGCCACGGAATCGATTCTCGCGCGAGGTAGGCGCGATGGCTTGACCATGGATACTCAGCCGGGTCGGAAACAATCCGTGCCTTGACCGGGTTCAAGTGGATGTAGCGCAGGACTGTCGCGAAGTATTCGTCGACATCGATGAGACGAGCTCTGTAACGCCGTTCGAACAGGTGGCCCGTGGTGCGCAGCGCCTTGTGCCGACAACGCAAGTAGCGCATCGAGATGCATTGCATGATCTTCCCCAACGGCCTCTCGGCAATCTGCAGCAGCGCATGCAGGTGATTGGTCATCCAGCAGAAGGCGTGCACGCGTGCGTCAAAGCGCTCTATGACCGAAGCGACTATCTCGTTGAGCGCCGCTCGGTCCGCGGGGCTGGCAAAGAGAGCTTCGCGATGATTGCCCCGCAAGATGACGTGGTAGCAGCCGCCGGTAACATGCAAACGAGGAGGCCTGGGCATCCGTGCCCTTTCAGAGTCGAAAGTGGAAAGGCTAGCGCGCCCGGTTCGACTGCAGAGACTCAAACACTGCACAAAGTGCCAATAATCCAAGTCCGGTACCTAGTACGCCGTCAGCGGCACGCCGCTCTTCGGAGTCACGGACTTGCCCGCCGGCCCCGCAAACTCGATCGGCAACGACTCGTGCATGAGGCCGGCATTGCGCTGAACCGCGAAGTGAAGATGCGGGCCGGAGCTGAAGCCGGTGTTGCCGGAGTCCGCGATGTATTCGCCACGCTTGACGATCTGGCCGGGCCGCACGCGAATCGAGTCCCAGTTCAGGTGCGCGTAGATCGCCATCGTGCCGTCCGGATGCAGCACGCGGATGATGTTGGCGCGCGTGACCTTGTCCGGATCGCTGGTCGCTTCGAAGAACTGGCTCGCGACCTCGATCACCGTGCCGGCCCGTGCGGCATAGATCTGCGTCCCGACCGGCATCGCAATGTCCACTGCGTAGGCGCTCGCCGCGTCGCGATGCGTGACCTGGTCGGGATAGGTCTGCGTCACCATGAATTTCTGCGACAGGGCGAAAGGCGCCCGATAGGGTTCGGTCGGCGCGTGCTTCACACCGGGTTCGCCGAGGAGCGCCCGGTACTCATAACCGAAGGTCATCAGGCGCGGAGCGGTTGGCGGGCTTCAAGCCAGCAATGACGGTCAGCTCGCGGGCCGCAAGCACCGTGACCTTAACGTCTTCGTCGAAACCCTGCCACGTTCTCGGGTTCGAGCAGCCGCACGGCGACCTCGGCCGGACAGAAGCAGGCGTTGTCGGCCACCAGCTCGACACGATCGTCTACGGTTCTGCGTAACACCTCTACTATTTCTGATGGCGTTGACGCCTCCGCCATCGGCAGTTGCTCCACCTCTACCTCGCGCACGGAGTCGGGCTTGCGGTCGGTGTAGACCCAGTTCCCCTGCTCGTCCCGGTACCGGTACAGGCTCTGAGCAATTGCAGCGCCAGCGATCAGCACCGCGAGTGACAGCAGCACCTCGCGCGAGCCGATCATCGATGCGACCTCGCGCAAGAACACTGCTCCGCGCTCATTCGATGACTCCCCGCTGCGCGAGCGCGGTGCGAATGCGTTCGATCAGCCCTGCGTGCACCGACGCGTCGAACCGCGGCGCGTTTTCCCAATCGTGAGCCCATGGCTGTTGCGTACGCACCGATTCCGGCTCGTCCGCGTAGCGGGGAAACACGTGCGCATGCAGTGCGGGATCGAGATTGCCGAAGATGGCGTAGTTGATGCGCACGGCACCAGTGACTTCGAGCAACGCATCGCCCAGCGCACCCATGTCCGCGAGAAATCGCGTGCGCGCTGTATCCTGCAACGCGTTCAGATGTGGCACCACCGGATCGGGCAGCAGCAGCGAATATCCTGCCAGCACCTGTGTCGATGCGAGGACCGCCCAGCCCGAGCGCAGGCGAGCGATCACCGCAGGGTCCTGGCCGGCACGCAGCGCATCCACCCGGCGATGAATGACGGTGCTCACGCGGGATTGCGGATGACGGCGCGAGAATTGCTGAGAGAGGCAAGGGTTACTCCTCGATCGAGACGCCGAGGGCCGCCAATGCTTCGACCGTCGCGTCGTGAGTGCGATGTTCGATTCCGTGCCAGCCGCGCGAGCGAGCCGCGGTGACGTTGTCGGGCAAGTCATCGATGAATACCGTCGAAGCAGGCTCGAGCCCGAAACGGCGCTCGGCCTCCGCATAGATCCGTGTATGAGGTTTCATGACCCCGGCCGCGTACGAGGTCAATGCACCGTGACCGATGCGATCCAACCCGTACTCCCGTGACATGTGATCCCAATGCAATTCGCCGACATTGCTCAGCAGGTGCACGCGGTAACGAGCGGCGAGAGCACGCGCGAGCGCCAGCATCGGCTCCTGCGGCTCGAACATGTTGAGCCAGCGCTGGCGCAGTTCCGGCAGGCTCATCGGCCGGCTGCCGAGTCGGGCCAGGTTCTCGAGCAACTCCTCACCCGCCAGCGTTCCCGATTCGTGCCGCTCGAGCCCGATCCTCGAGGTGACATCGCGCATGCTGCTGATGTCGGCGCCATGCTCCTTCAGATAAGTGGTGAGGGGCGAGTAGTCGAGTCGGACCAGGACCCAGCCGATGTCGAAAACGATCGAGTTGATGCCAGCACGGCTGTGCACACGTTTCATGAGGCGCTGATTGTACGGGGGCCGCGCGGCGGCGCGACACCCGCTACTGCGGGCTCGCACCATGCTGCCCGACAGTAAAGTCACCCCATCACTCGCCCGTTCAGGAACTGCCATGCCGCGAAGAAGGGACATGACCGGCACCGGTGCCCGTCGATTGTTTGCCGCAGTCACCCTCGCAGTCGCGTGTTCGACGGCGATGGCCCAGGCTCCAACCGGCCCTATCGAGCCAGTTCTCACGAACATCCTCGCCGAAGGCCAGCATCCGTACCTGACGGCGCTCGATCTGCCGGATCAGCGCGCCGCGCTGGAAAAGCTCTATGCCGCGCAGAGTGGCCAGTTCCTGTGGAGCCGCGATCATGCGTTGACGCGATCCGCGATCGACGTGATGAGTGAGCTGCGCGCGGCCGAGGGCGCGGGCCTGCGGGCCGACGACTACGAAGCAAATCGGCTCACGTACCTCGCCATCGATCTGGCGACTTCGGGCGGCCGGCGATGAGCAATGGGCCCTGTTCGATGTGGGTTTGAGCGCCGCGGTCATGGCCTATGCGCACGACCTGCACTTCGGGCGCATCGATCCACAAGCGGCCGGGTTCAAGCTCGACGTCGAGCACTCGAGACTTGAGATGCTCCCGCTGCTGCAGGGAATCAGTCAGCGCCCAGGATGTCGGCAAAGTGTTGCACGACATCGAGCCGCCATTCGTGCACTACGATCTGCTGAAGAAGGCACTGGTTCACTATCGCGAGCTTGCGCTCGAACCCGAGCTGACCAGGTTGCCGCCGTTGCCCGCAAAGTCTGTGAAGCCGGGTGAGCCCTATGCCGGTGCCGCGGAAGCTGCGCCGCCTGCTGACGGCGCTCGGCGATCTACCTGCAGCGCCCGCTCCGGGCGAACGGAGCGATTCGACTCTGGATGCAGAGCTGGTGCAGGGTCTGAAGAATTTTCAGATGCGTCACGAGCTGGACATGGACGGAGCGCTCGGTGCCGGCACGTTTGCCGCCCTCACGAAGCCGCTGCTCGAACGTGTGCAACAGATCGAGCTGACGTTGGAGCGCTGGCGCTGGCTGCCACCGCGCCTCGACAGCCCGCCGATCATGGTCAATATCCCGCGTTTTCGGCTGCTCGCGTTCAACACCGTCGAAGACCGGGAAAATGAGATGCTCGCCATGAACGTGATCGTCGGCAAGAGCTATCCCTCGAGCCGCACGCCCGTGTTCTCGGCCGACATGAAGTACATCATCTTCAGGCCGTACTGGGACGTGCCCTACAGCATCACCGTGCGCGAGATGCTGCCGTCGATCCGCAACAATCCCGCCTACCTGTCGCGTCAACGGCTGGAGATCGTGGGTGGGCTATGGGGACGACACGCCGGCACTGGCGCCGACGCCGGAGAACCTCGACGCGCTGGCGAGGGGCAAGTTGCGCCTGCGCCAGCAACCCGGCCCCGACAACGCGCTCGGCCTGGTGAAGTTCATGCTGCCGAATCCCTACAACGTCTACCTGCACAGCACTCCGGCACAGGCGTTGTTCGAGCGCAGCACCCGTGCGTTCAGCCACGGCTGCGTGCGCGTCGTCGACCCGGTAGGGCTGGCCGAGCACATCCTGCGCGAGGATCCGACCTGGACGCGGGAGAAGATCCTGCAAGCCATGAATGGCACTCGTCCCACGCAGGTCAATCTGAAGCAACCGCTGCGCGTCTTCATCGTGTATGGCACGGCAATCGCGGACGAGAAGGGAGAGATGTATTTCTCCCCGGACATTTACGGGCACGATGAGAAGCTGGCGGAACTGCTGCGGGCCAGCCGCAAGAGCGGTTCGTAGAGGTGCCGGGTTTAGACCGCGCGTAGAGGTGCCGGGTTTAAGTTATTTAGTTATCCCGCCGACCGCCGGACCGATAACTAAATAACTTAAACCCGGCACCTCTTAAGCGCCCCAGTGACGCACGCGACCGGTATCGAGATGTGCGAAGTCGGATTTGCCGTAGTAGCCGCAGCCGCCACGGCCGAGCTTGAGCGCCGCGTCGAACAGGTGCCGCGTGTTGACACCCGCGAGGCGCACGTCGATCGCCTTGCCGTCCAGTGCAGGCTGTGACTCGCCACGCCTGAGCTGCGCTCATGGAGCATCGCGTTGGTGGCGGGAGAACGATATCCGGAGATCACTTCGAAATGCGGATCGACGCCGAGTCTCGAAGCCACGTCATGCAGAATATCGAACAGTGACGGATCGATCGCCTTCACGGTTCCGTCGCGATGATCGCGCAGCAGGTGGCTGAAACGCGCCAGGCGTCAGTGTCGAACTCCGATCCGACGCGATAGGTTGCACACAGCGACTCGCGTGTGTGCGTGTTGTAGAGCGTCAGCGAGCAAGCCTTCTCGCGCGAGGGCAGCGCGCCTGCGACCGCGCGCAACGGCAGGGGCGCGAGCGCGACGAGCGGTGCGACGCGTGCAGCGTGCACAAGAAATTGACGGCGGCCGAGGTCGCAACTCTCGCTCCCGACGTGCTCGCCAGCAAGTATCTGCTTTGATTCTCAACGTCTGCTCCGCTCGACTAACGGCCGCGATCATACCGATGACCGCGCAAAAGCCAAGCGGTTCAGCGTGGCATCGTGACGACGGTCCCGGTTTCGCCCGGTCGGGCATTGACGACAACCACGGTGGGCTTCGGGAAGAAATTGAACTCACACGCAGTGGCCCACGTGTAGGCGCCCATGACGTGCGCCACGACGAGATCGCCATTCTGCAGCCGCGGAAGCTCGACCTGATCGTCGATCACGTCGATGCTGTCGCAGGTCGGGCCGGCTAGCACTGCCGGCTCGACGCGACCAGCTGCGCCCGAGGCTCGTGATCGGGTAGGACGCGTGTTCGTAGTGCTGCCCGCTGAACAGGCCATAGACGCCGTCGTCGAGGTAGTACCACCAGCGTCCCTGTCGCTGTGCCCTGCCCATGACGGTCGCGACACCGATACCCGCGGGGGCCACGATGAAGCGGCCCGGCTCCGCGATGATTCGCACTGCCGCGGGCACAGCTTCCAGCGCCTGATTGATCGGGTCACAGAACGCTTCGATTTCAGGCACCGGCGTGCGATAGGGAACGGGGAATCCGCCGCCGATGTCGAGCGTATCGAAGGGCCCGTGTCCGGCAGCTTCACCCTCTTTCATCAGTCGCGCGCAGACCCGGATCGCTTCGACGTACTTCGCCGGATCCGCGGCCTGCGAGCCGACGTGAAACGAAAAGCCGCGGACTCGCACTCCGAGCTGGCCCGCCTGGCGAAGGAGTGCCGGTACGTCCCCGGCATCGCAACCGAACTTTTTCGACAGGTCTACGACCGCATCGGGACTGCGAAACGACACCCGCAGCAGGAGCGACGCGCGATGCCGGTGCTTCTCGAACTTGGCGATCTCGTCCGCACTGGCAGCGACGAAAGTCTGCAGACCGAAATCGAGGGCGACACGAATGTCACCGTCGCGCTTGACCGGATGAGTGTGGATGCAGCGCTCGGCGCTGATGCCGAGCTCCTTGACCACGCCGATCTCCCCTGTGGTAGCGAGATCGAAGTGCGCGCCAAGCTCTGCCAGCGCCTGAACGACCGCTGGATGCGGCATGGGTTTCAGCGCGTAGTACAGGACGACGCGCGGCAGAGCGGCGGCCAGCCGGCGGTACTGTGCGCGCACGCGCTCGCAGTCGAGGATCAGCAGCGGCGACCCAAAGGTCGCGACCAGCCGTTCGATCTCGGCCGGAACAAATGGATCGATCGGCGCCTCGTTCAAGGCACTCCGACGTGCACGCTGCAGCTGATTTCTCATCGCTTTCCTCGCCGTCAAAAGCCGAAAGGGCCAGGCCCCTGGGGCCTGACCCTTCTGAAGGCGCGGATTGTAGGGCAATCGCGCGCGCTTTCAAGAGCGCGGCGCGCGGATTTCAACGGAAGCGCTGCAGGGAATATGGCGCGAGATCGATCTGCGGCGTGCGCCCGACCATCAGGTCCGCAAGTGCACGCCCGGAGCCGACAGCCATCGTCCAGCCAAGCGGACCGTGACCGGTGTTGAGGAACAGGTTTTCGCAGGCGGTGCGGCCGATGATCGGTACTCCGTCGCATGACATCGGCCGCAGGCCCGCCCAGGATGAAGTGCGTTCCGGCGTCGCCGCTTGCGCGATCTGCGGATAGGTGCGAGCTAGGAGATAGCGAAGGTTCTCGATGCGCGCCACTGTGACTGTGCGATCGAAACCGGCAAACTCCGCCGTGCCCGCCACGCGCATGTGATCCGCCAGCGGCACCGCAACGGCATGCAATTCATCATCGAGGATCGGAATTCTGGGGGCGGGCCGCGCGCCATCCATCGGCACCGTAATCGAATAGCCCTTCACCGGCTGTACCGGCACCTTGATGCCCAGGCTCTCGACGAGCTTCGGGCTGTAGCTGCCGGCGGCGATCACTACGGCATCGGCCTCCCAGCTCTGGGAACTGCCCGTGACGCTCCTGATACGTCCACCCTCGCGCCGCAGGCCAGTCACGGTGGCGCCGAAGCAAAAGCGCACGCCCCGTGCCTCGGCCTCGCGCGCAAGACCCTCGCAAAAGCGCAAAGCATCGCCATGCTCGTCGTCGGGATAGTAGATGGCGCCTGCGAGGTGTTGCCCTATGGGAGCGAGTGCCGGCTCCATCGCGACCGTTGCCGCGCGATCCAGGGTGCGTGAGCGCACGCCGTGCTGCGCGAGCCAAGCGACCATGCCGAGCGCAGCCTCGAGCTCCGTGCCGTTGCGAAACAGACGCAGCGTGCCGAGTGTCGCCCCGGCGTACTCGATGTGTGTTCCGGAGCGCAATTCCTGCAGCGCCTGCAGGGAATAGAGCGCCAGGCGGGCGTTGTGCAGCGTGTTGGTCCGATAGTGGCGCGGACCGGAGTAGCGAATGAACCGTAGCCCCCAGCCGATCAGCGAGGGAAGCGCCCGCGGTCGCAGGAGCATCGGCGAATCTTCGCGCCCCAGCCAGCGCAGCAGCTTCCAGAACACCCCGGGGGAATTCCACGGATCAGCCATGCTCGGCGTAAGGAGCGCGCCATTGGCGAACGAGGTCTCGCGCGCGGGACCGTCGGCCCGGTCGAGAACCGTGACCTCTGCGCCGCGCTCCTTGAGCGCCCAGGCGGTACTCACGCCCAGAAGGCCGCTGCCAATCACGATGACTCTCATGACGGGCTACATTGCCAAAGTGCCGCGGACAGCGAAACCGAAAAGAAAGCCGCCGGCCGGTTCGCGCCAGGAGGGGGGACTGCGCTGAACCGGATCGCCCGGCGGCGTGAGATCGAAATCAGGAGGCGCGGCGCAGCTTGCTCGGCGGTCCGATCGCTTGCCGCTGTGATGCGGCTCAGGGCCATGGCATCGGCCACTTCGTTCGTCGGCCGCTGCTCGCGCAGCGCCTGGATGAGAATCAACCGCGTGGTCTCGTAGATGCCGCTGACCCGTGCCCAGACATCTTTTTCCTCGTGCCCGCCCTGATACTCGAGCGCGGCGCTGATGATGCCGCCGGCGTTCACCACGTAGTCAGGGGCATAGACGATGCCGCGACGTTGCAGATCGGCGCCGACCGCATCCGTCGCGAGCTGGTTGTTGGCCGCACCCACCACGAATGGAGCATGGATCCGCTCCACACTCTCGGTGGTGAGCACGGCGCCGAGCGCACAGGGCGCGATGATGTCGACGCTCTCAAACAGGACGCTTTCAGGGGCGGCTACGCGCGCGCCAAATTCGGCGGCAGCGCGCCGCACATTGTCCGGGTTGACGTCCGCAACCACGAGCGACGCACCCGCGCTGTGCAGGAGCTTGCAGAGGTGGTAGCCGACCTGGCCGACACCCTGGATGGCTACGCTCAGTCCCTTGAAGTCGCTGCGGTCGAGCTTGAGCTCGATTGCAGCGCGCATCGCGAGGTAGACACCATAGGCAGTCTTGGGCGCGGGATTGCCGCCGGCGACAACGCCACGCTGCTTACGTCCGCTGACGTGCCGCGTGTGCCGGGCGAAGATCTCGATGTCCGCTTCCGTGATGCCAACGTCTTCGGCCGTGATGTATCGACCGCCGAGACTTCCCACCGCGCGGCCAAATGCATCCGAGTAGCTCTTCGCTCTTGCCGGCGTTCGCGTCAGCGATGATGACTGACTTGCCGCCGCCGAACGGCAGCCCGGCGAGCGCATTCTTGAAACTCATGCCGCGGGAGAGCCGCAACACATCATCGAGTGCCTGCTCTTCGGTGGCGTAAGGCCACATGCGGCATCCGCCGAAAGCGGGACCGAGAGTAGTGCTGTGGATGGCAATGATGGCCTTGAGCCCGCTGCGCTCATCGTGGAAGAAGGCGACGTTCTCGTGGCTGCGAAAGCTCTGAGCGCCGAACACCATGTCGATCACCTGCCGATGGGCTGGTTCCGAAGGCTGATACGATATTTCATGCCTGTTGGCATTTGCGTACCATTCTTTGGGCTTTAGAGCGTCACTTGTGGAATAATCATCCATCACTCATTTGCATTATGGGAGTTTTGTTCCAATGCCACCGATGGACAGGACGGACCTCAAGATTCTGGACCTGCTTCAGAACGACGCCTCGCTCTCGACAAGGGAGATCGCCGACCAGGTCGGGCTATCCGCCTCACCGTGCTGGCGCCGGATTTCCCTGCTGGAGCAGCAAGGCGTGATCCGCCGCCGCGTGGCGTTGCTCGACCGCGAGAAACTCGGACTCGGCGTAACGGTGGTCGTGCAGGTGCGCCTCACGACCCACGGCCGACAGTCTCTCGTCGCGTTCGAAGAACGTGTGCGCGAGCTCCCCGAGGTGACCCAGTGCTTCACGGTCATGGGCGCGATCGACTTCGTGCTGATTGTTGTGACGAGGGACATACGCGCCTACGAGCGCTTCATGCGAGAAGGTCTGGCGCAATTGCCCGGAGTGCAGGCCATCGAATCGAACATCGTGATGTCGGCGATCAAGGACACCACCGCCCTGCCCCTCGAGCTGGCTGAGCCCCCGGCCGAGAGCCAGGACACGCGCCGTACGCGCGCACCGGATCCACGTCCATGAGCGCGGCTGAGATGTCAGGCTTGCAGGCCGAGGCCAGCCACGACCTCGAAGTCCTGCTGCGCTCCCGCATCCCGCTGGTCCTCATCGAGAGTCGCGATGAGACGCGCGTGCTGCAGATGCTCGCGTCACTGTCCGTGCGGCTGGCACGCAACGCACATACGCCGATGTTCGAGTGGACCGTGACCGATGGCCTGAAGCGCATCGATGTCGATCTCGGCCCGCCACAGCGTCACAACGCGGAGCCGATCGAGATCCTCCGGCACATTCGCGCAACGACCACAGCGGGCGTGTACGTCCTCGTCGACTTTCATCCCTACCTTGCCGAACCGATTCACGTGCGCCTGCTGAAGGACATCTGCCTCGCTTATGAGCAGGTCGCACGCACCGTGGTGCTGCTGAGCGATGAGATTTCCCTGCCCCACGAGCTGGAACAGTTCAGCGCGCGCTGCGAGCTGGCAGTGCCCGATCGGGACGAGCGCCGCGCACTGGTCCAGGAAGTCGCGCGGGAGTGGCTGAAGACCAATCCGGGCCGCCAGGTCAAGGCCGATCAGACGGCCCTCGATCTGCTGGTCGAAAACCTCAACGGTCTTACGACCAGTGATACGCGCCGCCTGGCGCGTAAGGCGATCTTCGACGATGGTGCGCTGTCGACGGTCGACCTGCCGGGCATCATGCAGGCCAAGTACGAGCTCCTCAATCGGAGCGGTGTTCTCAGCTACGTGCACGACACGGCGAAATTTGCCGATGTGGGCGGACTGGCGCGGCTCAAGGCGTGGCTCCATCAGCGCAAGCCCGCATTCGACGGCAGCGCGCCCAATCTCGAGGCACCTAAAGGTTTGTTGCTCCTGGGTGTGCAAGGCTGCGGCAAGAGTCTTGCGGCCCGGGCGGCAGCGGGCATCTTCGCCACACCGCTCCTGCGTCTGGATTTCGGCGCCGTGTACAACAAGTGGCACGGCGAGTCGGAGCGCAACCTGCGCGACACATTGCGTACTGCCGAGCTGATGGCACCGTGTGTGCTGTGGATCGACGAGATCGAGAAAGGGATCGCGACCGGTAGCGGAGACGGAGACGGCGGCACCTCGCGTCGCGCGCTCGGCACCTTCCTCACCTGGCTGGCGGAGAAGAAATCACCAGTCTTCGTGGTAGCCACCGCGAACGATATCGCGACGCTGCCACCGGAGCTGATCCGCAAGGGACGGTTCGATGAGATCTTTTTCGTCGATCTGCCGCCGAGCGCCGTGCGCCAGGAGATCCTGGCGATTCACGCCAATCGGCGCGGGCTGAGTCTCTCACCCGCAGAGCTCCAGCGCCTCTGCGCAGCCAGCGACGGCTTTTCGGGCGCCGAGCTTGAGCAAGCCGTGGTTTCTGCGCTCTACAATGCGAACGCCACCCAGCAGCAGCCTTCAGCGGCGCACATACTCCGGGAGATCCAGGCTACGAGTCCCCTGTCTCGTGTAATGGCCGAGCGAATCGAGGCGTTGCGCGAGTGGGCTGCGGATCGAACCGTCGCGGCGGACTAAGGAGCAGGAGCCGCTCCATTCATCGAGCGGTCCTGGCTGGTCGGTGTTTCCCTGAGCCCGTTCTTTTCGGGCTGTCCGCTAGGTCAGCGCGCCGGACGCGTTCGGTTCTGATTCGGGAACGGCGGCCTTGGCAGCAGCCTTTTGCAGCCGGTCGCTCACCGCGTCCCAGCGCTCATCTGCCGGCAGCTCCTGCACCAGGATTCTCGCGCAACCCGCTTTGTCGAGCGTGCGCAGGTGCGCGTACAGATCGTGCGCGTATTGCTGCGGCCGGCGCCCGGCGTTGATCCACGTGGCGAGCTTTAGCGTCTTCAGCGGCAGGCGCAGCGCCAGCACCGCGACGCGCTCGCCGCGATCGTTGTATTGGCCGGCCAGAGTCTCCAGCGCATCGCCCGACACGATCTCGAGCGCCGTCGTGGGAGCGTAGTGCGAGCCAGCGCTGCCAGGCACGCGCGGTGCCTCGGCCGTCTGCTCAGTCAAGATCTCGCCCACCACACTGCGCAGCTGACTCAACGTGACAGACCCTGGCCGCAGCAAGCGCACACCGCCCGGCGTACAGGCCACGATCGTCGATTCGATTCCAACCGTGCATTCGCCCCCATCGAGCACCACGCGCACAGCGTCGCCCAGCTCATCGCGCACGTGCTCGGCACGTGTAGGACTGATGTGTCCGTACCGGTTCGCGGAAGGCGCCGCGAGTCCCCCGCCAAACGCCGTCAGGAGCTGCTGTGCCATGGGGTGGGACGGGAACGCGAATCGCCACCGTGTCCTGTCCACCTGTGACGACGTTCAGAACGCTGGCTGCTTTCGGCAGCACGAGAGTGAGGGCGCCCGGCCAGAAACGCGCCGCGAGCTTCTCGGCGGCCTCGGGGACCTCCCTGACCCATCGATGCAGATAGCGGATGCTGTCCAGGTGAACGATCAGGGGGTGACTCGCGGGCCGCCCCTTTGCGGCAAAGATCTTGCGCACAGCCGCGGGGTTGGAGGCGTTCGCCCCCAGGCCATAGACGGTCTCAGTGGGGAAGGCGACCAAGTCGCCCGCCCGCAACGCCTCGACTGCCGCCTCGATTTCGCTCTGGCTCGCACGCATGAGGGAAATGATAGCTTTACTTGTCGCCAGCGTGCTTGTCGGGCCTCTCAAGCGCAGGCGTTGCGAGGGCGCGACGGATATCGACCGCGGCCGGCCGGTGGGGCGCCACGGAGTTAGGTTCTTCGGTTACTTCAAAGACCGCACGGCGCCCGTCTTCGGCTGACAGGTTCACTCCAGAGCGGTGCGGGTCCACCCCGTCTCGCCACGTCGCAGCTCATAGGCGGGCCAGTAATGCTGGTCGAGCTTGAGGGTGATGACCTCGACGGCGTTGTTCCAGGTAATCGTGTTGAGTCGCAGTGACGCGCGATCCTCGCGACCGGCGACGGCCTTTACGAAACTGTCCAGATCAGGCGTCGGCTGGCCGTCCACGGCGACGATGCGCCGGCCCGCATAGAGGCCGTATCGCGTTGCCGGTGATCCGTAATAGAAATACGCAACGAATACTCCCCGCGGTGCGATCCCACGCTGCGCAGCCATCGCCCGGTGGGGCGCTTGCAGCGTCGCACCCGCCCAGATCAGTACCCGGTCGAGATCCTGGCCGTCGAGAGCCACCGTGTCGACTGGCACGGTGCGCTCCTCGCCGTTACGCCAGATGGTCGCGTTGACCTGGCCCTTCTGCACCGCCCGCTCGACCTCGCGGAAGCGATTCACCGCCTTGCCGTCGACCGCCAGCAGCAGGTCGCCCGGCTGCAGAGCATCTGCTGCAGGGGAGCCAGCTACCAAGCGCGTGATGGCCAGTGCCTGGCGGCGGGTCGGGTCGTGCTTTTCGAGGCTCTCCATCCACTGACGGCTCAGCCCCAGCTTGCTCGCCGCAGCGAGCGGTATCGGCAGGAATTCCGCTTCGAACGAGTACAGCGGCTGCCCCTGGGTCACAGCCGGAATCATTTCAGCCACCAGGTCGGCCGGTATGCCCTTGTTCTCCTGCTGCAGTTCGCGACCCGCCTCGAAAGCGAAGCTCGACCACAGCGAAACGACCTCGCCACCCTTGTTCACCAGCACGCCGTCGAAATCCGTGGGCGGATTGACCAGGCTGACGGTCTCGAGATTCGTATCGCGGAATTGCAGCGTCCGCGACAACGGATAGGACGTCGCGTCAACGGATGCGACCTGCGTGGCCTGTGACATGACCTTGTGATCGGCTCGCAGCCCGATCACCCAGACGTCATCGCCCGGTTTGAGCGCGGTGGTGTTGAGCTTGGCGCTGCGCACCGGCGTTTCACCAATGAGCTTCGGGTCGTAGGACACGACGGCAAGATTGTGCAGTGGGTGGATGAACACGACCTTACCCGGCACTTCCACGGTCCCGGCAAACGTCAGGCGAACGTCGCCAATCGACACTGGCACGGTGTTGCGGTCGGTCACGATCAGGCCGCGCGCCGCGTCGATGATGAGGCCCGTGCCGTGGTAGTTGCGCTCGGTGACCCCCGAGACCGAATAAGGCATATCGAAGTTGACCAGCACCAGTGAGGGCGCGACGCGGTCCAGGCGCGCATCGCCCTGTGGTGCGAAAAACGTCGAAGCCGGCTCCGGTACAGGCGCCGGGGGAGCTTGCGGCAGATCCTGGCAGGGCCAGGTTCCGATCTTGTCGTCACGCTGGCACTTGCGTGCCGGGAACCAGTCGCGATCCATGCGGATGACGCGCCACTGCTGCCCGCGCGGGTCGTCCAGCGTAAAGAAGCGCACCGTCGCGCGCTCGCCCTCACCCAGCGCCGTCACCACGCGCTCGAAGTCGATGAGCGATTCCATCGGCTTGCCGTTAACGCTCTGGATCACCGCACCGCGCGGCACAGCAACCGAGCCAAACACATAGCCGGGATTAGCGATATAGACGCCGCGCACCGGCATGTTGAAGTGTCGCGCCTGCTGGTAGGAGAGCTCGTGGACCACCGCCTCGCCGAACTCGATGTACTCGGCCGGTGTGATCGAATGCAGATCCTGCACCTGCAGATCCATCTTGATCGGCTGGCCACCGCGCTGGGCTTCCATCTCCACGCGATTGCCGACGTTTTCATCCAGCACCTGCTCGAGCGGATCGAACTCCGCAATCGGCTTGCCGTTCAGACGCACGATGACATCGCCCGGCTCGAGCACGCCTTCGGAGGGTGAACCGGGTTGAACTTCAGTCACGACCAGCATTCCCGTGAGCTTCGGAAACGCCGCGCGCATCTGGGCTTCGGTCTCGGGTTTCAGTCCGAGGCGTCGCACTTCATCGTAAGGCGTGTACTGGAATACGGCCTGGAGCGTCCCGCGCGTGACCGACTTGCCTTCCTGGATCAGCCGCAAAGCACGCTGCACGCGCGCGAGTGGCAGGTAGAAACTCGACGCTGCGCCGGTGCTGCCACCGGCATTGAGCGCGACGACGCGGCCATTGACATCGACGACCGGAGAACCCGAGGAGCCGCCCGAAGTGCTCGAGGCTGCCTGCAGATAGAAAGTGTTGAAGTCGTTGTACTTGCCGACGCCGTAGTTCGGCGCATCGCGATCCAGGCGCGCGAGCGTGCCCGCGAGGATGGAGATCTGCTCGCCGGCATCATTGCCGATGACCCGGATCTCGCGCCCGACCTGCGCCCCTTCCGGATAGAGCGGCAGCTCCGTCGGCTTGATGAAACGCAGCTTCTGCGGGTCGTAGTGATACAGACCGAAGTCATGCACCGGATCGCGATATACGGGGTAGAGCTGCACTTCCTCGCGATTGAGGAAAGTCGCCTGCGAAGTCACCGGTCCTGGAGTCACGACATGGCGATTGGTCAGGATGAGACCTCGTTTCGCGTCCACGACGAAACCGGTGGCCTGTGCGGATGTGTTCCACTCCGTGTCGAAGGCGCGTACCTCATCGACCTGGATTGACACGACGCCGCTGGCGATACGCTCCAACGTCCGTGTCCATGCCGGACTCTCCTCACTCTCGATCGTCTGCAGCGACGGGACTTGTGGTGCCGCACCTGGTGTTGGCTCGGCGCCCGGCGGCAGGACCTGATCCGGCGCCTCCGGCGCGGCCTGTTGCGCGGGTTGGGGTTGCGACTGCTGCGCCGGTTGCGTTGGTGGTGGCAGCTCCTGCGGCGGCTGAGTCTGGCCGAGAGCGATACCCGTAACAGCCAACAGCAGCAGGGATGAAATCGCTCTCATCATGATGTCTCGCCCTCTTGATATTCAGTAGCGAACGATAGCCGAAATCGGCCGCCAGGCAGTGTGAATCTGCACTCGAAATCTACGCACGTGCCCGAGGCTGAGACCGCGCTGATGCGCTCAGGTTTCGCGCTGTATGCGCATGGCGACCGGTCTGCCGCACTCCGACAGGCAATGAGTGCAACGCGGCATTTTGCCCACATGAACCCTACGAGGCTGCGCGATCGATCCACTTTTCGACCTGCGGCGGACGATAGGCCGCGAACCGCTCGAATCAAATCCGCGGGCGAGGTCGAAGTGATCACAAGCGCGCGATGCTGGCTCTTCACGAAACGCTCTTCGACGCTGAGATCCAAAAACTCGGCGTAGTAAATTAGCTGCGTCAGCAGGTGAACAGGCACAACCAATGAGAATCATAATGGGCGTGGTGGGCATCGCCAGATGCACCTGACCGGCATCGTCGGCCTTGTTGTCATGCTTGGCGCGGCGTGGCTCTTTTCCACCAATCGCCGTGCGATTCGGCTGAAAACCGTGGCCTGGGGATTGGGCCTGCAGTTCGTCTTTGCCGTTCTCGTGCTGAAGTTCGAGTTCGGGCGACGCGTTTTTGAAGTCGCCGGAGAGGGCGTGAAGTGGTTGCTGAACTTCTCATACGCAGGAGCACGCTTTGTCTTCGGCCCGCTGGCTGAAAGGCCAACGCCGGTCGCCGTTCACGACCTGGCCGCGGAGAAGGCCACTGGCGCGTTGACTTTCCTGCTTCCGGAGCAACGTCTTCTTCCTCGCGTTCACCGTGCTGCCGACGATCATCTTCATCGCCGCGTTCTTCGCCATCCTGTATCACATCGGAGTGATGCAGTTCATCATCAAGTGGGCGGCGCGGGCGATGACTGCCCTGATGGGCGCGAGCGGCGCCGAATCACTGAACGTGGCGGCCAGCATCTTCATGGGCCAGACGGAAGCGCCGCTCACGATCCGTCCGTATCTGCCGCGGCTCACGCGTTCGGAGCTGATGACCATCATGACCAGCGGTATGGCTCACGTTTCCGGCGCAATCATGGGAGCGTATATAGCGTTCGGCATCGAGCCCAAGCACATCCTGACCGCGGTGATCATGACCGCCCCGGGCACTCTGCTGATTTCCAAGATGCTCGTGCCCGAGACCGAACAGCCGGAAACCGCCGGCCGCGTCGAACTGCATCGCAGCGAAGAGGAGAAGAGTCAGAACTTCCTGGGCGCGATCGCCCGCGGCACGAGCGACGGCCTGGGCCTGGCCGTCAACGTCGGCGCCATGCTGATCTCCTTCGTGGCGCTGGTATTTCTCGCCAACGGAATTCTGGGCGGCATTCACGATGGGCTCGCGAACAATCGGCTTCGCGTACTTTCCCGTCCAGCCTGCAACAGATTTTTGGTTACCTGTTCGCGCCCATCGCCTGGGTTATCGGCGTGGCCTGGCAGGACTGTCTGCAAGTGGGAAATCTGCTGGGCACGCGCATGACGCTGAATGAGCTGGTGGCCTTCTCGCAGCTCGGCCCGCTGAAGGACGTGATTACCGACCGTTCGTACATCATCGCCACCTTCGCCTTGTGCGGCTTCGCCAATTTCAGTTCCATCGGGATACAGATTGGCGGCATCGGGGCGCTCGCGCCCAACAAGCGCGATGAGCTCGCGCGCCTCGGCATTCGCGCCATGCTGGCCGGTACCATGGCCAACTTGATGTCTGCTTCGATCGTGAGCCTGCTGATCTGAAGCGGTGAGTCGCTGAATGAAAGCCTATACGACTCCTCCGAGCCTACGATGAAGCGAGCGGTGGTCCTGGTCCTGGATTCGTTCGGCATCGGCGCCGCGCCTGACGCGGAGCGCTTCGGCGATGCGGGCTCGAACACGCTCGGGCACATTGCCGCCTATCGCGCCCGCGCCGGCAACCCACTCAAGATTCCCAATCTCGCCCGCCTGGGCCTTCTGCACGCGGCCCGCGAAAGCTGCGGTCACTTTCCGGCCGGCGTTGCGAACCAACGTCGAGCGTCATCGGTGCGTACGGCTACGCCGAGGAACTCAGCACCGGCAAGGACACGCCGAGCGGCCACTGGGAAATGGCGGGCGTGCCCGTGCTCTACGAGTGGGGCTACTTCCGGGACGCCGAGAACTCGTTTCCGCCGTCGTTGCTGGAAGATCTGATCAAGGAGGCGCGCCTCCCGGGCGTGCTCGGCAATTGCCAGGCCTCGGGCACCGAGATCATCGCGAGGCTCGGCGAAGAGCACATGCGCACCGGCAAGCCGATTGTCTACACGTCCGCGGACAGCGTGTTCCAGATTGCCGCGCACGAGGAAACCTTCGGGCTCGAGCGTCTGCTCGACCTGTGCCTGATCGCGCGCCGGCTGGTCGATCCCTATCGCATCGCGCGGGTCATCGCGCGACCCTTCGTCGGCAGTTCACCCAGGGATTTCACGCGCACCGGCAACCGCCACGACTACGCGGTGCCGCCGCCCTCGCCCACCGTGCTCGACAAGCTGGTCGCGAGTGGCGGTGAGGTGATCGGCATCGGCAAGATCCCCGATATCTTTGCGCACCGGGGCATCTCGCGGGAGGTGCACGCGTTCGGGAACGATGCGATGTTCGATGTGACGCTCGAAGCCTTCGATAGCGCGCAGGATCGCTGTTTCGTGTTCAGCAACTTCGTCGACTTCGACACGCTCTACGGTCACCGGCGCGATGTCGAAGGTTACGCGCGCGCGCTCGAGCAGTTCGACGCGCGGCTCCCCGAGTTGCTCGACCGGTTGGGCGACGAGGATGTCCTCATGCTGAGTGCGGACCACGGCTGCGATCCGACGTGGGCGGGGACCGATCACACGCGCGAGCACATTCCGGTGCTCGCCTACGGACGCAACGTCACGCCGGGCTCGCTCGGCAAGCGCGCGACCTTTGCCGACATCGGGCAGAGCCTGGCGGGCTTCTTCGATCTCGAGCCGATGGATTACGGCACCGGCTTCCTGGGCTGATCCAGCACCGCGGCCTTGATTTTGGCGGCGAGCGCATTCGCCTCCGCGCGCACGCGCGCGGTATCGACCGTCAGCACCTCGCCATCGCGCATCAGCACCTTGCCTTCGACCACCACGCTCGCGACATCCTGCTCGTGAGCGACATAGACGAGATGCGAGATCACATCGTAGAGCGGCGTGAAATGCGGATCGGCGAGCGAGACCTGGATGAGGTCCGCGCGCCGGCCCGGCGTCAGCGAACCGATCTTGTCGCCGAGGCCAATCGCCTCGGCACCGCCCGCCGTCGCCATGCGCAGCGCCGTTGCCGCCGGGACCACCTTCGGATCCATGGTCGACACCTTCTGCAGGAACGCCGCGAGGCGCATTTCCTCCCACATGTCGAGATCATTGTTGGTGGCGGCTCCATCGGTACCGAGTCCGACCGCAACGCCCGCCTTCAGCATGGCGGTCACGGGAGAGGTGCCCGAGGAAATCTTCATGTTCGAGCTCGGGTTGTGGATCACGCCGACGTGGCGCGCGCGAGGATCGCGATAGTCCGCATCCGTGGGCCACACCACGTGCGCGGCGATCGTCGGCCCTGCGAAGAACCCGAGGGCCTCCAGGTGCTGTACCGGTGTCTTGCCGAAGTTCTTCTGGCTGTAATCGATTTCGAAGCGGGATTCGGAGACGTGAATGCTGATCGGCACACCGAGCTCGAGCGCCAGCGCACGCAGCTGCTTGAGCTGCTCGGGCTTGACCGTGTATATCGCGTGCGCGCCGACGATCGGCATCACGCGGTTGTTCTTGCCCTTCCAGCGCTGGACGAATTCACCGGCACGGCGCAGCCCTTCCGCCGCATCCGCGGCGTCGGGACTCTTCTGGTCGATCACGGAAGATGCGACGAGCGCACGCAGCCCGCAGCGCTCCACGACTTGCGCGACGCTATCTGGGAAGTAGTACATGTCGACGAACGTGGTGGTGCCGCCGCGGATCATTTCCCAGCAGGCGAGCTCGGTGCCGATGCGCACGAATTCGGGATCGACGAAGCGCACTTCGGTGGGGAAGATATAGTTTTGCAGCCAGTCGATCAGTTCGCGATCGTCGGCGATCCCACGCAGCAGGGTCATGGCCGCGTGGGTGTGTCCGTTGATGAGGCCGGGCAGCACGATGCGATCCTTGCCCGCGAGCGTTTCGCTTCGCGTGGTACTTGCCGGCGATGTCATCGCGCGCACCGACCGCGACGATCATCCCGTCCTTGACCGCGACCGCGCCCTGCTCGATCACCGGTTTGTCCCCGTCCATGGTCACGACGTAGTCGCCGTTGACGATGAGATCGACGCCGGTCGCAGCCGAGCAGGCGGTTGCGAAAATGCTGGCGCACACGAACAGCACCAGGCGCGCGCGGCAGCGCAAAGTCGAGTAGTGTTTCATTCCAATCTCCGTCGAACGAGAGACACGGCCGAAAGATGAACGTCCACACGTTGCCAAAAGTCGAGCTTCATTGTCATCTCGAGGGCTGTTTCCGTCCGCAAACGATCCGCGAGGTGGGAGCGACGCTCGGCATCGAGGTGCCCGCCGATCCGGCGGTGTTCCGTCGCGACTGGCTCATCACCGAGCCGATGCGCAACTTGAGCGTGGCACTCGTCAAGTTCGGCCGCATCCAGGCAATGTGGGGCTCGCAGGAGGCGATCGAGCGCCTCACGTTCGAGGCCTGCGAAGACTGGCCGCAGTCAGAACATCCGCATTCTCGAGCTGCGCTACTCGCCGGACTTCATCGCGGAACCCCATCCGGCTCTCGACTTCGAGAAAATTCACCGCTCCATCCTGCGCGGCGTCGAGCGCGCGCGCCATCCGGACATCGTCGATCGGCCTGATCGGCATCGTACGCAAGGTTCTGCACCGACGCGCAGGCCGCCGATACCATGGACTTCATCATCGAGCACAAAGCCAGCTTCGTCGGCATCGACTTCGCGGATCGCGACATCGGCTTCGCGCTGCGGCGTTTCGCGCCGCTGATCGACAAGGCGCGCAAGGCGGGGCTGCGATTCACTACCCATTGCGGCGAGGACAACGTGGTGGACGCGCCGGCGCACGTGCGCATGGCGATCGCGGAACTGGGCGCGGAGCGGATCGGTCACGGCATCTTCACGGTGCGCGACCCGTCGGTCATGCAGCTGGCGCGCGAGAAACGCGTGCTGTTCGAGCTCTGCCCCACGAGCAACTGGCTCACGAGCTCGGTGCCCTCGATCAAGGATCATCCGATTCGCAAGTTCATGGCGGCGGGCGTCGACTGCTCGATCAATTCCGACGACCCGAGCCTCTTCGGCATCGATCTCACCCATGAATACGAGGTGCTCGCGCGGGATCTCGACTTCACCGAGGCGGAGTTCAACCGACTCAACGACCTCGCCGCCGCGCACAGCTTCGTGCCGGACGAGATCAAGCAAAAGGTCTGGCCGCGACCGATTCCCAAGCTGGGATGATGGAATCGCTCCCCTGCCCGGCTCTTCACTGCGCGTGAAGAGCCGGGCAGGAGCGCTGTGCAGATCAGAAGTGCGCGTTGAAGGAGACGCCAACCACGCGCGGCTCGTTGTCGAAGCCGGTGAGGTTGTTGAAGTCGATCCCGCCCTTCACGTTTTCCTCGTCCGTGATGTTGCGTCCGTAGACAGCCAGCTCGTATTGCCCCTGGTTGAACGCGTAGCCGATCCGCGCTCCACCCTCGAAGCTGCTGTCGCTCTTGAACTCCTGCGACTCGTAGAGGAAGAAGTTGGTCTCGCCCTGGAACGCCCAGTCGGTATAGAAGAAGAGCTCGCCGTTCCCGATCGGTACTCCATAGCGCGCCGTCACTGTAGCGATGTACTTCGGCGCCTGCGGGAAGGGATTGCCATCGATGATCGCGTTGCCGCCGGCATCGAGCGGGTCGGTCACAGTGCAGAGCCCTGAACCGCACGGCGGAACCACGAGCGTGTTGTCCTCGAGCTCGGTGTCGACGTAGCTGTAGCCCAGCGTGAACTCGAGGTTATCCGTCGGCCGGAACTCGCCCTCGATCTCGAAACCCATGCCGGTGCCCTTGTCGGCATTCACCAGGCTGCACGAAGTTGCCGCCGCCGCCAATGGCCGACAACTGCTGGTCCTTGATCTCGTAGTAGAACACCGCGCCGCTCAAGCGCACGCGATTGCCGGCGAGCTCCGACTTGAACCCGATCTCCCCGGAGGTGATCGTCTCGGAGTCCGCAGTCGATGGCTGCCCCGCCGAATGCAACGTCACGTCCCTGGATGGTGGGCGCCCGGAAACCATCGGCAACGCGGCCGTAGACGCTGAAGCCATCATTGACCTTGTACAGCGCACTCAGATCCCAGCTGAACTTGCTGTCCGAGACGGAGACGGGCTGCAACGGGTGGAACGAGCAGGGAGTTGCGATCACCCTGAAATCCTTGTCGTCATCCGTATAGCGCACGCCGCCGGTGATGTTCCACGCATCGGTGACATCCACGCTCACGTGAGCAAACGCGGCCCAGGCGGTGTTCTTGTGCTCGACCGTCGTCGGCGGCACGAAGAACGGGAAGGTGGTGACGGGAACTTGGAGTCGAAATAATAGACGCCTCCCTGCCAGAACACCGCGTCGGTCGCCTGCTGGGCGAAGCGAATTTCCTGGGTGTACTGATCGAGATCGTCGATGCCGTCCTGCGACTATGCGAGGGGAATGGAATGCAGCGTCTGGCCCGGCTGGTGGCCCGGCGGGCACGGCCCTTCGCGACCGAGTCCCCAGGAAATCGGCGCCGAAGCCGCCATCGATGTCGCCCTCGCTCTTGTCGTCCGTCGACTCCCAGGCGGAGACGGACGTGAGCGTGATGTGGTTGCCGAAGGTCCAGTCGATCTTGAGCGAGGCACCGAGTCCGCTGGCCTCCTGCGGGTTATTACCACCCTCGTCAAAGGTCACGGAATCGCGATCGTAGTTGGAATTGAAGCCATCGCTCCCCGGCCCGAGAACATTGGCGCGGAAGATCGCGGCCGTGCCGTTGCTCATTTCGCGGCCGTGGATGTTGAAGAGGAAGCTCAGGTCGTCACTCGGTGAGAGCAGGAGCTGTGCGCGATAGGCGTATTCCTCGAAGCCACCCATCGCATCCTTCCCAGTCGGAGTGTCGGCAGCCGAGAACTGGAGAGTTGTTGTCGATCCAGTCGCCGCGCTCGTGATAGAGGACCGACACGCGCCCGGAAACCCGGTCCGAGCCGCCGCCGATCGCCCCTTCCACCGTTGTCATGCCGAGCTCACCGTAGGACACACCGAAGTCGCCGTCGAAGCCTGATTTCGGTTTCTTGGTAGCGAACTGGACGATGCCCGCGGGCGTATTACGGCCGAACAAGGTGCCCTGAGGACCTCGGAACACTTCCACCCGATCGATATCGAACAGCGGGAAGCTCTTCAGGACCACGTTCTCCAGCACAACATCATCGACGATGATCGAGACGGGCTGCGACGCCGCCAGGTCGAAATCGGTGTTGCCCAGGCCGCGAATGTAGAAGCGCGGCGCCAGGCGTCCGTTGGACGATTCGGCATAGAGACTCGGCACGCGTGTCGCCAGCGCCCGGATGTCGTCACCGCCCTCGAACATGGCGGCGAGCCGCTCGCCGGAGATTGCCGACACCGAGATCGGCACGTCCTGGAATTTCTGCTCGTGTCGTTGCGCAGTAACAACGAGTTCCTCGAGCGTGCCTGGGCCGGTCGACTCCTGCGCCAATGCAGAACCCGTGCCTGCGATCAGGGCAGTCCCGAAGAGGACCGCCGCGCGCTTGCCAAAAGAAGATCCGAACGAGAGACGTGTCGTTGTCATGGCAGAGCCCCCTGCAAACAACCTTTGTGAACCAGCCCGAACGCGACTATGAGTGTCGTCGTGCAACAAACCGCACAAGATTCTGTTGACAACTTGTACGGCTTGCGCGTCGTCATCCCTTCACGGCGTGGATTTCGACACGTGACGCGTGCGCGTGTCGAAGCGGCGCGCGAGTATACCCAGTAACTCATTGCCGAATCTAGGACAAAACGGCGCGGCACAGGCGTCGCTCGCGTCTTCATCAGGCGCACTGCACGATCATCGATCGCTGCGGCATTACTTCAGTGCTTGCTTTCACGCGCCGGGCACCGCAGCGGTTGACGGCCAGTGGAAAAATCACGGCCAATACAATGCGGATATCATCTTGGGTACAATCAGCGCGTCCTCGAAACCCCGGCCAACACGCCGATCCGGCGTCCATTTCGCGCGCATGCGACCATTGCGGCACTAACCCATGGGATCCAAGCACTTCAACGCCAAAGATGGTGACTTCGCGAGCACTGTTCTCATGCCCGGCGATCCGTTGCGCGCTCAATACATCGCTGAGCGTCACCTGAAGAACGCCCGGCGTGTCAACGACGTGCGCGCTATGTACGGGTTCACCGGCGAGTATCGCGGTCGGCCGATCTCCTTGCAGGCCCACGGCATCGGGATTCCTTCCGCCTCGCTCTACTGCCATGAATTGCTGGTCGAGTTCGGGGTCAAGCGCGTGATACGCGTGGGCAGCTGCGGGAGTGTTCTCCCGACGGTGAAGCTCAACGACATTGTCGTTGCCATGGGCGCCTCGACCGACTCGGGCGTGAATCGCATGCGCTTCGGGGGCTATGATCTCGCCGCCCTCGCGAGCTTTCGGCTGTTGCGCGAGTGCGTGCGGGTGGCAGAGGAAAGGAAGATCCCGGTGCAGGTCGGCAACTTCTTCTCTGCCGACCTCTTCTACACGCCCGAGCCGGAAATGTTCGAGGTGATGAAGAAGTACAATATCCTCGGCGTCGAAATGGAAGCCGCGGGGATCTACACCCTCGCCGCTGAGTTTGGTGCCGAAGCCCTTGCGATCTGCACCGTGAGCGATGAGATCTACAGCGGCCGGCGCCTGTCGACGGACGAGCGCCAGACCTCGTTCGATCAGATGATCGAGCTCGCCCTTGAGACGGCGCTTCTCGACCTCACGTGACCAGCATGCAAGTTGCCGTCAAATCGTGGACCCCACACCTCCCCGTGCTCGATCGGGTGACGCCGGTCGACGAAGTGGGCGTGGAAGAGCGCGTGGCCCGCCTCGGCACGCGCAGCATCAAGAAGGACGCCAAGATCCACGCCCTGAAGCTCGCGCTCAGCATGATCGACCTGACCACGCTCGAGGGTCAGGACACGCCCGGCAAGGTGCGGCAGCTGTGTCAGAAGGCGATGCATCTGCACGATGCGGTGCCTGATCTGCCGCACGTCGCCGCGGTCTGCGTATATCCGACCATGGTCAAAGTGGCGCGCCAGGCGCTCGCGGGACACGACGACATCAAGGTCGCATCCGTCGCCACCGCGTTTCCCAGCGGGATGGCGCCGCTCAGCGTCAAGCTCGAAGACGTGCGCGTCGCCGTGGCGGAAGGCGCGGACGAGGTCGACATGGTGATCTCGCGCGGTGCATTTCTTGCGGGCGACTATCAGCGCGTGTTCGACGAGATCGTCGCGGTCAAGGAAGCCTGCGGGCAAGCGCATCTCAAGGTGATTCTCGAAACCGGCGAGCTCGGCACGCTCGATCGCGTGCGTCGCGCCAGCGTTCTCGCCATCAATGCGGGAGCGGATTTCATCAAGACGTCGACCGGCAAGATTCAGCCCGCTGCGACCCTCCCGGTGACGCTGGTCATGCTGCTCGCGATTCGCGATCACTACTACGCGACCGGCCGGCGCGTCGGCATGAAGCCGGCCGGTGGCATCTCGAAGGCGAAGCTTGCAATCCAGTACCTGGTGATGCTGCGCGAGACCCTGGGCGAAGGCTGGCTGACCCCCGACTTGTTCCGGTTCGGCGCGAGCAGCCTGGCGAACGATCTGTTGATGCAGATCGTGAAGCAGCGCACCGGCGTCTACCAATCCGCCGACTACTTTTCCAAGGACTGAACATGTCTCGCCCGGATGTAAAGCTGCAGTTCGAGACCGCCTGGAAGTACGCGCCGGCGCCGGAGAGCACGGATCACGTGCGCATCGACCCGCAGTACGAGCTCTACATCGGTGGCGAGTTCGTGGCGCCGCGTAAGCGGCAGTACTTCGACACGATCAATCCCGCTCGCGCTGTGACGCTGGCGCGGGTCGCGAAGGCCGACGAAGGCGATGTCGATCGCGCGGTCGCCGCCGCGCGCAATGCGTACACGCGCATCTGGTCGAAGCTGCGTCCCGCCGAGCGCGGCAAGTACCTCTACCGCATTGCGCGCGCTCTGCAGGAACGCGCACGCGAATTCGCGGCGATCGAGTCGCTCGATGGCGGCAAGCCGATTCGCGAATCGCGCGATGTCGATGTCCCGCTCGCGGCTGCGCACTTCTTCTACTACGCGGGCTGGGCGGACAAGCTCGAGTACGCATTCCCGGGTCGACGCGCGGTCGCGTTGGGCGTCGCAGGCCAGATCATTCCGTGGAATTTTCCGCTCCTGATGGCGGCGTGGAAGATCGCGCCGGCCCTCGCGTGCGGCAACACCGTGGTACTCAAGCCGGCGGAGACGACGCCGCTCACCGCACTCAAGCTCGCGGAACTGATGCGTGACATCGACCTGCCGCCGGGCGTGGTGAACATCGTGACCGGCGCGGGTGACACGGGAGCGGCCATCGTCACCCACCCGGACGTCGACAAGATCGCCTTTACCGGTTCGACCGAGGTCGGCCGGCTGATTCAGCGCAAGCTGGCGGGCACGAAGAAGCACTACACGCTGGAGCTCGGCGGCAAAGCCGCGAACATCATCTTTGCGGATGCCGCCCTCGATCAGGCCGTGGAAGGCATCGTGAATGCGATCTTCTTCAATCAAGGTCACGTCTGCTGCGCGGGCTCGAGACTGCTGGTGCAGGAATCGGTGGCCGACGAGGTGATCGCGCGGCTCAAGGACCGGATGGAGACGCTGATCATCGGCGACCCGCTCGACAAGAACACCGATATCGGCGCGATCAATTCCGCTGCACAGCTCGAGAAGATCGAGGACTACCTGCGCATCGGAAAGTCGGAAGGCGCCGACCTCTACCAAAGCTCCGCCTCGCTCCCCGAGAAAGGCTACTGGTGCCGGCCGACACTGTTCACGGGCGTGTCGCAATCGAACCGCATCGTCAAGGAGGAGATCTTCGGGCCGGTGCTCACGATCCAGACCTTCCGCACCTTCCAGGAAGCGCTGGAGAAAGCGAACAACACGCCCTATGGACTCTCGGGCGGTGTGTGGACGGACAAGGGCGCGAAGATCTTCAAGATGACGCGCAACATCCGCGCCGGTGTCATCTGGGCCAACACCTTCAACAAGTTCGATCCGACCGCGCCCTTTGGCGGCTACAAGGAAAGCGGCATGGGTCGGGAAGGTGGCCTGCACGGCCTCGCCGCATACGTGGAGCTGCGCTGATGGCCTCTCGCAAGGCGACGCGTCGATCCAAGACGAAAGTGGCTCGCAAACGCGCAACTGCCGCAGCTGGCGTCACGCGCCTGCCGGTCGCGAAGACCTACAAGCTCTACATTGACGGCAAGTTTCCGCGCAGCGAGTCTGGCCGGTACTTCGAGCTGCACGTCAACGGCGGGCCGCTGATCGCCAATGTGTGCCGCAGCAGCCGCAAGGACTTTCGCGACGCACTGGTCGCGGCACGCGGTGCGTTCGAGAAGTGGTCAAACTCCAGCGCTTACCTGCGCGGGCAGATTCTCTATCGGATCGCGGAAATGCTCGAAGGACGGAGCGAACAGTTCATTGCGGAGCTGATCCTGCAGGGACGGACGCGTCGCGACGCCGAAGCCGAAGTGACGAAGAGCATCGACCGGCTGGTGTACTACGCCGGTTGGGCCGACAAGTACCAGCAGATCTTCAGCGCCGTGAATCCGGTGAGCACCTCGCATTTCAATTTCTCGGTGCTCGAGCCCACGGGCGTGGTCGCGGTGATCGCACCGGAGGCGAGCGGTCTCCTCGGCCTGGTGTCAAACATCGGGCCGGCGATCGCGGGTGGCAATACTTGCGTAGTGCTGGCGTCCGAGTCGCAGCCGTTGAGCGCCATCAGCCTGGCTGAGGTGCTGCACGCTTCCGACGTTCCACCGGGCGTCGTCAACATCCTCACCGGGCACAAGAGCGAGCTCGTCGAGCAATTCGCTTCGCACATGGACGTCAATGCGGTGGTCTACTGCGAGGGCGACTCGAAAGCGACGCGCCAGATCGGCGAACTCGCGGCCGACAACATCAAGCGCGTGATTCTGCGGCCGGGCATCAACTGGTCCGCGGACGCAGGCGCAGAGCCCCTACTTCATCAGCGACACGCTGGAAACCAAGACCACCTGGCACCCGATCGGCAGCTGAGGCCGAACGAGCGCGTCGCACAAATAAGTGAGGGGATGAGACCCGCCGGTCTCATCCCCTCGTTTCAGCCTGATCGGGTTGCGCTCCCTCGGCTCCCGACCCGCGAAGGTCGATGTGCCCGAGTCGCTCTCCCGTTCCCGCTCGGCCTTCGGCTCGCTTCGCAACCGCACGAGGCGACCGTCGATGCGTGCCTATCACCGGCCCGAGGGCTGCAGCCCCCGCTTGTTTCTTTCAAGACGCCTGGCCGCGTCCCCCGCCGAGACGCTCCGTCAGCGTCTCCACGGTCGAGTGCACCTTCCATCCGCATCACTCGCGGATTGATTCATCCGCTCGTTTCGCCTGCCCTCCCTCTCGGGAGGACCTGCGCGCGGGCTTCCCGTGCGCTCTTGGTCACCCTTGGCTCGTGACCCTCGCCCCAGCCAATTGGGGCCCGGTGTTTTTCCGGACTCGCGACGTCCGGCACCGTGGATATCAAGCGTACGCCGCTCGAAGCTTTTGTCGAGAGAACAAGCTGTGCGCAAGTTGTGTAAATGAGTTGGATATTCGCGCTTTTTTTTCAGTCCGCTGTTCTACCAGCGCACGTGCAGTGCCTTGAGTCCCCGGAACACGAACCCGGTGCGGAACTCGGGCTCGGCATCGTCCAATCTCAAGCTCCGGCAAGCGACGCAGCACGGTC
Source organism: uncultured Gammaproteobacteria bacterium (assembly GCA_963705495.1). Taxonomy (GTDB): domain Bacteria; phylum Pseudomonadota; class Gammaproteobacteria; order Steroidobacterales; family Steroidobacteraceae; genus DATBVX01. Next base: position 12,672 of record CAVPJQ010000018.1, on the reverse strand, counting down.
GCGAGCAGGATTTCGAGCTCGAGCCGCGCGAGCGGCGCGCCGAGACAGAAGTGAGTGCCGGCGCCGAAGCTGAGGTGCCGGTTCGGGTTGCGGCCGATGTCGAATTCATCCGCGTGCTCGAACGCCTGCGGATCGCGATTGGCGCAGCCGTATAGCAAGCCAACGACATCTCCCTTGCGCAGCTCGATGTCAGCGAAGGTCAGATCCTCGAGCACGTAGCGATGGAAGAGCTGCAGCGGCGCGTCGAAGCGCAGGATTTCTTCGACGGCACTCGTGATCAACGCCGGTTCGGCACGCAGGCGCGCGGCCTGCTCGGGATGACGCAGGAGCGCCAGAAGCCCGTTCCCCGCCGCGTTGACGGTCGCTTCGTGCCCCGCGTTGAGGAGCAGCATGCAGGTGGCGATCAGCTCATCGCGTGTGAGTCGCTCGCCCTCGTCGACCACTGCCACCAGCGCGCTGATGAGATCATCGCGCGGCTCATTGCGCCGCCGATCGGCCAGCTCGCCCAGCATCGACGCGAATTCGGTCGTGGCAGCTTCGGCCCGCGCTTCGTCCTCTGCTGAGTGATCCTTCTCATACAGACGCACGATCTGCGCCGACCACGGCCGCAGCCGATGGCGTTCCTCCAGCGGCCAGCCGAGCAGATCCGAGATCATGTAGACCGGCAGCGGCTCAGCAAGGTCGGCGAGAAAGTTCATCCGGCCTTGCGGGAGCAAGGCCACCAGCATCTCGTCGACGAGCGCCTGGATGCGCCCGCGGAGATCCCGAATCCGCCTGGGTGTCAGCGCCGCTGAAACCAACCGCCGCACGCGCGCGTGTTCGGCCCCTTCAGTCTCCAGCAGATTCACGCGCACGTAGCGGCTGTAGTTCGGCAGCCGCTGCCACTCCGCGCTGGCGCGCTGCCTCGCGATCTCCTCGGGAGGCTTCAAGTGATCGAGCGTGCGTCCCAGTCGACCGTCGAGCAGGAGGCTGCGGATGTCGTCATAGCGCGTGAACAGCGTCATTCCGAGCTGCGCGGAGTAGAAGACGGGAGTGTGCTCGCGCAGCCGCGCATACACCGGATACGGATCGGCCGCGAACGATGCCGAGTAGGGTTCGAAGTCCGCAGGTTTCGCGGTGCTCATGGGCGCAGATTGCATCTCACCGAGCTCAGAACCGTCTCGAGCGATCTACAGCCGAGGGGCCACTCGACCTCAACGCAGTCTTCGGACGTCTAGGAGATGCGGTAGAGAGCGTCCTTCTCGAGCCGCGCGCCGACCTGCTGGATCACCGCGGTCGCCGCGCGTGAACCCAGGTCGGCACAGTCTTTCAGCGAACGTCCGTTGGTCTTTGCGTACAGGAATGCCGCGGTATAGGCATCGCCCGCGCCCGTCGCATCGACGACTTTCGCGACCGGATACGCTTCCTGCACGACCCGTTCTTGCCCGGAGACGATCACCGAGCCCTTCTCGGAACGTGTGATGGCGAAGAGTGCATCCACCTTTGCGGCGCGCTGCACCGCTGCATCGAAGCTCGTCACTTCGAACAGGCTCATGACCTCGGTCTCGTTGGCGAACACCATCTTCACTTCACGTCCGACAGCCGCAGCGAACTCCGGACGATGCCGCTTGACGCATTCCGCATCCGAGAGCGAGAAGCGCGATGACCGTCCCGGCGCGTTGTCCGAGTTCGATGGCCTTGGCGAGCGCGGCCGGTCCCTGCGGCAGATCCCATACATAGCCCTCCAGCAGCGCGATTTCCGGCTGGCCGAAGGTCTGAGGGGTGATGTGCTCGGGCGCGAGCGTGGTGCAATTCCCGAGATAGGTCTGCATCGTGCGCTCGCCGTCCGGCGTAATCAGAATGTAGCTGCGCGCGGTCGGCGGTCCACTCTTCGCGGGCTGCAAGCCGCACATCCACGCCGAGCGACTGCATGTCGTGGACGAAGATGCGGCCGAGCTGATCGTCGAACACGCGCCCGATGTACGCGGTGCGGCCGCCGAGATTGGCGATCCCCGCAATGGTGTTCGCCACGGAGCCGCCGGACATTTCCGTGGTCGGCCCCATCTGCCGGTAAAGCTCCTCAGCGCGCTGCTCATCGATGAGCACCATGGAGCGCCTGGGTACGCCGACGCGCGTGAGGAACTGATCGTCGACATGCGTCAGCACGTCGACGATGGCATTGCTGATTCCGAGAACCTGTATTGCGCTCATCGTGTTGCGGATCTCCCGTTGTCCAGCAGATCGGACAGACGGAAGTGCGCAATCTTGAATACCTGGCGCAGGCTCTCGTCGAACTCCGACTTCTCGTCATGGTTGATGCGCGTCCGGCAGCTGTCAAGAATGCTGCGCGAGTTGGCATTGCGAACGGCAAGAATGAAAGGGAAGCCAAACTTCCCTTCATAGGCATTATTGAGTTGTTCCAGCTCGGCGCGCTCGGCAGCGCTCGCATCCAGAAGGCCGGCACCCGCCTGTTCGGAACGCGAATACCCGCTCAATGCGAGCCGCGTACCCAGCCGCGGATGCTTCTGCAAGAGCTCGAGCTGCTGCGCGTGACTCGCCTGGCGCACGACATCGGCCAGCGCATTCTCGAGCGCCGTCGCATCCGCAAATGGCCGCGCATTCCAGGCGCCTTCTGCCACCCACGGTGATTTCTCATAGATGGCGCCAAAGCGGCCGACGAATTCCGCGCGTCCCAGCGAGTTGACTTCGGCGATCGTCAGAGAAGGCGGCTTCATGCCTGCGCAGGCCCACCAGGCGCGTGATGGGCGATCCAGTGACGCGCGATGTCCGCGCGCCTGCAGATCCAGACGTGTTCATGCCGCTCGACATGATCGAGGAAGCGCTCGAACGCCTCGCAGCGTCCGGGGCGGCCGCCGAGCCGGCAGTGCAAGCCGACCGACATCATCTTCGGCGCGTGTTCGCCTTCACGATAGAGATAGTCGAAGGTCGCGCGCAGGTAGTCCGTGAACTCGGCGGCGGTTGCAAAGCCATTGACCGTGGCAAAGCGCATGTCGTTGCAATCGAGCGTGTACGGGATCACGAGGTGATCGCGCCCGCTCACGCTCTGCCAGTACGGCAGGTCATCCGCATACGAGTCCGCGTCGTAGAGAAAACCGCCGTGCTCGACCACGAGCCGGCGCGTATTGGGACTGTCCCGGCCCGTGTACCAGCCGACCGGCCGCTGGCCAGTCAACTTCTCGATGGAACTCACCGCCCGCGCGATGTGCTCGCGCTCCGTCTTTTCATCCACCGACTGATAGCTCAGCCAGCGCCAGCCGTGGCTCGCGATCTCGTGGCCGCCCGCAATCATCGCAGCGACCGCTTCGGGATTGCGCTCCAGCGCCATCGCGACGCCAAACACCGTCACCGGCAAGCGGCGTCGCTCGAACAGGCGCAGCAGCCGCCACACGCCTGCGCGACTGCCATACTCGTACAGCGACTCCATGCTCATGTGGCGTGCGCCCTGATACGCTTCGGCCGCGACGATCTCACTCAGGAACGTCTCCGACGCTGCATCACCGTGCAGTACGGAACGCTCGGCGCCTTCTTCGTAATTGAGCACGATCTGCAACGCGAGCCGCGCACCGCCCGGCCAGCGTGGGTCGGGCGGCTTCGCACCGTAGCCGATGAGATCTCGTGGATAGTGGGGGCTCACGCGCGCCGCGATTGGATACAATTGAGGTGCTCGGGAAACATATTACACTTCAAGCGGTTCGGCCAGATGAGCACGGCGTCAGCGATGAGCAGCGAGGTTCCCGGCGGACTCGTCAACCTGGCGGAAGATGCGCTCGGCGCCGAAGTGCTCTGGGTCACCGACGAATTCTTCGCCGCCAAGGAACGCATGCTGAGTCGCGCCGAGCCCGTGTCGCGTCCCGGCACGTTCGATGCGCATGGCCAGTGGATGGACGGCTGGGAATCGCGTCGTCGACGCGGCGGTGGTCACGATGCGGCGATCATCCGGCTGGGTCTGCGCGGTGTCATCCGGCTCATCGATCTCGACACGCGGTACTTCACCGGCAATTTTCCGCCGCAGGCGTCGGTCGAGGCGACGGACGATCCTGATGCGCTCAAGCCGGACGCGCGCTGGACTACCCTGCTCCCGCCCAGCGCACTGCAAGGCAATCGCCACAACCCCTTTCCGATCGAGAACCGCGAGTGCTGGAGATTCCTGCGTCTCAACATTTTTCCGGACGGTGGCATCGCGCGCCTGCGCGTGTGGGGCGACGTGCGACCGGATTGGCACAAGATCGGCACGCATCGCATCGACCTGTTCGCCGTGGAGAATGGCGGCGTCGGCCTGATCGCGAACGATCAGCACTACGGGCAGATCGGTAACCTCAATCGTCCTGGACGCGGCATCAACATGGGTGACGGCTGGGAGACGCGGCGCCGGCGCGAGCCGGGCCACGACTGGGCGATCCTGCGTCTGGGCCGACCGGGAACGATCGACGAAGTGGAAGTCGACACCGCCCATTTCCGCGGCAATTTCCCCGACCGGGTCTCGTTGCAGGCCGCGCTGATCGACGATATCGCCACTGAGGCACTCGAGAATGCGAGCGCAACCTGGCCGCTGCTGCTGCCTGAGCAACCGATGCGCGCCGATCATCAGCACCGGTTCAAATCCGAGCTCGCGCGTCTGGGTCCCGTCTCGCACGTGCGCTTGAACCTGCACCCGGACGGCGGCGTTTCCCGCTTGCGGCTCTACGGGAGCATCGCGCACACGTGACTGGCGGGGCGCAATCGCTTCGACCCGAGCCGTTGACGCGCGCCGGCTTTGCCGCGTTCGGTGATGTCATCGAAGCGGCGGACGCTTTCGATGTGATCAACAGCGGGACGACGCGGCAGTACCGCGAGCTCACCGAGATCGAGGTCAGCGCCGACGGCGGGCGAACGCAGGTGAGCCTGTATCGCGTCGTCCCGTACGAGTTGCCGCTCGCGATCGCAATGCTCGAACGGCATCCACTGTCCAGCCAGCTCTTCATGCCCTTGAGCGCCGCGCCCTTTCTCGTAGTGGTCGCGCCGCCCGGTGAGCACGTGGATCGCGCGAGCGTGCGCGCGTTCGTGACCAATGGGGCGCAGGGGGTCAACTACCGCCGCGGCACCTGGCATCACCCGGTGATTGCGCTCGAGAACCCCAGCGAGTTCCTCGTGGTCGATCGTGTCGGCCCCGGTGCGAATTGCGATGAGTTCTTTTTCGAGCGCGACCGGCTGCTGCTGCAACCGCCGTCGTCGTAGATCCGCGCTTTACTCCTCACCGTGCGCGCCGTGGGCGTACCACGTGGCGATGGTGGCGCGTTCCTCGGCTGTCATCTGCGTCAGATTCGCGAGCGGCATGGTTTGAGTCACGACCACGCGCTCGAAGATTCGCGGTGCGCGCACCAGGATGTCGCGCGGTGTATCGAACATCACGCCGGCGGCTGCGACTGGCGCCGTCGGATGCGTGGGTCGCGCCGAGTGGCAGGTGACGCAACGTGCCGCGATGATCCGGTGCACCTCGTCAAACGATGCCGCAGCGGCCGCCGCTGAAGCGGCCACTGGCCTGCGCGGCGCGATCGCCCACGCGAGTACGATGCCGATCACCAATGCCGCGATGGGCAGCGCGACGACATTCCGGCCCTGGTTGCGCAGATTGAAGTAGTGCCGCACCAGCATCCCTGCGCCGAAGATCACGAACAGCACCAGCCAGTTGTAGGCATGCGCGTACGTGAAGGCGAAGTGCGTGCTCAGCATCGCGAAGACCACCGGCAGCGTCAGGTAGTTGTTGTGCACCGAGCGTTGCTTGGCGCGCGCGCCGAGGCGCGCGTCCGGCTGCTCGCCCCTGAGCTTGGCCGCGACCATTTGCTTCTGCGATGGAATGATGTTGAAGAAAACGTTGGCGGCCATGATCGTGCCGAGCATGGCGCCGATCTGCATGTAGGCGCCGCGACCGGTGTAGAGGTGACTCACGCCCCAGCAGAGTACCAGCAGCAGCACTGTGCCCAGCACCGAGAAGGTCGTGTTCCCCAGGTCGAGGCGACACAGGCCGTCGTACAGCAACCAGCCGGCGAGGAGCAGAGCCACGCTGAGGATCGCGGCCTCGGCGGGACTCAGCGGCAGGACTGCCGGATCGATCAGCATCGCTTCGGCGTTCAAGTAGTAGACGACGATGAACAGCGCGAAGCCCGTCATCCACGTGAAATACGCCTCCCACTTGAACCAGTGCAGCGGCTCCGGCAGCTGCGCAGGGGCAACCTTGTACTTCTGTGCGTGATAGAAGCCGCCGCCGTGGACCGCCCACAGGTCGCCCGCGACGTCGGGGTTCTCCGGGTCGCGCGGCGGCACATTGAGGCGCGCATCCAGCCAGATGAAATAGAACGAGGAGCCGATCCAGGCGATGCCAGTGATGATGTGCGCCCAGCGCAGGATCAGACTGAGCCAGTCGGCGAGATAAACGTCGATGGCCATCGGTGAGGTCGCGTGTCAGACCGTACGGCGCTTGCCCGATCCCGAAGCCTGCTGCGCCCGCAGCTCATCGATCGCCTGCAGGATGCGCTCGGGAGTCGCGGGCGCATCGAGTTGCGGCCGCGCGCCACCTGCACAAGCGGCAATGGCGTCACGGATCGCGTAGAACACCGACATCGCCAGCATCAGCGGCGGCTCGCCCACCGCTTTGGATCGATAAATGCTGTCCTCGCGGTTTTCGCCCCAGGGGATCAGGTTCACATTGAAGGTCTGCGGCCAGTCGAAGGCGGTCGGAATCTTGTACGTCGACGGCGCGTGAGTCATGAGCCTGCCCTCAGGGTCCCACCACAGCTCTTCGCTGGTGAGCCATCCCACGCCCTGCACGAAGCCGCCTTCCACCTGCCCCATGTCGATGGCGGGATTCAGCGAGCGGCCGACATCATGCAGGATGTCGACGCGCAGCAGGCGCGATTCGCCCGTGAGCGAATCGATGATCACCTCGGAAATCGCCGCGCCGTAACAGAAATAGAAGAATGGCCGGCCGGTGAGCGTCTTCACGTCGTAGTTGATCTTCGGTGTCGCGTAGAAGCCCGTGGACGACAGCGACACGCGCGCGTGATACGCCTGGTTCACCAGCTCGGCGAAGGTGAGCGTCGTCTTGTCGCCCACGCGCACCTGTCCGTCCTTGAACTGCACGGCCTGCTCAGAGACGCCGTACTTCACGGCGGCGAACTCGATCAGGCGCGTCTTGATGGTGCGCGCCGCGGCCTCGGCCGCCTTGCCATTGAGATCGCTGCTCGAGGATGCCGCGGTCGCCGAGGTGTTCGGCACCTTGCTCGTGTCGGTGGCGGTGCAGCGAATGCGTGCGATGTCGATCTGCAATTCCTCGGCGACGACCTGAGCTACCTTGGTATGCAGCCCCTGCCCCATCTCGGTGCCGCCGTGATTGAGCAGAACCGAGCCGTCCAGGTAGACGTGGAGCAGTGCGCCCGCCTGATTGAGGTGAGTGGCCGTGAATGAAATTCCGAATTTCACCGGGGTGAGCGCAAGGCCCTTCTTGAGGATCTCGCTTCCGGCGTTGAACTTCGCCACCGCCTCGCGGCGCTCCTGGTAGCTCGCGCTCCGGACCAGCTCGTCGGTGAGCCGCTCGAGAATGTTGTCCTCGACCTTCATGCCGTAGGGCGTCACGTTGCGCCCATCTCGACCGTAGTAGTTGATCCGACGGACTTCGAGCGGGTCCTTGCCGAGCGCTCGCGCGATGTCATCCATGACGTTCTCGATCAGCAGCATTCCCTGCGGACCGCCGAAGCCGCGGAACGCGGTGTGCGACGGCTGGTGCGTCTTGCAGCGATGCGACACGATCTCGACATCCGACAGGTAGTAGCAGTTGTCGCCGTGAAACATCGCGCGCACGTTGACGGCCTCGGACAGATCCGCCGAGCGCCCGCAATTGGACGCCATCGTCATGCGAATGCCGAGAATGCGCCCCTCCTCGTCGAAGCCGGCGTCATAGCTCAGGTCGAAGGGATGACGCTTGCCGGTGATCAGCATGTCGAGATCGCGATCGAGCCTCAGCTTGACCGGCCGACCCGTCTTGCGCGCACCGAGCGCCGCGATGCAGGCGAGCAATGCGGGCTGAGTTTCCTTGCCGCCGAATCCTCCGCCCATGCGTCGGCAGTGGACGACGACATCCTTGGCCGGGACGCCGAGGCAGTGAGCGACGAGGCGCTGCACTTCGCTCGGATGCTGCGTCGAGCTGTGGACCAGCATCGTGCCGTCCTCGCCCGGCAGTGCGACCGCGATCTGCCCCTCGAGGTAGAAGTGCTCCTGGCCACCGACGGAAAAAGAGCCACTCAGTCGATGCGGCGCACTGCGCAGCTTCGCGTCAGGATCGCCGCGCTTCAGTGTGCGCGTCGGCATCACGAACGATTGGCGCGCGAGCGCCGTCTTCACATCGAGGATCGGCTCCAGGTCCTCGTATTCAACGACAGCGAGTCGTGCCGCACGGCGGGCGGCGTCGACCGATTCGGCGACCACGGCGAAGAGTGATTGGCCGGCATATTCGACCGTGTCCTCAGCGAAGATCGGATCGTCATGCACCACGGGACCATGATTGTTCTCGCCCGGAATGTCCTCCGCGGTGAACACCGCAACGACACCCGGCGCCGCGCGTACGCGACTCAGGTCGACTTTGCGCAGGCGCGCATGCGCACGCTCGCTGACGCCGATCGCCGCATGGAGTGAGCCTTCCGGCAGCGGGAGGTCATCGGTGTAGAGCGCCTCGCCGCTGACATGCAGGTGAGCACTCTCATGCGGGATGGCCTCACCCACTCCGCCCTCGATCGGCCCGACGCCGCGTGCCCTGCCGTTAGCTGACATGACTCCACACGCTCACGGGTCGATCCGGGTGCGACACCTCAGCATAAAAGCGCTGCAGCAGGTTCGCCGCCACCTGCGTGCGGTAGTGCTCGGAAGCCCGCATGTCGGTGAGCGGCTTGAATTCCTTGGCGAGCGCCCGTGCCGCCTTCGCAACGCCCGCGGCGTCCCAGGGTGCGCCGATCAGCGCCTGCTCACACTTGAGGGCGCGGCGCGGCGTCGCCGCCAGGCCACCGAACGCGACGCGCGCGGCTTTCACTTTCCCGCCTTTGAGCTCGATGCAGAAGGCTGCGCACACCGCGGAGATGTCCTGGTCGAAGCGCTTGGCGATCTTGTAGCTGCGCAAGAGACGGCCCTGGCGCGCGCGTGGCACGCGCACCGCGACCAGGAACTCGCCCGCACGCAGATCCTTCTTCATGTAATCGAGATAAAACTCCTCGAGCGGCAGGCGGCGGGTCTTGGCGCCGGCCTGAAGGATCACGCTTGCGCCCAGGGCGATGAGCGCGGGCATCGAATCCCCGATCGGCGAACCGTTCGCGACATTCCCGCCCAGCGTTCCGGCGTTGCAGATCGGCGGCGAAGCAAAGCGGCGCGCAATCTCATGGAGCTCGGGATATTCGGCCTCGAGCATTGCAAACGCATCCGTCAGGCTGACGGCCGCGCCGATATCGATATGAGCATCCGAGCGCGTGATGGTCTTGAGCTCCGCGACATTGCCGACATAGATGAGTGCCGGAAGGTCCATGTACTTCTTGGTCACCCAGAGGCCCACGTCCGTGCCACCGGCGAGGATGATGGCGTCCGGCCGCTCCGCGCACGCCCGCGCGAGCTCCACGATCGTGGACGGTGCGACATAGCTCGACCCTTGCCAGCTGAGCCGCTTTTCGCTCGTCACGCGAAGGGCGCGAAGCTGCTTGATGAGGGCCGAGTCGGAATCGCTGACACTCGGGTACTCGTACATACGACGCGCGGCGGCGAGGATCGGCCGGTAGCCGGTGCAGCGACAGAGGTTTCCCGAGAGCGCCTGTCGGGCATGCTCGTCATCCGGTTCGCGCTCGGTGCGATAGAGCGCATACAGCGACATCACGAAACCGGGCGTGCAGAAGCCGCACTGTGACCCGTGACACTCGACCATGGCACGCTGCACCGGATGCAGCGTACCGTCGGCGCGACTCTTGAGACTCTCCACCGTGAAGAGCGCCTTGCCATCCAGAGTGGGCAGAAACTGGATGCAGGCGTTGACGGCGCGGAATCTGAGCTCCTCGCCGACCAGTTCGCCCAGCACGACCGTACAGGCGCCGCAATCGCCTTCGGCGCAGCCTTCCTTCGTGCCGCAGCGCCGGACGTGCTCGCGCAGGTACTCAAGGACCGTCGTTGTCGGGCGCAGCGCGTCCACGGTGTGGATCTCGCCGTCCAGCAGGAAGCGGATCTGTTGTTCGCCGTCTGCCATCGGGATTCAGCTCCCCCGATACGTCGAGTAGCTCCACGGCGTCACGAGCAGCGGGACGTGCAGATGCTGGGCGGGATTCGCGATCCCGAATCGGATGACGACGATGTTGAGAAAGCGCGGATTGTCGAGCACCGCGCCCTGCGCCGCGAAGTAATCGCCGACGTGAAACTCGAGCTGCCATTCGCCCGGCTGGAACGCATCGCCCTCGAGGAGCGGCGCATCACAGCGGCCAGCTGAGTTGGTCGCGACCTTCTTGACTGCGCTGCGCGTCGCGCCGGCGAGCGAGGCGAGCTCGAGCGTCATGCCGGCCGCCGGCAGACCGCGGGTGAGGTCGAGAACGTGTGTCGTCAGGCGGCCCATACTGAACTCCGGCTCACGAGCCTCGCGCGGCCTTGAGCAGATCGAAAATCGCTTTCAGCTCGATCTTGCCGGTTTCGATCTCCTGCATCGAAAGGCCGGCCAACTCGTGCGGGAAGACGATCCACTTGTCGGTCTCGTGCAGGTAGTAGTCCGGCTTGAGCGCGGTCTGGTTGTTGGTGGGCTTGTACCAGGGTGTCGCGATGCGCACGTTGCGCGGCATGTTGAGGCGCATCTTCGCGGAGAGCTCATGCAGCAACGCCTCGATGCTGTGACCTGAGTCGAACACATCATCGACGATGAGGAGCGAGTTGTCCGCGTTGGCCTCCTCGATGGCGTAGTGCAGGCCGTGCACGCGAATCGTCTTGGAGCGCTGGCCGATGCCCACGTAGGCCGACGTGCGCACCGCGATGTGATCGGTCTCGATGCCGGCGAACTCGAAGTACTCCTGGATGGCGATGCCGACCGGCGTGCCGCCGCGCCAGATGCCGACGATGAAATTCGGAGTGAACCCGCTGCGATGGATCTTGGCCGCGAGGCGAAAGGAATCCTCCAGCAGGCTGCTCGCGGTAAGGTAGATCTTATCCGCGGCGCTCGCGGTTGCCTCGGGCACTGGGTTGCTGGAGATCATGGTTCCTCTGCACTACAGTTCATGCGCGCCTGCGCCGCTGGGGTTGCGAAGGGCAGCGCGCATCACGGGACGTGAACAAATGAGCACCAAGGCGGGACGCACCCGGCGGGAAGCGATACGGGGCTCGGTTCTTCACTTTCTGGACGACCCGGTCGCCGGTGGCACCTCATACGAATACCACGCAGACGGCCTGCTGATCGTGGAGGACGGCCATATTAGCAAGGTCGGCAGCGCACCAGAACTGCTGCCGCAACTCGACCCGCAGATCACGCTCACCGACTGCACGGGCAAGCTCGTCATGCCCGGATTCATCGATGCGCATGTGCACTTCGTGCAGACCGACATCATCGGCTCGCACGGCGAACGGCTGCTCGAATGGCTCGAGCGTTACACCTTTCCCGCCGAGCGTCGTTTCGCGGATGCCGCGCATGCGCGCGAGGTCGCTGAGTTTTTCGTCCGCGAGCTGCTGCGTAACGGCACCACGACCGCGCTGGTCATGGGCAGCGTGCACCCGGCCTCGGTCGATGCGATTTTTACCGCTGCCCAGGCGCGCGGCATGCGTCTGATCGCCGGCAAAGTAATGATGGATCGCAACTGCCCGGAGGATCTGCGCGATACGGCGAGCTCCGGCTACGCCGAATCGAAAGCGCTGATCGAGCGTTGGCATGGCAAGGACCGCCTGCAATATGCGATCACACCGCGCTTCGCGCCCACCTCTACACCCGAGCAGCTGGCGGCGGCCGGTCGCCTGGCGCAGGAGCACCCCGACGTCTACGTCCACACGCACATCGGTGAAAACGAGGAAGAAGTGGCCTGGGTCGCGGAACTCTTCCCGGAACGTCGCAGCTATCTCGATGTTTACGACCACGTGGGCCTGTTGCGTCGCCGCTCAGTCCTCGCGCATGGCATCTGGCTCGACGCGGCGGACCTCGCCCGCCTGGCGCAAACGCACTCCGCCCTCGTCCATTGCCCGACCTGCAACCTGGTGATGGGCAGCGGACTGTTCGATTTGCGGCGCGCCACCACGGCCGGCGTGCGCGTCGCGCTCGGCACCGACGTCGGTGGCGGCACGAGCTTCGGCCTGTTGCGCGTGCTGGATGAGGCCTACAAGGTGGCGCAGCTGCGCCATCACAGTCTTTCAGCGCTGAACGCGTTCTATCTCGCGACCCTGGGTGCCGCCCGCGCGCTCGATCTCGATGACCGGATCGGAAGCTTCAGGCCCGGCAACGAAGCCGACTTCATCGTCCTCGATCTCGCCGCCACGCCCTTACTCGCGCGGCGCATGGCGCTGGCTGCGACTCTCGAGGAACGCCTGTTCCTGCTCATGACGCTGGCAGACGATCGCGCGGTGTTCAGGACCTACGTCGGCGGCCAGCTCGCTCACGCGCGTTGAGCCAGCGGCTACAGGCATTTGCCGAACCTCGTCCGGCATTTGCGC
>CAVPJQ010000017.1:0-79759 GCA_963705495.1 uncultured Gammaproteobacteria bacterium | reverse complement strand
CCTCGGCGTCGTAGCCGACCACACTGCCTTCGAGCACGCTCCCCATCACGCTTTCGCCAACGATCGCGTGCAGCGCTGGCTCGAGGCAAATGTGCGATACGGAGCCCGACGCCAGCACCTCGCCATGTTCCAGGAGCACAACGTGCTCGGCGAGTCGCAGCACTTCATCGAAGGAATGACTCACATGCACGATCGGTATGCGCACCTCATCTCGCAGTCTTTCGAGGTACGGCAGGACTTCCTCGCGCCGCGCAGTGTCGAGCGAGGCGAGTGGCTCATCGAGCAGCAACAGGCGCGGTTGCGCGAGCAGCGCGCGGCCGAGCGAGACGCGCTGCTTTTCGCCCCCCGACAACTGATGCACTCGACGCTCCAGGAGCGGCCCGAGCCCGAGCAACTCGACGATTTCGCGTTCATTGATCGGCGCGGCGCGGTCGCGGACCCGATTCAGCCCGTAACGCAGGTTAGCGCGTACGTCGAGATGTGGGAAAAGCCGGGCATCCTGGAATACACAGGCGATGCCACGCTCTTCCGTCGGTACGTTCACTCCCGCAGCGGGATCGAACAGCACCTGGCCCTCCACGACGAGGCGGCCGCGCTCTGGAGTCAGTAGTCCCGCGAGCAATGCAACGACCGTCGACTTGCCGGCGCCGGAACGACCGAAGAGGGCCGTTACACCCGGGGAGGGCGCAAGAAATTCGACGTTGAGCTCGAACGCCTCGCGCCGCAGTGTTGCCTGGAATTCGAGCATTCAGCGGCCGAAGCGCCGTCGCAGGGCGCGTGCGACCCACTCTGAGGCGAGCAGGCCCGCAAGGCCGAGGCCGACGGAGAGTGTGGCAAGACGCGCGGCCGCGACATCACCGTTCGGCGTTTGCAGCGCCGTGTAGAGCGCGAGCGGCAGAGTCTGCGTTTCACCAGGAATGTTGGACGCGAACGTGATCACCGCACCGAACTCTCCGAGACTTGCGGAAAAGGCCACAACCGTTCCGACCAGGATGCCCGGCGCCATCAGCGGCAGCGTGATGCTGAAGAAGCGATCCATCGCTCGCGCTCCGAGCGTACGCGCGACATCTTCGAGGCCCGGATCGATGTTTTCGATGGAAAGCCGAATCGCACGCACCACCAGCGGGAAGGACATGACTGCGGTCGCAAGTGCAGCGCCCGCCGTCGTGAAGACGAGCTGCAGATCAAACGTGTCCTTGAGCCAGCCACCAATCGGCCCGCGCGTGCCGAACATCAGCAGCAGAAAATAGCCGACCACCACCGGTGGCAGCACCAGAGGCAGATGCACGAAAGCGTCGACGACGGTACGGCCAAGGAAGCGCCGGCGCGCCAGCACCCAGGCCACGGCGATTGCGAGCGGCAGGCTGAAGATGACGCTGCGCGCAGCGACGTCGAGGCTGAGCCAGAACGCCTGCCATTCCTGCGGGCTGAGAGTGAATGGGCTCACTTCACCTCGAATCCGCTTTTGCGATAGACCTCGAGTGCTTCGCCCGTCGTAATGGCGCGCAGTGCCGCGCGAACCCGCGGATTGTCGTGTCCAGTGATTGCCGCAAATGAATAGAGAATAGGCTCATGACTATTGGGCGGGAAGGCGGCAACGACCCGGACCGCCTTCGATGCCAAAGCATCGGTTGTGTACACGATGCCGAGCGGCGCCTCGCCGCGCTCCACCAGCGCAAGTGCAGCGCGCACGTTCTCGGCGCGAGCCAAGTGGGGCTCGACGGTCTCCCACCAGCCGTAGTGCTCGAGCGCCTGCCGCGCGTAGCGCCCCGCCGGAACATGATCCGGATCACCAACAGCCAGGCGTCGTTCGCCGAGATATCCAGCCAGGTCGAACCTCGGTTCGAGCGCGATCGAGGCAGCCTCATCGGCCGGCGCGACAATCACGAGGTCATTGCCGATGGGACGCGTCCAGGTGGCCTTGGCGATGAGCTTGCGCTTATCGAGATAGACCATCCATTCCTCATCAGCGCAGACAAAGATATCCGCGGCGGCGCCATTCTCGATCTGCCGTGCGAGGGTGGAGCTGGATGCGAACGACATTCTCATCTGCGTGCCCCCCGGCTGCATCTGCACGGCGATCTGCTGCAGGGCCTCAGTCAGCGAAGCCGCAGCAAAGACCGTGATGGGCTGAGCGCCCGCGGTATCGGCGGCGAGCGTGGCGCCAGAGGCCAGGCAGCTCGCAAGAAGAAGTGCCACAAGGAGTCGGCGGATGACAGGCATGACACAGTCCCGGTTGACAGAGGTGGGGACCGTTATTCTGGCGCGGATATAGCGAACTGCAAGCGGGATGCGTCAACCGAAGTAGGCGTAGGCACGAATCTCGACGCTCGCGCGCGGCGTGACACCCTCGGGACAGGTTGGGTCGTTGAAGGCACTGTGCGGACAACCCTGGACGCGTCCGAGCTCCGAGTCGAAGGCCTTGAATACCAGTGCCTCATCGGCTCGCATGCCCGAGAAGTAGAACCAGCGATGCTCGGGATTGAACCGGTAGAGCGAGGACTCGAAGCGCAGCTCGGGCGCATTGGGCGGGTCGATCACCGCCATGCCCGTCACGACGTCAGTCAAGCGCGTGCTCGGCGCCGCGCAGATGCCGAGCGGTACATCCTGAGGCGGCGGTGAGAGGACGCGCCAGATGTTGAACGCCGCATACCTGCCCTCGAGCCAGGGCGCCGGATCCTCCACGCCGGCATTCTTCAGGTGCAGCCGTGCAAACTCATCGAATGACTTGCGGCTGTAGTCGACATGCACGAATCGCGCGGGGCGTGAATTGAGAAGCGCGCCCGAATTTGCGGATCGTTCCCCCCAACGCAGCACCGCCCCGGTAGCGAGGACCTTGGACGCTCCGGTGAGATCGGCGATCAGTCGTTCGATTTCCAGCCGGTAGACTTTCTGCACTTCATCGCTGTCACGAAAATTGACCATGGCGGTGCGATGTGCGACGAGTCGAAATCCCTCGCGATCGAGCGACAGGCGTGCCTGCACCGGACGCGCGTCATGCACCACGATCCGGTGAGTGGAAAGCTTGAGGTTGTTGTCCTGCTGCTTGTCCGCATAGAACACCGGCAGCTCGTCCATCTCATCGAGATAGTTGACCGTCGATTCGACGGTTGGACATTGCGCGATCAGGTCGGACTCGAATCCTGCCATGGGGAAAAATAATGGACTGTGTCCGCGTGGCTCGCAATGGGTAGAGTAGCGCCCACAGCACCGGGAGCAGCGCCGTGGCGAAAAAACAAGAAACACACCCCCAAACGGCAGTAAATGGCATCGATCGCGCCCACCGGCGCATTATTTTTGCCGCGGCGCTGGGCACTGTCTTCGAGTGGTATGACTTCTATCTCTACGGGACGCTCGCGGTCTTCTTCGGTGCGCTGTTCTTCCCACCGGGCAATGACACCGCGGCCTTCCTGGCGAGCCTCGCCACCTTCGGCGCAGGGTTCGCGGTGCGCCCCTTCGGGGCGCTGATCTTCGGCCGGATCGGCGACCTCGTCGGCCGCAAGTACACCTTCCTGATTACCATCGTCGTAATGGGTTTGGGAACCGCGTTGGTCGGCGTGCTGCCCACCTACGCGCAGATCGGGATCTGGGCGCCGGTGCTGCTGGTGACGCTGCGGCTGGCGCAGGGCCTGGCGCTTGGCGGCGAGTACGGTGGCGCGGCGACCTATGTCGCGGAGCATGCACCGCACGGCCAACGCGGCTATTACACCAGCTGGATCCAGACCACTGCGACGCTCGGTTTCTTTCTCTCGCTCGCAGTCATCCTGGCCTGCCGGATCGGCTTTGGAGATGATGAGTTCAAGGCCTCGGGCTGGCGCATTCCCTTTCTGCTCTCGGTGTTCCTGCTCGCGATTTCGGTCTACATCCGCCTCAAGCTGAGCGAGTCGCCGCTATTTGCGGAAATGAAAGCGCAAGGCCGCCAGTCGCGCGCGCCGCTCACGGAGAGTTTCGGTAACTGGAGCAATTTCAAGATCGTGCTGCTGGCCCTCTTCGGCGCGACGGCCGGGCAGGGCGTCGTGTGGTACACGGGCCAGTTCTACGCACTCTTCTTTCTTCAGAACACACTCAAGGTCGATTTCAAGCTGTCCTACGTACTGGTCGCCGTGGCGCTGCTGATCGGGACGCCGTTCTTCATCTTCTTCGGCCGTCTCTCGGATCGCATCGGACGCAAGCCCGTCCTCGTCACGGGCTGTCTGCTTGCGGCCTTCACCTTCATCCCGGTCTTCAAGGGACTGACGCACTACGCCAATCCCGCGCTCGGAGACTACGAGGATCGTGCCGCCGTCACCGTGGCCGCGCGCGACTGTCACTTCAACATCTTTGCCAAACCTTCGACGCCCTGCGATCGAGCCAAGGATTTCCTCACCAAGGCGGGGCTGAGTTACACCTCTCTGCCTCCAACCGGCGACGCCGATGTTGTGACCACGATCGCCGGCGAGACGCTCACGGGCTTTGATGAAGCCGCATACAAGCAGGCGCTGGAGAGCAGTGATTATCCGGCGAAAGCGGACCCGGCGCGCATGAACAAGCCCATGACGGTGCTCCTGCTCGCGGTGCTCATGCTTTACGTGACGATGGTGTACGGACCGATCGCCGCTTTCCTGGTCGAGCTTTTCCCGACCCGCATTCGCTATTCATCGATGAGCCTGCCCTATCACATCGGCAACGGCTGGTTCGGCGGCTTTCTGCCCTTCATTGCAGCGGCGCTGGTCGTGCGCGCCGGGGACATCTACTACGGGCTCTGGTACCCGATCGTCGTGGCCCTCGGAACCGGGATCGTGGGCCTGATCTTCATGCGCGAGACCCGCAACGTCGACCTGCGGCGCTAGCAACGGGCGCTGACAAGAATCGCGCGGACCAGGTCAGCCCATCCATCGACTGCCCTGGCCCGCGAGATCCCCGCACCCAGTCCTTTAGAAGCGGTAGGTTGCTCCCAGAGTCAGCGGGAACGACCAGCGGCTTTCGCCTTCGTGCGTCGTGTCAAACCCCAAAGCCGCCAACTGCGGATCGTTACCGGCACGTGCTGCGCCCATGTGCTCTCCCGCAATGGAGAACTGTAGGTCGACATTCTGCGGCGCGCGGTAGTCCATGCCCGCTTCGAGACTCTGCGAGAACACCGTGGTCGCACGCGCGAAGCGCAGACCCGCAAGCGTGGTCGACGAGTCCGGAATGTCGAGCGTGCCCGTCATGTCGTGCAGGCGGGTCGCCCCGAGTGCTGCACCGCCGAAGACGCGCCACGAGTTCCCCGTCGGAACGTAGTAGCGCGAGCCGAGCATCAGCGAGTAGGTGTCGGTGTCATTGAAGTGACCGACGATCGGGGCCGACTTCGCCAGCTCCGGCGAGGTGATCAGCCCGACGGTGTGCGACTGGCCGTCGAGCGCGTTGTAACCGAAACGGCCGTAGGCCTCGGCGTTTTCGCTCACGACATAGCTCAATTCGGCGCCCACGTTGTAACGCGAGCGGTACATGTCCTCGTAGGTGATCGTCTCGAGCGCAACCTGTCCCGCTGAGCCGGCGAGATCCGGAATGAGCGGTCCCAGATCGGGAACGCTGGTGAGACGATTGGTGGAGAAGTCGCCGTGCATGCCGAGCGAGTCGCCCGCGTACACCTGCAGACCCCAGGGATTGTCCTCAGTCGCGGCGTGAGTCGCGGGCGCTGCCGCGGCGAGCAACACGGAAAGCGCGCCGGGCCTCAGCTTTCGGATCGTAAACATGAGTATCACTCCTTTCGCATTGACTCTGCCGATCCACTGCGCCGCGGACTGACAGCTTCGACGCACGAGAGCCCCGGAAGTTGACGGGATTAATTCTTCTTAAAATTCTTCACACTTCTTGGTGAATGAAGCTATTTGTGCGCCTAGCATCGGCACTTCCAGCTGAATCCCCGCTCTAACAGGTTCACCGAAGCGGCGATGACAAGAATGCGGATCGAAATACTCGCAACCTGGGCTGCCGTACTGGGGCCTCTCCTGCTGGCTGCCTGTACTAATGGCAGCGCGAACGAAGCGCGGCACATCGCGCCGATCCCGGTGGTCGTGGCGCAAGTCGAGCAGCGTGCAGTGCCGGTGACACTCACTGCGATCGGTACCGTTGAGTCGAGCGGCAGCGTGAATGTGCAGCCGCGTGTCGACGGGCAGATCGTGCGGATCTTCGTGGCGGATGGCGCTGAAGTGCGCGCCGGTCAGCCGCTGATCCAGGTTGATCCCGCGCCGTACCTGATCCAGCTGCGCATCACGCAGGCGACCCTGGCGCGCGATGCGGCGCGATTCGAGAACGCCCGCACCAAGGAAGCGCACGGGCGGGCGCTGCTCGAGCAACGCTTCATCTCGCAGGACGATCACGCGCAGCTCAAGTCCGATCTCGATGCCGCCAACGCCACTGTGGCCCTGGATCGCGCGGCGGTCGACAACGCCCAGCTGCAACTCGACTACGCAACCATCAAGGCGCCGGTGACGGGCAAGCTCGGAGTCATCAACCAGAAGGTCGGCAACACGGTGCATGCGAACGCGCAAGCGACGACCGCGCAGCCGCCGCTCACTACGCTCAATATTCTCGACCCGGTCGATGTGTCGTTCGCCATTCCCGAGCAACAGCTCGGCGCGTTGCGTGCCACACTGATGAGGGCACCGCCCGAGGTGGACATCGCCGTGAATTCCGGCTCCGGGACGCCGACCCGAATGACCGGCAAGGTGAGCTTCGTCGACAACGCCGCCGATCCAACCACCGGCACGCTGCATTTGCGTGCGCGCTTCGAGAATGCATCGCGGAGCCTCTGGCCGGGCCAGTTTGTGACGGTCACCTTACACATCGGCGATGACTCCGCGGCCACGGTCATCCCTGCTGAGGCGGTCGAGAACGGCCCCGAGGGCACCTTCGTGTACGTCGTGAATGCGCACAGCGTGGCTGAGCAACGCAGCGTGAAGGTGGAGCGCACCACCGACAAATGGGCCATTGTCTCGGGCGTCGCACCACGTGAACGTGTCGTGACCGACGGACAGTCGCGACTGCAGCCCGGGAGCCCCGTGGCGCTCAAGGCGGCCGCGAAATCCGGATGAACCTGTCCGAACTCTTCGTTCGAAGGCCCGTTTCGACTTCACTCCTCACGGCAGGCCTCGCCTGTTTCGGCACGCTCGCCTACCTGACGCTGCCGGTCTCGGATCTGCCCGCCGTGGATTTCCCGACCATTACCGTCACCGCATCGCTCCCCGGGGCGAGCCCGGAGACGATGGCGGCAGCGGTCGCGACACCGCTCGAGAAGCAGTTGTCGACGATCGCGTCCATCGATTCGATGAGCTCCACGAGCAGTGAGGGCTCGACACAGATCACGTTGCAATTTGCGCTTGATCGCAACATCGATGCGGCTGCCCAGGATGTGCAGACCGCGATCGCCGCCGCCGCACGACAACTGCCGCCCGACATGCCGGACCCGCCCTCGTTCCGTAAGGTAAATCCGGCCGACTCCTCGATCATCGTCCTCACGCTCACCTCGAAGACGCTGCCGATGCCCAAAGTGGACGAGTACGCGGAGGATCTCCTCGCCGAGCGTATTTCGACGCTGGCGGGCGTCGCGCAGGTGCAGGTGTTCGGTCCGCAGAAATACGCGGTGCGCGTGCAGCTTGATCCGCGGCGTCTCGCCGCCCGTGGGCTCGGCGTCGATGAGGTGGTGAGCGCGATCCAGAGCGGCAACGTCAATTTGCCCTCCGGCACGTTGAATGGAACGCAGCGTACGTTCGTGGTCGAGGCCAACGGCCAATTGGAAGATGCCGCGGCCTATCGCCCGCTCGTGGTCGCATATCGCAACGGCGCCCCAGTCCACCTTGCCGAGCTCGGCAATGTGCTCGACAGCACGGAGAACGACAAAGCAGGCGCCTGGATCGGCAAGGACATGACGCGTGGCATCGTGCTCGGCGTGCAACGCCAAGCCGGCGCCAACACGCTCGAGGTGGTGGATTCGATCAAGGCGTTGCTGCCCGAGCTTCGCAGCCAGTTGCCGGCGGGGCTCGAGCTCACCCCGGTCTACGATCGCTCGCAGACCATTCGCAGCTCCGTCAACGACGTCAAGCTGACATTGCTCCTGGCGCTGGGCCTCGTGGTGCTGGTGATCTTTCTCTTCCTGCGCAACGTGCGCGCGTCGCTCATCCCCAGCATCGCGATCCCAATGTCGTTCGCAGGTACGTTCGTCCTCATGTACCTGCTCGGCTTCAGTGTCGACAACCTGTCGCTCATGGCGCTGACGCTCTGCGTCGGCTTCGTTGTGGACGATGCGATCGTGGTGCTCGAGAACATCTCCCGACATCTGGAGAGCGGCTTGTCACCTCTCGAGGCGACTTTGCAGGGCACGCGCGAGATCGGCTTCACGATCGTGTCGATGACGATCTCGCTCGCCGCGGTGTTCATCCCGGTGCTGTTCATGGGCGGCATCGTCGGGCGTCTGTTCCACGAATTTGCGATCACCGTCTTGGCTGCGATCCTGCTCTCGGGAGTCGTGTCGCTGACCCTGACCCCGGTGCTCTGCAGTCGGATGCTGAAGCACGGGCCGCCGCAGCGGGACCGCAAGACGGGGCTGTTCGAGAAGGCGAGGGCGCTTTACCACGACAGCCTGGTGTGGACCCTCGCCCATCGCCGCACGATCGTTGCGCTCTTTGTCGCGAGCCTGATCGGCACCGCGATCCTGTTCATCGTCGTGCCCAAGGGCTTCACCTCGAACGACGACACGGGACTGCTCATCGGTTCGACAGAAGCGACGCCCAACATCGCTTTCGAGGCCATGGCCGAGAAGCAGAAGGAAGCCATCAAGGCCATCGCGGCGAGCCCGCACGTGAGGAGCGTCATCGGCTTCGTCGGTGCGGGCGGGCCGAATACCGGCTTGAGCGCGGGTCGCCTGATCGTGCCGCTGACGCCCGCGGATGAGCGTCCGCTGGCGCAGCGCGTGCTCGAGGAGCTGCGCCCGCACCTCAACGACATCCCGGGGCTCAGCGTGTTTCTGCAAAACCAGCCGGCGCTGCGCATTGGTGGGCGCATCACCAAGAGCGAGTTTCAGTATTCGCTCATGGACCCGGACATGGACGAGCTGATCCAGTGGGTGCCGAAGCTGTTGGAGCGCCTGCGTGCCACACGCGTGCTCGAGGACGTGTCGAGCGACCTCATTCTCAACAATCCCAAGGTGCAGGTGCAGATCGATCGCGAGCACGCGGGAGCGCTTGGCGTGAGCGCCGATCAGATCGAGCAGGCCCTCTTCACCGCCTACGGTCCGCGCCAGGTGTCGACCATCTTCGGTGCCACCGACCAGTACCAGGTGATCGCGGAGCTGATGCCGCAGTTTCAGCGCGACCCCGGCGCGCTGTCACTCCTTTACGTGCGCAGCTCGAACGGGAATCTCGTACCGCTCGATGCCGTCGCTTCGCTCAAGGTGATGACGGGGCCGCTCAGCATTTCACACGTCGGGCAGCTCCCTGCTGCGACGATCTCTTTCAACCTCGCTCCCGGCAAGTCGTTGAGCGATGCGGTGCGCGTGGTCGAGCAGGCGCAGCGCGATCTGCAGGCGCCCGAGACGCTCCTCGGTCGATTCCAGGGCACGGCGCAGGCATTCGAATCTTCACTCGCGGGTCTCGGCCTCCTGCTGCTGCTCGCGGTGTTCACGATCTACCTGGTGCTCGGCGTGCTCTACGAAAGCGCCATCCATCCGCTGACGATTCTCTCGGGATTGCCGGCCGCCGGCTTCGGCGCACTGATCACGCTGCTCATCCTGGGGAAGGACCTGGACCTGTTTGCGTTCCTCGGTCTCATCCTGCTCATCGGTGTCGTCAAGAAGAACGCGATCATGATGATCGACTTTGCACTCGAAGCGCAGCGCTCTCGCCAGCTCGATCCTGCGGCGGCAATGCTCGAGGCGTGCGTGCTGCGGTTCAGGCCGATCATGATGACCACCTGCGCGGCAATCCTCGCGACGATGCCCATCGCACTCGGATGGGGTGCGAGCGGCGCATCGCGTCAATCCCTGGGTCTTGCGGTCGTCGGCGGCCTCATCGTCTCCCAGATGCTCACTCTCTATATCACGCCCGTCATTTACCTCGAGTTTGAAGGTTTGAGGAGCCGCTGGCGGGAAAAGAGGAAGGCCAAAACGGCAGCTTCTGGAGTTGCCTCTCCAGCGTGAGCGCCGCGCACCGCCCAGCGCGAGATGCGCTGGGTCGGTGCATGCGTCTCGATCAGCCCTTCTTGATGTTGCTGGAGTTGTACAGGGTGGTGAGCATCGGCCGGTTCGCCTTGGCGACGGCGTTGGCGACTGCCTGGTCATAGCATTCGCGGAACATCACCCGGTGCTCAAACTGAGAGTCTTCGAGTTCACTGCAGACGCTGCTCGCCGCCTTCTTGATACGGTCGTAGAGCGCCTGGGCGCCAGCCGGCTTCGAGAGGTCCAGGTCTGCGTAGCTCACGGTCTTCTGCACCGTTGTGTAGACCGGGTCGTCAGCCAAGGCGGCGCGTGAACCAGCGGCACAGGCAATCGTGGTCAACGTGACCAGCCACGCAGTGGTGGTCTTGCGTGATATGAATGTGCTCATTGCGGTATCTCCTTGAGGTTGAGCATCGTCCTTTCGGGCCGCCGCTACGGTACGCACCCGCGCGCAGAAGATCAGCCAAGGCTTCGCGAAGAATTGGCAAAGATTCGACAACCGCGTTCATGAAAGCCCCTTAATGCACGCCTTTCTGACTTGTCTGCCTGAACGAGGCTGCTAAGATGGCGCCCGTTTCTCCCGGCACCCCGATGCAACGCCACCGCTCACTTGCTGCACACGCGCTGCTCGCGCTCATGCTCCTCCTGGGGCAGCTGGCGGCCCAGACGCACGCGTACACGCATCTGCGGCTGACGGGTGACCCTGCCACGCCGGCGGGGCAGCACACACCGTGCTCAGCGTGTCTTTCCTTCGCGCCCCTCGTCTCTGCGACCCACGGCTCGCACGGCGTCGGCGACTTCCAGTTCGAAGGCGCCAACGCGAAGGTCTATTCCGACTCCGTTTCGCTCACTTCCCGTTCCACCTCCCACAGCTTTCAGTCCCGCGCCCCACCAGTTCTTCTCTGAAGCGATTGACGTAATGGGCCGCGCCCTTGCGCACGCCCATCGTTCGTTGACTGTGGAGGAGAATTTCCATGAAGACGTCTCGTTTACTTGCCGCGTGGCTCGCGTGCGCAGGCATCGCATTGCCCATTGCCAGCCACGCGGATGATCTCGGCTCGCTCAAGGGTGAGATCGAGGCACTGAAGTCCGATTACGAGGCGCGCATCGCCAGGCTCGAAGCGCGCATCGATCAACTCGAAGCCCAAACGGCGAGCGCGCCGCCCGCGGCGAGCGCTGCAGGAGCGGTGCCGGCTGAAGTCCTGGCTGCGGCCGCTGCAGATGTTGCCGCGAGTGCACCGCCCGCCGAGGTCGCGATGCCGAGCGCCGGTGGTGCCGGCCAGAATCCCGCGACTGCATTCAATCCGGCGATGTCGGTGATTCTTGCCGGGAACTACCTGGGCGCCTCGCAGGATCCCGACACGTACCAGATCGCCGGCTTCATCCCGAGCGGGGGCGAAGTCGGTCCGGGCGAGCGCAGTTTCAATCTGGGCGAATCGGAGCTCACCTTCGCGGCCAATATCGATCCGTACTTCTTCGGCAACCTTACGGCGTCGATCGACGGCGACAACGAGATCAGCGTCGAGGAAGCGTACTTCCGCACCACCGCGCTGCCGGAAGGCTTCGTCGTCAAAGGCGGACGGTTTTTCTCCGGCATCGGCTACCTCAACGAAATACACGCGCATGCATGGGATTTCGTCGATCAGCCGCTCATCTACCAGGCGTTCTTCGGCGGCCAGCTCGCGCAGAACGGCGTGCAGGTGAAGTGGGTAGCGCCGACGGTGCTGTACCTCGACATCGGCGCGGAAACCGGCAACGGCCAGGAATTCCCCGGCACGCACCGCAATCGCAATGGCCTGAACGGCGCAACACTGTTCAGCCACGTGGGCGGTGACATCGGCGACTCCACGAGCTGGCGCGCTGGCATTTCGTATCTCGACCTGCGTGCCGACGATCGCACCTACGATGACGTCGACCAGTTCGACTCACCGGTCGTGAACTCCTTCACCGGCAAGTCGCGCACCTGGGTCGGCGATGTGACCTTCAAATGGTCGCCACATGGCAATCCACTGCAGCACAACCTCAAGTTCCAGGCCGAATACATGCATCGGAAGGAGGAGGGCGACCTCGCCTTCGACGTCGACAATCTTGCGCTGAGTGGTGACTACGACACGACGCAGTCGGGCTGGTACGTGCAGAGCGTCTATCAGTTCATGCCGCGCTGGCGCATGGGAGTGCGCTACGACGCGCTCGATTCCGGGACGACGCAAATCGGGTTGGTGGACGACGGCCTGCTGCCGCCGGGAGCCTTTCCGCTGCTCGAGGCCGCGGACCCCTCACGCGTGACGCTGATGCTCGACTGGAGCCCGAGTGAGTTCTCACGCCTGCGCGCCCAGTACGCCTGGGACGATGCACGCGACGCTGAGACCGACCGGCAATTCCAGCTTCAGTACATCTACAGCATCGGCGCGCACGGCGCGCACAAATTCTAGGAGCCGACATGAACAGGCTAGTTCGCAGCCTCGCGCTGCTCGCAATGATGGTGAGCGCCGTACCCGCGCACGCCGCGCTCAAGGTTCTCGCGACCACTGCTGACTGGGCGGCGCTCACGCGTGAGCTCGGCGGCGACAAGGTCGATGTGTACGGCGCGACCACCGCGTTCCAGGACGTGCATCGGGTCGATGCCAAGCCGAGCCTCGTCGCCCGCGCACGCTCGGCCGACCTCGTCGTGCTCTCCGGCGCGGAGCTCGAGGTCGGCTGGCTGCCGGTGCTGCTCCAGGAATCTGGCAATCCGCACATCCAGGTGGGCCAGCCCGGCTACTTCGACGTGACTTCTTTCCTGAGACTCCTCGAGGTGCCTTCCACCGTGGATCGCTCGATGGGTGATGTGCATCCGCAGGGCAATCCGCACGTGCAACTCGATCCACACAACATCGGGACGGTTGCCAAGGCGCTCACAGCACGGCTCGCACAACTGGATGCAAAGGATGCGCAGTACTTCGAGAGCCGCGGTGCAGACTTCCAGTCGCGCTGGCAACAGGCGATCGCGCGCTGGGAGCAAAAGGCCGCGCCGCTCAAGGGTGTGAGCGTCGTCGTGATTCACCGCGACCAGTCATACCTGTGTCACTGGCTCGGTTTGCAGAATGTTGCCTCGATCGAGCCCAAGCCCGGTGTGCCACCGAGTGCCGGCTATCTCGGCCAGCTCGTCGCACAACTCACCTCTGCGCCACCCAAGATGATCCTGCGCAATGCGTACAACGATCCAAAGGCCGCGGAATGGCTCTCCGAGCGCGTGCACGCGCCGGTCGTGTTGCTGCCGTTCTCCGTCGGCGGGACTCCGGAGGCTGCAGATCTCTTCGGCCTTTTCGATGACACGATCAATCGGCTGCTCAAGGCACTGCAATGAACGACATCTCGGCTTACTTAAGCATCCTCTGGCCGGCGATGATCGCCGGGACTCTCGTTCTCTTATCCCACGTTCCGCTGGGACAACAGGTCCTGAAGCGCGGCATCGTGTTCATCGATCTCGCCATCGCTCAGGTGGCCGGGCTCGGTGTGATTGCGGCGCACACGGTCGGGTTCGATATTGCCGGCTGGACGACACAGATCGCTGCAGTCGGTGCTGCCCTGCTCGGCTCTCTGTTACTCACCTGGACCGAGAAGAAGCGACCCGAGGCACAGGAGGCGTTGATCGGAATTCTCTTCGTGCTCGCCTCCACCGCGCAGCTCCTGCTACTGGCGAATGATCCGCACGGGGGCGAGGATCTGAAAGACCTGCTCGCGGGACAGATCCTGTGGGTCTCCAAGGATCAGCTGATTCGTGCCGGCGTACTCACGGCAATCTTTCTCGTCGCGTGGTTCCGCTGGCGTGAACGGCTTGGGCGTATCGGCTTCTACGTGCTGTTCGCGCTGATGGTGACGGTGTCGGTGCAGCTCGTCGGCGTGTATCTCGTCTTCACCAGCCTCATCGTTCCGGCGGTGGCGACTTATCGGTATGCACCGAACCGCCAGCTCGGGATCGGCTACCTGCTCGCGTTCGTGAGCTACGCCGTGGGGCTGGCGCTATCGACGGTGACCGATTTGCCGTCGAGTCCGGTGATCGTGTGGGCGATGGCGTTGGTTGGCCTTTTCGTTCATCTCGCCAACGGCACCGCGAGATCCGCTGCGACCTCATGATGTGGCGATGGAAACGCCCCGGTTGATGCGGCCTTGGGTGCCTGGTGCAAAAGTGGGAGCTTGAGAGCGCTGCGCAGATCCGCAGCAGCAACCGCGGCATCCGCGCGGTACTTCGGGCTGGCCAGCATGAACGAGGCGATCGCCGGTCCCGCGATACGGCCGGCGTCGATATCGCTGCGGTAGTGCACGCCGCCCACTATGCGCTGGCGGGCAAAGTCCTCGGCTCGCGCCCAGATCGCGGCACGCCGCTCCGGAACCATGTCGGCGAGCAGGACGGCTGCCATGAACACCCACGTCGCATGACCGCTCGGGTAGGCCATGTTCACGATCGGCTCGAGGCACGGCTCAATGCGCGCATCGAGCGCGACTGGCCGCGGCCGGTCGTAGTACCTCTTCGCCGCATTGAGGAGTTTCTTCTCATCGTCACGTGCTGTGTCGAACAGAGACTTGACGCTCTTCGGCAGCGACTTCCTGATCTCGGCCTCATCGCCGAGCGCTGCTGCGAATTGCTCGACACCGATTGGGATGTTGGCACGCGCGTACTCCACGTCCCGCGCGGTGCGGTCACGCTGCATCTGTAGCAGCTCGTCGAGCTCACGGCGCGTCTCGGGCGAATCGTCCGCCGGTGGTGGCGGAAGGAGCCGTACCAGGTCCGGGGTCTGGCTCTTCGAGGTAAACCCCGGCACTCGCCGAGGCGGTCGCCAAGAGCGCGAACAGGAACGCCCACACGGCAGGGCCCAAGACCGAATGTGGCCGCATGCGCATGCCGGGATCTCGAACCGGAACAGTCAACGGGTCGTGCCGGCGCCGGCAGTGCTTGGAGCAGCGTAGTCTTTCAGCAGTAGATCGCGTCGCTTGAGGAGCGATGTGATCTGACGCTTCTGAAGATAAGGAGTGAGTGCCTTCGTCAGCACCTCCTCGTTGAGAGTTGCCAGCCGTGCGGCCAGTGCTGGCGGCACCACGGGCTGGCCCTTATACAGTAGCGTCGGATTCTTCACCAAGGCGGGGAATGCGCGGGTGTGGTCGATCAGCACCAGCGTCCAGTCCTTCGTAAAGAGCGCGTTCTCCTGCGTGCGGTCCGTGTTGTGGATCAGGATGTCGAAGACGTTCATCAGGTTGTATTGCGGCCTGACGTCGCACCAGCCAGCGGGCTGCAGCTTCCGTTCCAGCATCTGGCGCACGTTGATCGCATCGTTGATCCAGAACTGCAGGGCCCCCGGGTGTCCCTTGACGGTCCTAAGCACAGTCACCGGCACCATGTCGAGACCGATCAGCCGGTCGACCTTGTAGGCCGCCAGCTCGTATTCGAACCGATCGGACTCGTTCAAAGCCTTGACGCGATCCTGAATGCCGAAGTCGGTGGAGAGCTGCTTGAAAACGGCGCGCAGCTCCACGCCATCCTTGCGCAAGGTGACGCGCTGCGGCTTGGTGATGCCGGTGTCGAGGTCCTCGATGCCGACGATCTCGGCCTGCTCGAGAAAGGACTCGAGTGCATCATCGTCGATCCCCGCGGGGCGCGGGCCGACGGCGCGGGTGAGTACTTCGGGCTGCGCTCGCTGCCCGGGACCATCGGCATAGGCAACCGCCCAGCGGCCATTCTCGAAGACATATGCCGCAGGATGGCCCTTGTATTCCGACTGCAGCATCCCGGTGTCGAGCAGGACGACGCGGCCGTCGAATCGGCTCAGTACCCTGCCATCCTGCGACGGCGTGTGCCCGGCCACGACCCGAGCAACGCCGAGTTTCGCCAGGGCGCGATCCAGATTTTCCGCCTCTGTGTACGGATAGCAGAGGGCTTGACCGCGATACCAGGTGGGGCCTTGCGGTGTGAAGACCTCGGTGTCCTGCAGGGTGAGCACGGTCTTCGAAGGCTCTTCAGCACCTGCGGCGGCGAGCGCTTGCGGTAGCTCGTTGAAGCCCACCGGCCGGGCAAGATGCGCTTCCGTCTCGAACGTCTGCACCTTCTGCAAATAGTCCGTGAGCTGCGCATGCAGGGTCTGGTTGGTCGCTTCGAGGCCGAGCCGCGCAACCATTTCGGGGAGCCCGCCGTGCACGAACGCCGTGTCATTGACCGTGATCAGGAAGGGCTTACCGAGCAGCCAGCGGCCGTACTGGCCTTGAGGCGAAAAAGCCTGGCGGCGCGCGAAGAACCCAGGTGGAAACGCCGTATCGAATTCGGCCCGCGCCGCAGCCGGTTCCTGCGCGAGAACTCCTTGCCAGGCTTCCTCGCGCAACTTCGTATCTTCCGGCCCCGCGAAGGAAGTGAACTCGGCCGGGGGCACGTAGCGCAGATCGCCGACCAGATTCATGACTTCGTGATTGCCCAGGAGCACGTGCACCGCGCCCCCGGCTTTCTGCGCCTCCGGTTCCAGGCGCATCAGCAGATCGAGGACCTGGCGTGAGCCCGGGCCGCGATCGATCAGATCGCCCAGGCTCACGAGGTGAGACTCACCGCCTCGCCAGTGCTGCGCGTCGTCGATGATTCCGGTATCGCTCAGCACCGAAAGCAGCTCGGCATAGGCGCCGTGCACGTCGGGGAATACGACCACGCGATGCGCGTCGGTGAATCGATATTCCGAGTCGCCGTGGGCTGGCGCGCCGAAGAGCAGCAAGGAGAGGGTGACGGCCAGCACCCAGCGCACGCTGTTCATGTCGCGCCCCCGCTGGAGCCTCGCTTCAAGTCGCTGCATGAGGGGTATCATCACGCATTCTCGATCCTCGCACGATACCAAGAGGTCGCATGACCACGCTTGCCGGGAAAATTATGCTCCAAAGGAGCCCCTTGTTCCGCGGCCTTTCGGCCCCGGCGCTCGAACGCATCTCGGAGCTGGCGGTGCGGCGGGCCTACCGAAGCGGTGAGGTCGTCTTCAGCCAGGGTGATGCCGGGGATGCCTTGTATGCGGTGATTGCCGGCAAGATTCGGATCAGTGCGGGCGCGGCGGATGGCCGCGAGATCTTCCTCAATATCATGGAGCCGGGGGACACCTTCGGCGAGATCGCGCTCCTCGATGGCGGGACCAGGACTGCCTCGGCTACGGCGACGGCTGACTCGGAGCTGGTTTCAATCCGGCGCGAGCATTTCCTCGCCTTGCTCGAGCGTGAACCACGGGTCGCGCTCGAGTTGTTACGCCTGTGCGGTGAGCGTTTGCGCTGGACCAGCGGCCTGGTGGAGGACGCCGCGCTGCTCGATGCGCCAGCGCGCTTGGCGAAGCGTCTGCTGAGCCTTGGCCAGATGCACGGCCAACAGAAGGGCAAGGGCGTGACGTTGCGGATCTCCCAGGAAGAGCTCGCCAACTTTCTGGGCGTTTCACGGCAGGTCGTGAACCAGTACCTGCAGGGTTGGAAGGGGCGGGGTTGGGTCGATATCGGGCGCGGGTCGGTTACGGTGCTCGATCAAGCCGCGCTCAAAGGTGCGACGCAGAAGAACTGATGCTACGGCGGGTATCTGTCAGGGGGGGTCTGCGGGGGTGCCTCGGCCGACACGTGCGGCGTGGCGCCTATGGGAATCGCAGGGGGTGATTCCTAGTACGCCAGGCCGCCGAGTCCTGCTTGCCACAACATGGTGTTAACCCTTGCGCGAGTCGCGATTGGATGTCGCCGTGCCGAACTCAGTCTGCTCCGTCTGCACCGAGGGGCTCGAGTTCGCATGGAGACAGCCGACATACGCGCTGAAGCCCCATGTAATCAGCGCTGTGATCGTCACCGCCGCCCTTATGCTCACCGATGTCCTGGGATTCGAAGAAGTAATGCCACTCATGTTCGTCTCCTCAAATTGCCTGGTTACCCTCTACCTTCTGTGCCAACTGGCCGGTTTCTCCCACCTGCGGGGCCATCGTGCGCGCCATCGCCGCGGTTATCTGTCAGGGGCTTGACACAACAATCGAAGATCGACGCCTCGTACGACGCGTCGCCAGTGGATGGAAGGGGCCCCCGCCCGACTGAGTTGCCGGGCGAGCAGTGCGGTCAAGCGGTGGGGGTTAGCGCCGAGCTACGGTCTGCCTCGGCAGGTGGCGCGTGGCGTCTCAGCGATTGCGGGTCAAGCTGAGACGCCAGCGCCGCCGAGTCCTTGCCAAAACATGATATCAACCGTTTCGCGTATCGAAATCGGACGTCTCGTGGGCAGATTCGATCTGAGCTATGGACAACGAAGGATTGGAGCTCCTGCTGGACGTACCCGGCATAGACGTGGATGCTCCACGCCATCAGCGCGGTAACCGTCAAAGCCGCCGCTGCACTCACCGTTGATCTGAACCCCGAAGAAGTAAAGTTACTCATGTTCGTACTCCTGAAGTTATTTAGTCGCCTGTACCTGACTTCTCTGCCAGCCGGCTGGTTTCTGCCAGCTGCGGGGCTATCGTGCGCGTCATCGTCACAGTCATCTGTCAGGGGCTTGACACAACTGAAGGTCGCCTGTGCCGGATCGAACCGCGCCTGGCGTGCGCTCGATACCCGATCCTTGACAGCGCCGGGTTACTCCGCCGCTGAATAGCGCCGCGCTCCCTTCAACACCAATGCACCATGCGCGTTTCACGACCTGCGTCGACATCCCCGTGATGTCGAGTGTTCCATCATCGTGCTCGTCCCGGCCTGCTGCTGCGGCCTGACGCAGTCGTGCGCGCAGACGCTGACGTTGCTTGCTGCTCTGGTGCCCGCTGCTATCGCAGGACCCTGTTTTCCCGACGCGACGCCCCGCGCAGGTCACTGCTCGACCAATTGCCGCAACGCTGGCTCGACGATCAAGGGCGCGACATCAATCTCGCCGAGTTTCGCGGCCGGCGGATCTACTTCACGATGGCATACGCCACCTGTCGACGCGTCTGCCCGATGACCATGGCGCACCTGCAGGAGTTGCAGAGCGAGACCGATGACAGCGGACAGCCCGCCGAATTTGTGATCATCGGGTACGACCCTACGGTCGATGATCCCGAGGCCTGGCACCAATATCGACGCAGTCGCGGATTGCTCCGCGACAACTGGCACTTCCTGACCGGCACGCCCACGAGCACTGAGCAGCTCGCTCACCGGCTCGGATTTCCGTTCTGGAAGTACGACCGGCACGTGATGCACGAATATCGCATCGTCGTCGTCGATGAGCACGGAAAGCTCGCTGCAGAATACGGATCAGAAACCAAGCAGTTGCTGGACGCGCCGCCCGAGCGTCTCAGCTCTGCGGACACACAGGTGAGACAAAGCGAGAAATGAAGGAAACGGTCATGCCTAGTCTAAATTCCACTGCAAGATCACTGTGCTGTATGGCGGTCATCGCCATGGCCTGTGCTCCGTTTCGCACTGCGCACGCCGCAGCAGATGCGGACCAGGTCGCTCAGCTTCAGAGTCAACTCGAGCAGAGTCTGAAGGCGATCGATCAGCTCACCGCGCGAGTTCGCGAGCTCGAGTCGCGGATGGATGCGGTTCAGCCGGGCGCAGCGCCGAGCACCGCGCCCGCAACTGCTGGCGCGCCTGCGACCGCTGCCCGCCAGCGACGGCCGCGCACCCGCGACGCCCGCTTCCGGTGCTGCGGATGAGCGGCTCGCGTCCCTCGAGAGTGAGGTTGCCGAGATCACGGCAGCCAATGCGGCGCGCCACGACGATCTGGGCCTGCCGCTGCATGGGTTCGCGGATGTCGGCGCCGGCACGCGCAGCCCCAACAATCCCGACCTGCATGGCGCCGACGTCGGATCGCTCGACTTCTATCTCACGCCGGAGCTCGGCGAGCGCACTCGGTCGCTCTTCGAGCTCAACTTCAAGATGAGCACCACCGGTGCGCTGGTCACCGCCCTGGAGCGAATACAGCTCGGCTATCAGCTCGCGGATGCGACGACGCTGTGGCTGGGTCGCTTCCATACTCCCTACGGTTACTACAACACCGCCTTCCACCACGGGCAGCAGATTTCCACTTCACTGCGGCGGCCGAAGCTGGTCGAGTTCGAGGCGAGCGGCGGCGTTCTGCCGGCGCACACGGTGGGCCTGTGGCTCGCGGGCGCCAACCGGATGGACGTGGGAAGGCTCACCTACGATCTTTATGTCGGCAACGCGCAGCGAATCGTCGCGGGCGTGATCGACACCAACAATGTCGGCAGCCCGCACGGCGATGCGATCTACGGCGGTAACCTCGGGTTCCTGCCGCAGGCCCTCGATGGATTCAGAGTGGGCGTGAGCGCCTTCACGACCAAGATCGAGGACGATCTGACTCCCCGTAACCTCACGCGCGTAAACAACTACGGCGCGTACGTCGTCTATGACACCGATCGCTGGGAGAACATGGCGGAGTACTACCACTTCGACAACGACGACCTTTCGGGATCCACGGGCAACCATCAGAGCGACATGGGCTACGTGCAGATCGCCTACCGGGCGGGTGCATGGATTCCGTACGCCCGCTACGAGAACGCGGACTTCGACCAGACGGACAACTACTTCCGCGCGCAGCGTTCCGGCGGCTCCTACTACCGCACGGCGCTCGGCCTGCGCTATGACCTCGACTGGTCATCGGCGCTGAAGCTCGAGATCGCGCAAACGCATGACGACCGACCGCACCAACGAAGAGTACGAAGAGGCTCTGATGCAATATGCAATACGCTTCTAGACCAAAACGCGCACGGTTCCTGCTGCGCCAGGCGGTTCAGCCGCTCCTGGCTACGCTGGTGCTCGCGAGCTTTTCGGTCGCGAGCCGCGCAGCAGGCCTCTACGTCATTTGCCATCCGTCGGTAGCCATTTCGGCGTCCGATCTGCGGGATGTCTTTCTCGGCGAGAAACAGTTCGCGGGCTCAGTCAGGCTGATGCCCGCCGACAACAGCGCCGCTCGAGCGACATTCCTGGAGAAAGTCCTCGGAATGGACTACGCGAAATACCTGACGGCGTGGACGAAGAAATCATTTCGCGACGGCGTGAACCCGCCGACGGTGAGCAGCAGCGATGCGGAGGCGCTCGCGTACGTCAAGCGAGCACCGGGTCGCTGCAGCTACATCACGACGGCGCCCGGCCCCGGGGTGCTGGTGGTGGCGACATTCTGAGTCGGCACCGGACCGCGGAAGCGCGGATCGACGTTGTAGGCGGGCACCGGCTTGAGGAAGCCCTTGAGCTGAAGCTCACCCACGGGCTCGACCTCGACAAGGTCCTCGACCGAGGCGAGCACTCGCTGTGAGATCAGTGTCTGGCCCGGGCTTCGCCTCACCACAGAGGCGCGCGGCGAGATTCGTGACCGTGCCGATCGCGCCGTAATCCCACCGTCCCTCGAATCCGATCGCACCGATGGTGGCGTACCCCTGGGCGATTCCGGCGCTGAACTGCAGATCGAAGCCGCGCTTGCGCCACGTCACGGCGAGCGGCGTCAGCTTCTCGTGCATCGTCAGCGCCATCCGTACCGCGCGCGCAGCCGGATCGGGCACCGGCACCGGATCGTTGAAGAACACCATCATCCCATCCCCCGCGAAGCGCTCCAGCGTGCCTTCGTGAGCGAGAATCACGCGACCCATCTCGCCGTGATACTCGCGCAGCACACCCATGACTTCCTCGGGCTCTGCGGTCTCCGCAAAGGCGGTGAAGCCGCGCAGGTCGAGAAACACGACAGTGACTTCGCGCCGATGGCTCTTGAGCGGATCCTCAGCGCCTCCTTCCACGATCATTTTTGCGAGCTGGGGCGAGAAGAAGCGCTTGAGTCGTCCGAGCTTCTCCAGTGCGGAAACCTGGGCGGCGACTCGCTCTTCAAGGGTTCGATTCGACGCCTGGAGCTGTTCGGCCTGCTCCCGGACCGTATCCTGCAGCGCCTTGATCCGCAGCATCGACTTGACGCGCGCCACGAGCGCCGGTGTATCGACGGGCTTGGTCAGATACTCATCGCCACCCGCCTCGAGCGCCGTGACCAGGTCTCGCGGCTCCGCCTTTGCCGTCAGCAGCACGATCGGGATGAACGGGATGGTGGAGTCGGCACGCAATCGGCGGCAGACCTCGATGCCATCGAGTCCCGGCATCATCACGTCGAGCAGGATGAGATCGGGCTGCTGCTCGCGCACAGTGACCAGCGCTTCCGCGCCGCCGCTCGCGGTCACGATCTCGTAGCCGTGGGCAGCGAGCCGCATCCGCAGGATATCCACGTTCGCCGGAACGTCGTCGACGACGAGGATGCGCGGGGGAGTACGCATGGACCAGGAGCCTAGGTCAGGTATTCCTTGATCTTCGCCAGCAGCATCTTGGGGCTGACGGGCTTGGTCAGATAGCCATCGCAGCCGGCCGCGTAGGCCTTCTTGTCGTCTCCGCTCAGGGCGTAGGAGGTCACCGCGATGATCGGGATGTGATTCAAGGCGGGGTTGCCCTTGATACGGCGCGTGACCTCGTAACCGTCCATCTCCGGAAGCTGAATGTCCATCAGGATGAGATCGGGTTTCTCGCGCTCGGCGAGCGCCAGGCCTTCCTCTCCGGTAGTCGCCTCGAGCGACTTGAAGCCGCTGGCTGCCAGCACATCGTGCATGATCTTCCGGTTGTCCTCCTGGTCCTCGATGATCAAGATACGCTTGCTCACGGCATACCCTCCTGTCGCTCGTCCGTACCGGGATGCTGAAGAAAAACGTCGAGCCTTCCCCGAGGACGGATTCGACCCACAACTTTCCACCGTGCATCTCAACGATCCGCTTGGTGATTGCCAGCCCAAGCCCGGTGCCACCCTTGGCGCGCGTCGATGAGCTATCCACTTGTTGAAACTCCTCGAAGATTCGCTGCTGGTCGGACTCCGCGATCCCCGGGCCCGTGTCAGCCACGGACACCAGGAACTGTGCATCGGCCCTGGCCGCCCCCACCCTCAGCTCTCCGGTCTCAGTGAACTTGATCGCGTTGCCCAACAGGTTCATCAGGACCTGCGCAATGCGCCTCTCATCACCCAGTGCCACCGGCAGATCCGCCTCGACCTCAATGGTGAGTCTCAGGCCCTTCTCGGCCGCCAGGGATTCCATGGCGCTGATGACAGTATGGACCATGTCGCGGAAGGAGTAATCCGTGAGCGCCAGCGACAACTGACCCGCTTCGATCTTGGACAGGTCGAGCACATCGTTGATGAGATCCAGCAGGTGTCGGCCGCTCCTCTGCACCCGTTCCAGCACGTCGCGGATCGTGTCGGGCACTTCCCCGTAGATCCTGTCGATGATGAGCTCCGTGTAGCCCAGGATCGCGTTGAGCGGGGTGCGCAGCTCGTGGCTCATGTTGGCCAGGAATTGCGACTTGTGCTGGCTGGCGCTCTCCAGCTCCCGGCTCTTCTGCTCGATCTCGCGGAACAGGCGGGCATTCTGGATTGCCAGGGTCGACTGCTCGGCAACGGTCTGTAGCAGCTCCACGATTTCGACGCGGAATCTCCCGGTGCTGACTGCGCGCCAGGGCGAGCGCCCCGAACACACGCCCTTCGCGCAGTAGCGGCAGAGCCAGCACGGCGCGCAGCCCCGCCTGATCCAGGACATCACGCAGCGGGCTGATATAGGGATCCTGCCGGTTGCGGATGTCGGCGATCGACGACCGGAGCTTGCGTCGCAGCCGCGAGCCCAGTGGCGCCTTCGCCCATGCGCACCGGCTGCGATCGCAGCGTCTCTGCCAGATCGGGCGGGAGTCCCGTGACGGCACGCAGGCGCAGGTCGCCCGCCGTTTCGTCGAGCTCGTAGATGGCGCCAGCGTTCGCCCCCGATAACTGCACGGCACGCGCCACGATCGTTTCGAGCACCTGCTGCAGGTCGAGCGTCGAGTTGACCGCCTGGCTCACCTCGGCCAGCGCCTGCAGTCTCTGCACCGAATGGGCCAGTTCCTGCGTGCGCTCGGCGATCTTGCTTTCCAGGCGCACGCTCCTGATGCGCCACCTGGCGTCGGTATTCGTGCAGGCTGACATTCATCCGCGCCAGGGAATGCAGCAAGCCGCCGATGTCCTGCTCGGTTCGCACCTCGTCCGGTGCGAC
Source organism: uncultured Gammaproteobacteria bacterium (assembly GCA_963705495.1). Classification (GTDB taxonomy): domain Bacteria; phylum Pseudomonadota; class Gammaproteobacteria; order Steroidobacterales; family Steroidobacteraceae; genus DATBVX01. The sequence continues at coordinate 55,543 of CAVPJQ010000017.1, read as the reverse complement.
GATCTCGCCGCCCGCAATTCGATTGGCGACGGTCGGTCGCGCGGGCGAGCGGGCGCGTCAGGCCCAGGATCATGCCGCGGACAAAAACGACCGCGAACACGACGCTGAGCAAGGTCGCCGACAGGACGATCCAGTTCTGCCGGTTCGCGCCCTCGATCGCCTGGGCAATCGAGTGTTCGTGCCTTTGCTGGTAGTAGAGCCGATTGGCATCGAGGGCGCGGCTCACCTGGGTCGAGACGGGTTGCAATCTCAGGATCGAGGGTAGGGATGGATCCTGGCGCACGCTCTGCGAAATCTGTCCCAGCAATTGGACCGTGTCGTCGAGACTGTGCTTGGGATCGATGCGCCGTTGCTCATTGAGCGCCTTGGCCACGACGTCGAGGGCGTCAGCCCTGGCCTTGCTGAGCGTTCCCGTGTCCATCGCATCGATCACGCCCTCGATGAAGCGGGCGTACGCATCCTTGGCCTCGAGGGAGAGCTCGCGCAATCGCAGGGAGTTCTCGAGTGCTGTCGCGCGCTGCAGATCGAACAGCGTCAGGATCACCAGCACCGCAGCCAACGGCGCGAGGATGATCAGGAACTGCAGGATGATGCGATTGCGCAGCGACTGGACTTTGATCATGCGCTGCCCCCGTCGTACCGAGCGCTGTTATTGTGAATCGATCACGTTCATCGCTGTGCAGCGAGTGGCGGAAGTATAAACGGCCTGTTTCCGCAGACTCAAAAGATGCGCGCGGTAGCCTACTTGCGGCCAGCCGGTTGAGCGCACGGCAGGGATTCAGGTGGGCGTCGCGGCTAGCGAGAGGTTGGGCCGTGAAGGTCGTAGCGGAGGTCGAAGAGCTCCCGACGACCAGCGATTGGAATATAGATCGAGGGTACCCAGGAACAACCCAACGGGAAACGGGACCAGCATCATCATGACGACTGCGTTAAGCATGAACTCCATTTGTCGACTCCTCGCTCTGCTCACAGGGATCGGCAGAGTGAAGCCTTGACCGCGCGATACAAGCGCGGGTTCCGTTAAGTTTGTGTGACATCGGACGAGCGACCCGAAACGCGAGATGAACGAATCGAAGCGCGTGCACAAGCGGCGACAGCCCCGCATGCAGGTAGGTGCTCTGTGCGTCCGTTGAACTTAGCCGGCCAAGGCGAGTCCCGATCATGTAGGAGGGCCCGCCGGCGATCGGCTTGCCGGTGCCCGCCAAGGAGTTACGCACATGGATATGGAACGAGCGATGAAGAATCCCGGCTCTACCTTTGGCGCGCCGGAGGCACTGGAGAAATCGACCGACCTGAGCGCGGAACAGAAGCGAGCGATCCTCACGCAGTGGAAGGATCAGCTGCAGCAGTTGCAGACCGCGGACGATGAAAACATGCAGGCTCCGGAGGTCTTGCACGAAGGCATCGCCGAATTGCTCAATCGCGTGTCGACCGTGCTCACCAGACTCAACGCGTGACCCGTCAGAACGGCGCGCCGATCACCAAGCGCCACACGCCGAGGTCGTTACCAAAGTGATAGCCGAGTCCGAGGCGCGGCACCGGAATGTGCCACACGGTCATTTTCGACTGGGGGCCGACCGTCACTCCAACCTCGAACTGATCGCGAGCCGCATTCTGCACCGAGCGGGTGAGAGGCTCCTCGGGTCGATCCAGAAAGATATCGCTGAGCAGGTACACGCCCCAATCCAGAGGGTGACCCGCGAGATTCAGGCCGAGCCCGTGACGTCCCTCGATCGCCGATGCTGAGCAGCACCATGTCACCGGAGCGTGACTCCGCGCTCAGATCCACGTTGGAGTAGGCGGTGCCGACGTCGAAACGAAGATCGAGCCAGCGTTGGTTCATCGAAGCGGCGGCATGCATGCCGAACGAGTAGACCGTAGCGTCGCCCTCACCATTCAAATCCCAGATGCGTCCAGCCTCGGCGAATGGCAACAGGTGCCAGCGAGGCGTCAGGGCGAAGTCGAGTTGGACGCCCGGCACGAAGCTCAAGCTGTCGAAATTCTCCGGCAGGCCCGTGTCGATCACATCGCGCGCCTTGAAATCGATGAACCCGACCGTGAGCGGCAGCGTCAGACGCACGCCGGGTCGCCTTCCCTCTGGCTCCGAGAACGTATAGCCGAAGGGCAGGCGATAGATCTGTAAGGTGCGGCCCGAGATGTCGTACACGCCCGAGCCCAGGGCCGTCGCATAGGCGTAGTTCACGAGCTGCTCCTCACTTGAGCTCAGCGGTTCCTGCGCCATCGCGCAAGAGGGCGAGTGCAGGGCGCTGATCACCAAGGCGAGCAGGGGAGCAGCTCTCATTCAGCGCAAGAGTGCCCCAACTCTGCGCGGTGTCAAAGGACGCGCAGACCAGCACCCGCCTGGATAAGAGAGTCCAGACGCAGTGCTGGTAAGGCTAGAGCTCGAAGGTAAATTCAGGATCAACTCAACCGAGCGGCTGCTTGTCGCAGGAAACCTCTGTGTTCCAGTCGGCGAAACTGCCTTCCGGATTGTCTTCCCACGCCCAGACATGCAGCTCATAGAACGCCGGCAGGGTGTAGCGATTCGGGCCGGTCACGAGGTTCAACAGATGCCCCTCGAGGACGGGCTGCTTGCCGCCACCGTTGCCGACGCTGTCCCAGACATCTTTGAGCTCGATGAACTCAACGCCCACCAGGCGCATCGAACCGCCCGGGCCCGGCTCATAGATCAGGGCTTCGGGCTGGTCAGCGCGCAGGATGCCGTCACCGACGCGTCCGTCCTTGACGAAATGCACTCCCATCGCACCGGAGTTCGGACCGCTGACGCAGGGCGTGGCGGCGGCCCAGCCGCCCTCACTGAGCATGACGTTGATGTCGCGGTACTTCGCAGTCGCTCTGCGGACTTTGTCGACCAGCGGCGAGAAGCTGTTCGAGGAATGCGCGCCGTTGTGGGCAAGCAATGCAGAGCCGGAAGTGCTGGGTTCGGTCGCCAGGGCTGCGAGCGGAATGGCGAGCGGCAGCAAAAAAGAAGTTACTCGTCCAAGAATGCTCATCGTCATTCTCCTCATTTCACTTGTAGAAATACGGATCGAGAACGCGAACCTCGGTGATGCACTCCAGCGGCAGCATGTTGCGGCTTGCGGTGCGGCGGATGGCTTCGGGCGACGGTGCGTCGTAGACGCAAAACGTCTTCTTCTTGTCCGCGCTCACGTAGGAGTGAACCCACGTGACCTGGTCGGCCATGTTGCTGTCGACGATTGCCAGGCAGGCCCTGGCCCCAAAATCGTCGATGGGAACATTCAGCCCGTCAGGGAACTCTCTCTGGACGACGTACCGTGGCATTGGCGTCATCTCCTTCTTGGTTGGTCCACGACCCTTGGCGTCAATTGCTCGCGACCCGAGCCAGGTGTGCCTGGTAAATCGCAAAGACCTGCGGGCTATTGACGTATGCCACCGCGTTCGCTACGGCGTTCTGATAGCAAGCGCTCGCCTTCGTGTGCATCTCGCTGAATGGCTCCGAGAAATTGTTGCAGACCGTCAAAGCGGCGCGCTCGATGCGCTGGTACAGGACTTGTGCGCCCGCAGGCCGGGATAGATCGAGCTCTCCGTAGCTCACCGCGATGCTCCTCGTGCTGCCCGCCGCTGAGCTTGCAAACGCCGTCGAAGCGATGCCCAACATGAGCGCCGTGACCACGCCCATGACTGCTGTCCGTGATGTGTGATTCGATTCGTTCATCGTCATGCTCCTGAAAGGGTTTGATTGGCTCCGATCCGCGACGGTGAACAGAGTAGGAACACGCGCGAGTCGGCAAATCGGGTGCTCTCCCTAACTTGTGCTGTGGGTCACTCCCAAATTGCGACCTGCCGGTACCCAAGAGATTGGGCTTGCCCGATACTGATGACCCCCATGGAGCTTCTTGAACGCCAAAACCAGCTCGATGAGCTCACTCGGCAGCTGAGTGAAGCAGAAGCGGGCCGCGGCAAGGCCATCTTCGTGGCGGGCGAGGCCGGTGCCGGCAAGAGCGCACTCATCGAAGCGTTTGCCAACAGCCCACGGCGCGGGGTGCGCATCGTCTGGGGCGCGTGCGACGCGTTGCAGACGCCACGCGCTCTCGGCCCGATTCATGAGGTCGCGGCCGCACTCGCGGTGGCGAGTCCCGACACGGAGCATAGCGAGCAATCGCGTGCGCAGTTCTTCGCACGCCTCGCGCAAGAGTTGGCCCGGCCAAATCAGGTCACCGTCGTGGTGCTCGAGGACCTGCACTGGGCGGACGAAGCCACGCTTGATTTCGTGCGTTTTCTCGGGCGCCGCATGCAGCGCACGCGCTGCCTGCTGATCGGCACCTATCGGGACGACGAGCTTTCCGCCACACATCCTTTGCGACGGGTGCTGGGAGAGCTCACCGCGCAACACGTGACTCGCATGCGTGTCCCGGCTCTGTCTCTCGCCGCCGTCAGTCAGCTGGCACAGGGCACGCAGCGTGACGTCGAGCGGATCTACGAGGTGACGGGCGGCAATGCGCTCTTCGTTCGCGAGCTCCTGGCCGCGCCGTCCAATACGGTCCCCGAAACAGTGCGCGATGCAGTGATCGCGCGCCTGATGCAATGCTCGCCCTCCGCACGCCAACTGGCGGAATTCGTCTCGCTCCTTCCCGGTCGAACGGAGCTGTGGCTGGCGACGGCAATGCTCGGCGAGATCGCCACCAGCATCGAGGAAGACGTGCTGCGCGGCCTCTTGCGTCTCGGGGATGACAGCATTTCGTTCCGGCACGAGCTCGTGCGCCTTGCGGTGGAGTCCACGCTGTCGCCGGGACAGGCGCAGGCGCTGCATCAACGCATCCTCTCGGCGCTGAGCGAACACGGTGCCGACCTGTCACAGCTGGTGCATCACGCGCAGTTAGCGCGCAATGTCGACGCCATCCGCGAGTTTGCGCCGCGAGCCGCTCAGGAGGCGGCACAGCTCGGCGCCCATCGTGAAGCGGTCGCGCATTTCGCTTCCGCGTTGCGGTACGCGGACGCGTTCCCCGCTGCAGAGCGCGCGAAGCTCTTCGAAGCGCACGCGTGGGAGTGCAACCTGATGAACCAGTCCCCGCGCGCCATCGAGTCAGACGAGCGCGCGCTGGCGTTGTATCGGGAGCTTGGCGACGTGGCGGCACAGGCGCGCGTGTTGCGTGTCCTGGCGCGTGTTTACTGGCAATCGGGCCACAAGCCCCAGGCCGACAACAGCGTGGCTCAGGCTATCGAGATACTCGAGAAATCACCGCCGGGGCGCGATCTCGCAATGGCCTACAGCACGCGCTCCATGCTGGCGATGCTGGGCGGACGCGTGGACGAAGCGCTCGGGTTCGGCCAGCGGGCGCTCGACCTGGGGCGGCAGTTCAACGATCTGGAATCGCAGATCCACGCGCTCAACAATATGGGCTCAGCGCTCCTGGGATCCGGCGAGGAAACAGGGTGGGGGCCGCTCGAGCAGGCGCTCTCCCTCGCTCTCGAGCACGGCTTGCATGAAGCTGCGGGCCGCGCCTACACGAATGTGACGACCTGCTCGGTGCTCAACTACGACTTGCCCCGTGCTGAAGGGCACCTGCGCCGCGGGCTGGCGTTTTGCGAAGCGGAGGAAATCTACACGCACCTCTATTACCTGCGCGCCTATGAAACGCGGCTCGAACTGTTGCGCGGTCGCTGGAAGGAGGCCGCAAACCTCGCGACGCAGCTGCTGGACGGTGGCTCCATCACGATCAATCAACGGATCCCGACCCTGATCACGCTCGCCCTGGTTCGAGCACGCCGCGGAGATCCTGGGGCCGGACCGCTGCTCGATGAAGCGCTGCGGATTGCGCTCCCGACGGCGGAGCTGCAGCGCATCGGTCGCGTGGCCGCGGCGCGCGCGGAGGTTGCCTGGTATCAAGGCGATCTCGAGCTCGTCGCACGCGAAGTGGCGGTAGGGCTCGAGGTCGCCGAAGGGCATCGCGATCCGTGGATCCGCGGCGAACTTGCGTTCTGGTACTCACGTGCGCGCCCGGACGCCGAGGTCCCCACGGATATCTTTGTGCCGTACCGGCTCATGATCGAGGGCGATTGGCGAGCCGCGGCCGAGGCCTGGGAGAAACGCGGCATGCCGTACGAGCGTGCACTCGCCCTTGCCGACGGACCCGAGGAAGCATTGCGCGAGGCACTCGCAATTCTCGAGGAGCTCGACGTCGGCCCGCTAGCCGCGATGGTGCGCCAACGTCTGCGCGACCTCGGTGTGCGTGGGATCCCACGCGGTCCGCGCACCTCGACGCGTGGTAACCCCGCAGGACTCACCTCGCGCGAGGTCGACGTGCTGAGACTGCTGGTGGGTGGGCATACCAACGCTGAGCTCGCGCGCCGCTTGCACCTTTCAGCGAAAACGATCGATCATCACGTGTCCTCGATTCTCGAAAAGCTCGAAGTGCATTCGCGCACGGAAGCGGTGGCGGCCGCCTTCGGGCTCGGGATCGTCAAGGCGCCGCAGAGCGAAGCTCGCGACTGAGCCGCTCCCGGCTGCTGTTGCAGCGCGACAGCGCAGCGACTGGTGAGATGACCGGCATATTCGAGACAGAAGACACACACGGGAGAAATTCATGAGCGCCGCGTGATTGATCGCAGGCACCTGTTCCGACAGCGTCGGTTCAAGCCGGCGCGAGTCGAGACTCGCGGCACTGAGGAGCAAGGCAGCTAATCGCAGCTTTGACATCTTGGGAGAACGACCATGAAAAAGCCGCTCGCACAGCTCATTCCGCTTCTCGCGAAAGGCGTAGCCCCGACCGCCGCGGTGGCCTCGGGTCTCATGTCCCCCGGGGCATTCGGTGCGTCGGGTGATCTGGACCCGACCTTTGGAGATGTCGGTCGGGTGACCGACGCGCTCGATTTCGCCGGGACGGCGTGGTCAGTCCAGCCGCTCGCTAACGACGCCAGCATTTTTGCCGGCGGCCGTGAATCGAGCCGGTTCTACTACTCCAGCGATTACATCGATGAAGGCTTCGAGGGTCGACTCACCGGGACAGGGTCTCTCGAGTCGAGATTCGGGGCGATTCCGGCGCGTACCGAGGTTCGTGACATCGCTCTGCAGGACGACGGCAAGCCAATTGCGGTCGGTCGCACCCTCATGGGTGAGCGCCGGTCCGCCAAGCTAACCGTGTTCCGGCTCGAATCGGATGGATCGCTCGATGCAACTTTCGGCAGCGGCGGGGTCGTGCAGTTGTCTCAGGGCGAAGGCGCACAGTCGGTAACACTCGATACCGAGGGTCGCATCGTGGTAGCCGGTACGCAGCACAGTGGCGAGCTGATGGTGGTACGCCTGCTCGCAAATGGCGCACCCGACACCACCTTCGGCACTGACGGCATCTTCGTCGGTCCCATCACCGAGTTCGCGCGCTCCGACCGCACGCCCACTCGCATTCTGCACACTGCGGGCGGCGGATATCGGGTCAGCACGTCAGCATGCAGCGTCGTTGCTCTGACTGCGCAGGGAGCGCTGGATACGACGTTTGGTAACTCCGGAATCGCAGCGCTCGATCCGCCGCCGTCGGGGGATCCGATCGCGTGCAGTGCGATGGTGGCCCAGGCCAACGGACGGCTGCTGCTCGCAGGTCAGGAGGACGGGCACGGATTCGCCGTCCGGTTACTGACTGGCGGAAGTCCTGACCCGAGCTTCGATGGAACCATTGTCGCGAGCAGCATGGTAGACGTAACGGCATTGGCCATCGATGGTGGTTCGATCCTGGTCGCCGGTCGAGCCATCGATTCCGTGCCGGCTGCACTGGTCATGCGCTTGCAGGCAGACGGGACTCTCGACGGACTGTTCGGGAATTCCGGCTCGACGTGGATAGATCTGCCTTCCGACTACGGCTTGAACCCGGTTATTCACGATATGAGCGTGCTGGCCGATGGCCGCATTCTGGCTGCTGGGGGAGATGACCCCTGGGCTCCTGCGGCACACCCATTTGTCGCGCGCCTGTTGGGTAACACCGGCGGCGGACCGGGCGTCCTCGGCATGCAGCAATCCCGCATCGTCGTTGACCGACAGAGCCACGAAGCCGTGATTCCAGTGCGACGCATGGGCGGCGCCACCGGTGAGGTGAGCGTCAGATATCAGATCACTACATCTCTGGATTCGGTCCTGCCGCCGGCGACCCCCGGTGAGGACTTCACACCAGTCACTGGCAGGGTGACCTGGAGCGACGGCGAAACCCAGGACCAGGAAGTCAGAGTGCCGATACTCTCGAACGGTGCTGCGTCGGAGTTACCCGAGCGTTTCATCGTGACGCTCGACGATGTACAGGGTCAGGCGGGACTGGGCACGCGCAATGCCACCGTCGATATTGATGGCAACCTTCAACCCGCTGGCCGATTCGGGTTCCAGACTTCAGGGGGCGGCGCGGTCGCGGAAGGCACGGTTGTGGAGGTATGGGTCGATCGCAGCATCTACGCGACAGGAGCGGTCTCTGTCACCGTGACGCCCACCGGCGGAACGGCCACAGCAAACGCTGACTTTGCGGCGGAGCCCGTTACTCTTTCATGGAGTGACGGCGACAATGCAAGCAAGCCTGTCAGGATCAACATCACTGCCGACCGCGCTACAGAGTCCGTGGAAACGTTCACCCTGCAATTGTCCAATCCCACGGGCGGGGCATTCATCGGTCCGATGTCGACCATGACGGTGGCGATCAGGGACAACCAGTCGATGCAGGGTGGTGGAGGCGGAGGCGCGTTCGGATTTCTTTCGGTGTTCCTGCTCGGCGCGATTCGACTCTTGCGAACGCTGATGCGGTGGGACATTTGGCGCCGCGATTTCTGACTTGCGCTGACGCTCGAAGGTGCCGATGCCACGTCTGACAAGAGGTTCACAAAGATAGTCAAAACGAAGGTCGGGTAATCGCGTATTCTGTCGTCATGACAACCTCGACGACACCCGATCTTGCGACCCCGGATCCCGCGGCCCCGAGCACCGTTACCGAGACACCCTACAGCCTCGATTCCATCACGCAGACGCCGTCGCCCATCGCCGATGACACCCGCGATTGGCATTCATATGTCATCGGCCAGGGCAAGAACAGGATTGTGGGGCAGCGCCCCGGCAGTGCCGAGACGGTGCGGCGCGCGGCTGAGGATCTTGTGACGCGCCTCAACGAGCGTCGTAACTTCCGCGCCGGCCGCAAGCAACTCGTGATCGGGCCGTCGAGAAACACTTAAGGTTTGCGGAGAGACTCTCATGGCGCATGAAAAATGGACTCAACACACCCGAGCTGCGCCACCGCCCATCGCCGGTGAATTGGCGACCGACTATCGCGCCCGCGCTGCTGCGATCGACTACGAAGCGCGCGAACGCCGCCGGCACGAGATTGCAGAGCAGACTGCCGTGCAGAATACGCCCGAGCAGCGCATCCAGATCTGGGAGCGGCTGCATGAGCTGAACCTGCCCAAGAAAGCGACTCATCCCCTCGTCAGGATCATCGCCGCCGACACCGAGCTCACGCTCGAGCAGGTCCGCGAAGAACAGGGCCGACGGCAGGCACCGGTCAAACGTGAACCGGCCATTCCGCCTGCGAGCTTGCCACCCCGAATCTGAATCCAGGTCGCGCTCCGCGACCTAACAGCCGCGTGAACTCGCGTGCGCTCAGCGCGCGCCTGCAGGCCTCCTTGCACTGCCGCACAAACGTCGTGAACGAGCGACGATTGAATTGAGTTGCCTGCGCTGTCCTACCGAATGCCGGAGTGAATGATCGCTTCGGCGTACCAGGAGGCGCGCCATGACCACGCAGCTTCAGCCCACACCTGCGCTCCCGTGTGCTCTGACCCTTGCAGCCTCCCTGGCATTGCCAGGAACGGCCGCTGCGACTGACGTCGATGACCTCGTAAGCCAGGGAAAATTCTGCTCGGCAACGGCGCGGGCGGAATTTCACGCCTGTGGCAATGAGGTGCTCGATGAGTATTGGATCGCCTTCGGTATTTGCATCAACGAATCCGACAGCAAGGATCGCGCTGACTGCTTCGCGGAGGCGAAGGCGTCCAAGGCCGAAGGCAATCAACTGTGCGCGGATCAGCTCGCAGGCCGTCGCGAGGCGTGTTCAGAGTTGGGCGAGCATCGGTATGACCCTGAGTTTGAGCCGCAATTGTTCAACAGTAACTTCGCCAATCTGACCAACCCCAATCGTTACTTTCCGCTCGGGATTGGGAATCAATGGGAATTTCGCAGCGCCACGCAGTCCACCAAAGTGCAGGTATTGAATGAGACGAAACTGATCGACGAGGTGCGCTGCATCGTGGTGCGTGATGAAGTCAAGGAAGACGGTGCGCTCATCGAAAGCACCAACGATTGGTTCGCACAGGCCAAGGATGGGACGGTCTGGTACTGCGGTGAGGAGACGAGCAGCTTCGAGTCCTTCAAGGGCGACCGGCCGAAGAATCCGGAGCGCGTCAGTATCGACGGTTCGTTCAAGGCAGGCCGAGACGGCGACAAGCCCGGCATCATCTTTCAGGCCAACCCGACACCGGGTGAGTTCTACGTCGAGGAGTCGTCGCTCGGCAATGCGGAGGACGCGACGGAAGTTCTGTCGGTCGACTATGCGTTCGGCAAGGACCCGGAACTCGACGAACTGGTACCGAAGAGGCTCGCCCGACTGCTCTGTGCCGGTGATTGCGTGGTGACGCGGAATTTCTCGCTGCTCGAGCCCGACGTATTCGAGCGCAAGTACTATGCACCCGGCATCGGAGTGTTCCTCGAAGTTGAGCCGGAATCAGGCGAGGTGGTGCGGCTCGTGAAGTGCAACGTCGATCCGCGCTGCGCGTTGCTGCCATAGCCTTGACGGGTTGGGATCAAATCGGCGATCGGTTGGGCACACTGCCCGCTCGCTGCATGTCCTTGAGGATCGAGCGCTCCGCGGCGGCGTGAGCGCGCGAGTCGAGGAGCAGCGCCTGAAAACGCGGCTCCTTTCGCAACTCAGCGAACGCTGGTTCTCGCTGCAGCAGGTACCACCAGCGCGTCCGGTAACCACTCGCGAAACCGTTCTCCAGGGCCTGGAGCGCTTCCTCCTTCCGGCCGAGCAGCGCGAGTGCGACGCCGCGCTGACGTTCCCACTGATTCTTGCGGTAATGCTTCGCCTCGCGCTCATTCCAGTCGAGCGTTGCGGTCGCGAGAGCGCTGGCGCGCTCGCGGTCGCCCATGGCAAGGCGCACCTGGGCGAGCGTGAGCACCTGATTCTGATTGAAGGCGTAGACGAGCAGTTGGCCGCGCTCGTCCTTGCGCAGCAGGCCCTCAATGTATTTGCTCGCCTTCTCGAGCTCCCCACTTGCCAGAGCCTGATCACGTGCGGCATAGGCGAGAAGATCGCAGTAATACGAGTCCCCGTCCCCATGCGACGGATCATCGTAGGCGATCTGCGCCGCACGCTGCAGTTCGCTTCCGTACAAGTAGATCGGTAGCCAGAGCCCCGGTTGCTGCTCAGACGCTTCCTGGAGCGCTTGCTTTGCCGCCAATGGATCTTGGAGCTCCAGATAGGTGTAGATCAATGCCTGGCGCATCCACGGCGACTGCGGATCGATGGCGATGGCCTGCTCCGCGAACTTGGCGGCCTCCGCGAAATGGCCGCCATACATGTAGCGGCTGGTGCCCAGCCGCATGAGGGAGGGGTGGAAGTCCGGCTCAAGTTCGAGAGCCTGCACGAAGAGCGCCTCGGCCTCCTCAGGCGCTCCATGTTCGAGGAGCATCACGGCCTTGAGGTGATGGTTGCGCGGCGTCAGTGGATCGACGCGGCGCGCCTGTTCGCTGAGCGCGAGTGCTTCCTCATAGCGATCTGGTACTGTGGAACCGACGAAGTCCGCGTACCTCTCGAAAGCCGTCCCGTAGTTGGGGTTGAGCGCGATCGCCCGCCGAAAATCCGCCTCAGCGGCATTGGGCTCATGTTTGTCGGCCTTCAACGTGGCGCGCACGAGATACGCCTGTGCGACATTGGGATCCAGCTCCAGCGCCTTCGCGACCAACGGCCCAGCGGCGCGTGACGCCTGCTCGTAGCTACCGCCGGCCGTGCCATTCGACAACATGCTCAACTGCATCTGCGCATCGGCCAGCGCAGCGTAGGCGGCGGCGAACTGCGGGTCGATGCTGATTGCCGCCGACAGTCTCTCGATCGCCTGCGCGCCATCGGCAATCTTGCGACTGGACATGAGAGCCCGCCCCTGCACGAAGGCGAGATAGGCATCGAGGTTCTTCGTGCCATGACCGGCGAGCCGCCGGGTGGTTGCGGGATCGAGGCTAACGCCGAGTGCGCGAGCGACTTCCTGCGCGATCTCATCCTGCACGGCGAATACGTTGTCAGGCTTGCGGTCGAATCGCATTGACCAGACGTGCCCTCCGGTCGTCGCATCGATGAGCTGGGAGGTGACGCGAAGCTGATCCTTCCCACTCTGTACGCTGCCCTCGAGCAGGTATCGCGCGTTGAGCATGCGACCGATCTCGCGCGCATCTTGGCTGCGTCCTTTGAAAGCAAATGACGATGTTCCAGCGATGACCTCGATCTGGCTCAGACTTGCGAGCTGATGAAGGATGGACTCCGCCAGTCCCACTGCGAAGAACTCGCTTTCCGGCGTCATGCTCAGATTCTGAAACGGCAGAACGGCGACGCTGCGCGCCGGCAACTGAGCGGTTGCGCTCGAAGACGCGGCGGTCGGAGACAAACTGCTATCGGGTGCTTGCCACCAGTGGGCATGCCGACCGTAGCCGAAAAGCACGGCGCCCAGCACGCCAACCGCCAGTGCGAACAGACCGATCCTTTGTGTGACCGGGAAAACGGGACGCGCCGGGATCGTTGGCTCGGGCGCCGGCGACGTACGAGCGACCTTTGGCTCCTCGCGCATGCGCGCGACGTCGGCAACGAACCGATAGCCGCGACCATGCACTGTGGCGAGATAGCGGTTTTCGCCTCGCGTCTCGCCGAGCACATGGCGCAACACGGAGATCACATGGGTAAGGCTGCTCTCCTCGACGATAAGCCCTGGCCAGAGCTCGGCGATGAGCCGGTCCTTCTCGAGCAGTTCCCCCTGGTGTTCGACGAGATAAAGGAGTGTCTCGAGCACTTTGGTGGTGATCGGCAGAGGCTCGGAGTTGCCCCGGGCAAAGAGCAGCCGCCGGGTCGCATCGAGCCGGAAATCGCCAAACTCGTAGATCACATGCGATTCGGGCTCGCTCATCGGCGTCAATCAGAAATATTCGGAAAGCTTAAGAATCGGGCCAAGGACTTCTTATAGACCCAGGACGGATTCTACGCCCAAGCGAGGGGCGGTCGCCGGCCCCCTTATGTCCGCTGTCCATCGACGGCAGCGCGAAAAAATGTGAAGAACGCGTTGAAGCAATTGGGGAGAAATGACAATGACAATCATGAGACTGCGAAAACTAGCGGGCCTGGTCCTGTGCGGATTTCTGAGTTGGACGGGGCAGGTCTACGCGGATGCTGTCACGGAGTGGAATGACACCGCCAATGTAGCTGTCGCTGCCGGGCGCCCAGGCCCGAGCGGCGTGCTGGACCTGGCTCTCGTGCAGGCTGCTGTACACGACGCCGTGCAGGCTCTCGACCGACGATTCGAACCGTATTTCGCGGAGGTCCCGGGAGCTCAGGGCCGAAAGTCCGCAGCCGTGGCCGCCGCCGCGTACGGTGTGCTCATAGCCTTCTATCCTGGGCAGGCCATGACCCTCAACACCGCCTACCTCAACTTCCTCGCCAACAACGGCCTTGAGGGTAACCCTGGGCTCCTCGTGGGTCAGAAGGTCGCTACCGCCTACCTGCCGCTGCGGCGCGTGGCGCCCGCCGTGGTCCCGGATTTCACCGGCGGCCTCAACGCCGGCGAATGGCGGCCAACAGATTCTTTCCTGGGGAATCCGCCCGTGCCCATGCCCTTCTCGCCGATGGCGGTGCCGTGGGTCGCGACTACTGATCCATTTACCCTCACTGGTCCGGCACGCTTCCGCGCGGTGCCGCCGCCCGCTTTGACCAGCGAGCAATATCGAAAGGACTATGAGGAGGTGAAGGCCTTGGGCGCCCTTGCGAGCACCGCCCTCACGACTCTCGCCCGCACTCCCGCGCAGACGGACATTGGCTACTTCTACAGCGAGAATTTTCTTGCTCAGTGGAACCGAGCCATCCGGGGAATCTCCGCCAAGTATGTCCACAACATCGGTGACAACGCCCGGCTATTCGCATTGGCCAACCTGGCGGCGGCCGATGCGTTCATCACGGCTTGGGACAGCAAGAAGCACTACTTCTTCTGGCGTCCGCTGACAGCCATTCGAGAGGGAGATAACGACGACAACCCGAACACGAAGGGTGATCCCAACTGGCAGCCGTTGATCAACAACCCGAACTATCCTGACTACACTTCGGGTGCAAACAACCTTACCGGCGCCTTCACAGGCATGCTCGCTCTGTACTTTCACCGGGACAAACTGACCTTCGATGTCACGAGCAACGCCCCACTGGCCGTCCAGAAGACAAGAACCTATAACCGCTTCTCAGAGGCTGCCCAGGACGTGGTCAACGCGCGCATTTACCTCGGTATCCACTTCCGCTTCGCCGACACGGCTGCGCGGACGCAGGGCAAACGTGTAGCTCAGTGGACCTACGATCACTTCCTGCTGCCATTGCATGATGATCATCACGATTGAAGCGCTGGGAGACTGAAGGATGCGGGCGGCTCGCAGGGGGCGAGTTGCCCGCACCCAGATGCGCTCCAGGTCTCAGGCGCTGTTGGGCTCATCGTGATGTCGGGCGCTGTTTCGAATTAGCCTCTGCCGCAGATGCGCGACTCACCGCCGAGCCTGGTCGTGGCCATCCTGCGCGACGACTTGGGCGGTACTGACCAGCGGTTTCACTTCCGTCCTGGGCTCTGAGCGCTGCAGTAATTGCCTCGCCTGCTCGTGACCGTCGGCGTGTGCGACCCCAGCCGCGGTACCGAGCAACGCGAGGGCCAAACCAGCTTCAGGCCGCAGGCGCGAAGGCGCCGGATTCCTTCGGCTCGCCCAGGTTCAGCCGCAACGCCAATATCGCGCCCGTGAGCACACACGCAGCGAGCACCAGCAACGGCACGACGTAGCCACCCGTCGCGTCCTTGAGGAAGCCGATGAGGTAAGGCCCAATGATTCCGCCGACGTTGGCGAGCGCTGTAACCAAGGCAACGGAGACGGCTGCGGCTTCGCCACTCAGGAACCGACACGGCAGGGAATAGAAGGGGCCGAAGAACGCCCCCATCCCAATCGGCACCAACGCGAGTGCGCACACCGAGAGCGCCGGTGTGGGCAGCAACGCGCACCCCACATAGCCAACGACCGTCAAGAACAGCGGCAGCGCGATATGCAGACGACGTTCGCCGCGTCGATCGGAATGCGCACCGTTGGCCAACATGCTGATGGCCATCAGCGCGGCAATGGCGCCGGACACGAGTCCGACGATCCAATTGCTCGAACCGAGGACACCCTTGATCAGCTGCGGAGACCAGATGAGGTAACCGTAAAATCCAGTGTTGGCCAATAACGGGATCGCACCCAGCCGCCACACCCTGGGACTTAGCAGCGCATCGCGAATCCGGTGCCTGGCGCGACTGTGTTCGGAAGCATCCGCCGCGATGGTGTCGGCCAGTGCCACGCGCTCCTCGGGCGAGAGCCAACGAGCATCTTTCGGTTGATCGGTCAGATAGCTGAGCAGGATGAGCCCCAGGATGACGGCCGGGAGGCCCTCGACCAGGTAAAGCCACTGCCAACCGCTCAATCCCAGTGCGCCGTCGAGTCCGAGCAATGCGCCGGAGAGTGGGCCACCGATCACGCCAGACAAGGGAATGCCGATCATGAACGCGGCGATGGCGCGGGCTTGCGCAGCGTTGGGATACCAGAAGGTCAGAAAGTAGACGACGCCCGGGAAAAATCCTGCCTCCGCCACGCCCAGCAGAAAGCGCAGCACGCTGAAACTGATGGGGCCCCGCGTCAATGCCATCGCGGCCGCCAGCAGTCCCCAGGTGATCATGATGCGGGCAATCCAACGTCGCGCTCCGACGCGAGCCAGGATCACATTGCTCGGGACTTCGAACAGGCAGTACCCGAGAAAGAAGATTGCCGAGCCGAACCCGAACTGCGTGGCGGTGAGGCCAACGTCCTGGTTCATCTGCAGGCCCGCGAAGCCGACGTTGACGCGGTCGAGAAACGCCACCACGTAGCACAGGAGGAGAAACGGAATCAGGCGCAGCGAGACCTTGCGCAACACCTTCGAGGTCGAGACCACCGTCGAACCTCCCCCGCTGGACGCGGGCGGTCACTGCGTCGCGAGTCGTGATGTGACCTTGGCCGCCTATTTGCCGTTGATCAATTCCAGCGCCGCGAGCGTCTCAGCAAGCACAGCAGTGCGCAACGTCGGCTCGCGATCAGGCGCGAAGAGAGAGGAGTGGGTAGTCGGCAGTGGCGGACCCCCAGCCTTCGCGGCCTCGATCTTGGCGGGCGCCACCGCGCCGACCCAGAGATAGACCCCGGGCACACCCGCGCCGACGAATTCGCTGAAATCTTCCGCGCCCATCTCGGGCGCCGGTTGCAGAACATTGTCGGCACCGAGCGCGGCACGCAGCACCTTGCCCACCCGCTCGGTGAGCGCGGGATCGTTGTACGTGGCCTTCGTACTCTCGACCACCTTCACGAGCGGCTCCTTCGGCGCAAGCGCCGCGGCCGATTCCGCTTTGGTGATGCGCTCTATCGCGGCGATCAGTCGCTCGCGCACTTCAGGCTTGTACGAACGCACGGTGAGCTGCAGCTTCACCTCGTCGGGAATGATGTTGTGCTTGGTGCCGCCGTGAATCGAGCCCACGGTGATCACCGCTGGGTCGAGTGGATTGTTCTCGCGCGCTACGACCGTCTGCAGCGCGACGACGGTGCGCGCCGCGATCACGATCGGATCGACGGTGGACTGCGGATACGCGCCGTGACCGCCCCGGCCGTAGATCGTGATGTCGATGGCGTCCGCGTTGGCCATGAGGTAACCAGGCACGACGCCGACCGTGCCCGCTGGTGTCTTGTCGTGGTCGTGAATCGCGAGCGCGACATCGGGCTTGGGAAACTTCTGGAAGAGTCCCGCCTCGAGCATCATCTTCGCGCCCACGATGCGCTCCTCGGCGGGCTGGCCGATGAACATCAGCGTGCCCTTCCAGAGATCCTTGGACTTGGCGAGGATCGTGGCGGTGCCGATCCAGGTGGCCATGTGCACGTCGTGCCCGCAAGCGTGCATCACCGGCACCTCGACGCCCGAATCATCGTGCGTCGTGACTTTGCTCGCGTACGGCAGGCCCGTCTGCTCGAGCACCGGCAGCGCATCCATGTCGGTGCGGATCATGAGCGTCGGCCCCGGGCCGTTCTTCAGGATCGCGACGATGCCGTGACCACCGAAGTTGGTCGTCACCTCGTAGCCGAGCTTACGCATGCGCTCGGCGAGCTTCGCGGCGGTCTTCTCCTCGTGCAGCGAGAGCTCGGGGTTCTTGTGCAGGTCGATGTAGAGGCTCTCGACCTGCGGGTAGAGCGTGTCGACGTCGGTGCGTAGGCGGGTGAGGACTTCGTCAGAAGCTGCGAGAGCGTCGCCTGCGATCAGGGTGCAGAGAAGGAGGAGGGCGGCTTTCATCAATCGAACTCCCATTGGTGTTGTTTTGATGCTGGCGCGGAGGCTGATGATGACGACATTCCTCCCGAAACGCAGCGTTTATTAGTCTCGCGGCAGCACGGAGCTTCGGCGTTGACGATGCATACGTCCTTCGATAGTCTCCGGGCGTTTCCCGCTCGTCGGGCTTGAAGACTCCGCCACCGGAGCAGTAAGGGCCGCGCACCACGCGGCCTTTGCTTTTTTGAGCCGTCATTTCGATGCACGCAGGAGCACACCCGCATGCTCACCGCCACTTGCCACTGTGGAGCGCTTCGAATCGAAGTGCCTCGCAAGCCCCGCACTCTCACGTGTTGCAACTGCTCCATCTGTCGCCGCTACGGCACGTTATGGGCGTATTACAAGGCATCCGCCGTGCGTGTAGTCGGGGCATCGGGCACCAAGAGCGGATACTCGTGGGGCGGGAAGGCACTCAGGTTCGTCAGGTGCAGCACCTGCGGGTGCATCACGCACTGGGAGCCGGTTTACCGGAAGAAGGGCAGTTACGTCGGCGTCAACTGGCGAAACTTCGAGCCCGGCGTGCTCGGAAGAACGCGCATCCGGCTGCTCGATGGCGCCGGTAAGTGGAAGGCGCGGTACGTGAACCGGCGGCCTCACGGCGTGGCCTAGCGTCGAACCTGCGGTAGCGGACGTTCGCCAAACATGGGTTATCAGCCACTACGATCCCCACGGCATGAAATCCGCGTGATTCGCGGTCTGCGTCATCACCTGACGTCTTGGGGACCGGACAGCGATTCCCCGGTGCTCCTGCTGCATGGGTGGATGGATACCGGCGCGTCGTTCCAGTTTGTCGTCGACTGCATGTCGGATGACTTATCGTGCGTGGCACTCGATTGGCGCGGATTCGGGCGCAGTGACTGGGAGCCCCACGGCTACTGGTTTCCGAACTACCTGGCCGATCTCGACGCGCTGCTCGACATCCTGAGCCCCACTCAGCCCGCGCGCCTGGTCGGTCACAGCATGGGAGGAAATGTTGCGAGCCTCTACGCCGGCGTGCGCCCCGAGCGCGTCGCGTGCCTCGTCAACATCGAGGGATTTGGACTCCCAGGCACTTCGCCCGATCAGGCACCCGAGCGCTATCGCGAGTGGCTCGAGCACCTGCACGGCACACCTGACTTCGCCAACTACGCCTCTTTTGATGAGCTCGCCAGCACTTTGATGCGGCGAAATCCCCGGCTCGATCCCGAGAGGGCACAGTTCATCGCACGCAGCTGGGGTGCCGAGTACGGCGCCGGTCGGATCCGCATGCGCGGTGATCCACGCCACAAGCTCGTCAACCCGGTTCTCTATCGACGCGAGGAGGCCGAGGCTTGCTGGCGTCGCATCAATGCGCCGGTGCTGTTCCTGCTGGGTGCAGAATCGCAATTGCGCGCGCGCTTGGGTGCCGACGGCACCGACGCACATCTGCGCGAGGTGTTTCGGAACGTGCGCATCGAGACGATTGCATGTGCCGGCCATATGCTGCATCACGAACGACCCGAAGAAGTGGCGCGCCTGATCGAGGAGTTCCTGGTGACATGAAATTGCCAGGGTAGGGCGTGTAGGATCGCCCACGCGTGCCCCGTCCGAAGGTGAGAAGGAGGTCTCCGATGTTCAAGAAAGTCGCATTCACGATGTACCCGATCACGGACGTGGCTCGGGCGCGCAAGTTCTACGAGGAAACGCTCGGCCTCAAGCGCGGCTCGATGGGCAACCAGGGCGACAAGTACTGGATCGAATATGACCTGCCGGGCGGGGGCTGCCTCGGTCTCACCAACTTCATCCCCGATACGCCGAGCGATAAGGCGGGCGGAACGATCGCGTTCGAAGTCGAGGATCTCGACAAGCTCATGACCGACCTCAAGGGCAAGGGCGTCACCTTCAAGAGCGATGTGATCCACAGCCCCGTCTGCCGGATGGCCGTGTGCCTCGACTCCGAGGGCAATTCGATCTTGCTGCATCAGCTGAAGCCGAAATAGCGCGCCGCGCGGACTCGAGCACGGGCCGTTTTCGAGGTCAGTGGGGATCCCAGAGCTCCGCGGTTGCGAGGTCATTCCCGTCGGCGTCGATGCCGCCAGTCACGAGTACCCGACCGTCGTTGAGGAGCGTCGCAGTGTGATACGCGCGCGCCATAGCCAGTCGGCCGACGTAGATCAAACCACCCGATGCGGGGTCGAGGAGTTCAACGGTGTCGACGGCGCGGTCAAGATTGTCACCACCGGCGATGAACACCATGCCGGTATTCAATACGGTTGACGTGAAGTGGCGTCTCGCTATCGCCGGGGTCTCCAGGGGAGTAAACGCGTTCGAGACGCCATCGTACGTCTCTACGTATGCAGGATCATTCGGCAGATCGTGGATGTTCTGCAGGCCATCCACAAAGCCTCCGATGACCAGCACTTGTCCACCGCGCAGTGTGACTGCCGTCGGGTGATCGCGCGGAGTACTCATGGTGCTTTTCACACTGAACTGCGCTGTAGACGGATCAAACAATTCCGCAAAGAGTGGATCCCACGGCGGATCGTCAAGGGAGTCAGGGGCGTGACCGTTCCAGCCCCCAATCATTACGACTTCACCGCCAGGCAGCAGGGCGGCCGCAAGATCAGCGCGGGCGGATTTCATTTGATCCACGACTGAAAAGGTGGCTGTGTCGGGATCAAAGATCTCCGCGCTGGAAATCGCTGCCCCGCCGCCTGCATCTCCAATCCCTCCGGCAACCAGGACTCTGCCATCCGCTAACAAAGTCGCGGAATGTCCGATGCGAGCCTCATGCATGCTCCCGACGGTGCTGAAGGTGCCCGAACCACGATCGTAGAGTTCTGCGCTTCTCAGGAGGGGCAAGCCGCCGCCTGCACCCGAATCAGGCCCGTACCCTCCGGCGACCAGCACCTTGCCGTTCGCCAATCGCGTGGCCGTCGGTCCATAGCGTGAGGTGGTCATGTCGCCGGTCGGCACGAAGTTGGCATCTGCAGGATCGAATACTTCGGCGCTCGCACCTCCGCCCAATACGAGCACTTGCCCGTCCATCAGCAGCGTCGCCGTGTGACGGCTACGCGCTGTTCTCATGGAGGCCGTGGGCACGGCTGCCAAAGGCGTGAGCCCGCTGACTACAAAAACAAGCGGGCGTGACCGCTCGGAGATGGTGCCCTCGACATGATCGAGGTTTTCGACCCGCACCTCTGCTGTGCCGGCGCTTCTCACCAACGTCGCAGGAACTGTCGCCCTCAATTCGGTATCGCTATCGCGAGTGATGGCCAGCGCTGTGTCCTCACCATTCGCTGACCAGATGACTTCGCTGCGCACCACGCCCTCGTTGTCGAAGTGCGTTCCGGCAACCAGCAGCTCAAGGTCAGCGCTGCCCGCGGTCACGCTCGTAGGCGAGATCGAACCTATCCATAGGCCACGCATGGTCGGTGGAGGCGGCGGCGCGGGGGGCGTCTGTGGCTCGGCGCCGGAATCCGTACCACAGCCATCGAGCAGTACGCATGCGATTGCCACAGCCAGCACCATGCAGCCGGCCAATGATCGACGTATCAGCCCTTCGCCAGATCTCGTGCTGATGATCGTCGATGACTCCAGAGTGGTCGATATCATCGCGAGTGCTTCAACAGGAACGCGTGCCCAACTCCTTCCGCATCGGAGTAGCCCCCTGCGATATCGCCGAGGGTATTGATTGAAAATGCGTCAGTGAAGGTTGAGCCTGGCACATCGACGCTGCTGGCGCCGCGCCGAGTGAATAGCGCCCCATGATCGGTATCTGCCCCGTCAACCCAGACTCCGACCATCTCGCCAAGCAGGTTGATGCCGCGCAGTGACGTCTGCAGCGCTCCCGGAAAGTCGAGAGTCGTGAAGACGCCATTCTTCAGCACATAACCGTGCACCAGCTCGTCGGCCCCGGTGTAGTCTCCGACCATCCGACCCAGATCATCGATCTGCCAGACATCCGTACTCAGAGAATCCGGGAAGTCGATGGTATGAAACCCGCGCTTGTCGAGCAGGAATCCGTGCTCGACATCGTCGGCCATACGGTAATTGCCAACGATTCGCCGCAGATCATCGACCCAGCGGATCCGCGTATCGACGGCGCCCGGGAAATCGATGCTCGTGAACTTGTGACCGTGCATGAGAAAGCCGTGCGACGTTCCGTTCACATCCAGGTATCGCCCTGCAATATCTCCAAGGTTGTTGATGCCTCGCGGTGCCGTAAAGGTTGCGCCGGGGACGTCAATCGCGGTGAGCTGCCCATTTCTGCGCAGGAAGCCGTGACGATTCTCATCTGCATCGTCGTAGACACCGACGATGTCGCCACGCTCGTTGATTCCGAAGGCAGCGGTTTCAATCGCTCCCGGAAAGTCAAACGAGATGAAGTTCTGGGGTGGCGCCGCTGCCGCGCCGCCAAGAACAGTGCACAAAACGAATGAGACCAATGCTGCGTTAACAATCGATTTCCTGTTCATCACGCATCTCCCACAGCCAAGTGTCTTGAAGTCACCATCAGCGAGGCGAGGACACAGCATTCCGAAAGATTGTGCGTCGCACGACTCGTCGCCCTCTTGCCGTCTGCTGAGCGCAACACTCCTCCCTTTCGGCCGGCGAATCTTGGAAGGCGGCTTATCTTTGGCTCATTTGGTCTTAGGTTTTCTTAGGGCCGGCCAGCTGCGGGAAACACCTGCGGGTCTGGTGCCGAACGACAAGCGGGTCAACGCCGCAGCGGTGCTATTCTTCACCTCGTGCGCGAGCCGCACGCGGGGACGGACGGGATGGACTTGGATTCCGGATTCCGGCTGATCAACTGGGACGTCTCTCCGAGACAGTGCCTGATCAGTGACGGCGCGCGCCGCATTCGCCTCGAGCCGAAAACGATGGCGGTGCTCGTTTGCCTTGCGACTCACTCGGACCGCGTCGTGACGCGCGATGACTTCGTGCGCGAGGTGTGGCTGGGTCGCGTAGTCGGTGATGAAGTTCTGTCACGCTGCATTTCCCTTCTGCGCAGCAGCCTGGGAGATGACGCGCGCACACCACGCTTCATCCAGACGCTGCCCAAGATCGGGTATCGCCTGATCGCCAAGGCAACTGCCCTCGAGAGTGCTACCGCTGCGCAGCCGGTGAGTTCCGATTTGACGCCGGCGCGGCACGAGCAGGGCAACGGATCGACGCCGCGCATGTCGCGGGCACGCGCGGCGACGCTTGCCACCTTCATCGGGCTCGCGCTCGTAGCGGTCGGTGGTGCGGTGGGTTGGATATGGAGCATCGGTCGGTCGGCTGAGCAATCGCCACGCACCACGCAAGCCTCACGCACGTCGGCACGCGAGGCCTCTATCGCAGTCCTGCCGTTCGTGAACATGACCTCCGATGCGCAGAACGAGCCCCTCGCCGACGGACTGTCTGAGGAGTTGCTCAACACGCTCAGCGGCATCCGTGGACTGAAAGTAGCCGGCCGGACTTCCTCGTTCTACTACAAGGGCAGGAACGAACGGCCCGCCGTGATTGCGCAGGCGCTCAAAGTCAACCATCTGCTCGAGGGCAGCGTACGGCGTGACGGTTCGCGGGTGCGTATCACGGTACAACTCATTGATGCCAACGCGGGCTATCACCTCTGGTCGCATACCTACGATCGGGACCTGACCGACGTCTTCGCCACGGAAGAAGAGATCGCACGTGCAGTGGCCGCTGCATTGCAGATAAAACTTGCCAGCGCCGATGAATTGCGTTTGGCTCGGACGAGAACGCGAGATGCGCAAGCGTACGAGTTCTATCTCGCCGGCCGTGCCCGCTTGCTACAACGCAAGCCGGACGATTTGCGCCTGGCCAAAGAGCTCTTCGAACGGGCGATCGCACGTGACCCGCAGTTTGCGGCGGCGTATTCGGGACTCGCCACGACATATGCGGGACTCCTGTGGAACTCGCCTCAGGACCCGGATATCGGAGAAGTGACGCGACTCGGGCAGAGTGCTGCAGAGCGTGCAATCGCACTGGATCCACAATCGAGCGAGAGCTACCTGGCGCGCGCGGTATTCGAGCGCCTCCGCTACGAGGGGCACGGCGACACGCAGGCAAACGTCCGGGCGACGATGGATTTTCACCGTGCGTTGGACGCCGACCCCACCAACGCTCTCGCGTATCACATCTTCGGCTATGCCAATCGATGGGACGATCTGGATCTCTCTCAGCGCCTGTACCAACGCGCTCTGGAGATCGACCCTCTGTTGAATCGTGCGCAGTTTCAGGCAGCGATCATTCTTCGCGCCCGGGGCCAGTACGATGAAGCCCGTCGGCGTTTCGAGGACCTGATCGAGAATTACCCCGGCGCTTCTGAAGGCGCTCTGAGCCAGATCGCCATCATCCATTGGTTCTCCGGGCATCTCGATGCAGCCGCCACCGCTTGGCGCGAAGTGGCCCGCGTCGCTCCCAATCCACCGGACCTGTTCTATCTATGGAGTCTGTACATGGATTTCGGCGACAGCACTGCTGCTGAATCCGTCCTGCGACAGTTCGGCGCCGCAAATCCGTTCGCGCCTCTCGGCGCAGCCGCAAGTCTAAGCATGAGCGCGCGATATGCCGAGGCATCCGAAACGCTCGAGCGTGGACTGAAGTCCCACGAGGAACTTACTTTTCTATCGTTGCCGGCTGCCCACTTTGCTCTGATAGCCGGCAAACCGCGGCGCACCGTGGCTATTCTGGCGCAGCGGATGCCCGGGCTGCTGACAGGTGAAGAGCCGATCAATTCATTTGACGTCGCTCCAGCGCTCGACCTTGCGACGGCGTGGCTGCAGGTTGGTGAATCCGCAAAGGCGCGCAATCTCCTGCAACGGCTCGCGGCGTTCCTAGACGGGCCGAAAGCGCCTCGCCTGCCGTTGACGCTGTACTTTCGTGGTGCAACCCATGCTTTGAGTGGAGAGCTGGATCTTGCGATGCGCGCGCTCGATGAGGCCTACGCACAGGGATTCAGAACCACCTGGGGCGGCTCATTCTGGCTGGTAACGAACTACTGCCCCTATCCAGTCAGCGTGGATCCCAGACTGGGGGCGCTACGGAGCGATCCGCGGTTCAAATCCTGGCTCGCGCGCATCGACGCGGACAACCATCGTCAGTGGGAACAGCTCAAGGTGCGGGTCGCGGGCAACACCGGCTGACAGTCGTCATGATGCGGCTCGGAATCTCGCTCTGTCTGCTTTGCGCCGCATCTCCTGCACAGGTGCTGATCCCGGCGCAGCAGTCTGAAGAGCTCGATCGGGCGACGAGCGGGCATGCCATCCTCCAGGAAGTCGTAGTTACGGCTCAGCGACGCGAGGAATCCCAGCAGCGGGTCCCGGTCGCTGTGACAACGTGGACTGGCGAACAACTCGAACACCAAAAGGTAGTGCAGGTTAGCGATCTGCAGTATCTCGCGCCCAGCCTGACGATGACGCCTACCAATGGAAGCAACACGACACTGACCATCGCCATGCGCGGCCAGGTGGAGTTCGATTTCGTCCCGACGGTGGATCCCGCGGTTGGCTTGTTCGTCGATGACGTCTACCTGGCGCGCGCAACAGGCGCCAACATGGTTTTGTTCGACATGGAGCGCGTTGAGATACTGCGTGGACCCCAGGGCACACTCTTTGGCCGGGACACGATTGGCGGAGCGATCAGTCTTCATACCAACAAGCCCAGCGGCGCGTTCGAAGGTTCGTTGCAGGTAGGTACCGGCAACTACGACTTGAACGAATTATCAGGCGTGCTGAATGTGCCATTCGGAGCGACATCCGCGGCGCGCGTGGTGTACAAACACACGGACCACGCTGGCTATGGTCGCAACATTCTGCTCGATCAGGGTCTCAACTCGGGCGATGCGGACTACGCGCGCGCCCAGCTGCGACTCAGTCCCTCGCATCAATGGGACTTGAACCTGGCGTTCGACTTTTCGCAGCTGCATCGCGGAAATCAACTCGTCACGTTGGCGGCGGCGCATCCACCATTCACCTTGATTCCTGCCGCCGCCGGAAATCCGTCGGACGATCTGAGCAACTACATCGATCCGGTGGCCCGTGAAGTGCCTTCCAACCGCACGGGTCGATTCGATTTCAAGGGCTGGGGATCGGCGCTAACGCTCACCGTTCCGACGGAACGTTTCACTGTTCGATCGATCGCCAGCTATCGAGAAATCGACCAGGAAATTTCGAACAACGATCTGGACGGCACCCCTTATGACCTCGCCGCGCAGATCAGGCAGACCCAGGCACAGCATCAGATGAGTGCTGAAGTGCAGGCGTATGGTGCAAGCGCGGATCAGCGGTGGCAGTGGATTGGTGGGCTGAATTACTTCAGCGAGACGGCAGGCTTGCAGGGCCGAGCGATCGCGCTGGTGCCGGTGAACTCGGCGACGGCTTTGACGCGCGGTACTGCGCACAACGATTCGTGGGCCGCCTATGGCCAGCTCACTTTCGGCTTCGCGCCGCGGTGGGCAGTGGTCGCTGGTGTGCGCGCGAACATCGACTCGCGGAACCTCGTGTCTGGTAACGCGATCCTTGTCGGCTCCACTGAGATCTGCGCCTTCGATTCCGACCTGGTCGACCAAGTGGGGGTATGCCAGCTCACGACGCCACCGCAACGCTTCAGCTATGTTCCGTTCACGCTCGGCATCGAATATCACCCCGCCGCTGACACGATGCTGTACGCCAAGGTGAGCCGAGGTCATCGCTCCGGAGGTTATAGTTTTCGGGGCACTACATCCGCCGAATTACATCCTTATGATGAGGAACAGGTGACCGCTTACGAAACGGGCGCGAAGACCGAACTGCTTGGACAAAGACTGCGGGTAAACCTGGCGCTGTTTCACTCCGAGTACGAGGACATCCAGGTCTCGGTTCACGATGAGGAGACGGATGACATCATCGTGCAGAACGCTGGCGCCGCACGTATCGATGGCGCAGAGGCCGAAGTGACCGCCCTCATCGGCGCACTACAGTTGTCCGCAATGGTAGGTGTCGTTGACGCGAGATACACAAGCCTGCGCCCTGACACACAGGACATCACCTTGGATTCCAAATTCCGGAACGTTCCTGCGCAGACCTATTCTGTCGCCTTGGACTTGCCGGTCGCGCTCCGCAGCCACGAGCTGGCTGGTCACGTCGATTATTCCGGACGCAGTCAAGTACGGTTCGATGTCGATCCGGCAGCAATGCAATCCGCCTACAACCTGCTCAACGCCACGGCCTCGATAACCTTTGCGGGATCGCGCCTGCAGTTGAGCGTATGGGGTCGGAATCTGACGGACACGCGCTACGTCACCCGCGCTCTAGGCAGCGGTTACGTTCACGCATTTCCGGGCGATCCGCGCACCTACGGCGTGTCACTGCAGTACCGCCTTCGCGAACCCGGGCACGGATAGCACCTCCGCAAACAACCGCCGAACTCCCGTCCGTCCCAGCGGGCGTGAAGCGTTGGCTTTTGAACCAAGGCGGGCGGAGAATTGCGGAACCTTCAAACTAATCTGTGCAGCCGGAGAGCGATCATGCGGCGATCAGCTTTGGGTGCGTCCTTGCTGGTGATCACGGCAGGTTGTGCGCAAACCCCCTCTGAACCTCAATACGAGCCTAAAAATACAACTACCGCATCCTCCGCGAAGCAGAGTTGCGTGACGACAGGCAGCCACGTCAAGGGCAAGTGTTCTTCAGGCAGTGCCTATTCCAACGCCGAAGCGATGAAGACACAGAATACGAGCGTCACTATTCGCAAGGGTCAGGCGGCTCAAACCGGCGACAATAAGTAGCGCGTCATCTCGGCGCGCTAGTTCTGTTCGGGCATCCCACCGCGACCCGCCTGGGGGGAAGCGGTAGTCATCGAAACTCGTCCAAGAATAAAAGCGTAGCAACGCAGGGTACGTCGAATGCCGGGAGCGTCCTCGAAAGCGAAAGCGGCCTTCGACATCTCGATCAAAGACGCAGAGGAGCTCCTGGCCCATTGCAACTCCCTTGGCCACCCTCTGCCCCAAAAGGCCGAGGTGTTCAAGCGCGCCGGGTTGGTCATGGCCCTGACGGCCTGGGAGACATATGTCGAAGACCGAGTTGTCGAGGCTGTTCATCAGCGCTTATCGCCTGGTGCATCCCACTCAGAACGTTTCATGCTCTCCAAGCTCGAGGAGGAACTTAAACGCTTCCACAATCCGACTTCCGAAAAGACGAAGAAGCTATTCGCAGACTACCTCGACGTGGATGTAGTAGCCGAATGGCGATGGAACGGTGTTGATGTCACGAGCGCACGAGAGAAGCTTGACGCATTGGTCAAGAAGAGGGGAGACGCGGTGCATCGTTCAAAAGTAACTGCTGGCGGCACAGCAGCACGTCATCTGGTGACCAAGCAAGATCTTGAAAAGGCGGTTCGATTCCTCAAGGAGCTTGTCGCTGCGACCGATAGAGCCGTTGAGACTATGACCCACGGGGACGGTGCAAGCCACGTAAAGCCGAAATAGCGCCTTGTCCGCGCTCATATCGACTCGAAGTAGCGAACCATCTCGGCACGCCAGTTCTCCGCGGGCATGACTCCGCGACCCGCCTGGAGGTTGTCGGCCAGATGCGCCGCGTTGGCGGTGGCGGGAATGACGCACGTCACGGCCGGATGCGACAACACGTACTTGAGGAAGAACTGCCCCCAGCTCGTGCAGCCGATGTCATCGGCCCATGCCGGTAACGGCTTATCCGCCACGCGCTTGAAGATCGCACCGTCCTCGAACGCCCGGTTGACCATCACCGCCATGCCCAGCTCCTGAGCGAGCGGCAGCAGACGCTCTTCGGCCGCGCGCGTCTGGATCGAGTAGTTGAGCTGCACCCAGTCCCACTTCTCCGCGCGCATCACTTCTTCGAGCTCGGCGTGTGCGCTGGTCTGTGAGTGCGTGACGCCGATGTAACGGACGCTCTTCCTCGCCTTCATGTCGCGGAGCGTCGTCGAATGCGTTATCCAGTCCTTGAGGCTATGGATCTGCATGAGATCAACTTTGGACGTGTGCAGCGCCTTGAAGGAGTTCTGCATCTGCTGGATGCCCGCCTTCTGGCCGGAGGCGGAAACCTTGGTCGCGAGGAACTTCTTCGCGGGTTTGAGCTTGGCGACCAGATCGCCGACGACACGCTCAGCGCGCCCGTAGGAGGGCGCGGTGTCGATCAGCGTCGCGCCGGCTGCGAAGAAGCGCTTCAGAACCTCTTCAACCCCGGCGCGCTCGGCAGGGGTGTCACCGACATCGAATGCACCCGAGGTCCCGAGGCCGATCACCGGCACGGATTCGCCGGAGGAGGGGATCTTGCGCGTGAGGAGTCGTCCCTTGGATTCCGTGGGTGCCGCCCATGCGGCGGACCCCGAAACCAGGGCAGCGCCGGTGAGGAGGAGGGTGTGGCGGCGACTGATCAGCATTGTGTCTTCCTGTCTTAGCGGGCGCGCGGACGGTCCCTTCGCTTGCCCATAATATATTCGGGTTCGTGGTCCACCAGAGACGCCACGTCCGGCCTTTAAGGTCGCATTTTGCGACCTTAAAGACTCTGCCTCTTCAGCGCTCTTCCCTCCGATCAACTCCAGCACTGCGGTGCGCAGCGTTCCACATGCAACCGTGGCACACACCGAAAGCATCCCGCTCTCGGGACCGAGGTGTCCGCGACTGTCCCGGACACGGGACGCGGACGTCCGCAGCGGACACATGAGCGCAAGGACGACGACGAGACCATCAGAAAAAACAGCCTGTTAGCCCTTGCCGCAACGCTGGCACGAGTCGTGCTAGGAGAAAGGTGACCAGGATTTAAACGCGCGGGGCGCGGACAGCATCTCACCCTCAGCGTCGTTGCGATCGGAATTGGGCAAAGGATCGAAGGAGAGCGCCATGAGCACGCTGCACAGGATTCGAGAGTTCGCGTTGGTCACCGTAATGGCCACGGGAGCTTTGATGGCATCGGCGACGCAGGCCGACGAAGTCGGCGCGCGTCAGCGGGTCGATATCGTGGGCACATACGCCGACCTCGGGCATGTGACCGTGACGGCTCGGCGCTCCGCAGAGGTTGCGGAACTCGGCAGCATGACCGTCAGTGCTCAGCGGCTTTCCGACACGCGCTTCGCAGACCTTGGCAGCATCACCGTGACCGCACGACGCTCCGCGGCCCTACTCGTCGCCGACCTGGGTAGCCTCACGGTGACCGCCACGCGCATGGACACGATGACGGTTGCCGCGCGGTCTTCGGATCGCTCCTGGAACTGATCCGCTGTTGACACTCAGCCCATCCGCCGCGAAGCGGTGTCGGCGGGAGTGACCAGTTGGTCGGCAACATCGGCTTCACCCGCAGCGCGCCGTTGCCGCCTCTTCTGGTACATCGCTGCGTCTGCGCGGTCCAAGAGTTCGCCTAGCGACTCCTCGCTCTGCGGCTCGGTCGTCGCTTCCCCCACGCTAAGGCTGATCCGATATGGCTTGTCGCCTGCGGCGTTTGCAACTTCGATCGCATCGTCCAGGCGACGCAACGCGGGCGCAAGTTCAGCTTGGCGTCCGTGAGTCATGACAGCGAACTCGTCGCCACCGACTCGCCCCACAACGTCGCTGCCGCGGAAGGTCGCGCGGAGCAGAGTGGCGATATCGAGCAAGAGCTTCGACCCGACATCGTGCCCAAGGCTGTCATTGACCTTCTTGAGACCGTCCGCGTCGAAGAAAAGCACGGACACCGGCCTTCTGGCGCGTCGCGCATCGCGCAGTGCCTGTTCGCCGAGCAGGTGAAAGCCCCTGCGGTTGTGAAGTCCTGTCAGCTCGTCGGAGAGTGACGTTTCGCGCAGTTCGGCTTCAAGCGCGTTGACCTTGCCAGCCAGCAGTACGACGAGGAAAGCGAGAAGCGCAGCCATACCCGACGCCGTCACTGCCGCGGCATACGGTAAGGTCAGGGTGCCCGACGCAAGCAGGCCCTCGCCAGTCCTGATGATCAGATAGGACAGTACGACCGAGGACGGCAGCATGATTCGCGCGAACTGGCTGCCGATGCCCACTCCCACCAGCATGGAGAACAAGCCGTAGGGAGCGCGCCGGCTGGTTTGGACGAAAGTCAGCAGCACGATGCAGACCAGTGTCTGGGGCGACATGCGGATATTCGAAGTTTGACCGATGAGACTGGTCGCGCCAAAGATGAAGCCCGCGATGAAGACCAGGCAGAGCATCATGAGAACTGCAGTTAGGACGTCCAACGCCCGTCCGAGCAGGTCCTGTCGGGTTCGCTCGATGAGTGATGACAACCCCAGCAGCACGAGACAGGACGCAGACTGGATCGACATTCGACCCGGCATCGGCGAGCTACTATCCGTTGCCAGCAGCGTGCCCAAACCGGTACTACGCCCGCTCCAATGCTCGAACAGGGCCGCACTCGCGAGCAACACGGCCACACTCGCGCAAGACCGACCGGCAAGGCTCAGGCGGGGGTTGTGTTTCCGGTGGGTCAGCGTCAGGCTCGCAACGCAAAGCAGCACGGCAAGCGCCGTATTGGGTTTCATCAAGGACCAGCCGCTTGGAAGCGCCGATCCGACGGCGGGCACCAGCCAGCCGCAGAGGACGATCGCAGCGATCAATGTCGCCGCCGCTAGAGAGATGGTACCGGCAGTGGCAAGCTGGTTGAGGATCCTGGGGTCTGGTCGGTTCGATGCCGCGATTGCCGCCTTCACGGTCGTCATATCAGTCGCTCGTGGGATCGTTCAGTCCTTTGCCGCCCAACATCCGCGACTGCCTAGCCCCTCGTGAGGAAAGTGTTTCCGACGTGGCAGTATCCATGTCGCTGACGCACCGTGTGTATACGCACATATACGAGTGCGTTCGGTCGCCGGGCGCGGCCTTCGGATTCACACCGACGGCCGCACGTTCGCGTTCAGTCGGAACAGATTCGTCGGATCGTACTTGTCCTTGAGTTTCCTGAGTCGCGGGTAGTTTCCCAGGTAGTTGTCATCCACCTGCTTCTGCGACTCCTCGACGGCGTCGTTCGTGTAGAAGCCGTACGTGTAAGGCGCGATCGTCGTCCAGTACTGGCGCAGCGACTTGAGGTGCGGTGCCGGGTCGGCGGTGGCCGGCCAGTCGGCGAGCAGTAGTGCCGTGGCGTGGACGTCGCGGAACGGGAACGCGGTCGCACCGGCCGGCACGCGCGCGATCGCGCCGCCGAGCTGCTGGAACCCCACGATGGTGGATCGCTCGGGGTGCTCGTCGAAGCCGTCGATTATTGCGCTGATAAGCTGCGGCGAGATCTTCTGGACATAGCCCGTCTTGGTGTACGAGCCAATCGCGCGCTGCTCAGTCTCGTCGCCGGAGCGCTGCAGCGCGACGTAGTCGAGCGTCGACACCTTGTCTAACACGGGCTTCCCGACGCTGCGGATCCTGCGCAGGATTTCCTCCGCCCGACTTGCCGGGCCGGAGTAACACAACGTGAAGCCGACGCCGTTGGCACCGGTGAACTTGACGTTGGACGTGACCAGAGCGTCCAGGGCCAGATCCTCGGGGGCCTCGCCCTCGTAGTCGGCATAGAACCCCAGGACGTCTTTCGTCTGGCTGCGTGGAAACATGATCGCGCCGCCGACGACCTGCCGCTGCATGGGATGCAGCGCGAAATCGAAAGCCGTGACGACGCCGAAATTGCCGCCTCCGCCACGCACTCCCCAGAACAGGTCCGCATTCTCGTGTGCGCTCGCGCGCAGGATCGCGCCGTTGGCGGTGACGATCTCCACCGCGCGGACATTGTCGAGCGCGAGGCCGAAGCGCCGTGCGAGCCGCCCGAAACCGCCACCGAGCGTGAGCCCGCCCACGCCGGTGTGCGATACCGTCCCGGCGGTCGTGACGAGCCCGTGTGCCATCGTCTCGTGGTCCAGGTCGCCCAGCAGGCTCCCGCCGGCGACGCGCGCGATGCGTGCCTCAGAGTCGACGCTCACGCCGCGCAGCAGCGAGAGATCGATCTGCATACCGCGTTCGCACGTGGACTTCCCGGCGGGGCTGTGGCCGCCGCACTTCACGGCGACGAGCAGGTTCGAAGCGCGCGCGAATTGCACGGCGCTGCTCACGTCGGCGGCGCCGCGCGGCTGCACGATCAACGCCGGATGCTTGTCGATCTGCGCGTTCCGGACGCGGCGGGCCTCCTCGTAGGCGGGAACGCCAGGCAACAGCAGATTGCCGCGCAGGCTGTCGGCGAGCTCCTGCACGCTGGCGCGCGTCAGCGTCACCGGCCGGCCATCGCCCGTGACCGCGTCGATGTCGTGATCGACAGACAGCGAGGGTCCGAGGAGAGCCGGCCAGGCGCGACCGATGGGCGCCGTGGTCAATCCCAGCACGGAAGCCCGAGCAAGGAAACTGCGACGCGTCAGCATGACGATCTCCCCCAGCTGCTTGGTTATCGTTATCAGGGCGTAGGGCGCCGCGCCATTCTATTGGCAAAGTCTTTCATGGGCGCTAACAACGCGCTTCAGTGGGCACCCAGCGGCCCATCGAAATACGTACTTGTACAGTCCACGGCGTTGTTCATACGTATAAGGCCGAGCGGCGTTGAGAGGGATACTGCGTCGCGTCAGGAGCGATGCTCCGACAGCGTTCACCGATACGTCAGGGATCTCGAAGGTCCAAAGAGAGGCGATGTGAATCGGGTAGCGATCGTAGCGACGGCACTCCTTGCGGTACTGATATCGGCGTGCGGATCACGTGAGTCCGGCACTGCACCGGTGCCTGCAACGGCGGATACCGGCGGCTCCGCAAAGGGCGACTTTGGGCCACCACAGGGCGAGCCCATCAAGGCGGTTCTCGCCAGTCCACCGCAGGTTCCGCCACCACTCAATCGCAAGGTTCCCGCGAAGGTCATCGTTGAGCTTGAGGTGAAAGAGATCCAGCGACCGATTGCGGAAGGTGTCACGTATACGTTCTGGACCTTCGGCGGCACCGTACCCGGAAGCTTCATCCGTGTACGCCAGGGCGACACGGTGGAGTTCCACCTGCGCAATCATCCCAGCTCGAAAATGCCGCATAACATCGATCTGCATGGTGTTACGGGCCCGGGCGGCGGGGCGGCCTCGAGCTTCACGGCACCGGGGCATGAGTCGGTGTTCAGTTTCAAAGCGCTCAATCAGGGTCTGTACGTCTATCACTGCGCGACAGCCCCGGTCGGCATGCACGTGGCAAATGGCATGTACGGCCTCATTCTCGTCGAGCCACCAGAAGGACTGTCGCCTGTCGATCGCGAGTTCTATGTCATGCAGGGCGACTTCTATACGGTCGGCAGGTACCGCGAGAAGGGCCCGCAGGCATTCGACATGCAGAAGGCAATCGATGAGAACGCGACTTACGTGCTTTTCAATGGTGCAGAAGGCTCCCTCACCGGTGATCACGCGTTGCAGGCGAAAGTCGGCGAGAAGGTGCGGTTATACGTCGGCAACGGCGGGCCCAACCTCGTCAGCTCTTTTCACCTGATCGGCGAGATCTTCGACAAAGTTCGCTACGAAGGCGGAACGCACGCCCAGGAAAATGTGCAGACGACACTCATTCCCGCCGGCGGCGCCATGATTGCCGAGTTCCACACCGAGGTGCCGGGCACTTACGTCCTGGTGGATCATTCGATCTTCCGCGCCTTCAACAAGGGCGCGCTCGGACTGCTCAAGATAGAAGGCCCTGAGAACAAGGCGATCTACTCAGGCAAGGAAGTCGACAACGTGTACCTCGGCGATGCTGCTGTGAGTGCGCAACCGGTCAGTGCTGCGGCACAGGCGGCGGCCGCAGGAACCCTGACGCTCGAGCAGCAGGTTGCGGCGGGGCGCGCGCTGTTCAACGGCACGTGCTCTGTTTGCCACCAGGACAATGGTGCCGGGCTGCCGGACGTGTTTCCGCCGCTCGCGAAATCCGACTACCTCCAGGCTGACCGGGCGCGGGCGATCGCTGGGGTCCTCAATGGACGCACCGGACCGATCACAGTGAACGGCAAGACCTATAACTCCGTGATGCCGCCGATGAGCCAGCTCAACGACGACGAGATCGCAAACATACTGACTTACGTGCTCAACAGCTGGGGCAACGCCGGCGGACACGTGACTGCCGCTGAAGTCGCACAGGTGCGTAAGGCGACGCCGCGACCAGAGGGCGCGGCTCATTAGCGAACCGAGGCGGGGTGACAGGCATGGGCAGCTCGACACGTGGCGAACGGAGCCTGGTAAGCAAAGGTTTGCGGTCGGCTGCGCTCGGCTTGCTCCTGGCATGCGCGACCGATGTCTCGATCGGCGGTGCAGCGGATGAAGATGCCGCCTTCATCGAAGGTGGCAAATGGCGCTCCATTCTGCCGACCGGGACTTCGCAACCGGACGTGACCGTTGCCCCGTACCGCCTCGACCGCAGGCCCGTGACCAACGCGCAGTTCCTGGCCTTCACTCGCGCGCATCCGCAATGGCGCAAAGGCCAGGTGCCTGTGGTGCTTGCAGACGCGAGCTATCTAAAGCAGTGGGCCAGCGCCTCGGAACTTGGGCCAACGGCACTCCCGGAGCAGCCGGTTGTCGGCGTCAGCTGGTTCGCGGCGCGTGCCTACTGCGAGGTGCGCGGTGCGCGCTTGCCGAACTGGTACGAGTGGGAGTTCGCGGCGGCGGCGGATGAAACGCATCGCGATGCTCGTGATTCACCGGAGTGGCAGCAACGGATATTGGCCTGGTACAGCCGGCCCTCGAACGAGCCGCTCGCCGCTGTGGGGCAGGGTCGGCCCAATGCTTTTGGTATCTACGATCTGCACGGCCTGGTGTGGGAATGGGTCGAGGATTTCAGTGGCCTCATGATCGGAGCGGACAGTCGCGAGCAGGGTGATCCCGACCTGCTCAAGTTCTGTGGCAGCGGTGCACTGGCGATCCAGGATCGGACCAACTACGCGGTCGGCATGCGCGTTGCGCTGCTCTCTTCGCTGCAGGCCCACGACACGACGATCAACCTGGGGTTTCGATGCGCGAGCAACTGAACCCCGGCAATGCCGCGCGCCAGGTTTTCCAGGTTTCGATCGCAGCGATCGCACCTGCAATTGCTGCCGTCCTGATCCTTGCCTTGCACGTCGGTGTATCGCGGCCAGCGGGTGCGGCGACACCGAGTGCCGCAGTGACATCGCCGTGGCCCACCGATTCGCTGCACCGTGTTGATGTGCCACTCGAGACCGCGCAAGGAAGCAGGACGACTCTTGCCGCGACTGCGGGCAAGGTGCGGATCGTTACCATGTTCTACACGAGCTGCACGGCGGCATGTCCCCTCAACATAGACACACTGCGCCGGATCGATGGTGAGCTGTCTCCTGCCGAACGCGCCAGGCTTTCCATCCTGCTGGTGACACTGGATCCGCAGCACGACGATCCGGCCGTACTGCGTGAGTTCGCCGCGCAGCACCGGATCGAAGATGGGCGCTGGACACTTGGGCGCGCATCAGTTGCTGACACGCGAAAGCTGGCTGGCGCTCTGGATGTGCGCTATCGGCAGCTTGAAGACGGAAACTTCAACCATTCGACCGTGCTCGTGTTACTGGATCCCTCGGGTCGCGTCCTCGGCCGCAGCGACAAGATGGGCACGCCCGATACCGAGTTTGTGTCTGACATTCGCAAAGCGCTGAGCGGCGCACAGGGTAGTCCGGAAGCTCGGGAGTGAGCCGAGGCTTCCTTCGCTCGCCAGCGGTGGAGGTGGCGGTGTCGGCGCGCCTGGGCCAAAATTCCTCTGCTGAACATGGTGCTATGGTTCTGAGCCCAACGACAAGCCTTGCCCCAATAGAGGAGGCGAACAATGCCGAGAAGAAAAACCAAATTGTCTTGCGGCATAGCGCTGGTTCTCGGACTCCTCGGCTGTTCGCGTGAAACTCCGGACACGGCACCGACCGCGGCGCAAGCGACCAAGACGGCGGGTGAAATGAGCGCTCCGGCGCTGATCCCAAGAAAGATGCTCTTCGGCAATCCGGCGCGGTTCCGCGGGCGCTTGAGTCCGAGCGGTGAGCAAGTGTCCTACCTGGCGCCGGTCGAGGGCGTCATGAACATCTGGGTGGGGCCAGCTGCTGACCTTGATGCCGCCAAGCCGATCACCAACGACAAATCTCGCGGCATACGGACTTACCAATGGTCGGCGTCCGATGACTACATCATTTATCTCCGCGATGTGGGTGGCGACGAGAACGATCACGTCTTTTCGATTCGTCTTCCGTCCGGTGCACCGCGTGATCTCACGCCGTTCCCCGGAGCGCGGGCGGAGATTTACGGCATCAGTTGGACCCAGCCCGGCGACATCGTTATCGGTATCAATAATCGCAATCCAGAGTACTTCGATGTCTATCGAGTGAGCCTTGCGTCCGGCAAACGGACCCTGCTGTTCAAGAACGAAGGCTACGCATCGTTCGTCGTTGACGATGATCTCGAGGTTCGTGCTGTCGTTAAGCCGACCGAAGAGGGTGGCGGCGAAGTTTATCGGCTGGAGCGTGATCAGAAGGGCAAGGCCGTGCTCACCAAGATCGCCAGCATCGAGGCGGCGGACTACTTGAACACGACCTTCTTGAACATGACGCCTGACAATAGAGCCATCTATCTCATTACGGCCAAGGACCGAGACAAGGCCGCGCTGATGGCGATGTCGCTCGCCGACGGATCCATGACGATGGTTGCGAAGGATGATCGTGCTGACGTCGAAGCAGTCCTGCTCGAGCCGCTGACACGGGAAGTCCTGGCGTATTCGGCCAACTACACACGCCGGGAATGGCACGCGGTCCAGGGCGGGTTCGACAAGCACCTGGCGAGCATCGCGAGCGGCACGCCAGGAGATATGGAGGTCCTCGGTCAGTCGAAAGACGGCAATCGGTGGATCTTCGTGTCCGAAGCGCCTGATGATCCGACGCCCTATTACGTCTATGACCGAAAGACCGGGAAGGCCACGCGCCTCTTTTCCTCGTACCCCGAGCTGGCAAAGCAGCCCTTGCGGCGCACTGTGCCCGTAGTGATCCCGACGCGTGACGGACAATCGCTGGTCTCGTATCTCACTCTTCCTTACGCCGGCGATCCTGATGGCGACGGCAAGCCGGACGCAAAGGCGCCGCTGGTCTTGAACGTCCATGGAGGCCCGTGGGCGCGGGACACCTTTGGCTACCTTGCCGAACATCAGTGGTTGGCCAACCGCGGCTACGCCGTGCTTTCAGTCAACTACCGGGGTTC
Source organism: uncultured Gammaproteobacteria bacterium (assembly GCA_963705495.1). Classification (GTDB taxonomy): domain Bacteria; phylum Pseudomonadota; class Gammaproteobacteria; order Steroidobacterales; family Steroidobacteraceae; genus DATBVX01. The sequence goes on along the minus strand of CAVPJQ010000017.1, from coordinate 17,756 downwards.
GACTGGATTTGGTAAGGCCTTTGTCGAGGCAGCGGTGCACGAATGGGCGGGCAAGATGCACGACGATCTCGTCGACGCGGTCGACTGGGCCGCGCGTGAAGGCATTACTGACCCGGACAAGACGGCGATCATGGGTTGGAGCTACGGTGGTTACGCGACCCTGGTGGGGTTGACGTTCACACCCGATCGTTTTGCCTGCGGCGTGGATGGCGTCGGACCCTCCAATCTCGCCACCCTCCTCAACACGATTCCCCCCTACTGGAAGGCCTTTTTCGAGGTGTTCGCACGGCATGTGGGTGACCCGAGGACGGCGGCAGGTCGCGCGCTTCTTCAGGAGCGTTCGCCATTGAATCGCGCAAGTGCGATCAAGCGGCCTCTGCTCATTGGACAGGGAGCAAATGATCCGCGCGTCAAGCAGGCGGAGTCCGATCAGATCGTCGCGGCGATGAAGGCAAAGAGTTTGCCGGTGACGTATGCCGTGTTTCCGGACGAAGGACACGGCTTTGGCAGGTCTGAGAACAATCTCGCCTTTTATGGAATCGCCGAGGGATTCCTGCACACCTGTCTTGGCGGGCGATACGAACCGCTGGGTGATGACCTTTCTGGAAGCAGCACCACGGTGCCCGTTGGCGCTGACATTGTGCCAGGGCTTGCTCAGGCGCTTGATGGGTTCAAGCCTACGATACGGAAGTAGGCGGGTCGCCCGCCGCGATCCAGTCATCTACTGTCAACGACCCCAGCTCGCGAGGTTCAGGAACTCGCGCCGCGTGCGCGGCCCGTACGTGCGAAAGCTCGGATTCGGTTGCTCGACGTACGCGAGCCTGCGCTGCGCGACTGCATCGCCATCCGCGCGCTTCTTGAGCGTGTCGATGGCGAGGTTGTAGGGCTTGGCAGCGTTCAGCGCGAACACCTTCTGGCGCAGCTGCGGCGTGATCTGCGGATATCCGTACTTGTCGCGCAGCTCGGGCGCGATCTGGAAGGTGCGGAACGCCTGGATCTGGTCCTGCGGCGAGCCGTACCAGATCGAATCCGTGCCCCAGAGCACGTTGTTCTCGCCGCAATACTTGAAGAGCTTGCCGAGCGCGTGCGCCGCCTCGCCGGGCTTGCGCATCGAGAGGAAGCGCCAGGTCGAGCCGAGCTCCGGATACACGTTTGTGTTCGGTGCCACGCCCGCTTTCTGGAGCGAGGTGACGAGCGCATCGATGCCATCGGTGCGCGACGCATCGTACGGCCCTTCGGGCGCCCCTTCGGCCACGAACCCCGAGTGATAGATGAGGAAATTGAGGTCGGGAAAGCGCTTCGCGATCGGGCCGATGTCCGAGCAGGTCGAGTGCTCGTAGCTCTGCGGTCCGAACGGCAGTCCCTTGTGGATGGCGATGTTGCGGATGCCGAGGGCTCGCGCGCGCTCGCAGAATGCGATGCCGACGTCGTCCGTCATGAAGAAGCCTTTGTCTTCCGGACCGAACTGCGTATAGGTCTTCCACGCGACGATGCCGAATTTCGCGAGCCTCTCCATGTCCTCGAGATCGCCCGGCTGGTTGGGGTTCACGCGCCCGTGCAGCAGCAGGCGGTGCGAACCCTGCAGCCGCTCCACGATGTCGCGCGTCGCCGCGGCTTCCTCGATGGTGAGGGGCTCCGCATCGCGCGCCGAGGGCACGAACGAGAGCACCATCATGTCGGTATCGGAATCCAGGAACACGTCCTTGACGAATTCGTCGGAGCCGAGACAACGCAGGTAACTGCGCGCGCCGGGCTCATCGGCGAGCTTGCATCTGGCCTTGGGCGCGAAGCTGATCGGACGCGCACCCGCCGGCAACTTCTTCAGCCACGCGCCGGTGGGATTCACGAAGTGACCCTGCACATCGAAGATGAATTCCTGCTTCCCGAGCTCCGCCGCGGCGATCTCGCTGTCCAGGGCGGCATCGGCGGACAGCTGGAAGAATCCGCCGGTGCGCCCGGCGGTGGCATGCGCGGCGTTGAAGGCGAGGAGCGTGGAGGCCGCGCCGCAACTCGAGACCAGGAATTCGCGGCGGCTCTTGCCGACCCGTTTCGCGAGCTCGGTAGCGCGCTCGGCCGCCAGGGCATTGGCGCGTCTCAGCGAATCGTCGAGCGGAATGGGCGCGAATTCGCCGTTCGTGGTCGAGTCGAGTTTGATGGGGAGCCGGCGGCCTGCCGGATCACAATCGTTTCGCGTAGGCATGTGAGCACCTCAACGACTTCGTTCGCCGGGGACGCGAGCCAAGTTGCCACCGGACGTTCTCAACGGCAAGGGCATCATCATCCGCCAGTAGAGTCACCGGCACTTACAACGTGCGGACGCGGTTGAGCTCCAATGTCATCTCGATGTCTTCATGCCTGTGCCAAACTGTCGCATGGCTCGGCTGAACCGCAGGAAGGTTCTCTCGAATGGCCTGGTCCTCGCGGGCGCCGCGGCGCTTGGTCCTTGGCCTCGCCGCGCATTCGGCCAGACCCGCCTCACCCGCGACCCCTTTACGCTCGGCGTGGCCTCAGGCTATCCAACTTCCGACGGCTTCGTGCTCTGGACACGCCTGGCGCCCGAGCTGCTCGCGCCCGATGGCGGAATGCCGCCCGTTGCGATGCCCGTGACCTGGGAGCTCGCGAACGATGAGCAGTTCCGGAGCGTCGTGCGAAGCGGCACTGTGTATGCGGAGCCCGATTGGGCGCACAGCGTGCATGTCGAGATCGTGGATCTCGAACCCGCGCGCGAATACTGGTATCGCTTCACGGCGGGCGATGCGCGCAGTCGCGTTGGGCGTACCTGGACCGCGCCCCGGAACAATGCGCGCCTCGAGCGCATGCGCATCAACCTCGCGTCCTGCCAGCAGTACGAGCACGGGTACTACACCGCCTACCGACAGATGCTCGTCGATCACCCGGATCTCATCGTCCACGTCGGAGACTACATCTACGAGCTGAGCTGGGGCACGGAACACGTCCGCAGCCACGGTGCCGGCGAGTGCTACACGCTGTCGGACTATCGCGTGCGACATGCGCTCTATCGGAGCGATCCGGATCTTCAGGCTGCGCACGCGCTCTGTCCGTGGCTCCTGATGTGGGACGACCACGAAGTCGACAACGACTACGCCGGCGCCATTTCAGAGGAAGACGATGACCCGGCGTTATTCCTCGCGCGTCGGGCCGCAGCGTACCGCGCGTACTACGAGCACATGCCGCTGCCGCGACGCGCGGCGCCGTTCGGGTCGGACATGCGCCTCTACACCTCGTGCCAGTTCGCAGATCTCGTAGCGCTGCACCTGCTCGATGAGCGCCAATATCGGACACCGCACGCGTGCCCGCCCGACGGTCGCGCGGGCTCGACCCGCGTGCGTCCCGAAGAGTGCCCGGCGTTGCTCGATGAGAAGCGCACGATGCTGGGGCAACGCCAGGAGAGCTGGCTGACCCGGCAACTTCGCGGCAGCCGGGCGAGCTGGAATTTTCTCGCCCAGGGCGTCGTGATGGCGTATGCGAATGAGGCGAAAGCTCCGAAGCAGCAATTCTGGACGGACAGCTGGAATGGCTACCCGGCGGCGCGCTCGCGACTCATGCGACAGCTCCAGGACAACCGGGTCTCGAACCCCATCGTGCTGAGTGGCGACATCCATGCCTTCGTGGTCTCGGACCTGCATCTGGATCCCGCGAATCCGGAAACGCCCCACGTGGCGAGCGAACTGGTGACGACTTCGATTACCTCGCAGCCACCCTCCGAATCACTCCTCAAGCGCTACCACGACTACAACGCAGCGGTGTTCCTCGCGACCGGCGCCGCGCGCGGCTATGTCCGCATAGATGTGAGCCGTTCCACGCTGCGCGCCGACCTGGTCGCGATGGACACCGTCAGAGAACGCACGAGCAACTCGCGGGTGTTGGCCTCGTTCGCGGCCGAAGCGGGCGGGAGCGGCCTGAAGCGCTCATAGAAGTAGGAGCGAGCAGAGGTCGTGTAACGAGGAGAGTGTGAGCCTAAAGAAGGCGTCGTCAGTAGAAACGTGGCTGTACTACTACCGTCTCTTGCTAGGACGGTTCGTCAAGATTCGCAGTGAAGCCTATGGAGCGTCGTTTCGGCGCCCTTGTCGGGGTCAGCGCGCGAATCGCCGCGTAGACTTCCCGAAACTGATGCTGTGTCTTGTGGTCGAGCGTGCCGAGGGAGCGCTCAAGTGCTGCAAGCTTGCGAGCCAGACCGCGATGTGACGCCAAGTATTCTCGTAATTTCACGAAGGCGCGTACGACGTAAACTGTCATTTCGACGGCGCGCGCACTGTTGAGAACTGTCGCCGCCATGATCGCGCCGTGCTCGGTAAACGCGAGCGGAAGCGTGCGACGACCGCCCCAACTTGATGTTGCAAATTGCAACTTCAAGTTCGCGAACTCTTCGGGCGTCACCTCCAAGAGGAAATCAGGCGGGAAGCGCTTCCGGTTGCGACGAACCTGCTGATTCAATCTCGCTGTATCGACTCCGTATAGAGCGGCCAGCTCCCGATCGAGCAATACTCGACGGCCGCGCAGAACAAATATCTGGCGGGCAATTTGGGCAATGGGCTCATTGCCGGGCTGGGCCATCTGCCGATCGCCGCTTCTACGGCCTCGATAAATCGCAGAGCGAGCTCCGGATTGCGGCCGGCGTAATAGCGAGCGGCGTGCGTGTACTCTTCCAGAGCATCTTCATGGAACGCGAGCCTCATCGCTTGACTGCATCGCGCACCTGCCGAAGAGCTTCATCGCCGGGAATCGTCCTGGCCGTGCCGGCGCGCACCGCGTCCCGACGTTGCTTCGCCAGATCGGCCCACGCAGGGTCGAGCTTTCCAAGTTCCGCCTGGTCGAGGCTTTCAACCAAGAGATCTGCAAGCCGCGCACGTGATTCTGCAGGCAGACCCATGGCCTCGGCCGCTAGCTTTTCAATCGTTTCCGCCATGGCGCCAAGATATTCGGGCACTGAGTATTGTCAAGGCATTAACGCGCAGCGGGACTATGAATCATCTGCGGCGTGGGCCTCGCTGGCATTTCGATGGCAAATGCATTGAAAAGCGAGCAGTCAGCGTCGTCAGCAAGATTGCCTGCATGCCAGTCTTCCGTCCTGTCGGGATCCCGTTTTTCTACTCCCAGCGACGGGCGTTCTTCGGAAAACCGGGGCGCTGCACTCTGACCACGCAGAAGCGTTGGCCAGTGGGCGCCTGCATCACTACCCAGCGCTCGAGGCGGTCCACGACCTTGGCGCCGAGCTTCGTCAAACGTGCCACTTCGGCAGGAATGTCGTCCGTCTCAATGTCGATGTGGACGCGGCTCTCGTGATCGACGCGCTGGATCTGCACGATGGGCTCGTCGGGCGGCGTTTCCAGCATCAGGTAGTTGCCGCGACTGCCCGGATGGTGGGGATCCACGGGACGGCCGAGTGCCTCAGCCCAGAAGCGCGCGGCGTCTTCCAGGTTTTCAGTCCTGCAGTCAATCAGCACCGCACACAGTCGGGAATGATGCATGTCAGTAGCTCTCCTCAGCGGTGCCGGTGAGGAGGAGCGTATGGCGGCGATTGATCAGCATTTCGTTCTCCGGTCGTGCCAAGAGATAGACGATAGCCGATCATGTCCTGTCGAAGTGCGCTATGCCGAACAGCGCGGCGGTGAGCGGCGATCGTTCTCGCGACGTTTCCGCGGAAACGTGTGTCACTTTGCGGTTGACCGCTCTCCGCGAAGCAATCCAGCGATGCTCAGGTCCTCATCAAGGTCTGGCCAATGAATGCCTTCGCCTCCCCCAATCAATTGCCAATGCTTGCGTTGTTCCGCGCTTGCATTGAGGAGTCTTGGAAACCAAACGAGTGGCGCCGACATCGCGCGGCCGTCCGCGAGCGTCACGATCAGCTCATCGTCCGTGAGCTCGACATGCGTCGCAAAGTCATTCATCTCGATCTTAGTCAGCTGAAAAGTGTTCATTCCATGCCCTCACGAGCTCCTCCTGGTGTTCGACTACGAAGTGTCCAATGCGACGGAGCTCGTGAGCGCGCAATCGGCGGGAGCGTACCATGCGCACCGGCGTCAGTAGAAACTTGGCAGCCCCACTGCCGTCTCTTGCGGTACTTACAACGTGGATGTGCGGCGGCTCAGACCCTTCGTTACTGTAGAAGAAGAAGCGCCACTCTCCTTGGCGCAGTACGGTCGGCACTTCGATGTCCCTGAAGCTTGCGCGAGCTGGCCCACACGTGATGTAACTGACGAGCCAGCTTGCCCTGAGAGTATCGTAGTGCTCGACATCCATTCGTTGTGTGTTCGATACGAATCGACGGCGCGGCGCTGTCTGATCCGAATCCGCGCACGAGACAGGAGTGTGTCTGGATTGACGCACAGCGGCGTGAAGCGCATATGGAGGCCAACGCGCACTCTGAGCGCATGTCAGGAAGGACATCGATGTCGCAGCGGCCTGGAGAAGGCGCTCCGCCATATGGCGGTGTGAGCTGGAGCCGAAGTTAACCGTGAACAGTCAATCAAGCGACTCGGGCGAAACGCAGGCCGCACCGGAACAACGCGCGGCGATATCAGCGCCTGCGCACTCGTTGAGCGTGTGGGAGCGAATCAAGGAAACACAGCGTCGAATTGACGATCAACCGTCTAGTGCCTTTCAGCGGCGCAACAAAGGCGCTCGCACGCCGCGGTTCGCCCGCCAGCTCACTTGGACCACGCCAAATCGTCCAGATAGCGAAGGGCATCGCCGTCCGCGAGTTGAATGAGCGCATACGGCCCGCCGCACTGCTTGCCGGCACTTTCCGCGCCTTGAGCCATCGCGCCGCCCACCGTGCTGCCGACCGAGGCCTTGGCCGGATCCATGAGCACCGCATCCGTCACCGTCGCCGCGCCGTCAGTCCCTACAGCCGCGGCACCAGCCGCGCTACCGGCAAGCCCCGCGAGGCTGTGAGCCATGCGCGGCGCGACGTCCACGTAAGTTGTGGTGCCCGCGGCTAGAGGAAGCTGCAGTTCGCAGGTGCCGTAGCCGGTGTTGCGCGCCGACGCGAGGAGCTTGACCCTCCCCGGCGGGACATCGAGGAAGAAGAACCCGCCGTACCGAATGTTGCCGGCCACCCGATCGTTGATTCGTACGACGGCCTTGCTTGCGCTGTAATCGTCGTAACGATCCTTCCGGCGCAGCACGATGATGCGCGCCTGATTCGCCGCAACCGGTGAGGTATCCGCAGTGATCTCCTGGTAGCTCGCGCCCGTTGCCGCGCATGCGGCCAGCGCGGCAGTGACTGCGCACGCCGTGGTGAGCTCAAGAATCCCGTTGGACATTCCCTTCATCGAGCCGCTCAGCAGCTACCAGCGAAACACTGCCGCGATCAGAGGTCCGTTGAAGTTGAGCGACTCGATGGTCTCGCCCGACTTCATGTCGTAGTCAAGATATCGCCACGCGGCGAGCACGTCACCCCAACCGAACGAGTAGCCAAGTCCAGCCATCGCCTGCCAGGTGAGATCCGATTCGCCAGTGCCGACGTCGAGGTGATAGGGCGCAAACCATCTGCGCTCTTCGCCGAAGGCCAGCCGTCCCCGGACACCGATGATCACGTCCCAGTTCTGCAGGCTCTCGCCGCGTGCTCCCGTGCGATCGGGCAGCGGCACTGAGCCGACGTTTCCGGTGAGCGTCCAGTCCAGCGTGTCCTTAAGGTCAAGCAAACGCACGCCGCCGATCACATCGAGGGAGACATCGGGTGTCCTCACCGCCTGATACAAGCCGGTGAGTGTCCACGCCCAGCCCTTGAGGTCGAAGCCGACGTTGGCGCTCACGTCGGCAGGCAACGGCACGCCGCCGAGGCTGAGCGCGCGCGTGCCCGACTTGTTATCGCCGACGTCCACGTAGACTACGTCCGCGAACAGTCCGAACTGTCCCCGCCGCGCGTCGAACGAACCCATGAAAACCGTCTTCAAGCTCTCGATGATCGTGTCGATGTCGATGCCGGCGCCGCTTCCGCCATCTGAGGGCGGGAATGCCGTTGTACCGTCGATGGTCGGCAACCACAGGTAGATTCCGGCCTGGAACTTCCAATCCTCGCTGGACTGCGCCGCGGCGGGTCCCGAGATCAAGGCTGCGGCCACGCCAGCGGTCAGCGTCTTCAGCAAGCGGGTCTGCATGTCAAATCTTCCGTCCTGTCGCAATCCAGTTTTCTAGTCCCATCACCTTGACCCTGCGTGCTCGTTCCAGGTACGAAAGTCAGCAAGCGGGATTCGATAGCGGGCGATGTTGCCCTCGTAAAGACGGCTGAATTCCGCGTGCGCCAGGTCCACAAATCGTTCGCGGTCGCGCGCTTCGACGAGAGACTTGGCTTTGTCCCAGATCACTTCCTCTGAAGGTGGTACCCGCTCGCGCACGATTGTGCGCATGACTTGCTCGAGCACCTCCCTGTACTTCATGCGAAAGATATCCGGTTCAGCCACCGAGTCGCGAACGACCACATAGCGCTGAGCGGAGCGCTCGTACGCCCACACGAAAATGTCCCGCAGGAGTTCCATGCGCGGGCCTTCATACACGCACAGCGTGCCGAGAACGTAGGCGCGTTCGGGTACGTCGACGAACGACAATGGGCTCAGGTTCGCCCGGATAAGAGGAATGTTCGCTGTCAGCCGGGACACGCGCTTGTTGACGTCCTCGAAAGGTTGCAGGTAGGGAAGGTGGACCATCAGAAAGAATGCCTGCTCAAATGGATCCCCGATGAGGGCGGCCTTGCGGAGCACTGCTTCGAACAATTCCTCGATCACCTGCGGAACCGCCGGTGGTGTATACGCGCTGCCGCCGATCTCGACTGGCCGGCGTCGCAAACGCCCGGAGGCCTCGGGATCGGCCATGAGATCTTCCGACAGCATCGCGTGCAGATTGAGCACGGTGAATCGGTTGACGCCGATATCCTCGCCACCCTCCACGATCAGTTCGATCGCGCGCTTGTGGTTCAGGATCATCTGCGTCTCTTTGGCATCCTTGCCCTCCGCGGCCTGGCCGAACTCGATGAGCCGCTGCGTATCGAGCCGAGTGTATGTGTTTCCCTCAAGGCGGCTCGATGACCAGGAGAGATCGATCAGCAGCCGATTCAGGATGTCACGCGCGAAAGTTCCAGCGGGGCGATCCGCAGGAATGGGCCGGCCGATCTTGTGAAGATGCGCCTTGGTCTTGTCAGGAAGGTAGGCCGTTCGATTCGGCTCGTACTGCTCGAGGAAGCCACGGTCGTAGCCCTTCGGCGAGCGTGCGGCAATCGGCCTCGACACGTACTCGAGAAGTTCGCGCGCCGCGGGTGTGAGCGGAATGGTGACGGGCCCTTCCGGCGTGTCGAATTGTCCTGCTGCGTCCTCGGTGGGAACCTGGCGCCCGAGTGTCGGCGCGATGGATGAATAGAGAGTGTTCCGGCCGGCACCTCGGCGCTTGATGCGACCCGATTGCTCGAGCGCTGCGAGCCTTCGTGTAAGGGTGCGTCGACTCGGTGGCTGGTGAAGTTGCGCCTCAATCGCCGCGATGCCGATGCCTTCGGGATGACGCAGGATCACCTCATGCACCAGCTGCAGTTCGGCGTCGGAGATTCGCTTGGGCATGGCTTTCTGGCGCGATTCGATCTTATATGGCGCGATAGTTTATATCTTATTGTTAATAATCACCATTTATATGGCGAGATACGAGGGGATAGTGGCGTGATTTAGCGCAAACCATTGTTTAGTCTGGGTTTTACATGGCGCGATTGGGCATCATCTGGCTGACTCGCAGATCGAAGCAACGCTCGCTGCGCCTCTCAGGATCGCTCGCGACGTTTCCGCGGAAACGTGTGCCACTTTGCGGTTGACCGCTCTCCGCGAAGCAATCCAAGCGATGCTCAGGTCCTCATCAAAGGTCAGCTCTACTTGCGGATCTTGTTCTAGAAGTCAGCGGGTCGATCCACGAGGCGCTGCCGAAAGTGTTTTACCGAGAGGATCTCCAGGCGATCGACGGCTACACGGTAGATGATGCGGTAAGGCCGCTCGAGCAGCTCCCGGATCTCATCGTCTCGAAAGGCTGTCAAACGCGTTCCGCTGCGCGGTGAGGTGGCGAGTCGATCTACCCGCAGCAGAATGCGCTCCACGATGGCAAGCGCACGCTCGCTGGATTGCTGGGCAATGTACTCGTGGATCTCGGCGAGGCGCGTTCGCGCACGCGCCGTCCAGACAACCTTCATCGACGCAGGCCGTAGTCCTCGAACAGAGTTTCCGTATCGGTCACGCGGTCTGCATTCGCATCGCCGAGGCCGGTCTCAATGTCGCTTCGAAGCTCTAGCGCATAAAGCACGTCCTGCCACGTTGCATCTTCCGGCAACGCATCGATGAGAGCGCGGGCCTGGTCCTTTATGGGCGTCGACATGATTGGGGTTCCTCGCGTGCTCATCTTACGCTCCTGGAGACATCGACAGCAGTGGTGCTGAACATACCAGGCGACGCCACTGCCTCGTACCGCACTTTGACCCCTCAATGCACAGATTCCGGTTGGCTCCGATCGGGGTCGCGCTCCAGCGCTTGGTCTCGAGTCTCGCCGTAGGCCAGTACACCGGGAAGTTGCGGTACCTCGGCGAGCCACCGGCCGTCGTCCTCGAGTTCTGATTCGATGCTGAGCTGCATGACTGCCCCTTAACCTAATGCCCTCGCCACTCAACCATCGCTGAATTCTACTGCCGCGTGCCTGTGGCGCCTGATAACAAGTCCCCGTTGAGCGTCGCGACGTCGGGCAGCAACGCTCAGTGGATTGCTGGGCAATGTACTCGTGGATCTCGGCGAAGGCGTGTTCGCGCTCGCGCCGTCCAGACGACCTTCATCGGCGCAGGCCGTAATCCTCGAACAGTGAATCCACGTAACCGCAAGAGTTATGCGCCGTGCTGCGGCTGGACGCTGGAGATAGCGTCATGTCCACTCTTGAAGGTCAGGGATCTCATACGGCTCATGGAGCGAGACGGCTGGGTCCACGTGCGCACGCGTGGCAGCCATCGACAATTCCAGCACCCCGCGAAGGCCGGCACGGTGACGGTCGCCGGCAAGATGAGCCTCGATGTACCGCCAGGTACGCTCAGTAGTATTCTCAAGCACGCTGGATTGAAACGTGGGTAGGCTCCCTTTCATGCGGTACCTGGTTGTGCTTGAACGAAGCAAGACGGGCTTCGGTGCGTATGTGCCCGATTTGCCCGGCTGCGTCGCAGTGGGGGAAACGCGGGGCGAGGCGCTAAAGCTGATCCGAGAGGGCATCGAGCTGCACATCGAGCGCCTGCGAGACAGCGGTGAGTCGGTCCCGTCACCGACTTCACAAGCCGAAATCGTCGAGGTCGACGCGGCGTAACCTAAAGAAGTCCCGAGAAATCGACCGGTACCGACGGCAAAGCCACCGGGTAAAGGATAGCCGGCCGCTCAGCAAGTGAGACCTCAGCGTAGCTCCCGTGTTGCGGACTACGGAACAGGTGCACGCGGCTGAGCGGCACCTCGACCAGCCAGATCTCGCCGACGCCGTGACGCGCGTACAGCGGCACCTTGACCAGGCGGTCGTAGCTCACCGTCGTGTTCGCGATCTCGATGAGCAGCAGCACATCCTCCGCGACCGGGTGCGCGTCCATGTAGTCGTGGGCTTGGCGCTTGACGATGGCGAAGTCCGGTTCCGGCTCCGAGCGGATGCCGAGCCGGATGGGGAGCTGACTTCGAACCGTTGCCGCCGAGCCTACCGCCGGGATCAGTCGCTCCGTCAATCGCGAGACGATCGCTGCATGCCGGCTTCCCTGCGGCGTCATGTCGATGATCTCTCCCTCGATCAGCTCGACCCGCGCGTCCGGCGCGAGAATCCCGAGCTCCGCCATCCGGTAGTACTCGTCCACGGTCAGTCGGTGTCGGGGGACCTGAAAGTCGGGAGTGCTCATAGGCCTCGTCTCTGGTTCGACGCTAGACCACGCGCGATCCAATCGCCAAGCCCCGGAACGCATGTGTTTGTGAGGTTTCGTGTCGTGCGCCGATACTCATTTCGGGAGCGTACCAGGCGCTGTTGAGGACTGTCGCCGCCATGATCGCGCCGTGCTCGGTAAACGCGAGCGGAAGCGTGCGACGACCGCCCCAACTTGATGTTGCAAATTGCAACTTCAAGTTCGCGAACTCTTCGGGCGTCACCTAGGCCGCCAGGTGGCGAGCGCGTCGTGATACATTTCGCGCGCCAACGCAGGAGGATGCCCCTGACACCGCACTCCGCTTCAGCGCCGGCGCGCGGCGGCCTGTTCTCGTACGAGAACGGTCTGGTGCTGCTGCTCGGAATGACGTTCGGCTTCGCCTACTTCGATCGCACGGCGCTGAACTTTCTCACGCCGTTCATCGTCCCGGATCTCGCGCTCAGCAACACGCAGGTGGGGTTGCTCAGCTCGGGGCTTTCCATCACCTGGGCGCTGTCCGCCTATGTCATCGGACGCTGGTCCGATGCGGCGGGTGTGCGCAAGCCGTTCCTGCTGGCGTTCATCGCCATCTTCTGCGCGTGCTCGTTCCTCTCCGGAATGGCGCCGAGCTTCATGCTGCTGCTCGTGGCGCGCATGATCATGGGCGCCGCGGAGGGACCGGTACTGCCGGTGTGCCTGGCGATCGTCAACGCCGAATCCTCCCCGCACCGGCGCGGCATCAACGCCGGCTTCATGCAGAACTTCTTCGGCACGCTCCTGGGCGCGGTGCTGGCGCCCCTCGTGCTGGTCGCGCTGGCGAACGCGTTCAATTGGCGAGTCGCGTTCTACGTGGCCGGCATCCCCGGGTTGCTCTGCGGGCTCGCCATCTGGCTCTGGGTGCGCGAGCCCCGGGACTCAAGACCCGTGACGCAGCACGAGCGCATCGATCTGTGGCAGATGCTCCGCGTGCGCAACATCTGGCTCTGCTGCCTCATCAGCATCTGCCTGATCGGCCACGTCGTCGTATTGCTGGCGTTCCTGCCGCTCTATCTCACGAGCGTGCGCGGTTACTCCACGACGTTGATGAGCTGGGTCATGAGTGTGGCAGGGATGGCGGGACCGTTCGCGTTCCTCGTGCCGGCGCTCTCGGATCGCATCGGACGCAAGCCCGCCACGGTGGTGTTTTCCTTCGCAGCGATCCTGGCGCCGTTGGCGGCGCTGTATTTCCACGGCCCACCGACGCTGCTCGCGGCGATCATGTTCGGCGGCATGCTGAGCGCGGGAGTCTTCCCGCTCTTCATGGGCATCATCCCGGGCGAAACCATTTCGCGCCGTCATGCGGCGACGGCGATGGGCCTCATCGTGTGCGTCGGGGAAATCGGGGGCGGCGTTGCCACACCGGTCGTGGCCGGCTGGCTCGCAGATCGAAGCACGCTCGCTGCGCCTCTCATGATCGCCGCAGCGGCAGCCGTGATCGCGGGCGCATTGGCGCTGCTGCTCAAAGAAACGGCGCCAGTGAAGGTGGGCGCGGGTCACACAGCCAGTGATGCGCGAGCGTCCGAAGGCTCCGGTCCAGCGTAGAGTGGACGCTCTTGCCTACCTTCATGTCGCGGAGCGTCATCGAATGCGTCTGCCAATCCTTGAGGCTGCGGATCTGCATAAGATCGATCTTGGAGGCGTGCAGCGCCTTGAAGGAATTCTGCATCTGCTCGGTGCCTCTCGATACAGTTGGTTCTCTGTGACCCTCGCAGGTGCCTTGCAGTTTTGGGCTAACATGCTTCACATCAAGCCTCTCTCACGGACGCCCCATGCCAGAACTGCACTTTAAAGGGAAGGAATTCGTTTACAACCATCACCTGAGCGTCCCTTACTGTCCGCTCGTACCGAATACCAAGAAGTCCGTCGGAGACGCTGACCTTTCCGGAAATCTAGTCATCCACGGCGACAACCTCGTCGCGCTTAAAGCGCTTCTTCCCTACTACGCCAGGAGGGTGGATTGCATCTTCATTGACCCGCCCTATAACACAGGCAATGAAAACTGGTGCTACAACGACAACGTAAACAGCCCGATTATGCGTGACTGGCTCAGCAGCAACCCTGTGAACAAGGACGACATGCTGCGCCACGATAAGTGGCTAGCAATGATGTATCCGCGACTCAAGCTGCTCCATGAACTCTTGGCGGAGGCATGGTTCGTTCTGGATGACGCTTGACGACAACGAAGTCCACCGGGCAAGGCTTCTCCTGGATGAAGTTTTCGGTGAGCAACACTGTCTCGGCATGGTTGCGTGGGAGAAGGCCGACAGCCCACGAATGGATGTGGAGTTCTTTTCTTCCCGCTACGACCACTTGCTGGTCTATGCGAAGAACATTGGGACTGTGACGTTCAATCGCCTTAACAAGGGCGAAATCCCGGACCACTACGACCAAGAAGACGGAGAACGCAAATTCTACTTGAAGCCCTTGCGGGCGATGGGTGGGCAAGGTGAGCGTCGAGAGGCACGCCCGAATCTGTATTTCGGCATTGACGCCCCCGACGGGAAAAAGGTTTTCCGAAAACTACAGGATGGCTCAGATGGAGCGTGGCGTTGGAGCTCAGACAAGGTAAGGGAAGAGAAAGACCGAATTGAGTGGAAGAAGGGCAGGTCGGGAAATTGGACCCCTTATTTTCGAATCTATGCTGACACCCTAGAGGGACGACCTCCGGAGACAATCTTCTTCAATTCGGACGTGGGTAGCAGTCGTACTTCGAAGGCCGAAATCAAGGAACTCTTCCCGGAAGGGTCGCCGTTTGATACGCCTAAACCGGTGGGCTTGCTTAAACGCATCATTGAGATCGCCACGGACACGGGCGCAATCATTCTTGATTCGTTCGCTGGATCGGGAACCACTGCCCATGCCGTCCTTGCGATGAACCAGAAGGAGAAAGGAAACCGGCGGTTTATTTTAGTGGAGTGCGAGGACTATGCGGACACCGTTACCGCCGAGCGGGTTCGCCGAGTAATACGGGGGGTAAAGGGAGCAAAATCTGAAGAAGTGAAGAAGGGGCTGGGCGGTAGTTTTACATTTTCAACTCTTGGTGAAGCTATAGACTTGGACAAAATTCTTACGGGCAAGAGTTTGCCGAAGTACGAGGCGATTGGCGCTTGGCTATTTCACACTGCCACCGGTGAAGCGCTCACGGCGAAGGCAATTGACGAGAAAACGTGGTTTCTGGGCGAAAGCGCGGGCTTTTTCGTCTGGCTCATCTACAAGCCAGATCTGGAATTTCTCAAATCGCGCGAAGCAGCTCTAACGCTCGAGCTCGCTGAGCGCATTGCGAAGACGAAGGGTGTAAGCGGAAGCAACAAGCGACACCTCGTTTTCGCTCCTGCGAAGTATGTGCCGAACAAGATGTTACTGCCGCTCGGTGTCGAGCATGCGCCGCTCCCGTTCGCGCTCTACCGCATGGAAAAGAGCTGAACGGCGTGGAGTTCAAGGACTATCAACAGGCCGTCCTAGATACTGTGGATGCGTATCTAGACGAGCTGGTGAAACAGCGCAGGCGCGTTGAAGAAATCGCTAAACTTTCCAAAGAGCAGCCCGACCTCGGGTTGACGGTTCCCGACTTCGCTGCGGAAGCGTGGAACGCCATCAACGCACAAGGGCGGCTCCCGGCATCGCGCGCGAAGCTGGACTACAGCCCGAGAGTGGACGGCGTAGGCCGCACCGTCCCAAATGCCTGTCTCAAGGTTCCCACTGGGGGTGGTAAGACCCTGCTTGCAACAGTCTCCATTTCGCGTCTTTTCGGGCGCTACCTCAACACGAACAAGGGCTTCGTTCTTTGGATCGTGCCCAATGAGGCGATCTATTCGCAGACCAAAAAACAGCTAAACGACCGCGATCACCCTTACCGGCAGATGCTGGACAGGGCGGCGGCGGGCCGAGCGAAATTTCTGGAGAAGGAAGACCGATTGGATAGACGGGACGTGGACACTCATCTCTGCGTCATGCTCCTTATGCTCCAGTCTGCCAATCGAGAGACCAAAGAGGCGCTGCGCATCTTTCGTGACCGGGGCAACGTCCATGGCTTCTTTCCTGCCTCCGACGACACTCTTGCTCACCATGCGCTCCTTCAGCAAATCCAGAATCTCACCGCCTATACGGATCAAGATCGCTCTCAGATAGGTTCTGTTGTGCAGGACAGTCTCGGTAATGTGCTCCGCTATTTGCGGCCCATTATCATCATGGATGAAGGGCACAAGGCGTACTCCACGAAGGCACTGGGGACGCTATATGGCTTCAATCCATGCTTCCTGCTTGAGTTGTCGGCCACGCCGAAGGATAGGGCGCCGCTGCATGCTAATTGGCTGGTGGATGTGCGCGGCAAGGACCTCGCTGCGGAGGAGATGATCAAACTCCCCATCAATGTGAAGGTGAAGGGCGGCAAGGACTGGCGGAACTGCCTGCGAGATGGCTTAGACGTTCTGAATAACTTAAAGAAACACGCGCAAAAACTCTACGCGAATGCCGCTCGCTACATTCGGCCCATCATGCTCGTGCAAGTGGAGCGCACGGGCAAGGATCACCGGGATGGCACGCACATCCATGCGCAGGACGTAAGGGACTATTTGCTAACGGTTGGTCTCACCGAACGCGAGATTGCTGTTAAGACTTCCGAGGTGAACGACCTCAAGCAGCCGGAGAACCTGGACCTTCTCAGTCCTACTAACGATGTGCGCGTCATCATCACCAAACAGGCTCTTCAGGAGGGATGGGACTGTCCGTTTGCCTACGTACTGTGTTCACTCGCCGCGAGTAACAACATGAGTGCAATGACGCAGCTTGTCGGACGCATTCTGCGACAACCCCAAGCGGCCAAAGTCGGGATTGCCGAATTGGACGAATGCCACGTCGTCTGCCTGCATGAGAGCACCAGGGAAGTTGTCGACGGCATCAAGAAAGGACTAGAGGAAGATGGCATGGCCGACCTTTCCGTGCAGGTGAAGGAAGGTAATGACGGCGGACGCGGCCTTGCGAAGTCACGCCTGCTCGCGCGTCGCCCGAGGTATGAGACGACAAAGATCTTTCTGCCGATAGTGAACTGGGTGGAAGGCAATGAGACGCGAGCGCTGGATTATGAGCGTGACATTCTCTTTCACCTGGACTGGACCGGCATCAACCTCAGGCCGTTAGCGGGAAAGATGCCAACCGAGGCCCACGAAGCCCAAACTCGCATCACTCGGCTGATGATTGCCGGGACGACGCATACCGACCTTCTGAAGGTGGAGCAGACTAGTGCGAACTATGAGCTTGCAAGTTTTGACCCAGTGTTTGCGACGCGGGTGATTTCAGACATTGTGTCCAATCCGTGGATCGCGCGCGACGTCGTCGGCGCGTTTGCTGGGGCGCTCAAGTCTCGTGGCTTCACCGACGACAAACTTGGGGCCATGGCCGGATTCCTTCTGGAGGAACTTCGCAAGTTCCTATTTGACGAGCGCGACCGTCTTGCTGAAGCGCATTTCATGTCAAGAGTGGCCGACGAACACATTCAGTTTCGCTTGCGTACCGATCGGCATAACTGGCAAATGCCTAAGGAGATGGAAACCGAACGTCCCCCGACAGCATCGCCGCTTATGCGCCAGTCGGATGGAGCGCTTACTGAAAGGAGCGTGTTCGCGTCGGTCTATCGGGAAGACATGAATGGCGAGGAGGCGGAGTTTGCCTGCTATCTCGACGAGCAGAAGGCGCTCCAGTGGTGGCACCGAAACGTTGCCAAGGCTGGCAATTATTTCCTACAAGGGTGGCGGAAGAATCGAATCTATCCCGACTTTCTCTTTGCCCTACAGCAGTCAAAGGGTGGGTCGCGCCTTGTCGTGTG
>CAVPJQ010000016.1:0-77563 GCA_963705495.1 uncultured Gammaproteobacteria bacterium | reverse complement strand
GCCCACTTGCCGCTTTCGAGGAAGTCGGGAACGGTCCGGTTGGCGTTGTGAGCCAGCACGATCTCCGCAATCGGCAGCCCCATCTCGCGCGCCCAGATGCACGCGACCGCGTTGCCGAGGTTACCGCTCGGCACGATAAACGAAGCCGGCCCTTCGGTACGGCGAGCCACGTCCAGGCTCGCCGCCGCGTAGTACGAGATCTGCGGCAGTAGCCGGCCAATGTTGATGCTATTCGCCGATGAGAACTTTCCGGACTCGCGCAGCTGCGGATCGGCAAGCGTTGCCTTGGCAAGGCGCTGGCAGTCATCGAACGAGCCATCGATGGCGAAGGTGCGCACGTTTCCACCCCAGCAGGTCAGCTGCTGCTCCTGACGGGGCGATACCCGACCGCGTGGAAACAGAATTACGACGTCGAATCCCGGGCGGTCGTGAAACGCGGCCGCGACCGCGCTACCGGTATCGCCGGAAGTCGCGACCACAATGGTCGTGACCTGCGGCGCGCTCTGCAGGCGCGAGAGACTTCCGGCCAGAAAGCGCGCGCCAAAATCCTTGAATGCCGCCGTCGGTCCATGAAACAGCTCGAGCACCTCCAGCGGTTCGCGCCCGCCACGCAGCGGCGTCAGCGGCGCCGGAAAGTCGTAGGCCTCGGTCGCGATCTCAGCCAGGGATGTTGCCAGGCGGTCACCAGCAAAGAATGGTTCAAGCACTGCACGCGCAATTTCCGCCAGCGGCGCGTGCGGCGAGAGCGCCTCTGCCTTGATGCTTGGAAGCGCGCTCGGAATGTACAGCCCGCCGTCGGGTGCCAGGCCGCGCGCCATGGCGTCCGCCAACTTCGTGCGCTCCTTCGGATTGCGGGTGCTCTTGAAATGCATCAGCGATCGATCAGACGTGCGCCCAGGGGTTCGATACTGGTGATCCAGTCATCGCACGCGAGTTCGTGCGCGGCGAACGCAGCGACCATACGGCGGCGCACGCTCTCGGCCTGCGGCTCCTCGCACCATGCGAACACCGTTGGCCCGGCACCCGAGATCGAACAGCCCAGAGCGCCACCAGCCATGGCGGCAGCGCGCACGGCCTTGAAACCGGGAATGAGCGCGGCGCGCTGCGGTTCGATCACTACATCCTCGAAGGCATCGCGGATCATCTCGAGGTCACCCGAATAACAGCCGGAAATGAATCCTGCCAGGTTGGCCGTCTGCCACACGAAGTCCGAGAGCGTGACCGTCTTGCTGAGAATGCCGCGCGCTTCACGGGTTGAAATGAACATGTGCGGGTGAACCAGCACGCAACGGATCGTGGCGGGCACCGGGATCTGCTTGGTGCGCGGGTTGTCGATTCCCACCGTCAGGACGAGGCCCGCCGATCAGCGACGGGGCGATGTTGTCGACGTGGATCGAGCCGCTCGCAACCTGCTCGCCATGCATCGCACACTTCAGAAGCTCGATGGTTGGGGCCGGTTCGTCGAGCAAGGCGTTGGCGGCGACTACTGCAGCGACGGCCGAGGCGGCCGATCCGCCCAATCCAGAGCCGAGCGGGATGCCCTTTTCGATCTCGAGTTCCACGCCTTCGGGAGCCCGGCGCGTCTGCCACAGACTCATCACTGCCTTGCCGGCGGTATTGCGTTCGGCCTCGAGCGGCAACGCCGTCGCTACGCCGCTCACGGATCGAATGTGTACACCTGCAGTCCGCACGCGTCGTGCCGTGACCCGATCGCCAACGCTCTGCACCGTGTGCCCGAGTATGTCGAATCCGATGCCGACGTTGCCGACCGTTGCGGGTGCAAATGCGGTTGCCTCGGTACGCGCCATATCGATCAGAGCTTGGCACCCAGGTACGCGCACACGCGCAGCAGATCCGCGAACACGCCGCCGGCCGTGACTTCCGGGCCCGCGCCGGGCCCTTGCACGATGAGCGGATTGTCGCAATAGCGACGCGTGGCGAAGCGCACGACATTGTCCGTGAGCGAGATGTTGGCGAATGCATGCCGCTGCGTCGAGGCGCGCCAGGCCCACCGTCGCGCGTCCGCTGGCATCGAGGCGGCCGATATATCGCAGCACCTGCTGCTCGGCCTTCGCCTTCTGGTAGCGCATCTGCATGTCGCCGTCGAACTCGCTCAGGCGCTCCAGGAACTCCTCGATCGAGCATTGCGCCAGCGCCGGCGGCACGAGGCTCTCGACAGCAACATCGGCGAGCTCGAGTCCCAGGCCCATCTCGCGCCCGAGAATGATCAGCTTGCGGGCCACGTCCATGCCGGACAGATCGTCACGCGGATCGGGCTCAGTGTAGCCCCTGGCCTTCGCTTCGCGCACGATGCGTGAGAACGGCATCGAGCCGTCAAAGACGTTGAACAGGTACGCGAGCGTGCCGGAGAGGATGCCTTCGATGCTGACGATCTCGTCACCCGTGTCGCGCAGATCGCGCAGCGTCTGGATGATGGGAAGTCCGGCGCCAACTGTCGTCTCGTACAGGTAATGCGAACCGGCCGCGCGCCGCGCCTCGCGCAACGCGCGGTAAGCCGCAAGCTCGCCACTGTTAGCCTTCTTGTTCGGAGTCACCACGTGCATGCCCTCCGCGAGCCACTCGCGGTAGTGCGATGCCACCTCACTGCTCGCCGTGCAGTCGAGCATTACGGCGTGCGGGAGATGGTCGGCGTGTACGAACTGTGCAAATGCCTGCGAGTCCGCCGGCACCGCATCGCGGGCCAGTCGTTCGCGCCATTGGCCGAGGTCGATGCCGCCATCGACCAGCAACATGCGGCTCGAAGTCATGATGCCCCGGACGCGCAGGTCCAGGCTGAGATCGCGGCCCAGGTGCTCGATCTGGCCGGCGAGCTGATCCAGCAGCACGCTTCCCACCGTTCCGGGTCCGATCACACCGATGGATACGGTGTGCGGCGAGAGATAGAAGCTGGAATGCACCGCGCGCAGTGCGCGCGCGGTGTGCCGTCCGTCGATGACCACGGAAATGTTGCGCTCCGAGGCGCCCTGCGCGATGGCGCGCACGTTCACCGCCGAGTCACCCAGGGCCGTGAACACTTTCGCGGCGACGCCATGCGCACCTGCCATGCCATCGCCTACCACTGCGAGGATGGCGAGGCCGCGATCCGCCTCGATGCTCTGGATCTGCCCCTGGCGCAGCTCGCTCTCGAAGGCGTTGCGCACCACCGCTTCGGCGCGCGTTGCCTGCGCCTCCGGAATGGCAAAGCAGATCGAATGCTCGGAGCTGCCCTGCGAAATGAGGATGACCGAGATGTTTTCCTCGTGCAGCGCGCCGAACAGGCGATGTGCCGTTCCGGGGACGCCGATCATGCCGGCGCCTTCCAGGTTGAGCAGCGCGATGGCGTCGATGCTGGTGATACCTTTCACCTGCAGGAGTGATTGCGGCTCGGCGCAGATCAGCGTTCCTTCCCGGTCGGGGGCGAAGGTGTTGCGTATCCAGATCGGGATGTCGCGTTCAACGGCGGGCGCCATCGTCTGTGGATGAATGACCTTGGCACCGAAGTACGCGAGTTCCATCGCCTCGTTGTAAGAGAGCGAGTCGATCACCTTGGCCTCCGGCACCAGGCGCGGATCAGCGCTCAACACGCCGTCGACATCGGTCCAGATGTGGATCTCGCGTGCCTCGAGCAGCGCGCCGAAGATCGAGGCCGAAAAGTCGCTCCCGTTGCGACCCAGGGTCGTCTGGATGCCGCTGCGGTCCGAGGCGATGAATCCCGGGATCACGAGCGTTCCGGTGAAACTCGCCTTGAGCTCGGCCTGCATGCGCCGTTGCGATTCATCCCACTGCACGATCGGTCCGAGCTTGCCCCACTCGACCACCACCACACGGCGCGCATCGAGCCACTCGACTGCGCGCGCGTCACCGGTCCGCTCACGCAACAACGTCGTAAACAGGCGCGTCGACCAGATCTCGCCGTACCCCGCCACGAGGTCGCGAACGTTCTGCGCTGCCGAACGGATGAGTTGCACTGTCTGAAGAATGCCGTGAATGTCCCGGCAGTCCGCTTTGAGATCTGCGATGAACGCTGCCGCGCCGCCCGGCTTCAGGACCGATTCGGCGATCTGGATGTGCCGCTCGCGAATCTCCCCGAGGCGCGCCTCGAAGGACGCATCCTGGTGCTCGGCCAGGGCCACCACGTTGAGCAGCGCGTCGGTGATGCCGCGACAGGCCGAGAGGACGATCGCTTGCCGTTCGCCGCCCTGCTCCACGATACGCGCCACGCGGCGCAGGCAATCAGCGTCGGCGACGCTCGAGCCGCCGAACTTGTGCACTGTCCAGTTGTTGTCGCTCATCGTTGCTCGGTATGTAAAAGCCGCGCGCAACCTGTCGCCGGCGCGCAGTGGGCACCGGGGCGCGGGTTCAAAGGATATCGCCGCTCTGGGCTTGTCGCTCAGCGACCGGCACGGGCCTCAGGGACGCCGGCGTGGCGGGCCATGATCGCTGCGTTCGCGCGCTTCGTTGATGCGCAAACTCCGTCCGCCGAACTGCTGCCCATTGAGTCCGGCGATGGCGCTGTCCGCCTCCCCACCATCCATCTCCACGAAGCCGAAGCCACGCGGCCTGCCCGTCTCGCGGTCGGTGATGAGCTTGACCGATTGCACCTTCCCATACTGCTCGAACAGCTGCCGGATCTGGTCTTCAGAGGCGCTGAAGGGCAGATTTCCCACATAGATTGTTTTCATTGCCTCACCTGACGGGTCTGCCGAGAACCCGTTGAAATCGCGGCGACTCTAATCTTTCGCGCTGCATCATGGCAAGCTCAGCGCACCCAGTGAGAGGGGTCGATCGTCACCGGTTTCTGTTCTGCCAGGAGCTTTCCCAAAGCGTCGACCACCCTGGCATCATCGAGCACGACGTCCTCGGGAAGACTCAGGTCCGGGATGCTTGCCTCCTTCTCACGCGCGGGCGTCGTGAGGTTGTCGCCGTCATATTCGAGTCGAATCCCTCGGCCGGAAAGCCCTTCCCGGCGGTGAAATGCCGGCAGCGGCCAATCCTTGCGTCGCCAATGGTGGTGATGGCACATCACCCGCCACAGTCCACGGTGCAAGGCGCCATCCTTCAATCGGCAGATGAGACTGGCCTGCTCCGCCTTGATTTGTGCCAGCTCCGCTTCATCAGGGAGCTGCTTGCGAAGCGGGCCGAAGAAGTAGCCGAGGATGACCGGCCCGCGCTTCGGCCGGCGGGCTACCAAGCCGACAGCGAAGCCGTGCGGCATCGGCACCGCGAACCAGTCGCCCTCTTTGTATGACTGTGCTGCCACTTGAGGTCCATGCCGGCTCATTCCGGCGCAAACATCATCCTATCAGCCCGCTGCGCGCCAGCCCGGATCAGTCCAGCCGCTTGCGAAATCGCAGTGCCGCCAGGATCAGCGTGATGACCAGGAAGGCACCAAGTTTGAGCAACGGTGCGGGCATGCTGCTGAGGGGTGCGCCGCGCAACGCGATGCCTCGCACCAGGTCCACGAAGTGCGTGAGCGGCAGCACCTGAGCGATCGCCTGCGCCGCAGCCGGCATGCCATCGAACGGGAACATGAAGCCTGACAACAGGATGGACGGCAGCATGGTGAAGAACCCGAGCTGCACCGCCTGGAACTGCGTCATCGCAACGGTCGAAATCAGCAATCCCAGCATCAGCGTCGCGGCGATGAACAGGCAGGCAGCCATGTAGAGGCTCACCAGGTTGGAGCTGAAAGGCACATCGAACAGCCACCATCCGACCACCAGGATGAGCGTGGTCTGGATGAGGCCGACCAGGATGTAGGGAACGATCTTGCCCGCCATCAGTTCCGCCGACTTCACCGGGGTCGTGATCAGCAACTCGAGGTTGCCGCGCTCGCGTTCGCGCACGATGGCAATGGCGGTAAACAGCACCATGGTCATGTTGAGGATCACGCCGATGAGCGTCGGCACGATCTGGACGGCCGTGCGCCTTTCGGGGTTGTAGAGCGTGCGAACTTCGATCAGGCGCTCATCCGGCGTATTGATCCCGGCGCGCGGCGAGAACTTCGGCTCGGCGATGCCGCGAACCACGCTCTCGATGCTCGGCTCGCTGCCATCGACCAGGATCTGTACGGCAGTGCGATCCCCATCGAGACGGCGACGCTCGAAGTCGGGTGGTACATACACGCCCACACTCAGAGCGCCGCTCGCGATCCGGGCCTCGAGCTCGGCGGGCGAGCGCAGGTATTCCTTCACGTGAATGACCTGCGTCGCCTGCAGGTCCGCGATCATTGCACGGGAACCGGACGTGCCCGCGTGATCCACGACGCCAGCGGCGATATCGCGCACGTCGAAGTTGATGCTGTAACCGAAGATGAGGATCTGGACCAGCGGTATTCCAACCACCATCCCAAACGTCAGTCGATCGCGCCCGAGCTGCCGGAACTCCTTGGCGGCGATGGCGCGAATGCGCCCGAGTGACTGCGCGATTGCAGGCGGGATCATGGGGCGTTCCCGGAGCTCAGCCCCCGCCGTTGTCCGTTCGGCCTGCGGCCCGGCAAGGTGGCCGCGACAAACACGTCTTCGAGGCTTGCTCTCGTGAGCTCCACGCCCGCCTGCACATGGGCGCGCTCGAATGCACCCTGCACCAGGCGCTGCGGATCCGGAGTCGCACGATCCAGAAGTGCGTGCAACCGCGTGCCGAGCTGCGCGACGCTCTTGACCGCACTGACGCTCGCCAGCGCGGCGCGTGCTCCGCTAATGTCTTCGGTCTCGACTTCGATCACGATGGCGTCGATGTCTTCCATGAGCGCCTTCGGCGCTCCCTCGGCGACGAGCCGCCCGCTGTCGAGAATCGCGAGCCGATGGCAACGCTCGGCTTCGTCCATGTAGTGCGTCGACACCAGGATGGTGGTTCCCTGTTCGACGAGCCGGAACAGGCTTTCCCAGAAGTCGCGCCGGCTTTGCGGGTCGACGGCACTCGTCGGCTCATCGAGCAACAGCAGCTCCGGCTCATGCAGCGCCGCGGCTGCCAGCGCCAGTCGCTGTTTCTGTCCGCCGCTCAGCGTGCCGGCCCGCTGCGCCACGCGGTCGCGCAGGTTGTATTCGTCGAGCGCCGCCTCGAGGCGGCGGGCACGCTCGGCACGACGGATGCCGAAGATGTCCGCGATGAACTCGAGGTTCTCGAGGACTGTCAGGTCTTCCCACAGTGAGAAACGCTGCGTCATGTAGCCAATCTTCTGGCGCAGCATCTCCGAGTCGCGCGTCGCATCGTGGCCGAGGACCTGTACCGCGCCCTCGCTCGGCAGCAGCAGCCCGCACAGCATGCGAATGGTCGTCGACTTGCCCGAACCGTTCGGCCCCAGGAAGCCGTAGATCTGGGCCTTCGGGATGGTGAGATCGACGTGATCGACGGCCGTGAGCTTTCCGAACCGGCGCGTCAGTCCGCGGGCACTGATTGCCGGCTCACCGTTCATCGTGCTGCCTGGTGTGTCTCACCGAAGCGTACCTCGACGGGAATTCCAACCGGCAGGCCGGCGCTGCGCGCTTCGGTGAGATCAACGTGAGCGAGGTAGCTCAGGCGGCTGCGATCCTTTTGCGACAGGGCGAAGTACGGCGTGAATGAAGCCTCGTTCGAGATGAAACGCACGCGTCCCCGCGAACGGCTGCTCCTCGCCATCCACATGCACCCTCGCGGGCGTACCGGCCTGGACATGCACGCGCATGGGCTCCGGCACGTAGACGCGCGCATAGGTAGTGCCGTCCGCGATCATGACGACCACCGGGTTACCAGCCGGCGGGCGGTCGCCGACCTTGTATGGCAGCGCCTCGACGATGCCGGCGCGCGGCGCGCGCACCGTGAGCCGTTGCGCGCTGATTTCGGCCTGCTGCAGCTGTGCCTGTGCCTGTGCCAGGGCATCACGTGCCTGGTCCAGTTCTTCGATCCGCGTGCCCTTCAGGAGCAAGGTGAGTTGCGCATGGGCGGCCTTGCGCGAAGCCTCCGCGCTATCGCGCGCGGCACGCTGCCGGTCGAGGCTCGACTGGCTGGTCAGCTTGCGTTGCACCAGCTCGCGGACGCGCTCGTACTCCTTGCTCTCGCTCTCGAGCTGCGCATCGGCGCCCGCCAGGCGGGCACGCGCCTCGAGGATGTCTTCTGCGCGCGGTCCCTGGATCAGCTCGTCCAGGCGATGCTGGGCGCGCGTTCGCCTGCGCCTTGAGACTCGCCACCTGCGCTGCGCCGTTCATGCTGTCCAGCCTGAGCAGCACCTGTCCCTCGGTCACGTGCTCTCCTTCGCCGGCGAGAATCTCGATCACCGGCTCGTGCGCTTCCGCCGGTAGCTCCAGCCGATCGCGCTCGAGAGTCCCGAGCGCGACATTCGAGGACTCATCGCCGTTGCAGCCCGTGAGCACGAGCAATGCCACCGGACACCACCACATGGCCTTAAGCATCGAATCCATCCTTCGCCGCGACGCCGTGCAGAAAGACGCGCATGGTGTGCGCAATGAGCGCTTCGATGCCCTCTGCGCTGCTGTCCACTCCGAGTACGCGGCTGGAAATCGGCAGTGAGATGAAGGGAAAGAGTGCGAGGCTCATCAAGGACACGCAGGTCAGCGACGGATCGAGGTCGCTGCGCAAGCGCCCGGAGTCGATCTCGCGCTTGATGACGGTACGCAGCATCGGCGCGAAGCGCCCCGCGAGGTCGCGGATGAAGACCTGGCGAAAGGACCCGTCGGGTGACAACACCTCGCGCACGATCAGGCCCGGAATCCACGGGTTGGCGGAGAGTACGCCCATGTAGGTGCGCGCGAGACCCTCGATATCCACACTCTCCTGCTGGCCCAGCATCGCTACCAGGCGTGTGAGCACAGGAGAGATTGCGCTCTCGAGCATTGCGCGATACAGACCGTCCTTGCCATCGAAGTAGTAATGGATCATTGCCGGGTTGACGCGCGCCGTCGCGGCCACCTGCCGGCTCGATACGGCGCGAAACCCGTAGCGCAGAAACAAGGTCCGCGCGGCTTCGAGCAGGGCATCGCGAACCTGGGGATCGTTGCCACCCCGAGGCCGGCCGGGCCGACGTGCCAGCGTCACCCGCAATTGGCGACTCATGAGCTGCTCCGCTGTTAAACGTGCGATTAATTTATGCCGGGGCTCGCCCGCTCGCAATGCGTGTCCCTCACTGAATGTTTAATTTCGTTCTCGCTGGCATAATCGCGCGCCGATGGATTCCAGCCTGACCGCCCTGCTGAGCTTCCTGGAGGAACGACGCGCTTCGCGCCGCTCGCTCGCGCTCGCCACCATCGTCGCGACCAGCGGTTCCACATATCGAAAGCCCGGCGCGCGAATGCTGATCGACGCCGATGGAACAGCCTGCGGACTGCTGTCGGGCGGTTGTCTCGAAACGGACCTGCTCGAGCGCTCGAGGTCGGTGATCGATACCGGGGCTCGCGCAACTGGTCGAATACGATCTGCGCACCTCGGACGATCTGATCTGGGGCCTCGGGCTCGGCTGCGAAGGAGCGATGAGTATCCTGCTGCAGCGGCTCACTGCCGCCGACAACTATCACCCGCTGGATCGCATCAGCGTTGCCGTGCGGCTGCGCGCAACCGGCCTGGTTCGCCACCATCGTGCGCTCGACCAACCTGGCGTGGCCGGTCGGCCGGTGCTGGTTCGACGGCGAAGCCGCCGACGATATCGGTCTTGCCGTGAAGGAGAAGCTGGCACGATTGAACGGCGCCGGATCATCCGCTGAACTCGTCGAGGTCCGCAGCGAGGATTCGCTGGTCAGCGCGTTCCTTGGCCGTGTGGATCCACCACCACAGATTCTGCTTCTCGGTGCCGGTCCTGATGCTTCACCAGTCGCACGCGCTGCCGGTGAGCTGGGCTGGTCAGTGACCGTCTACGATCACCGGCCTGCTTACGCAGTCAAAGAGCACTTCCCCGAGGCCAACCGAGGTGATCAGCGCGCCCGCCGATGAGCTCGCGGCGCGCGTGGATCTCTCGGGCTACGACGCCGCGGTGGTGATGAGCCACCACCTGCAAGCTGATCTGCACTACCTGCGTCAGCTCGCAGTCTCGTCGATTCCCTACGTGGGTTTGCTCGGGCCGCACGAGCGGCGCCGCCGCCTGGCCGCGGAGCTGGGTGCCCTGGCCTGCGAAACTCTCGGGTCGATTGCACGGTCCGGTTGGCCTCGACATCGGTGCGCGTACACCTGAATCCATCGCACTCGCGATCGTTGCGGAAATCCACGCGGTACTCGCAGGTCGTGGCGGGCGACCGTTTTCTGCGGTCCAGAACGACAGCGGGCCGTGAACCTGCGGTCCACGGCCCGCAGTGCTCGAGCGTTCAGATGAGGCTTCAGCGATTGCGAGGCGTAGATCGCGTAGAGCTCCGCGACGCGCGCCAGCTGTGAATCATCAGGTACAGCCTTGAAGGCTTTGCGGGCGGCGTCTTTCTGGTTGAGCTTGAGATAGGCGCGGCCGAGGGCAATCTGTGCCTCGTCCTTGCGCTTGCCGGCGCCCTTCTGCAGCGCGCGCTGCAGAGCCTCTACCGCCTTGTCGTACTGGGCGAACCCGTGTACGTCATTCCGAGCGCGACATCCGCCTCGCCGGTTTTTTCGGCGCGCGCCTCAGCCTCGAGCTTGGGCAGATCAGCCTTGACGGCCTGCGCCTGGGTGCGGGCGTTGTTGAGCAGGCGCGTGTAGCGCTCGCGATCCTTGGTCTCGAGCACCTTGTTCTGGAACCCCTTGTTCATCACTTCCAGCGCCTCACCTGGAACCTTGGCGGTGATATCCATTTCCGCCATTTCCTTGTAGTCGTTGGGCTTCTTGAGCACATCGAGATCGAACATCAGGCGGTAATAGTTGAGCGTGACGAGTTCGTTGTCAGTCATCCTGCTTCTGGACCGTCACCAGCAACGCGTCCCAATGCTCGGTGGCTCGGGTAGTTGCGCACCAGCTGCATGCGCGTGTCGATCACGCCCTGCGTGTCGCCCGTGGCGTCCTGGCAGAACAGCTTCAGGTCCATCCAGTTCTGCTTGATCGGCTGGTTCGCTTTGCGTGCGGCGTCCATTCCCTGCTGTATGTACCTGGTGGCGTTCTTGCAATCCTTCTGCTGGTAGTAGGACTGTGCGACCAGCAGGTAGGCATCGCTGTCACCGGGGCTGTTCTTCAGCCAGCGATTGCCGTACTCGATCGCCTTCGGGTAGTTCTTGATCTGAAAGAACAGCTGCGCGAGTGTCTTGGTGCGCGCGGGAACCTGGTCAGCCGGCACCTGGCCGGACCCGAGGTTCTGCTCGTAGAGCTTGGCAGCGCCGGCTGAATCGCCGGTGCGCAGCATCACGTAGGCCATCAGCTCATTGATGGAGTATTGCTCGTACGGCGTCTTGGTTGCCTGGCCGTTCGCCTCCTTGAGCTTGGCCATCGCGACGTCCCAGTTCTTCTTCTGGATCGCCTCCTGCGCTGCCTTCAGCGGCGTGCCGACCGCCTTGCTGAACTTGGCCTCAGCCACGGCAGCAGTCGGGACCATCAGCGCAATCACGCCGACAGTGCCTATCTGGGCGGCGAGCAGCCAAACGACTAGATACTTACGCATCACCTCTGTACACCTCGGAATTGGTATGCCGCGAGCGCGTTGTTATTCAGGCGGCCGGCGTTCCCGCGCCCTTCTGCGCGTAGATTGCCCAAAGATTCGCCACCTCGGCAAGCTTTGAGCCCTTCGGAATGGCCTCGAACGCCTGTACGGCGTCGGCATTGCGATTCGCCTTGAGCAGGGCGCGTCCCAGCATGAGCTGCGCCTCTTCGGGGCGCTTCACTCCGCCCTTCTTCAGGCCGCGCTGCAGGGCCTCGATAGCCTTGTCGTACTGGTCGTAGCTCAGGTACGCGATGCCGAGCACCGCATCCGCGTCACCACTGCTGGCAGCCATCGCTTCCTTCTCCAGCGACGGCAGGGACTTCTGATCGCTCTGCGCCTGCTTCTCGGCATCGGCCAGGAACTGCTTGCGGCGCTGCTCATCCTTCCCGCCCAGAAGATTCTTCTGCGAAGCCCTGCTTGAGGACCTTCACGGACTCGCCCGGTATTCCCGCATCGAAGGTGAACTGCGCGAGCTCGACGTAGTCATCGGGACGCTTGAGCTGCCCGAGGTCGAACATCAGCCGGTACAGGTTCATCGGTGGTGCGATCATCGCTGTCGCGGCGGTTCTGGATGATCGTGAACATCTGGTCCCAGTACTTGGGCGACGGATATTGGCGCAGGAGCTGCTCGAGGCTCTTCTTGATCCCGGCGTCGTTATCCAGCTCCGCATAACTGCTGAGCGCGAGCTGCAACCACTGCTCGCTGACCGGTTTGCCCGCCTTGGTGGCCATCTCGATCGCACTGTCAATCTGCTTGGCGGCATTGGCGAAGTCGTCCTGCACGTAGTACGTCTGGCCGAGCAGCGCGTACGGCTCGGGCTTGGTGCCGCCGCTGGCTTCGATCCAGCGCTTGCAGTACTCGGCCGCCTTGGGGTAGTTCTTGAGCTGGAAATTCAGCGTCGCCGCGACACGCGCGCGGTCTTCAACCTGATCGGCCGGGAGAAACTCGCTCGCCAGCAGATCATCGTAGGCGCCCGCCGCGTTCGCGTAGTCTTCCTTCTTCAGGTACAGAAACGACAGGAATTCGGCGATCTGGTACTTGTCGTACGGTGTCTGATCGGGCACTGCTTTCGCTTCCAGAGTCTTGGCAATCGCGGTATCCCAATCCTGCTTCTGCATCGCTTCCTGCGCGGCTTTCAGGGGCGCGACCAGCTTGCTGCTGACGTGCTGCGCTGGAGGCTTCTGGTCGGCCGCGAAAGCCGATTCGCTCGCGAACGGCGCGAGCAGCGTAACGCCAGCCAACGCCAGGAACAGGAGTCGAGTGACTCGATGCTTCATTGATCTTCCTCGCATTTGCGATAGCTCAAACAAATACGCCGGGACTCATCATCCCGGCGCTTCTAGAATCTGCGGGTGCCCGACTGAACGGCGACTGAATGTCGCCGGCAGCCGCCGCTACTCCATGAACTCTTCGTTGCCGACGAAGCCGATCTTCCTGATGCCGAGCCGTTGCGCGTCCGCGAGCACGCGTGCGACATAGTCATACTTCACGCGCTTGTTGGGACGCAGGTGAATTTCCGGCTGCGGATCCTTGCCGGACTCCGTCTGCAGATAGCTGAGGAGCGTCGGCTCGTCGGCGACCGGCGTGCCATTCCAGAGCACAGTGCCATCGAAATCCACTTCGATGTCGATCACGACTGGCTCCGTCAGTTGCTCCGGCGGCACGCCGCGCGGCATATCCAGCTTCACCGCATGCGTCATCACCGGGATGGTGATGATGAACATGATGAGCAGCACCAGCATCACGTCGATGAGCGGCGTAGTGTTGATGTCCACCATGCTCTGGTCGTCGGCGCCGCCAACCTGCATTGCCATGAGTCTGTCTCTCCTCGCTCAGCGCGCGCGCATACCGCGGATGCCGCGGTCGGGTTCAGTGATGAAGCCCACCTTCAGAATTCCCGCGCGCTGCGTGAGCACTACCACACGACCCACGTATTCGTAGCGGACATTCTTGTCGGCACGCACATGCACTTCAGGTTGCGGCTTCATCACGGCGACGGTTTTCAGCCGCTCGAGCATCGCGTTCTGGTCCGGGACCGACTTGTCGTTCCAATAATAGTGCCCATTGGCATCGATCGCGATCGTGATGTTCTCTGGCTTGGTCTCAGTCGGAATGTTGACCGCGTGCGGCAGGTGCAGATTGATGGTCTTGGTAATAACGGGAACGGTGATCAGAAAGATGATGAGAAGCACCAACATCACATCCACCAGCGGCGTGGTGTTGATCTCGGCCATCATGCCGCCCTCTTCCCCGCCTCCGACGCTCATCGCCATGGCGATATTCCTCCGTTGCTCGGGCCGCCCGACTTACGAACGTGCAGCGGCGGTCGCACCGACCGGCCGCGCGCCCGCCTTGACGGATACGTCGCCCGTGCCGACGCGCGCACCGCTCAGCAGGTAGGCGTGCATGTCGGTTGCGAAATACTTGAACTTCTCGATGAGGACCTTGTTCCGGCGCAACAGGACGTTGTAGCCGAACACTGCGGGCACCGCGACCGCGAGACCGAGGGCAGTCATGATGAGTGCCTCGCCCACCGGGCCAGCGACCTTGTCAATGCTCGCCTGGCCGGCGATGCCGATGTTGATGAGCGCGTGATAGATGCCCCACACCGTTCCGAACAGTCCGACGAATGGCGCGGTGGAGCCGACGGTCGCCAGGATCGGCAAGCCGCCCGACAGGTTGTTGGTGATGCCGTCGAGCGCACGCTGCAGAGCCTGCGTGATCCATTCGTTCAGATCGACCTGGTCGGTCAGCCGACCCTCGTGATGCTGGGCGGCGCGACTGCCTTCCTCGGCGATATACCGGAAGGCGTTGTCCTTGCCCTTGAGCGTGTCGATAGCCTGCTTGAGGCTTCCGGCGCCCCAGAAATCACGCTCCGCCTGCTTCGCCTGCGAGCGCAACCGGCGCTGGTCCCAAGCCTTGGTGATCATGACCCACCAGGACAGGGCCGACATGATCAGTAGCAGGATCAGCGTGCCCTTGGCTACGAAGTCGCCCTGTGCCCAGAGTTGTTCGAGGCCATATGGGTTGTCTGTGGTGAGTGGTGTGGTGGGTGTTGCCATAAACGGATTGTCCTCTGAATATCAGCCCTGAATTGACTTGATCACTGGTCGGTGAGCCGGAAGGTCACCGCGAACTGTCCCCATTCGGCCACCGGAGTGTTGCCTTCCTTGGCCGGAATGAAGCGCCACGAGCGCTTGGCCTCGCGCACAGCGGCCTCATCCAGCTTATCGAAGCCGCTGGTCTTATGAATCTTCACATCGCCGACCTTGCCGTCGGCCTGCACATAGATGAGGAGCACCACGGTCCCTTCCTGCCCGAGGCGGCGGGCGGTCGGCGGATACTCCGGCTGGCTGAGGGGGTGCTTCGGATCGGAGCGCGGCGGAGTCTTCCCGGAAGGCGCGGGCTTCG
Source organism: uncultured Gammaproteobacteria bacterium (assembly GCA_963705495.1). GTDB lineage: Bacteria > Pseudomonadota > Gammaproteobacteria > Steroidobacterales > Steroidobacteraceae > DATBVX01. The sequence continues at coordinate 62,579 of CAVPJQ010000016.1, read as the reverse complement.
GCGGTGGAGTCGTGGGACGTGTCGTCTGCACCGCGACGATCGCATTACTCGCCGGCGCATCAGCCGGGACCTCAATCGCGATCTCCGGCGGGGGCACGAATGGCGGCGGCGTTTCCAGCTTGGGCGGCGGAGGTGGCGGCTCTTTTTCCTCCGGCATGATCTCGTCGATCATCTTCACTTCGACGGGACCGGTGATGAGCTCGAGCGCATGTCGTGCCAGTCCATTCTTCAGGCCATAGAGAAGAAAGACGTGCAGGGCTACGACCAGAAAGATCGCGGTCATGCGACGCGGTGAGTAAATTGATTCAGGCGCGTATGCCATATCGGTGGATTTTGTGTTGAGGTCCGAGCCGACGCGGCAGGCGCCGACATAGACGGTTCAATCTTCAGCTATCTCTCAATCGAAGAGTTTGCGCCTCGAAGGGAGTTCCCAGTCTGCAAGGCGAATTCGCCGTGAGTCCGCATCCGCTTTTTGACCTGGGCCCGCCAGCTTGTTTCCGGGCCGCTCCCCTTTTCGGCCCTTTCAGTTGGATCGATCACGCCTGGCTCTTTGATGGAAATCGGCCGGCGTGTCGCGGGCGCAACTCTACCCGGACAACTTGTACAAAACAACCAGTTCGCGATCAATCGAATCGAGGCGATAGAGGCCTTTTTAGCACGTTTTTCACCCCGGTTCGGACTGCTGCGCACGACGTGAAAATCTCATCCATTCGCGGCCTCGGATTCGACCCGATCGCGGAGGAGTCGCCCATTTTCAGCCACTGATGGTGCGAAGCAACAACAGCTCCGCGCGCCTTGTTTCACCGTGCCGTTGAATGTTGCAAAAAGCTCGAAGGTCTTCGTATCTAACGCGGGCGCGATGTCACCGGTTCAGTGACCGCGCCAAACGAGGCACTGCTCACGACCGCTGCATACTTGCCCAGCACGCCCCGCGTCGCCTTGGGCCGTGGCGCTCGCCAGGCCCGGCTTCGCCGCTTGAACTCAGAGGCGCTGATCTCCAGGGTCAGGCTGCGCTTGCGTGCGTCGATGACGATCCGATCGCCCTCGCGAACCAGGGCGAGCGGTCCACCCAGCGCAGCCTCCGGAGAGACGTGGCCGACCACGAATCCGTGGCTGCCCCCGGAAAAGCGCCCGTCCGTAATCAGGGCCACCTTGTCCCCGAGGCCCTTGCCCATGATCGCGCTCGTGGGGCTCAACATCTCCCGCATGCCCGGCCCGCCCTTCGGCCCTTCGTAGCGGATGACGACGACATCCCCGGCCACAATCGTGCCGTCGAGAATCGCCTGCAGGGCCTGCTCCTCGGAGTCGAATACCCTCGCACTGCCCCCGAAAATCGAACCCTCCTTGCCACTGATCTTCGCGACCGCGCCTTCGGGGGCGAGATTGCCGCGCATGATCACGAGATGGCTCTCCTTCTTGATAGGTGCATCGAACGGCCGGATCACGTCCTGCCCCTGCGGATAGGGGGCAACATCCGCGAGATTCGCCGCCATCGTCTTGCCGCTCACCGTCAGGCAATCGCCATGCAGCAGCTCCCGATCGAGCAGCGTCTTGAGTAACGGACGGATGCCCCCGATGGCGATGAGCTCGGACATGAGGTAGCGGCCGCTCGGCTTCAGATCCGCGAGCACCGGCACATGTCTGCCGATGCGCGTGAAGTCATCCAGCGACAGCCGCACTCGTGCGGCCTGCGCGATCGCCAGCAGGTGCAGGACGGCATTGGTCGAACCGCCCAGGGCGATCACCGCCGTGATGGCATTTTCAAACGCGCGTCGCGTGAGGATGTCGGCCGGACGGATTCCTGCCCTGATGAGCGCCACCACCGCCGCGCCTGCGCGCCGACAATCGTCACGCTTCGTTTCCGACTCCGCCTCCTGGGCCGAACTGTTCGGCAGGCTCATGCCGAGCGCTTCGATCGCCGATGCCATCGTGTTCGCCGTGTACATTCCACCGCAGCTTCCCGCTCCGGGTATCGCGGTGCGCTCGACTTCCAGCAGCTGCGCGTCGGATACGCGGCCGCTCGCGTGCCCGCCCACGGCTTCGAATACCGCCACGATGTCGCGATGCTCAGCGCCCGGACGGATCGTCCCGCCGTACACGAACACGGCCGGCCGATTCAGACGCGCGATCGCCATGAGGCAGCCGGGCATGTTCTTGTCGCAACCGCCGATGGCAACCACGCCATCGAAGCCCTGCGCGCCCACCGCCGTTTCGATCGAATCGGCGATCACCTCGCGCGACACCAGTGAGTACCGCATTCCCGGCGTGCCCATCGAAATGCCGTCGGAGACCGTGATCGTGTTGAACAACACGCTCTTGCCGCCGGCCGCATCGACCGCCTGCGCCGCGGTGCGCGCCAGGCCATCGATGTGCACGTTGCACGGCGTCATCGTGCTCCACGTGGAGGCGATGCCGACCTGCGGCTTGGCGAAGTCCTCATCCGCAAAGCCGACCGCGCGCAACATGGCTCGCGCCGGTGCCTGGGTAAGACCGTCCACCACCACGCGCGAAAAACGGCGCGTGTCGTGGTCGGCGCCCGGCTGTCGCGCCTCTTCTCTTCTCTCTTCTTCTTCACACTGTCCCCTTGCATTGTCGGTTCACGAGCCCGTGTCGGCGATCTGCGTTTCGCGCCGCGCGATGATGAATACACCGGTAAGCGTCATCACGCCCCCGGCGATGATCCGGGTCGTGAGCTGGTCGTCGAGAAGCGTCACACCAAAGAATACGCCGAACAGCGGCGAGAGCACTGTCAGCGGCGACACGCTGGTCACCGGGTAGCGCTGCACGAGATAGAAGTAGCCCGTGTGTGCGAGCAGGCTGGCGCCCAGGACATTGAATGCCAGTGCTCCCCAGGCACTCCACTTCGCATTGCTGATTGCGGCCAGCTGCCCCGATTCGAAGATCATGCTGAAGATGAGAATCAGTGGCGCACTGATCAGTGCGAACCACGCTTGCAGCTCGAGCGGTCGGATCTCCTGCAATCGCTTCACGGCCATCAGGCCGATGGATCCAAACAGTGCCGACAGAACCACACAAGCGAGTCCCTGCCAGAACTGGAACACGTGCGGGTCGAGTCCCATCACCATCACACCCGAAAACGACAGCAGGATGCCCGACCAACGGCGCCAGCGCACGACTTCGCCGAGGACCACGATCGACATCAGGGTGGCGAACGGCACGCCGAGCTGACCCGCAATGGCCACCGCAGATACCGTGTCCGTCAGCTGTAGTCCGACCAGCAGCAGTGAGAAATGCAATCCGCCTGCAAACAGCGCTGCGACCACCAACGGTCCCATCAGGCCGCGATGCCAGCGAATGAAGGGCGCAAGAATCAGCGCGAGGCAACTGAAGCGCAGGGCCGTGAAGATCAGGGGTGGGACCTGGCCGACGCCGATCTTGCTCGCGATGTAGTTCAGGCCCCAGATGAGATTGATGAGAACGAGGAATGCGAGATCACGCGGTGCGATGACCAGCATGCTGCTCTCAGCCGGGCGCGGCGCTGCGCTCTTTGATCAAGGCAAAAAGCGCACGCACGCGTCTGCGCCTCAGCCCCGACCGGCCGGCCCGGACGTTCCTTTGGATTCCAGGCGTACAGGTCCACGTGCAGCCACGGCGTACGCTCCGATACAAAGCGCTTGAGAAACAGCGCACCGATTATCGAGCCAGCAAATGTCGATGCCGAGGCATTGCTGAGATCCGCGACCTTGCTCGCCAGATCTTCCTCGTATGGGCTCCACAGCGGCATCGGCCAGAGCGGATCATGCTGTTCCTGCCCGTGACGCAGGAGTTGGGCGCACAGCGACTCATCGTTGCCATATAGAGCCGGCAAATCCGGTCCGAGCGCGACGCGCGCTGCGCCCGTCAACGTCGCCAGGTCGACCAGCAGATCCGGCGACTCGGAGTCCGCTTCAGCGATGGCATCGGCGAGCACGAGACGTCCTTCGGCATCGGTGTTACCGATTTCAACCGAGAGGCCCTTGCGCGTCGCCAACACATCTCCGGGCCGATAGGCATCGCCGCCGACGCTGTTCTCGACCGCCGGGATCAATACTCGCAGCCGCACCGGTAATTGCGACTCCATGATCATGCGCGCGAGCGCGAGTACACAGGCGGCGCCACCCATATCCTTCTTCATGAGCTGCATGGACGGCGCGTTCTTGAGGTCGAGGCCGCCGCTGTCGAAGCACACGCCCTTGCCGACAAGTGTGATGCGCGGACCCCGGCTCCCCCACGACAGGTCCGCCAGGCACGGTGAGCGGCTGCTGGCGCGGCCGACGGCATGAATCATCGGGAAGTTCTGCTCCAGCAGGTGCGCACCTTCGACTACGCGATGCGTGGCAGAGAATTGCTTCGCGAGGTTCGCCACCTCGGCCGCAAGTTCAAGCGGGCCGAGATCGCTCGCGGGTGTATTGATCAGATCGCGCGCCCACGAGAGCGCGCGATATGCGCATTCCACCTGAGCGATATCGCAGTTCGCCGGCGCGATCAGGCGAGTGGCGCGCGATGTGGCCGGTGGAGGCGATAGCGCTCGAAGCGGTACTGTCCATAGAGAAACCCGAGCGCGAATTGATTTGCGGCTGCGGCCGGCAACTCGGTGGCGCACCGGAAATCGCCGGGCGGTAGACGATCAGTCAGTCCAGCCACATGCCACAAGCTGAGCTCGCGCAGTTCCGCGAGGCGGCCGAGTCCCAGCGCCGCTGCGCACACTTTTCCGTTCGCGTCCGGAAGCAGCAGCACGCGGTGGCGTTCCGCCTTGAAACCACTATCGCTCGCCCAATGCGCGATGCGCGGGGGCTGCGCCCCGAGCCACGATTCCAGCGCGCTCTCGCTCACCAGCCACAGCGGCAGAGCAGCCGGTTCGGAGGCAGAATGCGGAAGCAGTGCAGGCATTAGAACGGAGTCATGGGGTCGGCGCCACCAAGCTTACAGAATTCACGTCGCTGCATCGAACCGCACCAGCGCGCACGAGCGACGAACAGTCAGACAGTCTTCTGCCGCCGCCTCTGCGGTTGACAAGCTCGCGATTCCTATGCTCCTATCGTTCGCAACTCGATTTTCTCAGCGCCAATGACGACCAAGACCTCGACCGCCACGCTTGCTGCGCTCCGCGCCGGATCACTGGCGGCTGGTGTTGTCAGTTTCGAGCTGCCCCTGATTGGCCTGCTGCTGGCACGGAGGTGCGGGGCCTTGGCCTGAGGATCGATCCAAAGGCGAACACCAAGGAACCCCGCACCGGCAGCGCCGAGGCGGGGTTTCTTTTTGGGGCAACCCTGATTTGCCGATGGCGGCGACCGGTTTGTGATTGTGGGAGGACTCATGCGGTTGTATTCGGGCAAAGACGTCAACAAGCGCGCGCTGAAGGGTGCTCGCATCGCGATCCTGGGCTATGGCAGCCAGGGTCGCGCGCACGCCCTCAATCTCAAAGATAGCGGCCACGACGTCACGGTCGGTGTGCGCAAGGCAGGCGGCAGCTGGAAGAAAGCCAAGAAAGACGGGCTCAAGGTCGCCGAGCCGATCGACGCGGTGCGGGGTGCGGACCTCGTCGCGATGCTCGTGCCCGATCTCGCGCAGCAGGCGCTCTATAACGACGTCAAACAGGCGCTGCAGCCAGGCGCCACGCTTCTCTTCGCACACGGCTTCAATATCCATTTTCGTCAGATCAAGCCTCGCAAGGACCTCGACGTCGTGCTGATCGCGCCCAAGGGACCGGGAGATCTCGTGCGCCGGCAGTTCCAGCAAGGACGCGGCGTACCGTGTCTCATCGCGGTCGCCCAGGACGCCAGTGGCAAAGCGAAAGAGAAGGCGCTGGCGTACGCGCATGGCATCGGTGGCACGCGCGGTGGCGTGCTCGAAACGACCTTCGCCGAGGAAACCGAGACGGACCTGTTCGGCGAGCAATCGGTGTTGTGCGGCGGTACGACGGAGCTGGTCGTACAAGGATTCCAGACGCTCGTGGAAGCGGGATACCAGCCGGAGGTTGCCTACTACGAGTGCCTGCACGAGCTCAAGCTGATCGTGGACCTCCTGCACGAGGGCGGGCTCGAAAAAATGCACCGTTACATCAGCGAAACCGCCAAGTACGGCGATCTCACGCGCGGCCCGCGCATCATCAACGCGCGCGTCAGGAAAGAAATGCAGAAGGTACTCAAGGAAATCCGTAGCGGGCGGTTCGCGCGCCAGTGGATCGCTGAGAACCGGGCCGGTGGCGGAACGTACAAGCGCCTGTTGCAGGCCGACCTCGATCAACCGATCGAGAAAGTGGGTGCCGCGCTGCGAGCGCGCATGCCCTGGTTGAATCAAGAGCGAGCCTGAATCGCGATGCCGGTCAGCTCCACACGCGAGGTCTCGATGCCGATGACGGATCGCCACACCGGCGCTCTGCATTTCGACGATATCGTGGCAGCGAGAAAACGCCTGCGCGGGCTGCTGACTGCGACACCGCTCGTGACACACCCGGTGCTCGCCGCACGCATGGGCTGTGTGCCCTTCATCAAGCTTGAAAACGCACAACTGCTCGGTTCCTTCAAGATCCGCGGCGGCCTGAACCTGCTCGCCACATTGACGGAACAGGAGCGTCAAAGCGGTCTCGTTACGGCGACGCGGGGCAACCATGGACAATCGCTCGCGCACGCATCGCAGCTGCATCGCGTGACGTGCACGATCTTCGTGCCCGAGGGAAATAACCCTGACAAGAACGCCGCGATGGTGGCGCTGGGCGCGCAGGTCATCGTCCAGGGTCACGACTTCGACTCCGCGTGGCTGGCAGCAGTGCGCCACGCACAGCAGACCGGTGCCCTGGCCATTCACCCCTCGCGCGCGCCGGCACTGATCGCGGGATACGCGACCGTGGCGCTCGAGATGCTGGAACAGGCGACCCAACCCCTTGATACGGTGTTCGTCCCTGTGGGCGGCGGCAGTCTCGCGGCTGGCATGGGACTCGCGTTCAAGGCGCTGAGCCCGCACACGCGCCTGATCGGCGTGCAGGCGGCGAATGCTCCTGCCCTGTCACGCGCCTTTCATACCGGTGAAATGAAAGAAGCCGTGATCGGCGAAACCATCGCAGACGGACTGGCGGCGCGCGTGCCCTCCCGCGACACAGTCGCCATCCTGCGCGACACGCTCGACGACATGGTCGAAGTCGAGGAGGCGGAAATACATGCCGCCATTCGCTGCTACGCCGATACGCTGCATCAACTCGCCGAGGGCGCCGGCGCTGCTGCGCTCGCCGGGGCGACGCGACTGAGGCGCCGGATCGCCGGGCAGCGCGTCGGAATCGTGCTGAGCGGCGGCAACATCACCTCGAGCACGCTGCTGAGCGTCCTGCACGGCGACCCCATCGGGAACGCCGTCGATTTCCACCAGAACCATGCCCTCACCAGCATGGACTACGACCCGCGTCCGCCGCGGACCACTCACGAGTTCTAGCCCCGAACCCCGGAGCAGTCATGGCCACTCACGACCCGAACCGTGTGCTGATTTTTGACACCACGTTGCGCGATGGAGAGCAGTCGCCCGGGTGCAGCATGACTCTGGCGGAAAAGCTGCGGGTGGCCCGCGCGCTCGCTGATCTCGGTGTGGACGTGATCGAGGCCGGCTTTCCGGCGGCATCGCGCGGCGATTGGGAAGCGGTTCAGTCCGTGGCCCGCGAAATCACCGGACCGATCATTGCCGGACTCGCCCGCTGCAATCGTGACGACATTGAACGCTCCGCCAAGGCGCTGCGCGATGCTCCGCGGCGGCGCCTGCACGTCTTTCTCGCCACCAGCGCGATCCATCGCCAGCACAAGCTGAAGATGGCGAAGGACGAGATCGTCCGCACCGCCGTGGAAGGCGTGCGTATCGCACGCGAGCTGTGCGAGGACGTCGAGTTCTCGCCCGAGGACGCGGCACGGACCGAGCCCGAGTATCTTGCCGAAGTCGTCTCAGCGGTGATCGAGGCTGGAGCGACGACGGTCAACATCCCCGATACCGTCGGTTACACCGTACCGGACGAATTTGGACAGCTGTTCCGCTACCTGCGCGAGCACGTGCGCGGCATCGACAAGGTGGTGCTCAGTGTTCATTGTCACAACGATCTCGGCATGGCCGTTGCCAACAGCCTGAGTGCCGTCCTGGCGGGCGCCCGACAGATCGAATGCACGGTCAATGGCATCGGCGAACGTGCCGGGAATTGCTCGCTCGAGGAAGTGGTCATGGCGTTGAAGACGCGCGATGCCTATTTCCGTCTCGCGACCGGCATCGATACCACGCGGCTCTATCCGACCTCGCGCCTCGTCTCGAGCATTACCGGCATGCCGATCCCGCGGAACAAGGCGGTCATCGGCGAGAATGCGTTCGCGCACGAATCGGGCATCCACCAGCACGGCATGCTCCGCCACCATTCGACCTACGAGATCATGCGACCGGAAGACGTCGGCCTGACGCGCACTCACCTGGTGCTCGGCAAGCACAGTGGCCGACACGCCTTGCGGGAACGCGTCAAGCAACTCGGCTTCGAGCTCGACGAGCTGGAATTCAACCAGCTGTTCGAGGAATTCAAGGCACTCGCCGATACCAAGAAGGAGCTGTTCGACGGTGACATCGAAGCCCTGGTATTGCGTGCCGGCAGCGCATCGAGTGGCCCCTGGTCGCTGGTCTCGTTCGCGACTCAGGCCCGCACTGGAGCGGAAGGGTCGGCGACGGTGTGTCTCGCGCACCAGGATGGCCGCTCGATTGAAAAGCAGGCCAATGGCGATGGCCCGGTCGACGCTTGCTTCAAGGCGATGGAGCAGGCCGCCGGCGTGATCCTGAACCTGCGCAAGTACGAAGTGCGCAGCGTGTCAGAAGGCGAGGATGCGCAGGGCGAAGCGCTGGTTTACGTGGAGTACAATGGCCGCACGTACCGCGGTTCCAGCGTGAGCACCAACATCATCGAGTCGAGCGCGCGCGCGTTCCTCGAGGTGATCAATCGTGTCGAGCTCAGCCGCCTGACGGCGGTGCGAAACCCCTGCAGGAGCGACGCAAGAGCGCGCGCACCGCGCAGGCCGTAGTGTGACAACGAAGGATTGGCGAGAACTCTCATGCCCATCAAGCCCACGCAGTTCATCTGGTTCAACGGCAAGCTCGTGCCCTGGGAAAAGGCCACGGTGCACGTCATGGCTCATGCGCTGCACTACGGCTCATCGGTATTCGAGGGCATCCGTTCCTATGCGACGCCGCAAGGGCCTTGCATCTTCAGACTCACCGATCACGCCCATCGCCTGTTCGACTCCGCCAAGATCTATTCCATCGAGATGCCCTACGACGCGCAGCAGATCATCGCAGCCTGCAAGACAGTGGTTGTCGGCAAATGGGCTGACCAAGGGCGCGTACCTGCGGCCGATCGTGTTTCGCGGCTACGGCGAAATCGGCGTTACGCCCAAGGTCGACCCGCCGACCGAGGTGGCCATTGCGGCAATCGAATGGGGCGCTTATCTCGGCGCCGAGGGGCTGCAGAACGGCGTCGACGTCTGCGTATCGTCCTGGCAGCGCGTGGCACCCAACACCATTCCCGCGCTCGGCAAGGCCGGCGGCAACTACCTGTCGAGCCAGCTCATCGGCATGGAAGCTCGCCGCCTCGGGTTTGCCGAAGGCATCGGCCTCACGCCCGGCGGACTGGTGAGCGAAGGCGCCGGCGAGAACCTGTTCCTCGTCAAGGACGGCGTCATCCACACGCCCGCCCTCGCCTGCTCGATCCTCGGTGGCATCACGCGCGATTCGGTCGCACGCCTCGCACGCGAACGCAACTTCGAAGTGCGCGAAAGCTCGATCCCGCGCGAGATGCTGTATCTGGCCGACGAGCTGTTCTTCACCGGCACGGCCGTGGAGATCACGCCGATTCGCTCCGTCGACGGGATCCAGATCGGCGCCGGGAAGCGGGGCCCGATCACGCAAGCCCTGCAGAGCGCCTTCTTCGGCCTGTTCGAGGGCCGCACGCCCGACAAGTGGGGCTGGCTCGACCTGGGTCGACGACAAGGGAGTGAAGGCGGCAGCCGCTGGCTGACCGGGTCGATGCAGCCACGTACCCTGTTCGAGAAAATCTGGGATCAGCACCTGGTCAGCGCCCGAAACCGTCGACACGCCGGCGGTCCTGTACATCGACCTGCACCTGATTCACGAGGTCACCTCGCCCCAGGCCTTCACGGTCCTGCGCGAGCGCGGCCTGAAGGTGCGGCGGACCGGACGCACGCTGGGCACGATGGACCACTCCACGCCGACGCGACCGAGCAGATCTTCGGCAGCGTGCCGATCGCGATCGAGTCGGCGGCGAAGCAGATTCGCGAGCTCGAGGACAACTGCGCGGAATTCGGCGTCGAGCTGCTCGGCCTGCGCAGCGATCGGCGCGGCATCGTGCACGTCATCGGACCGGAGCTGGGCGCGACGCAGCCGGGCAAGACCATCGTCTGCGGCGACAGCCACACCAGCACGCACGGTGCATTCGGTGCCCTCGCCTTCGGCATCGGCACGACCGAGGTCGGCCACGTGCTCGCGACGCAGTGCCTGCTGCAGCGTCGCCCGCGGACGTTCGCCGTCGACGTGTACGGCCGGCTGCAGCCGGCGGTCACCGCCAAGGACCTGATTCTCGCGATCATCGGCAAGATCGGCGTCGCGGGCGGCACCGGCCACGTCTTCGAGTACCGCGGCGAGGCGATTCGCGCGCTGTCGATGGACGAGCGCATGACGGTCTGCAACATGTCGATCGAAGCCGGCGCGCGCGCCGGCATGATCGCGCCGGACGAAACCACGTTCGCGTACCTGAAAGGCCGACCGCGGGCGCCGCAGGGCGCCGACTGGGACGCGCGGTCGAGCGCTGGCGAGAACTGCCGTCGGACCCGGGCGCCGCGTTCGACCGCAAGATCGACATCGACGCGGGACGCTCGAGCCGATGATCACCTACGGCACCAATCCGGGCATGGTCATGCCGATCTCGCGTCCATACCCAAGGTCGAAGGCGACGCCGTGTTCGCGCACGCGCTGAACTACATGGGCTTCTCCCCGGGCGAGGCGATCCGCGACAAGCCGGTCAACGTCGTCTTCGTCGGCAGCTGCACCAACGCGCGCCTCTCCGATCTGCGAAGCCGCGCACGTCCTGAAAGGGCACCGGGTGGCGCGCGGCGTGCGCATGCTCGTGGTCCCGGGCTCGCAGCAGATCAAGCGCGAGGCCGAGTCCGAGGGCCTGGATCGCGTCTTCCTCGACGCCGGCGCGGAATGGCGCGAGTCGGGCTGCTCGATGTGCATCGGCATGAACGGCGACACGGTCGCGGCCGGGGAGTACTGCGTCAGCACCAGCAACCGCAACTTCGAAGGCCGCCAGGGCAAGGGAGCGCGCACGCTGCTCGCGAGCCCTGCGACGGCCGCGGCCGCTGCGGTTCGCGGTCGCGTCACCGATCCGCGCGAATTCCTGTCGTGAGCGCTCCTGAACGCACCCTGATCCGCGGCATCCGTTCGCGGACGGTCGTGATGCCGAACTCCAACATCGACACCGACCAGATCATTCCGGCGCGCTTCCTGACCACGACCACCCGCGAGGGCCTCGGCGAGCAGCTGTTCGCCGACTGGCGCTACGACCCGGACGGCACACCGCGACCCGACTTCGTGCTCAACCAGCCGCAGTCCAGGGCTGCCAGGTGCTGGTCGCCGGCCGCAACTTCGGCTGCGGCTCGTCGCGCGAGCATGCGCCGTGGGCGCTGCTCGACTTCGGCATTCGCGCCGTCATCAGCACCGAGATCGCCGACATCTTTCGCAGCAACGCGCTGAAGAACGGCCTGCTGCCGATCATCGTCGACGAGGCCACGCACCGCTGGCTGCTCGAACATCCCGGTGTCGAAGTCGAAGTCGACCTCGAGAGCACCGCGCTGACGCTGCCCGACGGCCGCTCGGTCAAGTTTCCCGTCGAGGCCTTTGCGCGCTACTGCCTGCTGAACGGCATCGACGAACTCGGCTACCTGCTCGGCCAGGAGGAGCGGATCACCCGCTACGAGCAGCGCGCACGCGTGAAGGCGCGGATCGCGGTTCTGCCCGGGCGACGGCATCGGTCCCGAAGTCACCGCCGAGGCCGTGCGCGTCTGCACGCCGTCGCGCGTCGCTTCGATCACGAGTTCGAGTTGCCGAAGCGCTGATCGGCGGCGCCGCGATCGATGCGACGGGCTGCCCCTGCCTCCGCAACGCTGACGCTTGCCGGCGTGCGGATGCCGTGCTGCTGGGCGCCGTCGGCGGACCGAAGTGGTCGGACCCGGACGCGCCGGTGCGACCCGAGCAGGGACTGCTGGGGCTGCGGCGCGCGCTCGGTCTTTTCGCGAATCTGCGTCCCGTCGCGCTGCATCCCGCCCTGCTCGACGCCTCGCCGCTCAAGCCCGAGGTGCTCGCCGACGTCGACATCATGGTCGTGCGCGAGCTGACGGGCGGCATCTACTTCGGCAAGAAGAGCCGCACCGCCACCACCGCGAGGACCTGTGCGACGTACACGCAGGCGGAAGTCGAGCGCGTCACGCGCGTCGCCGCGCGCGCTCGCGATGGCGCGCCGGCGCCGCGCTCGTCTCGGTCGACAAGGCCAACGTGCTCGAGACGTCGCGGCTGTGGCGCGCAGGTCGCCGAACGCGTGTTGCGCGCCGAGTTCCCCGCAGGTCACCTTCGAGCACATGCTGGTCGACGCCGCCGCGATGCACCTGATGCGCCGACCGCGTGCTTCGACGTGCATCGTCACCGAGAACATGTTCGGCGACATCCTGACGGACGAAGCGTCGATGCTCGCCGGATCGATGGGTCTGCTGCCGTCGGCGTCGCTCGGCGAGGGCACGCGCGGGCTCTACGAGCCGATCCACGGCTCGGCGCCCGACATCGCGGGTCGTGGCATCGCGAATCCGTTCGGCACGATCCTGAGCGCCGCGATGCTGCTGCGACATTCGCTGGCCTCGAACACGAGGCCCGAGCGATCGAAGCGGCGGTCGACGCCGCGATCGCGCGGGAGTCCGTACGCGCGACATCGCCCGGGCGATGAGAGGCGCTGAGCACCCGCGCCGCGGGCGATGCAGTTCTCGCAGCGTTGGCCTGAATCAGCAGGCGGCTCGAGCCAGGCGCGCTCGATCCTTGGGGCGCAGGTGAGCTGCGCCACGCGCTCCAGGCGCTCGCGAGGTCGTGCGGCAGGTCCTGCAGCGCCTCGATGCCGACCGACAGGCGCAGCAGCGCGTCCGAGATTCCGGCGGTGCGCGCGCGCGTCAGCGTCCATCGCCGCATGCGTCATGGTCGCCGGGTGCGCGACCAGGCTCTCGACGCCGCCGAGCGATTCGGCCAGCGAGAAGCAGTGCAGGCCCGTCACGAAGGCCTCCACGGCAGGGATGCCGCCCTTGAGCTCGAAGCTGACCATGGCGCCGAAGCCGATTGCTGGGCGGTGGCGACGCTGTGGCCGGGGTGCGTGGCAAGCCCGGGTAGTAGACACGCGCGACCGCTGGGCTCGCGAGCAACTGATCGACCAGGGCGCGCGCATTGTGCTGATGCATCGCCAGCCGCGCGTGCAGCGTGCGCAGGCCGCGCAGCGTCAGGTAGCTGTCGAACGGCGAGCCAGTCACGCCGAGGCAATTGGCCCACCACGCGAGCTGCTCATGCAGCTCGGCGGTTCGCGCCATCACCGCGCCGCCGACGACGTCGCTGTGGCCGTTGAGGTACTTGGTCGTCGAGTGCACCACGAGGTCGGCGCCGAGTGCGATCGGCCGCTGCCAGCCCGGCGACAGGAAGGTGTTGTCGACGACGAGCAGTGCGCCGCACGCCTGCGCGAGCCGCGCCGCCGCGCGGATGTCGACGATGCGCAGCAGCGGATTGCTCGGCGTCTCGATCCAGACGAGTCTCGGCTTGCGGGCACAGGCGGCACGCAACGCGTCCGGATCGGTCTGGTCGACGAACTCGACCCGGAGTGCTGCTGCGCGCCAAGCGCTGAACAGCCGATACGTGCCGCCGTAGCAGTCGTGCGGCGCGACCATCAGCGTCGTCGGCTCGAGCAGATGACATGACGACCGTAATCGCGCCCATGCCCGAGCTGGTGACGACCGCGCCGGCTCCGCCCTCGAGGTCAGCCAGCGCGTCGCCCAGTGCATCGCGCGTCGGATTGCCCGAGCGCGAGTAGTCGTACTGGCCCTTCTCGCCGAACGCCGAAACGCGAACGTCGAGGTCAGGTGGATCGGCGGCACGACGGCGCCGTTGCCGCGTCTGATTCGAGCGCCGCGCGCACGGCGCGAGTCGCTGGCTGCCACTTCTCACTCATGGGAATTCTCCAGGCAATGGCGGAAGACCGGCTCCAGTTGCCCGGCTTCCTTCAGGAAGGCGTCGTGGCCGTAGATGGACGAGATCTCGACCAGGTGTGCGCGTGCGGCAGACGCGCGCGCAGCGCCCGCAGGTCGGCGAGCGGCACGAGCTGGTCCTCGCGCACGCCGACGATCGTCGTCGCGACGCCGATGCGCGCGGCGTCGACGCGGTGCAGGTCGATCGACTCCGACAGGCAGAGGAAGGCCTCGGGCCGGTATTGCGCGGCGTAGTCGCGCCGCGCGCAAACAGGTAGTGCTCGACCGGGAACTCGAACCTGTCGCCCAGGCGCTCGGGCGCAGCCCGGAAGCGCGCCGCGAATTCCTCCGGGCTGCGGTAGGTCGCCATGGCGAGCGCGCGCGCCAGCTCCAGGCCCCGCGCTCCCTCCCCATGACTGAGCGCGTAGCGCACGAGGCGCCGCTGCACGCTGCGCCAGGCCGTCGCCATCGGATGCGTTCGGTCGCTCGCGCTGATCACGAGCAGGCGTTCGACGCGCTGCGCGAAACGCTCGCCAAACGCCAGCGCCACCATGCCGCCGTAGGAAGCGCCGGCGATGGCATGCAGGCGAGCGATGCCCAGGTGATTGAGCAGCCGCAGCAGCAATTCCGCCTGGTCGTAGGAACTGACGCTGGGGAAGGGTTCGCCGACGCGCGGACCCGTGGTGGCGCCGCTGCCGCCCAGAAAGTCGATGCCGAGCACGCGAAACCGTGTCGCATCGAGCGCCCGGCCTGGGCCGACGATGCCGTCCCACCAGCCGCGCGCATCGCCGTGCGAGTACACGATCCGGTGAGCCGAGATGCCGCCGAGTGCGGCGACCACCGGCGCGCGGGGCTGCCCCGCCAGGCGCCAGGCGACCCGCACGCCCTCGAGCTCGCCGCCGTGGTGCAGGCGCAGCACGCCCGGGCACCTCGAGGATGCCCTCGCGCAATTCGATGGCACTGTCATCCGTGCCCGACGGTGTCGGGACGCGTGTTGGGACGGCCTCTGCAATCGTCATTTTCAGACCTTCTGGCACCGGCATACGGCCGGATCGGGTTCCACTCATCGGAACCCCTGCGGAAGGTCCGCGTGGGGAGAGCTGCTGCGACCAACACCCTTGCCCGAAAGCAAGGGAGCCTCGCTGGCATCTCATCTGTCGAAGCGGCCGGGGGACCTCGCAGGAGTTGGCACCTTTTCGAAGGGGTTGGCTTCGGCGGTTGCCCCGGCTTCCAAGGGCCTTGTCCCTCAGCCGGTCTCGATGAGTGGCGCGAAGTCTACGGGGCGCAGGGCGAGCACGTCAAGAATCGGCCACGAATTGATTGCCTGACAGTGGCCTATTGTATTAACGTGCTAATACATTGGTACGAGCGGCCACCCATGAAAAAGCACCGTGCAATCACCGCCCGCCAGGAGCAGCTGGCCGAACGCGCGCTGTACGGGGCCATCCTGACGCTGCGCACGGTCGACGAATGCCGCGACTTCTTCCGCGACCTGTGCACGCCGGCGGAACTGCAGGCCATGGCCGACCGCTGGGCCGTGGTCGAGTTCCTGCAGCGCGGCCTGCCCTACCGCGAGATCCACGCCTCACCGGCGTCAGCGTCACGACCATCGGGCGCGTCGCCCGCTACCTCGCCGCCGGCAACGGCGGCTACGCGACCGCCGTGAGGCGCCTCGAGAGCCGCGACCATGGATAAGCGCCAGCGCCTCAAGCTCGCCGTGCAGAAATCCGGCCGCCTCACCGACCACTCGCTCGACCTGCTGGTCCGCTGCGGCCTGAAGTACAGCCGCGGCAAGGACCAGCTCATGTGCTACGGCGAGAACATGCCGCTCGACGTGCTGTTCGTGCGCGACGACGACATCCCCGACCTGGTGCAGGAGGACGTCTGCGACCTGGGCCTCGTCGGCCTGAACGTGATCGAGGAGAAGCGCCTCGCGCTGGCGGCGCGCGGCGGGCGCGCGCTGTTCGACCGATCCAGCAGCTCGACTTCGGCCGCTGCCGCCTGTCGCTCGCGGTGCCCGAGAGATGGCCTACGCGGGCCGGCCGACCTGCCGGCAAGCGCATCGCCACGACCTATCCGCACATGCTGGCGCGATTCCTGCGCGAGCGCGACTCCCGGCCGAGATCGTCACGCTTGTCCGGCGCCGTCGAAATCGCGCCGCGCCTCGGCCGCGCCGACCTGATCTGCGACCTCGTGTCGACCGGCTCGACGCTGCTCGCCAATCACCTGCGCGAAGTGGAGACCGTGCTCGAAAGCCAGGCGGCGCTGATCCGCACGCCGGTGCCGCTGCCCGAGGACAAGGAAGACTGGGTGCGCCGGCTGCTGCTGCGCATCGACGGCGTCCAGCAGGTGAAGGAGAGCAAGTACATCATGCTGCACGCGCCGCGCTCGGCGCTGCGCGGAGATCCGCGGCTGCTGCCCGGCAGCGAGTCGCCGACGATCATTCCGCTCGACGGCGTCGGCGACAAGGTCGCGGTGCACGCCGTCTGCCGCGAGAACGTGTTCTGGGAGACGCTCGAGAGCCTGAAGGCCGCCGGCGCCAGCGCCGTGCTGGTGCTGCCGGTCGAGAAGATGCTGGCATGACAGGGCATTCGACGATCCGTCCTCGACTGGACGCAGCTCGCGGAGGGCGAACGCGACGGCGGCGCTGCGACGACCGGCGCAGCGCGATGCGGCGGAGGTGCTCGACACGGCGCGCAGATCATCGACCGGGTCCGCGGCGCGGCGACGCCGCTGCCCGTAGCTCACACGCGAGCTCGATGGCGTCGACCTCGACACGCTGAGCGTCAGCAGCCGCCGAGTTCGCGGCCGCCGAGGCCGTGCTGCCTGTCGAAGCGCGGGATGGCGCTGGAGCGCGCGATCGACAACGTGCACCGCTTCCACGCGCGCAGATCCCGAAGCGGCTGGTGTCGAAACGATGCACGGGGTCGTGTGCGAACGCCGCGTCGCGCCGATCGACGCCGTCGGGCTGTACGTGCCCGCCGGCACCGCGCCCCTGCCCTCCACCGCGATCATGCTGGCGGTTCCGGCGCAGATCGCCGGCTGCCCGGTGCGCGTGCTGTGCACGCCGCCGCGGCCGGACGGTCGCGCCGATCCCGCGGTGCTCTTCGTTGCCCGGCTGTGCGGCATCGAACGGTCTTCAAGGTCGGCGGCGCGCAGGCCATCGCCGCGATGGCGTACGGCACCGAATCGGTGCCGAAGGTCGACAAGATCTTCGGGCCGGGCAATGCGTGGGTCACCGCCGCCAAGCACTGGTCGTCGCGCGATGCCGCAGGCGCAGCGCTGCGACCTGCCGGCCGGTCCGTCGGAAGTGCTGGTCATCGCCGATGACAGCGCACGCGCGGAGTTCGTCGCCGCCGACCTGCTGGCGCAGGCCGAGCACAGTCCGGACGCGCAGGCGATCCTGGTCACGACGTCCTCGCGCCTGGCGCGCGAGGCACTCGCGCAGGTCGAAGCGCAGTGGCGAGTGCTCAGCGACGCGAGATCCTGCAGCACGCGCTCGCCGGCTCGCGCGTCATCGTCGTGGACAGCCTCGCGGCCGCGATCGAGGTCAGCAACGCTTACGCACCCGAGCACCTCATCCTGCAGGTGCGCGAGCCGCGCCGCTGGCTCGACCAGGTCCGCAATGCCGGCTCGGTCTTCCTCGGCGCGTGGTCGCCGGAAACGATGGGCGACTACTGCAGCGGCACCAACCACGTGCTGCCGACTACGGGCACGCCCGCGCCTACAGCGGCCTGTCGGTGATCGACTTCCTCAAGCGCATCACGGTGCAGGAACTGACACCGGCCGGCCTGCGCAGCTCGGCCCGACCGCGCACGCTGGCCCAGCTCGAGGGGCTCGATGCGCATGCCAAGGCGGTCGCGGTTCGCCTGAGCGCGCTCGCCGAGCGAGGTGACGCATGAGCACCACGCAGCACATTGCGCGGCCCGAGCTCATCGGACTCGTGCCCTACCAGCACGCGGCCTGGGATCCCTCGCTCGAGCGCATGCACGCCAACGAGATGCCGTGGCGCGCACCGGCGACAACTCGCCGGCCGGACTCAACCGCTATCCCGAGCCGCAGCCGCCGGCGCTGGTCGAGCGCCTGGCGCAGTTGTACGGCGTGGCGCCCGACCGGGTGCTGGTCGGTCGCGGCAGCGACGAGGCCATCGACCTGCTGGTGCGCGCGTTCTGCCGCGCCAGCGCGACCGCGTCATGATCTGCCCGCCGACCTTCGGCATGTACGAAGTCGCGGCGCGGATCCAGGGCGCCGACGTCGTCGAGGTCCCGCTCGATCGCGAGCGCGGCTTTGCGCTCGACGAGGCGGCGATCATTGAGCGCTGGCAGCCGGACGCGAAGATCGTGTTCCTCTGCTCGCCCAACAACCCGACCGGCAACCTGCTCGACGAGGCCGTGATCGAGCGGCTCGTTGCGCGGCTGCAGCGCCAGGCACTCGTGGTCGTCGACGAGGCCTACGTCGAGTTCTCGGGTGTCGAAGCCTCGCCAGCCTGCTGGAGCATCCCGACAACCTCGTCGTGCTGCGCACGCTGTCGAAGGCCTACGCGCTCGCCGGCGCGCGCTGCGGCGCGTTGCTCGGCGAGCCCGACATCGTCGGGCTGCTGCGCCGGATCATTCCGCCGTATGCCATGCCCGCCCCGACGGTCGAAGCGGCCCTCCGGGCACTCGAGCCGCCGCAGCTCGCCATTGCGCGCGCGCGACTCGAGCTCATCATTGCCGAGCGCGAGCGGATGGCCTCGCAGCTGCGCGCCTCAGCCCTCGTTGCGGAGGTCTGGCCGAGCGATGCCAATTTCCTGCTGGTCGATGCCGGACGCCGACCAGGCATTTCGATCGCGGCATCGGCAAGGGCCTGCTGGTCCGCGACTTTCGGCAACGGGCCGGCCTCGAGAACTGCCTGCGCATCTCGATCGGCACGCCGGAGCAGAACGAGCGCCTGCTCCGCGCATGAGCGTGCGCATGAGCGCGCCTGTCAAGGTTCCTGTTCGTCGATCGCGACGGCACGCTGGTCGAGGAGCCGCCCGACGAACAGGTCGACAGCCTCGACAAGATCCGCCTCATGCCCGGCGTGATCCCGGCGCTGCTCGAGCTGCAACGCGCCGGGTTCGGGCTCGTGATGGTGACCAACCAGGACGGACTCGGCACGCCCGAGCTTTCCCGAGGCCGACTTTCGTGCCTCGCAGGATTTCCTCCTGGAGCTCTTCTGCGTCGCAGGGCATCCGCTTCGACGCGGTGTTCATCTGCCCGCATTTCGCCGCCGACGGCTGCGAGTGCCGCAAGCCGAAACTGGGTCTGTTGACCGATTGGCTGGCCAGTTATCCCCTCGATCGCGCAGCCAGCGTCGTGATCGGCGATCGCGACACGGACCTGGAGCTCGCCCGCAACCTCGGCATCGCCGGCCTGCGCGTGCGACGCGACGGAGCGACCGCAGGAGTCATGGGCAGCGATTGCACGCGAGTCTCACGCGGCCTGAACGGCGGCGCAGGTCTCCCGGCGCAAGCCGGAAACCGATCAACGTGCGTCGACCTCGACCGGAAGGGCCGATCGAGATCGCCACCGGCATCGGCTTCTTCGATCACATGCTCGAGCAGATCGCGCGGCATGGCGGCTTCGCGCTGCAGCTGAGCGCACGCGGCGACCTGCACATCGACGAGCACCACACGGTCGAGGACTGCGCGCTGGCGCTCGGCCAGGCGTTGCGGCAGGCGCTCGGCGACAAGCGCGGCATCGCACGCTACGGCTTCCTGCTGCCGATGGACGAAGCGCAGGCCGCAGTCGCGATCGACCTGTCGGGTCGTGCCTACTTCGTCTTCGAGGGACGTTCGGTCGCGAGCGGGTGGGCGAGCTGCCCACCGAGCTGGTGCCGCACTTCTTCCGCTCGCTGGCCGAAGCCTTGGGCGCCGCGATGCACGTCAGGTGCACGGCGAGAACACGCACCACATGGTCGAGGCCTGCTTCAAGGGCGTGGGCCGGGCGCTGCGCCAGGCGATCCGGCTCGAAGGCACCGAGCTGCCGAGCAGCAAGGGCGTGCTGTGACCAGGCGAGTGGTCATCATCGACAACGGCGGCGCCAACATCGCCTCGCTGCGTCTGCGCTGGAGCGGCTCGGTCGAGCCTGTACTGACCAGCGATCCGTCCGCCGATCCGCGCGGCGCCACGTCATCCTGCCGGGTGTCGGCGCCGCGGCGGATGCGATGGCGCGCCTGCGCGCCCACGGGCTCGACGTGCTGATTCCGAGCGCTTGACGCAACCGGTGCTCGGCATCTGCCTCGGCATGCAGCTGCTGTACGACGCTTCCGAGGAAGGCTCGGTACGCGTGCCTCGGCGCGATTCCCGGCACTGCACACCGTCTGACCGCGGCGCCGGGCCGTCCGGTGCCGCACATGGGCTGGAATCAGCTGACGGCACGGCGATCCGCGCCCCTGCTCGACGGGATCGACTGGCGAGCGCGTGTACTTCGTGCACAGCTATGCGGCGCCGATCGGACCCGAAACCGTCGCAGCGACTACTACGGCGAACCCTTCTCCGCGGTGGTCGCGCGAGGCAACTTCCGCGGCGCGCAGTTTCATCCCGAGCGTTCGGCGCGCGCCGGTGCGCGCATCCTGGGCAACTTCCTGGCGCTCGCCTGATGCTGCTCATTCCCGCCATCGACCTGCGCGGCGGCCACTGCGTGCGCCTGCTGCGCGGCGATTTCGCCGCCGAGACCCGCTACGACATCGAGCCCGCGGTGCTCCTGGAGCGCTATCGCGAGCTGGGCGCACGCTGGCTGCACGTCGTCGACCTCGACGGCGCACGCGACGGCCAGCAGGTCAACCGCGACATCATCCTCAGGCTCGCCGCCATGCCGGACGATGCAGCTGCAGGTCGGCGGCGGCATCCGCGATTCGGCCGCGATCGACGCGCTGCTGCATGCCGGTGTCGCCCGCGTCGTGATCGGCAGCGCCGCGGTCACGAAGCCTGACCAGGTGCTGATGTGGCTGCGCCGCTTTGGTCGCGACGCGATCGCCCTCGCCTTCGACGTGCGCCTCGACGCCGACCGGTACGCCGCGCTGCGCGACGCACGGCTGGCAAGTACAGACGGCAACGCACACTCTGGGAGGCGCTGGACGCTTTCCGCCCGGCGGGCTTCAACACGTGCTGTGCACCGACGTCGAACGCGACGGTGCGCTGAACGGGCCGAACCTGGCGCTGTACGCCGAGGCGCTGCGCCGGTTTCCGGAGATCGAATGGCAGGCCTCGGGCGGCGTGCGCTCAGCCGCTGACCTGCGTGCGCTCGCGGACTCGGGGTCGCGGCCGCCATCAGCGGCCGCGCCTTGCTGGAAGAAGGCATCGATGCACAGGAGCTCGCGCCATTCTTGCCAAACGCATAATTCCCTGCCTCGACGTGCGCGACGGGCAGGTCGTCAAGGGCGTGCGCTTCCGCGATCACCGTGTCGTCGGCGACATCCTGGAGCTCGCCGCACGCTATCGCGACGAAGGCGCGGACGAACTCGTGTTCTACGACATCACGGCGAGCCCGGACGGCCGATCCGTGGACCGCAGCTGGATGGCAGCGGTCGCTCGCCTGCTCGACATTCCGTTCTGCGTGGCCGGCGGCATCCGCTCCGTCGCGGACGCCGAGGTCGTGCTGAACTCCGGCGCCGAGAAGATCTCGGTGAACTCACCTGCGCTCGCCGACCCGGAACTGATCAATCGCCTGAGTGCGCGCTTCGGCTCGCAGTGCGTCGTGGTCGGCATCGACAGCCAGACGCTCGACGACGGTTACCACGTGTACCAGTTCACGGGCGATCCGCATCGCAGCCGCGACACGCTGCACGCGACACTCGACTGGGTGCGCGAGGTGCAGGAACGCGGTGCCGGCGAGATCGTGCTCAACTGCATGGCGAGCGACGGCGTGCGCCACGGCTATGATCTGGCGCAGCTCGCCGCGGTGCGCGCCGTCTGCCAGGTGCCGCTGGTGGCCTCGGGTGGGGCCGGTTCGGTGACCGATTTCGGTGCAGTCTTTGCGCAGACGGGCGTCGATGGTGCGCTCGCTGCCAGCGTATTCCACGACGGTACGGTCAACATCGCCGCCCTGAAGCGGCACCTGAAGCACGTCGGTATCGAGGTCAGGCTATGAAGCTCGAAGAAATATCCACTCTCGACTGGGCCAAAGGCGACGGGCTGCTCCCTGCTGTCGTGCAACACGCCACTTCGGGTGCCGTGCTGATGCTCGCCTTCATGAATCGCGAAGCGTTGCGCGAAACCCTGACCACCGGGCGAGTGTTCTTCTTCAGCCGAACGCGCCAGGCTCAGTGGATGAAGGGCGAAACCTCCGGCCATGTGCTGAACGTGGTCGGCATATCCGCCGACTGCGACCGCGACAGTCTTCTGATACTCGCTGAGCCCGAGGGACCGGTCTGCCACCGCGGCACCGCGACCTGCTTTGCCGATCAACCACCTACGGCAGCGGAAGGGCTTTCCTTCCTCGCGCAACTCGAGGCGGTGATTGCACAGCGGATCGCCCACCAGCCCGAGGGCAGCTACACCGCCAGGCTCTTTGCCGGAGGTCCGTCACGCATCGCGCAGAAGATCGGCGAGGAAGGCGTCGAGGTGGCACTCGCCGCGGTCGGCACCGACGATGAGAAGATCGTGAGCGAAACCGCGGACTTGATGTACCACCTGCTGCTGCTGATGAAGAGCCGCAACCTGTCACTGGCTCGCGTCGTGCACGAGCTCGAATCGCGCCACGTGAATCGAACCTGAACCCTTCCACGTTCACACTGACCTGTCGTCGCGTGCCGCGCGCGTTTTTGGCACGCCTACTGCATCGCACTCAAGTGTCAATCTGCGTGCCCGTTCGCGGGTCGGATCCTGACTTCTGTGAAATTGCGCTCAGGGAACTCAGTCTGCATGGGGCTAGTCTTCGCGTTAGATTATGTCGGGTAGCTGCCGCATCGCCTTCAAGGGTTTCAGGGAGTCCAAATGACTCCTCGTGCGGCTGCTGTGATGATCGCAGGAGATACGCAGGACCGTCGTTGCAGCGCGGAGGATAGTGACATGCAGCCAGAGAACGGCGACTCAGGCTCAGCGCGCCGAGACAGCTTCGTCGATTCGCTGAGCGCCTTCAGTCGCCAGCATCGGGCGCAGCACTGGGAAGGTACCTTCGGCGACTTCCTGACGCGGATCCTTCCCGCCAGTCCCGCATCTCTCGCCCGCTCGAGTCATCAGTACATCTGGGACATGTTGCGCTGGTATGGCCGCAACGGCGATGGAGCCGACGATGCGGCGCGACCGCGAGAACTTTTCAAGCGCGAGTTGTTCGGTGTCGACGAGCCGCTGAGCCGCGTGGTCGATTACTTCAAGGGTGCGGCGGCCGGCTCCGACGTGGGCCGACGCCTGCTGCTGCTGCTCGGTCCACCGTCCGGCGGCAAGTCGACGATTGCGATCCTTCTCAAGCGCGGACTCGAGGAATACAGTCGCACCGATGAAGGCGCGCTCTATGCGATCAAGGGCTCGCCCATGCACGAATCGCCGCTCAACCTGATTCCAGCCAGCCTGCGTGCGGAATTCCGCGAAACGTACGGCGTTGACATCAGCGGTGAGTTGAGTCCCTGGGCACGCGAAAGATTGCAGCGCGAATACGAAGGCGACTACCTGCGTGTGCCGGTAGAGCGCGTCTTCCTGGCCGAGGCGACCCGGGTCGGAGTCGGCACCTACGCGCCGCACGATCCGACGACGGCCGACATCGCGGACCTGGTCGGCTCAGTCGACCTTTCGAAGGTGGCCGAAGTTGGCGACGAAGGCGATCCGCGTGCCTGGTCCTGGTCGGGCGCCGTGTATGCCGCGAGCCGTGGCCTGCTCGAGATGATCGAGATCCTGAAGGTCAAGCGCGAATTCCTGTACCTGCTCCTCACCCTGACTCAGGAGAAGAACGTCAAGGTGTCACGCTTTCCGCTGATCCATCTCGACGAGACGATCATCGCGCACACCAATCTGGCCGAGTTCCACAAGTTCCTGCAGGAGAAGGAGAACGAGGCGCTGCTCGACCGCATGGTCATCATCAAGGTGCCGTACGCCCTCTCCTTCCGCGATGAAGCACGCATCTATCAGAAGCTGGTTTCGGGCGCGCCGGCGTTCCGCGATGTGCACCTCGACCCGCACGTGCTCACCCTGGCAGCGGTATTCGCCATTCTCACGCGGCTGCACAAGCCGGAGCGTGAAGGCCTGGACCTGTCGAAGAAGCTGCGCATCTACAGCGGCGAAAGCATCGAGGGCTTTGCCGAGAACGAAGCCGTGCGGCTCAAATCAGAGTCGCCGGACGAGGGGCTCGCCGGTGTCAGCCCACGCTTCGTGATCAATTCCATTTCGAACGCGATCACGCGCAGCGACACGCGCAGTCTCACCAGCATGGAGCTGCTGCTGGCGTTGAAGGACTCAATCGAAAGTGACGCTCGCATGGATGCGAAGCAGAAAAAGCAGTGGATCGATCATCTGGTCGTGGCGCGCAAGGATTTCTACAACCGGTGGGTGAAGGAAGACGTGCACCGTGCGCTATTTGCCTCCTTCGAAGAGGAGGCGCAACAGCTCCTGGAGAAGTATCTCGACGAAGTCGAGGCCTCGCTGGATCAGCGGCAGGTGACCGATCCGATCACGGGCGAGACCCGGCCCGCCGATGAGCGCTTCCTGCGTTCGGTCGAGGAGAAGATCAAGGTCTCCGACTCGGGCAAGCAATCGTTCCGCCAGGAAGTCGTGCGCAAGGCCATGGTGGCGTTCAAGGCCGGCGAGAAATTCACGCTCGACAGCCACGCTCGCATGCACGAGGCGATCGAACAGTACCTGTTCGAGGAACGACGCGACGTCCTGCGCCTCGTCACCTCGTCAGCCCGTCCCGACGACGAAGCACGCAAGAAAATCTCGTCAGTGCAGCAGCGACTGGTCAGCGAATACGGTTATGACGATCACAGCGCCAAAGAAGCTCTGAACTACGTCACCACCCTCCTCGCACAGGAGTAGGCGCACCGCGCACCGGGAGATGGCAGTGGACGAGTCGGACATCAAGCCAGTCAATCCCCGGATCAACGGTTGGTACGAGTTGTTCTCCCGCGGCGCACGCGACTGGCTGCGCCACAACGACAAGGTCCGCGAAGCCGTTCGCGAGCGGCTCCCGGACATCATTGCCGGCGCCGACGTCGTGAGTGGCGGTGCGCGCACGGTCAAGGTGCCCGTGCGCATGCTCGAGCACTATCACTTCCGCCTGCGAAAACCCGATCACCGCGAGGGTGTCGGGCAAGGCAACGTCAAAGCCGGAGATGTACTGGCAAAGCCCAGCCAGCAGGGCGAGGGCTCGGACAAGGGCCCCGGCGGCAAGGACGAGGGCGGCGTCGAGTTCGTGCTCGAATTCAAGGTCGATGACATCGTCGACTGGCTGTGGGAAGAGATGCAGCTGCCGAATCTCAAGGCCCGCGTCGGCAAGTCCGAGGAAGCGGACTGGGCGCGCGAAGGCTGGGATAAGCGTGGTGCGCGTTCGCGGCTCGACCGCCGGCGCAGCATGCGCGAATCGATCAAGCGGCGCACGATGCAGGACGAAGATGCGCCTGCGTTCACGGATGACGACCTGCGCTTTCGACAGCTCAGCAAGCGCGAGCAGCCGGCGATTCAGGCCGTGGTGTTTCTGCTGATGGACGTCTCCGGCAGCATGTCGGAACGCGACCGGCAGCTCGCCAAGTCCTTCTTCTTCTGGGCGGTGCAGGGACTGAGGCGCCAGTATCGGCATCTCGACACCGTATTCGTCGCGCACACGACGGAAGCCTGGGAGTTCAACGAGGACGAATTCTTCCAGGTGAGCGGCAGTGGCGGCACCGTCGCCTCGACGGGCCTTACCAAGGTACGCGAGATCATCGACGCGCGTTTCAGCCCGGCGCGCTACAACGTCTATCTGTTCTACGCTTCCGACGGCGACAACTACTCGGCGGATCGTCCGCAGGCCGAAGCAGCGCTGCGTGGCCTCGCGGACCTCGCCAACTACTGCGGCTACCTCGAGGTCTCATCGACTGCGCAGCGCCAGCTCGCCACCGAGACCGGTGGCCTTTTCAAGGCGCTCGGCGACGAAGGCAAGCCCGCCGGCAGTTTTGCCGTGAGCCGCATCGAAGACATCTGGGAAGCCGTACGGCACTTCTTCCAGCAGCAGGCCAGCGAGCCCGAGTGAGACTACGCCATGAGCCACAGCGAATGGCGTGAGCTCCTGCCGCGCATCGAGCAACTCGCGGTCAAGGCCGGGCTGACTTTCAATCCGGTCGACTTCGAGGAAGTGCCGGACACCTTCATGATGGAGATTTCGGTGTACGGCCTGCCGGTCCGGATGCCGCACTGGTCCTTCGGCGTGCGCTACATCTACCAGCTCGTGCAGCACCGCATGGGTCACTCGCGGCTCTTCGAGGTGGTGTTTCCCGGCAATCCGGGTCATGCGTACCTCGCCAACAGCAACAGCGTCGCCGAAAACGTCCTGGTCGCCGCACACGTGCTCGGCCACGCGGATTTCTCGCGCAACAATCTTCTGTTCCGCCGCAGTCAGCAGCAGGTCGGCGAGAACATCGTCGAGCACGCAGCCAACCATGCCCGCCAGATCGGGCTGGCGATCGACGAGTACGGCCTGCAGCGCGTGGAAGGCACGTCTCGATGCCGCGCTGGCGCTCGAACAGCACATCGACATGAACCAGTCCGTACAGCGCGAGCGCTATCCGGAGTACCTGGCGAAAGTCGAGGTCGACGACGACACATTCCGCAAGCGTTTCGCATCACTCGAGCCGGCGTCCAGAGACCGCGGCTGCCGCACTTCGCCAGCGTGCACCGATACCGCCGCACCGCGAGCTGGACCTGCTCTGGTTCATTGCGCAGTACGCGCCAGAGCTGGAAGGCTGGGAACGCGACATCTTCCTCGCGGTGCGCGAGGAATCGTTCTACTTCTTTCCGGTGTTCGCGACCCAGATCATGAATGAGGGGTGGGCGTCGTACTGGCATGCCCGCCTGCTACGCGAGGCGGACTTTCTGCCGCAGCAGTCCTATGTCGACGCAATCAAGTGCCATTCCGACGTCGTGCGTCCGCTCGCCAGCGACCAGCAGGTGGCGCTCACGATCAATCCGTACCACCTCGGCTTCAGCCTCTGGGAAGCGATCGTGGAGGAGGAAGGGCTGGAAGCGGCGCGCGGCATCCTGCGGCAGGACGACGATTTCAGCTTCGTACGCAATCAGCTCACCCAGGAACGGGCCGAGAAACTTGCAGCTGTTCCGCTATCGCGCTGAGTCCAACGGCCAGGTGAAAGTCGAAGAGCCTGACCTCAGCGCGCTGCATGAAGCGTTGCTGCAGCCGAAGTACAACTTCGGTGCACCGACCATCGCCGCCCGGCACATTCGCATCGACGGCACACTGGAGCTCGAACACGACCATCGCACCGACGGTCGCGGCCTCGACGTCGAGCGTGGCAAGAAAGTGATCGAGTACCTGCAGCGAGTGTGGCGCCGGCCGGTGATCATGCACACCATCGACGAACACGGCGCCGAACTGGAATTCACGGTGCCGATGGCACCGGCGGCCTAGATTCAGGATGTCTTGCGGCGGATGTGGAGCAGCTTCTCCACTTCCGCAACCACCTCGCCCTGCCCGTCACGGATCTGCACCGTGAACGTGGGTTCGATTTTTTCATGCGTCTCGAGCTGCGCGCGCAGTGCATCGAGCTGTGATTGCGTCAGTCGGAACTGAGCGCTCACCGTTCCCTTGCCCGGTTTGCGAAACCGGATCGATGCCGCCTTGTCCCACACGATGTAACCCTTGCCGAGGTTCTCGAGGAGCATCAGCATGTAGAACGGGTCGGCCATCGAATAAAGCGATCCGCCATAGTGGGTGCCGACATAGTTGGCGTTCCACCAGTGCAGTTTCATCTCCACGTCGATTTCGCGCAGATCCTCGCTCATCCGCTTGATGCGGATACCGGCCCCCAGGAATGGCGGATAGATCTTCAGCAGCCGCAGGAGTTGGCGCCGCCTGGCCATGTGCGTTTCAGATCAGGAACTCGTCGGCTGGCGCACGCAGGTTGTAGTTCGAGCTCATTGCGTGTCCATACGCGCCGGTATTGGCGATCAATAGCACGTCTCCCTCGCGCGTCACCGGCAGAAGCCGGTCGTTCCCGAGCTGATCAGCGCTCTCACAGATCGGCCCGACGACATCGACGACCTCGGTCGCCGGCTCATCGAGACGCGTCAGGTTCACGATCTCGTGGTGTGCTCCGTACAAGGCGGGTCGAATCAGCGAATTCATGCCGGTCGCGACCCCGACATAGCGGACCTCCCCTTTGCCCTTGAGCTGTGTAACGCGAGCCAACAGCACGCCCGCTTCGGCGACGATGTACCGGCCAGGTTCGATCCACAGCTCGACTCCCGGGTTCCCCTGGCGCACCTGCGCCAATGCGGCATCGAGTTCCTGCAGGTCGAGCCTCAGCTGACCGGGACGCTCCGGTATCCCGAGGCCTCCGCCCACGTCCACGATCCGAACCTGCTCGAAACGCTGCCGGAGCGAGGTCAGGAGCTCGGCGGTTTCGAGCCAGTTGCGCGCATTGAAGATTCCGCTCCCCGTGTGTGCATGCAGTCCAACGACCGTCGCACGGACCGAGTGCGCAAGGCGCGCCAACTCCTCGAGCTCGAACAGCGGCACGCCAAACTTGGTGTGCGCGCCTGCAGTCCGCACGTGATCGTGGTGCCCTCGCCCGTGCCCGGTGTCCACGCGCACGAACAGCTCCTGTCCCGTGAATACTTCCGGCCATTCGCGCAGCGGGTAAATATTATCCAGAGTCACCCACACTCCCTGCTGCAACGCGAACTCATATTCGTGCCGCGGAGCAAAGTTGGGAGTGAACAGGATCTGCCGGCGATCGACTGTCGGGAGGACCGCCAGCACGTGCTCGAGCTCACCCCGAGATACGCACTCGAGGCCGACGCCGCCGGCCGCGACGCGCCGCAGTATTCCAACGTGTGGATTGGCCTTCACGGAGTACAGCACCCGATCGACGGCCTTCATCTGACGCAGGTCCGCGATCCGGCGGTCGATCGTCGCGCCGTCATAGACATAGGCCGATTCGTGTTCCTGGCCCATGCGTAGCAGTAGCTCGCGCTTGCTGCGCCACCAGCGTGCGGGTTCCGCTACCCCGGTTGCAGCAGGCGCATAGAGCTGCTCCCAGGTGGGTCCCATCACCTTGTCGTTCGCGGCAGCGCGAATCAGCAGGTCATGCAGTTGGTGCACGAGGCGCTCGCCCTGCTGCTCATCGATGACGAAGGTGAAGTTCAGATCGTTGGCCGCCTGGCTCACCAGGTAGATCTTCTGTTCCTCGAACAACTCGAGTGCGTCCCCGAGACGGTGGAGGATCGCCCGGATGTTGCGGCCGAGCAGGCTGAGTGATGCGCACGGCCCGATCAGCTGCGCACGGCACAGGCGCCCCAGGTCGGTGAGCAGCGCCTGGACGTTGTGCGTATCGAGCGTGTTCGCGCCGGGATCGAGGGATACGGTGACGTTGGTCTCGGAAGTCGACACCAGGTCGACCGACATGCCGTGATCCTTGAAGACCTTGAACGCATCGGCGAGGAAACCGACCTCGTGCCACATGCCCGGGCTTTCCATCGAGATCAGCGTGATCCCCTTCTTGAGGGCGATGGCCTTCACCTGGGCTGCGCCCTCGCCGGGCGCAGTGCTGATCACGGTTCCCTGGAGCTCCGGCGTCTGTGTCGCAAAGATGTAGAGCGGTATGCCGTACTGGCGCACCGGCAGGATGCAACGCGGATGCAGCACTTTCGCGCCATTGCTCGCGATCTCCTGCGCCTCATCGTAGTGGAGCGCCTTCAGCAAGCGAGCCGTGGGAATTGAACGCGGATTGGCGCTGAACATTCCCGGGACATCGGTCCAGATTTCGAGGCGCTGCGCTTGCAGCTTCGCGGCAAAGTAGGCACCCGAGGTGTCGGAGCCGCCCCGCCCCAGCAACACCGTATTGCCCTCGTTATCGCTGGCGATGAATCCCTGCGTGATGACGACCTGGCCCTGGGTCGAGAAGCGCCGCTGCAGTTCCGGATCAGGCTCGAAGTTGCAGGTAGCCGAAAGAATGCTCGAGCGCGTGCTCGCTAGCCGTCGCAGGTCGGCCCGCAACACTGTCCGGGCATCCGCCCACGTGACCTGCAAGCCCTGCGTGCGCAGGAACTCGGCGCCGAGAAGGGTCGCCATGAGCTCGCCCATCGCCAGCAGACGCGCCCGCACGCGATCGCTGACCTCGGCCACCAGCTCGATGCCGGACGCGATCTGCTTCAACTCCGCGAAATGACGCTCGAGATCGGCGCCTGGAACGACGCCCAATTGCGCGGCCAGATCCCTGTGGCGCTGCTCGATCTGCGCCAGCACTGGTGCCTGCTCGCCCGTCATCGCTGCCGTGAGCAGTGTTTCCAGCCGGTCGGTGATGCCCGAAAGCGCGGAATGAACAATGACCGGACGCAGGCCGCTGGCGAGCCGCGCCTGCACAACGCTGGCGATGTTCTGCCAGTTGGCGACCGACGAGACGCTCGTGCCGCCGAACTTGAGCACCACCCACGGTGAGTGATCGACCACAGCCATTCACGACCCCTTCACGCCCGCAACATACTGCGGGCTCGCGCGCCAATACGGCGAGCCCCTGCGATGGCTTGCTACAGCCTCAACCGACGGATCGGGTGGTGACTCGACCGGACGCCGCTCGAGGAGCGGGTATCACTTGTCGTCTTCGAAGATCTCGCGCAGCTCTTTTTTCAACCTGCGCTCAGCCAACACGTCCTCGAGCCTGCTCCACGCCGCCTTGCCTCGCTTGATACTCGCAGGCTTGGCGCGACGGTCAACTCGATCGATGAGCAGTCGGTCAAAATCGGACGACTCTTCCTGCTCGTTGAGGAATTCGTCATCCAGCTCGAAGTGGTCGTCGTCTCGTTCCGACATGATGGCCCTTGGAAAAGTCCCGCTGGATCAGTGGTATCCAGCACTTTGGCGCGACGAAGAGGTTGCGAAATATATACGATTTGCGCCGGGGTTCAACTCCCTTTTTGCGTCGCCGAATGAATGCAGCAGCGCCACGTCAAGGCCCTCCCTGCCCGCTGAGGTGGTGTATCTTTCTATAGTTATTTCAATCTATTACGAGCTAACCTTCAGTAACACTTACAGGTGCGCCGCGGCCCAGCCCGAGGCCTTCGGCTGCACTATGTTCAGCGCGCGCCACCTCGACGACACCAAAGGAATTGATGAGCGCCAGGTACTCCCCCGGACGGACATCGCCGTAGGTGTGGCGCAACGGAAAGCGATGATTGCCTGCGTGAACGACCGGGCGCGTGAAGCGGCGCAGCAGCGCCTGATCGATATTGGTGACCAGGTTGCCGAAGTGATCGAGGGTGATGACCACGCCTCGCACCGCTTGCCCGATGAGCTCGGGTTCATCGACCCATGCGGGCACGAACTCGCTCGTGGGATCACCCAGATCCGAGGGCTGGCAGCGCCCGGCAGCCAACTCTGCAGCGAGGGGCGCAAAGATGTCGCGCCCATGGAAGGTCGCGCTCGGGCGGCCGATGGAGAAGCGCTCGAGTGCATGCGGCGCGAGCCGGTGAATGCTCACCGATCCGATGCGTCCGATCACGGGTGCCAACAGTCCGTTGTCGGGGGCCAGGAACAGATGCTCTGGAGCGGTGACCGCGATGATGTCGCGCTTGGTGCCGACGCCCGGGTCTACCACCGCGACATGAACAGTGCCCGCCGGAAAGTAACTCCAGGATCTCGACAACCAGAATCCAGCCTCGGCGGGCCAGTGCACGAGGATGTCGTGTGTCACATCGATGATGCGCGCCGCCGCAAACCGCGTGAGGATGCGGCCCTTCATCGTGGCGACGAATGGACCCTCCGCGCCGAAATCGGTCGTGAGCGTGATAACACCGCAGGCTGTGAACAAGGCGTGCATCTCGTCGGGAACCTGCACCTAAGGTAGCCCATGCGATTGCGGCGCGTCACTCCTGATATCCTGCGCGCCCATGCTGCAAGCGACCCGGCCCGATAACACCGGTACAACGACGGGCCCGAATTCCGCCACCGCCCCAGGCCTGTGGGTCCTCGTTGGAATAGCACTGTGTTTCGCGTTGTCGGGATTCGCCGCCCTGCTCTACCAGACCGTCTGGACGCGGCAATTCTCCCTGGTGTTCGGCACCTCGGAGCTTGCCGTGGCGACCGTGCTCGCCGCCTACATGGCGGGCCTCGCGCTGGGAGCGTGGCTGGTCGAGCGGTTTCTGCCGCGCGTCTCAAACCCGATTTTCGTGTACGGCCTGCTGGAGTTCACCATCGCCGTCGGCGCGATTGCAGTTCCTTTCCTGCTGCTGGCAGCGGACCAGCTGATGCTCCTCACCATTGGCGCGAAGGCTGAGCCTCCCGACAGCCTCGGTGGATGGCAGACCGTCTTCTACGTGCTCACGGCCTTCGTCGTGCTGGCTGTGCCAACGGCTTGCATGGGAGCGACGCTCCCCCTGCTGACGCGACACGTCGTCAGCACACCCGCGCAGATCGGCCGGCGCGTTGGCTTCCTCTACGCCATCAACACGCTGGGCGCGGCCGGTGGTGCTCTGTGTGCAGCGTACCTGTTGCTTCCAGCGCTCGGCCTCAGCGGCACGGTCTTCGTCGGTGTATTCGTCAATGTCATCGTGTTCGCGCTTGCAGCTGCGATCTCGCGCACCGCCGCGCCACGCCGACGGCCGCGGTCATGGGAAGATGCCCCTCCCGCTGTAGCGGCGCCGAGCCTGCGCGCTGCTCGTCCGCCCTTCAGCACACTCTTCACGTTGGGCCGCCAGTGGATTCTTCCGGTGATGCTGATCTCCGGCGCCACATCCTTCATCTACGAGGTCCTCTGGACACGGATGCTCAGTCACATTCTCGGTGGCAGCATCTTTGCGTTCGCCACCATGGTCGCGAGCTTCCTCCTCGGCATCGCTGCCGGCAGCGCCGTGGCATCACGTGTGGCCCGCTCGCTCAGCATCTCGCTCGCCGCCTTCGTCGCTTGCCAGGTCGCTACGGCATTGGCTTCCATTGCCATCTATCTCGGCATCGATGTACTGGTTCCACAGCACGCTGGTCTCGCGGGCAACGCAGGCATCGCCATGGCCGTGCTGCTGCCAGCGACCTTCTTCATCGGCGCGACTTTCCCGCTTGCAGTGAGAATTCTCGTGGACGAGCCCGAGCGTGCCGCGGTCGCCAGTGCGCGCGTCTATGCATGGAATACCGTCGGCGCGATAGCCGGGGCGCTTCTCGCCGGCTTCGTGCTCATTCCGGCGCTCAGGTTCGAAGGGACGATCTACCTCGCGGTGCTCGTCAACCTGGGCCTCGCGCTGCTGACCTGCCTGCTCGTTGCCCGGGCGCGGCTCATGTATTCGGTAGTGGCTGTCGCCGTCGTCGCCACCGTGGCGATCTTGTTTCGCCCCCAACCCCCCGTGAAGTTGCTGCACACCTCCCCGCTCAACGTCGCGACAGAGGGAGCGTTGCGCTATTACGGTGTCGGCCGCTCCGCCAGCGTCGTCGCGCTGGAGCAGAACGGCATGCTGGTTCTGCGCACCAACGGTCTTCCCGAGGCGATGATGGAAATGGCCGGGAGCGTGCCCAAGTTCAGTGGCGAATTCTGGCTTTCATCGCTCGCCGTGCTCACGCGCCCGGAGGCGAGGTCGATGCTCATCGTCGGCTACGGCGGTGGCATCGTCATCGACGGGGTTCCGCCGTCCATAAGCTCGGTCGACGTCATTGAGCTCGAGCCCGAAGTCATCGAGGCTAATCGCGCACTGCGCAGCATTCGCAAGCGTGACCCGCTGGCCGATCCTCGCGTACACATTGTGTTGAACGATGCGCGCGGCGCGTTGGCGCTCACGGACAAGCACTACGACGCGGTCGTCTCGCAACCTTCCCATCCGTGGACCGCCGGTGCCTCGCATCTGTATACGCGTGAGTTCATGCAGCAGGTAGCTGCGCACCTGAATCCGGATGGCGTGTTCATCCAATGGATGAACATCAGCTTCCTCGATGAGGCGTTGCTGCGCTCATTGAGCGCGACGTTGCTCGATGTGTTCAAGGAACTGCGCATCTATCGTCCGGACCCGAATACGCTCGTGTTCGTGGCGTCCGGCGGTGCCCTGCGCGCGGAGGAGGACATCGCGCGCACTCGAGCCACTATCGCGGCCGCGCCGTCACACTACGCGCGCTACGGTATCGAGGTCCCCGAAGACCTGCTGGTGGCCCTGAGCGCTGACCAGCAGGGCGCCGTGGCGCTGGCACGAGGAGCTGAGCTGATCACGGACGATCGCAATCGGCTCGCGACCGATACCGTCTATGACCGGGGCGGCGGCTTCGTGCCGACGACGCTCAGCCACGTCCTGGAAAGCTCTGACCCGCTGCAGCGCCGCGGTAGCTGGATCTACGCCGGATCGCAACTCTCCTTCTCTTATATGGCACGACGCCTGGCGCAGTTCATCGCCACCGACCCTTCCCATGCGGACCGGATCCTGCGCATGTCGAAACTGGTTCCAGACCCTTCGGCAGCGGCGTATGTGGAGGCGGTTGCTCGCAGCAGCCGTGGCGATGCCGCCGGTGCGCGGCGCCTGCTGCGAGAGTCCCTCGGTATCGATCCATCCAACCAGGACGCAAGGTTCGAGCTGATCCGTAGCTCACTCCCACAACTCGCGCACGGCACCGCGCCCGCCGACGTTGTGGAGGAGGCGGCGAAACTGCCGCCCGCCCCGGCGGCACTGGTGGAGGCAGGCCGCCTTGCGGTGCGCGAGGAGTGGCAAGCCCTTCCGGCTCTGGACCCCATCCTGGCTCAATCGCGCTGGACTGATCCGTGGCACGCCGAGTGCGTTCAAATGCGCGCGAATTGGCGGCTGCACGTCACTAATCCGGAGTATCGCGGTCGCTTCGGTCGCGATGCGCTGCTGCTGCTCGAAGAGCTGGTCCTCACGCAGCCCAGCGCGGCTACGCTCAGCCTGCGCGCCCGCGCAGCAATTGCGATTGACCGTCCGGACATGCTGCTCGAGTCGATCAACGGCTATGCCGAAAGCGTCGGCGCGCTGGTCAATTACTTCGCTCGCGCCGACCTCCCCGGTCTGCGCGGCACTCTCGAGTCGCTGAACACTGACTTGGGCACGCTGCGCACCAATCCGCGTGTAGAGGCTGCGCGGGTCGACGAGGTCCGCGCGAAAGTCCTCAAAGTGCGCGATGCGATCCTGTCGCGGGCGACCGCTCAGGATCCGTCATAGCGAGCGACCGGCCTCAAGGCTCAGCGGCAAAGATTTTTCCCGGATTCAGGATTCCCTTCGGGTCGAGCGTGCGCTTGATCTGACGCATCAATGCAACGCCTCCTGCGCCCGCCTCCTCGAGCAGAAATTCCTGCTTGCCGACGCCGATGCCGTGCTCGCCGGTGCAGGTGCCGCCCATCTGCAGTGCGCGACGCACCAGACGTTCGTTCAGGCGCTCCGTCGCCTCGACCTCCGCACGGTTGGTGCGATCGACCAGCAATACGAGGTGGAAGTTGCCATCGCCGACGTGCCCGACGATCGGCGCCCAGACGCCCGTCGACTCGACATCGCGCCGCGTCTCCAGGATGCAATCCGCCAGTCGTGAGATCGGAACACACACGTCTGTTGCGATCGACGTCGAGCCGGGTCTCATGGCGAGCGCGGCCCAGGCTGCATCATGGCGGGCCTTCCAGAGGCGCGTGCGCTCTTCGGGCTTCAGCGCCCATTCGAATCCGTGCCCGCCGTGCTCTTCGGCGATCGCCGCGACCGTCGTGGCATGCTCCTGCACGGCGGACTGCGAGCCGTGAAACTCCAGGAACAAGGTAGGCGTCTCGCGCAGGGAAAGTTTCGAATACTGGTTCACCGCACGGATCATCAGCTCATCGAGCAGCTCGATGCGGGCGACAGGCACACCGAGCTGGATCGTTTCGATGACTGTCTCGACGGCCCCGCGCAAGTCGTCGAAGGGACAGACTGCCGCCGACATGGCCTCGGGTATGCCGTGCACGCGCAAGGTGACTTCGGTGATGACCCCGAGCGTCCCCTCGGAGCCGACGAACAGGCGTGTCAGGTCATAGCCGGCAGATGACTTGCGTGCCCGCGTCCCGGTGTGAACGATCGAACCATCTGCGAGCACCACTTCCAGGGCGAGCACGTTCTCCCGCATCGTTCCGTAACGCACGGCATTGGTGCCCGAAGCGCGGGTCGCTGCCATGCCGCCCAGCGTCGCATTCGCACCGGGATCGATCGGAAAGAACAATCCGGTATCGCGCAGGTGCGCGTTCAACGCTTCGCGAGTCACCCCCGCCTGTACCGTCACATCGAGGTCGCGCTCATTGACCGCGACCACCTGGTCCATCCGGCTGAGGTCGATACAGATACCGCCGTGCGGCGCGAGGACGTGGCCCTCGAGCGACGTGCCTACGCCGAAGGCAATCACCGGCGTGTCCCCGGCATGGCAAATGCGGACGATGGCAGCGACTTCTTCTGTCGTCAGCGCAAACGCCACCGCATCCGCGGGCTGCGCGTCAGGATGGGCGATGTCGCGGCCATGCTCCTCGCGTACGGCTTTGGAGGTCGACAGCCTGTCGCCCAACAGGTTCTTCAGCTGCTCGAGCACCTTCTGTCGGTTGGCGAGTACTGCGTTCAAGCTCACCGCCGGGCTGCGATGGTTGGGAGTCCGGCGCACATCTTCACCAAGATGGCTGACGCTATGCAACACGCCCATGCACCGGACACAAAAAAGGCCAGTCACTGCACCGCTTGCGGTGCCGTGACTGGCCTCGACGATCCGACGTGCGTCGCGTCAGCGACGCACACCGAAGGTTACTTCCGCGCCGGGAAGTAACGTCGGCGCAGTAAGGACACCCCCGCCGCGCACAGGATCAGAAGTGCGCCGCCCACTGCGAGCCAAGGCAGGTTGCTCGCCGTCTTGGGAAGCGATGCCGCCTCGCCGCTCGGCATGGCCGCCGGTGCCGGCCGGCATTGGCGTGATCTCGACGATTTCGACAACCTCCACAGCCTGCGGCTCATCACCCAGGCTGGCCGCGAAACGGCTGGATGGAACGTAGAAGTTCAGCTCCTGTCCGGGGTCCATTTCGCGCGCGTTGTACGTTTGCCCGCCAATCGAGACCTTCTGGCCGGAGGGCGGCTTGATCAGAACACTCTCATCGTTGCCCTTGAACTTCATTCGCAGGCCTGCTGGAGAATTCTGAGTGACGGTGCCGACAAACTTGACGTACGTCTCCCCGCCCTGCTGAACCACGCCCTGACAGGCCGCGGCCACGTTCGGGTACTTGGCCAGCACCTCAGGTTTCCAGGTGATATCGCGACACGTCGTACCGCTCGCGGAGAAGCTCTCCGCAGCCTGAGTGACGGCTGCGAGGAATAATCCTGACAGCAGCAGCGACCCTGCTAATGCAAATCGAAGCTTGATCATGGTTGTTCTCCCCAAAATCGTGAATGACCGGTGCGGCCCGGCGCGCGCATCAATCCTGCGCCGCGTCGCGAACGCCTACAACCTGCACTAAGGTGCTATAGGCTCAGCGCGAACGATGAAGCGTTGTGGAGCAGACCCGACGAAGTAGAAGGGGTAGCAGGTCACCAGCGTGACCACGGGTGTCGGCGTCTTACCGATGACCGAAACGTCAGTCGGATCGGTAACCAGAAGCTGTGTAACGCGGTAGCGCCGGTCGCCGCGGGGTGTCTGCAGCGTCAGCTCCGTGCCCACTCTCGATGTCCTTCAAGGCTCGGAAGAACCCATCGCGGTGCGCAGCGATCCCGACATTGCCCTGCTCATCGAGCTGCGCCGTACCCTCGATGTGACCTGCACCGCGATCGAGGGTCGAATCCGCCGTGCCTTCATAGATCGGTACCGCCAAGCTGATGGACGGGATGCGCAGGACGCCAAGGGGCGTCCGGGGAGCACTGCCGGCGTCGTAGGCGCGGACGCGCTGTGCTGACCACAGGGAGCGGTCGGGCTGAGGCAGAACGGGGATCGTCGCCGGAACGGTCATGGCTCCGGCGCTCTCCTGAATGCGTGCGGCAGCGAACTTCTCGAGTCCCTCCTGCTGTTGCTGAAAGGACCAGGTCCGCACGCATGCCGTAGGTGAGCAACAACCCGACACCCGCAATCCAGAGCACCAGCTCCAGCACGCGCCAGCGCGTTTGCTTCGCGGGTCGGGTGATGCGATAACCCGGTGATCGGTAAAGTGCTCATCCAGCGCTCTTCTGTGATTGCGGCTGAGCGATCGCCGCAGGGGCTTGCCCGAGCAGCTTACGAGAGCCAACGCCCAGCTGCATGATGCACGTGACCGCGTCGCGGACGGATACGCCCTGGACGCGCTTCACCTGCTCTTCCTTCAAGTAGTAGAGCGATCCCGCGACCGGCGTTGGCGCGCTCGGCACGAACACTGTGAGTAGCCCATCCTCGAGCTCTTCCATGATGAAGGCGAGCAACCACGCATCGTCGATATTGGCCATGGCGACCTGGATCTTATTGTCCGCGGAATCGACGGGACTCTCGGTCATGCCCTTGAGGAGCGTATAGCCGGGTATCTTCTTCAGCACCAGATTCTCGAGAACGCGCCTCAAGCCCTGACCGAGACCGGTCTTCGCGACTAATCCCGCCAGAAAAGCCAGCAGAAGCAACAGGCCGACCGCGATCCAGCCCGCGACGATGGCCGCGTCTATTCCGTGCAGCGGCAGACGTGCAGCCAGCGGCGCGACGATCTTGTGGAGGAACTCGAGCGCTTTCCCGATGAGCACGACAATCAGGACCAGCGGTATCAGGAACAGGATACCCCCGATCAGCGTCGTCTTGATGAACTGCAGCAGCTTGTTCATGTGTGGCCGCCCCCACCCCCGCGGGAAGTGTATCGCGGCATCGACCTGAATACTTTCGCCCTCAGCGTGGGCCTTGAGTCCAGCTCACCATCAGGAGCGGGCTACTGTGTCGTCGGTCACCCAGGCCACCAGCAAGGTGTAGGTCACGGCGAGAATGACGGGGCCGATGAACAGACCGATCACTCCGAAGGCAATGAGTCCTCCGATGACACCTGCCACGATCAGCAGCAATGGCAGGTCGACGCCGCGGCGAATCAGTACCGGCTTCAAGACGTTGTCCACTATGGCGGCAACCACGGTGAAGATGACAAGCACCACTCCCCAAATGAAGCTTCCGGACCAGAAAAGCCAGATGACAGCCGGAATGAGAACTGGCATGGGACCGAGTTGAGCAACGGCGAACACGAAGACCAGCGCGACGAGCAGACCGGGCCGCGGCACGCCCGCTATCCACAGGCCCAACCCGGCAATGATCGACTCCACGAGCGCGGTCACAACCACACCGAGCGCAACTCCGCGGACGGCTTGCCCCGCCAGTCGAACCGTCTTTTCGCCGCGCTCGCCACCAATACGATGCGCGAACATCAGAATACCCTTCGCGGTCGTCTCGCCATTCGAGTACAGGATCGCGCTGACCGCGACGGTGAGCAGGAAATGAACGGTCACTGCCCCGAGTCCCCCGGTGACCGATAACACCCAGCTTGCAGTCGACCCGACATACGGTCGCAGGGCGCTCGTGATCGCCTCGGGCCCGCCCGCCGCCAACTCCTGCCACTTCGCGGCGAGCTTCGAGCCCACCCAGGGAACGCCGGCCACCCACGACGGGAGTGGCGGCAGACCTTCCGTCGCCAGCTTCTTGATGAGATCGATCCCTTCCGACGCCGCGTCGATGAGAACCCCAATGGCCAGGCCGAACGGCACGACAAAGATTGCGAGCATGACGAGTCGTCAGCAGCCCCGTGGCCACGGAACGACGTCCCCCCGCCCAGCGCTCGGCCCTGAGCAGTATGGGCCACGTCGCTATGACGATCGTCGCCGCCCAGATGATCGCGGCCAGAAACGGCAGCAGCGTCCACAGGCTCCCGGCGATCAGCACCGTGATGATCAGGATGACCAGGAAGATACGCGTGAGATCGGCTCGTGCAGCTTGCCTGCATCATGTGCGTCACCCGCCGAGTGCGATCGCGGCTACCACCAGGACAATTCCTCCAAGCAGGAAACTGAGCCCGACGAGCCAGGGCTTGCTCAGCGTGTAGCGGGCCCACAGGTACCCGGTGATGAACAGCAACGCGAGCAGAATCGCGTTCGATATCCGCAACGCGAGGCGCGCGTTGTCGAGCAGCAGGAACGGTATCGCGGCCGGAATGCTCGCGAGAAAAACCAGCCAGAAACTATAGAAGCCGCCCACGAGGTCGGCCTTCGTGATGCTATTCGGCGCAACGGGCTTCGAGCGCACGTTGTCGGCAATGCGCCGGTAGAGCGCTTCGCGATCCGAGTCGCTGGTGACTCCGGCCAGCAACTCGTCGAGCTCACCAGCAACGAGTGAAGTGGCTTCAGCCGGGGTTGGCGCGCCGACGGACGGCCTGCCCGAGTCGCCGCAGGCGTCCCCGGCCGAAGAGCTCACCGGCGATGTACAGAGCGCCATCGATGAGGCCCCAGGCGATATTGCAGCCGATGATCGCGATGAGCAGCTCACGCGCTCCCTCGCGCCCTTCGTCCTCGATGATGATCCCGGCGCCGAGCGTGAAGGTGAGCGTCATGATGAGACCGAACAGGATCTCGCCCAGGCTGGTCGCCGGGTCGATATAGCGGTGCATCAGCGACCCACGGTTTTCAGAAGCTCATGGTTTCGCTTCACCTCGAATCAAAGCGGCACGAAGTACAGCAGCAGCCCGATCATCAGGTACACAGCGATGAGCTGCACACCCTTGTACCAATTTCCCGATCCCCCGGACGCGACGATCGCGCCGATGAGCACTGAAAGGAACAGCAGGCTAACCCCGCCGAGGCTGAAGGACAATTCAAAAGGATGCGGCCCGACGAAGTAGCTGGCGAACACCAGCACCGGCGCCACGAACAGCGCGATCAGGATGCAACTGCCGAGTGCGATGTTGAGGGACAGGTCGAAGCGACCCTTGCGCGCCATGGTGACAGCCGAAATGCCTTCTGCGACGCCGCCGACGCTGGCGAGCAGCACGATGCCCAGAAATGCGTTCGACAGGCCGAGCGCCTCACCCGTGCCTTCGACTGCACCCACGAGTATTTCGCTCAGGAATGCGGCGAGCACAGAGCTGCCGACCAGGACGCCGAGGCATAACGGCAGACTCCACGCTGCTTCGTGCTCCTCCGTTTGTCCCTTTGCCGATGCTCGCGAACACCTCCGGATGGGTGCCGATCATGAAGCGCAGGAAGAATCCGTAGAGCACCAGCAGGAACACCGCGAGCCCGATATTGATGCTCTCCTGCTCTGCTATGGGAGCGCTCTGTGCGAAGGCCTGCTCGTAAATGCTTGGGAGAGCCAGGCTCATCACCGCGATGAACATCATCGAGCTGTAGACAGCCGCTCGCGCCGGCATTGAAGTCGATGGTGTGATACCGCAGCCCGCCGAGCAGGAAGCAGAGCCCCAGTACCAGCAGGAGATTGAAGAGAATGGCACCGATGAGTGACGCGGCGACCATCGGGTACAGACCCGCCTTGAGCGCCACGACGCAGATGATCAGCTCCGGAAGGTTTCCGAACATCGCGTTCAGCAGGCCGCCAATGGAGTCGCCAGTGTAATGAGACAGGTGTTCCGTGCTGGCGCCGATGAGGCGCGCAATCGGGATGATCGCCAACGCTGCCACCAGGAACTTGACCGGCGCGCTCACGCCAGACACGTGCTCGAGGGCCATCGCGATCGGCACGAACACGAGCATCCAGTGCTGCGACCAGCGGATCGTCTGCACTGCTCTTGCGGGATGTGGTTGCCATGCTCAGGCCTGTGCGGCGAAATGACCGCCGAGTGCGAGGTACAGATTTACGCGCTGCACGCGCCGCTCACTCTGCACTCTCAGAAGGGTCATCCTCGAGGAGTGGAAAGTGAGCTGTTGTTGCTGCACCTGGCGCAGGTCGCCGGACCCGACGCGGTAGCGTGTTTCAGCGAGCCGCAGCGCGCGCTCGGCCTCGGTAACCGCGACCGTCAGGATGTCTTCGCGCTTTTGCAGCGCAAATTCGCTGGAGAGCGCATTCTCGACATCGCTGAATGCTTTGAGCGCCGTGCGCACGTACTCGGCCATCGCCTGCTTCTGCTCGGCGGTTCGGACCTCGACCTGGCCCTTGAGAGCGCCACCGTGGAACAGGGGCGCGAATACACTGCCACCGACACTCCAGACCGGGTTGTCCCGATCCTGCAGCACGAACAGGTCGCTCGTGAGATTTGAACCGCTGCCAGTGATAGAGATTCGCGGCAGCCGCGCGGCCTCCGCTTGTTGGGCCAGATTGAAGGCGGCAGCCAGGCGCTTTTCGGCCGCGATGATGTCGGGTCGCCTCTCCAGCAGCTCGGACGGCAGTCCCGCGGGCACGGGAGGCGGGAGGTTCTCGAGCTGCTTTGGAGGCACGATAGCCGCCGCCGGGTAGCGCCCCGCCAGCAGCTCGAGTGAACGCAGCGACTGTTCTGCCGA
Source organism: uncultured Gammaproteobacteria bacterium (assembly GCA_963705495.1). GTDB lineage: Bacteria > Pseudomonadota > Gammaproteobacteria > Steroidobacterales > Steroidobacteraceae > DATBVX01. Next base: position 19,730 of record CAVPJQ010000016.1, on the reverse strand, counting down.
GAGCTCCACCTGCCCCAGGCTGTCGCGATAGTTTTCCAGGCTGACACGCGCTGCTGCCACGTCCAGTTCGCTGCCCACTCCGACGCGCAGTCGTTGTTCCGAGATGTCCACGAGCTTGGCCGCAGCATCCACCATCTCGCTGATGAGATCACGTTGCAGTGAGGCCTCGGTCGCGAGGAACCAGGACTTTGCCACCAGTGCGGCGAGCGACTGGCGCGCGAAGGTCAGGTCCGCCTCGGTCGATATGTACTGTTGCTCCGCACCCTGCTTGCCGTAGCGAACGCGCCCCCACAAGTCCAGCTCCCACGAAGCGCTGACGAGGGCGCCCTCAAGACCGGAACTGTCTCCGCCCATCTCACCGCCGGCCCGTCCGAGTGCATCCACCACCGGGTAGAGCTCCCCGCCCGCGACCCGGACATACCCCGCAGCCTGTTCGACGCGCGCCGCCGCCACGCGCACGTCCGCATTGTGCTCGATCGCCTCGGCCACCAGCGCATCGAGCTGTGCATCCGCGAACGTTGCCAGCCATCCGCTCTCGACAGCGCCCGACGTCACCCCGGAAGCAGTCCACTGCTCTGGCAGCGGCGCCTCGTTTGGCAGCACCTGCTTTTGCAGTTCCTCAGTCGATGGCGGCGACCGCAGGACGCAGCCCGTGATCAACCCGATCGCTGTGCTCCAAGCGAGCCAGAGTCTGACGTTGGACCAGCGGGGCGACACGCGGCGTGCTGACATGTCAGTGCAGCTTGAGAATAAGCCAGTTCATGTACGAGCCGACACGCAGGATCACCCTGCGCACGAGGTGAATGTGGTGACCGTGCTGGGTATAGATCGCGCCGTGGCCGACCGCGCCCGCCGCAAGAAACAGCTCGCGATCGCGTGGCGCGATGTCGAGTCGCACCGCAAACCGGCCGGGCGGCAGCGGACGAGCGCCGGTCTGCGGCAAGGTCGCGCTCATCGGGATCTGCCCCTGACCTTGCGCCCACACGATTGAGTGAACGCTCGCCTTGATGATCCGACCGGGATAAGTCTCCAGAGCGATCTCCGCCTCGTCGCCGGGCTGCACCTCGTGCAGCTCGTTCTGGTCGTACAGCGCGATGACCTGGAACTCATCCTCGACGAACGTCATCACCGGCAGCAGCCGAGAGCGGTTGCCATCTGGCCAGGTCGCAGCTGCAAATTGATGATCGTCCCATCGGCTGGCGCGTAGAACACGGTCTGGGTCAGCTCCCATCGGGCATTGGCAAGCTGCGCCTTGATCTGGGCGACTTCCGCCTGATCGTCGCCTACTGTTGCCCCGAGCCGTGCGCGCACTTGTGCCTCGGCGGCGATGTTCGCGCGCAGCTCCGCGTCGAGCTCGCTCACATTCGCCTCAGCCTGCTCCAGCGAGAAGCGATCACCGGCGCCGCTCGCCGCGAGCTCCCGATTCTGCTCCACGCGAGTGCGCTCGAGCGCGAGCTTGGCGCGCACCGCGCTGGTACGGCCCTGCGCCGCCTTCAGCTCCTCATTGAGCTGGCTGACCGAAGCTTCGGTCGTCGCGAGCTGAGCTTCCAGATTGTGAACCTGCAGCTCGAACGGTGTCGGATCGATACGAAACAGCACAGTGCCCTTCTTCACCCGGTTGTTGCCTTCCACGGGCACTTCGATCACGCGGCCGCGAACCTGCGGGACCACCTGCACGACGTACTTGATGACCCGCACGTCCGACGATGAGGGTGCGTAGACGTTCAGCATCAGTATCAGGGTGGTCAATCCCACGATGGGAATCACGACCACGGTCACCTGCGAGGTCGTGTTCCAGGGCAGCCACTTGAACTTGAAGAAGATCAGCCAGACGAAAAAGCTGTAGATGCCGAGAAGTAGCGCTTCCATCAGGGAGTACCCTCGCTACTGCCCGGCGCCACGCGAGCTTCGAGCCTCGCGAGGCGTTCCCGGATGGCCAGTAATCCAGCGGGGACTTCCTCGTGTTTCTCCAGCTCTTCCAGCTCACCGCGAACTTGAGCCAGCTCTTCGTGAAGTGCCAGCTCGCCCGAAGCGGCTGACACGCTGCCTTCCGATTCCGCGTAATAGTCATCGTGCTTATCGCGGCCGTAGGCAGCCTTGTACAACACAGGCTTCGTGTACGCCCACAACCAGGCGAGTGGCCAGAGCAGGCCGCCAAACACGAGCGACAGCAGGCACAGCACCTGGATCGCATCCTTCTGCGGGTGATGGCGCTTCTCGGCGGCTTTCTCGGGAAGGATGTGCACCAGCCAGAAGAGCACCACTCCGCCGATCGGCAAAGCGATGATGATGAAGACGGCGAGGAAGTTCGCGGCCTTGTCGGCGAACTCACCGCTCGCCGCCAGGCACGGTGCAGCCATCAGAGCAGCGACAACTAACGGCGAACCATCGCGCGAGCGGTGAAATAGATGGCTTCACATCGAGGACCGTTTCTTTTCGTTAAAAGCTGTAAGCCAGATAGATCATACCGTAGTAGAACGTATCGGTACGACCCGAGGACTGTTCGACAGCTTCCTTCGGATCGCGCAACCGCGGCAACGAAACTGAACACGAAGTTGTCGTTGAGACTCCAGTCCATGTACCAGTCGAGCTCGTAGGCGACCTTGTCCGACGTCACCCCTGCCGACGCCGGCTCATCGAGCAGGAAGTCGTAGAAGATGAGTCCGGTGCGACGATGGACTCCGTTGGCTTCGTGTGCACGCGCAGCTGATGGGAAATCAGGTTCGAATTCGAGACGAAATACTCGCCGGCGATCTCGCCCTGCCACCAGGTGCCCCAGTCGTAGAATCCGGTGAACAACCCGTCGAACGCTTCGTTCTTCACCGTGCGCGGGTTTGTCGCCCTCGAAGAACGCGTACCGATAGGAAATCTTTGGTTTCCACGGCGTCTCGAGCTGATAGGCCACGAGTAGCATTCCATGCCTCGGAATCGAGCGCATCACCGTTGTCCTCCTTCGCGTACTCCAGCTCGAAGGAGAGCGCTTTCAGGTTTGGAAACGGCGCGGTGAAGGCTCGCACATCGTAGACATCGAGGCCGTCCCGCTGCGGCGCGTTTTCGATTTGCGTCCCACTTCATGTACGTGGCGCCGAGCGTCGTGTCCTCGCCAAACGCGTACTCGTAGTTCAAGCCCCAGAGTTTGCTGTCGGTATTCGACTCCGGCAGTTCATCCCGCTTGAGATAGAAGGCCTCGACTGTGTGGTTGCCGGGCTTGAAACGCCCGATCGCCGCAAACTCGAATGCTTTGCGCGCATTGGTCCAATAGCCGCCTCGCGAGCCTCCTTCTGAGGAGCCATCCCACAACAACAAGCCGTGACCGAGCCTGTATCTGCGTACGGCCGACGGTGAAATCGAGAACGTTCTCGCCGAGGTCGCCTAGCATCTTGCCGGAGCGCCAGCCGATGTAGAGATCCTCCACGTCGAACGATGAATGATCATCGCCCACCAGCGACGGCGCGGCTCCGTACGTGCGCTCGCCAACACCACTCACTTTGCCGTAGAACTGCGATGAGTTGGCGAGTGCGTATTCCGCGCTGATGCCCCGCTGTGATCGAGCCCTCGAACCAGTTGTCACTGAGATCGCCGGACGGCTCATCGGGCTTGGGGTCGGTATACAGGGAATTGGCGAACCCGAACGAGCCCCAGCCTCGCGGAAAAGTTGAATTTCCAGTCCAGTCCCGCAGGAAAGCCTGGAGGGGGAGGCGGCGGCGGAGCTTCCTCCTCGGCGACCGCGGTAGCCACTGAAAAGATGCAAGCAGGCCTGCGCCGAGTGATGCCCGAGCGTAGTCAATGACGCACCCGGTGCGACACGTTGACGAAACGGCTTCATAGCGATATTCCTTCTTCACGTTGGCCCCTCATTGCGTAGCGCTCGCACCTGCCGGGGAACTGCCCGAGACAGGAGCTGCGCTTGCCAGCGTGCGTCAGCTCCTTGCGCTTCCTGGCTGCCTCCATGGAACGGATGAAGAACGGATACAACGGCACGCTGATCAGCAGTGCCACCATCGCGTGCACCACCGTCGTCGGGATCGCCGCCGATGATGGCCCACAGGCAATACACGACCGCCGCGATTGCGATCCACTTGTAGATCTGGAACGTCGTTGCGCGGCAGGTGATGGTCGTAGACCACCTTCACCACCGCGACCGATGCGTAGATGTAGGGAACGATGATGAGGATCACCGCGAGATCGACGATGCGAGTGAACTGACCGGCGATCGTCGGCGACATGGTCGCGAACAGCACGATCGTCATCAGCACGCCCACGATGACGAGCCCGCGACCCGGAACGCCGTTACCGTTGAGGCGCGCGAATACGCGCGGAAACATGCCGTCGTCTGCCGCCGCTTTCGCGGACTGCCCGACGAGCAGCATCCAGCCGCCGAGCGATCCCACGGACTTCAGCACGGCGCAGACGCTGATGATGATGGCGCCGACAGGCCCGATCGCGAGCCGCGCCGCTTCGGCAAACGGTGCATGCGAGGTGCGCAGCTCGTGATTGGGCAGGATGCCCATGATCACCGAGGAGCTCAGCACGTAGACCACCGCCGCGAGGCCGAGGCCGATGAGCGTAGCGAGCGGCACGTTGCGCTTGGGGTTCTCGATGACACCTGCCGATACGGTCGCGCTCTCGATGCCCATGTATGCCCACAGCGCCATCGAAGCGGCCCGTGAGACCGCATGCATGTCTGAGCCACCGCTCACGTTCCAGCCGGCCAGGAAAGTCTCGCTGTTGAACCAGAACCAGCCGAAGAACGCGATGCCGAGGATCGGGATCAGCGCAAGCGCCATCGTCCAGGTTTCCAGTGCGCCGACGGCTCGTGGGCCCAGGATGTTGGCGAACGTGAGGATCCAGATCACCGCCGCGGTCGCGAAGCACGCTTCCCGGTGGGCCGCTGATCCCGGGAATCAACTCCGCGAGGTAACCGACTGCTGCAACCGCGATCGCGATATTGCCGATCCAGTTGCCGAACCAGTACACGTAGTTGGTCTGAAAACCGGCAAACGGGCCGAGGAAATCGCGCGCGTAAGCGTATGGCCCGCCTTCCTGCGGGTTGAGCTCACCGAGCTTCGCGAACGCGAGACCGAGTGCCGCCACACCAGCGGTAGCGATGACCCAGCCGAAGATGGCGATGCTGCCGACTTGAGCGAGATTGACCGGCAGCAGAAAAACGCCCGTGCCGATCATGTTGCCGGCGACGAGCATTGTCGCCTGCGACAGCGACATCTTGCGGCCGGGCGTGCTCACTTGCGCGCTGATCCTCGCTCAGCACCCGGCTTCAGACACTGAACGTAGTAGGTGCCGTCACGATTCTCGACCCCGTGCGTGTCATGCCCGAACCCCGGGAAACGCTTGTCCCACGACCAGAGTGCCCGCAGGTAGCCGAGATACGGGCCATCGTCCGCGCCAGTCGACTCGCCAGGCATGAGCATCGGGATGCCCGGCGGATATGGCACGACGCTGGTAGCGAGGACACGGTCGGCGAGTTTCTCGAGCGGCACATGCTCGATCTCATCGCGTACCAGGAATTGGAATGCCGCGTTCGGTGTCATGGCGGGGCTTGGCAGCGTCGAGAAGGCCTCGGCCAGCCAATGCGTCTGCCGCGACTCCTTGAGTTGCGCAAACATCTGGTCGGCAAGCTCGCGCAGGCCGAGAGTGCCGTACACATCGGCCGCGAGGTGCGGCAGCACCTGGGTGACTGGCGCATTGCCATCGTAGTCGCGCTTGAAGTCGAGCAACGCGTTGAGGAGTGTCCCCCACTTCCCCTTCGTGATACCGATCGAGAACAGGACCAGGATCGTGAAGTCGGTGGTCTTCTCGACCTCTACGCCCTTGTAGTGGAGGTACGAAGTGACGAGACTCGCCGGGATGCCGCGCTTGTCAAGCCCGCCCTTGTCAGTCACTCCAGGCGTGACAATCGAGACCTTGATCGGGTCGAGCATGCAGTAATCGTCTTCCAGATCGCCGAAGCCGTGCCAGGTTTCTCCCGGATGCAGCACCCAGCACTCCGGATCCGTGGCCAGCTGCTCGGGTGAAGCGTCTTCGAACCGCACCTTCTTGCTGGCTTTGCCGCCGCGGACGGTGTCAGCGTTCCAGGTCCTGAAGAACCAGTCGCGCTTCTGCGCGAACTGTCGATGAACCCGGCCCATAGTCTGCCGGAACGCCACGGCTTCCTGGATCGACTCATTCGTGAGCGTCGGCCCACCCGGCCCATCCATCATCGCTGCGGTGATGTCGTTGGACACGATGATGGGATACAGGGGGGAAGTCGACGCATGCAACATGTAGGACTCGTTGAATCGCGAATGCGGAATGGGGCTGCGTCCGTCGCGGATGTGCAGGAACGACGCCTGCGACAACGCGGCCAGCAGCTTGTGCGTCGAATGCGTGGCAAAGATCGTCGGTCCCTTGTGATCCTTGGGATCGCCATGCATTGCGTAACGATCGCGATACAGCGGATTGAAGCGCGCATACGCATACCACGCTTCGTCGAAATGGATGCGATCGACGCTCGGGTCGAGCAGCTCCTGCGACGCGGCGTGCGTTGTAGCACAGGCCATCGTAGGTGGAGTTCGTGATGATCGAGTGCACGGGTCGCGCGTCGATGTCCTTCCGTCACCAGCGGATTCGACTTGATCGCGGCCTTGAGCGCTTCCTTGCTCAGACGGTCAGGCGGGATCGGGCCGATGATCCCGTACCGGTTGCGCAGCGGCACGAGATAGTTGGGAATGGCCCCTGTCATGACGAGGCTGTGTTCGATCGACTTGTGACAGTTGCGATCGCACAGCGCGATCTGGTCACGCGCAACCGCTGCCATGAAGATCACGCGGTTCGACATCGAGGTGCCGTTCGTTACGCTGTAGGTACGATGGGCGCCGAACACGCGGGCCGCATACCTTTCATGCTCGCCCATGGGGCCAGAGTGATCGAGGAGCGAGCCCAGACTCCCGACGCTGATCGAAAGATCCGAGCGCAGCAGGTTCTCGCCGAAAAAATCGAAGAAGATCCGGCCGACCGGAGACTTGAGAAACGCGGTGCCGCCCGTGTGTCCAGGCGTGTGCCAGGAATATTCGTACTCCTGCGTGAAGCGCATCAGGGCCGCGGCCAGTGGCGGCAGCATGAGCTCGACGTAACGGCGGATGGCAGCGGCGATGCGCCCGCCGACGAAGGCCGCCGTGTCCTCCAGCGTCCAGATGAACTCATCGACCATCTCCATCACTTCCACCGGGATGGCCGAGGCTTCACCCCGTTCCGCCATCAGGAAGATGGGGATCTTGTCATTACGAGAACGGATGAATTCCAGAAAGGCGCGGGCTCGCGCATGACCCTTGTCATCACCCAGCGTCCAGTCGATCAGCACCGCGTGGATAGCCGAGTCCGACGTAATGACGGACGTGCCGTCCTCGGCCGAGGTCGCTTCGACGACCTCGATGTTGCGACTCTGCATCTCCTGTACGAGCGCTCGCGCGGCGCGCCCCTCTGCGGTCGGAGTACCGAGCTCATCGTCCACGATGAGTGCACGCATGCTCAGGCGCTTGACGCTGCGTTGAATCATTTCGACTACTCCTCAGGTCTGCTGGTCACTTTCCCTGCTTAATCGCTCGCGACGCGTAGCGCTTCATGGTGTCGGCGTATTCCACAGGAAGAACATGCGCGTGTTGTCGTTGAATTCACCGAACCACTTCGTGTAGAGGGTCCGAAAGCCGTTGGTGCCATACACCTGGCCGAGAGTTCGATCGACGAGAAGACGAAAATCTTCGTCGTCCCCGCGGGACCGCAAGAGCAAACGGTTCGCGCGTAAACAGGCGGTCGAGCAGCACGAAATCCTGGCGCGAGGACTCGTCCATGGCGCTCAGCATGACGGCGCCATCGCCGAAGACCCCGTCCACCTTGCCATCGCGCAGCTGCTGGAGTGCCGACCGATAATCCGCCACTGACACGATCTTGGAGTCGATCTGCAACGTCACGATCCGACTCGTCACCCAGCTCTCCGCCGTGGTCCCCGACACGACTGCGAAGGTCTTTTTACCGAGCACTTTTGCGGCGGGTGAGCCGCGCCACACGGGCCGGACGTTGGGGTTTTCGGCGAGTGCTTCGCGCAGCTGCGCAGCCGTATCAGCGCGCAGCAGTGCCCGCACGCCACCCGGGAAGACCGGAATGGAGAACGCGACATCCTGCCGGCGCTTCAGTGTCGCGCTGATAGGCGTACACAGAACGTCGATGCTACCCGGCTGCACCTGCTGCAGGTTGCTATCGGCCGTGACGGGCACCCAGTCCACCGTCAGATCGGAGAGCGCACAGTTGTTGCTTCACCTGCTCAGCGATCAACTGGCAGAGCGCGGCTGAGTAGCCGTCGACGGCACCGCTGTCGCTGCGCTGCGTGAAGGGCCGAGCATCCGCGAAATAACCGAACTTGATATGGCCCGTCTCCTTGATCTGATCGAGTGTTGCCGCAGACGCCGGCAACATGGTGAGTAAGACGAAAAGGCCGGCGATCACTGCGGTGACACGCGAGGCGAGCTGATGGCCTCGCGAAGCTGCAGATCTCTCAACTTGCATGATTGTTCTCCTTTCGTGCGGATATGCTCGCCGTAGTCACGCTTTCGCACCGCGCTCAGCTGACGCTGACGCCGGAGCCATAAAGCGGGGCGCAATGAATCCCCAGATGATGAAGGTGAGACCGAGCACCAGCATGCCGCCCATCACCGCGTCCTTGCCCGAGGCATAGAGCGCAAACACGCTATAACCCATCGCGATTACGCTGATGACAACGTTGCGCCGAAAAATGTTCGGGGCAACTTTGGCGGACCTCATCATCACCACGAGCGCCGAGAGCGCTATGACGTACGGGATGACGTTGGTGACCACGGCGAGATTGACGAGCGCGCTGAACTGCTCACTGAGCGTCGGTGAAATTGTCGATAGCGCGAGCAGCGTTTGTACGACGCCCAAGACGAGCATGCCGGTGATCGGCGCGCCCATCTTGTTCACCTTGGCGAAGAACTTCGGGAACATGCGCTCTTCCGCGGCGGCCTTGCCGGTGTTCGCGATCGTGAATTGCCAACCGAGCAGCGACCCGATACAAGCCGTGACCGCGAGTCCCATGATGATCATGCCCACTGTGGGACTGAACATCTTCGCGTATGCGAGCCCGAAGGGACCGGTGGATTCCGCGAGCTCGGCATTCGGCACGATTCCTTGAATCACAGTAGTCGAGAGGACGTAGACGACGGCGGCGCCCAGGGTGCCGAACAAACAAGCCAGCGGCACGTTCTTCTTCGGGTTCTCCACCGCCGATGAGTTCTGAGCGGCCGATTCCATCCCCAGGAAGGCCCACAAGGTGAGCGCGATGCTGGAGTTCATGCCTGCGCCGATGCTCAATCCCTGAGGATTCCACGCGGCGGCGAACGTCTCTTTGCTGAACCAGAACCAGCCGATCAGGGAAAGGGCACCCACCGGAAGAATGACACCCCAGACCGTAACCGAACCGATCTTGCCGGTCAGGCTGGGGCCGCCGAAGTTGGCGACTGTCGTCAGCCACAGCAGGGCAATCACACTGATACACGTTGCGATTGGAGTCGCCGACATTCCCGGGAAGAAAGTCGCGAGATAGCCCACGGCCGAAATGCCGATGGCGACGTTGCCAATGGCGAGCGACAGGAAGTACAGGAAGAACACCAGGAAGTATCCATCCTTGCCGTACGCGTCTTCCGCATACGCCGCCATGCCGCCGCTGCGCTGATTGAAAATGCCGGCCTGTGCAAAGCCGTACGCGATGGCCATCGATCCAAGCGCAGTCACGATCCACGACAGCAGGGAAATTGCGCCGACCTGCGCCATGTTGGCCGGCAGCATGATGATGCCGGAGCCCATCATGTTCACGGCGACCATGAACGTCAGCTGCATCAGGTTCATCTTCTTCTGTTCTTGCATCGCGCTTCTCCTTCGTTTGCCGCTACGGGCTCACGCTTTCACGCAATAGATGTGGTAGCCGTCATCCTTTTCTTCGGTGCCCTCGACCTCTTTGGCGAATCCAGGAAACAGGTGGCCGTATTCCTGCAAGGTGCGCAGGTACGTGAGCCACGGTCCGTCAGCGGCGCCGATGCTCTCGCCGGGCATGACGATCGGGATACCGGGCGGATACGGAATCACGCCGACGGCCACCACACGATTGGCGATCTCACTGAGTGGGACCTTCTCCGCGTCCCCCGCCATCAACCGTTGGAATGCGCGGCGCGGCGTCATCTCCGGCTTCGGCAGCGTGGCATACGCCTGCGCCTGCCAATGCCCTTGTTTGCTCTTGCGCAGTTGTTGCCACATCTCGTCGCCAAGATCTTTCAGACCCTTGCCCGCATAACGGGCGGGTGACTTGGCGGCAATCGACGGCAGCACTTCCTCGAGCGGCGCGTTGCGATCGTAGTCGACCTTGAAATCGAGCAACGTGTTAAGGAGCGTGCCCCACTTGCCCTTCGTCACACCCATCGAGAACAGGAACAGCACCATGTGATCCGTGGTGCGCGAGGGCACGATGCCGTGCCGACCGAGATACGCGGTCACAATGTCAGCCGGAATGCCTGACGAGTCGAGTTGACCATCTGTCTTCATGCCCGGGCATACGATGCCGAACTTGATTGGATCGAGCATGCAATAGCCGTCCGGCAGCCCTTCGAACCCATGCCAACTTTCGCCAGGGTGCAGGACCCAGCAGTTCGCGTCTGTCGTAAGCAGCTCTTCAGGCGCTTCGTGAAAGGGCACTTTCCGGTTGCTGACCGGATCGCGTACTTCCTCGGCATTCCACGGCGCGAAGAACCACTCCTTCTTCTTCAGAAATTCCTGCCGGGCACGTGCGAAAGCGAGTCGGCACGCTACCGCTTCGTCGATGGTTTCCTGGGTGAGTGTCTGTCCGCCCGGGCCGTCCATCATAGCGGCAGCAATATCATTCGATGCAACCAGCGCATAGAGCGGCGAGGTGCTGGCTTGCGAGCAGTACGCCTCGTTGAAGCGACCGTGATCGATCGCGCTGCGTCCGTCCCGGATGTGGATGTATGAGGTCTGCGACAGCGCAGCGAGCAGCTTATGGGTCGAATGGGTTGCAAAAACTGTCGGTCCGTCCTTCGGATGGGTCGCGGGATCGCCACGCATGGCGTAGCGATCGCGGTACATCCGGTTGAAACGCGCGTAGCCGTACCACGCCTCATCGAAATGGACGCGATCGACACTCTTCGCCAGCCGCGTCTCGACTTCCGCCGCGTTGTAACACATGCCGTCGTAAGTACAGTTGGTCAGCACCGAGTACACGGGCCGCTTTTGGGTGGCGGACTTCGCGAGCGGATTGTCCGCGATGCACTTCGCGATCGCTTCGGGGCCGAGTCGCTCAGGTGGAATGGGTCCGATGATCCCGTAGCGATTGCGCGTCGGACTCAGGAATACCGGAATGCCGCCCGTGATCGCGAGGCCCTGCTCAATGGACTTGTGACAGTTACGATCGCAGAGCGCGATTTCGTTATCGCCCACGCAAGCCGACATGATCGCGCGGTTGGACGCGGAAGTGCCGTTCAATACCGAATACGAACGGTCGGCACCGAAGATACGGGCAATGTTGCGCTCACTCTCACCGACCGGGCCACTATGACCGAGTACAGAACCCAGCGCCCCGCGCTCGATGCCCATGTCGGTGCGAAACAGGTTCTCGCCGAAGAAGTCGAAGAACGCGCGACCCACAGGCGACTTGAGGAACGCGACACCGCCCTGGTGACCGGGTGCCGCCCACGAGTACTCGCGTTCACGGTTATAGCGCGCTAATGCGGCCGCATAAGGCGGCAGCAGCGCCTCCACGTAGCGCTCGATGGCACCCTCGACGCGGCCGCTGATGAACGACGCGGTGTCGTCGAAGATCCACACGAACTCATCCGCCAGCGTGGCAACCTCGACACTGACGGTGCCCGCAAGTTTGCGACTGGCCAGGAGGAAGATGGGCACCTTGGCGTTGCGTGCCCGCACCGCGCGCAATAGCTCGGTCGCCGCCTGGTGCGTGCTGCTGTCATTCGCGCCCTGGGTCCAGTTGAGCAGAATGCAGTGGATGCCCGAATCGGAGATCGACCGTGGCCAGCCCGTCCTCGCACGACAGTGACTCCACGACTTCCATGTTTCGAGCTCGCAGCTCCGTCGCCAGGCCGCGCACGCTGCGCGCTGCAGCGTTAGTCGCGTCAGCGAGAGCGTTATCTACGATCAGGACTCGCCGGGCGAGCGGGCGCGACCCCGTACTTTGCATCATGGCGTCTCCCTCAGGACTGGGAATCCAAGTCCTTGTCCGAAGTAACCCAGATAAAGGTTAGGCAGGTGTCCACCTTGGGACTACTCGGAGAGTTCCCTGCTACCCCACGTATAGACCGCAGATACCGTCGCGACAATTGCCCTTTGGGGCAACGTGGCACCCATCCGACAGCACCGGGGAGAACTCGTTCGAATTGCATTCAGACGCGGAAGCGTTGTCTGCCCTGGTGCCCGAATCGCCTAGAGGTCGATGATTCCGTGCTTGATGGCAAAGTGGACCAGTTCGGCGTTGGTCCGCAGTCCCAGCGTTTCCATCAAGTGATACTTGTGAAATTCGACGGTGCGCACCGAGATTCCGAGCTCCGTGGCGATCTGCTTGGCGACCTTGCCCCCTGCGGCCATCCGCAATACCTCGCGTTGCCGCGTTGTGAGGCTGAGGGCAGGATCGTCCGCCGCGTCGCTGGCCCCGCCTGGCAGCAATTTCGCCGCTAGTGCCGGCGTCACGAAGCGCTGGCCCGCAAGAGCGGCGCGTACGGCAAGCACGAGCTCCTCTGGCGCGCAATGCTTCAGCACAAAACCCGAGGCGCCCGCGTCGAGCGCACGCCGCGCGTACGCGGTTTCACTGTGCATGGTCAGAAAGACGACTTTGACCATCGGATCGCCGGCCTTGAGAATCTTGAGCGCCTCGATTCCATTCAGGCCAGGCATCGTGATGTCGGCCACGATCACGTCGGGGTGCAAACGATTCGCCGCGTCGATCAGCGCTTGGCCGTCCTCGACCATGCCCATGATCTCGAAATCCTGCGCCAACAGGTTCTTTAGCCCCTCGGCCACGATGCGATGGTCGTCGGCGAGCAAGACGCGGGGGTTCATGAGATTGTCACAGTCAGTGGAATGTGGGTCTGGATCGTTGTACCGCGACCGGGCGCACTGTGAATCTCCACCACACCACCCAGTAGGCGCACGCGCTCACGCATGCTGGCGTGACCCAGGCTCACACCACGTTGCACGGTCGGATCGAATCCCACCCCGTCGTCGCGCACCGCGAGGGACAGACTTCCGTTTGAGGCTTTGACCGAAAGGTCGACAGTACTGGCCCTGGCGTGCCGGCTGACATTGCGCAGTGCTTCCTGTGCCACGCGGAAGGCACACAGGGCGATCTCCGACGGGAGCTGCTCCGGGACAGCGTCCACTTCCACGACGATCTTGAGTGCCGCGGAGCGTGCCAACAGGTCGCACTCGGTGCGCAGCGCGTCAGCCAGACCGAGATCCTCGAGTGTCGTCGGATGCAGGCGGTGGGAGACATCGTGAATGTCTTCGGCCAGATGGCTGAGCTCCTCGCGAATGTTGTGCACGATGCGCGGCTCGTCCCTCAGGCGTTCAGAGCGTTCGAGCTGCGCGGCATCCATCGACAGGCGGGCAATACGATGGCTGAAGTCGTCATGCAGATCGCGCGCCAGGCGTCGCCTTTCATCCTCGTTCGCCGACAGGAGGCGTGCGCTCAAGTCACGGGTCTCCTTTTCGGCTGCTCTGAGCCGGCGGTGTTGCACGCCGAGCACGGCGATGAACGCCATCTGCACCAGGATGATCGCGGACACAGCGGTGACGATCCCCGCGTACTGCTCCCAAAGCGTCGCGGGGCGATGCAGCACGATGCTGGCGGGTGGTAGCCGGGACTCCGGAATCTTCCAGCGCACCAGCTGGCGCCAGTCGTACAGCATGCTGGCGCCAGCAATATCTACGCTCGGAAGCTTGCTCACAGCCTCCCCGTCAAGAATCCGCATGGCAGTCCCCGCCATCGCGTCGCCTACGCGAGTAAGCGACACCAGGGACCCGCCCACGATGCCCTTGCCGAGCTGGGTATCGAAAAGACCGAACATCGGCGCGCGGGCTGCTGCGGACAGTTCGATCAGTGCGTGATCCTGCTCATAAGCGACACCTGCAGCATCTACAGCAAGAACCCCGAACAGGATTGCCGACCGACTTGAAAGCGTGGCCAGGCGATCGCGGATCTCGTCCAATGACAAGTCGTTGGTGTAGTCAAAATCGACGCGCCCGCGATAGGGAACGAGGTCGTGTTGCGCGGCATCGCGCCAGCGCATCTCGTTATCAGAAGCGCCGAAGACGATCGTGACGTGGTCAGTTTCAGGGCGCAACGCCAGGATCGTGTCGATGATGGCGGGCAGATCGATATGAGCCGTTACTGCCGCATCGAGCGCACCGAGCGGCTGTGCTGCAATCATGCGCGGGTCGACAGCGCCGATCAGGCACGGAACCGAAGGGAACAGCCGAGGCCGGTTGGCGAGCAGGAAGCGAGCTGCGGGGGCGCCGATCGTAACCACGAGGTCCGGCCGATGGCTGGAGAATTTTTCAGTCAGGTAGGTCGTGAGCACCTCGTCCTCGCGCTCAGCGACACTTCGCAGTCGCGCACTGTCCAACGAAGCCTCATAGAACTCGATCGGACGCTTGGCACGGCGCACCAGCTCGCTGCGAAACCGTTCTCCCGCGACATTGATGGGCGCAAAGTCCCGGCCATAGGAATAGACCATGAGCACTCGCCATGAGGGACCATCCTCGACGCGCGCCGCTGTGTGGCCCGCCACGGGTAAGAGGGACAGTAACGAAGTGACCAGACAAGACCGGAATCTCATGCGCACATGGTAGTCCACTCGCACAAGACACGTGTCGAGCGAGACTGTCGACAGGTGTCTCGTGCCTAGATGGCGGCTTCCCGCTTCCAGGTGTCGTCGGGATCGAAGGCCTTCATCTCACCGGCGAGTCGCTGAGTGTCCGGTCCGAGATCCTTGGAGAACACCACTCCCTGGTGATTCACGATGAACGTCATCACACCGCTCGTGCCGTATTCCGCCGGATAAGCCACGAGCGCGAAGCCACCGATCATCTTGTCGTGCGCCACGTACTGGTACGCGCCGCCCACCGCGTTCGGGCCTTGCGCTTCGAGCGCGCGATACACGTAGCCATGAAAGGGTGTCGATTTGGGCACTTCGTCCTTGAAGTACCCTTCAGCGCGCGCGCGTGCGAACTCCTCGCCCAGAGGACTCGGCTCTTCACCCTCGGCGACCGGCCAATAGAGCCCATCCTTGTGCCCCTCGGTACTCAGCAGCCGGCGCGCGTAATGGAACAGGGGATCATTTTCGGGGTTGCGCAGGTAGTACTCGCGTTCCGCATCCACGAATGCCAGGCATGCTTGGATCGTCGACAGCTCGTTGCGGCCGACTCGACGATTGATGATCTCTTCCACGCCCGCAGAACTGTCGAAGCGCCAGCGCTCGCCCTCTTGGACCAGAGGGAATGGGAATGGCCAGTTATCGGACCCCACCTGAAGGATCGTCAGACCGTCCGGAGTGCTCAGGAGCGAGTTGAGAGATTCGTACTCGCGCACGAACAACGCGCGTGCATTGCCGTCCTGCACCGGGTCACCCGACTCGATCAGTGGCTTGGCGTCGCCTCCCAGCACTTCGAGCATCGTCCGTGTATCACCGGATCTCACGGCGCTCACCAACGCCTGGATGGCCTGATCTGCGGACGCGAAATCTTTCTGTTGGATGTGCGATCGACTGCATGCGCTCAAAGTAATGATCGCCAGGAGGAGAATTCGAACTGCAAGCCGGCGCATGGCGGTCCCTCCGTTGCTTAGCGACGACGCCCGCCGCCGCGCGACATGCCGCTTGAGCCGCGGCTTGACGCACCCCGGCTGCTTTGCGCTCGTGTGCCCGAGCCGCTGCCGACACCGCTGAAAGCGTCCGGTGAGCGTGACCGATTCGAAGAACCGAGGTCGCGACTCTGGCTGCCGCCGCCGAGATCACGCGACTGACCGCCGGAATCACGTGTCTGACCGCCTCGATCACGCGATTGCCCGCCGAGATCACGCGACTGGCCGCCAAGATCGCGGTTGCCGCTGGCGTCGCGACTGCTGGTATCGAGGCGATTACCGGCCAGGTCACGTTGATTGGCCGTCCCTTCGCGTGCGATCTGCTGACGCCCCTGCTCCGCGCGACCGCGATACGCCTCGCGCGATTGGACCGCTTCGCGGCTGCTCGCACCCCCGTATTTCTGCTGGCTCTTGGAATCGCGGTATTCGACGCCCTTGCGATTGGCGGCGTTGTGCTCCCACTTGCCGTTGTTGCGGTTGCCGCCGTTGATCTGGTCACGGTTGCCACGGTCGCCACGATTGCCGTTGTTGATCTCGTTACGATTGAAATCGTTGTAACGATTGACATCGATGTCGATATCGCTGCTCCCCCAGTTGCAGTTGCCCCAAATGGCGCCGCCGACGATAACGCCCATGCTGAAAGAGAAGAACGCACCGCCTGCGTAATACGGCGGGTAGTAGTAGTACGGCGGATAGGCCGGGTATGGCCACGCGCCGTAGACCACTGTCGGATTGTAAGTGGGCACGTAGACGACTTCGGGGTCTGCCTGCTCGATGATGATAGTGGTCGGGTTCGGCGAGCCCGCAGGTGCCGGTTCGGTCTTGACGGTCTGTTCTTTCGAGCTCTTCAGGTTGCCCTGATCCTTCGCCCGAGTGCGCAGGCGTTGCACTGCGTCCATGACCTCCTTCTGTTGCGCCAGGAATGCGTCGCCGAGCTTCTGCGTCCAGTCGACTTTCTCATCCATCATCGTGAGGACTTCGGGGAACGCGACCAGCGACTTGACGCTGGGGTCCCAGTCCTCCTTCTCCACGGCCTTGGCGACGGCGTCGCCCTTGACGTCAGGATGTGCTTTCGACCAGCGCGCTGCCTCGACGATCGCCAGCGGATAGGTCGATGCCATCAGCACTTGCGCCAATAGCGAGTCCGGGTAAAGGGCAATGGGCGCGACGATCTGCTCGAGTTCCTCGGGCTTGAAAAGCGGCTTGTCCGGCGCGCCCGTCGCCGCCGCGCCCGCGGGCGGCGGGGCAGCCTCCTGTGCCAGGGCCAGGAATGAGAACACTCCTGCCGTCAACAGGAGCGTGAGTAACCGCAGGAATCGCAAGGATGCGCGCCGCATGACTGCCTCACTCAGGCCCGGAGCGCAGACTACCCGCTAAACGCGGCTCACCCCACTGTGGAGATTACGGAACCCGCTGCGCGCCTCACGCGTTGCGTGCCGCAGTCGGCCATGGGTATCGTCACGCCGACCTCAGCCTGGTATTCAAGGAGAGACTTGTGAAACTGACTCTCGGACGAGCATGCCCACTGGTTGCTGCCGCCGCACTGCTGCATATCGGACTGCTCAGCGCCACAACGGCATTCGCTGAGAAACCGCCTGAAGTCACCGAGGATGGTCTTCACCTGACCAAAGTGAAGGGCATCGATGTCGCCTATGTGCGTCCTGGGGCCAGTCTTGCCCCGTACAAGCGTGTGATGCTCGATCCCACGCAAGTGGCTTTCAGCAAGGACTGGGATCCCGAGAAGACCGGCTCGCGAATGAAGTTGAGCGCCGAGGAGCGGGAAAAAATCCGCACTGAACTGGCCGACGCTGTTCAACAAGACATTCAAGGAGGAGTTGGAAAAGAAGAGACGGCTACCCAGTCGTCACGGAAGCCGCGCCGGATGTGCTGCGAGTTTCCGCGGCGCTCGTCGACGTCTACGCCAATGCGCCCGACACGATGGAGCCGGGCCGCTCGCGCACCTATGTCATGAACGCCGGCCATGCCACGCTCATCGCCGAATTGCGGGACTCGGAGACTGGCGCGATCCTCGCGCGAGTTGCGGACGCTCGCGAGGCCCGCGGCAACGCCGGGATGCTCCAGGTGTCGAGCAGTGTCACGAATTCTGCGGACGCACGTATGCTGATCAGCGATTGGGCGCGGCTCCTGAGGAAGCGGCTCGACGCGGTGAGGGCGCAGACGCCCTGACGAGGAACAGCCGGCCCCAACTTCCGTGGCCCTCGCCACCTCAGCGGGTATCGCCTGACACTCCCAGGAACTGCTCGATGCGCCGTTCCTCGTCGGCAAAGAATGGGTTGAACCGCAACCGCACCAGCGCATTGGTCGGCACCGTCAACAGGCCCTGCTCGCCCAATAGCTCGAGTCTTCCCAGGTAAACCGTGCTGGCGGTGTCAGGGCGTTCGCTGCCATAGATGGGATCGTCCGGTGCGATCGGCAGCGCCGTGTGCGAGAGCGAGAACATGCCGGGCGGCCAGCTAAGTCCGATCGGAATTGCAGGTTCCGTGGCGCCGTGAGAGGGCCGGTGCAACGCCACCAGGTCGTCGACTGTCTCGCTTTCGTTCGTAATCAGCGTCACTCCGAACGGCAATTCCTGCGCAGACATCAACCGTTGGATTGGGCTGCGCACCCCCGCGCGCAGGAACGCTTGCGCGTCGGCGCGCCGATTCACATCGAAGATCACCAGCTCATGGCCTTCCCCCGCCAGGCGGCCGAGAAAGACCTGCACCACGGCATGCGGCGAGACCGTCGCATCAACCAGGGACTGAAACACCAGCGTGCGCGGGAAGCCACGCACAGGTCCATGGGCAGCAAGCCGTCGTAAGGCGTTCGTCGATGACCTGCGTCAGCGTGTAGATCTCGCGGCCGGCCCTCACCGGAAAGGAGTTGTATTTGTAGGGGTCGTATTCGGGAATGAGGTCGAGCCACGCCAACTTCTCCGAGGCCAGGGAGCATTGACGCACGTTCTTGCCAGACGGCAAGCCACGCGAGCGGATCGACACCGATGGCGGGCGACAGCAGGACCAGCGCGTCAGCACCCGGCAACTGTTCGCCCTCGAGGCGCGCGAGTGAGTATTCCACCGCGAGCGCTGCACCGGTCGAAAATCCCACGAGATAGAGCGGAGTTTGCGCCGGGAGGCGCTTGCGCAGGTCCTTGGCGGCCATCCGCACTGCAGCCGCCCAATCCCGCCAGTCGATGTGCGTGAGCGCCGATGGTGCCGTGCCATGTCCGGGAAGACGCAGCACCACCACCCAGCAGCCCCGCTCATGCAGGCGCGAAGCGACGGCTCGAAACACGTACGGCGAATCCGTCAGGCCGTGAATCAGGATCACGCCAGCGCGTGGTGCATCAGCCGTGAGCTCGAATGTGCGGTTGAAGTTCTCGGTGAAAGCCGTCGGATCGACGCGGCTGCCTGCGGAATAGCGGTTGAGTTGCAGCCGGTCTGATGGGTCCGTGCGCTGATAGACCTCGCTCTGGAGCTCCCCGAACAGGCGCTCTTCGAGCTTGCGATATGCCTCGAGCGTATTGACCCGGGGGCTATCCGTTCGGGTGAATTCCTCGTGCAGCGACGCTGTGTGCCACGGCTTGAGGTCGGGCTTGTCCCTGACCCCCAGCCAGACGAACCCCACAACGCCAGCCAGCACGGCGCCGATAACAGCGTACAGAAGGAAGATCAGTGCCTGCCGGAGCATGCGTAGCAGCTGCATGCCAGGCGCGTCGCTCATTGGTCGAAGGGATAGATCCGCTTCCAGTCCTTCTTCATGTCCACCACAGTCCACCCCTTCGCCA
>CAVPJQ010000015.1:0-179488 GCA_963705495.1 uncultured Gammaproteobacteria bacterium | reverse complement strand
CTGCAGAGGGGTAGGGAGGGCCGTCCGATTGGCGGGTTGTCGCCGGATCCTGCGTCCCTGTGTGAACTAAATCACGTAACCTCTCGCCTTGTAAAGAAATCGTAGCTTAGGTTTCAAGTCCATGTAACGCGCCGCCTGCAGGCTCGTGGCCGGTTCTCTCTTCTATATAGGGAGCGGCATGAGCCACGTGCCCACACTGCGACTGCGATCCGCGTTCCTTTCTGATGTTCATCTCGGCACCCGGGGCTGCCGGGCGGACTTGCTGCTCGAGTTCTTGAAAAGCGTGCAGGTCGAGAGGCTCTTCCTCGTGGGCGATGTGGTCGACGTCTGGAGCCTCAGTCGGAATGTTTTCTGGCCACAGGCGCACAACAACGTCATCCGCGCGCTTCTCGGCAAGGCGAAGCACGGCACGCGGGTGATCTACGTGCCCGGCAATCACGACGACGTATTCAGGGAGCTCGACGGCTCCGTGTTCGGGAACCTCGAGATTCACCGCGAGTACGTGCACGAGACCGCCGACGGCCGGCGGCTCCTGGTCCTGCACGGCGATGAATTCGACGGCGTCGTGCAGTGCAGTCGTTGGCTCGCGCGGCTGGGTATCTGGGTGTACGACTCGTTGCTGTGGCTCAACCGGCACGTGAACTCGGTGCGCCGGACATTGGGTTTCCCGCACTTCTCGCTCGTGTCGCATCTCAAGCACATGAGCCGCAACGCCGTGCAGTACATCGCGAGCTTTGAGCATGCGGTGGCGCATGCCGCGTTCCGGCGGGGCGTGGATGGAATCGTGTGCGGACACATTCACAGGCCCGCACTGACGCAACTCAACAGCATTCTCTATTGCAACGATGGCGACTGGGTCGAGAGCTGCAGTGTCCTGGTGGAGGATTTCAACGGCCGGCTGTCGCTCTGGAACTGGGTCGAGCAGCGCGAACGGCTGGCGCCGCTGATCGAACGGGCCGCTTGACGCGACGCGCTTCGTCAGCCCAGCGTCGGCGCAGTCTCGCTCCCCGATGAAGATCGCCCTGATCACCGACGCTTGGCGACCGCAGACCAACGGCGTCGTCACTACACTCCTGTGCACGGTGGCTGGGCTGCAAAAGCTCGGGCATCAGCTATTGCTCGTTACGCCCGAGGCGTTTCGCACCATTGCGTGCCCGACCTATCCGGAGATCCGCCTCGCGCTCTTTTCGGGACGGCAGGTAGCACATCGACTCGAAGGCTTTGCGCCTCAGGCGGTGCATATCGCAACCGAAGGCCCGCTTGGGCAGGCCGCTCGTGCATGGTGCCTGCGGACCGGCCATCCATTTACGACTTCGTACCACACGCAGTTTCCCGAGTACGTGCGGGCGCGCTTTCCAATTCCGGAGAGCTGGAGCTACGCGTTCCTGCGCCGCTTCCATGGCAAAGCGGCGCGCACGATGGTAGCGACCGAGCGTATGCGCCGTCAGCTGGAAACGCGTGGTTTTCGCACCATCGCTCTGTGGACGCGCGGTGTCGACGCGGCGGTGTTTCGACCGTATCCGCGGGAACTGCTGGATGCACCGCGGCCGATCCTCCTGTATGCGGGGCGCGTCGCAGTGGAAAAGAACCTGGAGGCATTTCTCGAGCTCGAGGCGCCCGGCACCAAGTACGTCGTCGGGGGTGGGCCGGCGCTGGAAGCGCTGAGCAAGCGCTATCCGGCTGCAGTATTTACTGGCTACAAGTACGGCGAAGAGCTGGCACGGCACCTGTCGGCCGCAGACGTGTTCGTGTTTCCGAGCCGTACGGACACCTTTGGCATCGTGTTGCTCGAAGCGATGGCCTGCGGCACGCCGGTTGCCGCCTTCCCGGTCGTGGGCCCGATCGATGTCGTGAAAGAGAGAATCAGTGGTTGTCTGCACGAGGATCTGCAGGCAGCGATTGCGGGCGCGCTGACGCTGGATCGCGAGGCTTGTCGCCAGTATGCGCAGGGCTTCACGTGGGAACGCGCCACCCAACAGTTCCTTGGCAATCTGCAGCCACGCGTCAGTATTCCCGGTGCGACGGCCCTCGCGGTTCGTGCGGAATGAGGAATGCAACGCGGGCGGCTATCATGTCGCCCGTGAACAAATCGTCCCTGATCTATGTGGCCGGGCATCGCGGACTTGCGGGCTCGGCGATCCTGCGCCAGCTGCAAGCCGAGCGCTACAGCAATCTGATCACGCAGACCAGCAAGCAACTGGACCTGCGCAGCCAGCGTGATGTCGACCGGTTCTTCGACAGCACGCGCCCGGAGGTTGTCATACTCGCGGCGGCGCGCGTCGGCGGCATCCACGCGAACAACAGCCGGCCGGCAGAATTCATCCGCGATAATCTGCAGATCCAGACCAATGTGATCGATGCTGCGCACCGGTTCGAGGTCAGCAAGCTGGTGTTCCTGGGGTCGAGCTGCATCTATCCGCGCCTTGCCCCACAACCGATGAAGGAGGAGTACCTGCTCACTGGCGAGCTCGAGCCGACCAATGAGTGGTACGCCATTGCCAAGATCGCAGGGCTCAAGATGTGCCAGGCATATCGGCGCCAGCACAGCTTTGACGCGATCGCGGTGCTGCCGACGAATCTCTACGGCCCGCACGACAACTTCAGCGCCACCGAATCACACGTGCTGCCGGCGTTGATCCGTCGCTTTCACGATGCCCGTCAGGCAGGCGCGGCGGAGGTTGTCGTATGGGGCACCGGCAAGCCACGCCGCGAATTCCTGCACGTCGACGATTTTGCTGCAGCCGTGCTGCTGCTGATGAAGCTCTACAGCGAGGAAGCACCGATCAACATCGGGACCGGGGAGGACGTGTCTATCGCCGAACTCGCGGAGTTGGTGAGTGACGCGGTGGGCTTCAAGGGTCGTGTCGCTCTGGACCCATCGAAGCCGGATGGAGTGCCGCGCAAGCTCCTCGATATTTCGCGCATCAGGGCACTCGGCTGGGAGCCGAAGATCGGCCTCAGGGAGGGCATCGGTTCGACCTATGCGTGGTTCAAGGAGCACGAGCGGGACGCTCGACGCTAGCGATCGGACGGCGTCTTATGTCTCCAGCCCGTCGCGTGTCATGAACCTGTAATCGCAGCGTAAGGCGGCCGTCACGATGAGATGGCTGGCTGCGTAGTGGGGCCGACCTCCCATCCCTTGGGTTTCGCGACGTAGTACACTCACGCCAACGGCCGCTCGCCGCGGCTCCGGAGATCGCGATGGAAACTGCTGATCTTTCGCACCACATCTCGCGCCGCTTCAACGAGGACCTCGAGCGCCTGCGCAACAAGGTGCTCACGATGGGCGGGTTCGTGGAGCAACAGCTGCAGAAGGCCATCACGGCCCTGGTGGAGGGTGACAGCACGCTGGGCGAATCGGTGGCGATGGACGATTACAAGGTCAACGGCATGGAGGTCACGATCGACGAGGAGGCCAGCCGCATTCTCGCCACTCGTGGACCGACCGCCGGCGACCTGCGCGTGATCGTGGCGATCATCAAGACCATCACCGACCTGGAGCGCATCGGGGACGAAGGCGAGAAGATCGGCTACATCGCCTCCCGTCTCGCGTCGATGGAACGTCCTGCCGACAAGTACCGCGAGGTCAAGCATCTTGGCCGCATGGTCTCCGAGATGGTGCACGGGGCGCTCGATGCGTTCGCGCGTCTGGATGCACAAGCGGCGCTCAGCGTGGCACAGGAGGACAAGGTGGTCGACGAAGAGTACGAGGCCATCCAGCGCCAGTGCATCACGTTCATGATGGAGGATCCGCGCACCATCCGGCGCGCCCTCGATGTGATGTGGGTAGTTCGGGCGCTCGAGCGCATCGGCGATCACGCCAAGAACATCTGCGAATACGTGATCTACATGGTGCATGGGAAGGATGTGCGCCACACCTCTCTCGATGACGTCGAGCGCGAGCTGCAGGCCGACGCGCACTGAAGCATGCGACGCTGGGTGTTGAACTTTGCTGGCGCGCTCGCGTGCGCGCTGCTGCTGGGCTACGCGTACTACCTGCAGTTCGTGCAGCACCTCGAGCCCTGCCCGCTGTGCATCTTTCAGCGCGTTGCGGTATTCGCGTTGGGCTGCGTCTTCTTGCTGGCAGCTATTCATCAGCCGCGGACGACTGGTGCCCGGGTCTACGCCTTTCTCATCGCGTTGTGCTCACTTGCGGGCATCGGTGTGGCGGCTCGTCACATCTACATTCAGGGCCTGCCACCGGGCAGCGTTCCCTCCTGTGGGGCGACACTCGAGTACATGTTCGAGGTATTCCCGGTGACGGAAGTGATTCGCAAGGTGCTCACCGGTTCCGGCGAGTGCGCGACGATCAACTGGTCGTTTCTCGGCCTGAGCATGCCGTGGTGGGTGCTCATTTGTTGCGCAGTGCTCGGTAGCGCCGGTGTCATCGTCAACTGGCGGGAGTCATCCAGCAGCGTGCCTTCAATGCGCCGGCGGCGAGTGGAACCGATCATCCGCTAGCAGGCAGGCGGACTCTCAAGCGAGCAGCAGTTCTATCAGCCGCTCGTAGATTCGCTGCAGGCGCGGGATGTCCTCGACCATGACGTGCTCGTTGACCTTGTGAATGCTGGCATTGATGACGCCAAGCTCCACCACCTGGGCGCCGGTTGGTGCGATGAAGCGTCCGTCCGAGGTTCCGCCGCCGGTTGAGAGCGATGGTGTCAGGCCCGTGACTTCGCGCACCGCCCGAGCGACGGCGTCCGACAACATTCCCGGTGGAGTGAAGAACGGGTCACCTGACAGGAACCATTCAAGCGTGTACTTCACCCGGTGCCGGTCGAGAATCGATTCCACGATCTGTTTCAGGCCAGCAACGCTTTGCTCGGTGGAAAAGCGAATGTTGAAGCGGGCCTTGAGCTCACCCGGAATCACGTTCGGGGCGCCTGTCCCTGCGTTGAGATTCGAGACCTGAAAGCTCGTCGGCTGGAAGTGCTCGTTGCCCGCGTCCCAGACACGAGTAGTCAATTCCACGAGTGCTGGAGCGAGAGCGTGAATCGGATTGTCCGCAAGCTGCGGATATGCGACGTGGCCCTGAACGCCGTGCACCGTCAGGCGCCCGCTCAGCGAGCCCCGTCGCCCGATCTTGATGGTATCGCCGAGCCGCGTCTCACTGGACGGTTCGCCCACGACGCAGAAGTCGATCCGCTCACCACGCGCCTGCAGCGCTTCAATGACGCGACGCGTGCCGTCCACTGACTGACCTTCTTCATCGCTCGTGATGAGCAGCGCGATCGACCCGCGATGCCGGGGATGCTCGCGCACGAACTGTTCGCAGGCGACAAGCATGGCGGCGAGGCCGCTCTTCATGTCGGCCGCGCCGCGGCCGTAAAGAATCCCATTGCGTACCACCGGTGTGAACGGGTCGGTACCCCATTCTTCCAGCGGGCCGGTGGGCACCACGTCCGTGTGGCCTGCGAAGCAGAACAGTGGCGCGGTGCTGCCGTGGCGCGCCCAGAAATTGTCTACGCTGTTGAAGCGCATGCGCTCCACGGTGAAACCGACCCGTTCGAGGCGTTCGCTCAGGAGCTGCTGGCAACCGCCGTCGGCGGGACTGATCGAGGCGCGTGAGATGAGGTCCTGAGTCAGGTCGAGGGCGTCGGACATCGGGGCGCGAACGTCTCCGGACTTGGCATGGGCGCGCGGCTTTATAAGAAGATTCTGGCTCGGCTGCAAGCGCAAACCGCCTGCGTGGCGCGATTTGCGGCCTGCGCGGTTGGCGGCATGGCCGCTTCATGACAGGCAGATGTCAAGCGCCAGCGGCCTGCAAGGGTGAGATCAACCCCGGTGACCCGGACCGGACTCACCCCGTTGAGGAACATGGGCTTGGCCGGCATCCGGACGCCTGACATGCCGCTGTAACAATTCCCGCTTATAACGCTCGCCGAAATATTGCGAGCAAATTCTGCACGCAACAAACCCCGTCCGAGGGGCATGCACCCAGGTCCAAACCGGAGGCTCAACGTGTTCAAGAAACTGCTGATCGCGGCCGGCGCCGCCAGCGTCGTCGTTGCAGGGCTGGCCCAGGCGCAAGCCGCGCGCGATTACATCTTCATCGTCGGTTCTTCCACCGTTTACCCCTTTACTACCGCCGTAGCGGAGCAGTTTGGTCGCGCCGGCAAGTTCAAGACCCCCAAGGTCGAAAGCACCGGCACCGGCGGCGGCCTCAAGCTGTTCTGCGGTGGCGTGGGGCCACAACACCCCGATGTCGCCAACGCTTCGCGGCGAATCAAGCCCGTCGAAGTCGATACATGTGCCAAGAACGGAGTCAAGGACATCCTCGAAGTCAAGATCGGATTCGATGGCATCGTGCTGGCCAACGCGAACAGCGCGCCGTCGTTCGCCTTGACTCGCAAGGATATCTACCTGGCGCTGGCGAAGAAGGTACCTGACCCGGCCAATCCGTCGAGCCTGATCGATAACCCATACCGGACCTGGAAGGACGTCAACTCCGCGCTGTCTGCCGAGAAAATCGAAGTACTCGGCCCGCCGCCGACCTCCGGCACGCGCGACGCGTTCGTGGAGCTCGTAATGGAATCGGGCTGTTCCACTTTTGCGTGGCTCAAGGAACTCAAGGAAGTCGATGAGAAGCGCTACAAGGCGGTCTGCGACGGCATCCGCGAGGATGGCGCCTACATCGAGGCCGGCGAGAATGACAACGTCATCGTGCAGAAGCTGGTAGCGAGCCCGACGGCGGTCGGCATTTTTGGCTACAGCTTCCTGGAAGAGAACGCCAACAAGATCAAGGGCGCGAGCGTCGAAGGCATTGCCCCGACGTTCGACAGCATCGCCTCGGCCAAGTATCCGGTCTCGCGCGCCCTGTACTTCTACGTGAAGAAGGCTCACGTCGGCGTCATTCCGGGCCTGACCGAATTCGTTCAGGAGTACACGAGCGACAAGGCGTTCGGCACTGAAGGATATCTCGCTGACAAGGGTCTGATCCCCCTGCCTGCGTCGGACGCCAAGAAAGTGCGCGCCGATGCCACCGCGATGAAGAGCCTCAGGCTTTGATCTCCACCCGAGAGAGAGATAACTCATGAAAAGCAATCTGCTCACGGCCGCTCTCATAACCTCGATCCTGGTCGTACCAATGACGTCGTGGGGTGCGACGGATGCCGATCTCGCTGAGCTGCGCCGGGCGCTGCAACAGGTCAACCAGCGCCTCGACGCGCTGGAACAGCAGAACCAGGCGCTGAAGACACAGAACGAGCAGCTCGAAGCCAAGAACCAGGAGCTGGAGACGAAGGGCAAGGCGCTCGAGGAAACGAACGATCGCCAGACCGATGCGCTGGCGCAGGTGAGCTCGCGCACCAAGAGCATGGACTGGGCCTCGCGCGTCACCTGGAAGGGCGATTTCCGCTACCGGCATGAAAATGTCGACCCGGAGGAGGCAGTCAACGATCAGACCCGCCAGCGCATCCGCGCGCGCTTCGGCCTGACCGCCAAGATCAATGACACGATCAGCACCACGCTGCAGCTTGCTACCAGTGGCGGCAACAACGATCCGAGATCCACCAACCAGAGCCTGGGCAGCGGCTGGGATCGCAAGGGCGTCGCTATCGATCTTGCGTATCTCGATTGGGCACCCGCAAACGGGCTGAACGTACAGCTCGGCAAGATGCCTTACCCGCATCAGCGCGTAGGCACGTTCTTCTGGGATCCGGACCTCACGCCGGAGGGCGGAGCCGTGAAGTACGCACATGGTGCCTTCTTCGGCAGTGCGTTCGGCTACTGGCTGTCGGAGAACGCCACCATGTCGGACTCGAACATGGTCGGTGCCCAGGTCGGCCTGAAGGCTGATGTCGGCCCGGTCAAGCTCACGGGCGCGCTCATGTACTACGATCTGGGCGCGGTGCAGAACGAAGTCGTGTCCATCATCGCGCCCTCTGTAATGGCGCCTGCGATCTGCCCGGCCGGGCAGGTCAACAACACTTTCTTCGCCAACAGCGCGAATGGCAACTCGACGATCAACGTTGGCGACAACTGCGCTCGACTGGTCAACGATTTCGAAATCTACGAAGTGCTGGGCCAGGCCGAATTCGGCCTCGGCAAGATCCCCCTGGTGGTGTTTGCGAACTATGCTGAAAATACTGCGGCAGACGATCTGAACACCGCCTACGCGGCCGGCTTTACCATCGGACGTGCGAGCAACCCGAGGACCTGGGAGTTCGGGTACGCCTATCAGAAGACCGAAAAGGATGCGCTCTTCGGCCAGTTCGTGGACTCAGACTTTGGCGGCGGGCTGACGGACGTTGACGGCAGTGTATTCAAGTTCGTCTATGCGCCCGCAAAGAACTGGACCCTGAATGGGACCTATTTCCTCAATCAACGGTTCATCGACGTGCCGACCAACGTGGCTGGTGTTCCGACGAACGATCTCGACTACGACCGCTATCAAATCGACTTTAACGTCAAGTTCTGAGCGGTCCTGGGTATGGGAGGGCGGATTGACGCCCTCCCGCCTGAGTAGGGGGCTGTAACGCTGTCGTAACACGGGGTCCGTAGACCGTTGGGGGCGGGTGCGCAGACTTGCGGGATGGCGCCAATCCGCGATTGTTGACCGCGAGCCGCTGGCGATACATCTTGTGCAGCCCCGGTTCGGAAACCAAAGACAACTCAGGCAAGAGGGGCTAGCTCGATCCAGATGTCCGCTTCGACCCTGGTGCTGGCGGTATTGATACTGGCCGCGATCGCGTATCGCACCGGCCGCGCGCGTTCCTTTGCGGTCGTGGGCGGACGTCGCGGTCAACGAGACCTGCATTCCCTGCCTTCGTATTACGGCATGCTGACGGCGCTCTGGTGTGCGCTGCCGGCGCTGCTGATCGTCGGCGTCTGGACTACGGCACAGGACTCCATCATCACGCGCCTCATGCTGGCGCAGATGCCAGAGTCGGTGCAGAGCCTGCCTCCGGATCAGCGTTCACTGCTTCTCAACGACGTCAGGAACGTGGTCGCGGGCAACATGCGGCTCGACCAGATCTCGCCGCAGGAGCAGGCCGCAGCGAAGAAGTTCCTGGAGCTGAGGTCCGTGAGCCGCGTGGCAATGGCCATCGTCGCGCTGGCTGCGGGCATGCTCGGGGCGATCTTCACCTGGTCACGCATTGCCCCACAGCTGCGGGCGCGTAACAGCGTCGAGCGGATATTCGAGTGGGTGCTGCTTGCGTGCTCGTCACTCGCGATCTTTACGACGATCGGCATCCTGCTGTCCGTGCTGTTCGAATCGATACGCTTCTTTCAGCAGATCCCGGTCTGGGATTTCATCT
Source organism: uncultured Gammaproteobacteria bacterium (assembly GCA_963705495.1). GTDB lineage: Bacteria > Pseudomonadota > Gammaproteobacteria > Steroidobacterales > Steroidobacteraceae > DATBVX01. Next base: position 170,228 of record CAVPJQ010000015.1, on the reverse strand, counting down.
TCGGTACGGAGTGGAGTCCGCAAACCGCGATTCGAGCCGACCAGGTGGGCTCGTCGGGCGCGTTCGGGGCTGTGCCCTTATTTGTCGGTACCCTGCTTATTTCTGCGATCGCGATGCTGGTCGCGGTGCCCGTCGGTCTGTTTTCGGCGATCTACCTGGCGGAATATGCCCACCCGCACTTTCGCTCGGCGGCCAAGCCGCTGCTCGAGATCCTCGCGGGGATTCCAACCGTGGTGTATGGATTCTTTGCGGCATTGACCGTGGGCCCATGGCTGCGTGAGGCGGGCGAGAGCATCGGACTGAATGTCGCCTCGGGCAGTGCCCTCGCGGCGGGGCTGGTGATGGGGGTGATGATCATTCCGTTTGTGTCATCACTGTCCGACGACATGATCACGGCGGTCCCGCAGTCGCTGCGCGATGGGTCGTACGCGCTCGGTGGTACGCATTCGGAAACCATTCGCCGCGTGGTATTGAGAGCCGCGCTGCCGGGCATCGTGGGCGGCGTTCTCCTTGCGGTCTCACGTGCCATCGGTGAGACGATGATCGTCGTTATGGCTGCGGGCCTCTCGGCGAACATGACGGCGAACCCGCTTGAAGCGGTGACGACCGTGACGGTGCAGATCGTCACGTTGCTGGTCGGGGACCAGGAGTTCGATAGTGCCAAGACATTGGCGGCCTTTGCGCTGGGACTGGTGCTGTTCCTGGTCACGCTCGGCCTGAACGTGATTGCACTGCACGTAGTCCGCAAATATCGCGAACAGTATGAGTGAGTCGGCGGGCAACACCAGCGGGCGGCTGCCCGAGACGCTTCGCGATCATCGCAAAGCGGCCGAGGCAGTCGCGCGCGGCATCAAGGCACGCTATCGGGCCGAAACGCGTTTCAAGCTTTATGGGCTTGCCGCGGTGAGTCTGGGCATGCTGTTTCTCGCGGTGCTCTTCATCTCGATCATTTCCAAGGGTTGGTCGGCGTTTCGCCAGACCTATGTGCAACTCGAGGTCACCTACGACCCGGCACTGCTCGATCCGGATGGCACTGGCACCAGGGAGGCGCTGGCACAAGCTGACTACAACGCATTGACCAAGGCGTCGCTCCGCGCGCTCTTCCCGCAGGTCGAGGGCCGCCCCAATCTGCGCCAGCTGTATGCACTCATCAGCTCCTCGGCGGGGTTCGAGCTGCAACACCGGCTCGCTGACGAGCCGACCAGGCTTGGCACCCGAGAAAAAGTCTGGGTGCTTGCGGACGATGACGTCGATCAGTACTTCAAGGGGCGGATCTTGCGCTCCGAGGCGCAAGACACCCGGCCGCTCAGCGATCAACAGCTCGACTGGGCCGATCAGCTGCGCAAGTCCGGCGCCGCGCAGCTGCGCTTCAACCGACAATTCTTTAGTTCCGGCGATTCTCGCGAGCCCGAACTCGCCGGCGTTTGGGGTGCGGTTGCCGGCACGTTTTTCACACTGCTGGTGACGTTGCTGCTGTCCTTCCCGATCGGCGTCGCCGCGGCGATCTACCTCGAGGAGTTCGCCAAGAAGGACCGCTTTACCGATCTCATCGAGGTGAACATCAACAACCTCGCCGCCGTGCCCTCCATCGTGTTCGGCCTGCTGGGGCTGGCAGTGTTCATCAATTTCTTCGGCTTGCCACGCTCCGCGCCGTTGGTGGGCGGGCTGGTGCTGACCCTGATGACGTTGCCGACCATCATCATTGCCAGTCGCGCGGCTCTTAAGGCCGTGCCGCCATCGATCCGCGAGGCTGCGCTGGGAATGGGTGCGTCGAAGATCCAAATGGTCGCGCATCACGTGCTGCCGCTGGCGCTCCCCGGAATGCTGACCGGGACAATCATCGGAATGGCGCGTGCCCTGGGCGAATCTGCGCCGCTGCTGATGATCGGCATGGTGGCGTTCATCGTCGATGTCCCGAAGGGCCTGTTCGATCCCGCGACCGTGCTTCCGGTTCAGGTCTTCCTATGGTCCGACATTCCAGAACGCGCTTTCGTCGAGCGCACTTCGGGGGCGATCATCGTGCTGCTGGCGTTTCTGATCCTGATGAATGGCCTTGCCGTCCTGTTGCGCAATCGCTTCGAGCGCCGCTGGTAGGCGCCACCTGTCCATCGAGAGGCCGAAATGAACACTGCCGTTGCTGAAGAGAAGACCGCACCGAACACCGAGGCGGGCCTGAACCTGAAGCCCAGCCATCGCCAGCCGGGCGGCGTGGACCTCACGCCCCCGTCAGACCGGCGCACTGTCGGCACGGCCACGGTGGAGGATCCGATCATGTCGGCGCGCGACGTCAACGTTCACTACGGTGACAAGCACGCCATCAAGAGCGTGAGCCTGGACATCGGCCGTAACCAGGTCATTGCGATGATCGGGCCATCGGGCTGCGGCAAATCGACCTTCCTGCGCTGCCTCAATCGCATGAACGACACGATCGAATCGGCGCGCATCACCGGGATGATCACCATGGACGGGCGGGATATCTACGATCGGCGACAGGACGTCGTGCAACTTCGCGCGCGCGTGGGCATGGTGTTCCAGAAGCCGAATCCCTTCCCCAAGTCGATCTACGAGAATGTCGCCTACGGGCCGCGCATTCATGGGCTCGCATCGGATCGTGCCGAACTGGATGAGATCGTGCAGACGAGCTTGCAGCGTGCCGGGCTGTGGGAGGAGGTCAAGGACCGGATCACTCACTCGGGCACCAGTCTCTCTGGTGGACAGCAGCAGAGGCTGTGCATCGCACGCACCATCGCGGTAAACCCGGAGGTCATCCTGATGGACGAGCCCTGCTCGGCGCTCGATCCAATCGCGACCGCACGCATCGAGGATCTCATCGACGAGCTGCGGGCCAGTTATGCGATCTGCATCGTGACTCACTCGATGCAGCAGGCGGCGCGCGTTTCGCAGCGCACCGCATACTTTCACCTCGGCGATCTCATCGAAGTCGGTGAGACCGATCGTATTTTCACCAACCCCAGGCACAAGCTCACGGAAGACTACATCACGGGAAGATTCGGCTAGGCGAATCCGCCCATGAACGAAATCACAGAAGGCCACACGGTAAAGGGCTACGACGTCGATCTGGCGGGCCTGCGACTGCGCTTGCTGGAGATGGGCGGGTTGGTGCTGGACCAGGTACAGCGCGCAGTCAACGCGCTCGCCACCGGCGACGAGGCGTTGGCGCACAGCGTGCTCACGCGCGAGGACGAGGTCAATGCCTACGATGTGCGCATGGACGAGGACAGCGTCGCGCTCATCGCGCGTCGCCAGCCGATGGGCAGTGATTTACGCGCCATCATCTCGATCGCGCGCGCGGTGTCGGACCTGGAGCGCATCGGTGATGAGGCCAAGAAGATCGCTCTTGCGGTAGTGCGGGGCGACGGCAAGCGCAGCACCCGGCCGAGCCCGCAGCTCGCGCGCGATGCCCGGCACATGGGGCGTTTCGCGCTCGAGATGCTGCGCGATGCGCTCGATGCATTCGATCGCATGGACCCGGTTGCCGGAGTCGAGGTCGTGCGCCGCGACCAGGAGCTCAATGCGGAATTTCAGGCGGCGCTGCGCCGGCTGCTCACGCAGGTCATGGAGGATCCGCGCCGTTTGCCTGCAATGCTCGATGCCGTGACGGTGCTCAAGTCACTCGAGCGCGTCGGTGACCACGCCAAGAACATTGCGCGCTATGTGCTGTATCTCGTGGAAGGCAGGGACGTGCGTCACGAAGACACGGCCGTGCTCATCGCCGAAGGCGCGAAAAGGTCGGCTCAATCCTAGGCCGGCCGGCTGCTTAGTCAGCTTCGCGCAACAGCTCGTTGATCGAGGTCTTCTCGCGCGTACGTGCGTCGACACGCTTGACGATCACGGCGCAATTGAGGCTGTAGCGACCGTCCGCTGCGGGCAAGCTGCCGGGGACGACGACCGAGCCGGGCGGGACCTCACCGTACGCAACCTTTCCGGTAGCTCGATCGAAGATACGCGTGCTCTGGCCGATGAAGACGCCCATGGAGATCACAGAGCCTTCACCCACGATCACGCCTTCGACGATTTCAGAGCGCGCGCCGATGAAGCAATTGTCCTCGATGATCGTCGGCGCGGCCTGTACCGGCTCGAGCACGCCACCGATCCCAACGCCTCCGGAAAGATGCACGTTGCGACCGATCTGCGCGCACGAGCCGACTGTGGCCCAGGTGTCCACCATCGTGCCGCTGTCGACGAATGCCCCGACGTTGACGTAGCTCGGCATCAGCACGACGTTCGGCGCGATGAAGGCACCCTTGCGCACGATGGCGTGCGGGACCACGCGTGCGCCAGAAGCGCGAAAGGTCGCCGCGTCATGGGCCGCGAATTTCAGCGGCAGCTTGTCGTAGAACCGCGTGTAACCTGCATCGAACACCTGGTTGTCGTGCACCCGAAAGTGCAGCAACACGGCTCTCTTGAGCCATTGGTTGACGATCCAGCGACCGGCTTGCTTCTCGGCGACACGAACATCCCCGCTGTCGAGGAGCCCCAGCGCCTCATCGAGGGCGGTGCGCAACGAGTCGGGCGCCGAAGAGGGATCCAGAGAGGCGCGCTGCCCGAATGCCGCGTCGATCGTCGCCTGCAGAGAGGAAGTGTCCACCATCAGGTGTGCTCCACGAGATCACGAATCCTGCGCGCTGCCAACACGCAATCGGGGACGCTGGCAACCATCGAGATGCGGACCCTGCCACGCCCCGGGTTGCCGCACGCGCCGTCGCGTCCCATGTAGCTGCCGGGAAGCACCAGCACGTTCTTGCGCGCATAGAGCTCGCGGACGAACTTCTCATCATCGTCGCCGATGTTCGCCCACAGGTAAAAGGCAGCCTCGGGCCGCTTGACGTCGACGACAGGCTCCAGTATCGGCACGACCTCGGCAAACTTCTGGCGATACAGGGCGCGATTCTCGGCTGCATGCGCATCGTCGCGCCATGCCGCCACGCTTGCCACCTGTACGTGCGTACCGACCGCCGCGCCGTGATAGGTCCGGTACAAGTGATACTGCTGCATGATCTGCGGGTCGCCGACGACGAATCCAGAACGCAAGCCCGGCACGCTGGAACGTTTCGACAGGCTGTGAAATGCCACGCAACGCTCGAAGCGCGACCGCCCGGCTGCCCGCGCCGCCTGCAACAGGCTGGGGGGAGGCGATGCCTCATCGAGGTAGATATCCGCGTAGCACTCGTCTGCCGCAATGATGAAGCCGTAGCGTTCCGCGATCTCGAGCGCGTCGTTTAGATACTCCTGGCTCATCACCGCCCCGGTTGGATTTCCCGGCGAACACAGGAACAGCAACCCGCAGCGCTCCCAGACCGCGGCCGGCACCGTCTGCAGATCGGGCAGATAGCGGTTCTCGGGCAGCGTGTCGAGGTAATAGGGCTCGGCGCCCGCGAGCAACGCAGCGCCTTCGTAGATCTGATAGAAGGGATTCGGCATGAGCACCAGCGGGCGTTGCGCCGGATTGACGCTGGCTTGCACGAAACTGAAGAGCGCTTCGCGTGTGCCGCTCACCGGGAGCAGCATCGTCTGCGGATCGACGCAGCCTGCGGGTAGCACGAAGCGACGCTCCAGCCATTGCGCAGCCGCTTCGCGCAGTACTGGCAATCCAAGTGCGGCGGGATACTGACCGAGCGTACCGAGCGCCGCCGTCAGCGCGTCGATCAGGAACTGCGGCGGGGAATGTCGCGGCTCGCCGATCCACAGAGCGATCGGCGTGAGCTCCGCAGGCGGTTGCAGGCCGGCGATCAATCGCCGCAGGCGCTCGAAGGGATAGGGATGAAGCAACGCGAGACGCGGATTCATTCGCGTCGGTCCAGCGTCTCCACCAGTTTCTGCTGCAGCCGTAACCCAGCTTCTTCCGTGAGCGGTCGACCGTCTTCGTGGCTTACGTAGAAGACATCCTCGGCGCGCTCGCCGACCGTCATGATCCGTGCTCCCTGGATATCGACCCGCTCACTCATGAACACCTTGCCGACCTCCGACAAAAGGCCCGGCCGGTCACCTGCAATCAGTTCCAGGACCGTCCGGTTGTTGCGCTCATCGCGCGTCAGCACGACCTGCGTAGGCGTTGCGAACATGCGCACCTGGCGCGGTGCCCGCCGCGTGACGGCGGGCGGGGAGTGCAGCGGCTGATGGAGACTGCGCAGCAGCGCTCGTTCGATTTCATGGATTCTCGAGGGGTCGGAAATCGTGCGGCCGTTATCCTCGAGCACCAGGTAGGTCTCGATGCTGTAGCCGTCCGCGGTCGGCGTGACGCGTGCATTGACGATGTTGAGGCCCATCTGGTCCAGCACTGCCGTGGTACGTGCAAAGCTGTGCTGGCGACGCGGCGTGTAGGCGAAGATCGGCGTGCCGCCACGCTCGATCATGGGATTGACTGCCACCAGCGGCGATTCATCCTGTGGCTCGCGCGCTGCGAGCAGGGCGGTGTGCCAGGCGATTTCCTCGGGCGTGTGACGCAGGAAATAGATGTCAGTGCAGGATTGCCAGACTCGTTCCACAGCCTGCGGGTCGGCGCCGCGTTGCGCGAGCAAGGTACGTGCTGCAGCCTGGGTCTCACGCACCAGTTCCTCCTGGTCGATCGGGCTTTCCAGGCCGCGTCGCAGCGCACGCTTGGTGCGTTCGTAGAATTCCTCGAACAACGAGGCCTTCCATGTATTCCAGAGTTTAGGATTGGTGCCGCGCACATCGGCGACGGTGAGCACGTAGAGGTAATCGAGGTGGGTCTGATCGCCGACGACGCGTGCGAACTCGCGAATCACCTCCGGGTCGGCGATGTCCTTTTTTTGCGCGGTCACTGACAGCAGGAGGTGATTGCGCACCAGCCAGGCCACGAGCCGCGCATCGTAACGGCTCAGACCCTGCTCGAGGCAGAATGCTTCGGCATCCACGGCGCCGAGCTCGGAGTGATCGCCGCCGCGGCCTTTCGCGATGTCGTGAAAGAGCGCCGCAAGAATGGCGACTTCGAACTTCGGCAACGATTGTGCGATCGGGCTCAGCGCCGGGAATTCCTGGTCGTACTTCGGTATCGCCAGGCGGCGCAGGTTGCTCACCACGAACAGCGTATGCGCATCGACCGTATAGGCATGGAAGAGGTCGTACTGCATGCGACCGACAATGCGCCCGAACGCCGGAATGTAGCGCCCGAGCACGCCGTAGAGATTCATGCGCCGCAGCTCGTGAGTCACGCCGATCGGGGCGCGCAGCATGTCGAGGAACAGTCGATGATGTCGCGGGTTCTGGCGAAACTCCTCGTCGATGAGCCACAGGCTCCGGCCGATGAGACGGATCGTCGCTGCGCGCACGCCACGAATGTGAGGGTTCTGCTGGATCAGGCCGAAGACCTCCAGCAACGCCGATGGGTTGCGCGCGAACACGTCATCCGCGGTGACCTCCAGATAGTCATTGCGCGTCTGAAAGCGTGCATTGAGCGGCACCGGTTCGCCGCTCGGCGTGAGGATCGCCTCGCGAAACAGCTGCAGCAGCATCTCGTTGAGCAGGCTGACGTCCATCACCGTGCGGTAATAGCGCTGCATGAACTGCTCGACGGCGAGCGTGTAGGTCGCGTCCTCGTAGCCGAAGAGCTTCGCAAGGCGGATCTGGTGGTCGAAGAGCAGCCGATCCTCGCGCCGCCCGGTGAGCATGTGCAGGGCGAACCGGACCTTCCACAGGAATGCCTGGGCGGTCTTGAGCTTGCGCAACTCGTTACGTGTCAGGAAGCTATGCGCGACCAGGCCATCGAGCGTGTCGGTACCGAAATGCCGCTTCGCGACCCAGCCAATGGTCTGGATATCGCGCAGACCACCGGGACTGGACTTGACGTTGGGCTCGAGGTTGTAGGCGGTATCGTAAAAGCGATGATGCCGGGCGACCTGCTCTTTCACCTTCTCTTCGAAGAAGTCCTTCGCCGGCCACAAGCGATCGGGAGCAAGTGCCTGCTTCATTGCGGCGAACAGCGATTCGGGGCCGGCGAGGCGGCGCGCTTCGAGCAGCGTCGTCGCTACGCTGATGTCCGCGAGGCTCTCGCGCTGACAGTCATCGATGGTCCGAACGCTGTGACCGACCTCAAGGCCGATGTCCCAGAGGAACGTCAGGAAGCGCTCGAGCCCCCGCTCCCAGGCGGAAGATTCCCCCTTCGGCAGCAACACGCAGACGTCGATGTCGGAACACGGGTGCAACTCCCCGCGGCCGTAGCCCCCGACTGCGATCAGCGCCAGTTCATGCATACGCTCGCCCGCGTGCAGTGACCAGGCGCGCACCAGGAGTCCATCCACCAGTCGCGCGCGATCGCGCACCAGCTCTTCGATGGGCTCGTCGTGCCCGAAGCGCTCCCGCAGCTCCGCATCGCCGCGTTCCAGCGCAGCGCGGAACGTCGCTACCGAATTGCCCCCAGCATCGAGTGAGTCCTTCAGAGATTGCAGGTGTCGCCAGACTGCGGGCGTTCCTGAAGTGATCGCCTCGTTGTCTTCATAGTCGTCGGTCCCGGGGACTGTGATCATCGGGACGCGTGGTCAGCCGGCACGATCACGGCTGCCAAGGGTGAGCACTTCGTGACCCGTTGCCGTCACCAGCACCGTGTGTTCCCACTGCGCGGAAAGTGAATGATCCTTGGTGACCACCGTCCAGCCGTCGGGGAGCAGGCGCACGTGCCGGCGCCCGGCGTTGATCATCGGCTCGATCGTGAAGGTCATGCCAGTCTTCAATTCAAGGCCGGTACCGGGCTCGCCGTAGTGCAGAACTTGGGGGTCCTCATGGTAGATCCGCCCGATGCCATGACCGCAGTACTCGCGCACCACTGAGAAGTTGCGTGACTCGGCGAGGACCTGGATAGCGTGCCCGATATCACCGAGGTGAGCGCCGGGCCGCACCCGCTCGATGCCACGCCACATGGCTTCGAAGCAACTTTCCGTCAGGCGCTGCGCCTGCACTGCGGGCTTGCCGACGAAGTACATGCGGCTGGTGTCACCGTGAAAGCCCTCCTTGATGACGGTGACGTCGATATTGACGATGTCGCCGCTCTTGAGGACGCGCTCACCCGGGATGCCGTGACAGACGACGTGATTGACTGACGCGCAGATCGTCTTCGGATACCCCTTGTAATGCAGGTTCGCCGGAATGGCCTGCTGGTGATTCACGATGTAGGCGTGGCACAGCCGGTCCAGCTCTTCGGTCGTCACGCCCGGCACGATGTGCTCGCCGATCATGTCGAGTACCTCGGCCGCGAGGCGTCCGGCCACGCGCATGCGCTCCTGATCTTCAGGAGTCTTGATCGACACGTTCATGACAGGTGTGAAGGCTGCTTCGCGCATGGCGGGGGCACAGTTGTGCCGGTGAATCTAACGCATTGTTCGCTCAAGAAGTTTATGGTATAAAGCGCGCCGTTTTTTGGCAATGCAAACCACACGCGCATCGTCACATGTGGACGGGTGCCGCCGACGGTAACTCCGGGTTCTGAAAGGCCCCTGAGGGCCGACAGCGGTTTCCACATGGGATGCGCGGAGGCCTAACCCCACAAGGAGCCTTTCATGACCAGCGTGTCCATGCGACAGATGCTGGAAGCGGGTGTTCATTTCGGACATCAGACCCGCTTCTGGAACCCGAAGATGGCCCCCTACATCTTCGGCGAACGTAACAAGATCCACATCATCAATCTCGAGAAGACGCAACCTCTATATGTGGAGGCGGCGACCTTCATCAAGGCAGTCATTGCGGACGGCGGCAAGGTGTTGTTCGTCGGCACCAAGCGTTCGGCGCGCGAGGCCGTGCAGAAGGAAGCGGTTCGCTGTGGCATGCCGTACGTCAACCAGCGCTGGTTGGGCGGAATGCTGACCAATTTCAAGACCATCCGGCAGTCGATCAAGCGCCTGACCGAGCTCGATGAACTTCAGACCAGCGGTGCCCTGGACAAGCGCGGCAAGAAAGAGGCTCAGGCCCTGCGCCGCGAGATGGACAAGCTCAATAGGAGCCTGGGTGGCATCAAGGAAATGGGCGCCCTGCCAGATGCGCTGTTCGTCATCGACGTGGGGCACGAGAAGATCGCGGTTCACGAGGCGCAAAAGCTCGGTATCCCGGTCGTAGCGGTCGTCGATACCAACTGCTCGCCGGACGGCATCGATTACGTCATCCCAGGCAATGACGACGCCATGCGTGCCATCCAGCTCTATGCCATCGGCATCGCGGAAGCCATCAACGAAGGCAAGCAGTCGATTCCGGAAGTACCGGCCGGTGAGGACGAGTTCGTCGAGTTGGACGAGGAAGGCAACCCCAAGAAGAAGACCGCGCGGCGCAGACCAGCGCCGCCGAGGAAGAAAGCCGCAATTCGACGCAAGCCGGCTGCGAAGGCGCTGGCGACTGAGGCGCCCCCCGCCGAGACTGCTGCGGTCGATCCGGTCGCGGTCGATCCGGTCGCGGTCGATCCGGTCGCGGTCGATGTGGCGGACAGCGACGTCGACGAGCCAGATGACCTGGTCGGTGCCGCTGAGCGCTTTGCCGCACGCCGGCATGTCCCTGCGAGACGCAAGGTGGCCACCAAGCCAGAGGGCGGCGGTGATACCGGAGCCGGACCCGCAGGCAATGCGGGCGCATAGCCCGCATCCGCTGGCTCACACGGCTGAGGCATATCGTTCCGCGGCATCGCGCCGCGGACTCCACTTCGAGGTTCCAGGACGATGACAATCACGGCAGAAGCGGTCAAACAGCTGCGAGAGCGCACCGGCGCCGGCATGATGGAATGCAAAAAGGCGCTGGTGGAGTCGGCGGGCAACCTCGACGCCGCCGCCGACCTGATGCGCCGGCAAGGCCTGGCGAAAGCTGACAAAAAGGCGGCTCGTGTCGCTGCCGAGGGGCTCATCGTCATCGAACGATCGAGCGATGGCCTGACGGCCGCCATCGTGGAAGTGAACTGCGAGACCGATTTCGTCGCCCGTGAGCACAGTTTCCGGGGCTTCGCCGCGCTGATCGGTCGATTGGCGCTAAAAAGTCATGCACACGACGTCGCGGAGCTGCTCAGCCAGAAGACTGACTCGGGCGAAACGCTGGAAGAGCACCGGCGTGCGTTGGTTGCCAAGATCGGCGAAAACATCAACGTGCGGCGCGTGGCGACGCTGACGGCCCCGACCGCGCTGGGGACCTATGTGCACGGGATGCGAATCGGCGTGCTGGTGGCCCTAAAGGGTGGCAACGGCGAGCTCGCCAAGGACCTGGCCATGCACATCGCCGCGGCGAATCCCCAGTACATCCAGCCGTCCGACGTCCCCGCCGACATCGTCGATCGCGAGCGCAGCATCCTGCGGGATCAGGCGGCGGGCGAGGGCAAGGGCAAGACTCCGGAGATCGTCGACAAGATGGTCGAAGGACGGCTGCGCAAGTACCTGAACGAGATTGCGTTGACGGGACAGCCGTTCGTCAAGGACCAGGACGTGAGCGTTGAAAAACTGCTCAAGCAGGGCAACGCCAGCGTCACCGAGATGGTCCGCTTCGAGGTCGGGCTCGGGCTGGAGAAGAAACAGGGCGACGGCAAGCATTGATCCGCAGAGCCCTGCCAAGGCAGGGTTCTCTATAATCGGTTCCCCGGGGGCGTTCGAATGGGTCAGAACGACAAGCAGCCACGCTATCGGCGCATCCTGGTGAAGCTGAGCGGTGAGGCACTGCTCGGTAACGCCGACTACGGCATCGATCCGGCGATGCTCAAGCGCGTCGCCACCGAGATCCACGATGTCACGCAACTCGGTGTCCAGGTGGCCGTGGTCATCGGGGGCGGTAACATTTTCCGCGGCGCCGGCCTGGCCCGCGCTGGCATGGACCGAGTGACTGCGGATCACATGGGCATGCTCGCCACGGTGATGAACGCACTCGCCATGCAGGATGCCCTGGAGAGCCTCGGCGGCTTCGCGCGCGTGATGTCGGCGTTGCGCATTAATGAAGTCTGTGAGGACTACATCCGGCGGCGCGCAATACGGCACCTCGAAAAGGACCGTGTCGTGATCCTTGCCGCTGGCACCGGCAATCCCTTCTTTACCACCGACACGGCCGCGAGCCTGCGCGCGATCGAAATCAACGCGGAAGTGCTGCTCAAGGCCACCAAGGTGAGCGGCGTCTATTCGGATGATCCGGTCAAGAATCCTGCCGCCAAGCGTTACGCGCGTCTCACGTTCGACCAGGTGCTCACTGACAAGCTCAACGTGATGGATGCCACGGCCATAGTGATGTGCCGCGACAACAACCTGCCGCTGCAGGTCTTCAGCCTGAACGTTGCCGGCGAACTGATGAAGATCGTGCTGGGCCAGAACGTGGGGACGGTCGTCGACAATGGTGCGTGAACCCGCTTTACGCTCCCGGGGGACCATCAATGCTTGAAGACATCAAGAAAGACGCCGTGCAGCGCATGGCAAAGTGCGTCTTGGCGTTTCGCAACGACCTGAAGAAACACCGCACCGGCCGTGCGCATCCGAGCCTGGTCGAGCACCTGAAGGTGGAGTACTACGGCAACGATGTGCCGTTGATGCAGGTCGCCAGCATCAACGTCGAGGATGCGCGCACGCTGGCTGTCAGCCCATGGGACAAGTCCATGGTCCAGGTGATCGAAAAGGCGATCATGAAGTCCGATCTGGGTCTCACGCCGGCCACTGCAGGCCAGGTGATCCGGATTCCGCTGCCGCCCCTGACGGAAGAGCGGCGCCGGGAACTCACCAAGGTGGTACGGGCGGAGGCGGAAAGCGCGCGCGTTCACGTACGCAACGTGCGTCGCGACGTCATGAACGAGCTCAAGGAACGACTCAAGAAGAAACTCATTTCCCAGGACGACGATCGACGCGCCCACGAAGAGGTGCAGAAGCTCACCGATAAGCACGTGGCGGAAATCGACCAGGTGCTCGCCGAAAAAGAGAAGGAGCTGATGCAAGTCTGAGCGCGCCGATGTCCCGACCGCTTCCCGCCACCGTTCCGAATTCACTCCCGCGCCACGTCGCCATCATCATGGATGGCAATGGGCGTTGGGCACAGGCGCGCGGACAGATGCGTCATGCTGGCCACAAGGCAGGGTTGGGCCCGGTGCGTGTCGCGATCGAGGCCTGTGCCGATCTCGGCATCGAAGTGCTGACCCTGTTCGCGTTCTCGAGCGAGAACTGGCGCCGACCCGCCGACGAAGTCAGCCGCCTGATGGAATTGTTCATGGAAGCGCTCGACCGCGAGGTCGCCGAGCTCAACGCACAGGGCGTGCGCGTACGCTTCATCGGCGAACGGCGCTCCCTGTCGGTACGCCTGCAGAGCCGGCTCAATGAAACCGAGGACCTGACACGCGGCAATCAGAAGCTCAACCTGGTTCTCGCCGTCGGTTACGGCGGGCGCTGGGACCTCGCACAGGCCGCCCGCACTCTTGCGCGGCGCTGCACGAGCGGAGCGCTGGTACCTGACGCAATCGACGAAGCCCTCATCCAGTCAGAGCTGGCTCTGCGTGAGCTGCCGGATCCCGACCTCTTCATCCGCACCGGCGGTGAGCGGCGCATCAGTAACTTCCTGCTCTGGAACCTGGCGTACACGGAACTGTATTTCTGCGACACGCTGTGGCCGGACTTCGATCGCGGCGAATTCGATCGGGCGCTGGAATTCTTCGCCGGGCGACAGCGCCGCTTCGGCCTGACGGACGCGCACGTGGTCGCGCGCTGATGCTGAGGCAGCGGATTCTCACCGCCGTCGTGCTGGGGCTGGCGCTGCTGGCAGTGATCCTCTGGCTGCCGGCCGAAGCGGCGCTCGCCGTGTTCGCGCTGGTGGTGCTCGCGGGCGCTTGGGAATGGTCGGTGTTCCCGCGCTTCCCGGTAGTGGCGACGCGCTGGGCGTATGTCGTCGGTGTCGCACTCGCGATGACCTTGATGTGGTTCTACTCGCAGAGCGAACAGCACCTGCATACGCTGCTGCTCGTGGCGCTGGCCTGGTGGATTCTCGCGTTCTTCTGGGTCACTTTGGCGCCTGCGTCTCAAAGCCGAGCGAGTGTGGCGGGAAGCGGACTGCTGGTGCTGGTGCCGGCCTGGGTGGCCATCGGACACTTGTATCTGCAGCCCGGTGAGGGCTTCTCGGCCCGTGGACCGCAGCTCGTGCTGTTTCTCCTGTTGCTGGTCTGGGCAGCGGATACCGGAGCGTTTTTCGCGGGGCGGCGCTTTGGTCGGATCAAGCTGGCACCGCAGGTGAGCCCCAGCAAAACCTGGGAAGGCGTGCTGGGCGGGCTTGCCGCTGCCATCGCCATCGCAGCGATCGGCGCGTGGTGGTTCAACTTGCGGCGTGTAGCCTTCCTCTCCCTGTGCGTGGCGGTCGTGCTGATCTCGATCGTCGGCGACCTGACTGAGAGCATGTTCAAACGTTACGCAGGATTGAAGGACAGTGGCTCGGTATTTCCGGGGCACGGCGGTGTGCTGGATCGCATCGACAGCATTACCGCGGCGGCGCCGACGTTCTTGCTGGGCCTGCGCTGGATGGAATCCCAATCGTGAAGGGCGTGGTCATCCTGGGCTCCACCGGGAGTGTCGGTGCGAGCACACTCAATGTGATCGCTCGCCATCGAGACGCCCTGCGCGTCGTGGCGCTCACGGCCAGATCAAACGATGCGCGGCTCTTTGAACAATGCCTCGAGCATCGCCCGGATGCCGCCGTGCTGGTGGACTGGGTCGCGGCCGCCCGATTGGCTGAGCGGCTGAGGTCTGCCGGTCTTGCAACGCGCGTACTGCGCGGTGAGGCAGCTCTCGAAGAGGTCGTGCGTCTGCCTCAAACCGACGTGGTGATGGCGGCGATCGTCGGGGCAGCGGGACTTCTGCCGACGCTGGCAGCCGCCCGGGCCGGAAAGCGGCTGCTGCTCGCCAACAAGGAAGCATTGGTGATGTCGGGGAGCCTGCTCATCGAGGCCGTGCGCGCGAGCGGCGCTCAGCTCATTCCGATCGACAGCGAGCACAACGCAATCTTTCAGTGCCTGCCGTCAGCGGCAATTGCCGGACAGCGCCCGCCGGGCTTGCGCCGGATCCTGCTCACGGCTTCGGGCGGGCCGTTCCTGAGCACGCCATCCACGGAGCTGCGCGGGGTGACACCCGATCAGGCCTGCGCGCATCCGAACTGGGTAATGGGCCGCAAGATATCGGTCGATTCGGCAACCCTGATGAACAAGGGCCTGGAGCTCATTGAAGCCTGCTGGCTCTTCGGCGTGACGCCGGACGACATCGAGGTGGTCGTTCATCCGCAAAGCGTAGTGCATTCGATG
The DNA here is from genome assembly GCA_963705495.1 of uncultured Gammaproteobacteria bacterium. GTDB lineage: Bacteria > Pseudomonadota > Gammaproteobacteria > Steroidobacterales > Steroidobacteraceae > DATBVX01. The sequence continues at coordinate 154,984 of CAVPJQ010000015.1, read as the reverse complement.
GTGGAGTTCCTCGATGGCTCAGTGCTGGCGCAACTCGGCAACCCGGACATGCGCACACCGATTTCACATGCGCTGTCCTGGCCGGAGCGCTGGGAATCCGGAGTGGAGCCACTGGATATCGTCGGGCTGGGACGATTGACGTTCCAGGCCCCCGACCTGGAGCGTTTTCCATGTTTGCGCCTGGCACAGCGTGCAGCCCGTGCGGGAGGTACCATGCCGGCCATTCTGAACGCCGCAAACGAAGTCGCAGTGCAGTCATTTCTGGAGGGCCATCTGAACTTTACGTCTATTCCGATGGTCATTGAGGGCGTGCTCAACTGCTCGGCAGCGGCGCCCGTGCCGAATCTGGAAACCATTCTTGCCGCGGACAGTGCGGCGCGGCAGGCCGCCGCGAATCTGATTGCGCGCCTGGACGGTGCGGCCCCTGACTCGCTAGCCGGAGCTCTAGGCTGATGCCAGTTGCCATCTCGATCCTCGCGTTCATCGTCGCGATCAGCGTCCTGGTCGCCGTGCATGAATTTGGTCATTTCTGGGTCGCGAAGAGACTCGGCTTCAAGGTGCTGCGCTTTTCGATCGGCTTCGGCCGCCCGTTATGGATGCGCACCGCGGGCACCGATCGCACCGAGTACGTGATCGCCGCGATTCCGCTCGGCGGCTATGTGAAGCTTCTCGACGAGCGCGAGGGACCGGTCGCCGCGGCGGAGCTCGATCGTTCCTTCACGCGTCGTCCGGTCTGGCAGCGGCTTCTGGTACTGAGCGCCGGACCTGCGTTCAACTTCCTGTTCGCAGTCCTCGCCTACTGGGTGTTGTTCATGTGGGGTGTGCCGCAAACACATCCGGTGGTCGGTGACGTCGTGCTCAACTCCTATGCCGCGCAGGCAGGCCTGAAGCCGCGCGACGAGATTCTGCGCGTCGATGAGCAGCGAACCGCGGATCCCAAGGCCGTAATCTTCGCATTGCTCGAGGATCTGCTGGACGACGGTCGCGTGAGTCTGCGCGTGCGTGGCGCTGACAGCGTGGAGCGCGATGTGCACCTCGCCGTTCCCGATCCTCGCGAGCGGCACGGGCTCACCGAGCCGGGCGCACTGCTGACGGGTATCGGGTTTGACTTCCGCGCGCCGGAAGTGCCGCCGATCATCGACAGGCCGGTTCCGGACGGTCCCGCCGAGCAGGCGGGCATCAAATCTGGCGATCGGGTACTCGCGGTCGATGAGCACCCCGTTGCCACCAGCACTGAGTTTCGCGACTACATCAGCAAGCGCCCCGGCGAGCGCGTGGTCCTGACGCTGCAAGGCAGGGACGGCGAGCGCAATGTCGCGGTCACGATTCGCGCCGAGCAGGAAGGTGCGGGCACCGTGGGCCGGATCGGAGTCGAGCTGCAACGTGCGGAACTCGAGCGCCTCGGGCCAATCGCCGCTCTGGGGCGTGCGGGCAGCGAGACCTGGAGCATGTCTGAGCTTACCGTGAGCATGCTGTGGAACATGATCATGGGGCGCGTCTCGGTGAAGAACATCAGCGGCCCGATCAACATCGCGGCATTCGCCGGCGAAACGGCGCGTGTCGGCCTGCGTCCGTTCCTGACGTTCTTGGCCATCGTCAGCATCAGCCTGGGCGTGCTCAACCTGCTGCCGATACCGATCCTGGATGGGGGTCAGATGCTGTTCCAGGTGATCGAACTCGCCAAGGGCAGCCCGCTCTCGGAGCGTGCGCAGGTGTTCGGCCAGCAGGTGGGCATCGCCCTGTTGCTGCTGCTGATGAGTCTTGCGTTCTACAACGACATCACCTCGCGCTTCTTGAACTAGAACTCACGAGCACGGCCCTCAATGATTCGCAAGCTCATTGCGCTGTTCCTGTGCCTGCTCGCCATGCGTGCCTTCGCACAGACCGGAGTCGAGGGCGAATTCACTGTCGGCGACATCCGTGTCGAGGGACTGCAGCGCATCTCCGAGGGCACCGTCTATAACTACCTGCCGGTCAACATCGGCGACCGGCTCGACTCGCAGCGCATCCAGGAGGCTTTGCGCGCGCTCTACAAGACGGGATTCTTCCGCGATGTGGAGTTGCGTCGCGACGGCAACACGCTCGTCGTGGTCGTGCTCGAGCGTCCTTCCATCGAGAGTTTCGAAATCAAGGGCAACAAGGACATCAAGACCGAGGACCTGCAGAAGAGCCTGCGCAACGTGGGGCTCGCCACCGGCAAGACCTACGATCAATCGGTGCTCGAGGAAGTGAAGCAATACCTCACCGATCAGTACTTCAGCCGCGGCAAGTACGCGGTGCGCGTCGACACCAATGTCGAAGAGCTGCCCGGCAACAAGGTCCGTGTCAGTGTCAACATTGTAGAGGGCAAGCGCGCCAAGATCCGCCAGATCAATATCGTCGGCAACACGCAGTTCAAGGACAAGGAGCTGCGCGATGGCTTCGAGCTCAACACACCGAACTGGCTTTCGTTCTACCGCCAGGATGATCGCTACTCACGTGAATCCCTGCAGGGCGATCTCGAGAAGCTGCGCTCCTATTACATGGATCGCGGCTACGCGAACTTCCAGCTCGAATCCGCGCAGGTCGCGATTGCGCCCGAAAAAGACGACATCTTCATCACCGTCAACGTTCACGAGGGCGATGTGTACAAGATCGGCGAGGTCAAGCTCGCCGGCACGATGGTGGTTCCCGAACCGCAGCTCAAACGCCTGATCCTGGTGCGTCCCGGGGACACCTTCTCCAACAGGATGGTGACGCAGTCACAGCAGCTCATTACCTACCGGCTGGGCGAGCAGGGCTACGCGTTCGCGAAAGTCGAGCCGGTACCGACCGCGAACGACACGACCAAGGAAGTCTCGCTGACATTTTTCGTCGAGCCGGGTAATCGCGTTTACGTGCGGCACATCAACTTTCTCGGCACCTCCGCCATCGACGATGAGGTCCTACGGCGCGAAATGCGCCAGATGGAGGGCGGCTGGCTGTCCAACGCAGCAGTGGAACGCTCCAAGGAGCGCATCCAGAGGCTGCCGTACGTCGAGAAAGTCGACTACGAAACCACCCCGGTGGCTGGAGTGGCCGACCAGGTGGACGTCGATTTCAACATCAAGGAAGGATTGCCCGGCCAGTTCGGTGGTGGTGTCGGCTACTCGGAATCCCAGGGCATCATCCTCAACGGCAATTTCGTCCACAGCAACTTCATGGGGAGCGGTGAGCGCATCGCGGCGGAGATCAACGCCGGCAAGTACAGCAAGGTCTACAGCATTTCGCACACCGACCCGTACCGCAGCATCGACGGCGTCGCCCGGACCATCTCGCTGGCCTATCGCGATGTCACGCAGTTCGTTTCGGCCTCGTCGGACTTCGGCACCAAGAACATGACCGCGGGGCTCGACTATTCCTACCCGATCACCGAATACCAGGCGCTGCGCTTCGGCATGTCGGCGTCGCAGAACGAGCTGGTGACGACTTTGACCGGGAGCGCGCGGCAGGCGGTCGAGTGGGTGCTCAACAACGGCGATCCTTTCGTGCATACGGAATTCGATGGACTCAACACCTTCACGTTCTTCGGCACCAAGTACAAGGCCTTCGAACTGGTGGGCGGCTGGAGCTTCGACACGCGCAATCGCGCGATCTTTGCCGATCACGGCACGCGCCATGCGGTGTCGCTTTCCTATGCCGTTCCCGGGAGCGATGTCGAATACTGGATCGTCAACTACGACTTTCTGCAATTCCTGCCGCTGCCCGGGCCTTTTACGCTGGCGCTGATCGGGGACTTCGCGTACGGCGAGGACATCGGCGACACGACCTCGATACCACCCTATCGTCAGTTCTTCGCCGGCGGGCCGGATTCGGTGCGCGGCTACCGCGAAAGCCGGCTGGGCCCGAAGGACAGCTTCGGCAATCCGTACGGAGGCAACATGAAGGTGGTCGGCCGGGCGGAGATCCTCTTTCCGGTACCGGAGAAGTGGAAGACCACTGCGCGCATCAGCCTCTTCTTCGATATCGGCAACGTCTTCTCGACCGGCCACGTCAGCTTCACGGGCAAGGATGGCGTGACGCCGGTGGAGTACAAGTTCGCGTATGATGAGCTGAAGCAATCTGCGGGCATTGCGGCGCAATGGCTGGCCCCGTTGGGGATTTTCCGCTTCAGCTATGCTTTCCCGTTGAATGCCAGTGAAGGGGATGCCATTCACTTCAAGGACGAAACAGAAGGGTTCCAGTTTTCCATCGGACAGGCGTTTTGAGGAAACAATAAGTGATCGGTACACAGCGTTGGTTGTTGAAGTCTCTGGCGGTCCTGGTGCTGCTGGGGGGAGCGGTTCCCGCCGCGCAGGCGCAGCTCAAGATCGGGGTGGTGAGCGTTCCGCAGCTCATCGAGGAGTCGCCGCAGGCGAAGGGTGCGATGCAGGCGCTGCAGGATGAGTTCACGCCGCGCCGGCGGGAGATCGAGAATCAGCAAAAGGAGCTCAAGGCGCGCGAGGACAAGCTCACACGCGACAGCGCCGTGATGTCAGAAGCCGAACGCGGCAAGTCGGAAAGAGAGCTGCGCGATGGGCAGCGCGAATTGCAGCGCCGCCAGAATGAGTACGTGGAAGACCTCAACGTGCGTCGCAACGAGGAACTGGGGAAGCTCCAGCGCACCCTGCTGCAGGAAGTCCAGACCTACGCGAAAGCGCAGGGCTACGACCTCGTCGTCGGTGACGGCGTGCTGTACGCCAAGGACAACATCAATATCACGCCTGCGGTGCTCAGCAATCTGCAGGCGCACGCCAAGACCACTCCGGCCGCGGCGCCCGCCGGTGCCAAGCCCGCAGCCGCGCCTCCGGCGGCGCCCAAGCCGGCGGAGAAAAAGCCCTAGGGCAACGCTGAGCTCGACCATGGCAGTATCCTTGGGCGAGCTGGCAGTGCGCTTCGGATGCGAGCTCAAGGGAGATCCAGCCACCCAGGTTGATTGCGTCGCGACCCTGCAGAATGCAGGATCGCGTGCCATCACCTTTCTGGCCAATCCGCGCTATCGTCGTCACCTCGCGCAGACCCGCGCCGCGGCGGTGATCCTCGAGCAAAAGCTGGCGCCAGCGTGCCCGGTCGCGGCATTGATTGCAGCGGATCCCTACGCAACCTACGCGCGCATCGCCGCGCTCCTCTACCCGCAGCAGCCATATCCCCCGGGTATCGATGCCTCCGCGCGTATCAGCGCTGGCGCATCGATCGCCCCGACTGCTTCGATCGGACCCAACGCGGTGATCGAGGAGAGGGTGCGCGTCGGTGAGCGGGTTCGCATCGGCGCTGGCTGCGTGATCCTGCGGGACAGCACGGTGGACGCGGACAGTCGCCTGATCGCCAATGTGACGCTCTGTCATGGCGTGACCGTGGGAGCGCGCGCCTTGATCCATCCCGGTGTCGTCATCGGCGCGGATGGTTTCGGTCTTGCGCCTGAGCGCGGTCGCTGGATCAAGGTGCCGCAGGTCGGCGGTGTGCGGATCGGCGACGACGTGGAAATCGGCGCGAACACTACCATCGATCGTGGCGCGATCGACGATACGGTCGTCGATGACGGTGTCAAGCTCGACAATCAAATTCAGATCGGGCACAACGTGCACGTCGGCGCGCATACGGCGATCGCCGGCTGTACCGGCATCTCGGGAAGCACCACGATTGGACGCAACTGCATGATCGCGGGCATGGTCGGCATTGCGGGCCACCTCGAGATCTGCGACGGCGTCGTGATTACGGGCAGGACCCTGGTGAGCCGGTCGATCACGCGGCCGGGCGTCTACTCGGGAGGCCTGCCTGCGGACGAGGCACGCCGCTGGCGGCGCAACAGCGCGCGGTTTCGCCACCTGGACGAGCTGGCGCGCCGTGTCGAACAACTTGACGGCGGAAAGCCGAACCTAGCGAAAGAAGAGGGCGAGGATGACTGAGCCGGCCTACATGGACATCAACGCGGTGCTCAAGCAGCTGCCGCATCGCTATCCGTTCCTGCTCGTGGATCGTGTGCTGGAATGCACGCCCGGCAAGACCATCCGTGCGCTGAAGAACGTCACCTTCAACGAGCCGTTTTTCGCTGGCCACTTTCCGCACCGCCCGGTCATGCCGGGCGTCATGATCATCGAGGCGCTGGCGCAGGCCGCCGGGATCCTCGCATTTCGCACTGTCGGTGTCTTTCCAGACGAGCATTCCCGCTTTTTCTTCGTCGGCATAGACAAGGCGCGCTTTCGCAAGCCGGTCGAGCCGGGTGACCAGCTGGTCCTGAAGGCGGAACTGGTGCGTGCCTTCAAGGGAATCTGGAAGTTTGCGACTGTCGCTGAAGTGGACGGCGAAGAAGTGGCCTCGGCCGAGATGATGGTGACGCCCGAAGCACGTGTCACCCCGGCGGCGGTCGACGCACCCACATGATCGATCCGCGCGCGGTCATTGACGCGCAGGCCGAGCTGGCCTCGGACGTCGAGGTCGGCGCATTCACCATCATCGGCGCCCAGGTCAGCATCGGCCCGGGCTGCCGCATCGGTCCTCACGCGGTGATCAAGGGACCGACACGGCTAGGCTCCAATAACCAGGTGTTTCAGTTCGCCTCGCTGGGCGATGCGCCGCAGGACAAGAAGTACCAGGGCGAGCCGACCCGCCTCGAGATCGGCGATCACAACACCTTTCGCGAGTACTGCACCGTCAACCGCGGCACCACACACGGCGGGGGTGTGACGCGAGTCGGGAGCGACAATTGGTTCATGGCCTATACGCACGTGGCTCATGACTGCCAGATCGGCAGTCACTGCATCCTGGCGAATTTCGCCACGCTGGGCGGCCACGTGGAGCTCGGCGACTGGGTCATCATGGCGGGCTTCTCCGGCATCCATCAGTTCTGCAAGGTGGGCGCACACTGCTTTCTCGCCAACAACGCAGCAGTGACCCGCGATGTGCCGCCTTACCTGATGGTGACCGGGCAGCCGGCACAGCCGCACAGCATCAATTCCGAGGGCCTCAAGCGGCGGGGTTTCACGCCGGAACAGATCCGCAACTTGCGCAACGCCTATAAGGTGCTGTATCGCTCGGGGCTCAAGCTCGCTGAGGCGCTCGAGCGGCTCCAGGCACTCGTGCCGACCCAGCCGGAGCTGAAGGCCTTCGTCGATTTTCTTGGACAGACCACGCGCAGCATCGTGAGGTAGGGGTATTGCGCTTCGCCCTCGTGGCCGGTGAGGCGTCGGGTGATCAGCTCGGCGCGGCGCTGATCCGTTCGCTGCGCGCACGCAGTCCGTCGGCACGATTCTTCGGCGTCGCAGGTCCGAAAATGCAGGCGGAGGGCTGCGAGGCTTGGGCACACAGCGAGGCGCTCGCGGTCATGGGACTTTTCGAGGTACTGAGTCACCTGCCGCGGCTGCTGAAGCTGCGCAGAGAGCTGCGCGAGCGATTGCTGACGGAGCGACCGGATGTGTTCATCGGGATCGATGCGCCGGAATTCAATCTCGGGCTGGCGCGCGATCTGCGAACAGCGGGGCTGCGCACCGTGCAATACGTGAGTCCGCAAGTGTGGGCCTGGCGCCAGGGACGCGTGCGCGGCATCGGCGCGGCCGTCGACCTGGTGCTTTGCCTGTTGCCGTTCGAAGAACAGTTCTACGCGCGGGCTGGCATTCGCGCCGAGTTCGTCGGCCATCCGCTCGCCGATGTGATTCCCGAAGACAGCGACCCTCGGGCCGCCCGTCGAGAGCTCGGCCTGCCGCAGGATCGCCCGACCGTGGCCGTCCTCCCCGGCAGCCGCGTGGGCGAGGTGAGTCGGCTGGGTAATGACTTTGCAGGCGCCATCGGCTGGCTCGCCGCGCGTCGTCCGCAGCTGCAGTTCGTCGCACCGATGGCGAACGAGGCCGTGCGTGCGATCTTCAGCCGGGCCCTGGAGAGAAATGCCGCCGGCATCGAGGTGCATGTGCTCGACGGCCAGTCGCATCTGGCGCTGGCAGCGGCAGATGTGGTGCTGGTCGCGTCCGGCACCGCCACTCTGGAAACGCTGCTCACCAGGAGACCCATGGTAGTGGCGTATCGCCTCGGGGGGCTGACGGCGTGGCTGCTGCGGACCTTCAACCTGATGAAGGCACCGTTCTTTTCCCAGCCCAACCTGCTGGCCGGCGAGCGCATCGTGCCGGAGCTCTTTCAGGAACAGGTGAGTGCTGAGACGCTGGGTGCAGAGCTGCTCCGCGAGCTCGATGACACGGCGTTGCGCGAACGGCAGGAGCGCGTGTTCAGTGACATCCATCGACAGCTCGAGCGCAACGCGAGCGACCGTGCGGCAGAAGCGATTCTCGGCCTGCTCGCCACGAACCCGGTGCCCACTCGATGACGCGCCACCGCCGCCGCCGGCAGGCACGACTGCCTTTTCCTGACCCCACCCGATTGGCCGGTGTGGATGAAGCCGGTCGCGGCCCGCTGGCTGGGCCGGTCGTCGCTGCCGCAGTCATTCTCGATCGCCGGCGCCCGATCCGCGGGCTGGCCGATTCGAAGGTGCTGGAGCCTCGAGTACGCGAGAAGCTCGCAGTGAAGATCAGGGAGCGGGCACTCGCGTGGTCGGTGGCCTGGGCGGATCGCGAGGAGGTCGACACGCTCAATATCCTGCAGGCCACGTTGCTGGCGATGCGCCGGGCATTGCTGGGCTTGAGAATCGCTCCCGATGAGGTTCGGATCGACGGGGATCGCTGTCCATCGCTCGATGGTCTGGCGTTCGCGTGTCCGGCGGTTCCGATCATTCAGGGCGATGCGCTCGTTCCCGCCATCAGCGCGGCCTCGATCCTGGCCAAGACCTACAGAGATGCGTGGATGCGCTCGTTCCACGAGATCTGGCCGGACTACGGCTTCGCATCGCACAAGGGCTACGCGACTCCGGAGCATCTGGCGGCGCTGGAGTGCCACGGGGCATGTCCCTTGCATCGTCGGTCATTCATGCCGGTCAAGGAAATGACCGGATGGCAGTTTGAGGAGTACCAGTCAGAACTCGGCGGCGCGGAGGCGCTACAGCCAGCTACAATCGCGCCCCTCCAACTGCTGATCCTTCCATGAGCCAGTTCGTCCACCTGCGCGTTCACACCGAGTTCTCGCTCCTCGACAGCGTGGTGCGCGTTCCGGATCTCATCGACGCGACGGCTCGCGCGGCGATGCCAGCCATCGCACTCACGGATGAGACGAATCTGTTCGCGATGGTGAAGTTCTATCGGGCTGCGCAGGCACGTGGACTCAAACCCATCGTTGGCGTCGATGTGCGCTTGCGCGAGGCGACCGAGCGACAGGAGCCAGCGCGGTTGACGCTGCTGAGCCAGAACCTGGCCGGTTACCGCAATCTCACGCGGCTCATCACGCGGGCCTACCTCGAAGGCCAGCGCCGTGGCGTGCCGCTGGTCGATCGCAGCTGGCTTACGACCTCGAGCACGGCTGGCTTGATTGCACTTTCAGGGGCCCAGGAGGGTGACATCGGCCGGGCCCTGCTCGCCAATCGCGTCGACGAGGCACGACGGTTCCTGGGGCGCTGGCTCGAAGTCTTCGACAACCGTTTCTATGTCGAAGTGCAGAGGCTCGGGCGCCCGAACGAAGAAGACTACCTGGATGCCGTGTTACGCCTGGTGGCGGAATGTCCAACGCCCATCGTTGCGACCAACGATGTGCGTTTCGTACGCCCGCAGGATTTCGAATCTCACGAGGCGCGCGTCTGTATCCAGGAGGGAAGCCTGCTGGCGGACCGGGGCCGTCAACGACGCTACACGGAGCAGCAGTATCTGCGCTCACCCGCCGAGATGGCAGAGCTGTTCGCCGACCTGCCGGAGGCGCTCGCGAACTCTGTGGAGATCGCACGGCGCTGCAGCCTCGAGTTGAAGCTCGGTGAGTCGCGCCTTCCCGAATACCCGGTACCGGACGGCATCACGGCAGCCGACTACCTGCGTGGGCAGGCGCGCGATGGGCTCGAGAACAGGCTGGCCGGGCTGGCTAGTGCTCCCGCCGGCGCGGCGCGTGAACGGACCGTGTACCAGCAGCGTCTTGCGACGGAGCTCGACACCATCTGCAGCATGGGCTTTGCCGGCTATTTCCTCATCGTCGCGGATTTCATTCGCTGGGCGCGTGAAAACGGCATCCCTGTAGGCCCAGGCCGAGGGTCCGGTGCTGGCTCGCTGGTTGCGTGGAGTATCGGCATCACCGATCTCGATCCGCTGCAACACGATCTGCTGTTCGAGCGTTTCCTGAATCCGGAGCGCGTCTCGATGCCGGACTTCGACATCGACTTCTGCATGCAGGGCCGCGATCGGGTCATCGACTACGTGGCCGAGAAGTACGGGCGCGACCGGGTCTCACAGATCATCACCTACGGCACCATGGCGGCCAAAGCGGTGGTGCGCGATGTCGGCCGCGTGCAGGGCATGAGCTACGGGTACGTGGATCGCATCGCCAAGCTGATTCCCTTCGAGCTCGGCATCACGCTCGACAAGGCGTTGCAGGATGAGCAGGAGCTCAAGCGGCTGTATGAATCGGAAGAGGAAATCCGCAGCCTCATCGACATGGCGCGCTCCCTTGAAGGGTTGACCCGCAACGCAGGCACGCACGCGGGCGGAGTGGTGATCGCGCCGTCGATGCTCACTGATTTCACACCGCTGTTCTGCGAAGAAGGCTCGCAGAGCGTCGTCACGCAGTTCGACAAAGACGACGTGGAAGCGGCCGGGCTGGTGAAATTCGATTTCCTCGGCCTGCGCACGCTCACCATCATCGACTGGACCGTCAAGGCCATCAATGCTCAGCGCCAGGCGGCGAACGAGGCGCTGCTCGACATCACCTTGCTGCCCATGGACGATCCGGCGACCTTTACGCTGCTGAAGAGCTGTCGCACCAACGCGGTCTTTCAGCTCGAGTCGCGCGGCATGAAGGATCTCATTCGCCGCCTGCAGCCGGACCGCTTCGAGGACATCGTTGCTCTCGTGGCGCTGTTCCGGCCCGGACCTCTGCAATCGGGAATGGTCGATGACTTCATTGCGCGCAAGCATGGGCGCACTGACCAGCCGATCGATTATCTGCATCCGGATCTCAAGCCCGTGCTCGCCGGCACGTACGGCGTGATCCTCTACCAGGAGCAGGTGATGCAGATCGCGCAGGTGCTGGCAGGGTATACGCTGGGCGGCGCTGATCTCCTGCGCCGCGCCATGGGCAAGAAAAAGCCTGAGGAAATGGCGAAGCAGCGTTCAGTGTTCACCGAAGGGGCCGTGCGGCGCGGTGTACCCGAACCGCGCGCCCGTCACATCTTCGACCTGATGGAGAAATTCGCGGGCTACGGCTTCAACAAGTCGCATTCGGCGGCGTACGCGCTCCTCTCCTATCAGACCGCGTGGCTCAAGGCACACTACCCGGCGCAGTTCATGGCCGCCGTGCTGTCGGCGGACATGGATCGCACCGACAAAGTTGTGACGTTGATCGATGAGTGCGTGAGCCTGGGCCTGAAGGTCGAGCCTCCAGATATCAATTCATCTCAGTACGACTTCACGGTGAGCGGCGCCCACAGGATCCGCTACGGGCTGGGCGCGGTGAAGGGCGTGGGGCAGTCGGCGGTGGAAGCGCTCATTGCGGAGCGCAGCGCGCGCGGACCATTCATGAGCATCGAGGACGTGTGCCGACGTTTGGACCTCAATCGCGTCAACAAGCGGGTACTGGAGGCGCTGATCCGGTCCGGTTGTCTCGATTCCCTCGGCCATACGCGCAATACGCTGATGAACCGCCTCGGCGCCGCGATGCACATGGGTGAGCAGACGACACGTGCGCAGGCCGTCGGTCAGGATGATTTGTTTGGCCTGGCTGCGGGGCCGGCTCCGGATGCGGAAGCCTTCGGCGAGGTCGAGTTGCCGGAGTGGCCAGAAGCCACGCGCCTTGCCGGTGAGCGCGACACACTGGGTCTGTACCTCACGGGACACCCGATCGTGCAATACGAAGCGGAACTGAGCTTCCTCACCAGCGGACGCCTGGGCGATCTCGCGAACGGCCGGCCAGTCGGGGCCGGAGAAGGGGGCAGATGGCAACCGGGCCGCAATGTCACCGTGGCCGGGCTGGTCCTGGAAGTGCGCAAGCGTGCAAACCGCGTCACGCTGGTGCTCGACGATCGCAGTGGACGGATCGAGGTGATGCTGTACGAGGAAACTTATCAGCAGCATCGCGACATCATCGCCAAGGACGCGATCCTCCTCGTGGAAGGCCAGATGCGGTTCGACGAATTCAGCGAAGGCTGGCGACTCACCGCAAAGCGACTGCTCGACATCGACCGAGCGCGCGAGCAGCAGGCGCGACGGCTGGTCCTGCAGTGGCCTGCCGGGGCAGACGGGAGCGACCAGGTGCGCCGCCTGATCGAGATTCTCAAGCCTTACATCGGCGGCAACTGCAGTATCCAGATCGGCTACCGTGGCGCTGGCGCAAGCGGGGCGCTGGTGCTCGACGAGCAATGGCTGGTGCGTCCTGCACAGGAACTCATCGAGCAGTTGAAACGCTTCGTGGGAGCCGAAAACCTGCGCGTCGTGTACGGAGCGCGCGGGGCAGGCGAGGACGGCAGCAGCAATATCGGCAGAAGTTTCAATTGACCTGTCGCGTTGACTTCTGCGCAAAGGGCGCATTTATTTCAGGGCAACTCCCGCGCCTGATGAAACTTGCGCAGAGTTGCCCTAGCATGTCGCGCCCATGGACCTGAATTTCCTGGACTTCGAACAGCCGATTGCCGAGCTCGAGGCCAAGATCGACGAGCTCAAATTCCTCGGTTCCGACACTGAGATCAACATTGGTGAGGAAATTGCGCGCCTGAAGGCGAAGAGCCGCGCACTGACCACGAGCATCTTCGCGAGTCTCACGCCGTGGCAGATCACGCAGCTTGCGCGACATCCGCAGCGCCCCTACGCACTCGATCACATCGGCCAGGTGTTTACCGACTTCCAGGAGCTGCATGGGGATCGGATGTACGGCGATGATCTCGCCATCGTCGGCGGGCCGGCGCGGCTGGACGGGCGCGCCGTGATGCTGATTGGCCATCAGAAAGGGCGCGACACCAAGGAGCGCGTGCGGCGCAACTACGGCATGCCCAAGCCCGAGGGCTATCGCAAGGCATTGCGACTCATGCAGCTGGCGGAGCGCTTTCGTCTGCCGCTGGTAACGTTGATCGACACCCCCGGCGCCTATCCGGGCGTTGGCTCGGAAGAACGGGGCCAGAGTGAGGCGATCGCACGCAATCTGTTCGCGATGAGTACGCTCGAGATCCCGATCGTGAGCATCGTGATCGGGGAGGGGGGCTCGGGAGGCGCATTGGCGATCGGCGTTTGTGATCGCCTGTTGATGCTCCAGTACAGCATCTACTCGGTGATTTCTCCCGAAGGTTGCGCCTCGATCCTGTGGAAAAGCGCCGACAAGAAGGAGCTGGCGGCCGAGGCGATGGGACTCACGGCGGAGCGGCTGAGCAAGTTGAATCTGGTGGATGAAGTCGTGCGCGAGCCACTCGGCGGAGCGCATCGCGACCCTGTCGCGACCGCCGAGACGCTCAAGAGCGCGCTGCTGCGCCATCTGCAGGAGCTCGAGCAGGTTTCGGTAGAGGAGCTCCTCGCCGCACGCGAAACCCGACTCAAGACATTCGGCGCGTTTACCGGCAACTGAGTGCCGCTGTCGGTGTGGCATGATCGGCTTCTCCGCCGCAACCCTGCATGCCGCCCTGGTTTCGCTCGGCTCGGATCCCGCAGCTGCCCGGTATTGTGTTGCCTTCAGCGGTGGTGTGGATTCGGCAGCGCTGCTCAAATGCGTGTCGGACCTGCGAGAGCAGCATTCCGGACTTGAGCTGCGCGCCGTCCATATCAACCATCACCTGCAGCCTGACGCCGATCTTTGGAGCGAGCATTGCACTAGGTTGGCGAGGCAGTTAGGGGTACCGTTCATGCGCCTCGATGCTCGCGTGCAGACCGCCCGCGGAGAGTCGCTCGAGGCGGCGGCGCGAGAGGTCCGTTATCGCCTGCTAGCGGAAGAGCTCGCCCCCGGCGAATGCCTCTTGACGGCCCACCACGCCGAGGACCAACTCGAAACCTTGCTGCTGCAACTGGCGCGGGGCGCCGGTGTGGCTGGCCTCGCAGGGATGCCGCGCCGTGCGCCTTGCGGGCGGGGGCTGCACTTGAGGCCGCTGCTCGATTTTCGCCGTGAAGAGTTGCGACACTACCTCGTCGCGGCGAGGCTCACGTGGGTCTCGGACCCGAGCAATGAGGATCAGCGGTTTGATCGCAATTTCCTGCGCCACCGAATCCTTCCCGTGCTCGAGGAACGCTGGCCGTCATTCCCTGCGAGCGCCGTGCGTAGTGCCGATCACCTGGCAACTGCGCATGCGCTGCTCGATGACCTGGCGCGCGCCGACCACGCCGTCGCGGCGGAAGGCGACCGCCTGAGAGTTCCAGCCCTGCGCGCGCTGGAACCCGCGCGCATCGGGAATCTTCTGCGCTTCTGGATCCGCCTGCGTGGTGCCGCGCTCCCCTCCAGCGCAATTCTCGAACAGATCGAGGCGCAGATGCTGGCGTTGCGTGCCGACAGCACGCCGCAAGTGCAGTGGGGTGAGCAGGTCATGCGACGCTACCGCGATCGGCTGTATTTGACCGCTCAACTCGCCGCCGAACCTGCCGGGGAAGCGTCGTGGCGGTGGCGCGTCGAACCCGAGTTCGCGCTGCCCGCGGGTTCGGGCCGTCTTCGCGCTCGGCTCGATGAGCGCCTTTGCGCCAGACTTGTCGGTATTCCCGACCAATTGCAAGTGCGCTGGAGATCGGGCGGAGAAACCTTGCGGCTCGCGGCCAACCGACCGCATCGCGAGCTGCGAAGTCTCATGCAGGAGTGGGGCATCGTGCCGTGGATGCGCGGGCGCATTCCACTGCTGTACGCGGGAGAGGTGCTGGCAGCGGTCGGTGATCTGTGGGTCGCCGCGGAATTTCGCGCAGCCGAGGATCAGCCCGGCATGCTCATCGAGTGGCTCGATCGTCCGGCGTTGGACTGAGGGCGCCGGGTCGCGTCAGCGCTGCATTCGGCACCAGGCCAGCGAGTCTCATTGAGCAGGCACCCTCATTCTGGTAGCCTGACTGCCCGTCGAAAATCAGCGGCTGATGCGGCGCAGCTGAGCGACGGGATCTGAGTTGATCTCCCTCACCGACGACCGCCCGCGGCCCTTGGATCGAGTAACCGGTCCTGTCCATGCAGGATCGCATGCATTGCGGGTGAGTCTGGCATGACCTGTTTCGTTTTCGTCACCGGTGGCGTCGTTTCCTCGTTGGGCAAGGGCATCGCCAGCGCCTCGCTCGGCGCGATTCTCGAGGCGCGCGGCCTCAAGATCGCGATGGTGAAGCTCGACCCCTACATCAACGTCGATCCAGGCACGATGAGCCCGTTCCAGCACGGCGAAGTGTTCGTGACCCAGGACGGCACCGAAACGGACCTGGACCTCGGACACTACGAGCGTTTCGTGCGCACCACGACCGGTCGTCACAGCAATTTCACCACCGGGCGCATCTACGAGCGTGTGATCGCCAAGGAGCGGCGCGGCGATTACCTGGGCGCGACGGTTCAGGTCATCCCGCACATCACCGATGAGATCAAGCGCAGCATCCGCCTGGGTGCAGGGGATGCGGACGTGTGCATGGTGGAGATCGGCGGCACGGTGGGCGACATCGAATCGCTGCCGTTCCTCGAGGCCATCCGGCAGATGGGCGTCGAACTCGGACGCAACAACGTCGCTTACATGCACCTGACCCTGATTCCGGTGGTGGGAACGTCGGGCGAGATCAAGACCAAGCCGACTCAGCACTCGGTGAAGGAATTGCGTGGCATCGGTATCCAGCCCGATGTCCTGCTGTGCCGCTGTCGTGAGCCACTGCCCGAGGAGCATCGCCGCAAGATCGCGCTGTTTACCAACGTTGAGGAGCGCGCGGTGATCTCGGCTGTGGATGCCGATGACATCTACAAGATTCCGCTGTTGCTGCGCGAGCAGGGGCTCGACGACATCATCGTGGACAAGTTGCGCCTGCAGGCGCCACCGGCTGACCTGTCCGAATGGCGCCACGTGGTGAGCGCCAAGATGAACCCGGAAGCGCAGGTCAATGTAGCAATGGTCGGCAAGTATGTGCAGATTCGCGACTCGTACATTTCGCTGAATGAGGCGCTGACCCACGCGGGCGTGCGCACGCGCACGCGGGTGCATGTTCACTACGTCGAGGCCACCGACCTCGAAATGCAGGGCCTGTCAGCGCTTGACGGGATGGACGCGATCCTGGTGCCGGGCGGGTTCGGCGAGCGGGGCATCGAGGGCAAGATCCGCGCGGTGGAGTACGCGCGTCGCAACGGGATTCCGTATCTCGGGATCTGCCTCGGCATGCAGGTGGCAGTCATCGAGTACGCGCGCCACGTCGTGGGCCTGGAGGGCGCCAACAGCACCGAATTCAATCGCGCCACCCCGCACCCGGTGATTGCGCTCATCACGGAGTGGCAGGATCGGGAGCACGGGGCGCAAACTCGGGACGACAGCTCGGCCAAGGGCGCAACCATGCGCCTCGGCGCGCAGGAATGCCGCATCGTGCCGGGCACGCTGACCCATGCCGTCTACGGGCGGGACCTGATCATGGAACGTCATCGGCATCGCTACGAATTCAACAACCGCTACCTGGAGCGGATGTCGAAGGCGGGACTGAAGTTTTCCGGCTTCTCCAGCGACGGCCTCGTGGAAATCATCGAGCTCGCCTCGCATCCGTGGTTCATCGCATGCCAGTTTCATCCTGAATTCACTTCCACGCCCCGGGACGGGCACCCGCTGTTCGCCGGATTCATCCGCGCGGCGCGCCAGTACCGGGCATCGCAGCTGCCCGCTGCCGCCAGCGCATGAAACTGCATGACTTCGAGGTCGGTCCCGACAAGCCGTTGTTCCTGATCGCCGGGCCCTGCGTCGTCGAGAGCGAATCTCTGGTCATCGATACCGCCGGCAAACTCAAGGAGATCACGCGACGGCTCGGCATTGCCTTCATCTTCAAGTCCTCCTTCGACAAGGCGAATCGTTCCTCGGCAGCGAGCTTTCGCGGCCCGGGCATCGAGGAGGGCCTGCGCGTACTCTCGGAAGTGCGCCGCCAGCTCAAGCTCCCCGTGCTTACCGACGTGCACGAGGACACGCCTCTGGCGGAAGTCGCGGAAGTGGTCGATGTTCTGCAGACGCCGGCATTCCTCTGCCGCCAGACCAATTTCATTCGTTCCGTGGCCTCGCAAGGCCGGCCGGTCAACATCAAAAAAGGCCAGTTCCTGTCACCCTGGGAAATGAAGAATGTCGTCGACAAGGCGCGCGCTACCGGCAACCAGCAGATCCTCGTGTGCGAGCGCGGGTTTTCATTCGGATACAACAACCTGGTTTCAGACATGCGCGGTCTCGCAGTGATGCGTGAGACGGGTTGCCCGGTGGTGTTCGATGCGACTCATTCGGTGCAGTTGCCCGGGGGCAAGGGATCCGCATCGGGAGGACAGCGCGAATTCGTGCCGGTGCTCGCGCGCGCAGCAGTGGCGGCTGGAGTGGCGGGCGTCTTCATGGAAACGCATCCGGATCCGGACAAAGCGCTCAGCGACGGCCCCAATGCGTGGCCGCTGGAGCACATGGAGGCGCTGCTGGAAACGCTCGTGCAGATCGATCGCACCGTGAAGGCGCGGCCCTATGCGGAGTCGCTCCTGTGAGCCGCATCACGGACATCCGCGGGCGCGAGATCATCGACTCTCGCGGCAACCCCACGGTGGAGGCCGACGTGTTTCTCGACAGCGGGGCAATGGGCCGCGCGGCCGTGCCGTCCGGGGCATCGACCGGAACGCGCGAAGCGGTCGAGTTGCGCGACGGCGATCCCAAGCGCTTTCTCGGCAAGGGCGTGCTCAACGCGGTCGCCAACGTCAACGGACCGCTCCGCCAGGCGCTGCTGAATCGTGATCCGGCCGATCAGGCAGGACTCGACGCGCGCATGCTCGAACTCGACGGCACGGACAACAAGTCGCATCTGGGTGCTAACGCGATTCTCGCCGTGTCGCTGGCCGCCGCTCACGCCTGCGCCAACGATCGCAAGCTGCCGTTATTCCGACATCTCACGGGCGCCAAGGATTTCGACTTGCCCGTGCCGATGATGAACATCATCAACGGCGGCGCACACGCGGATAACAGCGTCGACATCCAGGAGTTCATGATTCTGCCGGTCGGCGCACCCTCCTTGAGCGAAGCGATCCGCTATGGCGCGGAGATCTTTCATACGCTGAAGAAAGTCCTGCACAAGAAGGGCCTGGGGACTACGGTTGGCGATGAGGGCGGTTTTGCACCCGATCTGCCGTCGAACGAGGCCGCGCTGGAGACCATCATCGAAGCGGTGCAACTGGCAGGCTACACGCCAGGGGGCGATGTGCTGCTGGGCCTGGACGTGGCGAGCTCGGAGTTCTTCAGCGAGGATGTCTATACGCTGGAATCAGAAGGGCGCCAGTTCAGCGCGGCTCAGTTCGTGGACTACCTGGCGGATCTGGTGGGGCGCTATCCGATCATCACGATCGAGGACGGCATGAGCGAAAGCGACTGGCAGGGATGGGCCCTGCTTACGCAACGGCTCGGCCGGCGCGTGCAGCTCGTCGGAGATGACCTGTTCGTGACCAATACGAAGATCCTGAAGCAGGGGATCGAGCAGGGAATTGCCAACTCGATCCTGATCAAGGTGAATCAGATCGGAACCCTGACTGAGACACTCGCCGCAATCGATATGGCAGCGCGGGCGGGCTATTCCGCGGTCATCTCGCATCGGTCCGGAGAAACAGAGGATTGCACCATCGCCGATATCGCCGTGGCCACTTCCGCGACGCAGATCAAGACCGGATCGATGTCGCGTTCAGATCGCGTTGCGAAGTACAACCAGCTATTGCGCATCGAGGCCGAACTTGGCGCGCACGCACGCTACGCCGGACGCAGGGCATTCCCGGTGCCCCTGGCATGATTCACGCCGCGCGTGCATGAAATCGATGTCGCTGCGCCTGTTCGCCGCCGCCCTGCTGATCGTCGTCCTGGCGCTGCAGTACCGTTTGTGGCTTTCCGATAGCGGGATTCGCGAAGTGCGTCGCCTGCAGAATGCGGTGGCAGCACAGACACAGCAGAACGTTGAGCTCAAGGAGCGCAACGAGCAGCTTGCTGCAGAGGTGAAGGACTTGAAGGAAGGACTGGACGCGGTCGAGGAGCGCGCCCGCAGCGATCTCGGCATGGTGGGTGCCAATGAATCCTTCTATCAGGTCGTTTCGCCGCCGCCCGCGGAACATTCACCGCCGGCCGAAGCGGCTCCGGCGGATTCATCGGCGGTGGCGACGGGCAAGGCGCGCCCGACTCAGCAAGCCGCAGCGCGATGACGGCCGCCGCGGCAACGCCGCGCATCTGGGCAATCGTCGCCGCAGCGGGCCAGGGCCGGCGCATGGACGCGGAGAGACCGAAGCAGTACCTGGAACTCGCCGGTGCCACCGTTCTGGAACATGCGCTGCGGCCCTTGCTGTCACATCCGCGGATCTCGGGGATAGTGGTGGTGCTGGCTCCCGGGGATGAATTCTGGCACCAGCTGCCAATCGCAGCTGTGCCGCGTGTGCAGACGACCGAGGGCGGTGATGCGCGCCAGTATTCGGTGTTGAACGGTCTCATCGCGCTCGAGGGCAAGGCCGATGCCGAGGACTGGATTCTGGTCCACGACGGCGCACGCCCGTGCCTCAACGCGGAAGCGCTCGACACCCTGATGGTTGCAGTGGAAAACGACCGGGTCGGCGGGTTGCTCGCAGTGCCCCTGAGCGACACGCTCAAGCGTGCCGACAGCGCCGGGCTGCGCTGCGAGTCAACGCTGGAGCGCAAAGGGCTCTGGTGTGCGCAAACGCCGCAGATGTTCCGCTATGACCTGCTACGTGCCGCGCTCAGTCACGCGCTGAGCCAGGGCACGGGGGTTACAGATGAGGCGCAGGCAGTTGAGGCGCTCGGTCATCGGCCGCGGCTGGTCCGCGGCTCGCCTCACAACATCAAGATCACGCATCGCGAGGACCTGCTGCTGGCGCAGGCGCTGCTACGCGCGGCGGCGACGAGATGAGTACCACTACCAGGGTCGGAATGGGCATCGACGTGCATGCCTTCGGACCAGGAGATCACCTCATGCTGGCGGGCGTGCGCATCCCGCACGACCACGGGGTCAGCGCGCATTCCGACGGTGATGTAGCCATCCATGCGCTGTGCGACGCGTTGCTCGGAACCGCAGGGCTCGGCGACATCGGCCAGTACTTCCCTGATTCCGATCCGCAATGGCGGGGCGCGGCGAGCGCAGACTTCTTGCAACGCGTTGCGGAATTGCTCACTACGCGGGGTTACGCGCCGGTCAATGTCGATATCACTATCCTGGCCGAGCGTCCGCGCATCGGTCCGTACCGCGAGGCGATGCGTCGTCGGCTCGCCGAACTGTTGGGTCTGGAGCCCGAAGCCGTCAACGTGAAGGCGACGACGACTGAACAGCTCGGCCTCATCGGTCGCGGCGAGGGTATCGCTGCCATGGCTGTGGTTCTGGTCGATTCGATAGCCCGCGACGCATGATCCCGCCCGTGCCGGAAGACTGGCGCCAGCGTGGCGCTCGATCCGCCGCGCGCACATGGTGATGCGGTGGCGCGCGGAAGACTCCGCGCCAGCCCAGAGGACTTCGAAGTGCACGAAGAGTTGTCGTTCCGGCCGGATGGCCTGGGACCGCACTCACTGCTGCACGTCGTCAAGCGCGGGGCGAATACAGAGTGGGTCGCCGGGCAGCTCGCGCGATTCGCGGGTGTGCGTGCGGGCGATGTCGGCTTCGCGGGACTGAAGGACCGGCATGCCGTGACCGGACAGTGGTTCAGCGTACCGGCATCGAAGGTCAGCATGGCTGATTGGCTCGCGCTGCAGCACGCCGAGTTCAGAGTGCACGAAGTGCACCCGCACTCGCGCAAGTTGCGGCGCGGCGCGCTCGCGGCCAACCGCTTCCGCATCTGTGTGCGCCAACTCGAGGCGGAGGCTGAAGCATTCGGGGAGAGGCTGGCGCGGATCGCAAAGTGCGGTGTGCCAAACTATTTCGGGCCACAACGCTTCGGACGCGAGACGGGCAACTTGGCACGCGTTCAGGACTGGATCGCCTCCAGGCGCCTGCCGCGGGCGCGGAGCGAACGCAGCTTCACGATCTCAGCGGCACGGAGTCTCATCTTCAACGCAGTGCTGGCCGAGCGCGTCGCGGACCGCAGTTGGGACCTGCTGCGGCGTGGTGATGTGGCCAATCTCGAGGGCACCGGCAGTATCTTTGCAGTCGATGAGCCAACACCGGAACTCGAAGCGCGCTGCCAGGCGCTCGACATTCATCCGACCGGGCCGCTCTGGGGTGCTGGTTCGCTCATGTCCGCGTCCGAAGTGAGCGAGATCGAGACGGGTGTGGAGCGTAGATTCGAGACCGTAGGGATGGCGCTCGCAGGCGCCGGGCTGGAACAGGAGCGTCGTGCGCTGCGGCTGCGGGTCGCAGATCTGCAGGCGCACGCCGAAGGCGATGCGCTAACTCTCGAGTTTCGTCTGGCAGCGGGGGCCTTCGCGACCACCGTGCTGCGCGAGTTGCTGGATGTGACAGGGGAGGGCTGACGATGCTGGAGATCATCGATCATGAGTCCGCGCGTGAGATCCGCTTTGCCCGCCCGCCGGTCAATGCCTTCAATGTCGAACTGCTCGAGAGACTCAACGAGGCGCTGGACGCAGCGCGGGCTGACGGTTGCCGCGCAATCGTGCTTTCAGGCCGCCCCGGAATGTTCACCGCCGGCCTGGACGTGCCCGAGCTCCTGACACTCGACCGGCTGCAGATGCTGAGAGGCTGGGAGGTCTTCTTCGGTGCGCAGGCGCGCCTCGCAGCGACACCCGTCCCGGTGGCGGCAGCGATCACCGGACACAGTCCGGCGGGTGGCGCAGTTCTCGCTCTGTATTGCGATCACCGCGTAATGGCAGCAGGCAAGTATCGGATCGGTCTCAACGAGGTGCAGGTGGGACTGTTTCCGGGGCCCATTATCTACGGCGCATTGCGCCGGCTGGTCGGCGCTCGTGTTGCCGACCGATTGATAACGGGCGGTGTGCTGCTCACTCCCGAAGAGGCGCTGGCGGCGGGACTGATCGATCGTGTAACCGATGAGAGCGAGGTCGTTGCAGCCGCTCTCGAATGGGCAGGCCAGCTCGGAGCGCTTCCGCCGCAGGCAGTGTCGCGCACCCGCGCCATGGCGCGTGCTGATCTCGTGAATCTCGTTGCGAACCTCGGCCGCGCCGACTATGAAGCGATGAATGAAGCCTGGTTCAGCGCGGAAACGCAGGCCACGCTGCGCAATCTCGCCGAGCGTCTGCAACGCAAGACTTGAACTTGGGCGACCTCACTGCCATCGCAACAGCACGTAGATCGCACCGGTCCCGCCATCTACAGACCGCGCTGAGCAGAAGGCGAGCACCGCATCGGTTCGTTGCAGGAGTGCATTCACTGCATTCTTGATCACCGGACCGCGATGACCGGAGCGCAGTCCCTTGCCGTGCACGATGCGCACGCAACGCGCTTGAGCGCGCAACATGCCCTCCAGGAATTCGCGCAGCACCTGCTTCGCCTGGGCCACGGTGTGACCGTGCAAATCGAGCTCGGCTTCGATGCGGTACTGCCCGCGGCGCAACTTGCGCAATACGGAGTCCTGCACACCTGCACGACGAAAGGTCAGCGCATCGCCTGCTTCGCTGTACAGGTCGCCGGGCTGCAGCTCCAGACTCTCGCGCAGTACTTCCAGATCGTCGAGCCGGGCGAAGCGCGCCTGCGGTCGTGGTTTCGGGCGGGCTGGCTGGTGCACGCGCTGGCGCAGGCGCTTCACACCGCGTACGGCGTCGCGAAACAGACGCTTGTCTTCGCCGTCATCGCTCATCGATCACTCCGCCGCAATCTACCCGGTGCCCGACCCCATCCAGTATAGTGACGCACGGATTTCTCTCGCCAGCTGCCGCCATCAGTGAAAATTCTGCTGAGTAACGATGACGGATATCGCGCTGAAGGTATCCGCCATCTGGCCGTGGCACTGCAGGGACTCGCGGACCTCACGGTAGTGGCACCGGAGCGCAATCGCAGCGGGGCCGGGCACTCTCTCACGCTCGATATGCCGTTGCGCGTGTTCCAGGTCGAGCCGAACGTGTACTACGTCAACGGGACCCCGACCGACTGTGTCCACCTGGCGATCTCGGGCCTGTTCGACTACGAGCACGACATGGTGGTCTCGGGAATCAACGACGGTGCGAATCTCGGTGATGACGTCCTGTACTCGGGGACGGTTGCCGCGGCCATCGAGGGGCGCTTTCTGGGTCTGCCCACCATTGCAGTCTCATTGTGCACCGAGCCGGGAAGCGCGCGGCACTTCGAAACCGCCGGGCGAGTCGCGCGCGACCTGGTCTCGCACCTGACCCGCGCGCCGCTGCACGCTTCCATGATCCTCAACGTCAATGTGCCGGATCGGCCCTACGAGACGCTGCGAGGAATCGAGGCAACGCGACTCGGGTTTCGCCATCGTTCCGCGCCTATCGTTCGCGCCGAGGATCCCAAGGGCAGGCCCATCTACTGGGTCGGCCCTGCCGGTCCACAGCAGGAAGCAGGGCCGGGAACAGATTTCAATGCGGTAGCCACCGGATTTGTGTCGGTCACGCCTTTGCAGATCGATCTGACGCGCCACCCTGCGCTCGACGCCATCGGGGACTGGTTGCGAGGTATCGATGGTTGACTCGCGCCTCAATGGTATCGGCATGACATCCGCTCGCACCCGCGAGCGGCTGGTGCAGCGGCTCAAGGAAAGCGGCATTCGCAATCCGGTGGTGCTCGACCGGATTCGCAGCGTGCCACGGCATCTGTTCGTTGACGAAGCGCTCGCGAGCCGAGCGTACGAGGATGTGGCGCTGCCGATCGGCTTCGGTCAAACGATTTCCCAACCGTGGATCGTCGCACGCATGACCGAGGCGTTGATCGAAGGTGGGGCGCCGCAGAAAGTTCTGGAAATCGGCACCGGCTGCGGCTACCAGACCGCGGTGCTGGCGCCGCTCGTGGGCAGGATCTACTCGATCGAGCGGCTGGAACCGCTGTACGAGCGAGCCCGCGAAAGGCTCAAGGTACTGGGAATCCGCAACGTCCGCCTGAAGTATGGCGACGGCACCAAGGGCTGGCCCACCCAGGCGCCGTTCGATGGAATCCTCGTGGCTGCCGCTCCGCACGCCGTGCCCGATGCATTGCTCGAACAACTCGCGCCAGGCGGGCGCATGGTGGTTCCCATCGGTTCGGAAGGCGGGCAGGAGTTGGTGCGTATCACGCGCGAAGAGGATCGCCTCAAGCGCGAAAAGCTCGGGGCAGTCGCCTTCGTCCCGCTGATCCAGGGGCCGGTTTCCATCGCGTGAGCCGGGTGCCATGAGCAGGTCACGCGCGTCTGGGCCGACGTGCTGGCCCCAGGTGTTGGCGGCGGTAAGTGTCGCCGTTGTTGTCGCTATCGCAGGCTGCGGCACGCCGTATCGGAAATCTGACTCACGCACGTATACCGTCCGATCGGGAGATACGGTTTACTCCATAGCCTGGCGACACGGTGTTGACTACCGTGATCTCGCGCGCTGGAACAAGTTGCCAGGGGACTACCGCATCTATCCCGGACAGGTACTCAACCTCCGGGGGCCAGCCGGCACGCCGCATGCCGCGCCGGCCGCCGCCGCAAAGACCGGCACACCCGCTAAGCCGCCCGCGCCGCCGGCGGCGGACGACGTGGCGGTCTGGCTATGGCCGACAGAGGGAGTGATTGCGGCGGTACGCCACGCCCCCACCGATTCCCAGGGGCTCACGATCTCCGGACACGCGGGCCAGGCCGTTCGGGCGACTGCGGCCGGCAGGGTCGTATACACGGGCAGCGGGCTGCGTGGGTTTGGCAACCTGCTCATCATCAAGCACAGCAACGTGTTCCTGAGCGCCTACGGACACAATCGTGAGCTCAAAGTGAAGGAGGGCGACCAGGTCGAGGCAGGTCAGCAGGTTGCCGAGATGGGGTTAGGACCCGGCCAGGCCCCCATGCTCTATTTCGAGATTCGGTACAACGGCCGCCCCGTTGATCCGCGGTGGTATCTGCCGCCTCGATGAGGCCTCTCATTAGATCCGGTCTAACGAAGGACGAGCAACATTCGCCCTTTAGTAACGGGTACTTCCGCGCTCTTTCCAGGTTGCTTCTAAGCAGGGCTATGCTTAACATGTCGCCAAACAAAGACAGGCACTTGATCGCAACGAAGCGATACCGGGAGAAGACACAGGGGCGAAGGGGGAAGTCAGAAGAATAAAAAGAACAAGTGAGAACAAAAAGAAGAAGTCGCAATTGTTCGAATGTGTCAGCTTCGAATGATTGGTTGGTTGATTGAAGCTTTTGTTCCCTGTGTCTTCTCCCGGTCTCGTTTCGGTCTCCCCGCCCAGACCCCTCATTCGGCTGACGACGTGGCGCTGACGATCAACGCCGCCGCTACCCGTCGACCCTCCTGCACCAGTACGTTGTAGGTCCGACACGCCGCGCGCGTATCCATCACTTCGAAGCCGATTCCTTGCGTTTGCACGGCCGCGCCAATCGCGGGCGCCGGGAACACCAGCCGTTCCCCGGTACCGAGCAGGATGATCTGAGGCTTGAGCGCGAGCACCGCCTGCAGATGCTCCACGTGTAGCTCCGCAACGCTACCCGGCGGCCAATTGAAGACGATTTCGCTCGCGGTGAGGATCACGCTGCTGCGGATCACGTGCTCACCAACACGCACTTCGCCTGGCGCACAGGCGCGCACCAGGTTGGATTCCGTGTCTCTCTGCAGACTGAACTGCATGTGACCAAGCTTAAGTGATCAAAGGATTCTGAGATACTTGCGCGGCGATGCGCAGCAATCCGATAGCACGATCGTGCACGAGCTCATTCTGATCTTTGCCGATCTGTTCATCGCCGAGGGCTCAGCCACCCCGCAATCGGTGCCGGCTTTGCCGGCGCTGAGCGCCCTTCTCACTCGCGGCGAGGTGGAAATCTCCGGCGACTGGCGGCGCTGGGTTCTGCGCAACGTTGCAGAGCGCGAGGCACTGTGCGTACCCGTGGCAGCGATTTCACGTCACGCGGTGCCGTCCAAGGACGCGGGCGACCGAGCCACGCACGAGTGGTGGCTCGCGACCCCGGTGCACCTTGCTGCAGGTCTGACACACGTGCATATGAGTGCGCAGCCCGTGACCCTGAACGGCGAGGAGTGGAGGGTGGTCGCCGCGGACTTCAACCGATTGTTCGCGGGGGATGGCTTTCAGCTCTTGACTGGCACGGATGTCGTTGCTTTTGTCGCCACCTCGAGCCCCATTCATGCTGAGACCACTGATCCGATGCGCGTCCTCGGCCAGAACGTCGAACCGGCGTTACCGACTGGCCCTGACGGCAAAGCGCTGCGTCGCCTGATGACCGGCATACAGATGTGGCTGCATGACCATCCGTTGAATCAGGCCCGCCGCCAGCGCGGCGAACCGACAGTGAATGGCTTGTGGATCTGGGGCGGCGGACGCGAGCCAGAGTCTCTCACCGTTGGGTCGCTGCCACGGCTGGCCTCGGCGGATCCATACCTGGTGGGACTATGGCGGCTGATGAAGGGAAGAGTCGACGCTGAGGCAGGACGTTACGATGCTTTGAGCGCTGCCGACCTTGACCGGGTGATCGTGACCTTGCAATGCACGAGGAGCCCCGATCTCGCTCAGCGCCTGGACGAGATCGATCGACAGTGGATGGCGCCGGTCCTGCGCGCGCTGCGTGGTGGCCGCCTCGAGACCCTGGTAGTGCATCTGAATGATCGAGTATTGCGGCTGAGTCGATTCGACGTCTTCCGGTTCTGGCGAGCGCGTCGTCACTGGCTGGAGGCCGCCGCATGAGTGCGCGGGTGATTCGACGCCGCGCCGGCGCGGCGCCGGCAGACTTCGGGCGCGACCTGCATCCGGTGGTGCGCCGGGTGTACGCAGCCCGGGGCCTCACCTCCAGCGATGATCTCGCTCTTGGCCTCGACCAACTTCTCCCGGTCAGCAGCCTGGAAGGACTCGATGCCGCAATCGAGGCACTGCTCGAACATCTGTCCGGTGCGTCCCGTGTACTCGTTGTAGGTGATTTCGACGCCGACGGTGCCACCAGCTCGGCGCTCGTCGTACGCACTCTGCGGCGCCTGGGTTTCGCAAACGTGGGTTACCTGGTGCCGAACCGCTTTCGGTACGGTTATGGCCTCACGCCAGAGATAGTTGCCCTTGCTGCCGAGCAGTCGCCTGGGCTCATCGTCACCGTCGATAACGGCATTTCGAGCCACGCTGGCGTCGCCGAGGCGGCACGCCGGGGTATCGACGTGCTGATCACGGATCATCACCTGCCTGCAGCGGAGCTGCCGGCGGCGCGTGCGATCGTCAACCCGAACCTCGCAGGAGCGCGCTTTGCGAGCCATGCCCTCGCCGGCGTCGGTGTCGCGTTCTACGTTCTCGCCGCTCTGGTTCGGCGTTTGCAGGAGCGCGGCTCCTCCGCTGCCGCCGACTTCAGGCTGGCGCAGTATCTCGACCTGGTCGCCTTGGGCACGGTCGCGGACCTCGTGCCGCTTGATCGCAACAATCGCATCCTGGTTGCACAGGGCCTGCGCCGCATCCGCGCGGGCCGCTGTGTCGCGGGGATCACGGCGCTGCTCGAGCAGGCGAATCGACTACCCTCCGGAATCGTGGCCCAGGACCTGGGCTTTGCGGTCGCTCCGCGGCTCAACGCCGCCGGGAGGCTCGACGACATGAGCCTGGGAATCGAGTGCCTCCTGACTGATGACCTCAGCGAGGCTCGCCGGCTGGCCGCGCAGCTGAGCGAGCTCAACGAGGAGCGGCGCGAGATCGAGCAGCGCATGCAGGCAGAGGCACTTGCCGCAGTAGCGCAGTTGCATCTCGAGGGTCGCGGCATCATGGCGAGTGGGTTGTGTCTGTTCGATGAATCCTGGCATCAGGGCGTCGTCGGGCTGGTCGCGTCGCGTGTGAAGGACCGAGTTCATCGTCCCGTGATTGCCTTCGCACGTGCCGAGGACGGCGCGCTGCGAGGCTCGGCGCGTTCGGTGGCCGGGGTTCACATCCGGGATGTACTCGACGCGGTCGCAGCGCGCGAACCGGGAGTGCTGGACCGCTTTGGCGGTCACGCCATGGCGGCGGGCGTGACTCTGCAGCCCGCGCAACTCGAGCGATTCGCCGCAGCATTTGCCAGCGAGGTGGATCGATGGCTCGACCCCTCCGCCCAGGGCTTCATCGAGACGGACGGGGAACTGGCACCGGAAGAGCTCACGCTCGTGACCGCGCTCGAGCTGCGAGCGGCCGGCCCCTGGGGGCAGGCTTTCCCCGAGCCTGCTTTCGACGGGGAATTCGAGCTGCTCGATTGTCGAGTCGTGGGCGAGCGCCATCTCAAACTGCGGGTACGGCCGCTCACGAGCGGCGAGCCCTTCGACGCGATTGCGTTTGGCTACATCGAAGACGGGCAAGCTGACCTGTCCCGCGGCCGTGCGCATCTGGCGTATCGCCTCGACGTGAATGAGTACCTGGGCACGCGCCGCCTGCAACTCGTCGTCGAGCATCTCGCGCGCGAGTCATAGAGAGCTCCGCGCTGATTTCGTGGCTGACCCGGCGCTCGTGATAGCATGTCGAGCCCTTTCAGCCGGCCCGGAAAGTTTATGGAAGTCAATCAGCTACGCCGCACTCTCAAGGATCTCGAGGAACGCTCGACGTCCTTACGGGGGTATCTTTGAGTACGAGCGCAAGAAAGACCGACTCGACGAGGTGACTCGTGAGCTCGAGGACCCGGGGATCTGGAACACACCCGAGCGGGCCCAGGAGCTTGGGCGCGAGCGGGCGCAACTCGATACGCTGATCGGAACACTCGATCGCCTCAATGCTGGGCTGAGCGATGCCAGCCAGCTCCTTGACTTGGCCGTCGAGGAAGATGATGCGCAGACCGTGCAAGGTGTGGAATCCGATACAGCGCGCCTCGAGCAGGCGGTGCGCGAGCTCGAGTTCCGGCGCATGTTTCCGGGCGCGATGGATTCACACAACGCGTTTCTCGACATACAGGCGGGTGCGGGAGGCACCGAAGCTCAGGACTGGGCACAGATGCTGCTGCGCATGTATCTGAAGTGGGGCGCTGCGCGCGGCTTTCGCACCGAGGTGATCGACGAAAACCCGGGTGAGGTAGCGGGCATCAAGAGCGCGACAGTGAGTTTCACCGGTGACTACGCCTATGGGTGGCTGCGCACCGAAACGGGTGTGCACCGCCTGGTGCGCAAATCGCCGTTCGATTCGGGGAACAGGCGGCACACCTCCTTTGCGTCGGTGTTCGTCTCCCCCGAGGTCGACGAGGACATCAGCATCGAGGTCAATCCCGCGGACCTGCGCGTCGATGTGTATCGATCGAGCGGGGCGGGCGGGCAGCACGTCAACAAGACCGAGTCGGCAGTGCGCATCACCCACTTGCCGACCGGGATCGTGGTGGCGTGTCAGAACGAACGCAGCCAGCACAAGAATCGCTCCACGGCCATGAAGATGCTCAAGGCCAAGCTTTACGAGCTGGAGGTCAACAAGCGCAACGCCGCGGCTCGCGTGCTCGAGGAATCGAAGTCCGACGTGAGCTGGGGCAACCAGATCCGCTCCTACGTGCTGGATCAATCGCGTATCAAGGACCTGCGTACTGGCGTCGAAATCGGTAATACACAGGCGGTGCTGGACGGGGGCCTGGACCCATTTCTGCTCGAAAGCCTGAAACAAGGGCTATGAAGACTCATCACCATGAATGAACCGACTGAACCCCGCGACGAAAACCGGCTGATCGCGGAACGGCGCGCAAAGCTGCAGCAACTGCGCGCACAGGGCCTGCCATTCCCTAACGATTTCCGGCGTGACGTGCTCGCCGGTCAACTGCACACAGCGTACGGTCAGAAAAGCGCCGAGTGGCTGGAAAAGAATCCGCAGCCCGTGAGCGTGGGCGGACGCATGATGCTCCGTCGCGTCATGGGCAAGGCGAGCTTCGCGCAGGTCCAGGACCGCACCGGCGAGATCCAGCTGTTCCTGCAGCAGGATGCGCTCGGCGAGGGGTACGAGGCCTTCAAGGCCTGGGACATCGGCGACATCATCGGCGCGCAGGGCACACTGTTCCGAACCCGCACCGGTGAGCTGTCGGTCCGGGTGACTCAGTTACGCCTGCTGGTGAAATCACTGCGACCTCTGCCCGACAAGTGGCACGGGTTGGCCGACACGGAGCTTCGCTACCGGCAGCGCTACGTCGATCTCGTGATGAGCGAAGAGAGCCGCGAGGTCTTCCGCACGCGCACGCGCATCGTGCGCTACCTGCGCGACTTCCTCGACGCCCTCGATTTCCTCGAAGTCGAAACGCCCATGCTGCAGCCGGTGCCGGGCGGTGCCGTCGCGCGGCCGTTCGTCACGCATCACAACGCGCTCGATATGCAGATGTTCCTGCGCATTGCGCCTGAGCTCTATCTCAAGCGCCTGGTGGTTGGCGGGTTCGAGCGCGTGTACGAGATCAACCGCAATTTCCGCAACGAGGGCCTGTCCACGCAGCACAACCCCGAATTCACGATGCTGGAGCTGTACTGGGCGTATGGAGACTATCGCGACGTGATGGATTGGGTCGAGAAGGCCTTCCGTGGGCTCGCGGATGCGATCCGGGGCTCGCGCAAGCTCCAGTACCAGGGACGCTCTTACGACGTTGATGCGCCGTTTCGGCGCATGACGCTCGAGCAGGCATTGCTCGAGCACAACCCGGATCTGGACCCGATGTCACTGCGTGAAGAGCACTATCTGCACCGCGTGTGCGACAAGCTGGACATCGCGTACGCGAAGAATGACGGGGCAGGAAAGCTGCAAATGGAGATCTTCGAGAAGACGGTAGAGGACAAGCTGCTCGATCCGACCTTCATCTACGCGTATCCCACCGAAGTCTCGCCGTTGTCGCGCAGCAATGATCAGGACCCGTTCATCACCGATCGCTTCGAGCTGTTCGTGGCGGGGCGCGAGCTCGCCAATGGTTTCTCGGAGCTCAATGATCCCGAGGAGCAGGCGGCGCGCTTTCGCTCTCAGGCCGCACGCAAAGCTGAAGGCGACGAGGAAGCCATGTACTTCGATGCCGACTACATACGCGCGCTCGAGTACGGCATGCCGCCAGCGGCAGGTCTGGGCGTCGGCATCGATCGGCTGGTGATGTTCTTCACGGATCGCGCCTCGATCCGCGACGTGCTGCTGTTTCCACACCTGAGGCCGGAATAGGTTAGTTGCCTGACGTGTCGGTGGATCAACCTCTCGGCGTCTTCGATTCAGGGATCGGCGGGCTGACAGTGCTACGCGCGTTGCGCGCCACCCTGCCCGCAGAGGATTTCATCTACCTCGGCGATACGGCGCGATTGCCTTACGGCACCAAGAGCCGCGAGTCTGTCGTGCGCTACTCGATTCAGGCCAGCGATGCCCTGGTCGAGCGCGACATCAAGTGCCTGGTGGTCGCGTGCAACACCGCTTCCGCAGTGGCCTTGCACGCTCTGCAGGATCGCTACGCTCCGTTGCCCGTGATTGGGGTGCTGGAACCCGGCGCCGAGGCTGCGTGTGCGGCGTCGACGAGTGGTCGAATTGCGGTGCTGGCGACAGAAGGAACCGTGCAGGGCGGCGCTTATCAGGCCGCGATCCATGCGCTGCGACCAACGGCGCGGGTCATTGCCCAGGCGTGCCAGCTCTTCGTCGCTCTCACCGAGGAAGGCTGGGTGGACGGCCCCCTGGTCACCGGGATCGTGCAGCGCTACCTCGAGCCGATCTTTCGGGCTCCCGCGGAGGAACACCCGGATTGCCTGCTGCTCGGGTGCACGCACTTTCCGGTGCTGCGGCCCGTATTCGGTGCGGTGGTGGGCGCGTCAATCGCCATCGTTGACTCGGCGGCCACGACCGCCGCCGCAGTTCAACGGATGCTAGCCGGCGCAGGCCTGAATCGCACCAGTGGAACCGGCACCACAGAACTGCTCGCGACCGACGGGCCGGCGCGCTTCGCGCGGGTGGGCGGAACTTTCCTGGGCGAGCGAATCGATTCGCAGAGTATCGAGATCGTGGACCTCTAGCTGAGTCCCGGTATCGCGTAGGGCAACGACAGCGGCGTGGCGTTGGGAGGCGTGAAGTCATGCGTCACCACGCCTTCGGTATACGTTACGGGAACGACAGCCAGGATATCGAATCCGCCCGCGGAATTGCGCGCGCTCTCCACCACCCGTCCCGAGCGTTCCGGACTCACCGTCACGAGTTCGCCGCGTCTGGCGTCGATACCCGGCGGCAACCGGAAGGCCAGCATGCGGCGCTTGATGCGACCAAGGTGCTGGGTGCGCGTGATGATCTCCTGCCCGGTGTAACAACCCTTCGCGAAGCTGAGCGCGTCGATGAGGTCCAGATTCAGCATCTGCGCAACGAACAGCTCGCTCGTCTCGGGATAGATCTGCGGCTCTCCGGCAGCGACCGCAGCGGCACGCCACCCCTCGTCATCGGGGAGCTCTGCCGGCAAGCGTTCGCGCAGTGCGGGTAATGCATCTGCAGGTCCGAGCAGCACATGTCGAGGAGCTCCACCCGGCAGACGCACGCAGCTGATCGCGTGGTCCAGGTGGTGCGCGCCGGGAGACCCTGCATGCGGCAGCCCGTGGCGTGCTGCGCCTGACGCATCGAAGTCGATCAGGCCAAGGACAAAAAACTCTTCGCTCACGTCACTGAGCACGACCTTGGCACGCAGCACATACTTGCGCAGCCGCTCGATGACCTTGCCAATCAGCTGGCGCGGCACAATTGCGAGCACTTGCTGGTCACGCTCGAGGAGCCGCAGCAGTGCGATTACGCGGCCTTGCGGCGAGTTGTACGAGGTCAGGAGCGATGCTGTAGGAGTGAGCAGACGCAGGTCGTTACTGAGCTGTCCTTGCAGAAAGGCGCGCGCATCCGCTCCATCGATGCGCATGATGCCAAGCGCCGGCAGCCGCATCATCATCATCGCGTTCAAATCCGTCCCTTTCTCCAATGAAGCCATGTGGTTATGTACAGGGGATTCTGGCAGACTTGGCGCATGTCCGGCAGTCCGAACTCACCGGAAATTCCCGGTTCCCCCAGGCCCACGCAAGAGACGCCCGAGCAACCTCCGCCCGGTGTCACGCGTGTGGCTGCTCGCGAAATCGGAGGTCGCGCGGGTCCGGAGCCCACCCGATACGGTGACTGGGAAAAGTCCGGTCGCTGTGTCGATTTCTGATGACACGCCGCGAACGACCGCTGTCGCCTCATCTCGGGATCTACCGGCCCATGTACACCATGGTGCTGTCGATCTCGCATCGAGTCACCGGAGTCCTGCTGTCGATCGGCCTGATCTTGTTGATCTACTGGTTGGTCGCGCTGGCTGGCGGTCCAGGTATGTACCACACGGCGCTCGAGCGGTTGCGCTCACCGCTGACGCAATGGCTGATGTTCGGCTGGCTGTTCAGTTTCTTCTTTCATCTCTGCAATGGCATCCGCCATCTCGCTTGGGACTGTGGACTGGGATTCGAGCGCAAACAGGCCCGTGCGAGCGGCTGGGCTGTATTCATTGCCGCGATCGCGTTGACGGTGCTGTGCGCGGTCTGGATCGTACGGATCCGTGGAGGCGTCTCGTGAGCCTGCGCACACCTCTGGGGCGTGTGCTTGGAATGGGTGCCGCGCGCGATGGCGTGTCGCATTGGTGGACTCAGCGACTGACGGCCGTAGCGCTCGTGCCGCTGACACTATGGTTTCTCGTCTCGCTGCTTCGGGCTGAAGCGCCGGACTTCGAAACCGCGTGTACCTGGCTTGCACAGCCGCTGCACGCCGTGGGTGTGCTGCTGCTCATCATCGTAATGTGCATACACTCACGCCTCGGCGTGCAGGTGGTCGTAGAAGACTATGTGCATCGGCCAGCCACCAAGCTCGTCGCGCTGATGCTGAGCGACTTCGCTCACTTTCTGCTCGGTGCAGCGGGAATCTACGCGGTCCTCAGAGTGACCTTCGGGGCGATCCCTTGAGCGCCGCCTATAGCTTCATCGACCACACCTACGACGTCGTGGTGGTCGGCGCGGGAGGTGCCGGGTTGCGTGCGACGCTCGGGCTGGCGCAGGCGGGGCTGTCCACGGCGTGCATTACCAAAGTGTTTCCAACACGCAGCCACACGGTCGCTGCCCAGGGCGGCATCAGCGCCGCATTGGGAAACATGGGCGAAGACGACTGGCGCTGGCACATGTACGACACCGTCAAAGGGTCGGACTGGCTCGGCGATCAGGACGCGATCGAGTTCATGTGCAAAGAAGCGGCGAGTGCGGTGGTCGAGCTGGAACATTACGGCGTCCCCTTTTCGCGCACCGAGGACGGGCACATCTATCAGCGTCCGTTCGGCGGAATGACGACGCACTACGGCAAGGGCATTGCGCAGCGCACCTGCGCAGCCGCGGACCGAACCGGTCACGCGATGCTGCACGCTCTCTACCAGCAGTCGATTCGCCACCGCGCCGAATTCTTCGTCGAGTTCTTTACCATTGATCTCATCATGGAAGATGGTGCGTGCCGTGGAGTCATCGCGCTGAACCTCGCGGAAGGAACGCTGCATCGGTTTCGGGCCCATGTCGTGATTCTCGCCACGGGCGGTTACGGGCGAGCCTATTTTACGTGTACCGGCGCGCACACCTGCACGGGTGACGGCAACGGTATGGTGCTGCGCGCGGGGCTGCCACTGCAGGACATGGAATTCGTGCAGTTTCATCCGACCGGCATCTACGGCGCGGGGTGCCTGATCACCGAAGGTGCGCGAGGCGAGGGCGGCTATCTCACGAATGCTGTCGGCGAGCGCTTCATGGAGCGCTATGCCCCTATGGCGAAAGATCTCGCGTCGCGCGATGTGGTCAGCCGGGCGATGACCATCGAGATTCGCGAGGGGCGCGGCGTTGGGAGGCGCAAGGATCACCTGCACCTGCATCTGGAGCACCTGGGCACGGATGTGATCGAGGAGCGCCTGCCCGGCATTGCCGAGACCGCACGCATCTTCGCCGGTGTTGATGTCGCCAAGGAGCCGATTCCGGTGGTGCCGACGGCCCACTACAACATGGGCGGCATTCCCACCAACCTGCACGGCGAGGTGCTGGCCCCACGGGGCAGCGATCCCGATGCGGTGGTGCCCGGACTCATGGCGGCGGGTGAGGCCGCATGTGTGTCGGTGCACGGTGCGAATCGCCTCGGTTCCAATGCACTGCTCGATATCATCGTATTCGGACGCGAGGCAGCGGCGCAGTGTGCGCGGACCGTGCGTCCGGGCCAGACTCATCGTCCGCTGGCGAAGGATGCCGCAGATCAGGCGTTGCAGCGACTCGACCGCTTTCGCTACGCGCAGGGCGGACGGTCCACGGCTGAGATTCGCCTGGAGATGCAGCACCTCATGCAGGCGCACGCGCCCGTGTTTCGCACTGGCAAGGTCCTGCAGGAAGGTATCGAGCTGCTAGGGCGCACCCACGGCTCGCTGCAGGACGTGCGTGTGTCGGATCGCTCGCTCATCTGGAACACCGATCTCATCGAGACCTTCGAGCTCGAGAACCTGCTGCTGCAGGCGGCCGCCACGATTCACGGCGCCGCCAATCGCACCGAGAGTCGTGGCGCTCACGCGCGCGAGGATTTCCCCCAGCGCGACGATCACAACTGGCTCAAGCACACGCTGGCATGGGTCAGCGGCCCGGGCACGGTGCGCATCGGCTACCGTCCCGTACATCTCCAGACGCTGAGCAAAGACATCGAAACGATCCCGCCGCAGGCGAGGACCTACTAGGTAGGGACCATGGCGCTGTTTCGTCTGCCACCCAATTCACGCATCCGGCCGGGCCGAAAGCACGAGGCGCCGGCCGGCGCGCGCAACGTCAAGACGTTTCGCATTTATCGTTTTGACCCGGATGCCGGCGAGAACCCGCGCATGGACAGCTTCGGCATCGACATGGACGACTGCGGCCCGATGCTTCTCGATGTGCTGATCAAGATCAAGAACGAGATCGACTCGACCCTGACGTTCCGGCGCTCGTGCCGCGAGGGCATTTGTGGCAGCTGCGCGATGAACATCGAGGGAGTGAACACGCTGGCCTGCACACTCTCGTGCAAGGATGTCGGTCGGGAGGTGTCCATCTACCCGCTGCCGCACATGGCGGTAGTGAAGGACCTGGTACCGGACCTGACGCAGTTCTACGCGCAGTACGCCTCAGTGAAACCCTGGCTTCAGACCGTCACGCCGCCACCGCCGGACCGGGAGCGGCTGCAGTCCAAGGACGAGCAGGAAAGGATCGACCGGCCAAGCGCGTGCATCCTCTGCGCCTGCTGTTCCACTGCCTGCCCGAGCTACTGGTGGAACAGCGATCGTTACCTCGGGCCGGCGGCGCTGCTGGCCGCCTATCGTTGGATCATCGACAGCCGTGACGAGGCGACTGGTGAGCGACTCGATGCGCTGGAAGATCCGTTCAGGCTGTATCGCTGCCACACGATCATGAATTGCACCGAGGCCTGCCCGAAAGACCTCAACCCCGCCAAGGCAATCGCCGAGATCAAGAAGCTGTTGGCGGAGCGGCGCCATTGAGCCGACTCGCCTGGCAGTGCCGGCGCGGAATGCGCGAGCTCGACGAGCTGTTGCAGCGGTATCTCGAGACGCGCTACCCGCGAGCAACCGCTGACGAGCAGCGTGCATTTGAGCGCCTGCTCGCCGTTCAGGATGCTGAGCTGCAGGCCTACGTGTTGAATCACGTTGAGCCATCGGATCCGGAGATGAAACGTGTCATCCGCGTCGTTCGCGAGCATCGAGCTTGAATTCACGCCACCGTGGATGCTGCTCGGCCTGCTGTTTGCCTGGTTGATTGGGCTGGTTGTTGCGATTGGTCATCTCGAATGGCCGGCCGCGCCACGCGCACTGCTCGGTTTCGTGGCCCTGTCGATGGGTGGTTGGGGAATGTGGACGCTGGCCACGGGATTGGCGGGCAAAGCCGTTCAGCGGGCCACCTGCGCTCCCGACGGAAACTGGAGCCTTGTCGACAGAGCCGGGCGTACCTGGCAATCGAGGCTCGCCCGCCCCGCTCGTTGCTGGAGCGTTATGACCATCCTGGTGTGGGATGACGGGATGACTCGCCGGACCGCTATCGTCACCCGCCGCACGGTCGGAGAGGCGCCGTTCCGGCGCCTGCGCGTGCGGATGCGGTTCGAGCTTTCCAGGCCCTAGAATGTGAACTCGGTTGAACTTTGCTTAGTGAATCCAATTACAGCCGGCTGCAGCGCGATCCTGGGAGAACTTTCCTGTGCAGGGAGGGTCACAGGGGGTGCTCAGACTGGCTCCGACACCGGAGTGACGGGCCTGGATGGGCAACGACGCCAGCGATCTGATGCTCGTCGAACGCGTGCAACGAGGCGATGCGGGTGCGTTCGACTACCTGGTGCTCAGGTATCAGCACAAGGTGCTCAAGCTGATCATGCGGTACGTCCGTGACCCGGTTGAAGCCGAAGACGTGGCACAGGAGGCTTTTCTGAAGGCCTACCGTGCACTTCCCAGCTTTCGCGGCGACAGCGCTTTTTATACGTGGCTGTATCGCATCGCCATCAATACCGCCAAGAACGCCCTGGTCTCCAGCCGTCGCCGGCCGGTCGACTATGATCTGGACCTGCAGGATCCGGAACAGTACGACATGCAGGCGCGTCTAAAGGATTCGGAAACTCCGGAAGGACTCCTCCTCACCGATGAGATCCGCGATACGGTGAATGCGGCGATCGCCGATCTGCCGGAAGATCTGCGCACCGCCATCATGTTGCGCGAGATCGAGGGTCTGAGCTATGAGGAAATTGCCGCGGCAATGGAATGTCCGGTAGGAACGGTACGCTCGCGGATCTTCCGCGCGCGTGAAGCGATCGACAAGCGTCTCAGGCCGATCTTCGAGGGTGGCCTGGGACGATTAGAGGAATGACATCAATGACTGAACATCTGCGCGACCAGCTGTCGGCGTTTCTGGACGGGGAGTTGCCGCGTCCGGAAGTAGAGTTGCTGCTGCGACGCCTGGCGGGAAATGATGAACTGCAGGTTGCGCTCAGCCGTTACGTTGTCATCGGCGAGTGCCTGCGCAACGCGCCGGGACAGAGTGTGACCCGCGGCTTCCAGGGAAGAGTGCGCGCGGCCGTTGCCGCGGAGGGCGGCCGCACGGGTGCAGATCGTCTGCGATCACTCGGGCGCTGGCTGCGCCCGGTCGGCGGCCTGGCGATTGCGGCCACCGTCGCGACAGTGGCGATCCTCGGCCTGCAACGTACGCAAGAGCTGGATCCAGCGGCCGCGACGCCTGTTGTTGCCTCGACGTCGGCTCCAGCCACTGCCATTGGCGGGCCCGCGATCGACGAAGCGGTCAGCTACACGGTGCCGGCACCGAGCACCGGCGGTCCGGTGATGCCGGCCGGACGCCTGACGAGTTACGTCGTGGCGCACAGCGAGTACTCATCCCCGCTCGGGCGGCGCAATGTGCTTTCAGGCATCATTGCCGAAGACCCGACTCCGATGGACGAACCTGCAGCCGTGCCGGTTGATGATCCGGCGGATGATAACGACAAGAAATCGCCCTGACTTCATGCGCACGCGCCTGGCCACCGGTTGCTTTCTGCTTCTCGCGCTGAGCATCGCGTGGGCTGATGACGACGATGCGCGAGCCTGGCTCGAGCGCATGAACCAGGCGCTCGCCACCCGCAACTACGACGGCACGTTCTTCCACCTTCGCAATGACAAGGTGGAGACGTTGCGCATCGTGCACCGCGTGGAAGATGGCAAGGTCGCCGAACGTCTCGTGTCGCTCGATGGCAGCGGGCGCGAGATCATCCGTAACGACGAGGAGCTCACCTGCTACCTGCCTGATCAGCGGCGTGTGCTAGTCGAATCACGGGTCGAGAGTGGCTCATCACTCCTGGGCACACTGCCGACCTTCGATGCCAAGCTGGCGGATCACTACCGGGTGGAGAAACTCGCCCCAAGCCGGTTGCTCGGCCGCCCGACCCAGGTCATTGCAGTCAATCCTCGCGATGCTTTCCGTTTCGGCTATCGACTGTGGATCGATGAGGGCACGGCGCTGCCGCTCAAGACACAGTTATGCGACGAGAAGGGCAAGGTGGTCGAGCAGATTCTGTTCGCGAATATCGCCGTTCCCGATAGCCTGCCAAAGTCGGCGGTGGAACCGCACGTCAACACCGAAGGGATGCAGTGGGTCAGGCAGCCGACGTCGAGCGCCAAGAGCGCGACATTCGCCTCCAGCTGGCGGGCGTCGAGGGTACCGCCGGGATTCAAACTCACTGCCACCAGCACGCAGGTCCTCGAGGGCTCTGCTTCGCCGGTGACCCACCTGGTGTACTCCGATGGACTGGCGTCGGTTTCCGTATTCATCGAGACCAACCCAGCGGAGGCCGATCGGATCAAGGGCCTTGCAAAGGTGGGATCGGCGTTCACCTTCTCGACCACGACGCGCGGCCACCAGGTGACCGCGGTCGGCGAAGTGCCGCCGCAGACAGTCCAGCTGATCGCACATTCCACCCAGCCGGACAACCCGACGCCACCATCTGCGCCGCCGCCGACAGCTGCCTTCGGGCCCAAACCCTGAGCGGGCGCAACCTCGGGTCTTCCTGCGAAGCGTGCCGATGACCAGCGCGCCGCTATTCACACTCCTTTCACGCGAGGGCTGCGACCTTTGTGAGGAAATGCTCGCCGAGCTGCAGACCTTCTGCGCCTCGAGCTCCGGTGAGATCGAAGTCGTCGATGTCGATGCCGAAGCTCAATTGTGCACTCGTTTCGGGCACAAGGTGCCGGTGCTCCTCGTCGACGGCGCGCTCGTGTGTCACGGCCGGTTCGACGCCGACGAGGTGCGCCGGCTCCTGCGTGACAGATGAGCCGAGGACGTGCAGATCATCCAGCTCCGTTCTTCTTGAACCACTCGAGTGCCTTGGCCCAGCCATCCTGCGCGGCCGCGGCGTTGTAGCTCGGTCGATAATCTGCATTGAAACCATGTTCCGCCTCCGGGTAGACATCGATCCGTGAAGCGGAATTCGCCGCCGACAGGGCAGCGCGCATCTTTTCCACGTCGGACTGCGGAATGCCCTTGTCCATGCCCCCATAGAGTCCTAGCACCGGCGCCTTGAGGTCGCCCGCGATGTCGAGCGGATATTTCGGCTGCAGCTCGGTGCGGTTGCCATCGAGCCGCCCATACCATGCCACACCGGCCTTGAGATTCGGGTTGTGGGCGGCGTACAGCCACACGATGCGTCCACCCCAGCAGAACCCGGTGACCGCGAGGCGCTTGACGTCAGCTTTCCCGGTCGACTTCGCCCAGCCGACAGTGGCGTCAAGATCCGACATCACCTGGGCGTCGGGTACGCTGCCGACGATCGGCATCAATTCCTTGAAGTCCGTAATCTTGGACACATCGCCCTGTCGCGCATAAAGCTCCGTGGCCACCGCGAAGTAGCCCGCCTTGGCGAAACGGCGGCACAGGTCCTTGATATGCTCGTGCACGCCGAACACCTCCTGCACGACGAGGACCGTGGGGAAGTTCCTGCCTTTCGCGGGCATGGCTCGATACGCGGGCACCTCACCGTCTGCGACCGGAATCTGCACTTCGCCCGCGACAAGACCGGTTGAATCCGTAGTGATGGTCTGCGCCGAGATGGGCTGCACTGCCAGCGCAAAGCCCGTAGCGAGCGTCGTCACCAGGATGTCGCGCCGGCTCAGCGACAGCGCCGGCAGGAAACTCACGAATTCAGGATCACGAGCGTCGTTCTTCATGTCGGTCAGCTCCTTCTGGAATGCGCGCATCCTACGGCGAAACGGCGCCCCGCGCTCGCCCGGCAGGCCGTGGAAAAAGTACTATTCACAGAGCGCATCGAGGAGTCGCCGCCGTGAAGCTCAACACGCGTCCGGAACCGATCGACGTGGCGATCGAGCAGTCAGCCGTGATCGTCGTCGACATGCAGAACGCCTTTGCCAGCAAGGGCGGGCTACTGGATCTGGCGGGCTTCGACATCTCGGACGCTGCTGCCGGTGTGGTGCGCACGATCGGCTCGATTCTGGAAGTTGCGCGCAGCAGCGCTGTGCAGGTCGTATACCTGCAGACCGGTTACAAGCCGGACCTGAGTAACGGTGGCGGCGACGCGTCGCCGAATCCCCGCAAGGAAACAGCGCTGTGCCTGATGCGTGCGCAGCCGCAGCTGCGGGGCAAACTCCTGGTCGAAGGCACGTGGGATTTTCAAGATCGTCGAGGAGCTCAAGCCGCAGGCGGGCGATGTTGTCGTGCTCAAGACGCGTTACAGCGGCTTTGCGGGAACGACGCTCGACTCCACGCTGCGCGTGCGCGGCATTCGCTACCTGTTTTTCGTCGGCATCGCGACCAACGTATGCGTGGAATCCACGCTGCGGGATGCGTACTTCCACGAATACTGGCCCATTCTCGTTACCGACGGCGCGCTGCAGGCCGGGCCCCCGGCCGCGCATGAGGCGACCATCTTCAATGTCGAGTCGTTCTTCGGCTGGACCCTCACAGCGGATCAATTGCGCGCCAGCCTGCGTTGAAGCCCTGCTGGCCTGCATCCCGGCCCGCGCGCGGGCAATTCGCGTGGCAACACGTATAATCCGCGCGCCCGAAGCAGACCCCCTCCCCGATGCAGCACATCCGCAACTTTTCCATCATCGCTCACGTCGACCACGGCAAATCGACACTGGCTGACCGCTTCATCGAGCTGTGCGGCGGCCTGCAGGCGCGCGAAATGCAGGCGCAGGTGCTCGATTCGATGGACCTGGAGCGCGAACGGGGCATCACCATCAAGGCGCAGAGCGTCACCCTGCAGTACGAGGCGAAGGACGGCACCCGCTACCAGCTCAATTTCATCGACACGCCGGGACACGTCGATTTCTCCTACGAAGTCTCGCGCTCCCTGGCGGCTTGCGAAGGCGCGCTGCTGGTCGTCGACGCCGCGCAGGGAGTCGAGGCGCAGAGCGTCGCGAACTGCTACACCGCGCTCGAGCAGGGCCTGACGGTAGTGCCGGTGATCAACAAGATCGACCTGCCTTCCGCCGACCCGGACAAGGTGGTTCAGGAGATCGAGGAGATCATCGGCATCGAAGCGCATGATGCGCTGCTCGTCAGCGCCAAGACCGGCGAGGGCGTGCCCGAGCTTCTGGAAGCGCTGGTACAGAGAATCCCCGCGCCACGCGGCGATCCGCAGGCGCCGTTGCAGGCGCTGATCATCGACTCGTGGTTCGACAACTATGTGGGCGTCGTCTCGCTGGTGCGGGTAATGAACGGCACGCTGCAGGTCGGCGACAAGATCCGCGTAATGTCCACGGGACGCAGTCACCTGGTCGATCGTCTTGGCCGGCGCACGCCGAAATCTGAAACGTGCGAATCGCTGAGCGCAGGCGAGGTCGGATTCGTCATCGCCGGTATCAAGGAGATCGATGGCGCGCCGGTAGGCGACACGATCACGCACGAGAGCCGACCGAGCCCGACTGCGCTGCCCGGCTTCAAGCAGATCAAGCCGCGCGTGTTCGCGGGCTTGTTCCCGGTCAATTCCGAAGACTACGAGAGCTTCCGGGACGCCCTGCAGAAGCTGCGGCTCAACGATTCGTCACTGCATTTCGAGCCGGAGGTATCCACCGCGCTCGGCTTCGGTTTTCGCTGCGGATTCCTGGGTCTGTTGCACATGGACATCGTCCAGGAGCGCCTGGAACGCGAGTACCACCTCGACCTGGTGACGAGCGCGCCGACGGTGGTATACGAGGTCGCGCTGGAAAACGGTGAAGTCGAACTACGTCGACAACCCAGCGAAGCTCCCGGCCTCGAACCTGATCACCGAGATTCGCGAACCGATCATCGTCGCCAACATCCTCATGCCGCCCGACTACGTCGGCGGGGTCCTGCAGCTGTGCGAGGAAAAGCGTGGCGCACAGAAGAAGATGCTCTACCTCGGCAGCCAGGTGTCCCTGCAATACGAGCTGCCCCTCGCCGAAGTGGTGCTGGACTTCTTCGATCGGCTGAAGTCAGTGAGCCGTGGGTACGCATCTTTCGACTACGACTTCAGCCACTTCCAGGTCGCGCCGCTCGTCAAACTCGATATTCTCATCAACGATGAGCGTGTCGACGCATTGTCGATCATCGTGCATCGCGACCATGCCTACGCACGCGGTCGCGAGCTGGTCGACAAGATGCAGGAACTGATTCCGCGGCAGATGTTCGAAGTGGCGGTGCAGGCCGCAATCGGCAGCCAGATCGTGGCGCGCGCCACCGTCAAGGCATTGCGCAAGAACGTGCTGGCGAAGTGCTACGGCGGCGATGTCACGCGCAAGCGCAAGCTCCTCGAGAAGCAGAAAGAGGGCAAGCGCCGCATGAAACAGCTCGGCCAGGTCGAGATTCCGCAGGAAGCGTTTCTCGCGGTGCTCAAGGTCGGACGCAAATAGGTGCCGGCGCGGACCTGGAAGTGCGTCGCAAGTTGTTGCCTCAAAAGCAGAAATCAACAATACTGCGCGCGGTTTTTCTGCTGGTGTACTGAATGATTGTCGACTTTGCGCTGATTCTGGTCATTGCCACATTTCTCACGGGCGCGATCTGGGCCCTCGATGCATGGGTACTGAAACCGAAACGGCCGGCGAATGTCGCCGAACCGGTCGTCGTCGAATATGCCCGCTCGTTCTTCCCCGTGATCCTGCTGGTGTTGCTGATCCGCTCGTTCCTGTTCGAGCCGTTTCGCATACCCTCTGATTCGATGATGCCGACGCTGCTGGACGGAGATTTCATCTTCGTGAGCAAATTCGCCTACGG
This sequence comes from uncultured Gammaproteobacteria bacterium, assembly GCA_963705495.1. Classification (GTDB taxonomy): domain Bacteria; phylum Pseudomonadota; class Gammaproteobacteria; order Steroidobacterales; family Steroidobacteraceae; genus DATBVX01. Next base: position 111,030 of record CAVPJQ010000015.1, on the reverse strand, counting down.
GCTGAGACTGCCGGTGCTCAACACGCGCATCGTTGACCTCGGTTCTCCACGGCGTGGCGATGTCGTAGTGTTTCGCAAGCCCTCCGATCCGGGCACGAACTACATCAAGCGCCTGGTAGGCCTGCCCGGCGATACTGTCGTGGTGCGGGACAAGCGTGTGTCGATCAATGGCACCGAGTTCCCGGTAACCCTGGACGGCATCTATGCAGGTCACGGGCATGACGGGGCGCAGATCGGCGTCGAGGACATCGGTGCCGTCGAGCATCGAGTGCTCTATCTGCCCGGGCGCGACAGTCGCGAGGGCACGTACATCGTGCCGGCAGGCCACTATTTCTTCATGGGCGACAATCGTGACAACAGCCAGGACAGCCGCTACGAAGGCGTCGGATTCGTGCCGGAGGGAAACCTGGTCGGCAAGGCGGTGCGAATCTGGTTCAATTGGGATGGCCCGGGCGGGCCGATCTGGAGCCGCATTGGCTCTGCAATCCGGTAACCGCAGCTTCAATTGTATTAAACCATGAGGAGTAAGGGCACGATGCAGCGGCACGAACGTGGTGTAACGTTTTTGGGCTGGGTCATCCTCCTTTTGCCGGTAGCCATGTTGCTCTACGCCGGCATTCGCCTCACGCCGGTGTACCTCGAGTACATGAAGGTGGCGCGGACACTTGAGCAAGTGCGCGATGAGCTCAAGGGCGACCAGCCAGATGCGGGCATGATCCGCAACGCGATCGAGAAACGGTTCGATGTCGAGGACGTGACCGTGATGACGGTGCACGACGTCGACAAGCTCAAGATCACCAAGCAAGGCACTGGCTACCAGGTCGAGGCGGTCTACCAGGCTATCGCGCCGTATGTTTCCAATGTGTCGCTCCTGGTCAACTTCGACAAGACGGTGCAGATCGAGTAGGCGCTCGGGCTGGTTGTTCCGGCGGGCGCTGTGACGACGGAGACCGGCCGCGGCACTATTGATTGGGCCGAACAGGTGCTCGGCTATCGCTGCCGTGACGCCGGGCTGCTCGCTGCCGCGCTCACTCACCGCAGCGCGGGTGGCAACAACAACGAGCGATTGGAGTTCCTCGGTGATGGCGTGCTGAACTGCGTCATCGCCGATCATTTGTATCGCAACTATCCGGGGGCGCAGGAAGGAGAGCTGAGTCGTCTGCGCGCGCGCCTCGTGAGACGCGAATCGCTCGCCGATATCGCGGCGCGGATCGGGCTGGGCGAGCAGCTCATCCTCGGCGCAGGAGAGCTGCGCAGCGGCGGGTTTCGCCGCAGCTCGATCCTTGCCGACGCGCTCGAGGCCCTGTTCGGCGCAATCTACCTGGACGGCGGATTCGACGCTGCCTGTGCAGCGATCGGGCAGGTGATGGCGCCGCAGCTTGCCGAGCTGGCGGCGGTGGCGGAACTCAAGGACCCCAAGACACGTTTGCAGGAGTATCTTCAGGCGCGGGGCTTGCAGTTGCCGGTGTACGGAATCGATCGAGTCATGGGCGAGAGCCACGAACAGGTGTTCATCGTAAGTTGCGAAGTCGCGGCACTGGGCCTGAACGGCTCGGGCATCGGGCCGAGCCGCCGCGCCGCGGAACAACATGCCGCCGAGCAAGTGCTCGCGGCCATCACGACCGGATCCGCCGCCCCCGCATGATGAGCACGGATCTTCCCCGCACTCACCGTTGCGGATTTGCCGCCATCGTCGGGCGCCCGAATGTCGGCAAGTCCACGCTCCTCAACGCGCTGCTCGGTACGAAGGTGAGTATCGTCGCGCCCAAGCCGCAAACGACGCGCCATCGCATTCTCGGGATCCTGAGTCGGCCCGGTTCGCAGATCGTGTTCGTCGATACGCCGGGGATTCACTCCCAGGGGCGCCGCGTGATGAACCGGTACATGAATCGTTCGGCGCTGAGCTCACTCGACGATGCCGACGTGCTGTTGTTCGTCGTCGAGGCGCTGGCATGGACCGATGATGACGAGCGGGTGCTCGAGCGCGTCCGCCGGACCGGGCGCCCGGTGCTCGCCATCATCAACAAGGTCGATCGCGTTCACGACAAGGCGCTGCTGCTGCCATTCATGGAAGCGCTGGCGAAGCGCGCCGAATTCACCGCGCTGCTGCCGCTCTCGGCGGAAAAACGCGACAACCTGGCAAAGCTCCCCGAGCTGATTGCGGATCTGCTGCCGGAATCACCGCCACTCTTTCCGACCGATCAGGTCACGGATCGCAGCGAACGCTTCCTGGCGTCCGAAATCGTTCGCGAAAAGCTCACGTGGCGGCTGCGTGAAGAGTTGCCCTACGGATTGACCGTGGAGATCGAGACGTTCGAGCGTGTGGAAGAGCGCCTCCACATCCGCGCGATCATCTGGGTAGAGCGCACCGGCCAGAAGGCCATCGTGATCGGGGCGGGAGGCGAGCGGCTCAAGGAGATCGGCCGCCTGGCGCGACTCGAGCTCAACGAGCTGTTGAAAGTCAGTGTGCACCTCGAGCTGTGGGTGAAGGTCAAGGAGAACTGGTCTGACAGCGAACAGGCCCTCAGATCCTTCGGCTACGAATCCTGATGAAAGGCACCCGCATCAGCCTGGCTCCCGCATTCCTGCTGCACCAGATGCCGTGGCGTGACTCGAGCCGGATCCTGGAGTTCCTGACACGCGAGCATGGGCGCATCAGCCTGTTTGCCCGCGGCGTGCGTCGCGAACGTTCCGAGGCTCGCCCGCTCCTGCAGCCTTTTCAACGGTTACTGGTCTCGTGGAGTGGCCGCGGCGAAGCCGGAACGCTGGTTGGCGTGGAACGGGACGGAGCGTGGACCGCACTGCCGTCGGCGCAGGTCATCAGCGCCTTCTATATGAACGAGCTGCTTTTGAAGCTCCTCGCCCGGCATGACGCGTACCCGCAGCTATTCGATGACTACAGCACGGCACTGCAGGCATTGGGCAGCGGCAGCGCGCCTGCACGTGCATTGCGGATCTTCGAGAAACGCCTGCTGCAGTCGCTCGGTCTGTGGCCCGATTGCGCGCGGGAGACGACCAGCGGCAGGCCCCTGCAGGCCGAGCGCTACTACCATTTTCGACCCGATCGCGGACTGGAGCCCGCAGTGGCGGAAGCCCCCGCGACGTATCGAGGCGCATCGCTTCTGTCGCTCGCAGGGGAACAGCTCGCGGATGAAAGCAGCCTGCGCGATGCGCGGCAGGTATTGCGCGCCGCGCTCGATGCGTGCCTGGAAGGGCGCAGCCTCAAGAGCCGCGAGGTTCTCACTGCGCTGCGTCGACAGGAGATCAAGCTGTGAGCAACACGCAAGCTCGTGGCTGGATTGCACTGGGCGTGAATATCGATCACGTCGCGACGTTGCGCCAGGCGCGAGGGACCCGCTATCCGGACCCGGTCTACGCCGCGCTGATGGCCGAGCAGGCCGGCGCCGACAGCATCACGCTGCATCTGCGCGAGGATCGACGCCACATCCAGGACGAGGACCTGACGGCGATCCGGGCCGTGATCCAGACGCGCATGAACCTCGAGATGGCGGTGACCGCCGAGATGCTGGCGATCGCCCTGCGGGTAGGCCCGGAGGACTGCTGCCTGGTGCCCGAGAAGCGCAATGAGGTCACCACCGAAGGTGGACTCGACGTGGCGAGCCAGGTTGCACGCGTGCGGGAAGCCTGCACTGAGCTCAACGCTCGCGGTATTCGCACCTCGCTCTTCATTGATCCGGACGCTCACCAGCTCGAAGCGGCGGCGCAGACTGGAGCGGCGGTCGTGGAGCTGCATACGGGCGCCTATGCCGAAGCAAAGGGCGGCGAGCGCGGCGCCGAGCTGCATCGCGTCCAGGAAGCCGCGCGCCAGGCCGCGAGCCTCGGTCTCACTGTGCATGCCGGGCACGGCTTGCACTATCACAATGTGCAGCCGATTGCCTCGATCCAGACGATCGTGGAGCTCAACATCGGGCACGCCATCATTTCACGCGCCGTCTTTCATGGTCTCGCTGCGGCGGTGAGTGAGATGAAGCACCTGATGTTCGCAGCGCGCAACGCATGATTTACGGCATCGGCATCGACGTGTTGCAGCTCGAGCGCATCCAGCGGGTCTACGCAAAGCACGGCGAGCACTTCGTGGAGCGCCTCCTGCTTCCTGACGAGGAGCGGCAATTCCGGCGCACGGCACGCCCGGCTCGTTTCCTCGCGATGCGATTTGCCGGCAAGGAGGCGGTAGTGAAGGCGATGGGCACTGGCTTCGCGCACGGCATGTGGATTCGCGATGTCGGCGTGGTGCAGAACTCGTGGGGCAAGCCCGAGGTGATCTATTCCGAGCGCGGCCAGCGGCTACGGGACAAGCTCGGCATCGGCGACTGTCACATCACCCTGACCGATGAAGCCGGGCTCGTGGTCGCCGTCGCGGTGCTATTGAAGAGCATTTCCAGTCCGCAACAGGCGTGAGGCTTGCGTCCTCCCATGCATTGCCTGGTGTTCGACATTGAGACGATTCCAGACGTAGCCCTCGGCCGACGGCTCCATGGGCTCGATGATCTGGCCGATGAACAGGTCGCCCAGATCATGCTCACCCACCGCAGGCAGGAGACGGGAACCGAGTTTCTATCGCTGGAGCAGCATCGCATCGTCGCGATCTCGGTGGCGCTACGCACTCGCGATACGTTCCGGCTGTGGAGCCTCGGTGAACCCGCCGCGGGCGAGCGGGAATTGATCGAACGTTTCTTCGACGGCATCGATCGATACACTCCGGATCTCGTGTCTTGGAATGGCTCGGCGTTCGATTTGCCGGTCCTGCATTACCGCTCACTGCTGCACGGCGTGCCGGCTGCTCGCTACTGGGAAACGGGCGACGAAGAGCAGAGTTTTCGCTACAACAATTACCTCAGCCGCTATCACTGGCGTCATCTGGACCTGATGGATGTGCTGTCCGGATTCCAGGGCCGTGCGCGCGCCAGCCTGGAGGATGTAGCGTTGTTGTTGAGCCTGCCCGGAAAGATCGGCATGCGCGGCAACGAAGTGTGGTCGCACTACATCGGCGGCGATCTCGCGGGCATCCGCAACTACTGCGAAGTCGATGTCCTCAACACCTACCTGATCTATCTGCGATTCGAGCTGATCCGGGGGCGGTTGAACGCGCAACAGTATGCAGAGGAGATTGCGCGTGTTCGCCAGCACCTGGCGCAACAGGACGGTAGTCATCTGCGGGAATTCGGCGCCGCCTGGTCCGAGGGCGCGACACCGCCCGGTCGATGAACGCAGCGCCGGCCGAAGTCGAATTCCACGAGGTCACCTCGCTGTCGCACGACGGGCGGGGCGTTGCGCATCGCGCGGGCAAGACGCTGTTCATCGCCGGTGCGCTTCCGGGCGAGCGCGTCAGCGTGAGCAACCTGCGCCGCCGGCGCAGTTACGATGAAGCTGAGCTCGATCAGCTCGTCACTCCTTCGCCAGAACGCGTTGCACCGCGTTGCGCGCATTTCGGCGTCTGTGGCGGCTGCTCCTTACAGCACCTTGAGCCGTCGGCGCAGCTACGCATGAAACAGGAGCACCTGCTCGAGGAGCTGAGACGCATCGGTCGCGTGGAACCCGCCAGCGTGCTGACACCTTTATCGGCTCCGGTCTGGGGTTACCGTCGCCGCGCGCGATTGGGAGCCCGCTTCGTGGCACGCAAGGAGAAAGTGGTCGTGGGTTTTCGCGAGCGTGCAGCACCTCTGGTTGCGGACCTCAAGGGCTGTGAAATCCTCTCGGAGCCCTTCGGGCGACTCATCGCTCCGCTCTCGGATCTGCTTACGAGACTCAGCATTCGCGCGCGCATGCCTCAGGTTGAGCTTGCGGCGGCGGACGACGGCATTGCGGTCGTGTTTCGCGTTCTGGATCCTCCGACCGACCGTGATCTCGAGTTGCTGCACGTTTTCGCCGAACAGCACCGTGTCCAGATCCACATGCAACCCGGTGGCATCGAATCGGTGCGCCCACTCGCGGCGAGCGCCGCGCTTCACTATCGGCTGGAAGAGTTTGGGGTCGAGATCGAGTTTCGACCCACCGACTTCATCCAGGTCAACAGTGCCCTGAATCGCCTGATGGTGTCGCAGGCGATTGCTTTGCTGGAGCCGGCGAGCAGCGATGTAGTACTCGACCTGTTCTGCGGCCTCGGGAACTTCACACTGCCGCTCGCCCGGCGCGCCGCGCGTGTTGTGGGTATCGAGGGCGATTTGGGGTTGCTGGAGCGCGCTCGCTCCAATGCGCGCGCCAATGACATCGCCAACGTGGAGTTTCACGCTGCGAACCTCGAGGCGATCGACCCGGATCTGCCCTGGACGCGACGCTCCTATGACCGCGTGCTGCTGGATCCGCCGCGCGCCGGAGCCCGTGGCGCGCTACCCCTGGTGGCCCGATCCGGTGCACAACGGGTCGTGTATATTTCCTGCCACCCGGGGAGCCTGGCGCGTGACGCGGGCACCCTGGTGCACGAACTGGGCTTCAATCTGCGCTCGGCGGGGGTCATGGACATGTTCCCGCACACCAGTCACGTGGAATCCGTCGCAGTCTTTGGGCGCTGAGAGCGCCAGAATCGGTGTTTCCGGAGGTAGGAAGTCCGTATGTCACTCGGACCCTTGATGATCGACGTCCGCGGCCAGGAGCTCGATGCCACGGACCGCGAGCTGCTCCGACACCCGTCGGTCGGCGGCTTACTGCTGTTTTCGCGCAACTATTCCAGCCCGGAGCAGGTCGAGCGTCTCACGGACGAGGTGCATGCGCTGCGCGATCCGCCTCTCATTATTGCCGTCGATCACGAAGGGGGGCGCGTGCAACGCTTTCGCAAGGCGTTCTCCGCCCTGCCGCCGGCACGCTTTCTCGGTCACCAATACGACCTCGACGCCGAGGCGGGCACTGAGCTGGCGCGACTGTGTGGCTGGTTGCTGGCGTCAGAGTTGCGGGCGGTGGGGGTCGACCTGAGCTTTGCGCCGGTAGTCGATCTGGACTATGCGGTGAGCGAGATCATCGGGGATCGCGCGTTGCATCGAAATCCCGAGGTGGTTTGCGCGCTCGCCGTCGCAATCATGAGCGGAATGCGCGAAGCGGGCATGGTGTCGGTGGCCAAGCACTTTCCGGGTCACGGGGCTGTCGTTGCAGACTCACACGTCGCGGTGCCAGTGGATCGTCGCGACCTGGTGGATCTCGATGCGGAACTCGCGCCGTACCGTCGCCTGATCGTCAACGGCATCTCCGGCGTAATGGCGGCCCATGTCGTTTTTCCCGCCGTCGATTCCCTGCCAGCGAGCCTGTCGGTACGCTGGATCACGGGCATCCTGCGCGGCGAGTTGCGCTTTCACGGTGTCGTTTTTGCCGACGACCTCAGCATGGCGGGAGCTGCAATCGCCGGGAACATGCTCGAACGCGCGCGGCTCGCGCTCGCTGCCGGCTGTGACGTACTGCCGGTTTGCAACGATCGAGCGGCGGCGGTGAAGTTGATCGATGGACTCGGCGATGTCAGCGATCCTGCGCGCCAGGCGCGGCTGATGCGGCTGCATGGCCGGTCAGCGCCCGACCGCAGAACCCTGCTGGCCTCTGCGCGCTGGCAGGACGTCAACCAACGCTTGCGCAACAGTTTCGAGCCGCCGGCGCTCAGTCTCGAGGCGGGGCGCGCATGAGCGGATCACTCACCCCGGACCTGCTGCACCGGCTGGTGCAAATGAGCCCGGACGGCATTGCGATCTGCGAGAAAGGCACGGACGGCTGGCCGGTGGTGTTCGTCAACGAAGCTTTTGAGAAGCTGACGGGCTACAAAGCGAAGGAGCTGCAAGGTCGCGACCTGCGACTGCTGCAGGCCGAGGATCGGGAACAGGAGACGCGTCAGCGGATCCGCCAGGCGATGGCAGACGGCACGACCTGCCGTGTGCTGATGCGCAACTACCGGATGGACGGCACGCGTTTCTGGAACGAGATGACCCTGGTGCCGATCAGGAATGCCAAGGGCGACATTACTCACTACGCCGGCTTTCATCGCGATGCGAGCGAGCGCATGCGGCTCGACAATCGCGCCACGATGCCGCGCGAGAACGGCAGCCCCGCCGCGGCCGGCGGCGGCGCGGCCTTCAACGTGGCGCGCGACGACCGGCTGACGGGCCTGCACAACCGCGTCTATTTCGAGGAGCTGCTGAAGCGCGACTGGGCCATTGCGCAGCGTGACAACCGACGCCTGGCGCTGCTCATGTTCGATATCGACGCGCTCGGCGCCTACAACGACACGTTTGGGCGCACTGCGGGCGATTCGTGTGTCAAACGGGTGGGACGCACGATCGCCGGATGCCTGCGACGCAGCAGCGACCTGATGGCCCGTTGGGAAGGTGGCACGATCATCACGCTGGTGCAGGGCATGACCGTAGAGCAGGCGCTGCCTTTTGCTGACACGGTTCGTGACCGGGTGCGCGAGCAGCGCATCCATCATCCGCGTTCGCCCGTGGAACGCTATGTCACCGTGAGTTGCGGTGCCGCCAGCATGGTCCCGGGGAGTGACGCTGCGCCGGAGATCCTGCTCGAGCGGGCCAAGGCGGCGCTGCGGGTCGCGAAGTCCGGTGGCAGGAATCGAGTCGCGGTGTCAGCGAAATAACCCGGGCAACGCTGCGCAGAGTTGCGCTAGCGCGCGTCCGAAAGCGGCGCAATACTCAACGCGCGCCGGTTAACGGCGCGACCATCGCAATGACGCCGAACGCCGGGTGATCGAAATAATGGCGCTCGAAGTTTCGTACCCGCCGTACCTGGTCCAGCGTGAACGTAACCGGTCTTGTGGGCGCTGCGGTGCCGACGAGAGCAATGGGCGGATCGGCTGGTGTGTAGGCGAGATTGATCCTCAGATAGAGATACTTGCCGCGCTCGACCGCGGCCGTTCCCCGCAGCGTCGCGGTTCCAAGTCCGAGCTGTGACAGGTCTGCGGCAAGACCCGAACCGCGCGGTACTGCGAGCTGGGTCCAGCCGATGTGGCCCAGCACTTCGTAATCGTGGCTGCGCTGCAGACTCGACTCGATGCCCGCGAGCTTGAACAGGGCCGGCGACATCGGACCCACGTTGAGGGCCCCGGCACTCGCCGGCCGCGACACGTCCTTACCCGACTCATCGTTCTCGGATCCGCCGAAGACCGGATTGCTGATCGCCCGCGCCTCGCCTTGCCAGTCTTCGGTGACGCCGAGGGGCACGGTTGGTCGGAAGATGATGAGCTCCACGCTGTAGCGCGTATCGTCGGCCTGGCCCGCGGGCTCCGCGGCGGAAGCCGTGAGGGCGAACGCGGCAACGAATGAGGCGACAACGGACCGGAGCATGGCGTGGAGTCTACCTCGAAGCGGAGCGGGTCGCGTTCTTGAGCTCAACGGGCGGCGCGCCTGCCAGCGCGTCGATCAGTTCCGCAGTCCGGCGCAAGCGTTCAGCGTCGCTGTCGCAACGCCAGGCGAAGCGCAGCTTGAGTGGCCCATCGAGCCGATAAACCTTGGGTTGCGACTGCACCAGCCGGATGACCGTCTGCGGCTCGATCGCGTTGCCTTCGTTGAACAGCACGTAGCCCCCCTGTGCACTGGCGTCGATCTTGGCGATACCGAGGGTTCGCGCGCGAAGCTTGAGCACTGCGATTCGATACAGGCTGCGTGCCGGCTCGGGCAGCGGACCAAAACGGTCGATCATCTCGGCCTGCAGATCATCCAGCGCCTGGTTGTCCGGCGCGCCGGAGATACGCTTGTACAGCGTGAGCCGCAGATGCACGTCGGCGACATAGTGCTCCGGTAGCAAGGCGGGCAGGCGCAGCTCGATCTCGGGACCCGCACGGATACTCCTCTCGAGATCGGGCTCTGCGCCCGACTTGAGCGCGTGCACGGCTCGATCGAGCAGCTCCATATACAGGCTGAAGCCGATCTCCTGGATCTGTCCGCTCTGTTCTTCGCCCAGGAGCTCGCCCGCGCCGCGAATCTCCAGGTCGTGGGTGGCCAGCACGAAGCCGGCCCCAAGATCCTCGAGCGATTCGATCGCCTCGAGCCTCTTTATGGCATCAGCACTCATGACCGGGCGCGGCGGCGTGATCAGGTAGGCATAGGCGCGGTGATGCGAGCGACCGACGCGCCCGCGCAGCTGGTGCAATTGTGCGAGGCCGAACCGATCCGCGCGCTCGATGACGATCGTGTTCGCCGTCGGTACATCGATACCGCTCTCAATAATGGTCGTACACACCAGCAGGTTGAAGCGCCGATGATAGAAATCGAGCATGAGCTGCTCGAGATCACGCTCACGCATTTGCCCATGGCCGACGCGCACTCCCGCTTCGGGAACCAGCGTGCGAATCTCGGCGGCACGCCGCTCGATCGACTCGACGCTGTTGTGCACGAAATAGATCTGACCGCCGCGACGGATCTCGCGCAAGCAGGCTTCGCGCACCTGCGGCCCGTTCCACTCGCTCACGAACGTCTGTATCGCGAGCCGCTCAGCGGGTGGGGTCGTGATCAGTGACAAGTCGCGCAGGCCCCCCAGGGCCATGTTGAGCGTACGCGGGATCGGCGTCGCCGTCAGCGTCAGCACGTCGACTTCGGCGCGCAGCGCCTTGAGTCTTTCCTTGTCACGCACGCCGAAACGGTGCTCCTCGTCGATGATCACGAGTCCGAGGTTCTGGAACCGGGCGTTGGCGTGCAACAGCCGGTGTGTCGCGATCACGATGTCGACCTGCCCCGCGGCGAGTGCCGCGACGGTTTCAGCGGTCTCACGACCGGAACGAAAACGCGACAGCATCTGAATGCGCACTGGCCAGTCCGCAAAACGGTCGGAAAAAGTCTGCTGGTGCTGTTGGGCGAGGAGCGTGGTCGGCACGAGCACCGCGACCTGCTTGCCAGCCTGCACTGCCACGAAGGCGGCACGCAGCGCGACCTCGGTCTTGCCGAAACCGACATCGCCGCACACGACCCGATCCATGGGTCGCTCCGACTCGAGGTCGGCAATCACCTGTTCGATCGTCTGCTGCTGGTCGGGGGTTTCCTCGAACGGGAAGCCCGCAACAAAAGCGCGGTATTCCGCATCACTGACCTTGAGGCTGGTGCCATGGCGCGCGGCACGGCGCGAGTAGAGGTCCAGCAGCTCCGCGGCGACGTCCCTGATCCGTTGCGCCGCCTTACGACGCGCCTTCGCCCACTGATCAGTGCCGAGCTTATGGAGCGGTGCGGTCTCGGGAGCCGCGCCGGTATAGCGGTTCACGCGGTCCAGGGCATGAACCGGCACGTACAACTTGTCACCGTCAGCGTACTCAAGCAGCAGGAACTCGCCGCGCTGACCGGCGATTTCCATCGTGACCAGGCCCTGGTAACGCCCGACACCGTAATCGTCGTGCACCACGGGGGCGCCGAGACGCAGGTCGGTGAGTTCTCGCAGCAGTGTGGCCGGGTCCCGTTCCGCGCGGCGCCGTCGTCGGGCCTGTTGGGCACGCGCACCGAAAATCTGCTCTTCGGTGACGAGCGCCAGGGGCGGGGTGTCGAGGAGCAGCGCGCCGGCGGAAGAGGAGACTGTGAGGCCGATCGGCGCGGTACCGTCGATAAAGGCATGCCAGTTTTCGAAGACGGTGACCTCGATGTCTCGCCCACGCAGCAGATCGAGCAGAATCTCGCGTCGACCCGCTGACTCGGCGGCGAACAGCACGCGCCCTGGAAATCCGGAAAGAAATGCCTGCAGCGCCATGCCTGGATCATCCGCGTGTGCTCCCAGGCGCAACGAGGGCGGGAGGCGTGACGGAAAGTTCACGAAGGCCTCAGCCGCGGACCCAGGCTCGATCTTATGAGGCGACACTTCGACGAGGACACTCGCGCCCATCCGCGCCAGCAGTTCTTCGGGCTGAAGGAAGATCTCCGCTGGAGCAAGCACCGGGCGCTCGGTATCGTGGCGTCGTTGCTCGTGGCGCTCGACGATCTCGTTCCAGAGCAGTCCGGCGCGCGATGGCGCGTCGGCGGCGTCGATCAGCGCGACATCACGCGGCAGATAGTCGAACAGTGTCTCGAGTCGCTCATAGAACAGCGGCAGGTAATACTCGATGCCCGCAGGTGCAATGCCATCGCTCACCTGGCGGTATACCGCTGAGCGGTTCGGGTCGCCCTCGAAGCGCACGCGATAGCGGCTGCGAAACTGGCGCACACCCGGCGCATCGAGCGGATATTCACGTGCCGGCAGCAAGCGCAGCTTCTCGAATTGGCCGGTTGAGCGTTGCGTCTCCGGATCGAAGACGCGGATCGAGTCGATCTGGGCATCGAACAAATCGATGCGCACCGGGCTTTCGCTGCCCATGGGGTAGATGTCGAGCAGCGAGCCGCGCACCGCGAACTCACCATGGGCAGTGACCTGTGAAACGTGGGCATAACCCGCAGCGACCAGGCGCGCGCGGAATGCCTCGAGCTCGAGTTTCGCGCCGCGCGCCAGATCCAGTACGTGCGCGTCGATCCACTGTCGCGGAGGCAATCTCTGCAGGAGCGTGCCCAGCGCCACCAGCACCACACCTCGGGACAACTCCGGCAGTCCGTGCAGCGTCGTGAGCCGTTGCGACACGATGTCCGGATGCGGCGCAAACAGGTCGTAGGGCAAAGTCTCCCAGTCCGGAAACAGGTGCACTGGCAGGTCGTGCGGCGCGAAGAATTCGATTTCGCCCTGCAGACGTTCAGCTTCCCGCGCGCCGGCAGCAATCACCAGCAAGGGGCGCGCGGAGCGCTCGGCATGCTGTGCGATCGCGAGTGCAGCGGCGGCGCCGTGGAGTTGCCCCCAGCGCTGGCGCAGGGCTGCAGGTAAAGACGGGGGTGGGTTGAGAATCATCAGCGGCCGGGCACACGCACATCGTCGAATCGAAGGCGCGCAAGCTTACCCGGACGGCCGGGCGCCGCAAATCTCAAGCGAGAAAGAAGAGGATGGCGAGCGCTGGCCTTCGAACCAGCGCCGCCGGGGAAGATCAGGAGCCCGAGACCACCGCGTGAATCACGAATTGGTGTTCGAAGTACACGCTGAAGCCCGGATAGTCCCACCGCGTGATCGGTGGCTGACCGACCGCGCTGTGGCGGTTCGCCGGCTGACCGAATTTCGCTTCGACTGCGGACATGGACATGCCGCGGTTCGGATGCGCAACGGTGCTCTCACGTACGGCGATGCTGTCGCCCATCACGATGGTCTCCGCGGAGGCGGCACCGGCGAGCGCGGTCGCAACCAGGGCCGCAGCGGCGAGTAGTCCACTCTTCATGACTTCACTCCCTGGATTTCAAGCCCGGCGCGACTATAGCAACCGGCAGAAGCGCTCGGAACATTTCGACGCAAGCAATTCATCGGCAATGGGTTTTTGTGTGACGGGCGTCTCATATGTTCTAATTCCCCGCACTTTCGCACGGCGCCACCGCATGTCGCTTCCCCTGCCGCTGTTCATCGGACTGCGCTACGTGCGTGCCCGCAGCAGCCAGTTCTTTGTCTCCTTCATCAGCTGGGTATCGATGCTTGGAATCGGCGTGGGTGTCGCCGCGCTGATCACGATTCTTTCGGTCATGAATGGCTTCGAGGACGAACTACGAAACCGGCTGCTGAGCCTCGCCGCGCACGCCAAGCTGTCAGGTGATCCGCAGGCACTGGCGCATTGGCCGCAGCTGGTTGAGCAGGCTCGTCGCGTTCCCGGGGTCACGGGCGCTGCTCCCTATGTCGAATTGCACGGGCTGCTCGCGCATGACCCGGAGCTGCAGCCAGCCCTCATCCGGGGTATCGATCCGGTGGCCGAGTCTTCGGTCTCCACAGTTTCTGACTCGATGGTGTCAGGGGATCTCGGGTCTTTGGTCGCGGGTGCGCGCAATATCGTACTGGGCAGGGTATTGGCCTATCAGTTGTCGCTCTCGGCCGGCGATAGCGTGACGGTGATGGTGCCGGTCGCAGACCCGGTCAGCGGCGCACTGAGTCCGCGTATCCAGCGGTTCACGGTGTCCGGACTGTTCGAAGTCGGCCTGCAGGATCATGACAGCATCCTGGCCCTGGTCAGCCTGGACGATGCTCTCGCGCTGCAGGGACAGGGCTCCGCGCCCACGGGCATACGGCTACGCTTCGCCGACGTGTTCGCAGCACCGCGCCTCGCTGCCGAAACCGGCAAATCGCTGGGCGGCAACTTTTCCGTGAGCGACTGGACGCAGGAAAACGCCAGCTACTTTCGCGCCATTCGCATTGAGAAAACCATGATGACGCTGATCCTGCTGCTGATCGTCGCCGTGGCAGCGTTCAACATCGTTGCGACGCTCGTCATGGTCGTCACGGACAAGCGCACCGACATCGCGATCCTGCGCACGCTCGGCATGAGGCCGCGCACGGTGGTCGGTGTTTTCTTTACGCAGGGCGTGGTGATCGGGTGGCTGGGAACGGCCCTCGGGGTCATCGCAGGTGTGCTGCTCGCGCTCAATGTCGCAACGGTCGCGCCCTGGCTCGAGCACACCTTTGGGTTTCAGATCATGGACGCGGACGTGTACTACATTACCCAGATCCCATCGGACCTGCAGGTCGCCGACGTGGTGATCATCGCAACGGTCGCTTTTGCCCTCACTGTGCTCGCGACTCTGTATCCCGCCCGGCGGGCGGCGCTGACCGAGCCAGCCGAAGCGCTGCGGTACGAATAGGTGTTCTCGAGTTACGAATGGTACGTGGGCTCGCGCTATCTGCGTTCCGGCCATCGCAACCGTTTCATCTCCGTCATTGCGTTGATCTCGATTGCCGGGCTCATGCTCGGAGTTGCGGTGCTGATCGTGGTGTTGTCGGTGATGAACGGGTTCGAGCATGAGCTGCGCAATCGCATCCTCAGCATGACACCGCACGCGACCATCATGGGCCTGGAGGGCCGGCTCGAGGACTGGCGCCAGATTCGCGACCGGGTCCAGAAGATGCCGGCGGTAACCGCAGCGGCGCCCTACATCGAGGACCAGGGAATGCTGGTGAACGGTTCGCACGTCAGTGGCGCGTTGATTCGCGGCATCGTGCCCGAGGACGATCGGCGGGTCGGAAGCCTGGGTGCGCACATGAGCGCCGGTTCGCTGGCGGATCTAGGGCCCGGCCGCTACCGCATCGTGCTCGGCACGGCGCTCGCGCAGGAGCTCGGCGTCAGGATCGGCGATACGGTGATTGTTGTCGTCGCACAGGGCAACGCGACTCCCGTAGGCGTCCTGCCGCGCTTGCGCCGGTTCACGGTCAGCGGCATTTTTTCCGCCGGCATGTATGAGTTCGATCGCGGACTGGCGCTGGTCTCGATGCAGGACGCAGCGCGCCTGTATCGACTGGGTGATGCGGTGACCGGTGTGCAGCTGAGCCTTCAGGACCTGTTTCGCGCGCCCGTGATCGTGCGCGATGTCGCGCTCGCACTCGGAGGCGGGTTCTTCGTCAGCGACTGGACGCGCAAACACGCGAATTTCTTCCGTTCCATCGAGATCACCAAGGGGATCCTGTTCGTGATCCTGCTCCTGATCGTGGGCGTCGCGGCGTTCAACATCGTGTCGACGCTGGTGATGGTGGTGAAGGAAAAGCAGTCGGACATCGCCATCCTGCGCACCATGGGCTCCACACCGCGCAGCATCCTCGGCATCTTCATCGTGCAGGGGGCCATCATCGGTCTGGTCGGTACGCTCGCGGGTGTGACGCTGGGCGTCCTCACCTCGCGCTACCTGGAGAGCCTGGTGCATGGACTTGAACGCCTGCTGCACACCCGGTTTCTCGACGCGAGCGTGTATTTCATGAGTGATCTGCCGGCGCTCGTCGAGATGGACGATGTGCTGCGAATCGCGGGCACGGCATTCGTGCTCTGCTGCCTGTCGACGCTCTATCCCGCCTGGCGTGCGGCGCGCACACAGCCGGCCGAGGCCCTGCGTCATGAATGACACGCCAGCGCCAACCGCCACCGCGACTGCGGTGCTCAGCGCACAGGAGCTGCGCAAGCAGTTTCGACAGGGCGACGTCACTCTCGATGTCTTGAACGGGGTGAACCTGCAGGTCGCCCGCGGTGAGCGCGTCGCGATCATCGGCGTGTCCGGTTCAGGCAAGACAACGCTGCTCCAATTGTTGGGCGGCCTCGATCTGCCCACTGGCGGGAGCGTCTCGATCCAGGGCCGTGAAATGAGCGCATTGTCCGATGCAGAGCGGGGTGAGCTGCGCAACCGAGCGGTGGGGTTCGTCTACCAGTTCCATCATCTGCTGCCGGAATTCACCGCGCTCGAGAACGTAGCCATGCCCTTGCTCGTCAGGCGCATGGCGTCAGCGCAGGCTCGCGATGCGGCGGCTCATCTGCTCGGACGTGTCGGCCTAAGCGCGCGATTGCGTCATCGCCCCTCACAACTGTCGGGAGGCGAGCGCCAGCGCGCAGCAGTGGCGCGTGCCCTGGTGACGCGGCCGGCGCTGGTGCTCGCTGATGAGCCGACGGGCAACCTCGATGGCCAGAATGCCGCAGCCGTTTTTGAGCTGATGCTGGAACTGAATCGGGAGCTCGGGACGAGTCTCGTGGTCGTGACTCACGATCCCCGCCTGGCCGGGCGCATGGACAGGGTATTGGAGCTAGAGGGCGGGATCCTGGTCGATCGCGCCAGATTGCGCTCTTAACCGCGCCACACGGCGCTGGTAACGATGCATGACATGCTGGCGCCACCACACCGACATCGCGAGATAGCCGAACGATGCGGTCAGCGTTCCGCTCACCAGGCAGCCGAGCAGGAACGGCTTCCAGATCGTGACCAGATTTTCGCTCGCCCAGTCCCATGTAAGCGCAAAGTCAAAGGATTCCAGGTTGCTGCCGGTGAGCACCGTCCCGACCCAGTAGGCGCCAAAAAACACCGGGACCATCGTGAGTGGATTCACCAGCAGAATCGTCAGCATCGAGAGCGGCAAATTGGCGCGCAGGAGTATCGCCGCCGTTGGCGCAAGCAGGAGGTGAACGGGCAACGGGACGAAGCAAATGAACAGTCCCAGCGTTACGGCTCGGATCACGCTGCGCCGGTGCAAAGTCCAGTACGCCGGGTTGCGCAAAGCGCCGCGAAAAGGCCGCAGGTACCAGCGGTGCGCCAGTGAATGTCGGTCGGGCAGAATTCTTTTTAGGAATGGGCGCGGCATGATCGGGGGACGGACTTTAGCAGCAAGAGCTTAGCGCACGCATGTTACCGCGACACGCCCTGGCGTTTCTGGCGGGGATCCTGTGCGTGGAGCACTCCAGTGGTCTGGACGGATTGCTGCCCGCTGTGCCGCTACTCGTCGGCATCCTCCTCGTCTGTGGCATCTGGCGCCCGCGCATTGTGGGCTGGTGCGCCGCGGGAGCGCTTTGGGCGCTCGTTCGGGCGTTGGGTCTCCTGGCTCACCAGCTGCCTGCGGAGCGGGACGGGACTGATTGGCTGATCCGCGGTGATGTGGTCTCTCTTCCCGCGACTAGCGCCGGGCAGACGAGGTTCGAATTTGCCCCGGACCCGCAGACCGGACTGCCACGCAAGCTACAACTGACGTGGTTCGATGCCGAGTCAGCGCCACGTGCTGCCGAGCACTGGCAACTGCGGGTTCGGTTGCGGGCTGCGCGAGGCTTCGCCAATCCCGGCGGGTTCGACTACGAGGGAAGCCTGTTTCGCGAGGGTATCGGCGCGACCGGGTATGTGCGCAAATCGGCGGACAACCTCAGGCTGGGGGACCGAGCGTACGCGTACCCCGTACTCGCGGTCCGGGCCACCGTCGCTCAGCAGGTCAACGCGGCGCTGCGCGGCCGGGCGGCGGCAGGAGTGATTGCCGGGCTGGCGGTCGGCGCTACCGAGGGAATCTCAGCGGCGCAATGGCAGGTATTTTCGGCCACTGGCACGACGCACCTGATCGCGATATCGGGATTGCATGTCACGATGGTCGCGGCGCTCGCGATGCTGGCAGCGCGCAAGTTCTGGCAGCTGCCGCGCCGGCGATTGCCGCGCACTTGTCAGTCGAATGTTGCTTGTCTGTGCGGCGCACTCGCCGCGGCGGGTTACGCG
This sequence comes from uncultured Gammaproteobacteria bacterium, assembly GCA_963705495.1. GTDB lineage: Bacteria > Pseudomonadota > Gammaproteobacteria > Steroidobacterales > Steroidobacteraceae > DATBVX01. The sequence goes on along the minus strand of CAVPJQ010000015.1, from coordinate 93,061 downwards.
CTTCTCGCGGGGTTCTCGGTTCCGACTCAGCGCACGCTTGCCATGCTGCTCGTCGGACTGGGTTGCACCTGGCTGCGACGCGCGTCGCCAGCATCCCAGGTGCTGTCCGTTGCCCTGATCGCGGTCCTGCTCATCGACCCCCATGCGGCATTGACTGCGGGTTTCTGGCTCTCATTCCTCGCCGTCGCCGCAATCCTCGCCATGCTCGGGAGCCTGGTATTGCCGGCGCCGCCGCTACGCGCGTTTCTCACCACCCAGAACGTCGTATCGCTCGCGCTGCTTCCCGCAACGCTGCTCCTGTTTGGCAGCGTGTCGTTGGTGGGGCCACTCGCGAACCTCGTGGCAATACCGGCGTTCAGTTGCGTATTGGTGCCGGTCACACTGCTCGGTACCTTGTTCCTGGGCCTGGCGCCGACGCTGGCACACAGCCTTTTTGCGCTCGGTGGCTGGTGCGTGGATCAACTCTGGCCGGCCCTCGAATGGGCTGCGCGGCTGCCGGCTGCAGTCATCCATCCAGCCCTGCCGTCGCTCGGAATTTCCATTCTGCTCGTGATCGGCGCGCTAGCGGCGCTTGCGCCGCTCCCCTGGAGCCTGCGTTTGTCGACAGTGCTGCTGCTACCGCTCCTGTTCGCGAATCCCGCGCGGCGGGTGCCGGGAGACTTCACGCTCACAATCCTGGACGTCGGGCAAGGGCTGGCGGTGGTCGTTCAGACCCAGTCGCATGCGCTCCTCTTCGATGCCGGACCGCGCTTTCGAAATGGTCGCTCAGCCGGCGAGCTCGCCGTCGTCCCCTACTTGCACGAGGTCGGCGTGCGGGCGCTCGACCTCATCGTGGTGAGTCACGCCGATTCAGACCACGCCGGTGGAATCCCCGCAGTGGCGCGAGCCCTGGCCCTGCGGGAGATGCGTCGAGGTGACGACGTCGGAGGGCTTAACGTACCAGCGGCAGCGTGCCAGCGCGGCGAAGCGTGGATCTGGGACGGCGTGCGTTTTGAGTTCCTGAGTCCCGGCAGAGGAGAGCAGTGGAGCGAGAACAATGGTTCGTGCGTCCTCGAGATTGCCAACCAGCACGGCCGGGCTCTGCTGACCGGCGACATCGAAGCGAGCGCGGAGGAGCACCTCGCCGGACTCGGGAAGTGGCGTGCGTCCGACCTCATCGTTGTTCCGCATCACGGCAGCCGCAGTTCTTCGTCCGCCGCTATCGTCGACCGGATCGCCGCGCGCTACGCGATCGTTTCAGCAGGCGCGCATAACCGTTGGCACTTTCCTGACCCCGAAGTCATCGAGCGCTGGTGTCGCTCCGACGCGCAGGTGATCAACACGGCGGACTGGGGTGCGATCGCCGTCGATTTCAGTGCTCGATCCGGAATGCAGCCACCACGGTCTTATCGAGTGGCGCACCGCCATTACTGGAGCGCCTCCGCGCCATTTGCGGGCCGATCGTTGTGCTCCTGAAGCGCAGCCTGCGCTAACCAAATCAATTGTTTGTGCGCATCCCTTGATGCAGTATCATCGGCCGCCGTCGCAGTGCAGAAAGTGGCTTCGATGCATGTGGGAAATCATTCAAGCCGGCGGGCCCATGATGTGGCCCATCATCTTGTGCTCCATCATGGGCGCAGCCATCGTTCTGGAGCGCCTGTGGACCTTGCAGCAGAAGCGTGTCCTGCCGCGCGAGCTCACCGAGCAGGTGTGGCGCTGGGTGCAGAATAACCAGGTCAACGACAAGCTCATCGCGGCTCTCGAACAGAACTCGCCTCTCGGCCGCGTGCTCGCGGTAGGGCTCGCCAACCGGCACCGCACACGCGACATCATGATGGAGCGGCTCGAGGATGCGGGGCGACACGTAGTGCACGAGCTGGAGCGGTTCCTCAATACGCTCGGCACCATCGCGTCGGTCTCACCGCTGCTCGGCCTCTTGGGCACCGTGATCGGCATCATTCGCGCCTTCAACGCCATCTCCCTCGAAGGGACCGGCGACCCTCGCATCCTGTCGGGCGGCATCGGCGAAGCGCTGATTGCCACTGCAGCAGGTCTGTGCGTCGCGATTCCTTCGCTGTTTGCCTACCGCATTCTGCGCGGCAAGGTGAACGGCATCGTCATCCAGATGGAAAAGGAAGCGATGAAGCTCATCGATGCAATGGAGGGCGCGGGTGTGCGCAGCACGAGCGCGCCCGTGACACGCGCTACTGGCACGTCATGAAGCTGAATCGGGGCAGTGAATCGCAGGGTATCAACGAACCCGAAATCAATGTCGTTTCGCTGATCGACGTGGTACTGCTCCTGGTGGTGTTTTTCATGGTCTCGAGCACCTTCGTGGAAGAAGGGCGCATCAAGGTGCAGCTGCCGAACGCGAGCTCCGTGCCCGTGAATTCAACCATCGCGGATCCCATCGTGGTGACGGTCACAGCGCAAGGTGCGTATCGCGTGAACGAGCGCAGCCTCATCAACAACAGCCCGCAGACGCTGCGCACCGCGCTGCTGCGCATTTCCGGCGAGCGCCGCAAGATTCCCATCACGATTCGCGCCGACGCGCGCGCTACGCATCAGTCGGTCGTCACGGCCATGGATGTCGTCGGGCGGTTGGGATTCGCCCAGATCAACATCGCGACTTTGAACGAGCAGGGCGGCAGGTGAGCCTTGGCGGAACCAGCGCGCGCTGACGACGCCTTTCGCATCTATCGGCGCCTGCTGCGTTACGCGGCGCCCCACTGGGGAATGTTCAGCATCGGCGTCATCGGCATGACGCTATTTGCGGCGAGTGATGCCTCGATTGCGTGGCTGACGCAGAAATTCCTGTACGGCGCCTTCGTCAAGTCCGATCCGAAGGTGCTGCTGCTCGTGCCGGTGGCCGCCTTCATACTGTTCCTGGTTCGCGGGGTGGGCGACTACGTTTCCAACTATTTTCCGGGGTGGGTCGGCCGGCAGGTGATCAAGCGGCTGCGCGGGGAGCTGTTCACGCACTACCTGCACCTGCCGTCGTTGTATTTCGACGGGCAGGCCTCCGGCCAGATGCTGTCGAAGCTCACCTACAACATCGAGCTGGTAGCGGAGGCGACCACCAATGCCATCACGGTGATGATTCGTGACACGCTCACCATCGTGGCCCTGGTCGCCTACCTGCTGTATCTCAACCTGGAACTCGCGCTCTTCACGTTCATCGCCGCCCCGCTGATTTCATGGCTGATCCAGGTGGCCAACCGCGCGTTTCGCCGTTACAGCGCACGCATCCAGAACTCGATGGGCGAAGTAACCCGCGTGGCCAAAGAGGCAATCGATGGCCAGCGCCTGATCAAGGTCTTCAATGCGCAGGATTTCGAGGCGCAGAGGTTCGAGAAGGTCAACGAGCGGCATCGCCACAACAACATGCGACTCATCATGGCGAAGTCGATCAGCAACCCGGTCGTGCAGCAGATTGCGGCAGTCGCGCTCGCCGCGGTGCTGTTCGTGGCGATCCGCCAGCAACTGCGTGTCGATCAGTTCATGGCATTCCTCACGGCGCTCCTACTCCTCACTGCGCCCCTGCGTCGGCTCGTCAGCATGAGCGGGCCGCTGCAGCAGGGGATCGCGGCCGGTGCCAGCGTGTTCGAAATGCTGGATGTGGCGCCGGAGAACCAGGGCGGTGAGCGTTCTCTGCCTCGCGCGCGAGGTGACGTCGAGTATCGGGACGTATCGTTTGAGTACGCAGCCGAGAAGGGCGAGGTTCTCAGGAATGTGAGCTTCACGGTGCGTGCCGGAGAGACGCTGGCGATCGTCGGCAAATCGGGCAGCGGCAAGACCACGCTGGTGAGCCTGCTGCCGCGCTTCTATGACCCGCAGTCGGGAAGCGTGCGTCTCGACGGTCACGATGTGCGCGAGTACCGCCTCGCGGATCTGCGTCGCCAGGTCAGCCTCGTGAGCCAGGACGTGATCCTGTTCGATGACACGATCCGCAACAACATCGCCTTCGGCGGCATCGAGTGTTCGCAGGTCGCCATCCGCGATGCAGCGCGGGCGGCCCATGTGCTCGAGTTCGCCGAAGAACTGCCGCAGGGGCTTGACACTGAGGTGGGCGATCGCGGTGGGAGGCTCTCCGGCGGTCAGCGCCAGCGCGTCGCAATCGCGCGCGCACTTCTCAAGGACGCTCCCGTTCTGATTCTGGATGAGGCGACCTCGGCGCTAGACAGCGAATCGGAACGGCACATCCAGCAGGCGCTGGCCGCGCTGATGTGCAATCGCACCACGTTCGTGATCGCGCATCGGCTATCCACCGTGGAAAGCGCGGACCGCATCCTCGTGCTGGATGAAGGCGTAGTGGTCGAGAGTGGCACACACGCCGAGCTGCTGGCGCAAAACGGCTACTACGCCGCATTGCATCGCATGCAATTCAAAGCCTGATCCGCTGGAGAGGCGGTTGTACGACTGGTTGCGACGCGTCTGGTATGCGAATGCTGCTTCGGGCGTCGTGCTCCGACCTCTGGCCTGGATCTTCGGCGCTCTCGTGCGCGTGCGCCGGTGGCTGTACGCTCAAGGTTGGCTCCGGTCCGTCGCGGTCGCCCGACCGGTCATCGTGGTGGGCAATCTCACCGTCGGAGGCACAGGCAAGACCCCCCTGGTGCTCTGGCTGGCGGCGCGATTGCGCGAGCGTGGCCTGCGTCCGGGAATCATATTGCGGGGCTATCGGGGTTCTACTCGCGCATCCCGTCGCATCAGTCCCGCTGCCAGTCCGAGCGATGTCGGAGATGAAGCTGCGCTGCTGGCGGCAAGAAGTGGCTGCCCCGTCGCGGCAGGCGCGGATCGCATCGCTGACGCGCGCCTGCTGGAGGGGGAGGTCGATCTGATCATCGCCGACGACGGGCTGCAGCACCTGCGCTTGCGTCGCGAGCTGGAGATCGTAGTGATCGACGGTGAGCGGCGGTTCGGCAACCGGCGCCTGCTGCCTGCAGGGCCGCTACGTGAACCCCTCGATCGCCTCGAGAGCGTGGATGCAGTCGTCGTGAATGGCGGAACCAACGGCGTCGGTGGACTGAAAATGTCGCTCGCCGGCGCCGAGGCCGTGTCACTTGCAGGAGGCGAGCGGCGTGCGTTGTCCGCGTTCGCCCCGGGCCCGGTTCACGCGCTCGCCGCGATCGGCAACCCGGAACGTTTCTTTGCCATGCTGCGGCAGAAGGGTCTCAATCTCATTGCGCATCCATTTGCAGATCACCACACCTTCAGCCGCAGGGATCTGGAATTCGGCGACTTGCTGCCGGTGCTGATGACCGAAAAAGACGCGGTGAAATGCGCTGGAATTGTGGACCGGCGTCATTGGTACGTACCGGTGCAGGCCGTGCTCAGCGATGCGGACGCCGACCATCTGCTGCATCTCGCGCACCAGGCGATGCAGGCCAGGCGCAGTGACTAGTGTTTTTTCTTGCGGCGCCTGGATGATCCGTGACCGTCGCCATCGGCGCCGATGTCATAGTCATCGAAATCGCTAAGCTGCTCGGAGGTGCGCTTTTCCTCCATGTAGCGTTCCAGCCGTCGCCACGCCGGATCGGTGACCTTGGGTCCCCGGCGCTTCATGGATTCGAGATCCTTGATCAGATGATCGACGTCGAGATCCTCGGATTCCTCCGGAGCCTCGTCGTTCTCATCCTCTTCGTATTCGTCCGACTCGCTTTTCTCGCTCATCGACACGCACCGTCGCGATTTCGCAACACCGACAGTGGATCGCAACGCGCGCGGTTATAAAGCGAATCGCAGGGCGAGGCAAGTGCGTTCTTGGCAGAACCTTGTCCGGAATCAGTGCACCAGCTCATTGAGCTGGAAAATGGGCAGGAGCAATGCAAAGACGATGCCCATCACCAGTAGCCCCATGAACACGATCAGCACCGGCCCCATCAGGCCCAGCAGCGTGCCGATCAGCCCGTCCAGCTCGCGCTCCTGGTTGGTGGCCGCCCGTTCCAGCATCGTTTCGAGTTCACCGCTGGTCTCGCCGCTCGAGATCAGGTGAATCGTCATGGGCGGGAACAGGCGGCTGGCGCCGAGCGACTTGCCGATCGGCGAGCCCTCGCGAATCCGTTCGCTGGCTTCACTGACGGCCTCGCGCATCGGGACGTTGGTAACGACCTCTGCAGAGATGCGCAGGCTCTCGAGGACCGGCACGGCGCTCGCGGTCAGGATGCTGAACGTGCGGGTGAAGCGCGCCGTGTTCACGCCGCGAACCAGGCGGCCGATCAGCGGGATGCGCAGCAGCGCGTGATGAAACTGGCGCTTTGGTCCCTCGCGGCGCAGGTGGCGCACGGTGAGCCAGCCAAGCACAGCCAGGAGGATCAGGGCGTAAATCCCATATTCGCGGAAGAAATCGCTGGAGCCGATCAGGATTCGCGTGGCGAGCGGAAGCTCGCGCTTGCTCGTCTCGAACACCTTGACCACCTTTGGCACCACGAACACCATCAGCACGGAGACGATGCTGAAGCACATGACGGTGAGCGCGACCGGATAGACAAGGGCATTGCTCACCTTCTGGCGAATTACCTGGCGGTTCTCGGTGTAATCCGCCAGGCGCTCAAGGACCGTGTCCAGGCGTCCCGACTGCTCACCAGCGGCTACGGTCGCGCAGTAGATCTCCGGAAACACCTGGGGAAATTCGGCGAATCCATCGGCGAGCGTGTGGCCCTCCATGACGCGCGAGCGCACGCCGAGCAGGATGCTCTTGATGCGCGGCTTCTCGGTCTGCTGCGAAACGGCCAGCAGTGATTCCTCGAGTGGCAGGCCGGAACGCACCAGCGTCGCGAGCTGCCGGGTGAGCAGGGCAAGATCGACGGAGGAGATTCCGCGTGCGATTCCGATCCCGAAGCTCTGCTGGCGACGCGATTCGGTCTGCACGACCTCGGAGACATTGACCGGCAGGAGCTTTTGCTCGCGCAACAGCTGGCGGACCTGGCGCGCGGTATCGCCCTCGATGACACCCTTGCGTTCGCGGCCGGTCGTGTCGACGGCCGTGTATTCGAATGCGCCCAACCGTCAATCTCCGTGGGTGTCTCCTGCGCGCCAGCCGCAGGAGACAGGGGCAGGATGTCGGTCAATCCTCGCGCGTGACACGGAGGAGCTCTTCGAGCGAGGTCTCGCCCGCGATGACCTTGGCACGGCCGTCGTCCCGGATGCTGGGACTGAAGGTGCGGGCGTAGCGGTCGAGCTCGTGCTCCCCGGCCCCGTCATGAATCATCGTGCGCATCGTGTCGTCGACGCTGACCAGTTCGTAGATCCCGGTACGGCCGCGATAGCCGCCCGCGGCATCGTTGCCGGGCCGAAACAGGTGCGGCGCGGGAGTATCGGCCGGCAGGTTGAGCAAGCGCCGTTCGTATTCACCGCCGACATACTCCTGGCGGCTGTCGGGATTCAGCACCCGCACCAGGCGCTGCGCCAGCACGCCGATGAGACTCGAGGACAGCAGGAACGGCTCGACGCCCATGTCACGCAGGCGCGTGACGGCGCCGACCGCGGTGTTGGTGTGCAACGTCGAAAGCACCAGGTGGCCGGTGAGACTCGCCTGCACCGCGATCTGCGCGGTCTCGACGTCGCGGATCTCGCCGACCATCACCACGTCCGGGTCCTGGCGCAGGATCGCGCGCAGGCCGCGCGCAAAGGTCATCTCGACCTTGGTATTGACCTGGGTCTGGCCGATGCCGTCGATGTAGTACTCGATCGGATCCTCGACCGTCATGATGTTGCGCGTGTTGTCGTTGATGCGCTCGAGCGCCGCGTAAAGCGTGGTGGTCTTGCCTGAACCCGTGGGCCCGGTGACGAGGATGATGCCGTGGGGCTTGTGGATCAGTTCATCCATGGTGTGCTGGGTGTCGGGATCCATGCCGAGCGACCCGAGATCCAGCCGCCCGGCCTGCTTGTCGAGCAGACGCAGCACCACGCGTTCGCCATGGCCGGCTGGAATCGTCGAAACGCGCACATCGACCGCGCGCCCGGCGACCCGCAAGCTGATGCGTCCGTCCTGGGGCAGGCGCTTCTCGGCGATGTCGAGCTTCGACATGACCTTGATGCGCGATACCACGAGCGGCGCCACCGCGCGGCGCGATTGCAAGACCTCCCGCAGCACGCCGTCGACGCGAAAGCGCACTACCAGGCGGTTCTCGAACGGTTCGATATGAATGTCGGAAGCGTTTTCCTTGACCGCCTGCGTGAGCACGGCGTTGATCAGCCGGATGACGGGCGCGTCGTCTTCGCTCTCCAGCAGGTCGGAGGGTTCCGGCAGTTCCTGTGCGAGGTGAGCGAGGTCCGTAGTGTCTTCGAATCCCTCGACCATCTGCATCGCGGCGTTGGAACCGGTTTCATAGATCTGGCGCAGTAACGCATCGAAAGCCTCGGGCTCGACGCGCTCGAGCTTCAGGGGAACGCCGATGAAGCGGCGCAGCTCCGCGACGCTCAGCGGGGAGGCGTCGGCGCGGTACACCGTGCGGGCGATTCCGTTCTCGATCCCGCTGACGAGCACTCCGTGGCGCTTCGCAAATGTGAACGACAAGCGACGTTCCCGCTCCGGCCTGGTGTTGCTGCTGATCGCCTGATCCATTGCCGGCCTAGCCACTCGGGGTGGCGGAATCTTGCTGTTTGGGCGATTCGGGCGGCGGCGCCGTCGCGGGCTCCGCAGGCGCCGAGCCGAGCGGCGTGGTGCTGGCACCCGGCGGTTCCTTTTCGGTCGCCTTCCCCGGCGGCAACTGGGGGGCCGAGCTCGGAGGCGCAGAGGGCTGGGCAGCCGGCGGGGCCGGTGGCGGCGCGAGCACGGGTTGCTTCTCGAACGGCAGAAGCGGGGCCTTGCCGTTGTGGAGCTTGAGCTGCTGGTCGCGCAGGTTGTTGTACTTGGTGTTGGTCTCGACCGCCGTCTGCACGCCGTCGCGCAGGATCTTGGGGCGGATGAAGAACATGAGGTTGCTCTTGTGCCGCTGCGTATTGCGTACCCGGAACAGCTCGCCGATGAGAGGGATGTGCCCTAGGATCGGCACACGCTGCTCGCTGCCCGTGACCTGGTCCGCGATCAGTCCACCCAGCACGATGATGCCGCCGTCCTCGATGAGCACATTGGTGGTGATCGTGCGCTTGTTGGTGACGAGGTCCACGGCATTGAACGAGTTGGCCGCGACATTGGAAGCCTCCTGCGAGATCTTGAGGATCACGAGGTCACCTTCACTCGCGATCGACGGCGTGATCTTGAGGATATTGCCCACCTCTTCGCGTTGAATCGTCTGGAACGGATTCACGCCTGGAACCTGGCTGCCCGTGTTGGCGTACTGCCCGGTGAGGAACGGCACTTCCTGGGCGACCTTGATCTCCGCCTCCTGGTTGTCCATGGTCACGATCTGCGGCGTCGCGATGATGTTGTTGTCCGAATCGGTCCGCAGGGCGCGCAGGATCGCAGCGAAGTTCGTGCCCGAATCCATGATGCGCCCAACGCCGACGCTCAGGCCGGTGGGTACCGAGGTGGCCGTCGATGGGTCGTTGATGGCTCGTGCGAGATCCACGATGCTGGTGCCGCCGATGGGTTGAATGAACCCGCCGACCGCATTGCTGTCCTGGCTGCCATCAATTGCCCAGTTGACGCCAAGGTCGACGGTCTTGTCTGCGGAGACCTCCACCAGAATCGACTCGAGCAGCACCTGGGCGCGGCGAATGTCGAGCTTGTCGATGACCGTCATCAGGGCCCGCATCACCTTGGGGGGCGCGGTGATGACCAGGGCGTTGGTCTCCGGCTCCGCCCAGATGGTGATGTTCTTGTCGACCTGCGCGGCCGCAGCGGCAGCCCCCCCGGCAGGGGCAGCGCCCTGGGTCGTTGCAGCGGTGACCGTCGCCTGCTCCTTGAGCTTGGCGGCGAGCTTCTCGGCATCGGCAAAGCGCAGGTAGCGCACCTGCGTGTCGCCGCCGGACTCGAGTGGAGTGTCCAGGTGGGCGACGAGCGCCTTGATTCGCAGGCGCTGTGATTTCTCGCCGCTGATCAGGACGCTGTTGGTGCGCTCATCGGCGACCATGCGGGCCCCGGCACCACCTTCCGCAGCCTGTGCCGGATACAGGGAGTTGACGACTCGCACGACTTCCGCGGCGGAGGCATGCTCGAGAGGCATGACGTCCACTTCCTCGTCGCCACTCTGATCGATGCGCTGGATGATGCGCACGATCCGGTTCACGTTGTTGGCGCGATCGGAAATGATCAGCATGTTCGAGCCGGGGTAGGCGGTGAAATGCCCGTACTGAGGAATCAGGGGCCGCAGCACAGGGACCAGTTGCGCAGCGCTGACGTTCTTGACTGCAATGACCTCCGTGACGATTTCATCGGAGGAGGAGCTGATCCGGTCCGGCAGATCATCGCCCGGGACCTGGCGTGCGTTGGCATCCGGAATGATCTTGATGATCTTGCCCGCGGGCACTGCAACGAATCCGTGCACCTGCAGGATCGCCAGGAACGCCTGGTAGAACGCGTCGGGCGTCATGGGCGTGTGCGAGAGCATCGTGACCTGCGCGCGGACACGAGGATCGACGATGAAGTTCTTGCCGGTGATCTCACTCACCGCTTCGACGATCTGCGCGAGGTCTGCATCCTTGTAGTTCGGAGTGATCGTCGGTTCGCCCTGAGCGAATGCGAGGGAACACATGACCCACGCCGCAAGGGCGGCAGGCAGGCAGGATCGCGGCAGGCGCGCACGACTTTCGGCCTGAGTGGATATCGTTTTCATGTCTACTGAGGCCTCTGATTCATACGATTGCGTCGCACAGCCCGCGCAGGGTCAGTCCTCGTTGTTGGGATCCGGCGGCATCGGAGCAGCCTGATCCATCGGGACCATGCCCTCGGCGCTCGCCTGATCCTCCGGTAGTTCATCAGCGATTTGTGCCATGTTGAGCACCAGCTCCTGCGGCTTGCCGTTGCGCTCGACCGTTACCCGCACCTGGTCCGCGCTGCTGATGGACCTGAAGATCTCCATTCCGCGCTGGGGATCATCGAGGGGCGTACCGTTAATTGACATCACGAGATCTCCTGGGCGCAGCCCGAGCCGTGTGAACTGCTGCCGGTTGCGACCCGGAAACACGCGATAGCCGCGCTGCTGGCCATTCGTGAACACCGGCTGCGGCCGCATGATCTCGGCGACAGATCCAGGGTCCTGCGCGATCAGGCGTCGGACCCGATCTGCGACCTCAGCGCCCGCGCCGGCCGGTGCATTCGCGATCGGGCGCGCCGACAGAGCCGGGTTTGCGCCAGCCCCGCCTCGATACTCGCGTGGTAGCAGCAATGCCTCCAGCTGACCGCCTCGCTCCAGGATCACACGGTCGTCATATACCGCATTGAGCCGCGCCCCGCCCACGATGCTGTCACCAACTTTGTATACTTTGGCGGTCGCGGCGGTCTCGCCAATGATGCCGAGTCCACCCTTCGGATCGCTGGATGCAATCGTTCCGGCGAGCACCAGGCTGAGGCGCGTCTCGGGTGCATCGGACGGATCGGCCTTCGTCTCGGCGTCTGGCGCGGCAACGCCAAACACGTGGGCATTGATGATGCTTTGTGCATCGACAGATTGCCCGGCCCGCGCCGGCGGTATCGAAGAGACTGTCGAGCCGGCCACGCTTGCGGCTGCAGCCGGTGCGGATCGTGGCAGCAGATCACGCACGATCAACGCCGCCTGAATTCCAATTGCCACGGCGAGTAGCCACGTGACGATCTGCGGTAGCCGCGCAGTGACATGGCCTAGCAGCGATTCAGGGTTGAATTCCTTGATGCTGCCGAGCAGTGAGCTTGCATTCATTGGCGCTGTCGAACTACCGCGCCGGCGCGCAGGCACCGGCCGGATGAGATTTGGGTAATCATACGGGTTCTACAGGTTTGCTCTCAAGCAATTGTTTTCCCTTGGATTCCAACACGCGCCCGAGACGGCTAAAGATATGTCAACGAGCGGTCATCAAGGCAGCGAAACGGTGCGGGAATTGCATCGGTGCGGGCATCTCGATCAGTGCTTCAACGAGCGCTCGTCAATTTGGGGTGATGTCGCCGAATGCACACAATCAACACCCAGCCTGCGCACTTGTGTTGAGGGTCGACGCGCCCTATAAATCGCTTCGCTTGCATCCAGATTGCCGAAGTGTGTGGCGACGATGAGCGTGCAAGCGAACGCGCGAGGCCGTGCACGGTCGATATGGGCGAGGAGGAACAGGGGCAGACAGGATCCGGGTTGCTGGTGGAAGAGGCCAAACCGCGCCTCAAGCGTCCACCGCTCTACCAGGTCGTGCTGCTGAACGACGATTACACGCCAATGGAGTTCGTGGTCGACGTGCTGGAACGTGTCTTCGGCCTGGACCGCACCACGGCGACGCGGGTGATGCTGGAAGTGCATACAAAGGGTAAGGGCGTGTGTGGAGTGTTTACGTTTGAGATTGCCGAGACCAAAGTGGCCCAAGTGACGACCTATGCGAGGCAACACCAGCATCCGCTGTTGTGCACGATGGAAGAGACCTGACAGTGCTGAGCAACGAGCTTGAATACTGCCTGAACGAAGCGTTTCAGAACGCTCGCGAAGCGCGTCATGAATTCATGACGGTGGAGCACCTGCTGCTGGCGATCCTCGATACTCCCAAGGTGCGCGAGATCCTGCGTGCCTGCGGCGCTGACATGACGAAGCTCAAGGGCGACCTGGCTGCATTCATCGAGCAGACGACGCCACGCCTCCCGGAAGACGACGATCGCGAGGTCCAGCCGACGCTGGGGTTCCAGCGGGTCCTGCAGCGGGCTGTGTTTCACGTGCAGTCGAGTGGCAAGAAAGAAGTCACGGTCGCCAACGTGCTGGTGGCGATCTTCAGCGAAAAGCAATCGCATGCCGCATATCTGCTCAGCATGCAGGATGTCGCGCGGCTCGACGTGGTGAACTACATCTCTCATGGCCTCACCCGCGTAGGCGATGAGCCGAGCTCCAAGGATGAAGCTCCATCCACGGAGGGTGAGCGCGAGATCGAGGGCGGCTCGAGTCCGCTCGAGAAGTACACGACCAATCTGAACAAGCTGGCGAGCGACGGAAAGATCGATCCGCTCATCGGCCGGCGCATGGAGGTCCAGCGCACGATCGAAATCCTGTGCCGGCGGCGCAAGAACAACCCGCTCTATGTCGGCGAGGCTGGTGTCGGCAAGACGGCGATCGCCGAAGGCCTGGCGCGGCTGATCGTCGAGGGACAGGTGCCCGATGTCCTGAGCGATTGCACGATCTACGCGCTCGACATGGGAGCGCTCATCGCTGGCACCAAGTATCGCGGTGATTTCGAGAAGCGGCTGAAGGGCGTGCTGGCGGAGCTGCGCAAGAATCCAGGCTCCATCCTGTTCATTGACGAGATCCACACAGTGATCGGTGCAGGTGCCGCCTCGGGCGGTGTGATGGATGCGTCGAACCTGATCAAGCCGGTGCTCGCGAACGGCGAGCTGCGCTGCATTGGCTCGACCACCTACAACGAATACCGCGGAATCTTCGAGAAGGATCACGCGCTCGCCCGCCGTTTCCAGAAGATCGACGTCACCGAGCCGAGCGTTGCCGAGACCATCGACATCCTGCTGGGACTCAAGCCGAAATTCGAGGAGCACCACGGCGTCAAGTACCTGGACGAATCGTTGAAGGCGGCAGCGGAGCTGGCCGCGCGCCACATCAACGATCGGCATCTCCCGGACAAGGCGATCGACGTCGTCGACGAAGCGGGCGCGAGCCTGCGCCTCAAGCCGCCGGCCGAGCGTGCGACGACGGTCACGGTTGCAAACATCGAGGATGTCGTCGCCCGCATCGCGCGTATCCCGCCGAAGAACGTGTCGCTTTCCGACAAGGACGTACTCAAGAACCTGGAGCGCAACCTCAAACTGGTGATCTTCGGTCAGGATCAGGCGATCGAGGCGCTGGCCGCGGCCATCAAGATGTCGCGTTCCGGCCTGGGTGATCAGCGCAAGCCGGTCGGCTCCTTCCTGTTTGCCGGACCCACGGGCGTCGGGAAGACTGAAGTTACCCGCCAGCTGGCGATTGCAATGGGCGTGGAATTCATCCGCTTCGACATGTCGGAATACATGGAGCGGCATACGGTTTCGCGACTGATCGGCGCGCCTCCGGGATACGTGGGATTTGACCAGGGGGGGCTGCTGACCGAAGCGATCACCAAACATCCACATTCGGTGCTGCTGCTCGATGAGATCGAGAAGGCACACCCGGACGTGTTCAACCTGTTGTTGCAGGTGATGGATCACGGCACGCTGACGGACAACAACGGGCGCAAGGCAGATTTTCGCCACGTCATCATCGTGATGACGACCAACGCCGGTGCCTTCGAGATGAATCGGCCCGCAATCGGCTTTACCCAGTCCGACACGGCCAGCGACGGCATGGAAGCGATCCGCAGGATCTTCTCGCCCGAGTTCCGCAATCGCATCGACGCTGTCATCCAGTTCAGCACGCTGGGCCCGGAGACGATCGAGCGTGTCGTGGACAAGCTGCTGGTCGAGGTGGAGACACAGCTCGAACAGAAGGGCGTCTCACTCACAGTGGATGACGACGCCAGGACCTGGATTGCTCGCAAGGGCTATGACCCGAAGATGGGCGCCCGGCCGATGGCTCGGCTGATCCAGGACCACATCAAGCGCCCGCTGGCCGAGGATCTGCTGTTCGGCAAGTTGGTCGGCGGCGGCCATGTGCGGGTCACCGTGAACGAGGCCGGGACGGAACTGGTGCTCGTCACGCGTGCAGCCCATGAACCGGAGCTGTTGACCCAGGGAAGTGATTAGAGCGGGGACCGACCCGCAGATGCACGGCTCAACGGCCGCGGTAGATGATTCTTCCCTTGGTGAGATCGTAAGGCGTCATTTCGACCGTCACCTGGTCACCCGTCAGGATGCGGATGTAGTTCTTGCGCATCTTGCCGGAGATGTGCGCCGTCACCAGGTGCCCGTTCTTCAGCTGCACGCGAAATGTCGTGTTTGGCAGGGTCTCGACGACCTCGCCTTCCATCTGAATTGCTTCTTCTTTGGCCATGCAGTCCTGTGGGGCAGCTTCGGGGCGCGCGAATTGTGCATAGCCGGGGGGTGAGTGTCCAGCAGTCGCCGCCGGCCACTGCTCGCGCTTACGGAAGGGTGATCTGTGCCGCAGGTTGCCAGCCGGGCTGGCGGTGTTCGGCGATGACCGAGGTGTAGATGCCGCCGCGGACATTGAAACGGGCGGTGAGGCGCATGAAGCGCGGTGCGACCGTCCCCACCAGGTGATCGAGGATCTCGTTGGTCACCGCTTCGTGGAATGCGCCCCGATCGCGGAACGACCAGATGTAGAGCTTGAGCGCCTTCAGCTCAACGCAGGTCGCATCAGGCACGTATTCGAGCTCGAGAGTCGCAAAATCCGGCTGTCCGGTCCGCGGGCACAGGCACGTGAACTCCGGGATCGACATCCGGATCGTGTAATCGCGCTCGCGCTGCGGGTTGGGGAATGTCTCGAGCGCCGTGCTCGGTTGCGCACGGCTCGCCGGTGCGCTCATGGAAGGCCTGCAACGTATCGAACCAACAGTGAATTTACTTTACACTACGCCGCCATCGTGAACCACGCCTGCGGAGTCAGCCCAGGGACATCATGCGGCTAACCCGAATCAAGCTCGCCGGCTTCAAGTCCTTCGTCGACCCAACTTCGATCCACTTTCCCAGCAATCTCACCGGAATCATCGGCCCCAACGGCTGCGGCAAGTCGAATATCATCGACGCCGTGCGCTGGGTGATGGGCGAAATCTCGGCGACGCGCCTGCGCGGCGACTCGATGGCGGATGTGATCTTCAATGGCTCGAGCGCCCGCAAGCCGGTCGGCACCGCCTCTATCGAGCTCGTGTTCGACAACAGCGATTGCGCAATCGGTGGTCAGTACGCGAGTTACGCGGAGGTGTCTTTGAAGCGCGTGGTAGCGCGTGACGGCACCTCAGTCTATCTCATCAACGGCGCGCGTTGCCGGCGCAAGGACATCACGGCACTGTTTTTGGGCACGGGGCTCGGCTCGCGCAGCTACGCGATCATCGAGCAGGGCATGATCTCGCGACTGATCGAAGCGAAGCCCGAGGACCTGCGCGCGTTCATCGAGGAGGCGGCCGGGATCTCAAAGTACAAGGAGCGGCGGCGGGAGACTGAGAACCGCATCGCTCACACGCGTGAGAACCTGGAGCGGCTGAACGACCTGCGTGAAGAAGTAGAGAAGCAGATCCGTCACCTGCAGCGGCAGGCCGCGGTGGCACGACGCTTCCAGGTACTGAAGGATGAAGAACGCCAGCTGGGCGCCGAACTGCTCGCTCTCCGGATGCGCGATCTCGAAGCTGAAACCGCAAATCGGGAGCAGGCCACTCGTGCTCGCGAGCTGGGCATGCAGGCGGCACTCGCCGACCTGCGTGCCGTAGAAGCTTCGATCGAGAAGGCACGCTCGCACCATTCCGAACAGACGGACCGCCTCAACGAGGTGCAGGCCAGCTACTACCAGCTCAGTGCCGACGCGACCCGCCTCGAGCAGTCGATTCAGCACGCACGTGAGCTGCGCCAGAGGCAGCGCACGGACCTGGAACAGACCGAGCTCGGCAGCAAGGAGCTTGCGGTTCAGCTCGGGCGTGATGAGGCGCAGGTCGAAGAATTGTTGTCAGCGCTGCGCAGCCTCGAGCCCGACCACCTGGCAGCGCGGGAGCGTGAGACAGCGTCGGCACATCAGCAGCAAGGTGTGGAAGCCGCCATGCAAGTTTGGCAGGCGCGCTGGGAAGAGCACGGGCGCGAATGCGGCGCGGCGGAACAGAGCACACAGGTGGAACGCGCGCGCATCGAGGAGATCGAGAATCGACTCGGCCATCTGCGAACACGGCTCGACGCCGTCCAGTCCGAGCGCAGGGTACTTGAGGAAAGTGAGGTTGCGGTTCAGCTCGAACTACTCAGCGACCGGGAGCTGGTCGCGCGCAATGCGAGCGAGACCTCACGCCAGGAGCTCGAGCGAGCGCTGCAAGACCTGCAGGCGGCTCGAACGCAGGAGAACGACCTCAATACGCGGCTTAACGAATCGCGGGCCAGATGGCAGGCGGCGCGGGGGCAGCTGGTTTCTCTCGAGGCGCTGCAGCAGGCCGCTCTCGGGCAGGCGCAGGGCCGCGTCATGGAATGGCTAGCCTCGCACTCGTTCGCGGGGCGGCCACGCCTCGCACAACAGATTCGAGTGCAGAAGGGCTGGGAACGCGCGGTTGAAACCGTCCTTGGCGATTATCTCGAGGCGGTGTGTGTCGATGGCCTCGATGCCGTCACGGAAGTGATCGACCAGCTCGATGCCGGGCAGGTGAGCTTCCTGATCGGGCAAGACGGCGAGCGTGGACAGCTGCCGCCCCAAAGCCTGCTCACCAAGGTCGAAGGTCCCGCAGTACTCAACTCGCTCATGGGCGAGGTCTATGCCGTCGACAACCTGGCGGCTGCACTCGTGCGTCGTGCCTGGTTGCATGCTGGGGAATCGATTATCACGCGTGACGGCGTCTGGATCGGCCAGCAGTGGCTGCGTGTCAGCCGTGATCGCGACACGCACGCAGGTGTGATCGAGCGCGAGGACGACCTGCGCGTACTGCGCACCGAGGTTTCACGGGCTGAGCAGGAAGTTCGGGACCTGGAGGGGCGGCTGGCGGATACGCGGGCGCGCGCCGTTGGTCTTGAGACGCAGCGCGACACCCTGCAGGCAGATGTCAATCGACGGCACGCCGAGCATTCCGGGCTGAGCGCACAGCTCGACGCCTCGCGCGAGCGGGCAAGCGAGACCGCATCGCGGGTCGAGGCCCTGGTCGATGAGCACGCTATCCTGGACGGGCAGGTCCGGGCCGCAGAACAGGATCTGCAGGCAGCGCGAACGAGACTCGAGCAAGCCGTTGCCACGATGCGCGGGCTCGAGGGGCAACATCCCGCTTTGGAGGCCGAGCGCGAGCGTTTGCGCGCCGATCTTTCGGCAGCCCGTTCCCGATCGGAAAGGGATCGCTCCCGGGCGCGCGACGTGGAGATTCAGCTCGAATCGCGCCGTGCAGCGCAGAGCGCGACCTTGGCGGCGCTGGAACGGATGCGTACGCAACTCGCGCAACTCGAAGCGCGGCGCCTCGAGCTCGAGAGCCAGATTCAAGGCGCCGCCACACCGCTGGTAGAAATGGAGCGGTCGCTGGAACAGGCGCTCTCTGAGAAGGTGACAGTCGATCAGGAATTGCGCGAGGCCCGCGAGTCGCTGGAAGCAGCCGAGGCTGCCTTGCGCGGCCTGGAGGAGCAGCGGATCGGCTGCGAAACCAGCGTCGATGAAATGCGTAGCGCGATGGAACAGGCGCGCCTCGCGGCTCAGGAAATACGCGTGCGTCGTGAGTCGCTCGCGGAACAGTTTGCTGTAACCCGCTTTGACCTGCAGACGGTGTTGGGCGGGCTGATGCCAGAGGCAACCATCGCAGCCTGGGAGCTGAGCCTCACGGAGACGACCGAGCGTATTGCGCGCCTCGGTTCGGTGAATCTGGCGGCGATCGACGAATTCAAGGAGCAATCCGAGCGCAAAGAATATCTCGACCGGCAATTTGCCGACCTCACCGAAGCCCTTACGACCCTGGAGTCGGCGATTCGCCGCATCGACAAGGAGACGCGCCAGCGCTTCCAGGACACCTTCGATCGCATCAACGCGGGCCTGAAGGAAAAATTCCCGCGCCTGTTCGGCGGAGGACACGCTTATCTGGAGATGACCGGGGAGGACATCCTGAACGCCGGGGTGGCCGTGATGGCCCGGCCGCCGGGAAAGCGCAACAGTACGATTCACTTGCTGTCAGGGGGCGAGAAGGCTCTCACCGCGGTCGCCCTCGTGTTCTCGATATTCGACCTGAACCCGGCGCCGTTCTGCCTCCTCGATGAAGTCGACGCCCCGCTGGACGATCACAATGTGGGCCGGTTCTGCGAGATCGTGCGCGACATGTCGCAGCGTGTGCAGTTCCTGTTCATCACGCACAACAAGGCGACCATGGAGCTCGCGTCGCAGCTCATCGGCGTGACCATGAGCGAGCCGGGCGTCTCACGGCTGGTTGCGGTCGACGTCGACGAAGCCGTGCGCATGGCGGCCATGTAGCCGCGCCTCTCATGCCAGAACTGCGCTGGATTCTGCTCGGCCTCGGAGTCCTGTTCTGGATCGGGCTGTGGTGGTGGGAAACGCGTCGGCAGCACCAGGCGTCGGACTCCGAGCTCGGCAGGCTTCCGGAGAGGCTCGTCGAGCCAACGCTCCAGGGGCGGCGCGCGGAAATCCCGTCGGAGGCCATCGAACCTGCATTTTCGGACCCGGTTGTCGAGTCGGCTCCGGCAGCTGATGAGCCCGCTGACACGATTCCGGTTTTGACCGAAGCCTTCGCCCGCATCGAACCGGTGCTGGGCGATACCGAGATCGTGCGTCCCGAGCCGCTGCGCATCGAGCCGCCCGAAGAGAAGATCATTACCCTGCGATTGACGGCGCCCCCGCTGGAGCGATTCGAGGGTCGACGGCTCGTCGAAGCGCTGCAGGCCGTCGGGCTGCAGCACGGCAAGTTCTCGATCTTCCATCGCATTGCACCGGACGGCGCGACGATCTTCAGCGTGGCGAGCCTCGTGGAGCCAGGCACATTTGATCTCGAACGCATCGAGGGCCGCCGATTTCCAGGCGTGACCCTGTTCGCCGTGCTGCCTGGGCCACTCGAAGCTTCGGCGCTCGTCGAGGAGATGATCGGCGCCGGACGACGCCTGGCGGAGGACTTGCAGGGCGTGCTGCAGGATGAGCGTGGTGCGGTCTTGAATGCCCAACGCCTGGCGGATCTGCGTGCCAGCGTCGCGGAGTGGCACGCGCGTACCCAGTCGGCGAGTCCGCGCCTGAGCTGAAGCACAGATGCCCGCATCGCGCGAGGACCGAGAGCGCGCAGCAAAGCTGCGCGAGGCGATCGAGCACCACAATTACCGTTACTACGCGCTCGACGACCCCGAAGTGTCCGATGCCGAGTACGACCGTCTGTTGCGCGAGCTGCAGGCGCTCGAGGAGCGTCACCCGGAGCTGGTCGATCCGCGATCACCCACGCAGCGAGTCGGCAGTGAACCCGTTACTGCATTCGGCGAAGTGCAGCATCGCGTACCGATGCTGTCCCTGGACAATGCATTCAGCGAAGAGGAAGTGCGCGATTTCGATCGACGGGTGAGGGAGCGCCAGCCAGGCGTGAACGTCGTGCACTACACCGCTGAGCCCAAGCTCGATGGTCTGGCGGTGAGCCTCACCTATGAGGCCGGCGAGCTGGTGCAGGGCGCCACTCGAGGCGACGGCTCGAAGGGCGAAGATGTCACTGCCAATCTCAGAGCCATCCGGGCAGTGCCGCTGCACCTGCGAGGGCAGGGATTTCCTCGGGTATTCGAAGTGCGTGGCGAAGTGTTCATGCCCATCGAGGGGTTCAGGCGCTTCAACGCCGCGGCGCAGGCACGCGGAGAAAAGGTGCTCGTGAATCCGCGCAACGCTGCGGCCGGGAGCCTGCGGCAGCTCGATCCTCGCCTCACTGCACACCGGCCGCTCGACATCTTCTTCTACGGGGTTGGCTTCAGTGAGGGCGGCTCGCTTCCGCAGCGACAGCACGAATTGCTGCAAGCGTTGCGCAACTGGGGGCTGAAGACCTCCGCCGAGGCCAGGCTCGTGCAGGGCGTGGAGGGATGCCTCGAGTACTACGCCGCGATCGGAGCAAAGCGCACACAACTGCCGTACCAGATCGATGGCGTCGTATACAAGGTCGACGACCTTGCGGCACAGCGCCGCCTGGGTTTCGTCTCGCGAGCGCCGCGCTGGGCAGTTGCCCACAAGTTTCCCGCGCAGGAGGAGACCACGACTGTGCGCGAGGTCGAGTTCAACGTCGGCAGAACCGGTGCCTTGACGCCGGTGGCGAAGCTCGAGCCGGTGTTCGTCGGCGGTGTCACGGTGAGCAACGCGACGCTGCATAACATGGACGAAGTCGAGCGTAAGGACGTTCGTGTCGGCGATACGGTTGTGATCCGGCGCGCCGGCGATGTGATCCCGGAGGTCGTGAAGGTCGTGCTCGAGCGGCGGCCGGCGCAGACAGCACCGGTTCGCCTGCCCGAACGCTGCCCGGTGTGCGGATCTGCGGTCGAGCGCCTCCCTGACCGTGCCATTGCGAGGTGCACTGGTGGCCTTTTCTGCCCCGCACAGCGCAAGGAGGCGTTGCGGCACTTTGCATCCCGTCACGCCATGGACATCGAAGGCCTGGGAACGAAACTCATTGATCAGCTCGTAGACAACGGAACCGTGCGCACACCGGCGGACCTCTATGCGTTGACCGTCGAGCGGCTCGCAGAACTCGAGCGTATGGGAGAGAAGTCAGCGGCGAACCTGATCGAGGCCCTGGAGCTCAGTCGTAAGACCACACTACCGCGCTTCCTGCTCGCACTCGGGATACCGGACGTAGGGGAAGCTACCGCGCGTGCGCTGGCCCAACACTTTGGAGACCTCCAGCCGATGCTGCACGCGAGCGCCGAGCAGATCGAGGAAGTCCCTGATATCGGGCCGGTCATTGCGGCGAGCGTGCAGCGCTTCTTCTATGAGCCGCACAATCGACAGGTCATTGAAGCACTGGTCGATCCCAGGCGCGGTGGCATCCGCTGGCCCGCCATGGCGCGCGAGGGCGCCGTAGCCACCAGGCCGCTGGCCGGCAAATCCTTTGTGCTCACGGGAACGCTTCAGGAGCTGACACGCGAGCAGGCGCAGCAGCTCATCCTCGATCTTGGCGGCAAGGTGAGTGGCAGTGTCTCGAAGAAGACCGATTACGTCGTCGCGGGTGTCGAAGCGGGCTCGAAGCTCAAGAAAGCCGAGCAGCTCGGCGTGACCATTCTCGACGAAGCACAATTCCGCGAGCTTGTAGGCACCACCTCGAAGTCGACGTGAACAGAGCGCACCGGGCTATGTGCGACATTTGGCCCGGGTCAGATGCCGCATACTTCAGGTGCTAGATCTTCTTCTCGATCGTCGCGGTCTTCTTGAGCTCGTCGATGTACGCCTGGAGCTTCTTCTGCTGCACGATCTGTCCGAGCCGGTCCTTGACCTGCTCGAACTCCGGAGCTGACACCTCACGCGTATCTTCGAGCTGGATCACGTGCCAGCCGTATTGTGTCTGCACCGGCTTGGTCGTGATCTCACCCTTCTTGAGTGCCGCTGTCGCTTCCGCGAAGGCTGGCACCATCTTGGCAGGCGTGAACCAGCCGATCTCACCGCCCTGGTTCTTGGAATCGTCCATCGACTCCTTGCGAGCGATGGCGGCAAAGTCGCCACCCTTTTGTAGCTTGTCGATGATCGTCTGTGCGTAGGTCTCGGTCGCGACCAGGATGTGGCGTGCTTTGTATTCGGTCTTCGGCATCGCGGCGACCTGCGACTCGTACTCCGCGCGCAGCTCCTGCTCGGTCGGCGTCTTGCCCTTGAGATAGTTCTGGAACACGGTATCGGCCAACACGTTCTGGCGAGTGAGATCGAGGCGGTTCGCGACTTCGGGCTGTTTGTCGAGCCCTTCTTTGGTGGCCTGCTGAGCAGTGAGCTCGATGCGAATCAACTCGTCGAGGAGCTGTTCCTTCTGGTCGGGCGTGAGCTCGGAGGCGGACTTGTTCGCACGCATCTTGACGTAGAAATCGAACGTCTCGGTCGATATCGGCTTGCCGTTGATGAGCACGACGGGCGCGCTCGTCGCTGCGGTTGCGGCGGCCGGAGCGGCCGGCTTCTGTTGGCAGGCGGTCAGGATTGCGATGCCAAGGATCATGAGCAGGGTCGATAGGTGCTTCATTGTGGGCCTCGAGATAGGACGGAATGTCGTGTGAAATCTGTAGAAGGTGCAGCCGGACGCCATGAGGCTCATCCAGTGCGGCGGGCCGTTTCCGCCGGTGCGAATGCCTCGATGCTGAGCGCATGAATTTCATTGCGCATGATCTCGCCCAGCGCCTCGTAGATGAGACGGTGGCGCTGCAACGGGTCCAGGCCTGCGAAGGACTGCGACACGATGCGCACGCGAAAGTGGCCACGGCCGCTGCGGGCCCCGGCGTGCCCCGCATGCAGATGACTCTCATCTTCGACGTTGAGCTCCTCGGGCGCGAGGACTTCCTCGAGGCGTGTGCGAATTCGTTCGGATCGGTCGTTCATGCGCGTCGCGAGCGGAGGCTCAATTCCTCGGCTCGTTTGCTCGCGATGCATCGGCCGCCTCGTTGCTTCGCATCGGGAGCCACAGGACCTGGGCGAACATGAAGATCACCGTGAGTGCGGTGACCCCGTAGACCTTGAAGTTCACCCACGCCTGTTCGCTGAAGTTCCGCGCGACGTAGAGGTTCAATGCGCCCACCGCCGCGAAGAACACCACCCAGGTGAAGTTGATCCAGCGCCAGCGCCCCACGCTCACGGGCGCGAGATGCTCCGCGAGTGTGCTCTCGAGCAACCGCTGCGCGAGCGGTCGCTGGCCGATGAACTGGCTGACGAGAAATGCTGCGCCCATCAGCCACATCAGGACCGACAATTTCCATTGAATGAAGTGCGGGTCGTGAAGCAACAGCGTTGCCGATCCGAAGATGACCGCCAGGACCGCGGTGATGCCGTGAATGGGCTTGATCTTGCGGTGTCGCCACCAGTCAATGCCCAGCTGCAGCAAGCAGCCACCGATCAGCGCGGCGGTCGCCGCGTAAATGCCACCTACCAGATACGCCACGTAAAAGGCAACGAGCGGTAAGAAATCGATCAGTTGTTGCATGATCCACGTGTAGCCGGGAGCCGCCGAAAGGCCGCGTATCATAGCAGGATGAGTCAGCTGTTCGAGATTCACCCGCTGAACCCGCAACTGCGCCTGATCCGGCGCGCCGCCGACATGATTCGCGAGGGCGGCGTGATCGTATATCCAACTGATTCCTGCTATGCGCTCGGCTGTCACCTTGGGGACAAGAACGCACTCGAGCGCATCCGGCGAATCCGCATGGCGGGCAAGGAGCACCATTTCACGCTGGTGTGTCGCGACCTGTCGGAAATTGCGCGCTACGCTCGGATCGACAACAGCCAGTACCGGCTATTGCGCAAGTTCACGCCGGGGCCCTACACCTTCCTGCTGCGCGCGACCCGTGAAACGCCGAAGCGGCTGCAAAATCCAAAACGCCGCACGATCGGCATCCGCATTCCCGATCACCCGGTCCCGCTGCTGCTGCTCAAGGAGCTGGGAGAGCCGATCATGAGCTCGACGCTGCTGCTGCCCGGCGATGCGCTGCCGATGACTGACGCCGTGGAGATTCGCGAGCGCCTGCAACAGCTCGTCGACGGCGTAGTGGACGGTGGTAACTGCGGTCTCGAACCCACCACCGTCATCGACCTCGCCGGTGAGGTGCCTGTAATCGTGCGGCGCGGGCGCGGCGCAATCGATGCCTTCGAACGACAGAGCGGGGGCGGTCTGGCTTCTCGCGTATAATCGCCGCCGGTTTGCAGGGGAGCGCCCGCCCTCAGGCCCCAAGGCGTGAGCCGCCTGGCATATCTAGGCGAAACAATAGGTTATGCCGGCAGACCTCATCCACTTTCTAGCTAAGGTCTCAATCTGGGCGATACCGATGGTGCTGGCTTTCACCGTGCACGAGGCGATGCACGGGTTCGTCGCACGTCGTTACGGCGATGACACCGCCGAGCGCCTCGGGCGCCTCACGCTCAATCCACTGAAGCACATCGACCCGATCGGCACGATCGTCATGCCGAGCCTCGCGCTGTTGCTCAACATCCCGGTGATCGGTTGGGCAAAGCCTGTTCCGGTAAATGCCGCAAAACTGCGTAATCCGCGCATCGATATGGCCAAGGTGGCGGCTGCCGGTCCGCTCTCGAATCTGGGTCAGGCTCTCCTCTGGGCGCTGCTACTCGCCGTACTGCAGAGAACGAGCATTTTCGGCGAGCCAGTCTTGCTCATGTCGATGTGCGCGGCCGGAATTCTGGTCAACGCGCTGTTCGCAGTGTTCAACATGCTGCCGATCCCGCCGCTCGATGGCAGCCGCGTTCTGCGCAGCTTCGTTTCGCCCGGTTTCGGGAGGCTGCTCGACCGGCTGGAGCCATTCGGTTTCTTCATACTGTTCGGGCTCCTGTACGCCGGCGTCCTCAACCCGCTGCTCATGCCGCTACTGGATGCAGTCGCGCGCCTGGTGACGACGCTCGGCGGCGTCGACATGGGCTGAAGGAGCCGATTTGGCGGTCACACAAGGCAACAAGCGCGTCGTCTCCGGCATGCGGCCGACCGGGCGACTGCATCTGGGCAACTATCACGGCGCGCTGCGCAACTGGATCGAGCTGCAGTATCAGTACGAGTGTTATTTCTTTGTCGCCGACTGGCACGCGCTCACCACCGGCTACGCCGATACCTCCCAGATCGAGGAAAACGTTCGCGAGGTCGTCATCGACTGGCTGGGAGCTGGACTGAATCCCGGCGTGGCGACGTTCTTCGTTCAGTCGCGCGTGCCCGAGCATGCGGAGCTGCACCTGTTGCTGTCGATGATCACGCCGCTCAGCTGGCTGGAGCGCGTACCGACCTACAAGGATCAGATCGAGCAGCTGAAGGAGACCGACCTTACAACCTATGGATTCCTCGGCTATCCGCTGCTGCAGAGTGCCGACATCCTCATCTACAAGCCAGCGTTCGTTCCAGTGGGCGAAGACCAGGTCGCGCATGTCGAGATCACGCGCGAGATCGCGCGCCGCTTCAATCACCTGTACGGCCGCGAGCCGGACTTCGAGCAGAAGGCGGAGAAGGCCATCAAGAGCCTCGGCGGGCGCAACAGCACGCTGTATCGCAACCTGCGCCGCAAGTTTCAGGAGGCCGGCGAGGCCGAAGCACTGGAGAAAGCCCGAGCGCTGGTGGAATCGAACGCGCGGCTGACGATCGCCGATCGTGAACGCCTGCTCGGATATCTCGAAGGCACGGGGGTCGCCATCCTGCCCGAGCCACAGGTCCTGTTGACGGCATCGCCCAAGGTCCCGGGCCTCGATGGGCGCAAGATGTCCAAGTCCTACGGCAATACCATCGGCTTGCGCGAAGATCCCGAGGAAGTCGCGAAGAAGCTCAAGACCATGCAGACGGACCCCGCGCGTGTGCGTCGTACCGATCCGGGTGATCCCGACAAGTGTCCCGTGTGGGACCTGCACAAGATCTACTCCTCCGATGAAACCCGGGAGTGGGTGCAGAAGGGTTGCCGGTCCGCGGGGATCGGCTGCCTCGAATGCAAGAAACCGCTGATCGACAAAGTCGTCGAAGAGATCACCGCGATCCGCAAGCGCGCCCAGGAATACGAGGACAATCCCGACCTCGTTCGTGGCATCATTGACGAAGGCTGCGACAAGGCGCGCGAAGCAGCGCGCCAGACGCTCAACGACGTGCGCGAGGCGATGAGTCTCAACTACCGCTGAGGCGCCATCGAAACGAGATGAAACCGGACCTCAGAGTCGTCGAAACCACCCAACCGGCTCCGCCGCCGGTTGAACCGCCGCCGGAACAAGGCGAGATGCCGTTCGCGGTCGTGGAAGGCGAGCCGCTCACCGAATTGCCACGCGATCTCTACATCCCGCCTCAGGCGCTCGAGGTATTTCTCGAGGCGTTCGAGGGGCCGCTCGATCTGTTGCTGTACCTGATCCGGCGCCAGAACCTCGACATCCTCGACATTCCGATCGCCGAGATCACTCGTCAGTACATGGAATACATCGAGCTGATGCAGGAGCTGGAGCTCGAACTCGCGGGCGAATACCTGCTGATGGCCGCGATGCTGGCCGAAATCAAGTCGCGCATGCTGCTGCCACGCGCGCATCTGGAGGAAGAAGAGGACGATCCGCGCGCGGAACTGGTGCGACGGCTGCAGGAGTACGAGCGCTTCAAGAAGGCAGCAGAGGATATCGACGCGCTGCAACGGCTCGAGCGCGATGGCTGGATCGCCACTGCGGAGCTCACCGAGCGCAAGGTCGTGCGACTGGTCCCACAAGTGACGCTGCAGGAGATGCTGGTCGCCTTCAAGGAAGTGCTGGCGCGCTCGGCGATGTTCGCGCATCACCATGTGCAGCGCGAGCCGCTGTCGGTGCGCGAACGCATGTCCCAGATCCTCGGGCAGCTCAGAGAGTCGAGTTTCGTGGAGTTCATCCGCCTGTTCCGTCCGGAGGAAGGGCGCATGGGAGTGACGGTCACGTTCGTCGCCATCCTGGAGCTCGCACGTGAAAACCTCATCGAGATCGTTCAGGCCGACGCCTATGCGCCGATTCATGTGCGGCCGGGAAGCGGCGTACCGAACCTGATCGTCGTGGCCGACAACACCGGTCTGGATCATTGAGTGGAGGCGGATGAATGCAGGAGCGATACCTCAAGAACGTGATCGAAGCAGCACTCCTTGCAGCCGGCAGGCCATTGTCGGTCGCGGAGCTGATCGAGGTATTCGATGCGCGTGAACAGCCGGCAGCGGACGAGGTTCGCGCGGTGCTGGAGGCGCTCGAAGCTGACTACTCCGATCGCGGTATCGAGCTCAGGGAAGTGGCGAGCGGCTTTCGTATCCAGATCCGGCACAGCGTGACCGATATTGTGTCGCGTCTATGGCAGGAGCGTCCGCAGCGTTATTCCCGGGCGTTGCTCGAGACGCTGGCGCTGATCGCGTACCGGCAACCGATCACGCGCGCCGAGATCGAAGAGGTCCGCGGCGTCACGGTGAATCCGAACATGGTGCGCACCCTGCTCGAGCGCAACTGGATCCGAGTGGTCGGACACCGTGAAGTGCCGGGGCACCCCGAGCTGCTCGGCACCACGCGCGAATTTCTCGACTACTTCAATCTCAAGAGCCTCGACGAGCTGCCGAGCCTGGCGGAGCTGCGCGACATGGACAACCTCGGTGTGCAGCTCGAATTGCCAGGAGAGGTGGGCGACCTGCCGGCGGATGATGCGGCAGGCGATCTTGCGGACGAAAATCGGGCCTCGGCTGCGCCCGACGAGGAGCGGGCAGAAGGCGACGGGTCGGCTCTCGACGACCGACACGCGCCCGACATGGTGGCGCGCGGGGTCCAGGACTAAGGTCGACGGCGGGTCAGCGCGGCCCGCAGATCCTTGGTGCGCGGTCGCATTTCGCGTTACGCCCGTCGGGCGTGCGGAGTTCCTGATGGGCGAGCGGATTCAGAAAGTGCTGGCGCGCGCCGGGGTGGCATCGCGCCGACAGGTGGAAGAGTGGATCAAGGCCGGCCGTCTCGCGATCAACGGCGTGCCCGCAACCCTGGGCGTACAACTGCGATCCCGCGACAAGGTCACGCTCGATGGGCGTGCCGTACGGCTGCGTGAACCGGAATCGGCGGCTCGAGTGGTGGTCTATCACCGCACCCCGGGCCGTGCGCTGACTGCTACCGAGTCAGCGCAGTCCGGGCAGCTGTTCGACAGGCTCCCAAAGCGCGCTGGCCGCCGCTGGGTGCCGATCAGCCCGTTGCCTCCCAATGACGGAGGGTTGGAGTTGCTGACGAGCGATGGCGACCTGGCGCAGAGCCTGATGCGTCGACTGACGACGTTACGTGTCGTCTTCTCGGTCCGTGTGCGCGGCGTCCTCAATGAGCAGCAGCTTGCACGCCTGCAAGCGGGCGTCATCGACGAGGAGTCGACCCTTGATATCGAGTCGATCGAATCTGCGGGCGGGGAAGGCGCCAATCGCTGGTATACGTTGAGTACGCGCGGCGCGCGCGCACGCGATGTGCACCGCCTGATGCAAGCGGCCGGTATCGAAGTCAGCCGGCTGATGCGGGTCGGCCTGGGGCCTGTCCGCATGGATCGCGCACTGGCGCGAGAGCGATTTCGCGCTCTGAGCCCCGGCGAGACTGCGCAGGTCTATGAGAGCGCCGGCATGTCGGTGGCAGCAGCGACGCCGCGGCCGTCCGGGCGAGCGGCATCGCGCCCCGCTCGAGGTCGCAGCAGGAGTGCAAAGCCAGCCCGTAACAGCGCGGGCCAGGCGTCAGCGCGCAACTCGGCATCGGCAGTAACGGGCCACGGGCGCTTTCAGGCTGCCGCGGGTTCCACCCGATTGCGGCCGCCTTGCTTGGCCCGGTACAGCGCCTGATCGGCAGCCCGCAGCAGCGTGTCCACGGTACTGCCGTGATCAGGGTAGATCGCCACGCCGCATGACAGCGACACTGGCGGCAAGCCAGCATCCAGGTGACGCACGCGCAGCGCGGCGACGGCACGGCACAGCTCCTCTGCACGCTGCTGGGCGATCGCAAACGAGGCCCCTGGAAGCAGAACCGCGAATTCCTCCCCGCCCATGCGGCAGGTGATGTCGGTGCCGCGCATCGTGTTGCGCAGCTCCTGCGCCACTCCCTTGAGCACCGCATCGCCACCGTCGTGTCCGAAGCGATCATTGATGCGCTTGAAGAAGTCGATGTCGGCAATGATCACCCCGATGGTGCTCTTCTCGGCTTCGGCGCGTTCAATCTCGCGGGTCAACATCTGCACCAGGAAGCGCCGGTTGTGCAGCCCCGTGAGCGGGTCGGCAATTGAAAGCTCGCGCAATTCCTCGCGCAGCATCAGGTTGGCGAGCGAAAGGGAAATCTGCTCCGAGGCTGCTTCTGCAAGTGCCTGCGGGAGCGCTGTCTGGCCGGCGCCCGGGTCCTGACGACGCATGCACAGCACGCCGATCGCGCTGGCCTGGGCCATCAGGGGAACGCACAGGGTGTCCGCCGATTCACTGGTGTCGAGGTGCGTGCAGCGTAGCTCCTGACCGCAAGCATGCACGACGTGAGCCTGGCCCCGACGCAGCGCCCAGCAATCCAGGGTGCCTATTACTGTCGCTGGTGCGGTGCTGGAGCCCCAGTGAGCAACCGGTTCAAACCGCTCGCGTGAAGCGCCGCCCAGGTACACCGCGCCCCAGAAACCGGGAAACAGCTCGCCGGCAAACCGGGAAACGATCCGATAGGACTCTTCGCGTGTTGCGCACGCTTGCAGCAACGCACCCATCTGGGCGAGCAACGTGAACTCCCGGGCGCGCGACTGCGTGGCGTCGATCTGATCGCGCAGGCGCAGATGCAACTGGCGCAGCGCCTCCTCCGCGCGCAATCGCTGCACCATGTCCGACTGACGCGCCAGCACGCTCTTCTTGAGGCGCTTGCGCAGCGTGTCGATGCCAACGCCGATATCACCCAGCTCGGCTGGACCGCGCGGCACTTCAATATCGAGCGAGCCCGACGACAGCTTGGCCGCGGCGTCGCGCAGGCGCTCGATGGGTCTGACGACGTACAGGAATGTGCCGAAAGCCAGGCAGATCAGCAGCGCTGCGGCAAGCGTGCCGGCCACCAGTCTTGCGGCGCGTACCTGTTGCGTGATCTCGCGACTGAGCTCGAGTCGCTCGGTGGTGTAATCGACGAGCACCGCGCCGACGATGGCGCCATTCCTTGCCTGAATTGGTGTGGCACGCAAGTAGGTGAGTGGTAGTTCGCCTCTCGTCGCAGCGACGAAGGTGCGCGGCTGGCCGCCTTTCAGGATCTGAGCGATCACATCCAGTACCTCTCCGCGTACCGGCTGCCCGGCGCGCGCCGGCGAAGAGTCGGCAAATATCCGCGCGCTGGGATCGATGATCTGGATCTCACGGGCATGCGCCAGGGCGATGGCCGTGAGGTTCGCCTGAAGCGCGGAACGATCCGCCACTCTGCCCAGCTCGCTCCCGTCGTCGACCAGTTGCTGAACCAGTAACGCGACGATTTCCGTACCTTCCTCAATCTGGGCCTGCAGGCGTAGGTCCGCCGCCAGGTGGCTGCTCGCGCCGAGCCAAACGCAGAGTGCGGTGAGCGCCAGCGCGCACGTCAGCAAGAATGCGGCGAGAGCAACTCGGATGCCGAAGCCGCGGCGACGGTGGATCCTGAGACGTCCGGTCCGCAGCATGGATGCCTGGTCCTGGCGGATCTGCTGATGCTGCAGGATGCGCCCCACAACGTATGGCAGCCGATACAGGTCTTCCCGCTTGAGTACATCCTCCGCACCCGCTGCGATCGATTCGAGGTTCGTGACCTCATCGGAGGCATCGGTCAGGAACACCACCGGGGTTTCGAGCTGTCGCTCGCGCAGCGCCTGCACAACGGCGACTCCGTCGACCGCCGCTGAATCACCGCTGCTGCAGATGACGACGTCCCAGCTCCCCTTGTCGAGCGCAGCAGCCAGCTGTTCGGGGTTGCGCGCGTGCTCGCCAGCCACCGTATAGCCCGAGCGTTCCAGCTCGCCAGTGATCCGGGCTGCTTCTTCGGCCGACTCCTCGACCACCAGGACCACGAGGCGCGCGCTCAGGGAGCGCGTGATCGGCCCCACGCCCCCTTCAGCCGATTGAACGATTGCCATGGAGATTCGCGTCCGTTGCGATGGCAGTGGCCGTCAGCCTGCTGCGACGCCTGCCGGCGTGCGATCCTCGCCCCGCGCGATGAGTTGCTCCACATCGCCCGCGGACATGGGTTGGGCGAATAGAACGCCCTGCATGGAGTCGCAGCCGGCTTCGGCGAGATACTCGAAGGCAGCCTGAGTCTCGACGCCTTCGGCGCACACGCGCATCGACAGGCGGTGGGCAAGCTCGATGATCGCCGAAACAATTGTCGAGGCCTCGCGAACGTCCGGCACATCGTGAATCAAGGCGCGGTCGATCTTGATCTCGTTGAAGGGCAGGCGGCAAAGCTCGGTCAGTGAGGAATAGCCGGTGCCGAAATCATCGAGCGACAGGGCCACACCGTGCAGGCGCAGTCGGCTCAGCACGTCGCGCACCAGTTCGCGATCTCTGAGCGAAGCTGCCTCGATCACCTCGAGCGTAATGTGTTCAGGCGCTACGCGGTGTTCGCGCAATGTCTGCATGAAGCGGTCCAGAAATCCGCCGTCCCGCACCACGGTCGGCGCGAGATTGATGGCCATCGCGAGTTCCAGGCCCTGTTTCTGCCACAGGCCTGCCTGCTGCACCGCTGCCTCGAACACGAAATCGGTCAGCGCTGGCAGCTGGCCCGCGCTCTCCGCGACCTTGAGAAACTGTCCCGGATACAGCAATCCGCGCCGCGGATGCTGCCAGCGAATGAGCGCCTCCACACCGCGAATCACCCAGCGATTGCGTCGGCGCGCGAGAATCGGTTGATAGTGCAGCAGCAGTTCATGGCGGCCAATCGCCTGCGCGATCTCCTCACGGGCGATAGGCGTCGACGCCGCAACGTGCCGCGCGAGAAGCGTCGACAGGTCGCTCATCATGAGTGGTCGCTCGAGCGTGCCGGCGACGTCGAGCGCCAGTGCCGTCGCGGCGCGCAGCGCATTGGACAGCTTGCGCATGTCGCCACCCTTGAGCAGCACCACTTGCGTGGCCAGCTGAAGATTGGCGAGCAACTCCAGTGCCTGCAAAGAGTCGATGCCGGGAGCTTCGAGGTCGACGACCACGGCGAGCGGGGCTGGATCGGCGAGCTCCCGCAGAAGCTGCAACGAGTCAGCGACGTGCCATTCGTGCACGATGGCAGGCCCCGCTCCATAGAGCGTGTCGAGAAACTGGTAGTCCTCGGCGACGATCAAGACACGATTGCGGCCCGATTCCATGGAACGATCTCCCTGCCTGTCATCCACCGGGGACGAGCTTGAAGCGCCGCCGAATCGTCTCATTGGCTGCACGTTCCGGAGTGGGGATCTCTTCTGCGGGTTTCTTTGCGCTGTGGGCGCAAGTTCGCCAGATCTTGAGGTCGCGCGGCGCGGCTACGGCCACCATCACACGCGAACGGCTCGCGTGCACGATCTTGATCTCGATGTCCGGGCCGATCTGGATCGATTCACCAATGCGGCGGGCGATGAGCAGCATCGAAGTTTCCTCCGTGAAACTGCGGGAACGAGTGCGCCGAGCGCAGCCACACGGGCGCGTGGTGCCAAACCGAAGGGGTGAAAAATTGCGACCGCGCAGGGTGAGCCGTGTTGGCTGGGGTGGTCGCGTTGCAGGCTGTCCTTGCCGCCATGTGTGCTGGTTCCGTCCGGAGCGTGTGTTCCCTGTATTCCTCGCGGGCGAATCTAGGCGTGCTGTCTCAACTTGCCCGTGAATCAGCGCACACCCTGATCGATGCAATCAGGCATGTGGTTGCAATTGCGGGTTGAGCGCAAGGTCGATTGCGGGATTCCCGCACAAGGCACGCGGATCGCGCCCATCAGAAGCAGTCGAAACTCTGCCCGGAGATACCGCGGCTGGCAGGACCCAGAAGATAGAGGTAGGGACCGACGAGCGCGGCAGGATCGGGCAGCGCGCTTGTGTCCTCGGCGGGATATGCCTGCAGGCGCATGAGCGTGCGTGCACGCACCGGGTTGATGCAATTCACGCGGATGGGAGTGGAAGCCAGCTCGTCGGCCAGCACCTGCGCAAGCCCCTCGACCGCGAACTTGGAGACGGCGTATGCACCCCACAGTGCCCGGCCGCGACGACCGACGCCGCTCGAGGTGAAGAGCACGCTGGCATCGGGCGACTTGCGAAGGAGCGGCAGGCACACCTGCGTGAGCGCGAACTCCGCAGTGACGTTCACATGCAGGACCTGGGTCCAGGTCGGCACGTCATAGTGATCGATCGGGCTCAACTGCCCGAGCATTGCCGCGTTGTGCAGCAGGCCGTCGAGCCGGCCGTAGTTGCTGTCGATCGCCGCCGCAACAGCGTCATAGTCGTTCGCCAGTGCCCTCTCCAGATTCAGCGGGGCAATGCTCGGCTGCGGTCCATCTGCCGCCAGGATCTGATCGTGGGTTGCCTCGAGCTTGCGCACCGTCCGGCCACTCAGGATCACGGTTGCGCCATGTGCCGCCAGAGCGAGGGCGACTGCGCGGCCAATGCCATCACCGGCACCGGTGACGAGGATGACGCGCTCACGCAGCTCGTCGCTTGCCGGCTGGTAGTTCTTGATATCGATGGCGGCCAAGTGCCTCAGGACTCCGGGGGTGGGTCCGGCACATCGCTGCTTGGCGTTCTCGCGAGCTTGTCGACCGGATCGAGCACCTCGAGATTGCGATCGGGCTTCAAGCCGAGGTCAGTGAAACGGCGCGCCGCTGGCAGCACCTGTCGTTCGAGCGAGCCGACGGCGCTGTTGTAGGCTTCGACGCTCGCATCGAGGCTCTTTCCGATCCTGCCCAGATGAGCGCCGAAGACGCTCAGTCGTCGATAGAGTTCCTCACCCAGGTCGCGGATGGTTTCGGCATTTTGCGCCAGTGCCAGCTGGCGCCAGCCATACGCGATCGCCTTGAGCATGGCGATGAAGCTGGTCGGCGTTGCGAGGATCACGCTCTGGCGAATCGCTTCATCGAGCAGGCCAGGGTTCTCGTTGAGAGCTGCGGCGAGGAACTGATCACCCGGAATGAACAGAATGACGAAATCAGGGCTCTTGGCGAATTGCGTCCAGTAAGCCTTACCCGCGAGCGCCCGCACGCGCTCGGCGAGCAGTTGTCCATGCCGGCGCAATGCGAGCGCGCGTGCCTCATCCGTAGATGCATCGACAGCTTCCAGATACGCGGCGAGCGGGGTCTTGACGTCTACGACGAGATCGCGCCCATCCGGCAGGTGAATGATCAGATCGGGGCGCAACGCCCCTTCATCACCGGCCGTATGCGCCTGTTCCGTGAAATCGCAATGTGGCGTCATGCCGGCGAGCTCGACCAGGCGACGCAAGGACATTTCACCCCACTGGCCGCGTACTTCGGGCCGACGCAGGGCGTTCACGAGGTTGCGCGTCTCGCGCTGCAGGGCGGACTGGCTCTGATTGACGGATTCGAGATACTGGCGCATGGCGCCGAAGGCTTCGTGGCGATCTTTCTCGATGTTCGAGATCTGGGATTGCGTTCGGCCCAGCGCTTCCTGGATGGGCTTGAGCATCGATTCGATGGCCTGTTCTCGCTCCCTGAGCGCATGTGTGGCCTGCAGTTGCTGTTGGCCCAGGTTTTCGTGCGCGAGCTTCAGAAACACCTCGCTGTTGCTGCGCAGGGTTGCGCGCGCCAGGCCATCGAAGGCGACAGTCAGACGTTCCTGGGCACGCTCGAGCGCGTTGTTACGTTCCTGCTCGAGCGTTTCCTGGGACTTGAGCCGGGCGCGGGCGTTCTCCAGCTCGAGCCCAAGCCGTTGCTGCGCACGGGAGGCGCGCAGAGCCATGACTAACCAGCCGAGGATGAAGCCAATCCCGACGGCGAACCCAATCCAGACCCACAGTGCATTCATCGTCATGATCGCGACGCCGTGCCGTTCAGCCAGCCGATCAGCTCGGCGGGCTCATTGATCAGGGCATCTGCACCCCACGCGTGCGGTTGATCGTTTTCGCCGAGATATCCGAACAGCGCGACGAGGGCGCGCATTCCCGCGGCGTGGGCAGCACGGACATCGCGTTCCGCATCGCCGACGTACACGCAAGCGCTGGTCTCGATACCGAGCAGAGCGGCCGCGTGCAGCAGTGGGGCTGGGTGAGGCTTGCGCTGGGGCAAGGTGTCGCCACTCACGATGCAATTCGCCCGCGTCGAGAGCTGCATCGCCGCGAGCAGCGGTTCGGTGAGGAACGCGGGCTTGTTGGTGACAATACCCCAGCGCATGCCGCGCGCATCCAGATGGGCGAGCACCGTTTCGAATCCCGGAAAGAGCGTGGTTTCGGCGGCGATGTCTGCGCTGTACAGCTCGAGAAACCGAGCACGCAGGCTCGCGACCCGGTCATCGTCGGCGTCCGGAAATCCGGTTCTCACCAACGCCAGGGCGCCATGCGAGACGTGCGGGCGAATCTGGTCGAAGGGCATCTCGCGCTCGCCTTGCTCATTGCGCAGTCGATTGAGTGCCTGCGCCATGTCGGGTGCCGTATCGAGCAAAGTGCCGTCGAGGTCGAACAGCACACCGCTGACAGCGCTGCGAGCGGCCATCACGCTCCGGCACGCGTGAGATGCGCGAGGTAATTCACCGTTGCATCGTCACTCTGCAGAAAACGCCGGGTGATCGGGTTGTATTCGATCCCGGCAAGATCCACGAGATCGAGCCCTGAGCTTCGGGCCCAGCCGGCGAGCTCGGAGGGGCGAATGAAGCGCGCGTAATCGTGGGTACCGCGCGGCAGCAGGCGCAAGAGATATTCCGCACCTACGATCGCGAGCAGGAACGCTTTCAAGTTGCGATTGATAGTGGAGATGAATACCTGCCCGCCGGGTCGCACCAGTGTGGCAAGCGCCGAGAGTACCTGCTCCGGCTCCGGGACATGCTCGAGCATTTCCATGCAGGTGATAACGTCGAAGTGCCCGGGCGCCGTGGCGGCGAGGTCTTCAGCGGCCGCCAGTCGATACTCCAGTTTCACGCCGCCCTCGAGGGCGTGCAGCTCCGCAACCTGCAAGGCGGCTTGCGCCATATCGATACCTAGGACGCTGGCGCCTTTGCGCGCCATGGCTTCGGAAAGGATGCCGCCGCCGCAGCCGACATCGAGGACTCTCGTGCCGGCGAGCGACGCGCGTGCTTCGATGAACCCGAGCCGCAGGGGATTGAGCTCGTGGAGCGGGCGGAATTCCCCGGCCGGATCCCACCAGCGTTGTGCCAGCGCTTCGAACTTGGCGATCTCGCCGGCATCGACGTTGGAGACGGAATTCATCGTTATCGGGATTCCTCAGGCGGCGCGCTCGGTAAGCGCAGCGATGCGTTCACTCCAGCGTGCCGCATGGTGGCGCAGGCGATCCGGATCCAGGCGCGTGAATTGCCCATCGCCCACGAGGTGTTTTCCGGCGACCCACACGTCGCTCACCTGTTCGCGGCTCGCGGCATACACAATCTGGGAAAGCGGCGAGTAGACAGGCAGGGTGGCCGGTGTATCGAGATTCATGCAACACAGATCTGCCCACTTGCCAGGAAGCAGCGAGCCAGTGTCCGAATCGAGGCCCAGCGCACGCGCTCCGTTGAGTGTGGCCATGCGTAACGCGGTGGCTGCGTCCAGCACCGTCGGATCGCGGCCCTGGCCCTTCGCAAGCAAGGCAGCCAGGCGCATCTCGCCAATCATATCGAGACTGTTGTTGCTCGCCGGGCCGTCGGTGCCGAGTGCGACATTGAGTCCCGCGGCCAGCATCGCGCCGACCGGTGCCATGCCATTGCCGAGCTTGAGGTTCGAGGCCGGACAGTGAACCACCGGCATGCCGGCCTGCGCGGCGGTCGCGATGTCCGCTGCTTCGGCTTGAGTGAAATGCACGCCGATCAGACGGGGTGAAAGGAGGCCCAGGCGCCTCAGCCGTTCGATGGGGCGCACGCCGTGGGCTGCGAGGGATTGCTCGATTTCCGCCACGCTCTCGTGAAGGTGAATCATCACCGTAGCGTCGAGCTCATCGGCGTAGATGCGAATGCGCTCGAATGTCGCATCGCTCACGAGATAGGGCGAATGTGGCCCGAGTGCAGTGCTGATGAGTGGGTGATCGCGCCAGGCGTCGTGCAGCGTGAGGCCTTGCGAAAGATAGTCGTCGGCGCCGCCCGCCCAGGGCGCGGGAAAGTCAGCAATCGGGGCTCCCACACAGGCGCGTACGTGCAGTTCGGCCGCGACCCGCGCGCTCTCTTCCGGATGGAAGTACCAGTCCGCCACGCAGGTCGTGCCCGCGAGCAGCATCTCGGCAAACGCGAGCTCCGTGCCTTCACGCACGAATTCGGCGCTGACCCAGCGTTGCTCGAGCGGAAAGATGCACTTGCGCAGCCAGGCGTCGAACGGCAGATCGTCGGCGATCCCCCGCAGCAGGCTCATCGCGCCATGGGTATGGGCATTCACCAATCCCGGTATCAGCACGTGACTCGGTCGGCGCAAGTGTTCCTGCGCCGCGAACCGGGCGCGCGCCTCGGAGGAGGGCAGCAGCGCCACGATTCGACCGCCGTTGATGGCGATCGAGTGATGCTCGAGCACGCGGCCATGCGGCTCGACCGGAACGATCCAGCGTGCATCGATGATGAGATCAATGGATTCCATGCATGCTGCGGCGGGCAAGGTTCCAGCTCCGTCGGGAGCCTGTCTGAAACGAGCGCAAGTATAGCGGCGCAGCCTCGCGCCGACACGCTGTGCAGGTTCGGCGGGGTGATGCGCTGTGATAAGATTGCGCGCTTCCTACTGCACTTGAAAAAGTACTTTTTTGGCCATGCTCCCGGCACCGTCCGGAGCTCGATAACGGACCCCTGAATGGCGGACATCGCGCGCGAAATTCTCGCCGTCAACCTCGAAGACGAAATGCGCCGCTCCTATCTCGATTACGCCATGAGCGTGATCGTGGGGCGCGCGTTGCCGGACGTGCGCGATGGCCTCAAGCCGGTGCATCGGCGCGTGCTGTATGCGATGCGCGAGCTCGGCAACGACTACAACAAGGCCTACAAGAAGTCCGCCCGCGTGGTCGGCGATGTGATCGGCAAGTACCACCCACACGGTGACACGGCCGTATACGACACGATGGTGCGCATGGCGCAGGGCTTCTCCATGCGCTACCCGCTGATCGACGGGCAGGGAAATTTCGGCTCCGTGGACGGCGATATGCCGGCGGCGATGCGCTACACGGAAGTGCGCATGTCACGCATGGCACACGAGCTGCTCGCGGACATCGACAAGGAAACGGTCGATTTCGTCCCCAACTACGACGAGTCGGAAAGCGAGCCGGCGGTGCTGCCGACACGGGTTCCGAACCTGCTGATCAACGGGCAGACCGGCATCGCAGTGGGCATGGCAACCAACATCCCACCGCACAACCTCACCGAGGTCGTGAACGCCTGTGTTGCGCTCATTGACGATCCATCGCTGTCGCTCGCAGCCCTGATGCAGCATATCCCCGGCCCTGATTTTCCGACGGCCGGCATCATCAATGGCGCGCAGGAGATCGTTGCAGGCTACAAGACCGGCCGCGGTCGGCTGTCGGTGCGGGCGCGCACACATATAGAAAACCTGGAGCGCAGTGGGCGGCACGCGATCGTGATCACCGAGCTTCCTTACCAGGTGAACAAGGCGCGGCTGATCGAGCGCATCGCCGAGCTGGTCAAGGAAAAGCACCTCGACGGCATCGCGACTGACGGGCTGCGCGATGAATCCGACAAGGACGGTATGCGGGTGGTCATTGAGCTCAGGAAGGGTGAGGTGCCCGATATCGTGCTCAACAACCTGTATGCGCAGACACCGATGGAGACGGTGTTTGGCATCAACATGGTGGCACTGGTCGATGGACAGCCAAGGCTCCTGTCGCTCAAAGAGCTGCTGGAAGCGTTCCTCCGCCATCGGCGCCAGGTCGTCACGCGCCGGACGATCTTTGATCTGCGCAAGGCGCGTGAGCGCGCCCACGTCCTCGAGGGACT
Organism: uncultured Gammaproteobacteria bacterium; assembly: GCA_963705495.1. Classification (GTDB taxonomy): domain Bacteria; phylum Pseudomonadota; class Gammaproteobacteria; order Steroidobacterales; family Steroidobacteraceae; genus DATBVX01. The sequence continues at coordinate 53,760 of CAVPJQ010000015.1, read as the reverse complement.
GGCAGTGGCGCTCGCCAATATCGACGCAGTCATCGAGACCATCAAGCGTTCCCCCTCACCCCCCGAAGCGCGAGCCGCACTGGTCTCACGCAATTGGGATTCTGGTGTGGTCGCCGAGATGCTGAAGCGAGCGGGAGACATTCACACCCGCCCGGACGGCATCGGGAGTGAGCTGGGCCTGCTGGATGGCGGGTATCGATTATCGGAAGTGCAGGCACAGGCGATTCTCGACATGCGCCTGCATCGCCTGACTGGCCTCGAACAGGACAAGATTGCCGCGGACTACCAGGAGCTGCTCGCGCAGATCCGTGATCTCGGCGAGATCCTGGCACGGCCGGAGCGATTGCTCGCCGTGATTCGCAGTGAGCTGATCGAGCTGCGCGACACTTATGGCGATGCGCGACGTACCGAGATCATTCGCGACCATTCCGATCTCACCATCGAGGATTTGATCGAGCCTCAGGAAGTCGTGGTGACGCTGTCCCATTCCGGCTATGCGAAGTCACAGCCGGTTTCGGCCTACCAGGCCCAGCGCCGCGGTGGACGCGGCAAGGCGGCGACCAGCGTCAAGGACGAGGACTTCATCGACAAACTGTTCATCGCCAACACGCACGACACGCTGCTGTGCTTTTCCAGCCAGGGCAAGGTGTACTGGCTCAAGGTATACGAGCTGCCGCAGGCGGGACGCGGCGCGCGCGGCAAGCCGATGGTGAACCTGCTGCCTTTGCAGGAAGGCGAGCGCATCAATGCGGTGCTGCCGATCCGTGAATACGATGAACATCATCATGTGTTCATGGCCACGGCGCTCGGCACGGTCAAGAAGACTCCGCTCGCATCGTTCTCGCGTCCGCGCAGTACCGGCATCATCGCGGTGGATCTCGCCGCCGATGACCAGCTGGTGGGCGTCGCGCTCACCGATGGCCAGCGTGAAATCATGCTGTGCACCAGTGGCGGCAAGGCAATTCGCTTCAGCGAAGACGAAGTGCGGCCGATGGGTCGCGAGGCCGCAGGCGTCCGCGGCGTAAAGCTGTCGCTCGGCCAACGCGTCATCGCGCTCATCGTGGTCGATGATGGCTTCATATTGACCGCCTCAGAAGCCGGCTACGGCAAGCTCACTCCAGTGGACGAATTTCCACGACATGGTCGTGGCGGCCAGGGCGTCATCGCCTTGCAGACTACGGAGCGCAACGGCCAGATGGTCGGCGCACTGCATGTCGTGCGCGACCACGAGATCATGCTGATCAGCTCGACGGGCACTCTGGTGCGAACGCCAGTGGCCGAGATCTCGGTGGTGGGTCGAAACACACAGGGCGTGCGCCTCATTCGACTGGAGGAGGCCGAGCGCTTGGTCGGCCTGGAACGCGTCGAAGGCTTGAATGGCGAGGGTGCCGGAGACATCGACACGGGCGGCCTGGCCGCTGAAACACCCGATCCCGCCTGATACACTTCTTGCGCCTCTCTTGAAGTGCGCTCAGCACGGGAAATTCATGCGCGTTTTCAACTTCAGCGCCGGGCCCGCAGCGCTGCCTCTGGAAGTCCTCGAACAGGCACGGGATGAGCTGATCGACTGGCAGGGCAGTGGCATGTCCGTGATGGAGATCAGCCACCGCAGTAAGGCGTTCATCGCGGTCGCGCACAAGGCTGAAGCGGACCTGCGTGACCTGCTGGCGGTGCCCTCCAATTACAAGGTGCTGTTCCTGCAGGGCGGCGCGACCGGGCAGTTCTCGGCGGTTCCCTTGAACCTGGCGACCCAGGAGTCCGTGGTCGACTACGTCAATACCGGCAGCTGGTCGAAGAAGGCGCTGGGCGACGCCCGGCGGTATTGCAAACTCAATGTCGCCGCTGATGCCGCCGACTCCGGTTACAACACGATTCCCGCAGTCTCCGGCTGGAAGCGCAGCCCGAACGCGGCATATCTGCACTACACGCCGAACGAAACGATCGGTGGGGTCGAGTTTCACTTCGTGCCCGAAACCGGTGCAACGCCCTTGGTTGCGGACATGTCCTCGACGTTGTTATCCCGCCCGATCGATGTGTCGAAGTTCGGACTGATCTACGCCGGGGCGCAGAAGAATATGGGTCCCTCGGGCCTCACGCTGGTGATCGTGCGCGATGATCTGATCGGGCATGCGCGGCCGGGAACCCCGCTGGTGTTCGACTACAAGGGCATGGCGGATGAGGGTTCCATGCTCAACACGCCGCCAACCTTCGGCTGGTACTTCGCCGGCCTGGTCTTCCAGTGGCTGAAGCGCCAGGGCGGTCTCGCTGCGATGGCGGAACTCAATCGCGCGAAGTCCGCGAAGCTGTACGCGGCAATCGACGGCTCGGGGTTCTACCGCAATCCGGTCGCCAAGGACTGTCGTTCATGGATGAACGTGCCCTTTACACTGGCGCGGCCCGAGCTCGACAAGCAGTTCATCACCGAAGCGAAGACCGCCGGGCTCACGAATCTCGAAGGTCATCGTACCGTCGGCGGCATGCGCGCGAGTCTCTACAACGCCATGACGATCGCGGGAGTGAATGCGCTGGTGGAATTCATGCAGGATTTTGCGAGGAAGAATGGCTAGCACCGCACTCGACATGCAGCGCAAGACGCAGACGTTCCGGATCCTGACGCTCAACAACATCTCGATTCGGGGCCTGGAGCGGCTGCCGCGCGACCGTTACGAGATCGCATCCGAGATCGGGCATCCGGACGCCGTCCTGGTGCGCTCCGCGGACATGCACAAGATGGTGATTCCGGATTCGGTCAAGGCGGTCGGGCGTGCGGGCGCCGGCGTCAACAATATCCCGGTGGCGAGCCTCAGTAAGCGCGGCATCCCGGTGTTCAACTCCCCGGGCGCGAATGCGAACGCCGTGAAAGAACTGGTGATCGCCGGGATGTTTCTCGCGGCACGCGACATCTGCCAGGCCTGGGGCTACGTGCGCGCCCTCGAGGGCGACGATCACGCGGTCGAAGAGGCGGTCGAGAAGGGCAAGAAGAAGTTCGTAGGCTTCGAGCTGCCGGGCCGGACGCTGGGCGTGGTTGGACTCGGCGCCATCGGCGTCGAGGTTGCCAATGCCGCCCTGGGGCTGAGGATGAAAGTGCTGGGCTACGACCCGCAGATCACCGTGCAGCGCGCCTGGCAGCTGTCGTCGGGTGTCGAGCAGGCGGTCAGCCTCGACGATCTCTTTGCGCGCTCCGACCTGATCAGCGTGCATGTCCCGCTGAATGACGCCACCCGCAAGCTCGTGAATGCCGCACGCCTGCGTCTGATGCGCAAGGGCGGCGTAATCCTCAATTTCGCGCGCGCGCCGATCGTCGACGAAGCTGCGATCGTCGAAGCGCTCGATCAGGGTCGGTTGCAATCGTACGTGTGTGATTTTCCGAGCAATGCCATTCGCAATCATCCGCGGGTTGTCGCGTTGCCGCACCTTGGCGCCTCGACCGAGGAGGCCGAGGAGAACTGCGCGATCATGGTGGCCGACACCGTGCGTGACTTTCTCGAGCACGGCAACGTGCGCCACTCGGTGAACTTCCCGGAGGCCATCCTGCCTCGCGCCAACGGCGGACAGCGCATCGCGATTGCCAACGACAATGTGCCCAACATGGTGGGCCAGATCTCGACGTGTCTCGCCACGGCAAAGCTCAATATCGCCGACCTCCTCAACAAGTCACGCGGCGAGCTGGCATACACCCTGATCGACACGGACGCGCAGATTCCTGCCGAGGTGTTCGAACGTATTCGCGGCATTGAGGGCGTGCTTTCGGCACGGATTCTCTGAGCAATGGCGCGCAAGCCATCGAAGCGTGCCCAGACGCCGAAGCTCGAGGAGCTGCGTAACAGCATCGACGCCGTGGACGCGCAGATTCATGCGCTCATCAACGAGCGCGCACGGCTCGCGCGCGAGGCCGGCATCTCCAAGCACCAGGATGGACACACGGTCGACTACTACCGGCCCGAGCGCGAAGCGCAGGTCCTGCGCATGGCGCTGGAACGGAACCAGGGGCCACTGCGCAACGAAGAAGTGCTGCGGCTGTTCCGGGAAATAATGTCGGCGTGCCTTGCGCAGGAAGACCCGTTGAAAGTCGGCTTCCTGGGTCCGGAAGGCACATTCACCCAGGCGGCAGTTCTCAAGCATTTCGGCCATTCGGTGCGCGCCTTGCCGCTCGCGACCATCGATGAGGTGTTTCACGAAGTCGAAGCGGGGGTTGCGGACTTCGGCGTGGTGCCGATCGAGAATTCCACCGAAGGCACGGTGAACAATACCCTGGACCGCTTTCTCGCTTCGCCAGCGCGAATCTGCGGCGAGGTCGAGCTGCGCATCCACCAATACCTGATGGGCCGCATGGATGCCTTGGCGGATGTGCAACGCGTGTGCTCGCATCAGCAGTCGCTGGCTCAGTGCCGCGGATGGCTGGAGGAATATCTGCCCGGCGTGGAACGCGTTGCAGTATCGAGCAATGCCGAAGGCGCGCGCCGGGCGCGCGATGAGAAGGGTACGGCGGCGATTGCCGGCGAGGCCGCCGCCGAGGTCTACGATCTGAAGGTGCTGGTGGCGCAGATCGAGGACCGCCCGGACAACACGACACGCTTCCTGGTCGTCGGGCGCAAGACATTCCGGCCCAGCGGCAAAGACAAGACGACACTCCTGGTATCCGCTGCGCATACGGATTCGCCGGGCGCGCTCTATCGGCTGCTCGAACCGCTCGCCAAGGCTGCGATCAACGTGACGCGGATCGAATCGCGACCTTCGCATCGGCGCAAATGGGACTATGTGTTCTTCCTGGACGTCGAGGGCCATGCCGAGGATCGGAACCTCGCAAAGGCCCTGGCGCAGCTCAAGCGGCGCGCCTCGCTGTTTCGCGTTCTCGGGTCCTATCCGCAGGCAGTGCAGTAGCGAATGAAGACGGTTCCGATCCCAGATCTGGTGGCGCCGCCGGTGCGCGGCCTGCAGCCGTATGTGCCCGGCAAGCCCATCGCGGAACTGGAGCGTGAATACGGCGTGCACGACATCATCAAGCTCGCCTCCAACGAGAATCCTCTCGGACCCGGATCACGCGCGCGCGCCGCCATGGCTGGCGCACTCGGCGAGATCGGCCTGTATCCCGACGGTAGTGGCTTCGAGCTCAAGCGCCGGCTCGCGGCACATCACGGCATCGATCCGCAGTGCCTGACACTCGGCAATGGCTCCAACGATGTGCTGGTGCTGCTGGCGGAAGCCTTCCTGACTCCCGCGACCGAGGCTGTGTACTCGCAATACTGTTTTGCTGTTTACCCGATCGTCGTTCAGGCGTCGGGGGCGACTGCGCGCGTGGCTCCCGCACTGCCGCCGGATGACCCGATGCCCCTCGGTCATGACCTGGAAGCGATCGCGAGGCTGATCACGCCACGCACGCGGCTGGTTTTTCTCGCCAATCCCAACAACCCGACTGGCTCATGGCTCGAGCCGGATCGTCTTAGGGCATTCCTGGACGCGCTCCCGGCCAGCACGCTGGCCGTCGTGGATGAGGCTTACTTCGAATACTCGCGAGATACCAACTGCTCCGATGCAACCGCCTGGCTCCGGGAGCTTCCAAACCTCGTCGTACTACGAACCTTCTCGAAAGCATATGGACTCGCCGGCCTGCGAGTGGGTTATGCGATCTCTCAACCCCAGATCGCGGAGACCCTGAATCGGTTGCGCCAGCCTTTCAACGTCAATTCGATCGCTCTCGCCGCCGCGACAGCGGCACTAGACGAGGTCGAGCACGTGCGTAAGGCCGTGGAGCTCAACCGCGCGGCGCTGGCTGAGCTTCGAGCGCAAGCCCCCAGGCTCGGTCTCAGAGTGCTGCCCTCGGCCGGTAATTTCGTGCTGGTCGACCTGGGTCGCCCCGCGGGTCCAATCTTCGAAGGATTATTGCGCCGGGGTGTGATCGCGCGGCCCGTGGGCAACTACGGTCTGCCAAATCACTTGCGCATCACGACCGGCACGCTCGAGCAGACGCGGCGCGCCATCGAGGCCCTCGCTTCGGTCGTCGGAACTACCGTGTGACCGTCAATCCCACCGGATCTGCAGCAGTTACCGCACGGCGGCTCTCTTATAGAGTGCTGCCGGTCGCTCAAGTCCGGGGAACGCTCACAGTCCCCGGCGATAAGTCGATCTCCCACAGGTCCCTGATGCTCGCGGGCATCGCGGAGGGTCGGACGGTCGTCGAAGGTTTCCTGGCGAGCGAGGATTGCCTCGCCACACTCACCGCCATGCGCGCGCTGGGTGTTGCGGTCGATCGCGGCACCGAGCAAAGAGTCGTTGTCGACGGTGTCGGGAGGGACGGCCTTGAGCCATCGGGCGCGCCTCTCGACATGGGCAATTCAGGCACCGCGATACGGCTCTTCACGGGATTGCTGGCCGGCCAGCGCTTCGACTCCGAGCTGATCGGAGACGCTTCGCTCATGCGCCGCCCGATGGAGCGCGTCGCTATCCCGCTGCGCAAGATGGGTGCCGGCATCGAGACGCACGCTGGGCGCCCGCCGGTGCGTATCGCTGGCGGACGGCACCTGCACGGGATTCAGTACCAGCTGCCAATGGCGAGTGCGCAGGTAAAGTCCGCGATCCTCCTGGCGGGCATTTACGCGGATGGAACGACTTCGATCACCGAGCCGGCGACGACCCGTGATCACAGCGAGCGCATGTTGCAGGCCTTCGGTGTCAATGTGCGCTCACAGGGGAGAAGGGTCGATTTGCAAGGACCCGCGCGTCTGCGGGGTTGCAGGATCGACGTGCCGGGTGATTTTTCCTCCGCGGCATTCTTCATCGTTGCCGGCTGTCTGGTAGCGGACGGAGTGCTCACGCTGAGCAACGTGGGCATCAATCCTTCACGCACAGGGTTGCTGGACGCGTTGCGACTCATGGGTGCTGAAATACGGGTAAGGAATGCGCGTGTCTCCGGCGCCGAACCGCTCGCGGACCTCGAAATCGAGCGCCGTGAATTGCGCGGAATCGAGGTGCCTCGGAGGCTCGTTCCATTGGCTATCGACGAAATCCCGGCGCTCCTGATCGCCGCCGCGTGTGCGCAGGGCGAAACACTCGTCACCGGCGCCGAGGAATTGAGACTCAAGGAAAGCGACCGGATCGCCGCCATGGCGCAGGGGCTGCGTGCGGTGGGTATTCGGACCGAAGTGCGCGCCGACGGCATGCGCGTCTTCGGCGGCACCATCCAGGGCGGACGCGTGGATAGCCTGGGTGATCATCGAATTGCCATGGCGTTCGCCATCGCGAGTGTGGCAGCCCGGGAGCCGATCGAGATCGTCGACGTTGCGAACGTGGCGACTTCTTTCCCAGGTTTTGTCGATAGCGCTCAAAGCATCGGGCTCGATATCGAGGTTGTGGAGTGCTGATGTGATCGCCGAACAGACTCCCGTCATCGCGATCGATGGCCCGAGCGGCTCAGGGAAGGGCACCGTCAGTCGCGCCGTGGCGCAGAGCCTCGGGTGGCATTTCCTGGACAGCGGAGCCCTGTACCGCCTCGTCGCTCTGCAGGGACTGAAACAGGGCCTGGACCCCGATGACGAGGCAGGGCACGCGCGCCTCGCCGAGCAGATGAGGATCCGGTTCGGGAGCAGACCAGACGGCACCGAGCATATTTTCCTGGAAGGTACGGATGTCACGCGCGATCTGCGCAGCGAAGCGACAGGGAACGCGGCGTCACGGGTTGCTGCAATGCCGGCCGTACGCAGCGCCCTGTTCGGGCGCCAGCAACGATTCGCGGAGCCGCCCGGACTGGTAGCCGATGGGCGGGACATGGGGACCGTTGTTTTCCCGACCGCGGACCTCAAGATCTTCCTCACAGCGAGCCCTGAGGAGCGGGCCCGTCGGCGTCATAAGCAGTTGAAAGACAAGGGACTTGATGTTAGCCTTGCCGCCCTTTCGCGAGAGATCGCGGAGCGTGATGCTCGCGACACCGGCCGCAAGGTCGCGCCGTTGAAGGCAGCCGCCGATGCGGTGGTTTTGGACTCTACCGGACTAGACGTCGAAGAGGTCGTGGCGCATGTCCTGCGCCTGGCGCGAGAACGGTTCGGGTAGACGCGCTCGCAAGGGCTTTATTTGAAGGAGTGTCAAACGTGGGACACGCAAGGAACGCGCGTCTCGTAACTGAATTCCCCTCGATGGGCTGGATTGCCCTCAGGGCCATACCGGACGGTTCTTGAAGAACCTTTGTAACCCCAATTTATGACCGAGAGTTTTGCCCAGCTTTTCGAACAGAGTATTGCCAGCCAGCGCATCAAGCCTGGCACCATCCTGATGGGTCACGTGGTCGAAGTCGGCCAGGATTTCGTGATCGTCAACGTCGGCCTGAAGTCCGAGGCCGTCATTTCCATCGACCAGTTTCGATCCGAGAAAGGCGAGATCGAGGTCAAGGCTGGCGATGATGTCGAAGTTGCCCTCGACACCGTCGAGGACGGTTCGGGCGAAACGCGCCTGTCGCGCGAGAAGGCCAAGCGTGCCCGTACCTGGACGCGCCTCGAGAAGGCATTCGAAGCCAGCGAGATCGTGACGGGTGTCATTACCGGGCGTGTAAAGGGTGGCTTTACTGTCGAAATCGACAATGTTCGCGCCTTCCTTCCGGGATCACTGGTCGATGTGCGGCCGGTGCGCGATCCGAGCTACCTCGAGGGCAAGGCGCTCGAATTCAAGGTGATCAAGCTCGACCAGAAGCGCAACAACGTTGTGGTGTCACGCCGCGCCGTGGTCGAGCAGGAATACAGCGCGGAACGCAATGCGCTGCTCGACAACCTGCAGGAAGGCGCAGTGGTCAAAGGGGTCGTCAAGAATCTCACCGACTACGGTGCGTTCGTCGATCTCGGCGGCATCGATGGACTGCTGCACATCACCGATATGGCATGGAAGCGCGTCAAGCATCCATCGGAAGTCGTCAAAGTGAGCGATGAGATCGAGGTGCGCATCCTCAAGTTCGATCGCGAGCGCTCACGCGTGTCGCTCGGCCTCAAGCAGCTCGGCGCGGATCCCTGGCAGGCTATCGCACGTCGCTACCCACCCAATACGCGGTTGTTCGGCAAGGTCACGAACATTGCCGATTACGGCTGCTTCGTGGAGATCGAGGAGGGCGTCGAGGGCCTGGTGCACGTCTCGGAGATGGACTGGACCAACAAGAACGTGAACCCTGCAAAGGTCGTGCACGTCGGCCAGGAAGTCGAAGTGATGGTGCTCGATATCGACGAGGAGCGCCGGCGCATTTCGCTCGGGCTCAAGCAGTGCAAGACCAACCCGTGGAAGGAGTTCGCAGAGAACTACAACCGTGGCGACAAGGTGGCGGGCCAGATCAAGTCGATCACCGACTTCGGCATCTTCATCGGGCTGCCGGGCGGCATCGATGGCCTGGTGCACTTGTCCGACATTTCCTGGGATGTGCCCGGCGAAGAGGCGGTGCGCAACTTCCAGAAGGGCCAACAACTCGAGGCCATGGTCCTCACCATCGACCCGGAGCGGGAGCGTATTTCACTCGGCATCAAGCAGCTGGCAAAAGACCCGTTCTCCAGCTATCTCGCCGAACACCCGAAGGGCAGCATCGTGAAGGGTGTGGTGCGCGACGTGGACGCCAAGGGCGCACTCATCGACCTGGGCAATGGCGTCGAGGGCCAGCTGCGCGCCTCTGAGCTGTCGCGCGATCGCGTCGAGGATGCACGCACGATGCTCAAGGTGGGCGATGAGGTCGAGGCGAAGTTCACTGGCGTGGACCGCAAGGGCCGCGTCATCGCGTTGTCGATCAAGGCGAAGGAAGCGCATGAAGAGGCCGAGGCCGTACAGAATTACAAGACGGCCACCGATTCCTCCTCGGGCACCAGCCTGGGAGACTTGCTGAAGGAACACATCGGCGGCCAGGACTGAAGCGTTCGCACGGTATAAAGGGCCTTGCGCATGACCAAGTCGGAACTGATCGAGATCATTACGGCCAAGCAAAAGCACCTGCCCGCCAAGGACGTGGAGCTGGCGCTGAAGCAGATCCTGGAAATCATGAGCGATGCGCTCGCGCAGGGCGAGCGCATCGAGATCCGGGGTTTCGGCAGCTTCTCGCTGCACTTTCGTCCGCCGCGCCAGGGTCGCAATCCAAAAACCGGTGAAGCCGTCGCGCTCGCGGGCAAGTATGTTCCGCATTTCAAGCCTGGCAAGGATCTGCGCGAGCGCGTCAACAGCGGTGCGGGCGAGCCGATCCACGACTGACCAGTGCCGATGGCAGATTGAAGGGACTCCATGCCGAGTGGGTCCTTTCAAGAACGCCGTGAATACGTCCCTGTAGGCTCCGTGCAAAACGTCCATGTTTTGCACGGTCTTGAAAGGACCCACTCGACATGGAGTCCCTTCCGCTAACGATATGCCCGCGTGATGGTAGAGTGTCGGCCGCTCGAGACTGACATGCCGCGCGCGTTGTTCATCCTCATTTGCCTGCTCGTATTCCTCACCGGCACCGCGCTGGTTGCCGCCAACGGCGCGCCGGTGCACGTGGACCTGCTCATCACGGAAGTCGAATTGACGCGTGGCCAGCTCATGGTTACGGCCTTCATCCTGGGATGGCTTGCGGGGATTGCTTCGGCCTGGAGCTTCGTGCGCAAGCTGACCAGCGAACGGGCCGAGCTGCGCCGCAATCTGCGGCTCGCGGAGGCCGAGATCAGGAACCTGCGGCCCCTGCCCCAAGATCGTGGCTGAATCCGCGCTCCTGGCCGCGCTCGTGGCCGTCGGTATTGCGGGCTATGTGGGCTGGCGCCTGGGGCGCCGCATGCAGCGCGCGGCGCGGCGGGTCGGCCGTCGCCGCCTGCCGGCCGACTACCTTGCGGGCCTCAACTACGTCATCAACGAGCAGCCCGATCGGGCACTCGAGGTGTTCACGCGGATGGTCGACGTGAACACCGAAACCGTCGAGATTCACTTTGCACTTGGGAGCCTCTTTCGCCGCCGCGGGGAGGTGGATCGCGCTATCCGGGTACACCAGGGCATTCTCGACCGGCCGCAGCTGGAACCTGAGCAGCGCGAGCAAGCATTACTCGAGCTGGCGGTTGATTACCTGCGCGCCGGACTCCTGGATCGATCGGAGAGCCTTTACCTGAAGCTTGCGCAGTCACGCCAGCACCGGCTCACTGCGTTGCTAGCGCTGATCGGCATCTATGAGCAGCAACACGACTGGCAGCAGGCCATCAGCACTCACCGGCAACTGGCATCTGCCGGTGGTGCCGTGCACACCGGCACGATTGCCCACTATCACTGTGAGCTGGCGGAAGTGGCCCGTACCTCGGGTCAATTCGAAGAGGCGCGACGCCTGCTGCGCGAGGCGCGTCGCGAGCAACGGCGCTTTCCGCGTGCCGCGATCCTGCGTGCGGAGATCGCTCGTGATGCAGGCGATGACGCGCTGGCAGTGCGGCTCCTGCTCCTCGCTCTCGAACGCGAACCCGCATTGCTGCTCGAAGTCTTGCCGCGCCTGCACGCCTGCGCGCGCAGGTTGCAGACTCGCGAGCCACTCGATGCAGCGATCGCAGCACTGCAGCGCAATCGTCGGCCGGTGCACGAGCTGGCCAATGCCCTGATCCTGGCTGACGTGATTGAAGAGCCCAATGCGCTGGCTGCTATTCGTGAATACGTGTTGAGCGACGGCCTGCTGCGCGAGCTTGCACAGCCACTGGATAGCACGCGCGGGCTGGATGACGAAACGTTGCGACGCGTCGCAAGGCTGCTGGGCAGGGTGCTGTCGCGCGGTCCGCGCTATCGCTGCGGCGAGTGTGGTTTCGCGAGCCATGCGTGGTTCTGGCAATGCCCCGGGTGCAAGAACTGGGACAGCCTCAAACCTGAGCTTGCTGCCGCGGGCCACGCCGCGGTCGGTGCCTAGCCGAGGCAGCACCGACGGCTGAAACTTTACGTTCGCGCCGCATTGGCGGATTCACGTACGTCCACGCCTGATGGACATTGCCCGCTCCGGGCGTCAAGCCGCGGGATCTACATGGATGCAAGAGCGGAGTTCCACTCAAGGAGGAGCAATGAGGCAATCAATTCCGGCAATCGTGCTTGCGGGCCTGCTGGTGTCGGCGGGCGCGCTGGCCGACCCCGTAAACATCAACACTGCGGACGCTCGCACACTGGCCAAAGAGCTGAATGGCATCGGCTTGTCGCGCGCGCAGGCGATTGTCGACTACCGCGAGAAGAACGGTCCCTTCAAGAACGCAGATGAGCTCGCCAAGGTAAAGGGTATCGGGATGAAGGTGGTCGAGCAGAATCGAGCCAACATTCGGGTCGAAAAGGCTGATAAGAGCAAGGCGGCGGCTGCGAAGCCAGCTGACAAGACCGCAGCGAACGAGTGACGCGCGTCAAGGGGCGCGCACGCCACGTGCGGAGCGTGGGGTGTTCCCGCCGGGACGACAACGCGCGGTAGCGGATCGGGTGTGGCCATCGGGTATCATCGGCAGCCTCAAGTTGCTGAACGAGATGCCCATGGCGCCTTCCAGCCCGATCCGCGCCGCCGTCTTCCCGGTTGCGGGGCGCGGTACCCGCTTTCTGCCCGCGACCAAGGCGAGCCCCAAAGAGATGTTGCCCATCGTGGACAAGCCGCTGATCCAGTACGCAGCGGAGGAGGCCTTGTCCGCCGGCGCGCGCAACCTGGTGTTCATCACCGGCAGCTCCAAGCGCGCCATCGAGGATCATTTCGACTCCGATCACGAGCTCGAGTCCGCGCTCGAAGCGCAGGGCAAGCACGAGCTGCTCGCCACGCTGCGTGGCATCCTGCCGTCATGGGCTAGCTGCGTATACATCCGCCAGCCGGCGCCGTTGGGATTGGGACACGCGGTTCTTTGCGCGCGACCCGTGGTGGGACACGAGCCGTTCTTTGTGCACCTGGCGGATGATCTGATCGACGCGGAGACTCCATGCTTGCGCCAGATGGCGAGCGTCTACGAGCAGCATCACGCCAGTGTCCTGGGAGTTCAGCAGATTCCGCGCAACGAGACAGAGCGTTATGGCATCGTCGCATGCAGCGCGGCGAATGGCCGGGTCAGTCGCGTCGAAAGCATCGTAGAGAAGCCCAAACCCGCCAGCGCACCTTCAACGCTCGCCGTCGTCGGCCGCTACATATTGACGCCGCGCATTTTCGAGAAGCTCGAGACGACCGGACGTGGCGCTGGAGGGGAGATTCAGCTTACCGACGGCATCGCGGCGTTGCTCGCCGAGGAGCCGGTGTTTGCCTATGAATTCGCGGGACGTCGCTACGACTGCGGCAGCAAGCTGGGCTACCTGCAAGCGACGGTAGAATACGCATTAAATCATTCGAGTCTCGGCGCTGAGTTTGAAAAGTACCTGCTCGAGCTCGCAGCGACGCGACGCAAGCGTGCCTGAGTCCAGAGAGAGCGGGTGATGACCCGGACGGCCGTTCAACACGCTCGATTACCGAGCACCTCGATCGACGGTCATCCTCGGAAGGAGTGAGCGGCAGGACATTGGAACCCGCCGCTCACCCTCGGTATCAACTCAGATCTTGTCCGTAGCCGTTACGACTGCAGATTGCATCGCATCGGATGCGTTTTCGACAGCCGTGGTCGCGCCAATGACGGCGGTCGTGGCACCCTGCTCAACCGCTGACGTGGCCCGATTGACGGAGACCGCACCTTTCTTGATGGCGCGGCTCGCCGAGCGTCCCACGCGGCGCGCAGTACGCCGTGTCGCGCGCGCGACCTTGCGTGCTACCCGACGCGTTCGGCGCGCAACTTTTCTCCCCACCTTGCGGGCGCTGCGGCGCAGTCTTCTGGCGGCAGTACGCTGGCGTACCTTGGCTCTCACCGCGCGCTTGCGTGCTGTTCTTTTGGCCTTCTTGGCGCGGACCTTGCGACGGATGCGTGTCTTCTTTGCTGCCATTGTCTGACCCCTTTACTGGATTTGCGTAAGGCGGATCGTCCAAATGCGACTGCGGCGTACAGCCGCGCGTCGCGGAAGATGGTTCAAAACTCGTCGGGCCTATGTGCCGGATTGGAATTCTGTGCGCAACAGTATCCGCATTCCGGCACGACGGCGCCAGAGGAAAAATGCTCTGACAGGATGGCTCCGCCGGGAGGACTCGAACCTCCGACCTGGGGATTAACAGTCCCTCGCTCTACCGACTGAGCTACGGCGGAACCGGAAAGGCGGCGAATTCTGCGGGAGCGACCCGGGGCCGTCAACCGAGCCCCGAGCGCGCGATTACGCCGTTTTAACCCGGTTCACGGTGCCTCCGGCGAGGGCGCGACGCATGCGCCCGACCGCGTCCTCGAGCGTGGCCATGCTGCAGGCAAACGACAGGCGGATGTGCCCCGGGGCGCCAAAACCGGTGCCCGGAACGACGGCCACGCCGGCGTTCGCAAGCAGGAACTCGGCAAAAGCCCCGTCATCCTTGCAGTTGGTTGCAGCCATTGCCCCACTGACTTCGGCGAAGGCGTAGAACGTCCCGGCGCCGGGGAGGCATGACACGCCGGGGAGGCCGTTGAGTCCCTGCACGATGAAGTCGTGTCGGGCCTTGAACTGACGGTTCATTTCCACCACGCAGGCCTGATCACCGTTCAGTGCAACCGTCGCTGCCTTCTGGCTCATGCTGGCGGCATTGGACGTCGACTGACCCTGAATCGTGCCCATCGCGGTGATGACTTCTTGGGGACCGCCGCAATACCCGATTCGCCATCCGGTCATGGCGTAGGACTTCGAGCAGCCATTGATCGTCACAGTACGGTCATAAAGCGCGGGCACCGCGGTGAGCAGGCTGCAAAACGGCTCGCTGCCCCAATAGATGTGCTCGTACATGTCATCGGTGCCGATCACGATGCGCGGATGAGCCAGCAGTACTTCGCCGAGCGCCGCGAGTTCCCCACGGGTATAAGCGGCGCCGGTCGGATTGCAGGGACTGTTAAGAAGAAGGAGTCGGGTCCTGGGCGTGATCGCAGCCGCCAGTTGGGGCGGCGTGATCTTGTAGCCCTGATCTGCTCCGGCGAACACGGTTACTGGTTTGCCGTCCGAGAGCAGGACCATATCGGGATAGGAGACCCAGTAGGGCGCCGGGATGATGGCTTCATCGTCCGGATCGAGGATGGCGGCGCAGAGGTTGTAGACAGTCTGCTTGGCGCCACTCGACACGAGAATCTGCGCTCGCGTGTACTCAAGGCCGTTATCGCGTCTGAACTTGCCGATGATCGCGTCCTTGAGCTCGTTGATGCCGTCGACCGCGGTGTAGCGCGTAAAGCCAGACCGAATCGCGGCGACACCGGCATCGGCAATATGTTTCGGCGTGTCGAAATCCGGCTCGCCCACGCCGAGGCCGATGACGTCGTGGCCCTCCGCCTTGAGGCGCGCGGCGCGCGCTGTAACCGCAAGAGTTGGAGAGGGCTTCACACGTTGAACGCGTCGAGAGACTGGTACACTCACTGGTCACCACCGCGAAGTTGAGTCAGCGGCTAGTTTAGGGCTTCCGCCCGGTCAGCGCACCGATCACAGATGGACAAACAACCCGAGTTCGAACTCTCTGCAGGCTATCGCCCGGCGGGTGATCAGCCCGAAGCGATCGCCAAGCTGGTCGACGGTCTGACGAATGGGCTGTCGCACCAGACACTGCTGGGAGTCACGGGTTCGGGCAAGACATTCACGATTGCCAACGTGATCGAAGCCGTGCAGCGACCGACGCTGGTGCTCGCGCACAACAAGACCCTCGCGGCGCAGCTCTACGGGGAATTTCGCGAGTTCTTTCCCCGCAGCGCCGTCGAATATTTTGTTTCCTACTACGACTACTACCAGCCCGAAGCGTACGTTCCTTCCTCCGATACCTACATCGAGAAGGACGCTTCCATCAACGAGCACATCGAGCAGATGCGTCTCTCGGCGACCAAGGCGCTGCTGGAGCGGCCGGATTCGATCATCGTGGCGACGGTTTCGGCGATCTATGGTCTGGGCGATCCACAGGCATATCTCAGCATGGTGTTGCATCTGGTCCGTGGGGAGCCGCTTGATCAACGCAAGCTCCTGCGCCGTCTCGCGGACATGCAGTACACGCGCAATGAGCTGGACTTGTCGCAGGGAACGTACCGGGTGCGCGGCGATGTCATCGACATCTTCCCCGCGGAGGCCGAGCGCGAAGCGGTGCGCGTCGAGATCTTCGATGACAAGGTCGAGTCCCTGAGCTATTTCGATCCGCTCACCGGAGAAGTTTCGCGCAAGGTGCCGCGACTCACGGTGTTTCCATCGACGCACTACGTCACGCCAAAGGAGCGAATCATCGGCGCACTCGATCAGATCCGGGACGAGTTGCGCGGTCGGCTGGTGGAATTGCGCGCTGGTGGCAAGCTCGTCGAGGCGCAGCGCCTCGAACAGCGCACGCGCTTTGACCTTGAAATGATGAACGAGGTCGGCTATTGCGCGGGAATCGAGAACTACTCGAGGTATCTGTCGGGACGCCAGGCGGGAGAACCGCCCCCGTGCCTCTTCGACTATCTGCCGCGCAACGCGCTACTCGTCATCGACGAGAGCCACCAGACGATTCCGCAGCTTGGTGCGATGTACCGCGGTGATCGGTCACGCAAGGAAACCCTGGTCGAATACGGGTTTCGGCTGCCTTCGGCACTCGACAACCGGCCTCTGCGTTTCGATGAGTTCGAGCAACTTGCTCCGCAGGCGATTTTTGTATCCGCCACTCCCGGGCCGTACGAACGGCAACGTTCGGGACAGATCGTCGAACAAGTGGTTCGACCGACCGGGCTCGTCGATCCCGAAGTCGAAATCCGGCCGGTACGCACACAGGTCGACGATGTGCTGTCCGAAATCAATCTGCGCGTGGCGCTGCACGAGCGTGTACTCATCACCACGCTCACCAAGCGTATGGCGGAGGACCTGACCGACTACCTGCACGAGCACGGCGTGCGCGTTCGCTACCTGCATTCGGATATCGAGACCGTCGAACGCACGGAGCTGATTCGTGATCTGCGGCTGGGGAAGTTCGACGTGCTGGTGGGTATCAACCTGCTGCGCGAGGGCCTCGATATGCCCGAGGTGTCGCTGGTCGCGATATTGGATGCAGACAAAGAGGGTTTCCTGCGCTCCGAGGGTTCACTGATTCAGACGATTGGCCGGGCAGCGCGCAACCTGCGTGGCAGGGCGATTCTTTATGCGGATCACATCACCGGGTCTATTCAGCGCGCGGTGCAGGAAACTGAACGCCGCCGCCATAAGCAAGTCGAGTTCAACGAGCGCCACGGCATCACGCCGCGGGGCATCGT
The DNA here is from genome assembly GCA_963705495.1 of uncultured Gammaproteobacteria bacterium. GTDB lineage: Bacteria > Pseudomonadota > Gammaproteobacteria > Steroidobacterales > Steroidobacteraceae > DATBVX01. The sequence goes on along the minus strand of CAVPJQ010000015.1, from coordinate 36,520 downwards.
CAAGTCGGTCACCGACATCATGGAGGGTGCGCGGCCTGAGGCCGCTGGACGCGATCGTCGCGTTGCAGAGACCACACCGCGCTATGAACGAATGGCGCCGGAACAGATCCTCAAGCGCATCAAGAAGCTCGAACAGGAAATGTTCCGTCTAGCGCGCAATCTGGAGTTCGAGGAGGCGGCGCGGATCCGAGACGAGATCGCTGTATTGCGCAAGGCCGAACTCGGTCTGCCCGACAGCAAAGCCGGGTAGAAGCTGCCTTCTTGCGCGGTACGGGGTCGTTCAGTATCTTTGGCGCCCCTTTTTTGACGGGAAGTCAGGGGGCGCGTAGCTCAGCGGTAGAGCATCGCCTCGACAAGGCGAGGGTCGCTGGTTCGATCCCAGCCGCGCCCACCAGAAAGACGAGGGCGGTCTCACTGACGGGAGCGCCCTTTTTTGTTGCTGACGTGAAGAGCGCTCGATGCCGATCATCACATTGCCCGATGGCAGCCAGAAACACTTCGATCGTCCGGTGACGGTCGATGAGGTGGCGGGCAGCATTGGGGCCGGGTTGCGCAAAGCGGCACTCGCCGGGAAGGTCGACGGCAAGGTCGTCGATACCTCCTACGTGGTAGGCGGGGACGCCAGGGTCAGCATCATCACCGATCGCGATCCGGAAGGACTCGAAGTCATCCGCCATTCGACGGCCCACTTGCTGGCGCAAGCCGTCAAGCAACTGTTCCCGGAGGCACAGGTCACGATCGGCCCGGTTATCGAGGATGGCTTCTATTACGACTTCGCGTTCAAGCGCCCTTTCACCCCGGAAGACCTGGCCGCGATCGAGACCCGCATGCACGAGATTGCGAATGCGGATCTGAAAGTGAACCGTACGGTGATGGCACGCGACGAGGCGGTGGCGTTCTTTCGCCGCCAGGGCGAGATCTACAAGGCGGAGATCATTGCTTCGATTCCCGCAAACGAGGAGATCAGCCTGTACGGCCAGGGCGATTTCATCGACCTGTGTCGCGGCCCTCATGTGCCGAGCACCGGCAAGCTCAAGGCCTTCAAGCTGATGAAAGTCGCGGGCGCGTACTGGCGGGGCGATTCGCGCAACGAGATGTTGCAGCGGATCTACGGGACGGCCTGGGCCGACGACAAGTCGCTCAAGGCTTACCTGTTGAGACTGGAAGAGGCGGAGAAGCGCGACCACCGCCGCATTGGCAAGGAACAAGACCTGTTTCATTTCCAGGAGGAGGCGCCAGGGGCGGTCTTCTGGCATCCGAAGGGCTGGACGATCTTTCAGACGCTGATTCGCTATATGCGGGAGCGGCAGGCCGGTGCCGGCTTCACGGAAGTGAACGCGCCGGAAATGATGGACGTGAGTCTGTGGCAGCAGTCCGGTCACCTCGAGAAGTTCGGCGAGAACATGTACCTGACGCGTACACCCGATGAGCGTGTGTACGCGATCAAGCCGATGAATTGCCCCGGCCACATCCAGATCTTCAAGCACGGGCTACGCAGCTATCGCGAACTGCCGGTACGCCTGGCCGAGTTCGGCAAGCTCCATCGGTACGAACCCTCGGGTGCCCTGCACGGTTTGATGCGGGTGCGGGCGTTCACTCAGGACGATGCGCACATCTTCTGTACGGAAGAACAGGTGGCGACCGAATCCGTGGCGGTCATCAACCTGCTGATGTCGATCTACAAGGACTTCGGCTTCGACGAGGTGCGCGTCAAGTTCGCGGACCGGCCGCCGAAGAGAGTGGGCGACGATGCCACCTGGGACCGCGCGGAGGCAGCGCTACGGGCGGCGGCAGTCGCGGCGGGAATCGAGTGCGAGTTGAACCCGGGCGAGGGCGCCTTTTACGGACCGAAGCTCGAGTTCGTGCTGCGCGATGCCATTGGGCGCGACTGGCAGTGCGGGACCTTGCAGGTCGATCTCAATATGCCCGGCAGATTAGGCGCGACCTACATCGGCGAGGATAGCCAGAAGCACACGCCGATCATGCTGCACCAGGCGATATTCGGGTCCTTGGAGCGCTTTTTGGGCATCCTGATCGAGCATTACGCGGGTCGACTGCCCAGCTGGCTCTCGCCGGTGCACGCCGTGGTGCTCAATATCACGGAGAAACAGGCTGAATACGTGCGACATGCAGCTGAAATCCTGAAAAATCAGGGGCTTCGGGTCGAAACAGATTTGCGAAACGAGAAAGTGGGCTTTAAAATCCGCGAGCACACGTTGCAGCGCATCCCGTACCTTCTGGTGGCGGGCGACAGGGAGGTCGAATCGAATTCTCTGGCCGTGCGCACGCGCAACGGGAAAGACCTCGGAACGATGCCGCTCGACGCGCTCGCCCAGCGTCTGTCCCGCGAAGTCGCGAGCCGCGGCCGAACTGTTTTGGAGGATTGAAGTATCGCGACAGCTAAGCGCGTCAGGCGCAATGAAGAGATCACTGCTCCTTCGGTACGCGTCATCGACGCAGATGGTGGACAGGCAGGAGTGATGACCCGCAACGAGGCCCTGCAGATGGCCACTCAGGCGGAACTGGATCTGGTCGAAGTCTCGCCGACTGCCGAACCACCGGTGTGCCGCATCATGGACTTCGGCAAGTTTCTGTTCGAGCAGAACAAGAAGGCCCACTCCGCGCGGCGCAAGCAGAAGACGATACACATCAAGGAAGTGAAGTTTCGGCCCGGAACCGAGGAGGCTGACTACCAGGTCAAGCTGCGCAATCTCCTCAGGTTCCTGTCGGAAGGCGACAAGGCCAAGGTGACATTACGTTTCCGCGGCCGTGAAATGGTGCATCAGGACATCGGACGCAAGCTTCTCGATCGCGTGCAGCAGGACCTGGCAGGACATGCCATGGTTGAGCAGCAGCCGCTGATGGAGGGCAAGCAGATGGTGATGCTGTTCGCACCAAAAAAGAAGTGAGCGATCGCTGGTCCCTCGCGGGACGTTGATCGCACCGCCCGTAGCGGCGGCGCGCCGGTGATTCGGTGCGCCACCTGTGACCGGGCTAAACGAAAGAGGTAAAGATCGATGCCCAAGTTGAAAACACACCGGGCGGCGGCGAAGCGTTTTCGCAAGACGGCGAAAGGCTTCAAGCGCGGCCAGTCCCACCGACGTCACATCCTCACCAGCAAGTCCAGCAAGCGAAAGCGTCAGCTGCGCACCGGCATGATGGTCCACAAGACCGATGTCGATCGCGTCAAGCAGATGATGCCGCACAGCTGAGCAGTCAATTTTTTTCGAGGAGAGTGAGTCATGGCGCGAGTCAAGCGTGGCGTCGTTGCAGGACGCCGTCACAAGAAGATTCTCAAGAAGGCGAAGGGCTACTTCAACGCCCGGCGCAAGGTATTCCGGGCCGCCAAGCAGGCGGTCATCAAGGCCGGGCAGTACGCGTACCGCGACCGGCGGCAGAAGAAGCGCGAGTTTCGTGCACTGTGGATCGCACGCATCAATGCGGCCGCGCGCGTGTACGGCCTGTCGTACAGCCGCCTGATCAATGGTCTCGGCAAGGCCGGGATCGAGATCGACCGCAAGATGCTGGCCGATGTCGCAGTGAATGATTCAGCAGCGTTCGGCGCCATCGCCGAGAAGGCGAAGGCGGCTCTGGAAGCGGCCTGAGTGGCCGACCTGCGCGCCACCGTCGAGGCAGTGCTGGGCGAGATCGCCCAGGCCGCCGACCTGCCGGCGCTCGACCAGATCCGCGTTCGGGTGCTCGGCAAGGCGGGAGTGATTACCGAGCAGCTCAAGGCGCTCGGTACGCTCCCGGCTGCAGAGCGGCCGGCTCACGGCCAACGCATCAACGACGCCAAGCAGGCGCTTGCCGACGCGATCAGCGCACGGCGTGTGCAGCTCGAATCGGCGCAGGTGGCGACGCAGCTGGCCGCGGGACGGGTCGACGTGACGCTTCCCGGCCGCGGCGTACGTAGCGGCGGCCTGCACCCGGTCACCAAGGCCCGGTTGCGGGCCGAGGCGCTGTTCCGTACGGCCGGCTTTCGCGTGGTTGAAGGTCCGGAAGTCGAAGATGACTTCCATAATTTCGATGCGCTCAATTTCCCGCTGAATCACCCGGCGCGCGCCATGCAGGACACGTTCTTCTTTCCCGATGGCAAGCTTCTGCGCACGCACACCTCGCCAGTGCAAATCCGCACGCTCCGCGAGACGGCGCCTCCCTTGCGCGTGATTGCGCCGGGCCGCGTGTACCGGAGCGATTCGGATATCACGCACACGCCGATGTTCCATCAGATCGAAGGGCTGATGGTCGATGAGAACGTCAGTCTCGCGAACCTGAAGGCCGCGCTGCACGGTTTCATGGAGCAGTTCTTCGAGCGCAAGCTTGGCATCCGCTTTCGTCCATCCTATTTCCCGTTCACGGAGCCTTCGGCGGAGGTCGATATCGAATGCCTGTTCTGCAACGGTGCAGGCTGCCGTGTCTGCAAACAGAGCGGCTGGCTCGAAGTGCTGGGCTGCGGCGTCGTCCATCCCACCGTGCTCGAGGCTGCTGGCGTCGATAGCGAACGCTGGACCGGCTACGCATTCGGCATGGGCATCGAGCGGCTGGCGATGCTCCGCTACGGCGTGAATGACATACGCCTGTACTTCGAAAACGACCTGCGCTTTCTGGCGCAGTTTCGTGCGGGCTGACCATGCAGATCAGCGAAGCCTGGTTGCGCGAATGGGCGAGTCCCTCGTGGGACACGGCGACACTCGCGTCTCGTCTCACGATGGCGGGTTTCGAAGTAGAAGGACGCATGAGTGCCGCACCACCATTCTCAGGTGTCGTGGTGGGCGAAATCGTGGAGTGCGCGCGCCACCCACAGGCTGACAAGTTGTCGGTTTGCAGCGTCACGACTGATGGCAAGAATCGCATCCAGATCGTCTGTGGCGCGAGCAATGCGCGCGCCGGGCTGAGATCCGCCGTGGCACTTGCAGGAGCGAAGCTTCCGGGCGAGGTGACGATTAAGGCCGCGCACCTTCGCGATGTGGAGTCGAACGGGATGTTGTGCAGCGCGCGTGAGCTCGGCCTTGGCGATGAGTCCGAAGGCATCCTCGAGCTTCCTGGTGCCACGCCGCTCGGTCGCAATTTGCGCGAAGTACTCGCCCTCGACGATCAGGTTCTGCAGATCAACGTGACCCCGAACCGGGGAGACGCGATGAGTGTGCGTGGGCTCGCGCGCGAAGTTGCCGCGCTGAGTGGTGGGCGCCTGAAGGCGCCCACCCGAGCGCCCGTGGCCGCCAAGGTCGATGCGCACTTTTCCGTCAAGCTGTCGGCACCCGATGGTTGTGCGAAATTCGTCGGCCGAGTCATTCGCGGTCTGGATGCCCGGGCGATCTCTCCTCTGTGGCTTCGCGAACGACTGCGTCGCTGCGGCCTGCGCGCGATCAACCCGATCGTCGATGTGACCAATTATGTGATGCTCGAACTCGGTACGCCGATGCACGCCTACGATCTGGCACGTCTCGACGCAGGCATCGATGTTCGGCGAGCTCGGACGAACGAGAAGCTCACGTTGCTCGACGGAACGGAACTGGCGTTGCAAGAGCAAGACCTCGTGATTGCCGATGCGACCGGAGCCGTTGGCCTGGCCGGCGTCATGGGCGGAAAACGCAGCGCTGTGAGTGAGGCAACGCGAGAGGTCTTCTTCGAGATCGCGTACTTTGCGCCACCTGGCATCAGCGCAAGCGCGCGCCGCCACGGGCTGATTACGGATGCGGCGCAGCGCTTCGAGCGCGGCGTTGACTCTCGCGCGCAGGAGGAATCGATGGAGCGGGCGACCGAACTCCTCCTGCAGATCGCCGGAGGGCAGGCGGGACCAACGACCATCGCCATCGACAAGGCCCGCTTGCCGAGCGCACCTACGGTCACACTGCGCGAGCGCCAGCTTGCGCGCCTGCTCGGCGCCGCGGTAGCGAATGATGAAGTCACACGCATTCTCGATTCGCTGGAGATGCAAGTTCGAGGCACTGCCGACGGCTGGCAGGTGACGCCACCCTCGCACCGCTTCGACATCAGCATCGAAGCGGACCTCGTCGAGGAAGTGGGGCGCCTGTTCGGCTACGAGCGTATCGCTGAAGTCGATGCACGAATCGCGCAGCGATTCGAACCGCTCGCCGAAAATCGCGTGAACCCGGATCGCCTGCTTTTGGCCCTGGTCGATCGTGGCTATTTCGAAGCCATCACCTACAGTTTTGTCGACCCGGCGCTGCAGAAGCAGTTGTTCCCGGACTCAACGCCACTGGTGCTGAGCAACCCGATCGCCGCCGACCTTGCCGCCATGCGAGTTTCGCTCTGGCCGGGGCTCATCATCGCGCTCCGGGAGAATCTCCGCCGACAGCAGGATCGCGTGCGGCTGTTCGAATCAGGCCGCAAGTTTCTACCCGGCCCCGATGGGCTGAGGGAAATAGCGACGCTCGCCGGTGTGGCGGCAGGCGCAGCGCTGCCTGAGCAATGGGGAGAGAAGAAACGCAATGTCGATTTCTTCGACATCAAAGCCGACGTGGAGGCTCTGCTCGAGCTTACGGGTGCAGGGAGCGAGTTCTCATTCATGCCAGCAACATTGTCGTGCCTGCATCCGGGCCGTACCGCACGGATCTCACGGGGCAACAAGCCCGTCGGCTGGTTGGGAGAGTTGCACCCGGAGTTGGTGCGCGCACTCGACTTGACATATGTGCCAGTGATGTTTGAACTCGAAGTGACGGCAGCATGTGAAGGCAAGCTGCCAGTTTTCGAAGAAATTTCGCGCTACCCTTTGATCCGCCGCGATATCGCGATCGTGGTCGACGAGGCGGTCACGCTGGCGGCAATCCGCGAACATGTTAGTGTTGGCGCTCAAAGCCTTTTACGCGACCTGCGTGTGTTCGATATCTACCGGGGGGCTGGTGTAGATTCTGGACGAAAAAGCGTCGCTTTAGGCTTGATTTTACAAGAATCTTCCCGCACGCTTACTGACCAAGACGCGGACCAAATTGTGGCCGCAGTGGTGGACCGGCTGCGGCGTGAGCTGAACGCCTCAATAAGAGATCAATAAAGCATGGCACTCACAAAAGCAGAAATGGCGGAGGCCCTATTCAATCAATTAGGGCTGAACAAGCGCGAAGCACGCGAGCTCGTGGACATGTTCTTCGAGGAAGTGCGCGCCGCGCTGGCGATGGGCGAGCAGGTGAAGCTCTCCGGCTTCGGCAACTTCGACCTGCGGGACAAGAATCAACGCCCAGGCCGCAATCCGAAAACGGGGGAGGAGATTCCGATCAGCGCACGGCGCGTCGTGACGTTCCGTCCGGGCCAGAAGCTCAAAGCGCGGGTCGAGGCCTATGCTGGAAGCAAGCAATAACGATGAACTTCCGCCGATCCCTGGCAAACGTTATTTCACGATCGGCGAAGTGAGCGACCTGTGCGGCGTCAAGCCGCACGTCCTGCGCTATTGGGAGCAGGAATTTCCACAGCTCAAGCCGGTCAAGCGGCGGGGTAACCGGCGCTACTACCAGCGTCAGGACGTCATCGTCATTCGCCAGATTCGTAGCCTGCTCTATGAACAGGGCTTCACGATCGGCGGCGCGCGCAATCGGCTGACCGGGGATGAGGCCCGCGAAGACCTCAGCATGAGCGTACAGATCGTGCGCCAGCTCCGGTCCGAGCTCGAAGAGATCCTGCGCATCCTGCGCCGCTGAAAGTCTGCCGTCGCGTATTCGACTGCGCGACTCCTGCCGAACCTTCAATCTGAATGAACCGGCGCTCTCGCGCACCTCGTCATTCATGCACCTGCGGGCGATTGCTTTTGCCACCCCGCGAGAGTAGGAAACACCGTGCGGCGGGCAAGAATCAAATCGCCGCCTGCAGCCGACAAGAAGCTTGCCTGATGAACATTCGGGGTGGCGCGCAGGCATTTCGCAATGGAGGGATGATTCATGAGATTCGTTACAGGCACGCGGGTAGTAGTGCTCGCAGGGTTGCTCTGCACCACACCCGCATGGAGCGCGACTGCGGCACAGGCTGCTCGCGCCAAGGACGCGTTCGCCGACATGCGCATGCAGGTAAAAGCAGGCACGGATCGCAAGCTGGGTTCGCAGTTATCGGTACTGCAACGTCAGACGAGCGCGACTGCCGCTCAGCGCAAGGCTCTGACCGGCTCCACGCTTCTCAGGAAATTGCGCGGTCTGTTGGCGAGCGATGGCTATGTCACTGTGAGCGCGTACCCAGAGGCTGGGACTGATCTGGCCGCGCTGAGAACGCTGTTGACCGGCAAAGGCATGATCAACGCGACTCAGCACGAGAGCGCCATTAGCGGGCGTGTGCCGATCGCATCGCTCGCCGACATCGGACGAACTCAGGGCCTGCATTTCCTGCGTCCTGCCATGGCGATGACGCGAGCCGGCCTCGTTACTACGCAGGGCGATCGATCCATGCGAACCGATACCGCACGGCAGCGATTCGGCATCGACGGCCGGGGCGTGAAGGTCGGGGTCATGTCTGACAGCTATGACTGTGCGCCCGGAGCGTTTGCGGAGGGGGCGCCGTTTACGCGCGCGGCCGAAGACATCAGAAATAATGATCTGCCCAGGGATGTGACGATCCTCAAGGATCTTTCAGCCACGCCGAGCGATGACTGTACCGACGAAGGCCGGGCGATCATGCAGCTCATTCACGACGTGGCGCCGGGATCGTCGTTCGCGTTCTATACCGCTTTCGAGAGCGAACAGGATTTCGCCGCGGGCATCGGCCAGCTGGTCAAGAACCATGCGGACATCATCGTGGATGACGTCATCTATTTCGCCGAGGCCATGTTCCTCGACGGACCCATCGCCCTGGCCGCGGAGAAAGCCGTATCCAAGGGCGTCGCATTCTTCTCGTCAGCGGGAAATGACGCCCGGCAGTCATATGAGTCGCGCTTCAGGAACTCCGGCTTTGGCGGGCTTTCAGGTCAGCCTTTGCACGATTTCGATGCCGGCAAGGGCGTCGATCCGTTGCAATCCGTAACCGCGCAGGCCGGCAGCATCACGCTGCTTTCTTTCCAGTGGGATCAGCCGTTTTTCTCGGTGTCGGGCGGCGCGGGTTCTGCGAGTGATGTCGATGCGTATTTCATCGATGCCGATGGTGTTCCGATCGAGATCTGCACCGACGACCCCGAGCAGGTCGTGTGCCAGATTCCCGGCATCGACTTCAATATCGGCGGTGACGCGATCGAGATTCCGATTCTCGTCAATCTCAGCGACACGGATCTGGAGGCACAGCTGGCGATCGAGCTGTTCGAAGGGCCGGCACCCAAGCTCATGAAGTATGTGTATTTCGATCTCGGACCGGGTGGCGTCTATGTAGTGAACGAGTTTGACACCAAGAGCGGCACCGCTTACGGACACACTAACGCGGCCAATGTCGAAGCCGTGGGAGCCGCGGCGTTCTATAACACCGAGGAATTCGGCCAGAACAAACCGGAATGTCGTGCAGCATGTCTGGAGAACTTTTCGTCGGCGGGTGGCGTGCCGATCCTGTTCGACAAGAAGGGGCGTCGTTTGCCGGCTCCCGACATCAGGCTCAAGCCCGGCGTGACCGGACCGGATGGCGGCAACACGACGTTCTTCTTCTTCGATCTGGATGTGCCGATACCCGGAACCACAGAGCCCGATGGTTTCCCGAATTTCTTCGGTACCTCGGCGTCGGCTCCGCATGTCGCCGGGATTGGTGCGCTGATGCTGGACAAGCGCCAAAGGGATATCGCTGCCCACAAGCACTTCCAGGGCCCACGTGAGCTCTCGCCGGAGACCATGTATCGGGCGTTGCGGCTGACGGCCCAGGACGTCAGGGCGCGGGCCGGGATCACGTCCGGACCGTTCCCGATCGACGACGGGCGAGGCTTCGATTTCGATTCCGGCTTCGGCTTCGTCGACGCGGTACGCGCCATTCAGTTCATCTCGGGATTCTGACGAATCCCGCTTGCTTGCGAACCCACGGCGTGATCCGCCGTGGGTTCTTTTTTGGGGCCGCGACGGCTATCATGCGCGCCGCGGTACAACGCGACCTTTCTTTTCCCGGTTCGGGGCGTGGCGCAGCCTGGTAGCGCACTTGCATGGGGTGCAAGGGGTCGCGAGTTCAAATCTCGCCGCCCCGACCAATTAAAACAGAAGCTGCGCAGTCGCGTCGTTGACGACGAGGATTTCTAGAGCCTATCGCTCGATGATTACGATCGGATCAGCTCCGCCCGCACCCTCGATCTGGGCCGTGTACTCGAAGTACGCGCCTCGATAATCCGGCAAGATCGTGAAGCTCCTGCTCCCCAAGGGCGGCACCATGAAGCCTCCCTCGACCGGATCGCCGTTTTCGGAGAGCACAGGTCCCGTACCGTCGGGGTTGATTGTAACTGTGAGAGACGCCTTCGATTCCCAGTTGTGGAAAACGATCGTTTCGTACCACTTCATCCTAAACCTTGTGTGCGTCTTGGTGCCCTTGCGCACGATGTCGAGATCAAGATTGCTCATGGTCTTACTCCTCAAATGTTCATTTTCTAGAGCATCTTTCGAATATCCCCCATCTCCGGCGCGACCCGCATCAGGTTCTGCGGGTATCCCAATTCGCGCGCGCGCCTTGCATGCGCGAGCGCCTTGGATTTCTCGCCGAGGCCCAGCTCCGCGAGCGCAACGTAATATTGGACGTAGAGGTCGCCTTCCCCCTCGGAAAGAGCGCTTACTATGGAGCGCCGGGCTCGGTTCTTCTCGCCGAGGCGTGTCGCATAGTACGCCGACTGCGCTTGATTGACCGCATGCTTCGGATTCACGGCCAGCTCGCCGTCTACCAACTCGAGCGCGTGCCGGTAGGTTTGTTCGGCCTCATCGGGTCGCGAGTCGAAAAGCAAGGCATCGGCGAGGTTCCCCCATAACCGGTGATCCGCGGGCGCGAACTCGATCGCCTTGCGATCCATCTCCGCCGCCTCGCCATACTGGCCGAGGTAGTAATGCACCAGGCCGGTGTTCGAGTAGCTCGCCCGACGCGGCTCAAGGGCCAATGAACGCGCAAAGGCGTCCGCGGCCTTTTCGAGGTTGCCCAGGAGAAAATATGCGCCGCCCAGATTGCTCAATGCATTGGGGTCGTCGGGAGTGAGGACGGTGGCACGCTCGTATTCGAGGGCGGCGTCGGCGGCGCGCCCCTGAGAAAGGAGGAAGTTCCCATATGCGACGTACGCGGCGGCATAGCTGGACTGCATCGCTACTGCGCGCTTGTACATGCTCTCGGCCTCGTCCCCCTTGCTGCCGGCAGCAAGCGCGTCGGCAAGTCCAATCAACACATCGGGAGACTGGGGAACCAGTGCCAGCGCACGCCGATATGAAGTCTCCGCTCCACGCGTATCGCCCGTTGCGAGGCGCAACCTGCCGATCGCCATGTGCACCTCTGGCGCGCCGCTATCAAGCGCTTCGGCATTCGCGCACGCCTCCTCGGCCGCCGCTACGTATACCGGAACCTTCTCGAGGGTGTATCGCTCTACGAGCGTCTCGCACAATCCGGCCTGCGCACGCGCGAAATCCGGCTGCTCCGCAAGCGCACGCTCGAAGAGCTGCTCGGCCACCTCGAGCGGCTTCGCGCTCTTCGCCTGCCGCAGATATGCAAGACCCTGCAGGTAGAAGTCGTACGCCATGCCGCTGCTGTTACGCGGTGGCGGCCGGATAGGCATGGGTCGTTTCCCGAACACGAGCTCGAGCGCCGTGATGACCTGGGCGGCGATGTCGTTCTCGATGACGAAAAAATCGACGGACTTCGGTTCGTATGAATTGGCCCAACGATTCGACCCGCTTGCGCCCTCGACGAGCGCAGCAGTGATCCGGATGCGACTCGCCTGCCACTTGACGCTTCCTTCGACTACGTAGCGCACGCCGAGTCTGTCGGCAATCTCACTCACATCCGTATTCTTGCCCTTGAATGCGAACGCGGACGTTCTCGCCGCCACACGCAGCTCGGGGATCCTGGTCAGACGATTGGACAGCTCTTCGGACAGCCCGTCGCCGAGATAGTCGTAGCGAGGATCACCGCTCATGTTCACGAACGGCAAGACTGCGATCGAGTACTGCATGGGCTCTGCGTCCCGCGAACCCAGCACAGCGCCCAGACGTTCAGCGGTCCTCGGCAGCGTGAGCTCGCGGGCGAGGAGACCAAGTGTAACAGCCGCGGCCAATACGACCACAGCGGCCGCCGCACGACGGACGCGCCGTGAGGTCAGTCGCGCGAGGAAGTCTGAGATCCTCCCGGCAAACCCGGCGGGCTCAGGCGGAAGAACTTCGAAAATCCTTACCGGCTCCTCAATGTTCTTGACTTGACGCGTGCCGGCGTCGATGAAACGCGCCTGGATCTTCAGATGGACCTGATCATGGACTGACCTCGAAATCAGCAAGCCACCCGGCTTGGCAAGCGACTGCAACCGGGCGGCGACATTCACGGCATCGCCAAACGCGGTGCCGTTCTCTTCAATGACATCGCCCAGATTGACGCCGATGCGTAAGTGCATGCGCCGCGCCGCGGGTAGCGATGCATTTTCGTCTTCCGTGCGCTGCTGGATCGCCAGCGCGCACAGCACCGCGTTCACCGCGCTCGGGAACTCTGCCATCAGACTGTCGCCGACGCTGCCAAATTCCCGGCCGTCGAATTCGTTGACCAGTTCATCGAAGAAGGCGCGGCGGATCTTAAGCGCGGCAAGTGTGCCCGGCTCGTCGGCACCCATGAGCCGGCTGTACTCGACGACATCGGCCGCCAGGATGGCAGCAATTTTTCGGCTGTCCTTGACCATGGCGCTCCACGCTTCCCAACCGAGTATAGCTTGGGGCTGGTGCGGGGTCGGTTTACGAGGTCATCAAGGTCACAAGCGTCGGTCGGCCCGACACAGGGGTTTGGGCGCACTCAGAGCGAGAAAAATGCGGAAGTGGCCGGAAGGTCAACGATTGATGGGGTGCAAGGGGGAACTTCATTGTCATGGGGTACGAGTGGTCGTGAGATCAAATCTCGTCGCTCCGACGAGCCTTTGCGCACTTTACCAATTGCTTGAATGAGCCAATCGGCGCAGCATGTGGCACGTGGATGTCACGGGGGCGACCAATCTGGTGTCCCAAGACATCGCAGATAAGGGCCGTTAACGACGGCCCTTTTTAGTTTCCATCAACGAATCGGTAGTGCTGCAGGGGGCAGACCTGCAGTTCGCCTGGAGCATGGTCATCCATCGCACCAGCGGCGCATCGCGGATCGCAAGCGTGCGTATATCGTGTTCGGGTCACCCGCTCGCGACCGGAACGAAGATCTGCGTATCGCCGCGCTGGACGAGCAATGCTACGTGCTTGTCCGACTTCTTCACGATCTTGCGCAGGTCCTCGACGCTGTTGACCTCCTTACCATTGGCAGAGAGGATCACGTCGCCCTCCCGGATTCCGGCCTCGGCTGCAGCACCGCTCGCGGATTCGACCACCAAGCCCTTGTGGATGTCGGATTCGCGTTGCTCGTCGGGAGTCAGAGGACGCACGGCCAGGCCGAGCCTTCCGCTCTCGGAGTCGGAGTCGTCCGAGTTGCCGGCAACCTGAGTCTCCGCCAGCGTGCCGATGCGTACCGTTATGTCTCGCTCTTTTCGATCGCGCCACACCTCGAGCTTCGCGTCGGTGCCGGGCTCGAGTGCGGCGATACGTGCCGGCAATTCCGTCGAGCTCTCGATCTGCTGGCCGTTGACCCCGAGAATCACATCGCCAGGTTTGAGACCTGCACCGCTCGCGGGACCGCCGTCTTCGACCTTGGCGATCAGCGCGCCCCGCGGGCGTTCCAGGCCGAAAGTGTCGGCGAGCGACTGGTTCACTTCCTGGATCATGACCCCGAGCTTGCCGCGCGTGACGTGACCGTGCGCCTGCAATTGCTGGCTCACGTTCATGGCGACGTCGATCGGGATAGCGAACGACACGCCCTCATAGCCACCGGAGTTGGAGTAGATCTGCGAATTGATCCCGACCACTTCGCCATTGAGATCGAACAGGGGCCCGCCCGAGTTGCCAGGGTTGACCGCAACGTCGGTCTGAAGGAAAGGAACGTAACCGCCGCCCGGAAGCGTACGGCCCTTGGCACTCACGATGCCCGCCGTCACCGTGTTCTCGAAGCCGAAGGGCGAGCCGATGGCGACGACCCACTGGCCAACTTTGATGTCACTGGTGCGACCGAGGCGAACGGTCGGCAGATTGTGTGCATCGATCTTGAGCACTGCGATGTCACTCGCGGTGTCCTTGCCCAAAACGCGCGCCGTGAATTCACGACGATCGGTGAGCTTGACGGTCACTTCCTTGGCGTCGTTCACGACATGCGCGTTAGTGAGCACGATGCCATTCGGATCGACGATGAATCCCGAGCCTTCGCCGCGCATCGGCACATCGCGGGGCTGTCGCGGCAAGCTGCGGAAGAACTGGCGGAACGGGTCGTCCGGGCCGAAGCCGGGGAGATCGGGAATCTGCGGCCCACCTGCGGTCTTGATCGTTCCAGTGACGCTGATGTTCACCACCGCCGGGCCGAAGCGTTCGACGAGCGCCGTGAAATCGGGAAGCGTTCCTCGCACCATTGCCTGGGGCGCTGATTCCGGCGCTGACGTAGATTCGCCCTGCGCCTGCGCCACTTGTATCTGAGATTGCGTTGCCAGCGACGCACTTGTAGTTGCGTTGCCCTTCACCGAAGTCCAGCCGCCGACCAGTAGGATTGCGCCCACGAGGCCCGCGAGCACTCCGCCCGTGATCCACGGGATCGATCGCCGTGGCAGCCGATATCCAGGTTCCAGATTCATGTAAACCACTCCTCACTACGAATTCAAAACGGTGCTGCAGCACGTGCCACCATAAATGAGCAGGCTTAAGCAGGGCTTAAGACCGCCCTGGGGGCGGGGAGTTGAGGGCAAATTCAACGGTAACGACCAAACCGCGGCCCTCCGAACCTGAACCCAGGCTGACTTGAGCGCCGTGTTGCGTGGCAATCGTTCGCACGATCGCGAGCCCCAGACCGCTGCCAACAGCGGAGGTTCCCGGCACGCGATAGAAGCGATCAAATACCCGTTCGCGCTCGCTTGGTGCGATCCCGGGGCCAGAGTCCGTAACCCGCAGGCGTGCGTGCTGCGGGTCTCGTCGTTCCAATAGGACGTCGACGACTCCGCCCTCGGGAGTGTGGCGAATCGCGTTGTCGACGAGGTTGCGCAGCAGGATGGCAAGGGCTTCGCGATTGCCGCGTACGGATACCGAGTCCAGACGACCGATTCCCAGATCGATGTGCCGCGCATCGGCGAGCGGCAGCGCCTCGACGACCACCTCACGCACCACGGCATCGAGTTGCACATCGACTGCCGGTTCCTGTTGCCCCGGCTCCACGCGGGCGAGTGCCAGGAGCTGCTCGACCAGGCGCGCTGCGCGCTGCAGCCCGCCACTCAGTCGCGCACGCGCGTCGGCGCGTTCCGTATCGCTATGCGCGACGTCGAGTGCGCTCAGCTGCAGACTGAGTGCCGTGAGCGGGGTGCGCAGCTCGTGAGCCGCATCGGCCACGAACGCGCGATCCCGCTCGAGCACGCGAGCCAGGCGTTTGAGCAGATCATTCAGCGCTTCCACCAGTGGACGCACGTCGGAAGGCAGACCGGCCACGGGCAAGGGCTCGAGGGCGGTGGGAGCGCGGGAGCGCACTGTCTGCGTCAGGCGCTCGAGCGGATCGAGTGAGCGGCGCACGACGACGGCAACGATGGCTGCAAGAACAGGCACGAGCAACGCAAAAGGCCAGAGCGTGCGCAGCGCCAATCGAGCCGCTTGCTGCTGGCGAACACGCATGGGCTGCGCAACCTGGATGACGCCGCCGCGCGCTCGAATTCCAAACACGCGCCAGTCACCCTCGCGCGTGCTGACCGTCGAGATTCCCAGCGGCGTCAATCCGGGGAGGCTGACGTGCGGCTGGGAGAGATAGACGCGAACTCCCTCGAAGCTCCACACCTGCACGACGAAGTCATAGCCCGCTTCAGCAGGCGTCAGGGTCGGTGCGGCCGCATATTCGAACGCCTGGTCGCGCAATGTCAGCGCGGTCTGGCGCAGCTGGTAGTCGAAGAACACATCTGCTTCGGCAAGTGAATTCCTGTAGATGAACCATGCGCCGATTGCACCGGTGAGTGCGACGGCTAGCAGGAGCCACAGCGTCAGTCGTGCACGAATAGAATTCATGCGCGGCGCTAACCCTGGGTACGAACGCGATAGCCCAGCCCGCGCACGGTATGGATGAAGTCTGCACCGAGCTTGCGTCGCAATGCGTGCACATGCACTTCGATCGCATTGCTCTCGATCTCGTCCGCCCATCCGTACAGACGCTCCTCGAGCTGTGCACGCGACAGGATCGCACCCGGGCGCTCGAGGAGGGCCGTGAGTACGGCGTACTCACGAGCGGACAGATTGACCTCGCGAGCATCGCGGGTGACTCGATGCGTCGCAGGATCCAGGCTCACGCCCAAGTGCTCGATGAGGGGTTGAGCGCGTCCGCTGCGACGGCGGCCGAGCGCGCGGACACGCGCCGCAAGCTCTTCGAGTTCGAATGGTTTCACGAGATAGTCGTCGGCACCGGCGTCCAGACCCACCACACGATCGGACACCTCGGTTCGAGCGGTGAGAATCAGCACCGGAAGATCATTTCCTGCACGGCGCAATTCGCGCAGAACCTCGAGTCCATCGCGACCGGGCAGGCCGAGATCGAGAACCAGCAGGTCATAGCCCGCCTCGCGTACCGCGATCCGGGCGGTTTCGCCATCGCGAACCCAATCGACTGTGAATGCCATGGCGCGCAGACCGCGTTGCACGGCATCGCCGATCATCCCATCGTCCTCTACCAACAGAAGTCTCATGGCGTAGCTGCGATCGGCAGCGTGTCAAGGAATACGGAAACATGATGACGGCATCGCTTTCGGCCGTCACGGCCCGTCGACGCCCTTTGGACGTCGATAAATGAGAAGGCCCCGGTGTTGCGCCGAGGCCTTCGAGGAAGCAGCGGCCGCAGCAGTGGCCTGCGGTCGCCAAGACTCCCTTGATGCGTTACTGTTGCGCGCGGCGTTTGCGCATGAGCAGAAACGCCGCAATCGCGATAATCGCGATCACGACGATCCAGAGCCATCGCCGATCGGATTTCGGGCCTTCCTCACCTGTGATCACAACCGGCTGATCAGGAGCAGCTGCCGGCGCCTCAGCCGGGGGTGCTTCGCTCATAGTCTCGGCCGGGGGCGTCTCGGCGGCCGCGGGTGTCTCGGCGGCCGCGGGTGTTTCGGTGGCCGCGGGTGTTTCGGCAGGCGCCGCGAGGGCCGGTTCCGCCGCCGCAGGGGCAGCAGCGAGTGTGGCCTGCACCTCCTTCTCCGTAAGGACCTCCGGCGGGCCGGGCGTGATGATGGTTGCCGTCAACTGGTCGCCTTTCTGCAGCTGCGTCACTTTAACGGGCTTGCCGTCTATGATGATCTGGACACCGCGCTTGTCGAGCTCGCTCTGCGTGAAGCGGCGGACACCTTGCTCAGTACGCACGCTGACGGAAGTACCGACCTGATTCACGACCACACCCTTCTTCACCTCAGTCACATACACCGGGCGAACCGTCGTAGTCGTGGTGACCGTGGCGCTGCCCTTCATGCCCGGCGTGAGGTCATGCACAGACATCGGCTTACCGTCCACCGTGAACCTGAAGTCCTCAGGCACCGTTAACGCACGCGTGCCATTCTGATCACGGACGACGACGTTGTTGCCGTCCACCGCAATGACCTCGAACATGAGGACGTCGGTCTTCACGGTTTGGGTCTGCGCCATAGCCCCGCCCGTACCGAGCAGTGTCAACGCGAGGGCCGCGAGAATGGCCCACGATATTCTGAAGCGATTTCCCATGATTCTTCTCCCTGTGTTTGTTGTACTTAGTCGCCTTCGGATCTGGATCGCGGATCGGATATGGCGCAGTTTACGCCAGACCGCATGGCATGAATCATTGCTTGGCGCCGTCCTTGGCCGCTTTATCCACGGCTGCGGCGGGGTGCGCGGCCTCTTCGAGCGTCTTCTTGCACAGGTCCGCCTCTCCCATGGCGCGGTCCACAGCGCCTTTCGCAACCACTGACACGCCGGCGGTTGCTGCGGCCAAGGCGCCGGATGCCACGCCCTTGGCGCCAACTCCCACCCTCGGGCTCCCAAGTGTTCCTTCGAGCTTGATGAAGGGGTTGGTAAACATTCCCGGGCTGACACCGATACCCTCGCGCGGACGGGTGTTGAAGTCGACGGTGAGCTGCTCCGTGTGAAGATCCACCTTGCCGTTCGCGGTGATGGTGACCTTCGCCGTCTGCATCAGCACCGGCTCGACAGTCGCCTGGCCGTGCACGATGTCGACGCGAGCGACGGTGCAATCCAGCTGGGTGTACGGATCCTGTGCCGAGAACGGGTTCAGCTTGCTCGCAAGCTGGGCGAAGATGTCGCCTCCGACCATCGTGAATATGTCCTTGGTCTTACCGGGTCCCTGCGTCAGCAGGACCTGTCCGTTGGCGCTTGATGCAATCTGGTGTGCCGAGACGCCGCTCGCCTGGAGGTTTGCGGCGATGCTCGTCGGCGGTACGAGGCGCGGATCAATCTCGTCGCCGGTAACAAGGCCGGCGCGCATGTTCTTGATGGCGAGATCAAGCTTCAGGTCGGCGGCTCCGTCGCTGGTCGATTTCAGCTTGACGGCGCTGTCGAGAGTGCCCTCGATCCCGCCTTTCGCGCGCCCGTCGAACGCCAGTTGACCTGAGTCGACGATCAGCGTGCCATCGACGTCTTTCAGCACTCCCGCGGAGAGCTTCATTTCGGTAACAACGAAATGCACCTTCGCATCGGCACTCTTCAGCTTGTCGAGCGGTAGCGGCTCCTCACTGAAGACGTACTTCTTCTTCGGCTCTTTCGCAGGCTGTTTCGCCTCTGCGGGCGGGGCGCCTGAACTACCGGCCGGTTTCGGCTTCGCCTTGTTGTCAGCTTGCTCGGTTGCAGGCGGTGTCAGGTCGAGAACAGGGGAGGCGAGATCGGCCTCGATATGTTTCTTGCCATTGCGCGCCATCGACACCCATCCAGAGATCTCGGTTTTACCGATGCTCGACTTGAGGTTCTTCAGCTCCAGCTTGTCGCGGCTTTCGAGGTAATTTCCGCTCATGGAAAAGGGCAGGTCCGGCAGCCCCTTGCGCAGCTTCATCAGGTTCTCGGCGCCGAGCTCGAAACGGATGTCGGCGTCCCGCTCGCGAGCCAGGCGGATCGTGCCGTCGGCTTTCACCTGAGCGCCGGCCAACTTGGCGCTCAGCCCGTCGAGCTTGACCTCCTTGCGCGAGGACGCGACGCGCCCGCTGACTTTCAGGGCCTCGGCCGGCAGGCCGGTGACATCGAATACCTTCGCGAGCCGGTCCACGTCCGCGACCGAGACTTCAAACTTGAGGTCGGAGCCGGGCAGGCCGAGCGTTTGAAGCGTTCCGTTTGTTTTAGCCGTCATGTCGCCGAGCTTGGCGTCTACATCGAGCTGGGTAAGCTTGCCGGCGTCCTTCAGCTTGGCGTCGACGCTCAGCACACCCGTCGCGACGACCGGCAATCGAAGGTTCTTGAGCATCCCGCCCAGGTCCGGATGCTCGAGCTTCAGGACGAGATCCGCACCGTCCAGCGGATCGAGACGGCCGAGGCTGCCGTTGATGTCGAGTTGCAGCCTTTCGATCGCCCCCTGAATCGCCATGCGGATGTTCCGCCCGGAGAAGAGCGCCTCGATTGGCCCCACGTGTCCCTCCAGTGAAGTCCGGTACTCGTCGAGCTTTCCTTTCCCGGAGATCGCCAAGAGGCCATCCGGTCCCGGATCGATGGTTAACGTCTCAAGGAGCGCGACGCGGTCCGGCTCCCCGGGCTCGCGATAGGTGACCTCCACATTGCTGATTTTGGCGTGCAGGATGACCGCCGGGAACTCGGTGGCGCCCGAGTCGGGTTTCTCTTCTGGTGCACCGCCGAACGCCCAATTGCCCTTGCCCTCGCGATTTTTTTCGAGGAGAACCGAGACGTCACTTAGCTCGAACGAGCGCACGTCCACGGGCCCTGAGATCAGCGACCACAGCCCGATCTGAGTCGAGAGGCGCCCGATCTCGACCATCTGCGGCTTCGAGCCCCATTCCGCATTGCCGACGCGAACGCGCTCGGCGAGGACAGAGACGGACGGGAGCACTTTGATCTGCAATGCCCCGTCGATCGCGAAAGGCCGGCCTGTCTGCTTGGTGACGAACGCCTCGATGCGGCCCTTGTGTCCACCCAGATCGGCGAAAGCGACGTAGAGCACGATCGCGAGGAGCACGGCTCCCACGACGGAAAGAACGATGACGATGAGGCGGCGAAGTGACACGGCTTCTGACCTCTCTGGCGGTAGCTTGTTATTCTACGGGCGTGCGGCCTGCGCGCGTGCCATCGGAATACGCCTAAGCGTCAGTGCAATCAAGAGCAGGCTCAGGCTGCGAGCTTGAGCAAGCGCACAGCGTTTTCCTTGAGGATCAGGGGACGCACCTCCGGGCGGAAGGCGGCAGTCTCGAAATCCTTCATCCAGCGGTCCGGCGTGATGAGCGGGAAGTCAGACCCGAACAGCATTTTGT
Source organism: uncultured Gammaproteobacteria bacterium (assembly GCA_963705495.1). GTDB lineage: Bacteria > Pseudomonadota > Gammaproteobacteria > Steroidobacterales > Steroidobacteraceae > DATBVX01. The sequence goes on along the minus strand of CAVPJQ010000015.1, from coordinate 15,927 downwards.
GCCTGAGCTGAGTATTCGCGTATTGCACCAGCGACGGTGAGAAGTACTTGGGCGACCAGCCTGACAGGTCGATGTAGACATTAGGCTTGTGCAGGCACACGGACAGCGCCTCGTCTTGCCAGGGCCAGGAGGGGTGCGCGATGACGATCGGCATGTCCGGAAAATCCACCGCGACATCGTCCAGGTGAATAGGGTTCGAGTACTTGAGTCGCAGGCCGCCACCGCCGCGCAGGCCGGTGCCGATTCCGGAATGGCCGCTGTGAAAGATCGTCGGTAGCCTGGCCGCGGAAATCAGCTCGTAGAAAGGATAGGCGATGCGATCGTTCGGGAAGAAGCCCTGCGCGGTGGGGTGAAACTTGAAGCCGCGCACCACGCCCGCATCGATGAGCCGACGCGCCTCGCGCAGCCCGAGCTTGCCTTTGTGCGGATCGATGCTCGCAAAGCCCAGCATGATATCGGCATTCTTCGCGGCCGCCTCCAGCACCTCGTCGTTACTGATGCGCCGGCGGCCCATCTCGAATTCTGCATCGACAGTGAACATCACCAGCCCGATGCGCCGCTCGCGGTAGTACGCGATGGTCTCCTCGATCGTCGGACGACGCTCGATCTTGAAGTAGCGCGCCGCCGCTTCATCGAACTCCTTGCCGAACTCATCGTGGGGATCCCGGCACGAGACTTCTGCGTGCGTATGCACGTCGATCGCCACGAGGTCTGCGATGTTCACGGCGGCCCCTCCGAAGATAGTTGAAAAGTATAACTACCCACGCTACACATGTCAGCGCAGGCAGCTGGCCGCTTCGCCACCTGCCGTTCCATGACGCAGGGGGACGGAATGAGTGTCGACGCGCGACCTGCCGTGCTGCGACCGGCCGGCATAGGCGAGGGCGCGGCGACCACGCATGCGACGCGATACGCATGGTATGTCGTCGTGGTGCTGATGGCCTGCTACACGCTGTCATTCATCGACCGGCAGATTCTCAGCCTGCTGGTTGCGCCGATGAAGGCGGACCTGGGGATCAGTGACACGCGGGTGGGATTACTGCAGGGTTTCGCCTTTGCACTCTTTTATACCCTCCTGGGGCTGCCGATGGGGTGGCTGGCCGATCGGCACAGCCGGCGCAACATCATCGCAATCGGCATCGTGACCTGGAGCGCCATGACGGCGCTTTGCAGCGGCGCACGCGGATTCTGGTCCTTGTTTGCCGCGCGTGTCGGCGTCGGTGTGGGTGAGGCCTCGCTGGCGCCGTCGGCATTTTCCCTGATCGCTGACTATATGCCGCGCAATCGCCTCAGCACCGCGCTCAGCATTTACTCGATGGGCCTCTTTATCGGGATCGGGTTCGCTCTGATCGTCGGGGGAGCGGTCGTGGCTGCTGTCACGGGGCAGCCCCAGGTCGATGTCCCGCTGCTCGGCACCATGGCGTCGTGGCGCGTCACGTTCCTCGCGATCGGCCTGCCGGGAGTGCTCTTCGCACTCTGGGTACTCACGCTCCGCGAGCCGGTACGCAGAGATGTGCTGCGAAGTTCCGATGGCACAGTGTCACGCCTGACGATCGGCGAGGTGTTCGGGCAGGTTCGCTTGAAGTGGCAGTCGATCGTCGGATTCGGCCTGGGCATGGCGTTCATTGCGACCGTCAACTACTCGTTCTCGGCGTGGGCGCCGACGTTCTTCCAGCGCGTCTACGGTTGGGGACCCGGGCGCGCTGGCTTCCTGCTCGGCTTGATCACGGTGTGCGCAGGCTGCATCGGGGTCTATTGCGGCGGCAAGGTGACCGATCGTTGGCAGGCGCGAGGCGTGCGTGAGGCCGGCCTGCGTACCGCAATCGTGAGTGCCATCGGTTGCGCGATCTGTTATCCGCTGGCCCTCAGTGCCGGTTCGCCGGTGGGTACTCTGACACTGCTCGCGCCGGCACTGTTCTTCAGCGCGGCCCCGACCGGTGCATCGTATGCCGCCATGCAGCTGATCGTGCCGAACCAGATCCGCGGTCAGGTTGGAGCCCTGTTCGTCGTCGTGCTCAACGTCGTGGGGCTGGGACTCGGTCCGCTCGTGCCCGGCCTGTTGACCGATTTCGTGTTCAAGGACGAGCAACGCGTGGGCAGCTCGATGCTTTGGACGATCGGTGTAGCCTCTTGTCTGGCGGGCCTGATTCTGGCGTCCACGGTCCGGCACTATCGTAGTCACCACGCTGCGATGCACCCAGCCTGAATCCCTGAGGGTCAACCAATGAGTGCACTAGTTTCGATCGCGCGACACGGCTCGCTGGCCGTCGTCTTCATAGACAGCCCGCCGGTGAATGCGATATCCGCAAAAGTGCGCGCCGGACTCCTCGAGGTCTTTACCTCCCTCGCTGCGGATTCGGCCGTGCAGGGTGTGTTGATTGCCTGCAAGGGTCGAACGTTCTGCGCCGGAGCCGACATCAACGAATTCGGTGCGGTGCCACCGCCGACCTTTCGGGAATTGTTTGCGGCCATCGAGAGCTTTTCACGACCCGTGCTGGCCGCAATCCATGGCACCGCCCTGGGGGCGGGCGTGGAACTGGCTCTCGCGTGCCACTATCGCTGCGCTGCGCCCGAGGCGAAGCTGGGTTTGCCAGAACTGACGCTCGGTCTCATCCCCGGAGCGGGTGGAACGCAACGGTTGCCACGCCTGGTGGGGGCAAAGGCTGCGCTCGAGATGATCTTCAGCGCCGCTCCGATCTCGGGGGAAGCAGCGCGCAAGCTGGGGCTAATCGACCGCCTGATCGAAGGTGACCTGCTGACCGGTGCACGAACTTACCTGGAGGAGCTGATCGCGACCAAGACGGGCCCGCGGCCCACCAGTCACCGTTCGGTCGATGCGACTGGGTTCGATGCAGCCTTCCTGCAAAAGGGCCTCGCAGCTGCTGCCAAGCGGATGCGCGGACAACAAGCGCCGCAGTGGGCAGTCGATGCCATCAGCGCGGCCACGCGGCTTCCGTTTGATGCAGGCCTTGAGAAGGAAGCGGAGATCGCGAGACAAGCTGAGTTCTCAGCGGAATCGAGGGCGCTTCGGCATCTGTTCTTTGCCGAGCGCGCAGTGAGCCGCGTACCCGGGCTGTCGCCAAGCGTTGTAGCGCGCCCCATCAATCGCGTCGGGGTCATCGGCGCCGGCACCATGGGGGGAGGAATCGCGGTCGCGTGTGCGGACGCCGGTATTGCCGTGCAGCTCATCGAATCGGCACCGGACCTGCTTGAAAGCGGGCTGGGACGCATCCGCTCAACAATCGAAAGCGCGGTTACCCGTGGACGTATCACGAGCGCGCAGGCGCAAGAGCGCATCGGACTCATCGAGGGGAGCGTCGATTTCTCCCGGCTTGCGGACGTCGACCTGGTGATCGAAGCCGTGTTTGAGGACGTTGCCCTCAAGAAAAAGATCTTCCGTGAACTTGGCCGGCTCGCGCGCCCCAATGCAGTGCTCGCCAGCAATACCTCGACGCTCGACCTCAATGAGATAGCCCTCGAGTCGGGTCGACCGGAAGACGTCGTGGGGTTGCATTTCTTCAGCCCGGCGAATGTCATGCGCCTGCTCGAGATCGTGCGCGGAGCCCGGACTTCTGCGCAGACGCTTGCCACGGCGGTCGCGCTCGGGAAGAAGCTGCGCAAGGTCGGCGTCGTAGTGGGCGTGTGCTACGGGTTCGCCGGCAATCGCATGATGCTGGAAGGGTATCTGCGCGAAGCGGATCAACTGGTTCTGGAGGGCGCGACGCCGGAGCAGGTCGATCGGGTACTGGAGTCATTCGGTTTCGCCATGGGACCTTTTGTCATGAGCGATATGGCCGGCAACGATGTGGGCTTCAAAGCGCGCGAGACGGTGGGGATACGGGCGCATCGCCCAGCGCCCTACCATGAGGTGACGGACGAGCTCGCACGCCTGGGCCGTCTCGGCCAGAAGAGTGGCTCTGGCTTCTATCGCTATCAGCCCGGCGATCGCACGCCACTTGCAGATCCCGAGGTCAATGAGATCGCGCAGCGGCTCGCCAGAAAGTTCGGCATCGCACGGCGCGCTTCCATCGCAGACGATGAGATCGAGATGAGGTGTGTGTATCCACTCATCAATGAGGGCGCCCGGATCCTGGAGGAGGGCATCGCGGCGCGTGCCAGTGACCTGGATGTCATCTGGACCACGGGCTATGGTTTCCCGCGCTTTCGTGGCGGGCCGATGTTTTACGCGGATACGCTTGATGTGCGTGAGGTCTACGCGCAGATCGCCCGGTTTCACGCTCTGTATGGGGACTATTGGAAGCCAGCGCCCCTCCTCGAACAGCTTGCAAAGGCGAACGGCAGCTTCGCACAACGGGACGCCGCCCTCGCGGCGGCACAGGCGCAGGCCAACTGAGCACGGGTTGCGGGTATGGCGGACAGTCAAAGGCGCACTGACCTGTCGCGAAGCACGCGGGTAGCAGCCTCGATCGACCTGTCGGCGTTGACGAGCCTGGTGGGCTTCGCGGTCCGCATCGCCCAGCTCCACGTGTACGATCACTTTCATCGCGAGCTCTGGCGGCGTCATCATGTGCATCCGGGTGCGTACTCGGCGCTGATGGTCATTCAGAGCAACCCCGGCATCCGACCCGGTGAGCTGGCGGCAGCACTCGTCGTCAAGCGGCCGAACATGACCAAGCTCCTCGACTCGCTCGAGCGTCGCGGCTGGCTTGCACGGCAAACTCCAAAGCACGACGGTCGCGGCGTGTCTCTCGTCTTGACCGCCGCCGGGATGCGCAAGGTCGAGCGCTTTGCAAGCGATGCGGCGTTGATGGACCGGCAAGCAACGGACGGCCTTTCTGGGCGCGAGCGGACTGCGTTGCTCAGGCTGCTGGAGAAGCTGTCCGCTGGAGTCAAAAGAGCGAAAGGGCGGAAGTGAACGCGCAGCGCACGCAGGTCGCAATCATCGGTGCTGGCCCGGCCGGGCTCCTGCTCGGTCAGCTGCTGCATCGAAACGGCATCGATTCAGTTGTGCTCGAAGCGACCAGCAGAGCGCACGCCGAAAGCCGCATCAGGGCCGGAGTTCTGGAGCATCAGAGTGTCGCCATCCTCGATGCCGCGGGCGTCGGCGAGCGGATGCAGCGTGAGGGTCTTCTGCATCACGGAATCGAGTTGCGCTTCCAGGGAAGCCGTCATCGCATCGACTTCGAGGCACTCACGGGCAAGAGCGTCATGATCTATGGCCAGCATGAGGTCGTGAAAGATCTGATTGCAGCGCGAGTGCAGGCGGGTCTGCCCTTGGTGTTCGAAGTTGCCGATGTTCAGCTCAGTGACCTGAGTGGCAAGATGCCACGGTTGAAGTTTCGAGCCGCCGATCAAACGCACGTGCTCGAGTGCGACTTCGTTGCCGGCTGCGATGGTTTTCACGGAATGTCCCGCTCATACCTTCCCGCATCCGGCGTGAACGTGTTCGAGCGCGTCTACCCGTTCGCCTGGCTCGGAATTCTGGCTGGCGCACCCCCCGCCTCCCAGGAGTTGATCTACGCGCTGCACGACAACGGGTTTGCGCTACTCAGCATGCGCTCGCCGACATTGAGCCGGCTGTACCTGCAATGTGCGCCGGACGAGAACCTCGACCAATGGCCCGATCAGCGGGTGTGGGACGAACTGCAGCTGCGGCTCGAGACGCGCGACGGATTCTCATTGACGACCGGACCCATTCAACAGAAATCGGTCACCGCCATGCGCAGTTTCGTCGTCGAGCCGATGCAGTCTGGACGGCTGTTCCTGGCGGGCGATGCCGCGCACATCGTTCCTCCGACCGGCGCCAAGGGCATGAACCTTGCGATCGCGGACGTCCATGTCCTCGCGCACGCGTTGACCAGCTACTTACAAGGACGGAAGCGAAGAGCAGCTGCAGCGCTACTCAGAGGTGTGCCTGCAACGGATCTGGAAAGTGCAGCGCTTCTCGTGGTGGATGACCGCGCTGCTGCACCGGTTCGACACCGACAACGCGTTCGATCGACGCCGTCAGCTCGCCGAGCTCGAATACATCGCTTCATCGCGCGCCGCGCAGCAGACGCTCGCAGAGAACTACGTCGGTCTGCCTCTCGAGTGATCGCGCCCGTCGAACGTCCGCATCAGAAGGCGAAGGTCACGAACGCCATGGCGCCACGGTAGTTGAATTTCAGCCGGCCGTCGAAATCGTTCTTGCTGACATCTACGCGGGTGCGAAAGTTGTTATAGCCCAGGCCGATGCCGAAGTTGCGCCACGGCATCCAGGTGGCCGTCAACTTGACGTCCGAAATGCTGCCGTCGAAGTTGTCAAAACTGATGTAAAAGAACTGCACCAGGCCATCCAGATAAAAGTGGTGGCCCATGTCCCAGAGCGCGTGAAAACCGATCACGGGCAGCGGACCGGTCACGTCAGAACTCGCTGCCCTGGTCTCGGCACCTCCGCCGGGCGTCGCGACGGTTCCGCTCAGGCTGGCGTCGAATTTCAGCATGTGGATGCCCCCCGAGCCGGAAAGCTCGAGCTTTTCGGTCTTGTAGAAGGCGTATTCATAGGCGAGCTCGACGATCTGTTCGTCCAGGCCGGCACTGACAGTCGTAGTGACCGGAAAAATCTGGTCCTGAAAGTCGATTTCCCGCGTGAGCGTCCGCGAGGCGGTACGGTTGTTCTCGAACCACATCACCCGCAACTTGTGGCGCTCAGCAAAGCGCCAGAACGCGTCGAGCCTGAATTGATCCTTGTCGCCGAAGTCGAATTCATTCTCCCAGTTGACGTCGGTCCCCTCTATGGTGTCTCCGTTCACCTTCAGCGTCGTGTCGCTGGTAACGAGGAAGGTTCCGAGGCTGAACTGCCAGTCCTGGTCGATCGGGCCGCGGGCCGACTGCCCCTCAGCTTGCATCTGTTGCGCCTGCGCCAGCCCCCACCGCAACAGGCCGTCAAAGCCAGAATCTGCGGAATACGTATTGAGCGGATCATCTTGCTGTGACCTCACGAAGACGCCGATCCGATGAACGGCGAGCGCATCATAGCTCACCGCGATTGCGAGGGGACAGTCCGCAAATCTACCGGGTAGCCCTGTGAGAGCCCTACCTGAGATGGTCTACGGCGACGGCGTGGGCTGGACCCGCACAGCGTTCAGACGGCCCAACAGGACATTTGCCCAGGTCCTGACGATATCGCGGGCTTCGGCCGAATTGGACACGCTCGTGGCGAGTTGCAGGTACTGATCGTTGCGCGCTTCACGCTTATCGAACACCCGTGCCATGATCTGCCCGGTCTCGGAATCGCGTAGTTCCGCTACGAGGGTCATGTGGCCCGCGCTCATGACGAAGCTGTAGGAACGCCCGGCAGACATCGTGTCCGGAGCGTTGATGTACACATCCGCCAGCTGGGCCGTCACCCGAAGGACATCGGGTCCGCCCTCGGTCACGACTGGATATCCCCCTTTTTCGAGCACTTCGGTTGCTGTGGTCACGAACAGCTCTGCCAGGTCCCGGCGAATTTTTTCGCGATCCTCGTTACTCAGGGGCATATGCGATCCGGTCTTGTCCGGGTTCCAGTCCTTGCTGAAGGAAACCTGCACAGGGTCGAGGAGAATGCGCTTGTAGGTGCCCAGGCTCGAGCCCGGACGAACGTAGGCGGCGTCGACGCCCCTGACGTTGACCTTTCTTAGCCCGTCCTCGGTCATCTCGGGCGCGGTGGCGCCGGAACCCGTTGTGGTGCAGGCCACGAGCCAGATCGAGAACACGGCAACAGTGATCAGAATCGGATTACGCATGATCATTCGCCACTAAACCCTCTGGACCAGGGTAGGCGGGGAAAATTCAGGCAGGGGTTACAAGACAACAGGCGGCTCAAGAGCAGGCCGCGGCAGCGCACGGAGCGTAGCGCGATCACTCTGGCAGGCGCAATTGGGCCGGAGGACTATTGGGGTTGGGAGCGCGCAACGGGTAGGCTACCCGCTGCGGCAAGAGCTGTGCTGCTTCGTGTCGATGCGCCAACGCGGGTCGACTCACATCGAACCTCTGATCCGCTGTCACGGGAACAACAAGGACCTTTTTATGCGTCATCTCCGCACCCTCGGCTCCGCGGTCATCCTTGTGGGTGTCCTCGGTTTCGCCGGCTGTGCAACCGGGCCGGACATCCGCGTGGACAAAGACCCGACAGCCGACATGTCCGCCTACAAGACTTTCGCTTTCTTCGACGCGGTTGCCACAGATCGCGCTCAGTACTCCACGATCATCACCAGCCGTCTCAAGCAGGCGACTCGCACGCAGCTCGAGAGCAAGGGATACCGCTACGACGAGGCGAACCCTGACCTGAAAGCTAATTTCTATCTCAAGGTGCAGGAGAAGCAGGAGATTCACTCGACACCCAGTGCGGGAGCTGGGTTCTACGGTTATCGCGCCGGCTACTACGGCGCCTGGGCTGGATACCCGCAGGATGTTCAGACGTACAACTACCGCGAGGGCACTCTGAGCGTAGACCTTGTCGATGCAAAACAGGGTCAGTTGGTCTGGCAGGGTGTCGCCAACGGCCGCGTGACGGACGAAATGCGTAAGAATCCGGGACCGGCGGTCGACGCGGTGATCGCCCAGATTTTCAGCAATTTCCCGAATCCGCCCGCCAAGTAGAAACACGGGCATGGACGGGCCACTGGTCCGTGCCCAGTTTGACAAGTGGGAGTCGGGCCTAACGGCTCCTGGGGATGACACACAACTGCGCGAGGTGAGCACATGAAGCTCGCACGCTCGTTCGCTAACCGGTTGCCATGGTGCCTGTGGTTGCTCATGGCTGTTGGCTTCTGCGTCTCGGCTCAGGAGGCAGCACCACCGCAGCAACCTACCTTCAAACCCGAAGAGCTCGAGCAGATCGTGGCGCCCATCGCGCTATATCCGGACTCGTTGCTGGCGCAGATATTCATGGCGTCCACTTATCCGCTCGAGATCGTGGAAGCGGCACGCTGGTCGAAGGCGAATCCGAAGGTCACCGGCGACGCTCTGCAAACGGCCCTGGAAAAACAGACTTGGGATCCTGCCGTCAAGTCGCTGACCGCGTTCCCGGACGTGCTCGCCGGAATGAACGACAAGCTCGACTGGACGCAGAAGCTTGGCGATGCCTTTCTCGCCGATCAAAAGGGCGTGATGGACGCCGTCCAACGCCTCAGGGCGAAGGCGAAAGCTGAAGGAAATCTCAGCAGCTCGAAGGAGCAAAAGGTCACAACAGAACCTGCGCCCGCCGGCTCTTCGACGACCACGATCATCGAGATCGCGCCCACCGATCCAGAGGTCGTTTACGTACCGACCTATAACCCGACGGTCGTATATGGCGCATGGGCATATCCCGCCTATCCGCCTTATCCCGTGTACGCATACCCACCGGGTGCGGCGTTCTTCTCCTTCACCGCGGGCGTGATCGTGGGCGGCGCCCTTTGGGGTAACTGCAACTGGGGACACAGTGACGTCGACATCAACGTCAACAACTACAACAACTTCAACCGCACTGACATCAATAACCGGAACACGAACATCAACAACCGGGACACCAACGTCAGCAACCGCAGCAACAATCAGTCCTGGCAGCACAATCCCGAGCACCGCAAAGGTGTGGAGTATCGAGATCAGGGCACGCAGCAGAAGTTTGGCAAGGCAAGCAATCCGCAGGCGACCCAGGCTCGAAACGAATATCGCGGCCGTGCCGAGGAAGGTCGACAGGATATCTCGCGTGAAGGTGCTGGAAACATGCGTGATGCGCAGGGCAACCAGATTGGCGGTCAGACCCGCGACACGGCCGGTACCAGTGATCTGGGCGGACAGAACCGCGATCAGGGTGGGCAGAGCCGGGACATGGGCGGTCAGAGTCGCGATGTCAGTAGCAGCAACCGTTCCGGAGCGAGCAACCGCAGCAGCAGCTCGAGTGCGTTCGGCGGCATGAACAGTGGCAGCAGCACTCGCGCCGCGAGCAGCCGTGGTACGTCAAGCCGGGGAGCGAGCGGCATGTCACGCGGCGGCGGCCGGCGTCGCTGAGGGGAGGAGATACTTATGCAGTTGCAAGCTTTGCGTACACGGGTCGTACTCATCGGCTGCGCGCTGGCGCTCTTGCTGGGGGGCTGCGATCTCGTCGGCAAGCAGAAGACCTATGCGTCGCCGCAGGAGGCGGCAGATGGACTGGTCGCGGCGCTCAAGGCCGAAAATACCGGTCCGGTCCTTCGCGTGCTGGGCAAGGACTCCAAACCCGCGATCGAATCAGGCGATCCGATCCAGGATCGAAACGCGCGCGCGCGGTTCGTCGAATTGTATGGCGCTTCTCATTCCCTGGAGGAGCGCGAGGACGGTTCGCAGGTCATTCAGGTGGGACCTGACAACTGGCCGTTCCCATACCCTTTGGTGCAGGAGAACGGCAAGTGGCGCTTCGACAGCGCCGCGGGCAACGAAGAACTCATCGACCGCCGCGTGGGACGCAATGAGTTGTCGGCCATCCAGGCTTGCCTTGCGTATGTCGATGCGCAACGCGAGTACTACACGCGCAACGCCGACAACGATCCCTTGCTGCACTACGCACAGCAGTTGATCAGCAGTCCTGGAAAGCACGACGGCCTTTACTGGGAGACGAGCGGTGATGAGGCACCGAGCCCGCTCGGCGCTGCGTTCGCGGCTGCACGCAGCGAAGGCTATCTGCAGGATGACAAGAAAGGACCCCAGCCCTTCCATGGCTACTATTACGCACTGCTGAAGGCGCAGGGTCCGAATGCGGCCGGCAGAGCCTACGACTACATGGTGCGAGACAAGATGATCGGCGGCTTTGGCCTGATCGCATATCCGGCCGAATACGGTAATAGCGGGGTGATGACGTTCATGGTGAATCACGATGGGGTCGTGTTCTCCAAGGACCTCGGGCCGGACACGGCGAAACTCGCGCGCCGAGATCAAGGTGTTCGATCCGGACAGCAGCTGGAAGCGCGAAGACGCCAGCTGAGGGTCGCTCCGCGTACCGTTTCGATTCACAGAGGAGTAACCACGATGGTCAAGCGTTGGACCCGAGGGATCATGGCCGTGCTCCTGGGAGTGTCGCTGCTCGCTGGCGCGGGAGCCGCGGTCGCTCAGGATGCGCAGACAAAAGCGTTGCTCGAGAAGTACCGGGCTGACTTCAATGCGGCGAAGAAGGAGACTATCAATGAGGTCATGAAGCTCAACGACGCCGAAGCGCAGAAATTCTGGCCGATCTACGAGGACTATGAAACGAAGCTCAACGCCTTCAGCGACAAGCGTCTGAAGTTCGCGAACGACTTCACGATCGCACAGAGCGCAACAACCTTCGATCCTGACCAGGCTAGGGATCTCACCAAGCGCTGGCTCAAGATGCAGCACGAGCGGATCGACCTATGGGAGACCTATTCGGGAAAGATCGCGCGCGCGGTATCGCCGGTGCGTGGCGCTCAGTTCCTGCAGATCGAAAACGAGATCGCCACCATGCTTGATCTAAATGTTCAGGCGAACGCGCCGCTTGTAGGACAACCTTAGAGCTCTGAAAGAGGGGCGCGCCCTTGCTGGGAGCGCCCCTTTCTCCGCCTTGCCGGGCTGCGGGCTTCCGCCGGTCCGACTTCGGTGCGGAATCGCAAAGTCGCAATACACGGCCTCCACACTATTTTCCGGCCCATCAGGCCGCGACTGAGTGCGCGCGGGTGGACTTGAGGCGAGTGGCGATGTCAATATTGCGTCAAGGCGCGCCCAGGGCCGGCCACGCAATAGCGAAAACCAAAGACGCGCGGCCGATCGAATCCTGGTTGCAGCAGAGGCGAATAGCGAGGGAATAGCCATCACGCGCAAAGGGAATCGTTGTTGTTGTGCGTGGGCGGCGGTCATCAGCGTGTTGGCAACCACCAGCTCGCTTGCGGCCGGCGCTCCACCAAGCTCGACATCGCTGCTCCGCCATGTGCTCATCCTGCACGGCGGCGACCTGTTTGAGCCCTCGGTGGTCGAGCAGGATCAGGCGGTGCGCGCGGCGCTGCGCGCAGAGTGGGGAAGCAAGGTCGAATTCTCCTCAGAGACCATCGATTCGCTGCGCACTCAGCCCGAACTCCGGGCGCGGCCCTCCCGGGCAATGACGCGAGAACCACGCCAGGTCGCACCAGATCTGATCATCGCTGTCCGTGGCAGCGCGCTTGAATTCGTACAGCAACATCGCTCGCAGCGGTGGCCGGGGATACCAGTCGTATTCAGCGGAGTCCCTGAAGAGGAGCTTTCGCCAAGACCAGAGCCTGGCATCGTCGGTGTGCCGATGCGCTTCGACGTGGCTGGAACGATTGAGCTCGCCATGGAGCTGCGTCCGGGCACCGGCAACGTCGTCATCATCAGCGGGACTTCGGACTATGACCAGGAGTGGTTGGGGCGCGCCGAGCGACAGCTGCGCAATCTTCGCCCGGGATTGGAAGTCAGGCAGATTTCCAACCAGTCAGTGCAGCAAATGCTGGAGAGCGTCGGGGACCTGAGCGAGGACAGCGTGATCCTGTTCACCAGCGTCTTCAACGATGCGTCCGGTCAGAGGTATCTGCCGCGCGATGTGCTGGAACAGCTCTCCAAGGCCACGCGCGTGCCGATCTTCAGCATGTTCGATACCTACCTTGGGCACGGCATTCTCGGTGGATCGATTTCGAGCTGGGAGGAGCAGGGCAGACTCGCGGGTGCGCTCGCGGGGCGGATCCTCGAAGGGAGGAACCCCGAGGATGCGACGCTGCCGCCGACTCCCGTTCCGGCGTGCATGGTCGATGCGCGCGAGCTGGCGCGCTGGTCGGTAGCACAGAGTCGGCTTCCGCCCGGCTGCGATGTGCGTTTTCGCACGCCGACCTACTGGGAGGCGAACCGTGGGACCATCATTGCAGGCATCGCTGCCGGCGTATTGGTCTGCCTGTTCCTGGTCGCGCTGCTGATTCAGGGCCGGCGACGGCATCGAGTCGAGCTCGAGCTCAATCACCAGCGCAACGAGCTGATGCACGCCGCGCGGCTGGCGATGGTGGGCGAGCTGGCCGCCGGAATCGCCCATGAAATCAATCAGCCACTCGGCGCCATTCTGAGCAATGCGGACACGGCGGAGTTGCTGCTGGACCGTGACCCGTCCCAGCTCGATGAAGTGCGCCAGATCCTGGTCGACATCCGTCGCGATGACCTGCGCGCCAGCGAGGTCATTAGCCACATGCGGACCTTGCTCCGCAAGCGCGAGCGCGAGCTGCAGCCGCTGGATCTGAACCGCACGATCAACGACGTTGTCCGGCTCCTCCTGGAGAACGCGCGGCGCCGTGACATCGACCTGAGCACTGAGCTCGAGATCGCGCTGCCCCTGGTTGCTGCCGACCGGGTACACATCGAGCAGGTACTGCTCAACCTGCTTCTCAATGCGATGGATGCCATGGCCGCAAAGCCGGCGGGCGAACGACGTGTGCATGTCAGATCTCGATTGGTGAATAACCAGGTCGAGGTCGCGGTAGCGGACAGCGGCACGGGCATCGCGCCGCAGCTTCGCACTCACTTGTTCGACTCTTTCTATTCGACCAAGGAGGATGGCTTGGGATTGGGCCTGTCGATCGCCCGTTCGATCATTACGGCGCACGAAGGCAGGATCTGGGCTGAAAACAACCTGCAAGGCGGGGCGACGTTCCGTTTTGCGTTGCCCGTGACTCACATGGCCGAGGTCGTGGTGTCTGAGGCGCAGCCCCAGGTAGCAAACGTAAGGGCTGCGGTATGAGCGCCGCGACGCCCATACCGGTGGTGCATGTCGTAGATGACGACGATTCCATGCGCACGGCCATCACGCGCCTGTTGCATGCGGCGGGCTACGGCGTTCGCGGTTACCCGTCCGCCGGTGCGATGCTACTGGCCCCGCCCCTCGATGAACCGGGCTGCATCATTCTCGATATTCGCCTGCCCGGGCCGAGTGGACTGGAACTGCAGGAAGCACTGGGCAAACGCGACGATCACCTGCCGATCATCTTCCTCACCGGCCACGGCGACATCCCCACCAGCGTGCGCGCAATGAAGGCGGGCGCGGTCGATTTCCTGACGAAACCGATCCAGCGGGAGGTATTGCTCGGCGCCGTGGCAAACGCTGTGCAGCGTGATGTGGCACGGCGTGAAAGGCACCATGGCCGCAATGCGCTGCGCTCGCGCTACGTCATGCTGACCGCACGTGAACGCGATGTTTTCGCGCGCATCGTGATCGGCAGGCTCAACAAGCAGATCGCGGCGGAGTTGGGTACGGCGGAACGGACAGTCAAAGCGCACCGCGCTCATGTGATGCAGAAGATGCAAGCCGCCTCGGTGGCAGAGCTGGTGCATTTCGCAGAGCAGCTCGGCCTCAATTCGCGCGGCAAGACGGGAACCCCACAAACCGCCTGATTTGCGCGCCTTGCGGTCCGGGACTCCGATCAAGCCCCTCAGATTGCACTAACGTGCCATAGGGCGATGGCCAAGAGGCCAATTCTCTAATTGCCCCGCGATGGGCATTCTCCTTGGATGGCACAGCCCGTCCTGTCGCTCGCAGTTCCCAGCGAGCAGGAATCAGCGCGCAGAGCAGCGCACACCATCGTGGTGGTCGAGGATGACAACAGCATGCGCGCAGCGATCGAGCGTGTGCTCGGTGCTGCTGGATTCCCGGTCCGATCATTTGCCACTGCCGCTGACCTGTTGGGCAACGACGTCGCGGCATCGGCTGCCTGCCTGATCCTCGACATTCATCTGCCAGACCAGTCCGGGTTGGACCTGCGCCGCCAACTGCTACGCGAAGGAGTACATCCGCCGGTGATCTTCATCACGGCGTTCGATGGACCCGATGCCAGGGCGCAGGCCGGACGGCTTGGAGCCTCGGGGTTTCTCTCCAAACCATTCGGCGGGCGCCAGTTGCTGGATGCAGTGAGCAGCGCGATCAAACCGAACTAGCCCGTCTTGCGTCTGCACCAAAGTACAGTTTCTCCGCGTGCGCAAACGTGTAACCGTCTCGGGCGATCAGACGCGATGAAAGGGGAAGAACCATGTCCAGGCGCGCGCTGCGTTCGATTTGGATCGGTGCCACCCTGTGCACCGCCTTTTGCGCACTCGCCGCCCATGCTGCCGATCCACTGCCCTCCTGGAACGACGGGGCGACGAAGCAGGGGATAGTCACTTTCGTTACAAAAGTGACCGACCAGAGCTCGCAGGACTTCGTACCGGCGCCCGAGCGCATCGCAACGTTTGATAACGACGGCACCCTGTGGTCCGAACAGCCGATGTATTTCCAGTTCTTCTTTGCAGTCGACCGCGTGAAAGCGTTGGCGCCTCAGCACCCCGAATGGAAAACCACTGAGCCATTCAAATCGCTGCTGGCGGGCGACATGAAGACGGCCCTGGCGGGCGGGGAAAAAGGAGTCCTCTCTATCATCGCTGCAACACACACCGGCATGACCACCGTCGAATTCGAGGCTATCGTCAAGCAGTGGGCCGAGACCGCACGGCATCCGAAGACCAAGCGCCTGTTCACCGAGATGGTCTACCAGCCGATGCTGGAGCTGCTTGCATACCTGCGTGCCAACGGGTTCAAGACTTTCATCGTCTCCGGTGGAGGCATCGAGTTCATGCGCCCATGGACCGAGCGCGTCTACGGCATCCCGCCCGAGCAGGTTGTGGGCAGTCAGGGCGAGCTGCGATTCGAGTTGCGCGACGGGAAACCCGTGCTGGTCAAGGAGGCCAAGGCGGTACTCATCGATGACGGCCCCGGAAAGCCGGTTGGCATTCAACGCCACATCGGTCGGCGGCCGATCTTCGCGTTCGGTAATTCAGATGGCGATCAACAGATGCTCGAATGGACCTTCGCCGGCGATGGACCCCGATTCGCCGGGATCGTCTGGCATACCGATGCGCAGCGTGAATGGGCGTACGACCGTAAATCCCAAATCGGGCATCTCGAAAAGGCGCTCGATGAAGCACAACAAAAGAACTGGACACTCGTCGACA